>NZ_JARLUU010000002.1:0-876644 GCF_037162425.1 Pseudoalteromonas sp. Hal040 | reverse complement strand
AAAGACATCAAACTCCCCTGTGACATCAGATTCATAATGAGTGTACACGCCATAAACTTGGCTAGATGGGGTTAATTTTGGCGCTATGTCTGTGTAAAACTGCTGCCATAAGCCAGCTATTTTGGCACCTTCGCCACTCATTTCATTCATATTGCAGGTGCGAACTTTGAGGCCAAATAACGTTGTCGGGTTGTCGATATTGATGTGTGTTACTTGCTGATCCATTGCATTTATCCTTGCTTAATTTGTTCCCAGTAAAATACCAGAGCACATGTACTTTAACCTAGCCTTTTTAAGTATTTATTTTGAAGGGTGTTATTTTGTCAACGGCCTTTACAGCTTAAAAAACAGTCATAGCATCCTTATCTGCATCAGGTTAAGATGGGTAAAATAACAACAAAATCAGCGGGTGTTTAATGAATAAAATCAATGCGCTTATCTACTTTTTAGCCTTTAGTAGCGGCTTTTGCATTATGGGAATTGAGCTTTTAGGCGGGCGAATTTTAGCGCCGTACTTTGGTAGCAGTGTGCATATATGGGGCAGTATTATCACTGTATTTATGTTGAGCTTATCTTTCGGCTATTTACTTGGTGGCAAGCTCTCTACTCGCAATCCTTCGTTAACTAAATATGGACTCATTTTCTTTGTGGCAAGCATTATGGTGGTGCCAATTGTATTGTTTGCAGAGCCAATTATGACCTTTATTTTCACCCATATTGAAGACAGTCGTTACGGTTCGTTGTTGGCATCAACTGCGTTGTTTTTTATCCCCACAACAATACTCGGAATGATCTCACCTTACTCAGTGCGATTATTGGTTACCGATCATGAAAAAAGTGGTCAGGTTGCCGGTGGTTTGTATTTTGTGAGCACCCTAGGTAGTGCGCTTGGTACGATTATTACCTCTTTTTATATGGTGTTAGCGTTTGATGTTAACGACATCATTAAAACCTTTGCAGCGGTATTAGGCGCACTTGGTTTGCTTGCAATTGCGGTTAGTCAAATAAAAACAAAGGAGCGTACCGTATGTTTAGAGTCTTAACGCTTTGTTTGATCATGACACTGCCTTTTAGCAGCTTGGCAGAAGTAATACATAAAGAGCGCTCGCTTTATCGCAATATTTTAGTTGAGAAGTCTGGCGATTTACTGTGTTTAAAATTCAACGAAAAAACACGTAAAAGCACGCAAAGCTGTATGTATAAGAGTAAGCCTAAAAAGCTGGTGTTTAATTACACCAAAATGACGTTTGCAAGCTTATTATTTATTGATAACCCTCAAAATGTATTAATCATTGGCTTAGGTGGTGGCACGCTATCTAATACCATTCATGAGCTTTACCCGAGTGCTCATATCGAAAATGTCGAAATAGACCCTGCGGTAATAAAAGTTGCCCGTGATTATTTTAGCTTTGTAGAAACTGATAACGTAACGTCTAAGGTGCAAGATGGCCGTATTTTCATTAAACGCGCCGCACTTAAAAAACAAAAGTACGATTGGATTATTCTTGATGCCTTTAATGGGGACTATATCCCAGAGCACCTCCTCACTAAGGAATTTTTTGCAGAAGTAAAAAGTGTTTTGGCTGATGGCGGAATTGTTGCTGCAAATACCTTTTCATCAAGCAAGTTATATCAGCATGAGTCGGCAACTTATTTCGATGTGTTTGGTGACTTTGTGAATGTTGTGACCGATGAAAACTCTAATCGCATTATTTTAGCTGGCTTCGAGACTATGCCTAGCCAGCAACAGTTAACTGAGCGCGCCAACAAGCTAGCAAGTAAGTTAAGCCCTTACGACGTTGATTTGCAGTTACTCAGCGAGCATTTGTTTTATACTAAGGGTAATCAAGATTGGCCAGCGGATATCAAGGTGCTCACTGACCAATATTCACCAGCGAATTTATTAAATTATCAATGATCAAATACGCCTTAATTGCATGTCTTTTATTTACGAGCTCTGCTGCTATGGCAGAGCACCCTTCTACCCCTCCTTTAGCTGCAAGTCAGCAGCAGCTGTCTCAACTATTGAATCAATACAAAGGGCAAGTCGTGTTACTCGATTTCTGGGCGTCTTGGTGCAGCCCGTGTCGACGGTCATTTCCTTGGTTTATAGCCATGCAGAGCAAGTATCAACAGCAAGGGCTTAAAGTGATTGCTGTAAACATTGATGTTGAGCGCAGTGATGCCGATGCTTTTTTAACTGAGTTTGCAGTGAACTTTAATATTATTTACGACCCAGACGCTGTTATTGGTAGGCAATATCAACTTAAAGGGATGCCGAGCAGCTTTTTAATCGATAAAGAAGGCATAGTACGGTTCCAACACACAGGATTTGTTGCTGATAAATTAGACCTCTATGAAAGCCATATCAAAGAGTTAATTGCTAAATAGTATGATTAGGTAGATAACTTTTGCTGTTGTTCGCTTTTATCGAACACAGCTATCTATTTTATTAATTGCATCAACATTTACTTAGCATGCTAACTATATTAAAATGGTTAGCATGCTAAGTAAATGGAGCGCATCATGTCTTCCACTCCCCTTTTCACGAAACTCTTGATTTAACATTATGCGGCAGTATGGGCCGTGTGCATCGTTTATGTCGCGATGCTGTCACTTTGGCGGTTGAGCCTTTGGGTCTTACCCAATCTCGCTGGACCGCGATGATGCACCTGTTTCATCTAAACCAAGGTTGTACGCAACAAGAGTTAGCAAATAGCTTAGGCATTGAAATGCCTTCACTAACCCGTACGATTAAGCAGCTTGAGCAACAAGAGATTATTGCTCGCAAAGCTGACGCTGAAGATAAACGCAGTAAACGTCTGTACTTCACTGAGCAAGGTCTACAATTGTTAGACACATTGCAGGTCATTATTGCCGATGTGAAACAGCATCTTTATGCCGATCTAACCACTGAGCAACTCGATACCATGGCGCATGGTTTAATTCAGATGGAGCAAAACGCCCGTCAGTGTATCCGTCATTATTCAGGAGATAAGTAACGTTATGACACCAGATCAAAAGTTTGCCCGTTACGTTAAAATCTCTTTAGCGGGTTTTATTGTTTTATTTTTATATTTTGTGATTGCCGATTTGTATATGCCTGTCACACCGCAGGCTCGTGTGTATCACCCTGTCGTACAAGTGACCCCGCAAGTAAGTGGTCGCGTAACCGACGTGTTAGTGACCAATAATCAAGCTGTCGAAAAACAGCAAGCCTTGTTTAAGATTAACGATGAGCCGTTTGAGCTTGCCGTGCAACAAGCTGAACTTGCATATGATGATGCAAAACTACAAAACCAACGTTTAGATAGCAGTGTGAAGGCAATAGAAGCACAGTTAGCGGCGGCTCAAGCTAAGCTGCATGAGCAAACGTTGCTGTTTGAACGCGGTGAGTCGCTATTGAAAAAACGTTCTATTTCAGAGCAAGAGTACGAAACAATCAATGCGAACTATCAATCAAGCAAAGCGAATGTGGCTGCAATTGAAGCCCAGCTTAGCGAGGCTAAATTAGCTCGCGGTAAAATAGGTGATGACAATTTAGCGCTTCGCCATGCTCAAAACCAGCTTGAACAAGCGAAACTAAATCTGTCGTACACCACTGTGACAGCCGATACCGACGGTAAAACAGCAAACTTACAAGTAACACCGGGTACTTATGCTAATAAAGGCCAGCCGTTAATGGCGATTGTTGCTAATAAAGCTGATTTAGTGGCTGATTTTCGTGAAAAGTCTTTAGTTCATGTACAAATTGGTAGTACTGCAAAAGTCAGCTTTGATGCGCTACCGGGCAAAGTGTTTACTGGCAAAATTATTAGTTTTGAAGCGGGTGTCAGTGATGGTCAGCTTAACGCGAACGGTTTACTCAGTGCTACTGAAAGCAGCAACCGTTGGGTACGAGATGCACAGCGTCAACGTATCCATATTCAACTAGATGAACACCAGATGCTGGCTAAATTTCCAAGTGGTGCGCGTGCAACTGTGCAACTTCTGCCTGACTCTAGCATCGGTAGCTGGTTTGCAAGCATGCAAATTCGCTTCATTAGTGTTCTGCACTTTATTTACTAAGGCAGGGTGAGTTATGTCAGTATTGCAACTCGATGGTAATGGCTTACGCCAAGCGCTACGCATTGCCACGGGCTCAGCACTAGGGTTTGCACTGGCAAAATTGATGAACTGGCCGAATGGCATCTTTTTTACTGTTTACCCTATGCTATTGCTCGGCTTAGTGCCTGTGCTTAACATGCATATTATTCGTCAGTTCTACGCAGGCGCGGTGTTCAGTGCGCTGTTTGTGCTGGTTGTGCAAGGGTTGTTTGCACACCTGCCTGTTGTTATGACAATGATGAGCTTTATCGCTTTTGCCTTTTTGTTCTATCAAATGAGCCGTGGTGCTAACTTTTTATTTGGCGCCACAACGGTAGTGAGTTTGTCGATTCAATTGCATTTTTCGACTTACACCGGCGGTGGTGTGAGTATTTATCCGTTAATCATTAGTAACGCTGTTGCCGTTGTTGTTACAGTGGTGTTCTCGATGCTAATGCATGGTTTATTCCCTGATGTTGCACCACGCCAAGGTCGGGTAATGCCAGAAAAAGCAAAAGAAAGTGTGCGCCACGAAGTATTACTTTGTTCAACCGTAGCAACCTTGTCATTTGTTGTATTTCAGGTCTTTGATTTACAAGATTCAATTTCAGCTCAAGCAGCCTCGGTACTGATATTGTTTTCGTTGTGCTGGAAAGCAGCTGGTATGGCGGCATGGCAACGTGCAATAGGCACCCTAATTGGGTGTAACTTAGCGTTAGTGGCACAGTTATTTTTGTATAACCACACCGATATTTTGATATTTCCGGCGTTAATTCTGTGGATTTTGACTTTTATCTTTAGTCGTTATCACATAATTGGTGGCGGTATTCCGGGTGTAGGCTTTGGTATTATCACCACATTTGGTATTTTGTTTGGCCAGTCATTAGGGCCGGGACAAGATCTCGTATACAGCGCACTGTATCGTTTTTCGTCAGTGTCTGTGGCAATACTATTGAGCTTATGTGCGGTGTATATAATGCATCACATCTTAAATCGCTTTGAAATGACAAGGCATCATACGTTTGATTAAAAATCAAAATGCACAAAAAAGGGAGTTAATCAGAACTCCCTTTTTTATTATTTGGTTCGAAAATGGTGGGTAAAGACTTAAGTAAATCGTCTTGTTTCTTTACAACACTCTGTACACAGGTTTTTGAGGCGACATCTGCAACCCAAGCACCCCATTGCGAACTGCCAGGTTCTTCACCTGGAGTTGCCCACCATCTGGCTTTATAAAGAATTTCGTTATAACAGGTTTCACTACCTTGCGGATACGCGTTTCCGGCTTGCCATGAATCTACAGCAAAGCCCGACATAGGCAAAGCTGACAGCGTTATCATTGCAGCGGCAACAATGCGTGATTTCTGGCCCATACGCGGCTCCTTCATTAGTGCTGAGTTTGTATGACTATTATAGACGCGGCAGGATTAACCATCAATTAACTTTGTTAACAAGTTACACTTCTTTACAGTTCTGCTTATTTTTGACACGATCTTCTGATGTGAAAGTTAGAATTTTACATTTTTTCTTAATACTTTTGTTTGTCCCCTTTTGGTTTTGCTGTCCATGCGTTTTCTCTGAGAACTTTTGCTTGGTTTTGTCGCTCTGCGCGCCTTTTGTACTTGTGTGGCATTAACGATTAATTCTTTCAAACGATTAAGCGCGTCTTCTTTGTTCATCTCTTGCGTGCGATGACTTTGCGATTTAATGACAATAACGCCCTCTTTGGTAATTCGAGAATCATTTAAATTAAGTAAACGCTGTTTGTAAATGTCAGGTAGTTTTGAGCGCTTAATATCAAAACGAAGATGAATTGCAGTGGCTACTTTATTGACGTTTTGGCCGCCTGCACCTTGCGAGCGGATCGCACTAAAGTCGAGCTCCCATTCATCAATTGTGACGGTATTAGAAATAATTAACATCAGGTTCAGTTAACTGTGGTAAAAAAGGTATTGTAACATTTGTAATTGGCCAAACATAATCGCTCTATCATGTGAGCCAATTGCTAACCATTTTGAAAGAAAGGAGATCACGATGAAAGCACTACTTATTTCTATTAGTCTACTGGCGATGAGCTTTTCTAGTTTCGCAGAAGATATTACTGAAAGCCAGCTACAGCGTTATATAAAAGCCTTACCTGCTGTGGTCAATTGGTCACAAAATCAGTCTGAATTAGATACTGTAAATCTCGGTGGTATGCTAGGTAGTTCTGATGGTGTTGACAGTTCGTCAGTAATGGATGCATTAGGCCACATTAAAGATCACGAGCTATACACAGAGTTTGAAGCCCTGACCAAGCAATATGGTTTCACACCTGATCAGTTAGTTACTGTTGGCTCAGAGGTATCAATGGCGTATTTAGAAAACCTTAAAGCGGGTATGTCAGAAGAGAACAAGCAACGTGTAAATCAAGCGATGAGCGGTTTACAAAGTCTTACAGCATCATCATCTGATGCAGGTACACGCTCAATGGCAGGTGCTTTAGAAGGTGTTAAAGCAATTACTGCAACAGCAGATGTTAGCGAAAGTAACGTTAACTTAGTTAAGCAATATATGCCGCAATTAAAAGAATTGTTCGCAATGTTGCAGTAACAGTGCAATAAAATAAAGAAAGCGGCTAAGAAGCCGCTTTTTTTTGCTTACTCAAATACCATCGCGTTTTTTAGCTGCTGCTTTTGTTCTGCAGTTGGTAAAAATCCAGTTTGTACAAACTCATTAAGGCTTGAGTGACGTTCAAAGTAAAGAATATCAAGGGCAAAACGATTCATGCCGTACAAGCCCCGATGGATCATATTTGCCGAAAATATGAGTAAGTCACCTTTTTTGAGTGCCACACTTTTACCGCGAGTCAGTGAGTCACTATTGCGAGCGCCCTGTTGTTCTAATCTAACAGTTAACTCTTCATTTGAATCCCAGTTTTTATGACTACCCGGTATTAGTTCTATTCCCGGTTCATCTTCAAAAGCAACGCGGCAATGTAATACTTCAGGGCCGCTAAGAGCGGCCTTTTGCGCATCAAACTCTAAGTGATACTGCATATCGCGATGCCAATAATTTGCTTGTTTAGAGTTGTAAGGGTTAAAGAATAGTTGAGTATTCATAAACTGAGGATCAGCAACAATACCTTTAACCTGTTTCAATAGAGTGTTAGAGCTGACAAACTCAAAAAGAGCAAACTTTTCCTCAACACTTAAGCATGCAGCACCAGTCAAACCTGAGCTATTAATCCCTCTGGATTGGTAAAAAGATTGGTTTTCTTGCAACCAGTGATGATGAAATTTATCGAGAATTGGCCTTACCTTGCTAAGCTCACTCTCTGTGTAAAGGCCCTTTACATGGTAGTAGCCTTTTTCAGCAAAAAAGTTATTTTCCATTTTTTACCTTGCTAAAATTGTACGTATTTTACTACTAAGCTCAGGCAATACTTGTTGCTCAAACCACGGATTTTTCTTTAGCCAGATATTATTGCGAGGGCTTGGGTGAGGCAGTGGCAAGTAATTTGGCCAATATTCACGCCACGATTTTACTAACTCAGTTAAGGGCAGCTGCTTAGTGTGGGGTAAATGATATGCCTGCGCATACTTTCCTAAGATAATGGTGAGCTCAATATTATTTAGTTGCGCTAAGAGCTTTTCACGCCATGCAATCGCGCACTCTTTTCTTGGCGGTAAATCACCTGATTTTCCTTTGCCAGGGTAACAAAACCCATCGGCAAGATAGCAAAATTGCGTTTATCGTAAAACTCATCACTCGTTACACCAAGCCAAGAACGAAGCCTTTGCCCGCTTGCATCATTAAAAGGTTTGCCACTTTCATGCACTTTAATTCCCGGTGCTTGACCAGCAATTAAAATGCGAGCTCGAGGATTAAATTGAATAACGGGCCGCGCCCCAAGAGCTAAATGAGGCTCGCAGATCACGCATTTACTAACTTGTTCTATTAGTGTTTGAGTACTCATGAGTTAGTAAAAATATGATCTATGCTTGCTTTGACCAAACTGCTAACTCATTACCACTTGGCTCAGTGAAGTGAAAACGACAGCCTCCAGGAAAATCAAACAAGGGCTTAATAATTGTGCCGCCGTGTTTTTCCACCTGTGCTTGAGTCTCTTTAATATTATTTGAATAAAGCACCAGTAGCGCGCCGCCATTATTGGTCAAGCTAGTTAATGGGGCTTGATAAAAACCGCCATCAAGGCCCGCTGATTCAGCGCTAAAGGCCGTGTATTCAGGGCCATAGTCGGTAAATTGCCATTTAAAAACCTGATGAAAAAATGCTTTTGTTGCGGCTAAATCTTTAGCAGCAAATTCAACATAATTTAGGCTATGGTGGTTCGACATGATGTGCTCCTAATTAAAACTATTCTCAAGCGCCATAGCGCAATGAAGTGCTGTACTATCAAGTAATGGAATCGATGTATCTGCTTGTTGAACTAACAAGGCTATTTCGGTGCAACCAAGAATAATGGCTTCAGCACCTTGCTGAGTTAGATTATCAATAATGGTTAAATACTCGGCTTTAGATTCTGGGCTGATGATGCCTTTACATAGTTCATCATAAATCACTCGATGCACTGTTTCACGCCCCTGTGCATCAGGAATTAATACCTCTATGACGAATTTATCTGCTAGGCGTTGCTTGTAAAAGTCTTGTTCCATAGTGAACTGGGTACCCAGCAAAGCCACTTTTTTAAAGTTATGTTGGATCAGGTTTTCACCAACTGCATCAGCAATGTGTAATAAAGGAATTGCAACCGCAGCTTGAACTTGCTCAGCTAGTTTATGCATGGTGTTGGTACAAATTAATAGATAATCTGCGCCCGCAGCTTCAACTTGCTTAGCGGCTTTAATGAGTATCTCAGCCATCTGTGGCCAATCATGTTGCTGTTGTAGCACTGCTATTTCTGCAAAATCGAGACTGACGAGTACTATCTTGGCACTGTGCAGCCCCCCAAGTTTGTTTTTAACACCTTGATTTAAAAGTTGGTAGTAACTTTGTGTAGACTCCCAACTCATGCCACCGATTAAGCCTATTGTTTTCATTACAACTCCCTTTTTATTTACTTAACACCATATGATATTGCACAGAACAAAGCTAGCAGATCATTATTTTACTAACAGATCGACTTAGTTGGTTCTGTTTCACTATTTAATACGCTTATGCAAATGATAATTACTATCTTTTCTGTTTGTCGGCGATATAATACGGGGTTTTCTTCTCGTGTTATTTTTTAAGGGATTATCATGCATTCTCAATCATTAGATGCAGTGACAACCAATCGCCCTAAAAATACAGCTAAAAAGCGCTCTGTGAGCCTATCTTATCGTGTTGCTGTGTTTTTGCGTTTCGTTGCGGCCATTATTGGTGGTTACGCCTTTACCAGTGTGCTTATTTCATTACTAGCTGTGTTATTACCACTTAATAAACTCGACAGCGTGCTGTTAACAACGACTCTATCGGTATTTTTTTACTGTTGTGTGTTTATTTGGGTATTTGCCGTTAAGTCTTTAAAGACCGTTTGGATCACTATTTTACTAACAACTGGTGGGCAATTGCTGGCCCTTTCATTGATTAACGGATGGTTATGAAAGAGAGCTTTTTCCGTTCAATGACTTGGCTTCATACCTGGGTTGGCCTACTGGTGTGCTGGTTACTGTTCTTAATCTTTTTTGCTGGCACTATCAGTTTTTTTAAGGATGAAATCACTATTTGGGCCAAGCCCGAAACACACCATGTGCAGCATCAGGCGCAACGGGTTCAGTCTCAAGCCGAGCAAATTAATTATGTGTTTGCGCAATTGCAGCAACAGGCACCTAATTCATTATCTTGGCGAATAAACTTACCTGAGCCGCGTAACCCTATTTTAAGCTATGGGTTTGCTGAGCCTAAACAGCCAGGTCAGCGCCGAGCACCTTTCAACTATACGCATCTAGACCCTAATACCTTAGAGCAATTACCCGAACCTCGAGAAACTAAAGGGGGTAACTTTTTCTATCGCTTACACTTTGATTTACATTACATAGATGTATTTACTGCACGGATAATTGTTTGTTTAGCTTCATTATTTATGTTGGTTGCGCTTATAACTGGCATCGTGATCCACAAACGTATTTTTAAAGATATGTTTAGCTTTAGAGCAAACAAAGGTAGCCGAAGTTGGCTTGATGCACACAATGTTTCGTCTGTGCTGGCTTTACCATTTCATATCATGATCACCTACACGGGGATTATCACGTTGATATTTATGCTGTTCCCCTACCCTGCCGAAACCGTATATGAAAATGGCTTAAGGCAAATGTTTGATGAGGCATTGCCTATTAATAAACGTGCAAAGCCTAGTGAAGAACAGCGCCCTATGGTGGCAATCAAAGATGTGTTAGATCAGATTTATACTAAGTCACCGAATGCCGACATTAGCTATGTGTTTGTTAGAAATGCCAATACAGCGACCTCACAAATAGTGGTTTATTTGGCAACCGGCAAAGAGGTTGTAGATAACGGACCACGCTACTTATTCAATGGTGTAACAGGCGAGCTTGAAGCGAGTTCTGGCGAAGATTGGAGCGCTTCGGCGCAGTTTTATGACTCAATGACTGCATTACATAGCGCTCGCTTAGCGGAGCCTTTACTGCGTTGGTTGTATTTTTTCTGTGGTGTTGCAGGCTGTGCCATGATAGCTACAGGCTGCATCATGTGGGCTAAGCGCTTACGCGAGAGACTCAAAGCAGACCAAAAACCAAGCTTTGGACTTAAGCTCGTTGAGACACTAAATTTAGCCACACTGATGGGCTTACCCCTTGCAACCGCGACGTTCTTCATTGCCAATCGTTTATTACCTTTAGAGTTAGCTGGGCGTGCCGATAAAGAAATACTCGTGTTTTTCTTAGCTTGGCTGGCGATGTTAGTTGTTGCTGTGATCGGCCGAGAAAAACGCCACTGGCGCTATAGTGCTTGGCTTAACGCTGCTGCTTGCTTATTAGTACCTGTGGTAAATGCGTTGACAATAGATGGTAATTGGATCACGTATTTACTAACTCAGCAGTGGGCCTTATTCGGTATTGATAGTGCGTTTATTTGTGCTGGGCTGCTGTTTTTACTACAAAGCAAAAAAATACCTAGCCATAAAACCGCTACAAATAAGACTAAATTAAATAAAAACAGGCTGTTAAAGGAGCAACAAGGATGATGGAGTTACTGCAATTTAGTCTCTGCTTTTTAGGGTTTAATTGTTTTGCACTTGCAAAATTCAATCATTTTCGTGATGTATTTAAAAAGAAATTAACCGAAAAACAGCGAAATAGCTTTTTATTAAGCGGCTGGATCAGTATTTTACTAAGTTTAGTGCTTTGCGTGCTGTTAGATGCTGGGTACGGCGCATTGCTGTTTTGCGGTTATATGGCTTTAAGTGTACTTATGCTCATGATTTTATACAGTTTTACTGTTTCATGGGTAAAGCGTGTCAGTGTATTAACTATGTCTGTTTTGCTGTTGTGTGGCTTTTCGGTAATGATTTTTTAGTTTAGTTAGTAAAAAACTGATCTGATACCAATTTGCAATAATGCTTAATTAAGTAACTAAAAAAATGGGTAGGCAATGCCTACCCAAGCAGGGGATTAAATTGGGGGATCACATGTTGTTTCAAATTAACGACGCTAAGTTTGCCTAGCATCCATTACAGTTGTGTTGCACATTCGTGATAGTTTAAAGACAGTTGTAAAGCCCCTTTACAAGCTATTATGGTCAACATAAATAAGCTCGTCTGTTTTAAAACCATACTCTTTTGCTGTGTTTATAAAGTCCTGCATTTGCTGTTTTGTCACGGTCGGTGTGCGCGACAAAAACCATAAATACTCTTTGTTATAGCCAGTAATATAAGCGTATTGATAGTCTTGCTTATCTAATTCAAATACTACATATGAGCTATAGAATGGCCCAAAGAATGATACCTCTAAGTGACCTATGTCTTGTTGCTCTGCAAACTTCGCTTTACCTTCAGCTTGCTGCCATTCTTTATCTTCAGCGCTGTAACCTTTATTGATAACTTTTACACTGCCATCAGGGTTGATTGAGTATTCAGCGGTAATCCCCTCAAGGCCGCGTTCAAATGAATGATCTAAACGTGCAATTTCGTACCAAGTCCCTGTGTATTTGTTTAACTCAAAATTATCGACGGGTTTGATGTTGTCTGGCACGCCTGTACACGCAGATAAAATGGCTGTGATACATAAAATCCCGATTAACTTTAATGGTGTTTGCACGTTTTTACTCCCTTTAAAAATTAAACAAATTAATACGTTAATAGCACTAATTTAGTTCAATTACGGTAAACTATTAATGTCTAAAATTAAAGATAGAGAACAGCATGAAAATTTGGGTTGATGCAGACGCCTGCCCCGTCGTTATTAAAGAAATATTATTTCGTGCCGCAGAGCGCACACAAACCTTCACCACATTAGTGGCGAACCATGCGATGCGAGTACCCCCTTCAAAGTATATTAGCCGTTTGCAGGTATCTTCGGGGTTTGATATTGCCGATAACGAAATTGTTAAGCGCATCGAACCAAATGATTTGGTGATCACCGGTGATATTCCTTTAGCTGCTGAAGTTATCGAAAAAGGCGCACAAGCGCTTAATCCACGCGGTGAGTTGTATACGACTGAAAACATTCGCTCACGTTTAAATGTTCGTGATTTTATGGAAACAATGCGCTCAAGTGGCGTTGAAATGGCCGGTGGCCCACCGCCGTTAAGCCAGGCTGACCGACAAAACTTTGCAAATAATCTTGATCGAATCCTCGCTAAAAAGTCATGAGTGTCGTTAATAGTGCGCCACTGCAAGGTTTTGGTGATGAGGCGTTTAAAGTCGCTGTTTATATAGAAAAGCGCCCGCCGATGCCTGCTTGGCAACAGCTTGACCATTTGCATGCAATGCAACCCGGCCAGATAAACGAAATAAACCAAGCGTGTGGAAATGGTTGGCGCAAAGTTTTTAACGTGTATGGCAAAATGCTGTTTGCACTACCAAGTGAATATTATGATTTCGCTAAAAAAGCAGCTGACTGGCAGAGCTATCGCGATGATCAACTGCTGCAAGCACATAGCCAAACTGCATTACTGTTTAGCCCGCCGATATTAGGCAAACCAGAGCAATTACATATAATTGCAGGGCGAACTCATGCTAAACAGCTTATAAATGATGGGCTTTTACATTGCCAATTAACTTGGCTCGATGATGAATTTGCTATTAGTAAATCTGATAAAGTGATTGTCTGCCCTTATTTTGACTATCGCCAGTTGAGTAATATTAAAATTGCACGACTTAGTCAGCTTGTTGCCGATATTTTTTCTTAGTTTCTGGTTTATTGCGTTATTGAGTTAGCAAACTAAGCTTTAAATACTGTAAAGCTTATTAGTGCTCTAGATGAAAATATTGGTTGTTGACGATATGCCTCTTATGCGCCACGTGTTGATAAACATGTTGCGTAGGCTTGAGTATAAGGATATAACGGAGGCGACTGATGGTGCTCAAGCGTTTGGCTTACTCGAAAAACACAGCTTTGATCTGGTGATTACTGATTTGCACATGCCGAAAATGGATGGTAAATGTTTGCTTAATCATATTCGCGAAAACCCAGTCCTAAGTGATTTACCTGTATTGATGGTAACCTGTGAAGACAGCAAGCAAACAGTAAGCGAGATGATAACAGCAAAAGTGAACGGCTTTATTATCAAACCATTTTGTTTAAATACACTGCAAAAACAGTTAAGTCGAATTGTTAAACCAGAATAACCTGTTAAAAACTGGAGTTAAGAGCGATGTTTAAGCATTTAACAATAGTAAGTTTATTCACTGCCAGCACTGCAATGGCGAGTGCTGAACAATTGACTTTGTATACTGAAGTGTTCCCTCCCTATAACTTTGTGGAGCACAATCAGCTCACCGGTATTAACACCAAAATCATGGAATCTTTGTGCGAAAGAGCCAAGTTGAGCTGTACGTTTAGTGTATTGCCTTGGAAGCGTGCAATATCACTAACCCTCGCCCAACCGAATGCAGGCATTTACTCTACTTCACGTACCGCAAAGCGAGAAACTCAATTTTACTGGGTTGGCCCTTTGGTATCTGGGCATTCATGTTTATACCGTTTAAATAATCGCAACGACATTAAAGTAACGAGTACACAGTCGTTGCAAAACTACACCATTGGCGTATCTCGTGGTGATGTATATCAAACCGTTCTTGCTGATTTTAACCTCACTGAAGGCCAGCAATTTTTAACTTACTCAAAAAAGTTCGAAGAGCTTAAAATGTTTAAGCAAGGCAAGCATGATTTGCTTATTGGCTCCTCTCTCACTCTGTCATCACAATTGATGAATGTAGGTATGAGACCAGACCAAGTCACACCGGTATTTGAGTTAAAGCACCCTGCTTTAGTGGGTAATTACTTGGCACTTAACAAAAACACATCCCCAGAGGTGGTCACTAAGCTGCAACACGCTCTCGATACCATAAAGCAAGAAAACCTGGTTGATCCTCTTGTTGATCAGTTTGTAGAAGAGGATAGGCACTCTCACGGCGAAGCATCCAAAGTCTCAGAGCAGTGCTTAAATGGCTCTGCTATTTATTAAGTTGGAGTGATTTTAGGTAAGTTAGCCGCTATTTTTCTTATTTTAGAAGTCAATCGCGATTTTTCGCGCTAGAACGCAAAGCCATTGCCTCATCTTTAATTGCTTTTTATAGTGGTTAAAAAATAACAAGGGCAAAAAACTATGAAACCAACTCCACTCATTAAAAGCTTAGTGCTAGCAATATGCTTAGGCACAACAGGCGCCACTCAAGCTTACGATCGCATCACAGGCCATAACTTTGCTAGTCGTTCTGAAGTCATCGCACAATCAGGTATGGTTGCAACATCACAGCCGTTAGCTACGCAAGTGGGCTTACAAGTATTAAAAGACGGTGGTAATGCCATTGATGCAGCTATTGCGGCAAATGCAGTACTTGGTCTGGTTGAACCGACCGGGTGTGGAATTGGTGGCGATTTATTTGCCATTGTTTGGGATAACATAAGCAAGCAACTTTACGGTTTAAATGCCTCAGGCCGTTCACCACAAAGCTTGTCTTTTGATACTTTAAAAGCGCAAGGTGACTACATTCCTGCTTATGGGCCCTTGCCCGTGTCGGTACCTGGTGCGGTAGATGGTTGGTTTGAGTTACATAAAAAGTTTGGCAAAACACCAATGAAAGCCTTACTCCAACCAGCTATCGACTACGCTGAAAATGGCTTCCCTGTTTCTGAATTGATTGCCTATTACATGCAAAAAAGTGTGGCTGCACGAGGTAAATACCCAGGCTTTAAAGATGTTTATATGCCTGATGGGGCAATGCCAGAAAAAGGGGAAATCTTTAAGAACCCTGCCCTTGCAAACACCTATCGCAAAATTGCCAAAGGCGGCCGCGATGCCTTTTATAAAGGCGATATTGCTAAAGAAATTGGTCGCTATATGAAAGAAAACGGCGGCTACTTATCGTATGAAGATTTAGCTGCGCACCATAGTGAATGGGTTAAGCCTGTGAGCGCCGATTATAGAGGGTATACGCTTTGGGAATTGCCACCAAATGGTCAAGGTATTGCTGCACAGCAAATTCTCAATATTCTTGAAGGTTACGATATCAAAGCAATGGGCTTTGATAGCCCAGAATACGTACATACCTTTGTTGAAGCGAAAAAACTCGCGTTTGCAGATCGTGCAAAGTACTACGCCGATCCAGCATTTAACACCATTCCCGTACAAACACTCATTTCGCAGCAATATGCTGACCAAAGACGCAAACTGATAGACCCTAATAAAGCCGCAAAACGCGACCATGCAGGCCCAGTAGAAGGCGATACCATTTATATGACGACCGCTGATAAAGACGGCAACATGGTTTCACTTATTCAAAGTAATTACCGAGGCATGGGCTCAGGTATGACACCGGCAAAATTAGGTTTTGTATTGCAAAACCGTGGCGAAATGTTCGCCCTTAAAAAAGGCCACATGAACCAATATGAGCCAGGCAAACGACCATTTCATACAATCATTCCTGCGTTTGTCACCAAAGATGGTAAGCCATATATGAGTTATGGCGTAATGGGCGGTGCAACACAGCCACAAATGCATGCTCAAATACTGATCAACATGATTGATTTTGGCATGAACCTGCAAGAAGCCGGTGATGCACCGCGTATTCTGCACACAGGTTCATCGCAACCAACCGGTGAGATCATGGAAGACGGTGGTTTTGTTAGCTTAGAGTCAGGTTTTTCAATGGAAACCCGCCGCGAGTTAATGAAAAAAGGCCACACCTTACAAGACGCGGTTGGCCCATACGGTGGTTATCAAGCAATATTGAAAGACCCAAAAACCGGCGTTTATTACGGTGCATCTGAAACCCGCAAAGACGGCCAGGCCGCGGGGTATTAGGCTATTGTAGGTTGGGTAGAGCGCGCCGAAACCCAACAAACTTAGGTAAAGTTAGCGAGTTACAAGGGGAAAGAGTAAAGGCGCTTTAAGCTGTAAGTCATAAGCTTTAAGTCGTTGATGCCTACTCGCTGCTGAGATGGATTAGTTACCGTAGGCGTGAAATTTATTTCGCGCGATGGTTAATAGCTCGTAGGTTGGGTAGAGCGGAGCGAAACCCAACAAGTTAGCGAGTTTCAAGAGTAAAGTTAGCGAGTTTTGAGGCAGCAGCGTTTTACATCGCGTAGGCGTGAAATTTATTTCGCGCGATGGTTCTAACTCATAACCACATACTCTGCAAATATTATGAAAGTAAGCGTTGAGCCATTTTTCTTTCTGAATATCTTTAGCATCAATAAAAAATTTATAGTTAGCAATGCATTACGTTATTTGTTAATAGTAGATTTATTAAACATAATGAGCGTGGCATCGGCATAAATATGCGCGAAGTGTGCACGATAAAATGTTAGTTAACAAAGGGACTTTGGTGGTGTTTGAGAGTATTGCGATCTATTCAGGATTAATTGCAACAATCTGGATTTTCATTGGTGTATATGTAGCAGGTAGGTTTTATACTGGTTATAGCCATTCTAAGCAATTTTGTAGTGAGTTAGGTGCGACTGGTAGCCCAACTGAAAAATTGTCTCCTTTAATTAATAATTATCCTCTTGGTTTTCTATTTTGCTTTTTCGGTTGGTATCTGGCTCAACTCTCAAATGTTTCAACTTTAGTGAATGTTGCGGGTTGGTTAGTTATAGCTCATGGTGTAGGTACATGGGTCGCAGGTTACTTTCCAATGGACGCCGATCCATTTACTAAGCATCCAACTTTTAATTGTAAGGTACATTCTTGGGCTGGTTTTATCATGTTGCTTTCATTCGTTATTGCACCGATATTAGTTGCTATAAGTCCAACAACTGAAATTATCCCGTTATATTTCCGTATTTTTTCATTGCTTTCTGTTGTCGCGACTGGTTTATTTTCTTTTTGCAATGGCCAAAGCTGTAAAATCCCAAAGTAATCCTGGCATCTATCATCGTATTTCATATGGCTTTCAGCTAATTTGGCTAAGTGTTTTTTCATTAGTATTGGTGTAATTGTGAACTAACAAGTCATTAAACCAGAACAAAACAGTTGGTTTTTGCTCGTGCCTCGCTTATTTTAACCTGTTATTTGAGGCGTTAGCTTTTACTCAAGGAGAGAGTTTATCAAATACGCAGAAGAATATTCAAAACCTGAACAAATTAGAATAAAAGCATTAATTATTTTAGCTTGCGCTTTAGCCGTGATAATTAGCATAAAATGGTTTATTCCATTTTTAGAATGGTATGTAGATACCGTTCACTGTCACACTCCTTTCGGTTATTCTGGGATTTCAGTCTTATGGTATTCAACCTTTGTCGGATTTCCTTTGTTAAGTGCTATTTTTATCGGTCTATTTACACTACCTGTAGGTATTAAGGGGTTTATGCATGGACAGTTCCCACCGAAGGGAGTAAAAGTGCTTCAACCTACAAAGATTCTTACTGGATGGCGCGCAAATCTTAAGTTAACTGCACATATACTTATTCCTCTGTTTTTTTATTTTTTTCTATTTGGGGCTATTTTCAAGTTGATGAAATGCCAAATATAAAGGATGATTTTGATTACAGTGTATGTAAAAGCTAACAAGCGCATTAAGCTAGAGACTGCCAACAGTTTGCTCAGTTGCAAACATTTTAAAGACAAAGACTTATAACAGGCAATCAAAATAGAATCCGAAAAGCTTGGCTCAGGCTTGTTCCTTGCCGATTATTGCGACGTTATATTACTAAATTATCATGGAGTGTAATTCTTAAATGGAAGTTAAAATATTCACAAAAATCATAAAGCCTAAACAAAGTTTTTGGCCTAGTTCACCTACATCATCTGATTGTGGTTTAGAAACTGAAATCAATCTTTGGTTAGCCTCTCAACCTGATATAGAAATTAAAAATATTACTCAATCACAAAGCGGTGGTTCATGGATGCCTGCAACGGTAATCGTAACTGTTTGGTATAAAGTAAAATAACAAGAAAGTTAAGCTAGACTACTAACTAGTTGGGTTTCGCCGCGCTCTACCCAACCTACAAAACATCGCGCGAAATAAATTTCACGCCTATGTGTTGGAACTTTACTCTTTTCCCTTGTAGCTCGCTAACTTGTTGGGTTTCGTCGCGCTCTACCCAACCTACGAGCTGACAGCTCTAGTAAACCCCTAACTCCCAACCACATACCCTGCAAAACCAAGCACTTTAAAGTACTGTTTTGGGGTGCTGAAGCGGGTTTCATTCATTAATTCTGCAAAACGAATTCGGTCTAATGGGTAAAAATCGTGCTCTAGGTTGTGGCGCATGCGTTCTACGCCGACTTCGGTTAAACCTAACTGCGTACACAGCTGTAGTTGAGATTCGCGCTCAAAAGTGGTTTCTGGGCGCATTAAATCGGCAATGTATAAGTTGCTCGATTTCTTAAGCTTGCTGTGAATCGCTTTTAATAGCGCTTTTTTATCGCCGTTATCTTCAACAAAATGCATGACCAGTAAACACAGTGCTGCGTCACATTGAGTGTCGATGTCGTTGATATCACCGCAGTGTACTGTTACGCGATCGCTGATATTGTGCTGGCCAAACTGTTGCTCGGCAATATCGAGCATGTCTTGTGAAATATCTTGAGCAATAAATTGCCAGCTTGGTTTTAGCGCCGCTAATTCGATGATTTCTTTACCAGTTCCGGCACCAACCACTAAAATGCACGCATCATCGCTCAGCGTGGTTGCTAATTGGGCGGCGGTTGCTTGATGTAATAGCTCATAACCTGGAACTAGGCGCAAAATGCGTTCGTCGT
Organism: Pseudoalteromonas sp. Hal040; assembly: GCF_037162425.1. Lineage (NCBI taxonomy): Bacteria > Pseudomonadati > Pseudomonadota > Gammaproteobacteria > Alteromonadales > Pseudoalteromonadaceae > Pseudoalteromonas > Pseudoalteromonas sp. Hal040. Next base: position 857,188 of record NZ_JARLUU010000002.1, on the reverse strand, counting down.
AGTGATTTGCTTCTTCGTGATTAAAAGTTGGCATGCTAATCCTTTAAATAACTGAGATGGTCGAATAACCACCTGGTTTTTTCGCTATATGCACTTGGGTGGCAACGCGTTCGGTCATTTCTGATACGTGCGAAATAACCCCTACTTTGCGGCCTTGTGCTTGTAGTGAATCAAGAGCATCCATCGCGATGCTTAACGTTTCACTGTCCAACGTACCAAACCCTTCGTCGATAAACAAAGAGTTTATTTGCACTTTATTCGACGACAATGAAGCAAGCCCAAGCGCTAGTGCTAACGATACTAAAAATGACTCACCCCCCGATAATGTATTAACAGAGCGCTGCTCATCGGCCATGTCTTTATCGATAATAGCGATATCGAGCGTTTGCCCTATGGCTGTTAATTTGTAGCGTTTATTTAGTGTCTGTAAGTGACTATTCGCGTAGTGCAGCAGTATTTTTAAAGTTTGTGTTTGCGCTAAATTACGCATGGTTTTGCCGCTGGCATCCCCCAATACCTTATTGAGTAAATGCCAGTGCTCATAGCTTTTTTGTTGTTCCACTAATAGCTTTTGTTTATCAGCCAGCGCTTGGCTATTTTGTTGATGGGTTTTAAGCTCAGTCGCAACTTGCAATAATGCGTTGTTCGTTTGTACTTGTTGCTCTGTGGATTGATTAAGCTGTAATTGCAGCTCATCTTCACCGAGAGCTGGCTTGTCTTTTTGATGCTGAGCCAGCGCCTGCTGTCGTTGTTTTAAAAGAGCCTCTGCGTCTTTTAAGCTACTTTCGCTGGTGTGGTAATCTGCCAGAGTTTGTTTTATTTCAGTGGGGCTTATCGTTAATAACTGACTAACGGCTTGCTCATCTAAGCTTGGGTGCTGTGCTTTAAAATCGTTAAACCACAGACTAAAGCGCTCATTAAGTGCCGCTTGCTCTGCAGTGAGTTCTTTTTCACGCTCGTCAAAATTGGCGATTTGAATGGCTTGTTCGTCACGCGCCTTCACCGCATTACTATGGTTTGTCTGGGCAAGTTGCAGTGCCTGCTGCGCTGAATCTATCGCCTTTTCAAGCTCTGCTATAAACTCATCTACCGATATCGCCTCGTTACTAAATAAGCCCTCGCGCTTTGATTTTATCTGCGTGAGTTCGTTTTGAGTTTGGCTTAGTTGCTCGTTGCACTGAGTTAAATAGGTATGTGCTTCGTTTAGCTGCGGCGTTACATGTGCAAGGTGCTGCTCAATGGCTTTTAAGCTAGTTTTAAGCTCATCTGCCGTTTGCAGCGAAGCTTGATAAGCCTCAACATGCTCTGAAATGACCTCTAAAGAAATGCTTTGTGTATTAAGTGCTTGCCACCAAGTTGCACTGGCGAACTGTTGATTCAATGTCGTATAAAGTTGCTGATGCTCATCATTGAGCTCATTTAAACGAGTTTGCAGATTATTCAGCTGTTGCTGCAATTCGTTTAATTGCTGCTCTTTGCTATGTAGCGCTTGTCCTTGCTGATTATACTCAGCTTGCTTAGCCGCAAGCGTGTTTTGCAGTTGTTGTTGCTGCTCGAGGGTTTTGTAATATTGCTGTTTTTGCAAGCTTAGCTGTTGCTGACGCTCGTTTAACTGATCTTCGGTTAAATCATTTAGCTCAGTACGATTAGCCGCCATGGTTTCTTTGAGGCTCTGTTGTTGCGCGCTCAGTTCTGAGATTTGCCCGTTTAACGAGCTTATCTGTTGGCTGCATGCCGCCAGCTCATTACTTTTAGCTTGCTGTAATGCGTGTAGAGTATTTAAGTGCTGTTTGGCGTTAGTTAACTGGTTGGTAAAGTCGTTAATAAGTTGACTAAATTGCTCGTTTACCATTTCTTCATGCATAAACGGGTGCTCTTTTGAGCCACATACTGCACACGGCTCCCCTACCTTTAAAGTGGCGCGTAACTGGCTAACCCCTTCACTGGCTCTTAACTGCACTTGCTGTAAGTTTTGCTCACAAAACGAAACCTGCTGCTGTGCTTGCTCTGCACCTTGCTGCGCATCTTTTAATGCTGTTTGTAGTTGCTGCTCAGTTTGGCTTAATGTGTTTATCTGGGTTTGCCAATTTTTTAACTGCTGATGATTAGTTTGCCACACTTGGCGCTTTTCAATCAGGTGCTTAATCGCCTCAAGCCCCGCATCAATATCTGCCATTGATTGGGTGTTTAAACTCGATTTAAAGGCGGTATCTTGCTCATTTAGGCGGTTAATTTCTTGCTCAAGGGCTTGGTATTGGGTTTTGCACTGCTGCGCGGCTGTTTGCTGTTCATCAATTTTAGGTTGAAGAGCTTTTACGTTTTGCTGTGATTGGCTAATTGTGTGCTGTTGCTGGCTAAAGCGGCTTAACTCACTTTTATAGAATGACCAGTCTTTCGCTAATGGTTGCCATTGTGCGTGTGTTTCTAAATAGCCATTGATTTGCGCTTGTTGCTCTAGCTGTTTTTGCTGCTCGGCTTTATGGCTATTTAGTGTATTAGTCAGCTCTTGATGATGGTGCTTCGCTTTCTCTGCTTGTACTTTTTGCGCCGCTGCTTGCTGGTTTAATACGGCAAGTTGCTTATCTAACTCACGGGCCTGGCTAATAATAGGTTGCGCGTCTTTTTGTGCTTGCTTTGCTTGGTTTAGTCGCGTGGTTTGCTTTTCAAGCGTTTGCTCAGCGTCTTTGATCAGTGTTTTATGGTCAACGTTTAAAAGCTGCTCGCGGTTTTTGTTAAGTTGTCCATGTTGAGCAGTAATCGAAGTGACGCGTTCACGGTTATCTTTTATTTCTAGGCATTGCTGAGCTTGTTTCGCTTCAGTGGCTTTTTCAGCAAGCGCGTGTATTTGCTGCTGTAACTCTTGCTTTGCTTGCTCAGCTTGGTTTAGCTGTTGCTGCTGCTGAGATGCTTGCTTGTACCACGCTTGGTACTGCTCAAATTGTTTTATTTGTTTTTGTAACTCAGCAAGTTTAGCCTCAAGCGCTTTTTGTTCTGTTTGTTTAGTTTCGACCTGTTCAGGACTTAAAACCTGATAGTTACTTAAACTTAATTTTAACTGCTCTAATGCTTGCAGCTGATCACGATGGCGTTCAAAAATTCGCTGACCAATACGGCTAAATTTATCGGTGCCAGTTAAGCATTCAAGTAGTTGCGCACGCTCATCCCCGGTTGCTTTTAAAAACGCAGCAAATTCATGTTGCGCAAGAAGTACTGCGCGTGAGAACTGCTCAAAGCTCAAACCAATAATACGCTCGATTTCTTTCCCTGCCGCGCTTCTGTCAGCGATTAGGGCTTCATCAGGTAATGAATAAAGGCTATGTTGTGCGGGTTGTAATTTGCCGTCAGCGCGATTTCGCGCTCGGCTAAAGCTTAACCTTGCTCGGTACTGTTGTTTATCTTGGCCAACAAAGTCGACTTCGGCAAAGCCCTGCCCTGCCCCGCGGCGTAATAAATTACGCGAGTCATTGAGTTTGATATTGTCGCCGTTAAAGTCAATTTTATTGCCTGTATCGCCGCGTAATCTTGCTGTTTTGTTATAAAGCGCTAAGCAAATGGCATCGAGTAAAGTACTTTTACCCGCCCCGGTATCACCGGTGATTGCAAACAACCCTGCTTCTTTTAAAGGCGAAGCGCTAAAGTCGACTTCGGCGTCTAAGATAGAGGCGAGTTGATGAACACGAACTGCTAAAATTTTCATAGTAGGTCCTCTGCATTCAACTCATCGATCACTTGGCTTAGTAAGCCTTCTAGCTCTTTTGGCACCGCCTGCCCTGCCATATCTTTATTATTTGCAAATGCTTGCTCTAAAAGTGAATGTGGGTTTAGTGCTTCAATTTGCGAGACATCTTCAAATAGGGTTTGTTCATCGTATTGCTGATTGCCCTGCTGACGTACCCTTTCAATACCACAAAACTTAACCTGCTTACCTTCAAGGGCGTGTTCTATTTGCTCTCTAAAAGTGGTGTCAGTGTCATGGGCGCTCAATTTAACCCGCAGGTATGGCGCTAAACCTTCATCCGTTAAATCGAGCTGTTTTATAAGCTCGCAGAGTTCGTTCAGTGGCACACAGTCTTTTTCTGGTAGCAAAATGACTTTACAAAAGCTAGGAATGTAAAGGGGGTTTACAGATGTACCTGAGTCACTAATCTCGACTAGCACAACTTGATGCTGATAGCGTCTTTCAGAAAATGACATCGGCATTGGCGTGCCACTGTAGCGAATGGTCTCTTTCTTCGCGACGCTTTGAGCCTTATGAAGATGCCCTAGCGCGACATAATCAGGTTGATCAGTAAATATGCTTGCCGATATCGCATCTTCACCACCAATAACTAAGTTACGTTCAGAATCAGATGAGATGTCTCCGCCTTTTGCATGTAGGTGGCCCATGGCAATTAATGGCGCGTTAGGTAATTCGCTTACTGCTTGTAATGCATCTTTGTAAGCAAGGGCAACGGCTTGGTTGTAACTTAACGGTTGCTCTTGTTGGCGGTTATAGCTGCTTAAATCACTGCTACGTAAAAATGGCATGGCAACAACATGCGCATCACCGTTTTTTGTGCTGATGGGCAGTACAACTTCATGAGGAACATTGCTATCAAAGCGGCCAACAACATAGGTATCAAACTGAGCCAATAAAGGCTTTGCCGCCATAATACGATTTGCTGAATCATGGTTGCCAGCAATAATCACTATGTGTAAGTCAGGGCAATGCTGCTTAGTGGTTTTAATAAATTGGTAGAGTTGGTTTTCTGCGCTGGCAGGAGGTGTTGCCGTATGATAAATGTCACCCGCAACCAGTAGTAAGTCAATCTTCTCTGACACAAGCGTATCGGTTAACCAAGCTAGAAATGCTTGATGCTCATCGAATCGAGAATGCTCGTAGAATTGTTGGCCTAAATGCCAATCAGATGTATGAAGGACTTTCATTAAACGCTCTTATTATTTGTTAAGAGCGTCAATATACCTAAGCTGAGCCAAGATGCCCAGCCTGGTTTGTTAACTTAAGCTATACCAAGCAAAAACCACCATTGGCAAAGCTAACAATGCCATTATCATAGGTACTTTAAGCGCTTTCGTTTGCTTAGCTTGTAAAATCTTAAGGGCATTTGTTTCATTACATGCCGCTACTTTGTCGATATAAAAATACCCTGAATCTAGGTACTGTTTACAATTTTGTTCGTCCGCTGGAATTGCAATTAGTTCTTGTTGTTTTTTTAGGATATAGAAATCCATACGCTCACCGAATTCTATGCTGATTACCAAACATTTTGGGGTTTAAATTCATGCTTCGCAGACCCCAAAATCAAAAAAGTGGGCGATTTTAAATACAAATGGCAGTAAATTTCAATAGCAAATGTCGCAAAATTTAATTTATTGCAAAAATAATGGCAATTAAGGATAAAATTACCAGTGTAGTCGGGTAAATTAGCCATTTTTTAGACCCATTTACACCAGGAGATGTACGAGATAATGCATCTGACTCATCGCAGGCTGCAATGACCTCGACAAATTCAAATCCGCGTTCTTTGTACTCGTTTAGAATTGATTCTTGAGCAGGAATGGCTGCTAAACGAGAGTCTTTTTTTACAATATAAAACTTCATCTAATCACCCTTTCATCATTAACTAGAATTTAAGCAGAGTATCTACTAATTAACTGTAATACTTTGGGATGAATTAGTGCTGAACTAAAATTAACCAGTGTTGTGTAAACCCCCTTTACAGGACTTTATTTAAGGCGAATTCACTGAAAAAAATTGGCTCGCTTAGATGTGCTGAATACTACCTGAAAAATCCCGCACTTTATCGTTATTTTATTGCAACTTTGTTAGCAGTTTGCGATGGTACGCTGGCAAATTAATTACAGGATTAACAATGAAAAAAGCAGTTCTTAAGTTGAGTGCTTTGGTATTGCCTTTAGCAGTATCTTCAGCTGTCATGGCGTCATCTGTTGAGCAAACTAAAGGCTCATTCGTTGACAAGTTCCGTCAGCTAGATGAAGCTCTTCCAACTCCAAACGTATATCGTAGTGCAGCAGGTGAACCCGCTGAACATTACTGGCAACAGCAAGTAAACTATGACATTGATGCAAAGCTTGATGAAAAGAAACGCCGCTTAACAGCAAGCCAAACTATCGAATACAAAAATAACTCGCCGCACACGTTAAAGTACCTTTGGTTACAACTAGACCAAAATATCTTTAAATCTGACTCAATTGCTGAAATGACATCTACTTTCAATGGTAAAACATTGCAAGGTGACCCTCAGCCTAAAGAAACTAAATTGAGCTTAGGTCAGTTACGTCGTCAGCAATTCATGGCCGACAACGAGCTGGGTTATCAAATCGCCAATGTTAAAGACGAAGACGGAAAAGAGCTTAAAGTTACAGTCGTTGATACCTTAATGCGTATTGACCTTAACAAGCCACTTAAACCGGGTAAAGACGTTGAGTTCAGCATGGACTTCGCCTTTAACATTGTTGAAGAAGATGCCGTTGGTGCACGTTCAGGTTATGAACACTTTGAAGAAGATGGCAACGATATCTTCTTATTAGCACAGTGGTTCCCTCGTCTTGCTGCATACACTGATTATGAAGCATGGACGAACAAAGCCTTCTTAGGCAGTGGTGAGTTTACGCTTGAATTTGGTAACTATGATGTTGAGTTAACCGTACCTGCTGACCACATCGTATCGGCAACGGGTAAACTTGATAACCCAAGCAGCGTTCTGACGAGCACACAGCGTAAGCGCCTTGAGCAAGCTGAAGATGCTAAACGTCCTGTTTTCATCGTGACTGAAGAAGAAGCGTTAGAAAACGAGAAAGAAGGCACAGACAAAACAAAAACATGGCACTTTAAAGCTGAAAACGTACGTGACTTTGCATGGGCGTCTTCACGTAAATTTATGTGGGATGCAAAAGGCTATCATCAAGGTGGTAAAGATCAGCCGTTAGTAATGGCGATGTCTTTCTACCCGAAAGAAGGTGGCGACCTTTGGAAGAAATATTCGACCGAAGCTGTTGTTCATACAATGCAAGTGTATTCGCGCTTCTCGTTTGACTACCCTTACCCTGTGGCTCAGTCTGTAAATGGCCCTGTAGGTGGTATGGAATACCCAATGATCACCTTCAATGGTCCGCGTACTGACCTACAAGACGATGGTACTCGTACTTATTCTCAAGCAGAAAAACGCTTCTTAATCGGCGTTGTTATCCACGAAGTAGGTCACATTTACTTCCCTATGGTGGTTAACTCTGATGAACGTCAATGGACGTGGATGGATGAAGGTCTAAACAGCTTCTTAGATGGTGTTGCTGGTCGTGAATGGGACCACACAATTCCTTGGGGTGTTGAGCCACGCGATGTTGTTGATTACATGAAGTCTGAAAACCAAGTGCCAGTGATGACACAGTCAGACAGCGTATTACGTTTAGGTCCGAATGCTTATACTAAGCCAGCTGCTGCACTTAACATTTTACGCGAAGTGATCCTTGGCCGTGAATTATTCGACTTTGCATTTAAAGAATATGCACAGCGTTGGAAGTACAAACGCCCTACTCCTGCAGATTTCTTCCGTACTATGGAAGAAGCGTCAGGTGTTGACCTAGATTGGTTCTGGCGTGGTTGGTTCTACACCACAGATCACGTTGATATCTCGCTAGACAAGGTTTACCAACTGCGTTTAGATACTAAAAACCCTGATATCGACTTTAATCGTTTACGTGATATCGAAGCTGACAAGCCAATGCCGTTATTCGTAAAACGTAATAAAGAAGAAGGTAAAAAACTGTGGGTTGAAGAAAACCCTGATGTAACTGACTTCTATGACGAAAACGACCGCTTTACGGTAACTAATAAAGAGCGCAACGCGTATAACAAATTCCTGAAAGGTTTAGAGCCTTGGGAGCGTAAAACGTTTGAGCGTGCAATCAAAGAAGATAAAAACTACTACGTACTTGAGTTCTCAAACTTAGGTGGCTTAGTCATGCCTATCTTACTTGAGCTTACTTATGAAGATGGTACGAAAGAAGAGCAGTACATTCCTGCTGAAATCTGGCGTCGTAATCACAAGCATGTACAAAAGCTCATTGTTACAGAAAAAGGTAAAAACCTAGTGTCTGTTACCGTCGATCCACGCTGGGAAACAGCGGATGTTGATGTAGAAAACAACAACTACCCGCGTCGTATTATTCCATCGCGTATCGAAGTGTACAAACGTGAGAAGAGTAAAGCGAAAGTCAGCCGCGATATCATGCAAGATATTAAAACTGAACTGAAAAATGACGACGATAAAGATGCCCAGGAGCAAAAATAATGCGCTTTGCTGCGATTATTTTTGCTTTGTTACTGAGTGCGCCAACCATGGCGCACCAGTTAAAAGCATCTGTAACAACGGTGCTGTTTAATAAACGCACCAACAACATAGAGCTGATGCATCGTTTTTATTTACACGATACAGAGCACGCCGTCGACCATTTGTTTGACGGCAACGCTGATATCTTAAGTAATAAAGAAGACCAAAAGCGTTTTGCTGATTATGTTGAGTCACATATTGCTCTACAAACTTTAGATGGCAAGCCACTTGAGTTGAAAGAAGTCGGTGCACAAGTTGATGGTAAATTCTTTTGGGTTTATCAAGAAGTCACGATCCCTGAGGGAATTCATGGCATTCGAATGAGCAACGGAGCACTACGCGACCTTTGGCCAACGCAAGTGAATATGGTTAATATTGAAGGTAAAGGTAAGGTAAAAACACTGACCTTTAGCCAAGATGATACCTGGCTTGAAGCTAGATTTGAGTCGGTAAATCCAGAGTAATACCAAGCCAAAAGGATTAAAAAAGTCACTTTTTTAATCCTTTGATCCTTTAATTAACCCATTTCGTAAACTATCTTATTAATGGGCATCAACATTTTCCCAATTCTCATATACAGGGATTTATATGACTATCCATGACAACAATATTCGTGGCGTAATCTTTGACTTAGATGGTACTTTGGTTTCATCGGAGTTAGACTTTTCACTCATCAAAGCGCAGGTAGGCTGTCCTCTTGAGAGCGATTTACTGGCGCATATTGCTTCGTTACCTTCGCCTTACATGCGCGAAGAAGCGATGAATATCGTTCATCAGCATGAGCTTATTGATGCACAGCACGCTCATTTATTGCCAGGCGTTGCAGAGGCGATAACCAGACTGAAAGAAAATAACATTCCGATGGCGATTGTAACTCGCAACTACGACCGTGCAGCGGCGATTAAATTAAAAAATAACCCCTTACCAATAGAAACTGTACTGACTCGCTCTGATGCGCCAGCTAAGCCTGATCCAAGTGCCCTGAATGCAATTGCAACATTATGGGAACTTGACCAATCAGAGTTACTTTATGTCGGCGATTACCTATTTGATATTCAGGCTGCGCATAATGCCAATATGCGAGCTTGCTTATATGCACCAGATGAAATTCCTGAATATGCGAATCAAGCTGATTATGTGTTGCACCATTTTTCAGAACTGCCTACTTTAGTCGGCTCTTTTCAAGAAAATAATATGTTATGTTAAATGGCTTTGTTTTTTCTTTTTCCTGAGATTTATTGTTAGTTTTTTATTTTTCAAAATGTCCTAGTACTAGCCCAAGCGGTCATGAGTTGCTAAAATATCGGCAATTATCAAATGTATTCATAGAGGCATAAGATGGGCAGAGCATTTGAAGTCCGCAAAAACGCCATGGCTAAAACAGCCAATGCAAAAACTAAAGTAAATTCTAAGTACGGTAAAGAAATCTACGTTGTTGCTAAAAATGGCGAACCAGATCCAGAAGTAAACCAAGCGCTAAAGCGTATTATTGAGCGTGCGAAAAGAGACCAAGTTCCAGCACACGTAATCGACAATGCAATCAAAAAAGCGGCCGGTGGAGCAGGGGAAGATTATTCTCCAGCACGTTACGAAGGCTACGGCCCAGGTAACTGTATGGTTATTGTGGACTGTTTAACTGATAACCCTAACCGTACTATCAAAGATGTACGTTTACCGTTTACAAAAACAGATTCAAAAATTGGTACACCGGGTTGTGTTGCACATATGTTCGATCACTTAGCTGTATTAGGCTTTGCTGGCGAAGACGACGAAGTTGTACTTGAAGCGCTAATGATGGCTGATGTAGACGTAACAGATGTAGAAGTAGAAGACGGTAAAGTGTCTGTTTTCGCTCCACATACTGAGTACTACAAAGCAAAAACAGCCCTTGAAGAAGCATTTGAAGGTATTAACTTTGAAGTAGATGAAATCACGTTTGTTCCACAAGTTCATACTGACATCACTGATCCAGATGATATCGCAAACTTTGAAAAGTTTATTTCTATGCTTGATGACTGTGATGACGTACAAAACGTTTATCACAATGCGATTGTCAAAAACTAATTTTTAAAAAATTAGTACGTAAAAAGGGGCATTTGGTAACAAATGCCCCTTTTTTAATAGATTTTTATTATGCCATGAATGGTGGCTATTCACAGTAGTTATGAGTTTAGTCAAAAAAAGCAGCCCTTGGGCTGCTATGAACGACACATGAAACTCGAAGGGGAGTTGTGTAGTGGCTAATTTAACGACTTATACTTTATACGGAACGCATGCAATAATGGTTCAGTATAGCCACTAGGTTGTTTAACACCCTCTAATACAAGGGCTAAAGCTGCTTGATAAGCAACGTTTTGTGCTAAAGTTTCGGCTGAATCAGCCATATTATTGTAGGCAGGATCACCTTCATTTTGTCCATCAACAACTTTTGCCATGCGTGCCATGGTTTTTCTAATTTGCTCTTCAGAACAAACGCCATGATACAGCCAGTTGGCCATGTGCTGGCTTGAAATACGCAGTGTGGCACGGTCTTCCATTAAACCGACATGGTTGATGTCTGGTACTTTTGAGCAACCAATACCTTGGTCAATCCAACGTACAACATAACCTAAAATACCCTGAGCATTGTTATCAAGTTCGGCTTGAATATCTTCTTTGCTTAAGCTGCTGGCATCTTTCATAAGCGGTGGAGTGAGTAAGCTGGTAAGGCTTGCTTGTTTTCGGTCCATAAGCGCTTTTTGACAGGCAAATACATCAATATCGTGATAATGCATTGCATGCAGAGTTGCAGCAGTAGGAGAGGGCACCCACGCGGTATTTGCACCACTTTTCGGATGACCACTTTTTTGTTCCATCATTAACGCCATTTTATCTGGCATTGGCCACATACCTTTACCAATTTGTGCTTTACCACTGAGGCCTGTAGCTAAGCCAATATCAACGTTGCGGTCTTCGTATGCGCTGATCCAAGGTTCAAGTTTAATAGCGCCTTTTGGCAGTACTACACCTGCTTGCATTGAAGTATGAATTTCGTCGCCAGTACGGTCTAAGAAACCGGTATTGATGAATACCACACGCTTTTTAGCTTCGAAAATACACGCTTTTAAATTAGCTGAAGTGCGGCGCTCTTCATCCATAATACCCATTTTAATGGTGTTTGCTGGTAAGCCTAACAGCTGCTCAACACGGGTAAACAGGGTATTAGTGAAGGCCACTTCTTCTGGACCATGCATTTTTGGCTTAACAATATTAATGCTATTGGCCGTTGAATTTTTAAGGTTGCTTGTGCCTTTTAAATCATGAAGCGTCGCGGTGCTGGTGATAATGGCATCCATAATGCCTTCAAACACGTCATTGCCTTCACTATCTTGGATAGCAGGGTTAGTCATTAAATGGCCAACGTTACGCACAAACATCATGCTACGGCCTTTTAGCGTGATTGTTTCGCCATTTACACCTTGATATTGGCGATCTTCTGCTAAACGACGCTCAATGGTTTTACCTTCTTTGGTAAATGCTTCTACAAGGTTTCCTTGCATTAAACCAAGCCAGTTTTGATAAACGTTTACTTTGTCTTCGGCATCAACGGCAGCAACCGAATCTTCACAGTCCATAATCGTTGTAAGGGCTGCTTCAAGTAGTACATCTTTAAGGCCAGCTTTATCTGCTTGGCCGATTGGGTGATGATGGTCAATTTGCAGCTCAATATGTAAGCCATTATTTTTCAATAAGATAGCGCTTGGGTTTTGCGCTTCACCTTGGTAGCCAATAAGTTGTTCAGGGTTTGCTAAACGAACCTGACTACTGTCACGTAATGTGATTAAAAGCTCATTATTTACAACCGAATAGCTGGTGCTTTCGATGTGTGAGCCATTTGCTAAAGGCAATGCTTTATCTAGGAACTGGCGGGCATAAGCCATTACTTTAAAGCCACGCACAGGGTTGTATGTAGAGCCTTTTTCAGCGCCGTCGTCTTCACTCAACACATCAGTGCCGTATAGCGCATCATACAAAGAGCCCCAGCGAGCATTTGCTGCGTTTAAGGCAAAGCGTGCATTGCTTACTGGCACCACGAGCTGCGGCCCCGCTGTGCTTGCGATTTCAGGCTCAACTTGCTCTGTTTCTATGCTGAAACTAGCGGGTTCAGGAACGAGGTAGCCAATCTCTTCAAGGAATGCTTGATAATTCGCTGCATCCCATACAGGGTGCTGCTTGTGATAGTCATCAATCTTAGCTTGCAGTTGTTCGCGTTTTTCTAAAAGCGCACGATTGATAGGTGTTAGTTCGTTGACGATATCAGCAAAACCTTGCCAAAAAGTGTCTGTGTTAATGCCTGTTCCTGGTAAAAGTTGCTGTTCAACAAACTGTGCAAGTTGTTGATCAACGCTTAAACCGTTAAGTGAGAGAGTGGTCATAATAATGTCCTTTAAACGAGCTTAAATTGATCATTCATGGCTCAACCATATCGTAAAAAAGGCTAACAAGCAGGTTATTTGTCATTCACTGAAAATATAGTGGCAATAACAACTATAAATTTACTAAATCCAAAAAATCCGCCTAATGTTGAATTAAGCGCTACGAAGCAAACGCCAAGTAGCCACTCTCACTAACAAAAAATAGATAACCCGTTCGAAGGATTTTTATTATGACAACATATCAACGCGAAACCGATAACTTAGCTACTTTATGTCAAACACAAGGCAAAACGTGGCAGTCAATCAACCCTGAATACGCAAGCCGTATGCGCTTACAAAACCGTTTTCGTACGGGTCTAGACATTGCTCAATACACTGCAGACATTATGCGTGCAGACATGGCAGCTTACGATGCTGACCACAGCCAATACACACAATCATTAGGTTGTTGGCATGGTTTCACTGCACAGCAAATGATGATGGCAATTAAACGTCACAACAAAACAACTAAACGCAGCTATGTATACCTAAGTGGCTGGATGGTTGCGGCACTTCGCTCTGAGTTTGGTCCATTACCTGACCAAAGTATGCATGAAAAAACATCTGTTCCAGCGCTAATTGAAGAAATCTACACTTTCTTAAAGCAAGCTGATGCACGTGAACTTGACCACCTTTACAAAGACTTAGACGAAGCGAAAGCAAACGGTGGTGATGTTCAAGCAGTACTAAATAAAATCGATAACTTCGAAAGCCATGTTGTGCCAATTATTGCTGATATCGATGCGGGTTTCGGTAACGAAGAAGCAACTTACCTACTTGCTAAAAAGATGATTGAAGCAGGTGCATGTGCTATCCAAATCGAGAACCAAGTATCTGACGCAAAACAATGTGGTCACCAAGCGGGTAAAGTAACTGTACCGCATGAAGATTTCTTAGCAAAAATTAATGCAGTTCGTTACGCATTCTTAGAGCTTGGTATTGATAACGGTATTATCGTTGCTCGTACTGACTCATTAGGTGCAAGCCTTACTCAAAAAGTGCCTGTATCTAAAACACCTGGCGACCTTGCTAGCCAATACACGTCGTTCCTTGAAACAACACCAGTAAACAGTGTGGATGACTTAAACGAAGGCGACACAGCAATGAAGCTTAATGGTCAGCTGTGCAAACCAACACGTTTAGATAATGGTTTATACCAGTTCCGTGAAGGCACAGAGAAAGACCGCGTAGTTCTAGACTGTGTAACTAGCTTACAATCAGGTGCAGACTTACTGTGGATTGAAACAGAAAAACCAAACGTTAAACAAATCGCAGAGCTTGTTAACCGCGTTAAAGAGCAAGTACCTAATGCTAAGCTGGTATACAACAACTCTCCGTCGTTCAACTGGACACTTAAATTCCGTGAGCAAGTATATGCTGAGTGGCAAGAGCAAGGTAAAGACCTATCTGCTTACCCAAGCATCGATGACAATAAGGCATTAATGGCACCAGAAATGGATGACACAGAGCTTGCAGCGGCAGCAGACGTACTTGTACAAAACTTCCAAAAAGATGGTGCACGTGAAGCGGGTATCTTCCACCACTTAATCACGCTACCAACTTACCATACAGCGGCGCTAAGCACTGATATTCTATCAGAAGGCTATTTCGGCGACCTAGGCATGCTAGCGTATGTTCGCGACGTACAACGTCAAGAAATTCGCCGTGAGCAAGCATCAGTGAAACACCAAGACTTAGCAGGTTCTAACATTGGTGATACTCATAAAGAGTACTTCTCTGGTGAAAATGCGCTTAAAGCCGGTGGTGAAGCAAATACCATGAACCAGTTCTAACCAAGTTGTAATTTCCTTTATAGCTATTCAATAATGTTGTTAGGGGCCTTCGGGCCCTTTTTCGCTTTTTAGCCGTCAGCTTTCAGCCATCAGCCATCAGACTCGCATCTCGCACCTCGCAACCCGTATCTCGCAACTCGCACCTCGCACCTCGCACCTCGTAGGTTCGGATCACTCTTTAACCAAGTCTTGGATCAGCCGTTTACTAGCTTTATAAAAATACAGATCACGTATTTACCAGCCTAAGAATTTTAGATCAGGATTTAACTACCTCTGCCTTATAAGCCTTAATTTAGGGCTTATTGCATTATTACAGCCTCTAGAATGGTTAAAATTGGCTCATATAAACGGCAATTTAATGCTGTTTTGTAAAATCTAGAGATTTATAAACCGATTTTTTATTAACTCACTCAAGCCATAAACCGATTTTTTACCAACTCAGCACCCTTACAAACCAAAATTTTACTAACTGAAGCTAGGTTTCTAGCGGCACAAACCGATTTTTTACTAACTCAAGTTACTGATTTTGGCTATAAACCGATTTTTTACTAACTGCTTTTGGATTAATGTCCGATATTTGAAAATGTATGTAAGGAGTTACTCACATTTTGACTGTAAAGGGGGTTTACAGGAAAAGAGAGCTATCAGCTTTCAGCTATCAGATTGAAATTCTAAAGTTAGAAGGGGAAGTTAGAAAGGGGAAAGAAGCATCGGGTTTATCCCGCGTTGTGGTTTTATTAAATGACGTTTCGGATATGGCGCGATATAAAATCGCGCCACAATGCTTTGCTAACTTGCTAACTTGCTAACTTGCTAACTTGCTAACTTGCTAACTTGCAACTACTTACTATGTTTATCAAACCACCATTGAATATAAGCGACTTTGGTCATTAGGTTTGATGGGCGAGCGGTAATGCCATGTGAGGCATTAGGAATACGCACCATCGCTGTATCAACACCTTGTAGCTTTAACGCTTGGTAAAATTGCTCGGTTTCAGAAATCGGGGTGCGATAGTCTGATTCGCCGGTTAACAGCATAGTGGGCGTTTTTACATTGCCCACATAGCTAATTGGAGAGCGCTTCATATAATGCTCAATATTGTCCCATGGCTTACCTGGGAACCAATAGTCAGCAAAGAAAGGATAGAAGTCAGCAGTTAGTACAAAGCTGATCCAATTGATGACAGGTTTAGCAACAACAGCGGCTGCAAAGCGGTCTGTATGACCCACAATCCATGCAGTTAAAACACCGCCACCTGAACCGCCGGTAACAAACAACTTACTCTCATCAATAAAGCCCTTATTGATGACAGCATCAACACCTGTCATTAAGTCATCAAAGTCATTACTTGGGTAGTTATGATGAATTGTTTGCGCAAATTCTTTGCCGTATGAGTCACTGCCGCGCGGGTTCATATAAAGTACAACATTACCTTTGGCAGCGTATAATTGTACTTCAGGGCTAAAGTGAGGGCCGTAGTTTGCAACAGGGCCGCCGTGGATCTCTAAAACAAGTGGGTACTTTTTGTTTTTATCAAAACCCGGTGGGTAAGCAATCCAACCTTGAATAGCCAAGCCATCGTGGCTTGATTTAACCCAAATTTCTTCAACTTTGGCCAGCTCTTTGTCGCCCAGCGCATCTTCATTTAATTGCGTTAATCGTGCGGTTTTACCGCGCTTAATTAATGCTACATCAGCTGGACGCTGGGTATCTGCAAGTGTGAATGCAACTTCACCATCTTCGCTCACATCAAAGTCACCACCTGAATATGGGCGACCAAAGGCAACACTTCCAATCTCTGAGGTAATTACCTTATGTTTACCACTACGCGGCTGGTAAGCTAGGTGTGTTTTACCTTCGCTATCGTAGCTAAAATAAAGGCCGCTACCACTATCATCCCATTTTATATCTTCGACACTACGGTCTAAATCAGCAGTGAGCACTGAGGTTTTTCCTGATTTCAAATCAAGTAAATAAATGTCGTTATTTTCATAGTTAGTCTTTTTGTCGTCGTAGCCTGTGTATGCCAGATAACGACCATTTGGCGAGACTTTAGGGCGTGAATCTGGGCCTTTACGGTCTGTTATTTGGGTAATTGAACGATCCGCTAAGCTAAGTTTATAGATTTCAGATTCAGTTGGGTGTAATTCATTGTCTTCATGACGATTAGCCGAGAAATAAAACGCATCGCCTTGTTCGTTAAAGCTAATAGCACCACCATGATCAAAATCACCAGAGCTTAATTGACGTGCATTGCCGCCCGTTGCACTGATGATAAAAAAGTGATGATAGCCTTTTTCAGAGTAGCCACCGCCATCGGCACGGTAATAGGTATCGTCAATATATTTAGCTGGCTCTGCCCACTTAGCGCCTTCTGGCTTACCCGGTAAAGACACTGGGCTTGCTGATTTTGCTGGCACAAACTGGCTAAACACCAATTGTTTGCCATCTGGTGTCCAAGTTAATCCGCCAGGGCTTTGCGTTAGGTTACTAATTTTTGCTACGTTACCGGTTTTTAACCATTTTACATAGATTTGGCTGCTACCATCTCGGGTAGAAATAAACGCTAAACGAGTTTCATCTGGTGACAATACTGGAGAGTAGTCCATATGCACGCCAAACGTTAGCGGTAGCATGGTTTTACCATCTGGGTTTACTGACCAAATATTACTGACTTTACGGTCACTTTTGATATCCATGCGATTACGCACAAAGTAAATTGTATCGCCATTTTTTGTCATTTCTATTTGGTTGGCGTATTCAAGATCAAAAACATTTTCAAGTTGAAAGGTATTGCTAGCTCCTGCATGGCTGTAAAAGCTGGCTGCTGCAAGCAGTGCTAAAGACGTTTTAAACTTCATTTTATTTCCTTGTTAGTGAGCAGAAATTAGGGCGTGTTAACCTGTTATAAAGTAACAACCATTAGAAATATAGTCCATTGCGATGAATGGAGAAATCAATAGACAGATGGTCATTTCCCTTTTATGTTGAGTACAGACACTTTTAAACGTAAGGAGCACACAATGATAGGTTACACCATGTTAGGCACTAACAACCTAGCTAAAGCAGTAAAGTATTACGATGAATTGTTCGCTACCCTAAACGCCGAGCGCTTTTTAGAAACTGACCGCTTTGTCGCATGGAGCACAGGTCAAGATAAGCCCGGTTTTGCGATTACCAAACCTTATAACGATGAAAAAGCCACAGTAGGTAACGGCACTATGATTGCTCTGGCAGTCGAAACCCCAGCCCAAGTAGATGCCTTTTATAAGAAGGCCATAGAATTAGGTGGCACAGACGAAGGCGCCCCCGGCCCACGCGAAATGCCCGGCTTTTATGCGGGATACTTTAGAGACTTAGACGGTAACAAACTTAATGTGTTTTGTTTTACGCATGGGTGAGGGGAGTGAGCTGTCAGCTTTCAGCCGTCAGCTATCAGATTGAAAGTTAACAGGCGCTAGGCTCTAGGAAACAGGGCCTAGCTTATGTAGCTTTATGCCGCGTAACTCTTAACTTTACTTTGGCTCTATGCTTACATGGCGTGCTAGTAACATCGTGTAATATCAGGCAACTTCTATTCTACATTCAGTAAGCCAAGTCCTTTATTCGATATTTTAAACTCGATACCTGAAGAGCTGGGGCCGTATAAAATGGGCTAGAAACAAATAGCAGAGCACTGGGATATATATCATGTGTTTATTAACAAAGAGGTGGGTTGATGTATAAGCAGAGTGATATCAAATCATCAAGTTGGCAAGAGCATGTTATTCAGAAAAGCAATTTGTATTTTGGTACTAATGGACCTTGTCCAAAAGTTATTTCTGCAAATATAGCTGAGGGTGCATTAATTTTAGGAGCTGAATCAGTTGAAATAAAGAAAGTTGCTAAGTTTTGGTGCATTTGTGCAAATTTTGATTGGCTAAACGCTAAAAATGAAAATGGTGTTTATGGGGCTAAGATATTTAATCAATTTTGCCCATTCCAGGAGGCTGGTTCAAATTCTATTCGTTTTGAATGTATGGCATTTTTATTTTCTAAAACACTGATCCTTTTAAGTAAAAATGATGTAACGTTAATTAAAGGGACTGAGGATGATTTAGAACTTTTTACTAATACTTTAAGTCAGCTAAAATATAACGAAGTAGTCATTGCTTTTGAGTTTTCACCTGAATAGAGAAACATCAAAAAAATCGACTGTTAATTGTGAATCTGTTTCAAGTACCAATTAGAACAATAGATCTCATAGTAAGCAAAGCGAACTTTTTTAGAAAACGCGCTAAAGCACGACCTACAACTCGCAAAAAGTCGCGCGAATTAAATTTCACGCCTACAAGAAAGTAGGGGGTTATCTTAAGCTGTGATTAGTAAGCTGTTGTTCGGCGCTAAAGCACCTCCTACCTCGCATTTTACATCTCGAATCTCGTACTTCGCACCTCTTTTCTAGCAACTTAAAAACACTCACCACTCCAAAGTTGTATTTATTTTAGGAAATAGTTGTCTTTTTCACTATTTATTGGTGGAAATATCAACTATGCTTTTGCGTGGATACTTCATTGTATTGATTTATATGAGGTTATATTGTTGGTTCGATAATTGCTCCAGTCTTTTTACCAACACTTTTAAAGGAAATAAAAATGAAAAATACGCTAACGCTTACCCTTCTTGCTGTACTGCTTTTGGTTCTGTATTCACAGTTCACAGAATTAGCCTATAAATTTGGTTTTGCTGAGCTCAAATTAAATGCGGTTTTGGAAAACAGTGAGCATATGAAAGTAAAGTGTGATGCATACTCACTAGGCTTTTTTGATGAAATAAAACTTCAAAATAAATTTCAAAAATGTATCAATGACTATGAAGCTGAAGGCTACGAAATCGTGAGCAGAACAGACCAATAATCGTTTTGAGTAGGCGCCATGCTCGCATGGCGCGCCGCTGCATCGCACAACTGCCAGCGCTTCGCGCGAAATAAATTTCTCGCCTACAAAAACTGATGGCTGACGGCTGAAAGCTGACAGCTAAAAGTCAGAACTCCTACCAACTTCCGCTTATTTTCATTACACTGCTCCAATACAAAAATAATTATAAAAATTGAGAATGATCATGACGTCGAAATTGCTTAAATCTCTTTGCTGTGTATTTGCACTTAGCCTTGTGGGCTGTGGTGGAGGTGAGGTGTTTACTGCCCCTGCTAGTAGCGAATTTGCCCATGGCAATGAGCTACTAAGTGCTACGGCGCTAACCGAGGATGCGAGTCACGCGTTAGTGGCAACCCAATCTGAGGTGTGTGTTTGGGATAATCAGTTAAAAGCGCGCCTATACGATTGTATAACAGGGCAGGGCGCTGAACATGTTGAGCTTGCGGGCTTTAGCGCTAACAAATCTCGTTTTTTCATTTCAAATCGATTATCGGTGACTTTATACGATACTCGCACTGGGCGTAGCATTGGTACTTGGCTTACCGGGCAAGAAATCGCCAGAGACATCGCTATTTCAGCCTTAGGCGATACGTTGGTTATCGCTTATCGTAGCGGCAAGGCTGAGGTGATAAATACCCGTACAGGTGATACTAAGCTTTTTGATATTCATCGTTTAGATATTAATAGCGTTGCGTTATCGGCTGATGGTCAGTGGGCGTTTACTGGTTCAAGCGACAAGTACGTAAAGCTTTGGTCAACGAGCGATGGCAGCACTCGTTTTGAAGAGCGTTTAGCGACCAGAGTGAATCACGTTACTTTAAATAAAACAGCAAGCTTGGGCTTCGCAATTGACTCGGTTGATGATCGTGTATTCTTTGATTTAGCCAATAAAAAAGAACTTGCTGAGTTGGCCTCATACTCTAACTTTATTGAGTTCACCGCATCGCAATTTATTAATCAAGATAAATGGCTATTAACGGGCTCACCAAAAATGAAGATGCGTTTATACCGTGTTGCAGATGGTGAATTAATCGCAGAATACGAAGCTAAACAACAGCGCCAGCGAACGTCAGTACTGAGTGTGGCGTACGATGGTAAGCAGCTATATTCAGAAACCAGTGACGGCCTATTGCAAGCTTGGCCATTTGATAAAATAAGCACTAAATAACATTAAAAAAAAACGCCTACTCTGAGTAGGCGTTTGTTTTTGAGTGCGATTAAATTAGTAATCAAACTTATGCTTGGTAAACAAGCTTTGTACTTGTTGCCATACTGCACCAGGTTTGCCATCGCCAACTAACTTGCCATTTACTTTTACAACTGGGCCAACTTCTTTAGTGGCGCTGGTGATCCATACTTCGTCGGCATCAAGTAATTCTTCTTTACTAATAATGCGTTCTTGCACGTTAAAGTCACTGTAACTGTGAAGAATATTGAGGATTAACCAACGGGTGATCCCCGGTAAAATTTGGTTATCAAGTGGAGGCGTGCTGATCACACCCTCTTTTACAATAAACACATTACTTGAACTGGCTTCGGTAATTTCTTCTAAACGGTTAAATAAAATGGTTTCTTTGTTACCCGCTGCTGCACCGTGCTGGTAATGGATAACGTTGCCAAGCAGTGCCGTTGATTTAATATGACAACGTTGCCAGCGACGGTCTTGTTCAAGCGATACGGTGTAAGTTGTTGCGCTATCTATGTCGCTTTTTGGCTCTGCTGGAATTTCAAACGCAAACGCAAATACGGTCGGGGTAATATTAGTTGGGTAACCGTGGGCACGTTTAGTATCAGCACCGCGGCTCACGTGTAAATATATCCCTAGGTTATCACCTTGGTTTTTCTCACATAAATCATTACAGATTTTACGCCACGTATCGGCACTGTAATCGAGCTTAATTTCAAGCTCGTTTAAACCGTTATTCATACGTTCAATATGTGCGCCAAAGCCAAGCATTTTGCCTTGGTATGATGGGATCACTTCGTAGATGCCATCGCCAAATAAGAAGCCGCGATCCATTGGTGAAATCTTTGCTTCATCAGCGCCAAGGTATTCACCGTTTAGGTATACCGTGCCCATTGTTAAACCTCATTCTCTGTCGTAAAGCCGCCAAGTTGGCGAAGCCGAGTTATTAATTGTTGACCATGCATTGCATGCAGGCCGTCTTCGGTGAGCTCATTTTTATGGGTGACGCCATCGACACTACCGCGCTCACTTAGGTAATGCAAAATGTTGAGTGGCTCAATATCAGCCAGCAAATCGGTGTTATACCAGCGACTTAAAAAGGCAATGAGTCCGTATGCTGCCCAGTTAGATACATCGGCGAGTAACAGCTCATCGCAAGGAGTTAAACAAGGAGTGATGTTTAGTGCTTGCATATGCTGTGCAAGGTTACCCATGCCTATTTCGTTACCGCCATCACCAATCGCTATGGTGGGGCAAGGTGCTTCTGTTACAAAAAAATCAAAGCAGCCGCAATGCTCCGAAATATCAATACCGCGCATATTATAATAACGCTGATGCTCGTTAAGCCCCGGACGTTCTATTGATAAAACACAATTAGGTTTTAGGTGCTCAAGGGCTTTAATGCTAAAAGTGTGCGCATTATCAATGCTATTAATTGGCAGCTCAAAACAGTTAAAGTCATTTTTCAAGGCACTGTAAAGGGGGTTGCCAGTAACCAAAATGGGCTGTTTATCAAGCTTTTCGAGTACCTTGTAAAGTGCAATTGCACCAACAGGACCATCGGTTTCGAAAGTATTGTTAACCGCAAAGCCCGTACCTATCAACACAGTACCTTGTGCTTGATGAAGGTGTTTTGCTGCGCGTAAATACGTACCCGTAAGTTGTTTTGCGTATAAATACTGCATTCCACGTGGGTTTTGTTCAACCATCATGGTTTCAATTTGTTGGCTGAGCGCGCTGTCGCTTAGGCTTGCTGACATAGTGCTTTAATCTCTTGAATGAGCGCAATACCCGCTTCATTATCGCCATGTACACACAGGCTATCGGCATTAAGTGCCAGCTGCTGACCACTTCGTGTAGTGACTGTGCCATGTGCAACTAACTGTTTAACCTGCGCCATTAGTGCCGCTTTGTCGTGTACGCTGCCCGCTAAAGAACGTGCAACAAGTTTACCTTCGTCTGTGTATTGACGGTCGGCAAACGCTTCTAAAATGAGTTCTAGTTGAAGATCGTTTGCTTGTACTTTGTGTTTGGCAGCTTGGTTGGTCGCTAAAATCATTAATTTTAATGGTTTTGCATAACTTGCCACTGCACGCATAACGATATTCAGCGTTTGCTCGTCACTCATCATATCGTTATACAATGCACCATGTGGCTTAACATATTCGAGCGTTAAACCATGTATTGCAGCCATACCATCAATTGCAGCAATTTGATAATGCAGGCAATTGGTCAGCTCTTTTTCGCTCATAGCCATTGAGCGGCGACCAAAGCCTTGCTTATCTGGGTAACTTGGGTGCGCGCCAACTATTACTTTATGCTGCTTGGCGAGGGCTAGGGTGTTTGCCATCACATCGGCATCGCCAGCATGAAAGCCACAAGCAATGTTTGCCATATCAATATGTGGCATAACTTGCTCGTCTAAGCCCATTTTCCACATACCAAAGCTTTCGCCAAGGTCGCAGTTTAGTTTCATCGTCATTTATAACGCTGCCATTTTACTATTTGGAATATCGGTGATCAGCATGTGTCCTGGGCTATGCGTGATACAAAAATCAGGTGCCGCGTTGGCAATCGCAACTTGTGGAGTAACACCGCAGGCCCAAAATACGGGAACTTCGCCTTCTTTAATGGTCACCGCATCACCAAACTCAGGTTTGTTGATATCTTTAATGCCAATTGCTGCAGGGTCGCCAAAATGCACTGGCGCACCATGTACACTTGGAAAACGGCTGCAAATTTGGATGGCGCGAATGGCATCGGCAGGTTTCATTGGGCGCATACTCACAACCATATTGGCGTGGAAAATCCCCGCACTCTGGCAAGCCATATTGGTCACATACATAGGCACATTTTTTTGCTCGCTGATGTTTCTGATCTCAAGACCCGCGGCAATCAGCGCTTCTTCAAATGAGAACGAGCAACCAATTAAAAAGGTGACTAAATCGTCGCGCCAGTGACTCGAAATATCGGTCACTTCTTCAACCATTTGGCCGTGTTTAAAGATGCGGTAACGAGGTAAGTCGCTACGAATATCAATGTCTTCACCAACAGTTGGCATATCGGTAACGCCCGGTATGCGGCTAGTTGCAATGATCGGGCAAGCTTTCGGGTTTGCTTGGCTAAACTGCAAAAAATCAAACGCGTATTGTTTAGGTAAAATCACTAAATTAGCTTGCACAAAGCCCGGTGCAAAGCCCGATGTATTGCCAGTGTAGTCACCCTCGCGTACCATTTTACGAATAGCCGCTGGGGTGGTTAAAGATGCATTTTTTTGCATGTGGCTCTCCTTGAAATTAACACTTGCCCATTGTTGCTACAATAACACTCAGTTCAGGTCATTAATAGTAACGGGCAGCTGCCCTTTAGCAGGGGCTTTCCCTAGTAAAACGTTTGCCAGCGCTGTAAATGCAGGGCCAGCAATTTTTTCATCTGTATCTACATCTATATTGTAAGCATAGGTGGCAAGTACAGCATCGCCAAATTTTCCAAATTGGGCAATATCGTAAGGGGCACGTAAGCTTACAAAAACGGTCTTTTTATGGGCTAATTTTGCTTGTTTTAGTAATGATTCTAATGCTGCAGATTGGTCGGCTTTAGCAATTGCAAACTCAGGGTTATCAGCTAAATCATCCATCCCGCCAACTTCAACAGCACTTTGTTTTGGAGACGCATTAGCGGCAATGATTATGTCGGCTTCGTTAATTTCTTTTAATGTTGCAAGCGGCTTATAACCTTGCAAACTCGTACAGCTAAAGCTAATTAACTTATCGGTGTTATCAATTAACGCCTGCTGCAGAGCATAGCATTTGCGGGTGTCTGGCATAATAATATGCACTTTGCTGCCCGATTTAATGCTAAGCGGTAGGGTGTTTTTCTCGTTTTTCACTTCGGTGATAGCTGCCAATGCTAATTCGGCTTCTACTTTTCTATGGCTTTGATCACCCAGTAACAGCTGCGCTTTTTTGATGGCTGCTTCGTCATCAAGTGAAGAGCTGAGTTTAAACTTTTCTTTAAGTTTTAAAATGCGTGTTGCAGAAACACTCATTTCGTTGGCATTTAACGTGCCACGTTGTACTTCTTGCTCTAATCGCTCAATCAGGGCTTCAAGTACTGCTAAGTCTTTAGGGCTTCTGATTTCGATTGGCATCAGGGCAATATCAACACCCGCTGCAAAGGTATTTACTACCGCTTCAATTGGTTCAAAAAAGTGGCTGATCCCCGCCATATCGAGGGCATCTGTGATCACCACACCTTGATAACCAAGTTCATCACGTAATAAGTCGGTGATGATTTTGCGCGACATCGTTGCAGGTTTGATCATGGTTTTGCCTTCTTTACTGACAAACGTGCTGTCATCAAGGGCTGGGTATTGGATATGTGCAGTCATGATCATACCCGGTTGTTGGTTTTTAATAATTTCTTTAAAAGGGGGAGGTCTTGCTGCCAAATGGTTTCTTTATCATGCATTACTTTTGGCAGGCCTGTGTGGCTATCTACGTTCGTATCGCCATGCCCCGGAAAGTGCTTTAACGATGAAATAACGCCGTTGTTTTCAAACCCTGCCACTTGGGCACCACCTAGTTTTGCAACCAATTGCGGATCTTCACCGTAAGAGCGCACGTTAATAACTGGGTTATCTGGGTTCATGTTTACATCAACCGTGGGTGCATAGTTAACATTAACACCTAGTGCCAATAGCTCGTCGGCAATAATGCGTGCAGACTCAGTCGCGAAGTGGGTACCATGTTCTTTATAGGTCGCGCCAATCGACATGTTACCGGTAAACGACGTACCTACATCACGAGGAATTCGGGCAACTCGGCCACCTTCTTGGTCTATCGAAATAAATAGCGGTAAGCCTAACTCTGACTTAGCAGCGGCTTTTTGTAGTTCATTGTTAAGTTTGATTACTTGCGGCACGGTATCGATATTTTCTGCAAATAAAATCACCCCACCAATGTTATGTTTAGTGATGATATTTGCTAAATCGGCCGGCAGCTCTGTCACCGGTGTACGGCATTTTTGCTCACCCGGGTCTTGCTCGCAGTAATAACGTAGGTCAAGCATGAGCTTTTGCCCTAACTGTTGTTTTAAAGTTAATGCAGACTCAGCAAATGATGATTGTAATGGCATGAAACATCCTAATCCGATAACCAGTGACGATAGTGCAAACTTATTTAACACAGCAAGCTCCAAAGCAAAACGCTTATTTAGTTTTTAGAATAAATTATTCTCGATGTTAATGGGTTTTTAAATATAAATACAGTATTTTTTTGCTACCCTAACGGTTTTTTAGTCCGACTGCAAAAAGCTAAGTTAGATCACCAAATAGGGCTAATAGGCTTAAATAACCAAACCTTTATACTGACGAAAAGCGTGGCAGGTTGATAATTTATCAATTTAATGGGTCGCTTTTTAGTACAATTTAAAGTAATAATATATTCCATAATCATCAGCGTAAATATGACAAGCCTGGGGGCGAGATGGCTTTAACTCGATTGCACGCATTTAAACAGCAAATTAAACCTTTTTTACCAGAGTCTGCATTAATAGAAGATTACTCGCGCCGTTATGCGTACGGAACAGACGCCAGCTTTTATCGATTAATACCTGAATTAATTGTATTAGTGAGCAATCAAAATCAAGCAAGGCAAGTGATCATTGCTGCCAACGAGCAACACGTACCCATCACATTTCGCGCCGCTGGAACGAGTTTGTCTGGGCAAGCAATTACCGATTCGGTATTGGTTTTGTTGTGCGATAGTTGGAGCAAGTTTGAGATACTTGATGACGCCGAGGCAATACGGTTACAACCGGCGATCATTGGTGCTCGAGTAAATCAAGTATTAGCCCCGTTTGGTAAAAAAATTGGCCCTGATCCCGCATCTATTAATAGCTGCAAAATAGCGGGGATGGCGGCAAATAACTCATCAGGCATGTGTTGTGGAGTGGCGCAAAACAGCTACCACACAGTAAAAGATATGACCCTCATTTTTGCCGATGGCACAGTGCTTAATACGGCTGATAGCCAAAGCTGTAATGACTTTTTGCAAAGCCATAGCCCTTGGGTTGATGAGCTAATGAGCCTTGTTGAGAGCGTAAAGCAAAACCCCGATTTGAGTGAGCGCATTGCCCATAAATACCGTTTAAAAAATACCACGGGTTATGGTTTAAATGCGCTGCTGGATTTTTCTGATCCAATCGAAATCATTAAGCACTTAATTATCGGCTCTGAAGGTACGTTAGCTTTTATCGCTGATATCACCTACCACACCGTGGTTGAGCATCAGTACAAACACACAGGTTTCTTTATTTTTGACGATATCAGCAAGGTGTGTGAGCTGGTACAAAGGCTGAGTGAACTTGATGTTGCGGCCGTTGAGCTGCTAGATAAACGTGCTCTGATGTCGGTGTCTGAGCATGCCACAATGCCAAAAGAAGTGGCCAGCTACCCTGAGCAATCAGCGGCACTGCTAATTGAGTTAAGAGCTGAAAATGCACAGGCTCTTGATGCGCTCACAAAGGTCACCGAGCAACTTCTTGCTGAGTTTAAGCAAAGTCAACTGGCAGCGATTGAGTTTTCAGCAGACAGCGCCCGTAATGCGGCACTTTGGAATATCCGTAAAGGCACGTTTCCTGCGGTTGGCGCAGTGCGCGAAACTGGCACCACTGTAATTATTGAAGATGTTGCCTTTGCTCTTGATAAATTAGCTGAGGGCGTGAATGCGCTGCATCAATTATTTATTAAATATGGTTATGATGAAGCCATTATTTTTGGGCATGCGCTTGCCGGGAATCTGCATTTTGTATTCACCCAAGCTTTTGATACACCTGAACAAGTAAGCCGATACGAGCAATTTATGGCTGATGTGGCGAACTTAGTGGCGGTTGAACTAAAAGGGTCATTAAAAGCTGAGCATGGCACTGGGCGTAACATGGCACCGTTTGTTGCTACTGAATGGGGAGACGATGGCTTCGCGGTGATGGTTGCGCTTAAAGCACTATTCGATAAACAAAATATTCTTAACCCTGGGGTTATTATTAATCACGACAAAAATGCTCACACTCAGCATTTAAAAGTCATGCCAAAAAGTGATGATATTATCGATACCTGTATTGAATGTGGCTTTTGCGAAGTGGTTTGCCCATCAAAAGGGCTTAGCTTAACACCGAGGCAGCGTATTACTTTATGGCGACACCGCACAGAGCTACACAATCAATTACTAACAACCGAAGATGTAGCAAGCAAACAGAAATTAAATCAAAAGCTCAGTGTTATCGAGGCCGACTTTAAATACCTTGGTATTGATTCGTGCGCGGCAACGGGTCTTTGCGGTCTTAAATGCCCGGTGGGAATAAACACGGGCGAATTTATAAAATCGCTCAGAGCAGAGCAAGCCTTATCAAACAAAGTTGCACGGTCATTATCACGCTTTGCCAGCAAGCATTTTGCGGTTGTTGCAACGGGTGCACGATTTGGTTTAACCGTGATGCAGGTGCTCGAAAAAGCAATCGGCAGCAGTAACCTAAGAAGCCTGAGTAAACCTGCTAATAAGTTACTTGGTACACCGCTGTATTACTCGGCGTGGCCAAGGGCCGAACAGCCAATTAATAGAAAGCTTCAACAACCCCAACAAGCGAAAAAGTTGGTGTATATGCCAAGCTGCGCAAGCCGGATTTTTGCGGCTGATAAACTTGCCGATGATAAGCGCCCACTGCTAGATGTTATTTATTCACTCGCTGCCAAAGCTGGCTATGAAGTGCTACTTCCGAAACAAGTAGATTCACTTTGTTGCGGTATGCCATTTGCTAGCAAAGGCTTTAATAAAGAGTTTAAAAACAAAAGTGAGCAGTTACTTACTGAGCTCGAGGCGCTTTCAAGTAATGGCCAATACCCCATTGTTTTTGATGCTAGCCCTTGTGCACTTACTACCTTAAATGCTGCGCAAAATACGGCACTCACAATTTATGAAAGTGCTGATTTTGCTGCCAAGCATTTACTACCTAATTTGCAAGTCACGCCCGTAAATGAGCCGGTGATGCTCCATGTTACTTGTAGTTCTAAGCGATTAGGTAAAGAGCAAAGCCTAGTATCACTTGCCAAGGCATGTAGTAATGAGGTGATTATTCCAGCTGATATTGAGTGCTGTGGTTTTGCCGGTGATAAGGGCTTTAACTTGCCAGAACTCAATGGCAACGCGTTAAAAACTCTTAAACAACACGTGCCAAAAAACTGTAGTCAGGGTGTATCTAATAGCCGTAGTTGCGAAATTGGTTTAACTGAACACAGTGGTATTAGTTATCAGTCAATTTTGTATCTACTCGATAAGCAAAGCCATGCAATATAACAGGGCTTAATTGCTAATTTGATGAGCCAGTTGCTGACTGGCTCATCTATTTTTAAAGCTTACACTTTCCAAAAAATGCCTTTGCGGTAGCAGATGTACATCACCCCATAAGACACCACTAAAAACAGCAGTGAAAAGCTAAAAGAAGCGAGGTAATCATTGCTGATCACTAATTGTATTAGGCCATAAATATAGCCTTTTAAACTGCTATTGCCGAGCGGGATCATAATTAATAGCCGTGCAAACACGCCTGCGAACATAAAAAATAATATTGCATTCGCACCAAATACAATAAACGGAGCGCCCCAGCTGCGCAGCTTATAAATATCTAAAATAGCACTGCACAGTGCATAGAAAATCGCTGCCAGCCCTGAGCTGAGTAGCACATAGCTCGGCGTCCATAACGCTTTATTGATAGGTGTTATTGGTGCAATCGCATAGCTAGCAATAACGGCTAATGCGCCCAGTAAGATAAGTGTACAGGCTTGTTTTTTAAGGTCGGGTTGCTTAGTTAAATAAACCGCAGCCAACATGCCGCTAAGCGCACTTGCAATGGCAGGCAGTGTTGAGAACAGCCCTTCAGGATCAAATGGCAGTGGCTTAGCATTGGCATAATACAGGTGATGACTACCAAGTACGGCATTGTCTATGAAGGCACTTAAATTATTGCCATGTAGCCATAAGCCACTCACTTCCTCGCCGCTTGGCAAGGTATACGGGATATAAAGCATGGTGGCACCATAAAAAAATAAAAGAGCGATGCAAGTAATGGCTATTTTCTTAGGCGATAAATAGAGATAAGAACACAGAGCAGCTAAATAGACTAAACCGATACGTTGCAGTACGCCCAACACACGCAGTTGCAATAACTTGTCATCAAGCCAGCTAAAAGAAGGGTCTCGAAAGTTGTAATAAAACAAGGCTAAAAACCAACCGAGGGCAATGAGTTTAATGGTACGAATAACCCCTGCTTTTAGTATGTGTTGATCACTGACCCCTTTAGCACGCAAGCTATTTACTGAAAGCGTGATAGACATGCCGACAATAAAAATAAAAAACGGAAAAATTAAATCGGTAGGTGTCCAACCATGCCACTGTGCATGTTTCAAAGGCCAATACATCGCTCCCCAACTACCTGGGTTATTCACTAATATCATGGCGGTAATAGTCAAGCCCCGCATTACATCTAACGCCATGAGGCGATGTGAAGGGAGTTTATTGATGATTTCAGCACAGTGTTGACACATAGGAAAACTTTATTGTTGTATTTTTCTTATAGTGTAATAAATTATTACATCAAAGCAAGCTGCTATTTGAACAATATACATCGCATGTATTAGCCGTTCTTTTAACTGTCTTAAGTTTATAGTTTATTAAATTCAATATGTTAAATCACGAGAGCTGTTAATGAGTGGCTTTGATGCCGTTCATGGTCAACGAGCGCTTGGTAGCTGAAGTTATTAAACAGAGTTACTTTAATTAATTAGAGTAATTGCACTCATTTGTTTGCGCTAAATCAAATTATGACAAAAGTTTTATAGAGGTACATAGAACATCTTGCTAGTATAAAGGTATTAGATGTTCCCGATATGGACTTTGGGCCCCATGTGTGAGAAGTACCGTGCTTAATAGTCTTAGTCGTGGTTTAAATCTACGTCGCTTAATTTTAGTGTTAGCGTTTTCTGCAACGCTTATAACCTTTCTAAATAGTTATTACTCGAGCTATCAAGTTCAGAAGCAACAACTAATAGATAAAACTCTTAATAATCATAAAGCATACGCCGCCAAGTTGGTGTCAGCGACAGATAACTTTTTACTTAATGCTCAGCAACAGCTCGCCTATGTAGGTAAAATTCTTGAAGATGACTTTAATAATCAAGGCTTAATAAATGCAGAAGCAGACAGATTAAGGCTACAAACTAGTAGTTTTAATTCGACCATTATTGTTAATGCACAGGGCAATATTTTAGGCGTTTCGCCAAAGTCATTGAAGCTACAAAACCGTAAAGTAGATAGCTTTGGCACTAAAGCCGCTTTATCGTATCGCACCCCAATGATCAGCGAGCCGTATATTTCGATGGCGGGCAATTTATTGATCTTTATATCGCAGCCATTATTCGATAAACAAAGTAATTTTATTGGCTATGTAGGCGGCACATTATACTTAAAACGCACCAGTATCCTTAATGAATTGCTGCAAGTTCATTACTATCAAGACGGCTCTTATTTGTATGTGGTTGATGAAAATCATCGCTTACTGTATCACCCAGATAAAAGCCGGATTGGTGAGCAAGTATTCGATAACCAAGTAATTGAAGAAGTACTAAAAGGAAACGCTGGCACACAGCTTGTTACCAACAGCAAAGGCGTTGAAATGCTTGCAGGCTACGCACCTATGACGGTCGCTCCTTGGGGAGTCGTCACTCAGCGCCCACTCGAAAACACCCTTGCTCCGCTTGATGATTTAATGTGGCAAGTGTTTGTAAAGACCGCCCCAATTGGTTTGCTGACATTTATATTCATTTGGGTATTAGCACGTTTAATTGCTCAGCCTTTAAGGCAGTTAGCCGAAACTGCAAATACGTTAGATCGGCCTTCAACGTCACTTGAGCTGACACAAATTCGCTCATGGTACTTTGAAAGTAATGAGCTCAGAAAAGCCATGTTAAAAGGGGTCGGGCTATTACAAAGTAAAATAGGGCTATTGCGCCAAGAAGCGCAAACGGATCCCCTCACTTGCCTGCATAATCGCCGTAGCCTCGATATGCAAATTAGCCATTTGATAGCTCAGCGTTGTCCTTTTGCTGTATTGGCTATCGATATCGATCATTTTAAACGGGTGAACGATGAGTTTGGTCATGACATTGGTGATGTAGTACTTCAGTCGTTAGCTAAAATTTTGTTAGATGTTACTCGTGATGGTGATGTGGTTGCCCGCACTGGCGGTGAAGAATTCATTGTGATTATGCCAAGAGTAGAAGCAAAACGAGCATATCAACTGGCTGAGCGTTTGCGTATGCGGGTGTCAGAAAGCTACATTGACCCGGTTGGTTGCATTAATGTATCGATTGGTATTTCGGGCTGGCCAATTGAGCAGTTAAACATTGATGAAGTATTTAAACTTGCTGATCAGGCTTTATATCAAGCTAAAAAAACAGGGCGTAACCGCTCGGTTGTCGATGCAACATATAGCCAAGACCTTACACCCGTTTCTGAGCCTTCAATCTTGGAATAAGTTATTTAATGTGCAATAGTGGATGCTATTAAGTTATTTATGGAAAATCAAAATGGCATTCACATTGTTGGCTCGTTTAACTAAATCCACTTCTTTGTTAGGTATTGCGCTTATGAGTGCAAGTACTGCTTATGCCAACCCAAGCGATGATAAACGTAGCGAATTTGTGGATGTAGGTGCTTTGCTACCGAATGCTGTGTTAGATATCCGTTATTTTGGTCATCATAACTTTGTTGGCAAACCAGTTGATGGTTACAACGCACCTAAATGTTTATTGCATAGCACAGCTGCTACGGCTCTTAAAAATGTGCAAATAGCAGCGCAAACCCAAGGTCTGAGCTTAAAAATATTTGATTGTTATCGCCCGCGACGCGCCGTTGATCACTTTGTGCGTTGGGTTAACGATTTAGAAGATACCCGCACTAAAGCTGAGTTTTATCCAAACTTAGGCAAAGACAAGCTGCTTGGTGATTACATCGCCGCTAAATCGGGTCACAGCCGTGGCTCAACGATTGATTTAACGTTAGTTGATGCAAAAGGCAAAGAGCTCGATATGGGCTCACCATTTGATATGTTCGACACTCTTTCTAACACCGACGACCCGCGCATTAGTGCAGAGCAAAAAGCCAATCGATACAAATTAAAAAGCCTGATGACTGAGGCCGGTTTCGCGCCTTATTCAATGGAATGGTGGCATTTTACCTACCAACCGCAAGCATATCCCGCCACCTATTTTGATTTTGTGGTGGAGTAGGTAAAACAGCTTTAAGCTTTCAGCTTTAAGGTTTAAGCCGAAAAGTATTGTTTTTGAATGTTGAGTTAGCTTGATTAAATGGCGTTGAATGTTAGACACGCCATGCAAGCATGACGCCTACGGTTTGATGTAGGCGTGAAACTTGTTTCACGCGTCTGACGGCTGATAGCTGAAGGCTGACAGCTCCTTCTAGAACCTAGCTCATGATGACGCGGGATAAACCCGCTGCTACAAGTAGGGGGAAACTTGTTTCGCGCGTCTGACGGCTGATAGCTGAAGGCTGACAGCTTCTCTACTACATCACCTCTTTTATCGGTGAATAATCAACTTTAATTTCAACAACATCGACATTGGCATTTTGTTTAAAAGCGTTTTGTACTTTTAATAAATCAGTGTCTTTTTCAGCAAGGTAGCGATAGCTTTTGTTGGTCATTTTTTTCAGCGTATATTGGCTGCTAAGCTCTACTGGTAAGTTGTTTTCTTTTAGCGTTAAGTAAATTGCCCCAGTGGCGATGCCGCGCTCTTGTATTGCGTGATTAAAGACTTCTGTGCCTTTGGTTAAAGTTGGTGCATCAAAGGTAATTTTTTCACCATTATTACTAAAAGCATTCGTCGATTTTTGTTTGTTGATTTCGACTGCTTTTTTAACATCTTTAACTGAAATTTGTTCTTTTTGTGAACTGGGTGTTGGCTGTTGTACTGTATCTTGCTCGCTTATTTCATTTTTTTGACAGCCTGATACTAGTACCAATGCTAGTGTAAGTGCTTGTATCTTAATTGTTTGCTTCATTTTAATCCTGTTTGTCTGTTACTTTTGTTTACAATTAATTCTATTTTTTAAGTGCTGTATTGGGTACATTGGACTTGGTTATGATTGTTAACCGAAAATAAAAATATAACAATAGGGAACGTAAGGAATGTCTCAATTCAAAGTAACAGCTGTTGCTACTATGGTAACGGCTATCTTGGCATCATCTCAAGTGCAAGCTAGTGAACAAACTCGCTTCTATAATGCCTCAAGCGTTAGCTCTCAAGTGCAATTCAACCCTCAAGTATCTCAGCAACGTGCATTAGCTGAGCGCAGAACTGTATCGGGTCACAAATCAATTTTCGATGAGCAGTTAGGTAAAGCTACGTTCTTATGGAATGCAGTTGGCCAAGCTAAACCTGATATGGCGATGGTGCTTCCTGAGCAACGCAATGCCTATGCTGCAGATTTTTATTTAAATGCCTTAACGGGTGTTAGCACCGCTAAAAAAGGCGTCTCAAACGCAGTATTAACGGATTTATCTGAGCAAAAGCTTGGTTCAATCACAGCTAAATATAAGCAAAAAGTACATGACATTGAAGTATTCAACCGCGAATACAACCTGATCATGGACAAAGAATATAACCTAGTTGCAGGTTCTGGCTATTTTGCTAACACAAGTTCAAATGCAACGCAGTCGTTCGCACCGCTTGCTGAATTTGTAGGTGCAGAGCAAAGCATTAAACGTGCAATTAAAGAACTTGCTGATATCGACGTGTCACTAACTAAGTCAACAGAACAAGGTGACTATGTTAAATACACTGTGTCTAACCAAAACGGTGACAAAATTGTATTAGGTCAGCCTCGTGCTAAGAAAGTATTCTTTGAAGTAGCGGGCGAGCTGCAATCTGCATACTATGTTGAAGTAGAAGTTGCTGATAAAAACAGCTTAGAAAGCGATTACTTCAGCTACGTTATCGGCGCGCAGAACAGCAAAGTTTATTTCAAGAAAGACTTAAAAGCACACGCGGCAGACTTTAACTACCGTGTATGGGCTGACGAAGATGGTTACCCGTGGGAAGGCCCACACGGTGACGTGATCCCAGCTGATGGCCCAGATCAAGTTGATGAAACTGAAATATTAGATGCGCCACTTGTAAGCTTGTCTTACTACAAAAAATTAAGCACGATGGATCCGTGGCTTGCAGACGATGCTACAACAACATCAGGTAACAACGTATTTGCTTACGCTGATGTAATCGCACCTCAAGGTTACACAGAAGGTGACTTCACTGCTGAAACTACATCAGATTTCACATTCGATTACCCTTACCAAGTTGATCAAGTAGCAAACAGTTACGACAACCGTAAAGCGGCGATCGTTAACTTGTTCTACATGAACAACTTCTTACACGATTTCTTCTATGACCATGGTTTTGACGAAACATCAAATGTTGCGCAAGTATCAAACTACGGCCGTGGTGGTGTAGAAGGCGACCCAATCGAAGCACAAGCGCAAGATAATAGTGGTTTAAATAACGCAAACATGTCTACGCCTGCTGACGGTGCAAGCCCTCGCATGCAAATGTACCTATACAACTCAAAAGACGCAAAAGTTGGCGTTGACTACGGTGTGGTTGTCACATCTGACGCAACGATTGGTCTTCTTGAATCATCAAAAGTATCTGGCTTTGGTCAAATGCAATTTGCTGATATCGCAGGCGAAGTTGTTCGTTTAGTTGACGGTAATAACGTTGATTCTGGTAGCGTAACAGACGGTTGTGAACCTGCAACAAATGCGGCTGAACTAGCTGGCAAAATTGCGCTAGTCGATCGTGGTTCTTGTAACTTCACAGCAAAAGTTCTACACGCTCAAGAAGCAGGTGCAATTGGTGCTATCGTTGTAAACAACAACCCAGATACAGATGAGCCAGCGCCGATGGGCGGTGAAGACGATGCAGTGATCATTCCTAACATGGGTCTGAACTATGCTGACGGCCACGCACTTTACGATGGTATCGCTGCAGGCGACACTGTAACGGTTAACATGTTCAATAAAGCAACGTTAAAAGACGGTACGCTAGATAACGGTATTATTGCTCACGAATGGGGTCACTATATCAGTAACCGTTTAGTGGGTAACTCATCAGGTCTTATCAACTTCCAAGGCCGTGCGATGGGCGAAGGTTGGGGTGATTTCCACTCTCTTATGTTTATTGCTAAAGCTGATGACATTAACATCGCAGGTAACGACAAGTTCCAAAAAGCTTACGGTAGCGGTACTTTCGTAGAAGACTTCTACTATGGTATTCGTCGTGTTCCATATTCAACAAATATGGAAGTAAACCCGCTGTCTTTCCGTCACATTACTGAAAATGAAGGCGCTGATGTAGGTATTGCACCAACAAGTGTTGCTTCACCACACGCAGCAGGTGAAATTTGGGCAACTATGCTTTGGGAAAGCTATGTAGCACTTATTAACGAGCACGGCTTTGAAGATGCGCAAAACCGCATGGCTAACTATTTAGTTGCTGGTTACAAGCTAACTCCTGTTGCTCCGCTATATACTGAAGCACGTGATGCTATCTTAGCTGCAGCGTACGCGGTTGACCCAGAAGATTACAAACTAATCTTAGGTGCATTCGCTAAGCGTGGGATGGGCTTAGGTGCTAAAGCGCCAGAGCGTTTCAGTGAAGATTTAACTGGCGTTGTTGAATCTGACAAAATGAAACTTGCTAGCTTCACATTCAAAGATGTGGCAATGAATGCAAACTACAACGGTGCTGAATTAGGTTATTGTTCAAACGATAACGTGCTAGATAAAGGCGAAACAGGTACATTAACTGTTAGCATCATGAACACCGGTAGTGAAGTACTAACGGGTACACAAGCACAGTTAACAGTTGTTAGCGGTCACGATGTAACATTCGAAAATGATGGTTTAATCACATTCGACGATACAAACCCGTATGCTTCGCAAACAAGCGCGCCTATCACGTTTACACTAAATGATGCAGGCACTGCTGATACACTTGAAATCGAAGTGTCATTCCCAGAGCTGTCTGCAGATGACGAAATTGTTGAAGCTACAAGCGATACAGTATCTTACCTTGTGAACATGGACTTTGAAGATAAAGCACCAGTGAGCTCACAAACAGCTGACGATATGGAAGTAGCAGGTGCATCATTACGTGATTGGAAAGAAAACGTAATGACAGGTGACGGCTTAGCAGTTGGCACACAAAGCATGGCAACGGGCGGTAATATCAACTTCTTTAACAGCTTTGGCTTTGGTCTTGGCGAGCAAACAATGTACCTAAACAACAATGACTTCCAGTCTGATGTTGCAGTTGAGTCAAGAGAGTTTGATATCGGTTTTGCGGGTGACTTTGAAGTTTCATTCTGGCACTTCTACCTAATCGAAAACGAATGGGATGGTGGTGTTGTAGAGATCAGCGTAAACGGCGGTAACTGGGTTGATGTTACTGAAATGGGCGGTACATTTGATGTTGGTTACGACGGTCCATTAATCGAAAACGACGCGCAAGCACTACAAGATCGCGATACTTTCACAGGTAACAATGTGGATGGCAGCGGTGCTTACGGTAACTACGAAACAATTCGTTTCGGTACTGAACTAAACGGTAACCGTGCAAAATTACGTTTCCGTATGTCATCAGACAGTGCAGTACGTGAGTTCGGCTGGTGGATTGATAACGTAACTGTTAGCAATGTAACATCACCAATCTTCTCAAATGTAATTGCAGGTGATGCATTAGCATGTGATAACGCACTTCCATTAGTGTCTGTATCGGGTGATGCGTCTGTTTCTGAGTCTGCTTCAGGTACATTAACAGCAACAGCGTCAGACCGTAACAGTGATGACACGCTAAGCTACACGTGGACGCAACTAAGCGGTACTACAGCAACACTTACAGGTGCTGACACAGCGACTCTAGGCTTCACGCCAGGTGCTATTTCAAGCGATGATGAGTTAGTATTTGAAGTAACAGTGAGCGATGGTACAGACTCTGTATCTGAGCAGTTCACAGTTGCTGTAACTAACGAAGCTGAGCCAGTAGAAGAGAAGAAAGTAACTAAATCTAGCAATGGTAGCTTTGGTTTCTTAACACTACTACTTGCACCACTAGCGCTAATCGGCCGTCGCCGTAAACGTAAATAAGACTTTTAAATAGTGATAACAAAGCCCTTGCAGCTCGCTGCAAGGGCTTTTTTGCTTTTAAGTTAGCTGGGTGAAGTTAGCGAGGGGAAAGGTACGAGGGGAAAGGTACGAGGGGAAAGGTACGAGGGGAAAGGTACGAGATGCGAGATAGAGATACGAGATACGAGATACGACGTAGCAGCGATTTTACATCGCGTCCTAGAGCCTAACACCCAGAACTTAGCACCTGATGACGCGGGATAAACCCGCTGCTACAAGTAGGCGTGAAACTTGTTTCGCGCGTCTGACGCTGAAGGCTGACCATTCTGGTTTATGTTTGATTCGGCACAAAAGTACCTCCTACAATACCTCTTATAACACTCCAAAAGAGGCATTTTTTGCGAAGAACACTCGGCCTAAACAACCCCACAGATCGGCTGACATCTAACATCTGACCTCTAACGACTAAAAGCCAGCGATTTTACATCGCGTCCTAGAGCCTAGCGCCTTTTTGTAGGCGTGAAACCTGTTTCGCGCTGACGGCTGATAGCTGAAGGCTGACAGCTCCTTTTACTATCTTTGTGGGGTTATCAACACTCGATAACCCCACATTTCTGACTTACAGCTTAGAGCTTAAAGCTTAAAGCTTAAAGCTCAAGGTAAGCTATTGAACCGTTGCTTTTAGGCCGCGGCGTTTTAATAACGCTGACGTGTCTGGCTCTTGACCTCGGAATGCTTTGAACGATTCCATTAAGTCACGTGAGTTACCCACTTCTAAAATTTCTTTACGGTATTTTTCACCCATTTCGCGAGTTAAACCACCTTGCTCTTGAACATATGCAAAGGCGTCTGCCGCTAAGATTTCACTCCACATGTAAGCGTAGTAACCCGCTGAGTAACCGCCGCCCATTGAGTGTGAGAAGAAGGCTGACTTATAACGTGGTGGTACAAATGGTACATCAACACCATGTTTTGCAAGTGCTTGTTGCTCAAACTTTTCAATGTCTTGTAATGGTGCATCAGCAGAAAGTGAATGCCATTCCATATCAAGTAGTGCAGCTGCAACGTACTCTAGGGTATCAAAACCTTGGTTAAAGCTACGCGATTGAATTACTTTTTTCAGTAGCTCATCAGGAATTGGCTCGCCAGTTTTATGGTGTTTTGCATAGTTAGCGATAACTTCAGGGTACATTGCCCAATCTTCTTCAAAAGTTGATGGGAACTCAACGAAGTCACGTGATACTGAGGTGCCAGATAGAGTCGGGTACTTCACGTTTGAGAACATGCCGTGTAAGCCATGACCTAGCTCGTGGAAAATCGTTGTTGCTTCATCATAGCTGATAAGCGTAGGTTCGCCATTCGCGCCTTTTTGAATGTTCATAACGTTTACGACAACTGGCTTTTGTTCTTTAAGGCCAGATTGTTTAACGAATGAGCTCATCCATGCACCGCCACGCTTACCTTCACGAGCGAAGTAGTCAGCAAAGAAAATGGCTAAGCTATTACCATTTTCATCAAATAACTCATAGGCTTTTACATCAGGGTGGTAAACCGGAATATCGTTACGTGGTTTAAAGGTGATGCCGTATAAACGGTTCATGGTGAAGAATACGCCGTCTTCTAGAACACGGTTGAACTCGAAATATTCTTTCACTGCATTTTCGTCAAGGTTGTATTTATCTTTACGCACTTGCTCTGCGTAGAATAACCAATCCCATGGCTGTAATTTGAACTGCTCACCTGACTCATCAATCTTAGCTTGAATAGCCGCCGCTTCAGCGTTGACGTTCTGCATTAATGCAGGGATCATGCTCGCAAACATATCAAATACAGCTTGTGGTTTTTTCGCCATTTGCGACTCTAAACCAAAATCAGCCCAGCTGTCGTAACCTAATAGTTTCGCTTTTTGAGCACGTAAGTGAGCAAGTTCTGCCACGATATCACGGTTACTATTTTCGCCCGATAATGCACGCTCAGCCGATGCACGCCATACTTTTTCACGTAAATCGCGGTTTTTCAGTGTTGCCAGAATAGGCTGACGCGTGGTGTTTGTGATCTTAATTAGGTATTTACCAGGGTGGCCTGCTTCTGCAGCGGCATTGGCAAGCTGCTCAATTTGACCTGCTGGTAAGCCCTCAAGCTCTGCTTTGTCATCCACTAAAACAATATTTTTTTTAGTCAGCGCTAATAAGTTTTGTGAGAACTGAGTTGTTAAGCTCGAGTGCTTTGTATTGATATCACGAATTTGTTGTTTTTGCTCTGCACTTAATTTTGCACCAGCACGCACAAAACGTTTGTAGTAAACGACTAATAAACGCTTTTCTTCAGCAGTTAAGGCAAGGCTGTCAGCTTC
Organism: Pseudoalteromonas sp. Hal040; assembly: GCF_037162425.1. NCBI lineage: Bacteria > Pseudomonadati > Pseudomonadota > Gammaproteobacteria > Alteromonadales > Pseudoalteromonadaceae > Pseudoalteromonas > Pseudoalteromonas sp. Hal040. The sequence goes on along the minus strand of NZ_JARLUU010000002.1, from coordinate 816,884 downwards.
GCTGTGAATAGCCGCTACTTTTTCAAAGAGTGCTTTATTTAAGAAAATGTTGTCGCTATGAGCCGCTAGTTTTGGCGCTAATTCTTTTTGTAATTCACGACGTGCCGGGTTTGAATCCGTACCCGCTAGATTATAAAAAATACTGCGTGTGCGTGTTAATAGCTCACCACTTTTCTCAAGCGCAACAATCGTATTGGCAAAATCAGGCTTTGCTGGATTGTTGATAATAGCTTGCACTTCAGCCATTTGCTCAGACATGCCTTTATTAAATGCCGGCATGAAATGTTCATCTTTAATCGCACTGAAATCAGGCGTTTCGTATTGTAATACGCTTTTCACAAACAGTGGGTTAGCTTGCTCATTTGCAGCAACAGGTGCTGATTGCTCTGATTTAGGCGTTGATGTTGTTGTTTGCGGTTCTGAACAGGCTGTAAGTAACAGCGCAGAACTGATCGCGGTTGCGATTAGGTGTTTCATAGTTTTTCTCTTGTCATTTTTAAAATTAAATTGTGTCGATATAACCTTGCACATACGTTTTATAAGCTCTTGATTTGCATAGCGGTTAAAACGGATTACAAAAAGATGCTAAAAAAGCACTTATATGAGGCAGGTATCACCATGTGATCAATGAGCCCAGCATACTGTGTCTTATTACAATTGACCTCATACGTTGCGATAAGGTGATTATTGGCTGCGATAAGCCGTTAAAATTCTCTAAGATCGGAAAGCCACTTATAACTTTACAGCTTAAATAGCCCAACCCAATTGATCTTTTTGACTCATAACAGTGTCCAAATAAAAACTTTGTGGTATGTTATATTGTAACAAATTGGTCTGCAATCAATCTTGCCATGGAGTGCATTTTTTTACGATAAGTTGCAAATGTTGCTGAATAAGCAAGGAGTCATATGGCTATCATAATCAAACACGCCTGCGTTGTTAATGAAGGGCAGCGCGCATTAAATGATGTAAGAATTGTTGGTGATCGAATCGCTGAAATTGCTGCAGATATCAGCGCTAAGGCAAATGATAAGGTAATTGATGCAAGCGGCCTGTTGCTATTACCAGGCATGATCGACGATCAAGTACATTTTAGAGAGCCAGGTTTAACCCACAAAGGTACGATCGCCAGTGAATCCGCCGCCGCAGTGGCTGGTGGCATTACAAGTTTTATGGAAATGCCCAATGTCTCACCATCGACTACCACGGCAAAAGCACTTGCAGATAAATACGCGATAGCGGCGCAAACGAGCGCCGCGAATTATGCTTTTTATTTTGGCGCAACCCCAGACAACCTCAATGAAATTAAAGCTCTTGATGCCAAAAAGGTATGTGGTGTTAAAGTGTTTATGGGGGCATCAACAGGCGATTTACTGGTTGAGCACCCGCATGCTCTAGAGGCCATTTTTCGTGAAAGCCCAGTACTCATTGCCACCCATTGCGAGCAAGGAGAAGTTATTCAACAAAATCAGCGCCGTTTAGCAAAGCGCTATGGCGAGTTACGAATCGAACATCACCCATTAATTCGTGATGAGTTAGCGTGTTATGCATCATCATCGTATGCCGTATCGCTAGCAAAACACTATGGCTCACAGTTACATGTTTTACACCTTACAACAGCAAAAGAACTAGAGCTATTTAGTAACGCACCCATAGAGCAAAAGCACATAACTGCCGAAGCTTGCGTGCATCATTTGTGGTTTAACCAAGATGATTACGCAAACTATGGCAATCAAATTAAATGTAACCCTGCCATAAAATCAGAGCAAGACCGCCAAGCGCTACTCTCAGCAGTACGCGATGGTCGCATTGATATTATTGCTACCGATCATGCCCCTCATACTTGGCAAGAAAAACAGCAACAATACAGCGCTGCACCTGCTGGGCTCCCACTCGTCGAGCATGCATTACTGTCGTTACTTGAGCAGGTAAAACGTGGTGCGTTGAGCCTTGAGCAAGTCGTAGAAAAAACAGCGCATAACGTGGCAAAGCGATTTGCTATCAAAGAGCGGGGGTTTATCAGAGAAGGTTATTTTGCTGATTTAGTCCTGGTTGACCCAAATGCAGAAAAGCACGTTGAGCATACAAACACACATTACTTATGCCAATGGACTCCTTTCAATGGCACCACTTTTTCACACCGAATAACACATACCTTTGTCAATGGTGAGTGTGTCTTTGATGGGCAACAAGTGACCCCGCATAAGCAGGCCGCAAAGGCCTTAACATTCAATCGTTAAAAGAAGTCGATATGCAATTACCCGATATTACCTCGCACTCTAATGCAGATTTTCAGTCACCTTTAAAATGGGTCGGCATGGAAAAAATAGCATTGCCTTTGAAGCTTGCACAAACTCATGTTGATGTGCACATCAATACCAAAGCTGATGTGTTCGTTAGCCTTGATAGCGATGCAAAAGGCATTCATATGTCACGTCTATATTTATTACTTAATCAGCAATTGGCTAAACAAAGCTTAACGAGTCAACGTGTTAGTGAGTTTATGGAGGCCGTTTTAGCATCACAAAAAGGCTTAAGTAAAGGCGCAAAATTGGTGCTGCAATTTGATTTACCACAGCTAAAACCAGCGCTGCTTAGCGACCATGCCGGATACAATGCTTACCCTGTCGTTTTAACGATTACTAAGCAGCAATCGCTCACCATTAACTTAAAAGTCGATGTTGCCTACAGCAGCACCTGTCCATGCTCAGCGGCATTATCGAGGCAGCTTTTGAGCGAGGCAGTCGATAAGCAATTTATTGATGAGCATATAGATAAAGCCTCTTTACTCAATTGGCTTGCAAGTGAACAGGGCTCAATTGCAACTCCCCATAGCCAGCGCTCTTATGCGTATGTCGATGTCACTTTTAGTAGTGAAAAGCTACCTGATATTAGCGGCTTTATCTCAGTATGCGAGCAAGCCATTGGTACGCCAGTGCAAACCGCCGTGAAGCGTGAAGATGAACAAGCATTTGCTGCCCTTAACGCAAAAAACTTACTGTTTTGCGAAGATGCCGCAAGGCGATTAAAGCAGTGTTTCGAAACCATGCCGGGTATTGCTGATTACCAATTTAAAGTTGAACACCAAGAAAGCTTACATGGCCACAATGCCGTGGTTTATGAGTCTAAATATTAGGTTCATGAAGCTTAAGTGGTTTACAAACTTTGACATTTGCGGTCGCAAATTATTGCTATTGGCTAGCATAATGACAATGATACGAGCGCTAAAAAGCTAAACATAACAAATATAAAGGACGACTATGCGTTTTAAATTTATTGCTGCTGCAGTGGGTCTCGCTGTAGCAAATGTTGCTGTTGCCGACGAAGGCATGTGGCAACCTCACCAGCTACCAGAACTTGAATCTATCCTAAAAGCGAAAGGCTTGAGCATTGATGTAGAGTCAATTTCAAAACTGACTGAGTTTCCGATGAATGCGGTAATTAGCCTTGGTGGCTGTACCGCTTCGTTTGTTTCACCAAAAGGCTTAGTTGTAACAAACCATCACTGTGCCTATGGTTCGATTCAATATAACTCAACGACCGAGAACAATATTTTAGAAAATGGCTTTTTAGCTAAAACAACGGGCGAAGAAGTGCCAGCATCTCCAGGTTCTCGTGTTTATGTGACAGAGCAAGTGACCGACGTTACAGAAAAAGTAAATAAAGGGACTGAACAGCTAACCGGAAAAGCACGCTTTGATGCCATTGAAGCAAATGAAAAAGCACTTGTTAGCGAGTGTGAGCAAGACAAGAGCTATCGCTGTAATGTGTATACTTTCCATGGTGGTCTTGAGTATTACCTAATTAAATCGCTTGAAATAAAAGATGTACGTTTAGCCTATGCGCCAGCGATGGGCGTCGGTAAATACGGCGGTGATATCGACAACTGGATGTGGCCGCGGCACACAGGTGATTTCTCGTTCTATCGCGCGTATGTTGGCAAAGATGGCAAGCCAGCTGAATATTCAGAAGACAACGTGCCGTACCAAAGTGATGCGTTTTTAAAAGTAAGTGCTAAAGGCGTACAAGAAGGCGATTTTGTGATGGTTACCGGTTATCCGGGCAGCACAAACCGTTACCGTATTTCGCCTGAAGTTGACTATGTGTTTAATACAGCCTATCCATTAGCGCGTAAATATAACTCTAAATATGTCTCGTTAATTGAAGAAAATGCCCCGGATGGTTCAGAGGCACGTATCGCTTATGAAAGCACGATTGCGGGTTACAACAACTACATTAAAAACTACGGCTCAATGATTGAGAGCTTCAATAAAGGGTCAATGTATAGCCGTAAGCAACAATTCGAAAGAGATCTTACTGCTTGGATCAATCAAGATAGCAAACGCAAAGCTAAATACGGACAAGTACTTGCTGATTTAAAGGCGTTAGTTGCACAGTCACAAGAGCATAACCAGCGCGACCGTATGTTAGGGTATGTACACCGTTCACAAATGATGTCATCGGCACGCATGCTATACCGTTTAGCTTATGAAAAACAAAAGCCAGACGCTGAGCGCGAAAGCGGTTATCAAGAGCGTGATATGCCACGCATTAAATCACGTTTAGAAAGCATGAGTCGTCGTTATGATGAAACCGTTGATAAAGCCATTTTACTGTACTTTATTGAGCAGTATGCAGCCTTACCAAGCGATGAGCGCGTTGCAGAGGTCGATCAAGCACTTGGTTTGAGCAATGGCTTTGATAAGCAAAAACAACAAGCTTTACTGGATGATATGTATGCTAAATCGGTTCTTGCAGATGAAAGCAAACGTTTATGGATGACAGAACTTGACCTTGCACAGTTAAAGCAAAGTAGCGATCCATTCATTCAGTATGCTCATGCAATCTTTGCAGTCACAAAAGATATTGAAGATGCGAAAAAAGAGCTGGCCGGTAAACAGCAAGCTGCTCGCCCTGCATTAATGGAAGCAATCATTGCTTATAACAAGGCACTTAATAAGCCTGTTTATGCAGATGCTAACAGCACCTTACGTGTAACTTACGGTACGGTAGGCGGCTATTCACCGCAAGATGGCTTAGTGGCAACCCCCTTTACATCGTTAGAAGGCCTGCTTGCTAAAAATACTGGTGTTGAACCATTCAACTCACCAGAAAAGCAAAATCAGTTAATTAAGCAAAAGCTTTATGGTGATTACACAGGCGGTATGAATACTGTTCCGGTTAACTTTTTATCGAATGTAGATACCACAGGTGGTAACTCAGGCTCTCCAACGTTAAACGGTAATGCTGAGCTCGTTGGTTTGTTATTTGATGGTGTTTACGAAAGCATTATTGGTGATTGGGATTATGATGAAAACTTAAATCGCTCAATTCACGTTGATTCACGATACATGTTGTGGGTGATGGATAAAGTTGATAATGCTCAAAACCTACTTAAAGAGATGACTATCGTTAAGTAATCTAAGTTTAACGTTAATTTAAGCATTAAAATGCCAGTCTAACAGACTGGCATTTTTGTTTTTAATAAAAATAAAAACATTAAATTTCATGAGGTTGAAAAATATTTATAAAAATTAATTTTTCTTAAGTTTTATTTAAGTTTCGCTCGATAAATTTTACACATAACCTAAGTGGAGCGAACAATTATGCTTTCAGTTCAACAATCACATCAAACTCAAGTTCAAGAGCCGGCCTTTGTTTGCACTCGTGAAGGAGGTCAATTCCGTGACCGTCTCGAGAGTAATATCAAGCAAGGTTTTGCTGCAGCTTATGATGCGAAAATTTCACAGTTCATGCCGCTACTGTGTGAGCTTAATGTTGATGATGAAGTATGTACGTTAGGTCTTCGCTCTGCATCACAGCCTTTGTTTATTGAACAATACCTCCCTGCGTCTATTGAGCACTTTGTCGGTGCCAAGCGTGAGCACATTTTTGAGCTAGGTAATTTATGCTCAACGCATCGAAAAGCCACCTTGGCACATTTTGTTTTAATGAACGAAGCACTCTATCAAGCAGGGGCAAAATATTTAGTGTTTTGTGCAACCCGTAAAGTGAGAGCGCTATTAAAGATGCTGGGTGTAAATTGTAAAGAAATCGGTGTTGCCAATGCACAAGCACTACAAGATCCAGCAAGCTGGGGGAGCTATTACGACAATCAACCAACCATTTGTGTGGTTGACCTAAACGAAGCACATCAACGTGTATTAAATACCCCCGTTTTATTCAATATCAAACAGCAGTGTTTACAGTCATCCCTTGAATTGGCTGTCTATTTGGAGGCGTTATGAGCTGGTTAACACAGTTACCGCATAAGGATAGCGACACCTTGATGGTTTGCCATCAAAGTGAGGGTGTGCGCTCACTAACTAAAAAAGAATTTACTGAACAAGTGACTCGCTTGCTTCCTACATTGGCTGAATTTGATGCCCAGGGTGTTGCTTATCAATTAGATAACACACCCGCTTGGTGTGTATTAGAAGCTGCGCTTAGCGAGCTTCAAAGAGTGGCGATTCCACTACCCACGTTTTTTACTGCCCAGCAAATTGCGTTTGGTTTGCAAAACAGTGGGGCAGGGTTATTTGTATGTGACCGTGCTTACGAAGGTGAGCATGCAAAATTAGTGGCGCTAGTGGATGTATGTAAGCATTACCCTTTATATGTTTATCAATTGAGTAATACACAGTCTGTACCTTATTTTGCAAACACGCAAAAGATTACCTTTACGTCGGGTTCAACGGGCACACCTAAAGGGGTGTGTTTATCGCTTGAGAGCCAGATGCAGGTAGCGACCTCACTTTATCAAAGCATTGGTTTAGAAAAACCAAACCATTTATGTTTACTGCCGTTACCGGTCTTGCTTGAGAATTTAGCCGGTGTGTATGCGCCGCTATTAGCAGGTGGCACGGTTAACTTAGTGCCTTTAGCGGAACTTGGTTTTTCTGGTGCACAGTTACTTGAACCACGCAAATTGATAGCAGCAATTGAACGCACTGAGCCAAATACCCTTATTTTAGTGCCTGAGTTACTGACTTGTTTAGTGGCTTTTGCAAAGCAAGGCTGGCAAGCACCTAAAAGCTTAAAGTTTATTGCTGTAGGTGGTGCGGTTGTAAGCCAAGCGCTTATTAAGCAAGCCCGTGAGCTCGGGTTACCCGTTTATCAAGGCTATGGTTTATCTGAATCTTCATCGGTGGTGAGCCTAAATACACAGACTGATGATGACATCGACACCGCGGGGCGAGTGCTTAAGCACATTCAATACAAAATTGAAAATGGCCAGCTTTATATCAAAGGCTCATTGTTTTTGGGGTACTTAGGTCAAGCTGCGCAAAATGCTGACGATTGGTATGCAACCGGCGATCTCGTTACTGAGCAAGCAGGTCGCTTGATTATTCAGGGCCGCTTGAAAAATCAGCTTATCACCAGCTTTGGGCGCAATATCAGTGCCGAGTGGCCAGAGTCGTTATTGCTTAGCCACAGCCAAGTACAACAAGCGGTGGTGATTGGCGAAGGCCAGGCATTTTTAGCCGCGCTTATCTATGCAAACCAAGCGATGAGTGACGCTGAACTTGCTGCCCATATTACGGCACAAAACGCGCAACTACCCGAATACGCACAGATCAGAAGATGGCATCGAATGGCAGAGCCTATGAGCCACACGCAAGGTTTATTAACCAGCAATAATCGCCCTAAACGCGATGTTATTAATCAATTTTTTGCTACAGAGATTTCAGCACTTTATCAAGAGGCGACGAGCATGAGTCAATTTTTCAATACATTACAAGCCGAAACACAGAAAGAACGTGACTACCTTTTAGCTGCGCCGATTATTGGCCGCGTTTTTAAAGGTGAAGTAAGCCTAAGTGAATATGCATCGTTCTTAACGCAAGCTTATCACCATGTTAAGCATACAGTACCACTGCTGATGGCAGTCGGTGCAAAGCTGAGCGATAAACAAGAGTGGCTGCGCGAAGCTGTTGCAGAATACATCGAAGAAGAGTTAGGCCACCAAGAATGGGTGCTAAACGATATTGCAGCATGCGGTTTTGATAAAGAGCTAGTACGTCATTCTCGTCCACAGTTTTCGACCGAATTAATGGTGTCGTACGCCTACGATGCAATTAATCGCGGTAACCCATTGGCATTCTTTGGCATGGTTCATGTGCTTGAAGGCACTTCGATTGCATTAGCCGATAATGCAGCAGGGCAAATCCGTGAGGTTGTAGGTTTACCTAAAAAGGCGTTTACCTACCTTACTTCGCACGGTGCACTTGATATTGAACATGTGAAGTTTTTCGAAAATCTTATGAACAAAATTGATAACGAGGACGACCAGCAAGCCATCATTCACGCCGCAAAATGTTTTTATAAACTGTACGGCAATATTTTCCGTGACCTCGATTCAGAACCTTTCTTTAGCGAGGCTGACTTGGAGCAAAGCGCATGAGTAGCCCAGTTTGTGTGCTAACCGGTGCAACAGGGGGGATTGGTCGTGCTATTGCCCTTCGCCTTGCAAAAGAAGGTTGGCGTTTATTACTTGTTGGTCGAAATGTGAAGCAACTTGCTGCGCTGCAATTGGAATGTGGCAATGATGCTGAGTATTTTCAGGCTGACCTAAGTAACAGCGAATCTCGCGACGATCTTGCTAAGTTTGCTCAGCAAATTGGCGGGGCAACGTTACTAATCAATAACGCAGGCGTTAATGTAATGCAGGGGTTTAGTGAAATTAGCGAACAGCAAATTGATCACCTGTTAAATATTAATCTGCATGTGCCTATTAAATTGTGTCAGCTGTTTTTACCACAAGTGACCCGCAATAAAGGCACGATTGTCAATATTGGTTCATCGTTTGGCAGCATTGGTTATCCGTATCAAACCTTGTACTGTGCAAGCAAGTTTGGCCTAAGAGGGATGACCGAAGCCCTTGCCAGAGAGCTCAGCCACAGCGATGTCAAAGTATTGTATTTAGCGCCTCGTGCCACCGATACCGCGATTAATTCGCCACAAGTACGCGCGATGAACAAAGAGCTGGGTAACACCATGGATCCGCCAGAAAAAGTGGCTGATGCATTAATAGATTTAATTAAATCAAAAAAACGTCGTCGTTTTATTGGTTTTCCAGAAACATTATTTGCCCGTATTAACGGTGCATTTCCATCACTTGTTGATAACGCAATAGCAAAACAACTTCCTAAAATTAAAAGTTTTTTTGCCAACTAAATTGATTAAGGTTAATGATTATGACTAAACTAAATTTTAAAGCCCTAATGATGTTAGGTGTTATCATGGCTGCGCCTGCAAAAGCCGACTTTAATAGCGATTTAAGTTCGGTGCAAAAGCAGTGGGCAGTGGTTAATTACGAATTAGTTGATGATGCGCAGTTAGATGCATTCGAAAAGTTAGCGAGCGAAACCGCAGAGTTTACCAAAGCCAACGACCAGCAAGCAGCCAGCCATATTTGGTACGGCATTGTGTTATCTAGCTATGCAGGTGCAAAAGGGGGTTTAGGTGCACTAGGTCTTGCAAAAGATGCGAAAGCACAATTTGAAAAAGCGCTAAGCTTAGATCCAAAAGCGCTTGATGGCTCAGCATACACAAGCCTTGCAACCTTATACGGTAAAGTACCGGGTTGGCCAATTGGTTTTGGTGATGACGATGAAGCGAAAAAATTGTTTAAGCAAGCGCTTGAGCTAAACCCGCGTGGTATCGATAGCAACTATTTATATGCGTCATTTCTGTATGACGAGCGCAAGTATAAATCAGCTAGAGAGTTTTTATTGGTTGCACAGCAAGCGCCAGCGCGCCCTGATAGACCAAAAGCAGATCTTTACCGCCAACAAGAAATTACTAAACTATTGGCTAAGGTAGAGAAAAAATAAAGAGATAAACTATGCATTTATTGCTCGTTGAAGACGACCATTTAGTGGCAGAAGGCCTGTGTCGTTCTTTACGTCAACAAGGATACAGTGTTGAACATAGTTCGACGGTTAAGTCAGCGATGCAATGGCTGCAAAATGATGAAATTGAGCTGGTAGTTCTTGATTTAGGACTACCAGACGGTGATGGCATCGACATTTTAAAACACATCAAAAAGCATCGTAAAAACCTGCCCGTGGTGATTTTAACGGCTCGGGGCAGTATTGATGATAAAGTCATGGGGCTAGATTTAGGTGCTGATGATTACCTTGCAAAGCCTTTTGATCCCGCAGAATTATTTGCCCGTCTTCGGGTTGCCAGCAGGCGTGTGACCCAAGCTCAGACCAGCACTTTAAAAGTCGGTGATGTTGAAATGGACACCGCCGCTTTTACCGTGAGTTTTCAAGGTGAGCCAGTAAACTTGCCACGTAAAGAGTTTATGCTCCTTAAAGCCTTGCTAGAAAACCAAGGCCGCGTGCAATCAAAGCAGCAGTTAGAGAATAAACTCTATGAATGGGGCGAAGAGGTGGGGTCAAATACCATCGAAGTGCACATTCATCACTTGCGTAAAAAATTCCCAAAAGAGTTTATTAAAACCCTGCGCGGCATTGGTTATGTGGTGGGTAAACGCTAGTGTCAATTCGTAAGAGGCTGACTCTACTTATTTTGTCTATGGTGATCTTAACCTGCTTTTTGGCATTTACTAAAGGTTACCGTGAAAGTATGAATCAGGCTGAAGCACTGCTTGATAACGAGCTGGTAACGTTGGCGCATGTTTTAATCGAACAGCCACTCAGTAAAGAAGCTCCGGCCTATACGAGTGATCTACCGCAGTTATTATTTCAAGTTTGGGTTGATGACAGCTTGGCCTCAAGCTCAAAATCATTGCAGCATAACTCTAGCAATCAAAGTCAGTGGCAAAGCGGGTTTAGTGTTGAGAATTTGGCTGGGCAACGCGTCAAAGTGTATCGCTTAAGCGAAGGTAATAAGCGCGTGCTTATTGCAGAGCCTTTGAGTAAACGTGTGGCGCTAACCGAAACCGTGATTCTATCGGCCATGACGCCGCTGTTATGGAGTGTGCCTATCCTTGCTCTCCTTATTAGTGTGTTTGTAAAACAAGGGCTTGCGCCACTAACTCGGTTATCAAATCAACTTAAACACCGTCAAGCAAATGACTTTACTGCAATCCCTTGGCAAACCCCAGAGCAAGAAATAAAACCCGTAATTAGCCGCTTAAACGATCTATTCAAACGGGTTGAAAGTGCCTATTTACGAGAGCGCTTTTTTGCCTCTGATGCGGCCCACGAACTGCGTACCCCGCTCAGTAGTTTAAAAATCAATGTGCATAATTTAGTGGCTCAAGGTGTTGAGAGTGTTGAGCTTAATGCCATGGAAAAAGGCGTTGATAAACTAAGCAATATCGTTGAGCAAATGCTGATTTTGGGGCGTACTTATCCAGAGCAATGGCAAGCGCAATTTAGCCCCGTGTCGGTGTTAGAAATTAGCCAACAAGTTGTTGCACAACTTTATGATCGTATTGACGAAAAAGATCATACCATTAGCATTGATGGCGATGATTTTATCATTGCCGGTGACGAATTCACCTTAGTTACTTTGTTTGGCAATTTACTGAGTAACGCCATAAAATATACCCCAGCTGTGGGAGAAATTTGTATTACGCTGAAAACCGAAAATAATCGTTTTATTTGGCAAATAGATGATTCGGGTCCAGGTATTGATGAAGCTCAAAAACAGCGCATTTTTAACCGTTTTTACCGTGTGGGTGGTGATAAACATCCATCAGGTGAACAAGGAGCCGGGCTTGGTATGGCCATTGTTGAACACATAGTCTCGATTTATAACGCTGATATTGCTTTAGCAGATAGTCACCTTGGTGGCTTGCGAGTGAGTGTCTCTTTTATGCAAGGAGATGTCAGTGAATAAATGGATTTTAGCGCTTTCTATGCTGCTACTATGTATGTCGTCTTGGCTTGCCTATGCCAAAGAGTACAAGCTGATTTTAAAAGATCATTTGTTTTACCCCGCTGAAATAACAGTACCTGCCAATAAAAAGCTGCGATTAGTCATCGAAAACCAAGATGACACCCCAGAAGAGTTCGATAGCTTTGACTTAAACCGTGAAAAAGTGCTCTACCCAGGTCGTACGAGTGTCATTTATATCGGACCGCTCAGCCCTGGACGTTATGACTTTTTTGGAGAATTTTCGCCTAATACGGCGCGAGGTACTGTCGTGGCTACGGAGGTGAATAATGCTGATAACTAGTTTATTAATGAGCATTAATCAGCTTTTACCTGTGGTTATTTTAGCTGTGCTTTTGAGTTTGATTGTGCCTTTAAGTCAGCGCCAGCTGAGTATTTATGCCGTGATTGGTACCCTAATGAGCTTAGTATTTGTTCAAGGTGCTGCTTGGGTGAGTCAGTTATTTGATCACCGAGGCTTAGAATTTATACAAATGCTGCTGTGTATAATGATTTTTGTCGCTGCATTAATGAGTTGTCAGCAACGAAAAATGGCGGCTGCACTGGCCTTGATTGCAACCATGACACTGTATTTAAGCCATTACATGATTTATTTGGTCAGCTTTTGGCACAGTAAAGATACCGCTGAGCCATTGATACTCGGTACATGTTTAGGTGTGGGCATTTGTATTAGCTTTGGTGTGTTATTGTTCTTTTTACTGGAAAGTATTGTCAGACGTGCAGGTGTGCAGCCTTTAGTCGTGCTGCTTGCCTTTAATGCAACAGCAAAGTTATTGATATTTCTTGATTTAGCAAGTCAGGTCGACTTACTTGACGTGACCTCAAATTATTTAGATTGGCGTGGGTTTTTAGTTGAAAACTCAGAGCTTGGGCGCGTATTAAAAGCCTTAGTGGGCTACGAAGCCACGCCGAGTAAAACAGCGCTCTGGGTGTATGTTATTGCTGCTGTAGTATTTATTGCCTTAGCGCGCGTTTTAAAAATTAAAAAGACAGAGGAGCCAGTATGCGGTTCTTAATAATTAGCTTAAGTTGCTTGTTGTTAGCAAGTGTCAGCCAAGTCGCGCAGGCAGATGGCATGGTGGTTGATAAAGTATATCACCCTTATGTGATGCCGTTTGAGCGTGAGGTTGAGTGGCGCTTGGTGTCTAGGCAAACCGATAACGGTAATGTACTGGCGCGCTGAGGAGGCTTTGGTGGCGCAATTAACGACACCATGAGCCTTGAGGGCTACTTAGTTGGCGAACGAGATGATAACGGTGATTTTGGCTTATCTTCGTATGAGCTTGAGTTACGTTGGCAGCTGGTTGAGCAAGGCCGTTTATGGGCCGATTGGGGAGCGTTATTTGAGCTTGAAAAGCAGCACAATATCGATGCATACGAAGCAACAACTGGGTTTTTATGGGAAAAAGAGTTTGGCCGTACAAGCCTGACTATGAACGCATTTTTAGTGTATGAATGGGGCGCTGATATTAAAAACGAGTGGGAGAGCGAGTTTCGCTTACAGTATCGTTATCGCTATCGTTCAGCCTTTCAACCATCGATAGAAATCTATGCGGGAGAGGACTTTTTTGGGGTGGGTCCAGGCTTTATTGGGCTTCACAGATTTAGCCCTAAACGTCAGTTAAAATGGGAAGCCGGCTTTATTAGCGAGCTTAGTCAATCAGGCAAAGATCATAGCTTTCGCTTGGCTTTAGAATTTGAATTTTAATGTCGATAGTGTTTGACTTATCTAACTAACTCTATATAGTGGGCACCAGCTAGAAAGAAAGCGTGTAATTAATAAATCTTTATTTCGTTGTTGTATAAGTAATACTTGTAGTACCGTCCTGAAGTTTTTAAGTACCATCTCATTTTTTGCTACACCCGCCCATTAGGGCATGTTTAATTTTTTATATCAGGAATAATACTATGTCTAACATCGTATCAGGTACAGTTAAGTGGTTTAACGAATCTAAAGGTTTTGGTTTCATCGAGCAAGAAAATGGTCCAGACGTTTTCGCTCACTTCAGCGCTATCAAAAGCGAAGGTTTCAAAACTTTAGCTGAAGGCCAACGTGTAGAGTTCACTCTTTCACAAGGTCAAAAAGGTCCTCAAGCGGATAACATCACTCCGTTATAATTTTTACTTTTAGTAAAAATTAAGAAGAAGCAAGCTACGGCTTGCTTTTTTTATGCCTAAAAATTGACTGAGCTAGTGAATATTTCTATATTTAATGCAGCTGTGTCATTAGAGTGTATTAATTATCTTAAAATATTTGTTGTTAGCATGCCTAAGCTTTGCACCTGTAGTATTGGCAAAAGACAGTGTCATCATCTACACCGAGCAATTCCCGCCATATAATTTTTCGAACAAAGGGCATCTAGAGGGCATAAACCTCGAATTTGTTAAAGCAATGTGTGTTGATGCAGACATTAAATGTCAATTCGAACTCTTGCCTTGGTCTCGGGCATATCACTTAGCCCAGCAAAAGCCGCAATCAGGTCTTGTTTCTACGGCTCGTATACCCGATCGTGAAGCGCTGTTTAATTGGGTTGGTCCACTGGCTTCATCAAGTAACTTTTTTTATCGCTTACAATCAAATGACCGTATTAATCCTATCGACTTATCGCAAGTGAAAGATCATAGCCTGTGTGTTGTTAGAGACAGCATTTACGAAAAATTTGTAGAGAGCATTGGCTTTGAAGGGGATAAAAACCTCCTCAAAGTGAGTCACTATTACGAGTGTATTAATTTATTTTTCAAAAATAAAATAGAGCTCATTATTGGATCTGAGCTTTCGTTTAAGTACCAATTAATGCAGTACGGCCACCAAGGGCGAGAAGTGGTTAAGTTAGTTGAGTTGCCTCTAAATGGCACGGTAGGAAACTTTCTAGCCTTAAATAAGGCCTTACCCGAAGAGCTAGTCAGCCGATTACAGGCAAGTTATGACAAGCTTAGTAAGCAAGGGTTATTAGAGACTTATATTGAGCAATATAAAGCAAATTAAGGGCGTTGTGCTAGCATCATCACCGCATTGTATTTAGGTGTCATTATTACTTCATTAAACGCTGCTTTTAAGGCATCGATATAACGTTGGTCGGTATTAATATTTGCTGCGAGATAGGCTTTCATTGTTAAAAAGTCGATAGCATAAGTAAAGCTAAAGCGAGCTTCATCCAGTGCTAATTGCTCAGCCATAGCCGCAATATAGTTCTTATCATCAATGATTAAATCGACCTTGCCCGACATCAACAGCTGATACGACTTATTGATATCTGACGTATACACTACAGTGTAACCTCGCTCTGTTAAGCGTCGCGCCGATAGGTCATGACGCTGAACCGCTATCTTATACTGTTTGGCTTGTTCGTTTGAGGTGATGTTTATATCGTCGCGAGAGCTTAGTTTAACAAAACCCATCTGATAGGTTGCCACTTCACCAATCCAATGAAAGTGATTTTCACGCTCAGGGGTTTTCGCCATACTGTAAATAAATATATTCGGTTTCTTCAGTGCCATATTGTAGGCACGGGCCCATGGGTAGAGTTCTATATTGGCATTTAAGTTTGCTTTTGCAAAAATTGCTTTCACGAGCTCGGTGCTCTCACCGGCAACTTGGTTATTAAGTAAGGTTTGGTTGGGGGGTGACAATTCAGTCACAACAGTTAGGGTCGGCGTGCACAGTACTGGCCAACTAAAGAAAAGAATTAGTAAATAAAGTCGTAAATAGTTCATTTATGTACTTAAAAGGACTTAGTAATTAAATCTTAGCACATAAAACGATAAAAGGGCCTTGCGGCCCTTGGTGAAGTATCGTTCAAGTCAGATAGACCTTTAACCCCTTAAAGTCCTATCCTATTGTTTTGCAACTACGGCTCATCTCATTAAGTTTCTAAGCTAGCGAGAGGAAAAAACCTGCAATTGCTGCACTCATGAGGTTAGCCATAGATCCTGCTAACACTGCTCTGAGCCCTAAGCGTGCGATATCCTTTCGCCGACTAGGCGCCATACCGCCTAATCCACCTAGTAAAATTGCTATCGATGATAAGTTAGCAAACCCACATAACGCGAATGTGACAATCGCTTGTGTGTGCGCACTTAACGTATCGCGATAATTTATAAAGTCGAGGTAAGCAACGAATTCGTTAACTACCACCTTCTGACCTATAAAGCTGCCTGCGATTACTGCTTCGTTCCACGGTACACCCAATAACCATGCAACTGGAGCGAATACGTAACCTAAAATTTCTTGTAGCGTTAATGTTGGATGATCAAACCAACCTCCAATACCGCCTAATAACCCATTTAGAAGTGCAATAAGTGCTACGAAAGCAAGTAACATCGCACCTACATTTAGTGCTAAGTGCATACCGTTTGCGGCACCTGACGCTGCTGCATCAATTACGTTAACCGGTTTTTCTTCTTGTACGTCTAAATCAGCTAAATCTTCTTTTGGTGTTTCGGTCTCTGGCACAATCATTTTTGCCATTAAGAAACCACCAGGTGCCGCCATAAAGCTGGCTGCAATTAAATATTTAAGCTCTACACCAATTGTTACGTAACCTGCCATAACAGAACCGGCTACGGTAGCAAGGCCACCTACCATTACCGCAAATAGCTCTGACTTAGTCATGCTGGCGATAAATGGTTTAACAATCAATGGTGCTTCTGTTTGGCCAACGAAAATATTGGCGGTTGCAGAAAGCGATTCAGGGCGAGAGGTTTTCAATAGCTTTTGTAAGCCACCGCCTAGAATCTTGATTATCCAATCCATCACCCCGATGTGATACAACACAGCAACCAGTGCTGAGAAGAACACGATAACGGGCAATACTTGAATCGCAAAAATAAACCCTAAAGTATCTTGCGATGCCAGTGAGCCAAATAAGAAGCTAATTCCGTCATTGGCATAACCAATAACTGATGAGACTCCTCGTGACATACTTGCCAGTACGTTTTTGCCCACTTCGAAGAACAAGACAAAGCCACCAATTAACACTTGAAGTAAAAAGGCGATGCCCACAGTTCTTAAATTAATTGCTTTACGGTTCGTTGAAGCCGCAAAAGCAATGCCTAGTAGCACAACAATGCCTACTAAGCTCATAAATGTTGTCATACTGACTGTTTCCCGTTGTTATTGTTGCAGTAAATATTTTATTTTACTTTTAATTATATCAATGGCAACGCGATTCATACCGCCGCGTGTGACTACGAGATCAGCTTTGTGCTTTGATGGCTCAATAAACTGATAAAACATAGGTCGCACTGTCGCTTGATATTGATCAACAACGGACTGTAATGTTCTGCCACGCTGCTCCATATCTCGTTGCATACGGCGCATAAGGCAGATATCTAACGGTGTATCAATGAACACCTTAATATCAAATTCTTTTCGAAGTGCCGGATCACTCAATAGCAAAATACCTTCAACGATAAGTACTTTTGCAGGTGCCACTCGACGCGATTCATCGGCGCGGGTATGCATTGCATAGTCATAAGTTGGTACGTCTACTGATTTTCCAGCGCGTAACTGAAGTAAGTGCTCATGCAAAAGCTCATGCTCGAAAGCATCAGGATGGTCGTAATTGGTTTGCGTTCGATGGTCAAACGGCAAATGCGACTGGTCTTTGTAATAAGCATCTTCTTCGATCACTGCGATCGCGCCCGGTTCAAGCTCATTGACTAATTCGTTATAAATTGTCTTGCTAAAAAGAGACTTGCCCGACGCAGATGCGCCAGCAATAGCTATAATTGTTCGTGTCACTAAAGTTCTCGCCCACACAGAAGGAAACATTGTTAGGTAGATCACAATAGCAAAAAAGACACGATTAATCTCTTTTGCTTCGCTTAGAGATGCAAATTTATAATGTTTCTGTTTTATGAAACAGGACTTATGTCCTGTACCAAAAATTCGAAGAGCATATAAAGTATTCACATATTGATAACGAGGTACCCATGGCAAGAGCACTCATCTTAATGGCAGATAGCCTAGGAATTGGCGCAGCACCTGACGCAGAACAGTTTGGTGATGTAGGCGCAAATACCTTTGCTCATTTACTTAAAGCCTATGCAGAAGAAACAGGTGAGCAGTTATCGCTACCTAATCTTACCCGTTTAGGTTTAGCTGATGCATGCGAAGCCGCAGGTAAAGAACCTTGTTTAGTCAGTGACCGACAAGCACCTATTGGCGCATGGGGTTACGCTAAAGAGTTATCAAGTGGTAAAGACACGCCTTCAGGGCACTGGGAAATGGCCGGTGTACCTGTGTTATTTGATTGGGGCTACTTCCCAAATACACAGCCGTGTTTTCCACAAGAATTTGTTGACGAGCTAATTGCTCGCGCAGGTATTCCTGGCATTTTAGGTAACTGTTATGCCTCAGGAACAACCATTTTAGAACAACTAGGTGAAGAACATATGCAAACCGGTATGCCGATTTGCTACACCTCTGTTGATAGCGTGTTTCAAATAGCCGCGCACGAAGAATCATTTGGACTGGAGAAACTTTATCAGGTTTGCGAAATCGCACGGGCGCTACTTGATGAAATGAACATAGGAAGAGTGATTGCGCGGCCATTTTTGGGTTCGAGCCGTGACGATTTTGCCCGTACAGGTAATCGTCGAGACTATTCGGTGCTGCCACCGTCACCAACCTTGCTTGATAAATTATCGCAAGACGGCGGTGAAGTGATCAGTATTGGTAAAATTGCCGATATCTATGCGCACCAAGGCATCACCCAAAAACACAAAGCGCCAGGGCTAATGAACTTGCTTGAGAAAACCTCAGAAGTAATCGCAAGCGCACCTGACCATAGTTTGATTTTTACGAACTTAGTTGATTTTGATGAAAAGTACGGTCATCGCCGTAATGCAGTTGGCTATGCTAAAGCATTAAAAGAGTTTGATGATTATCTACCGACCATCTTAAATCAGCTAAATAGTGATGATGTGTTAATTATCACGGCCGATCACGGATGTGATCCAACAGCAGCAGGCACTGACCATACACGTGAATACGTGCCAGTACTTGCTTACCAACCGGGAATGACAAACACCCCGCTTGGCGAACGAGCTAGTTTTGCAGACATAGGTCAAACCCTTGCCCAGTGGTTTAATCTTCCTGCACTTGAATACGGTGATAGCTTCAAAGATAAGCTATTAGCGAACAAAAAAGGAAACCAATAATGAGTACTCCTCATATCAGCGCCAATGTAGGCGAATTTGCAGAAACGGTATTAATGCCGGGTGATCCGCTTCGCGCTCAATACATTGCTGAAAACTTTTTAGATGACGCAAAACAAGTAACAGGCGTTCGTAATATGTATGGTTTTACCGGTACCTACAAAGGTAAACCAGTGAGTATTATGGGCTCTGGAATGGGTATTCCATCAATGTCAATTTATGCCCGTGAATTGATCGTTAGTTACGGCGTTAAAAATCTAATCCGTATTGGTACCTGTGGCGGTATTGGTAGCGATATCAAAATCCGTGACGTTATCTTTGCACAAGGTGCAAGCACAGATTCAAACGTAAACCGTGCGCGCGTTCGTGGTTACGACTTTGCCGCAATTGCTGATTTTGGTTTATTACTAAACGGCGTAAATGCAGCAAAAGAATTAGGCATTGAAGCGAAGGTAGGTAATGTATTTACAACAGATACATTCTACCAAGCAGATAACACATTCTATCAAGAATTAGACAAGCTAGGCGTACTTGCTGTTGATATGGAAACAGCTGGCATGTACGGCGTAGCCGCTGAATATGGCGCTAAAGCGATGGCACTATTTACAGTTAGTGACCACGTAATCACTGGTGAAGCGACACCAAGTGAAGAGCGTCAAAGCACCTTTAACGAAATGGTTAAAATTGCTTTAGAATCAATTTAAATAAGTTCCTTGGTAACGTATTCACTGAAATTTGGAAACACGCCCAAAGTGAAGTGAGACTAACCTCAAAGCCGCATTTATGCGGCTTTTTTTATGGCTACTTATTTACCTCGCGTAAAATCCTGCCCGCATCTCGCATCCGCCTCTTAAAACTTGAAAATTCAAGCAATTGTTGCCACCTTTAATAGAGGAACAACAATTGAGGATGTGTATGTCTAATTGGGTTGAAGCTAAGGTAAAAGACGTTAAATGGTGGACCGACTCATTATTTAGCTTAATCGTTAATGCTGATGTCGAACCATTCACGGCGGGGCAGTTTACAAAGCTTGCAATGCAAGTGGGTGATAAACGTGTCGCACGTGCATATTCTTATGTGAATGCGCCGAATAATCCCGATCTCGAGTTTTATCTTATCAATGTGAAAGACGGGCAACTTTCTCAACAACTTGCGCAATTAAAGCCGGGTGACTCAGTGACTATAGAGCGCCGCGCGACTGGCTTTTTTACTCTTGATGAAGTACCAAGCAGTGAGCAGCTTTATATGCTGAGTACAGGTACTGCGCTTGGGCCTTTTATATCAATATTAGAGCAGGGCGAAGTGTGGCAAAAGTTTGAGCATGTTCATTTAGTGCATGGAGTTCGTCTTAATGAGGACTTAAGCTATCAAGAGCGTATTAAAGCGCTACAGCAGCAGTACCCAAATCTTTACTATTCGCCTGTAGTCAGCCGAGAGTCAGCCACAATCGGTTTTAATGGCCGGATCACAGACGTAATTAAAGACCATCGTTTATTTGATGTAATTGGGCGCCCGACTGTACCTGATACCGCACAATTTATGATTTGCGGTAACCCACAAATGGTAAAAGATACCACGGCTATTTTGTTAGAGCTTGGTTTTAGCCGCAACAGACGCCGCGAACCTGGGCAGATCACAGTAGAGCAATATTGGTAAAAAACTATGCCAAACAGCTAGAATTTGCTACCTTAGCGCCTCAAATCAGGAATGATGCATTTAGGAAAAGTATGAAACCGTTATTTTTTGCAATCAGTTTATTATTCTCTTGGCAATCAATTGCAAGTGACGAAAACACCGAACAAACCGAGCCTCAAACGAGCAATGAACAAAAAGCCGAAAAGAAGGACGTACCAAGCTTAGAGTTTATTGAAGAAAAGCCAGCAACAGAGCAAAAATCAGCGGCGGAAGCTGAAAAAACCACAGCAGAAGAAAAAGCGAAAGCTGAAGAAGCAGCTAAAACAACGACTGATACCACAATAAGCAGTGATGAGCAAAAAGCCACTGCCGAAGCGTTAAAAGCGGTTGCAGAAGTCGATGACAGTAAAGTACTCGGTACACAAACCCCAGCACCTGCTGAGCAACCAAAAACAGTTGCCGAAAAACAGCAAGCCGTTGCAGAAGCAGAAAAAGCCGTTAGCCAAGCCAAAGAAGCACTAACAGCAAAGCAGCAAGAAAAAGCGCGCCAGTCACGTGAATCAATGGCAGTGATTGAACAAGTTATCGGCGCGTACAACGCTCGCAACATTGATGCTTTTATTAAGATGTATGATGAAAACGTTGAGTTTTATACATTCCCGAATGAGCTTATGTTCACTGGCAAAGAAAAGCTTATTGCACGATACGGTATCATGTTCAAAAAGCTAAAGTGCATTAAGTCATCGCCAATTAAACGCATCGTACTTGGCAATATCGTGATTGATCATGAACTCTCTGAAACTTGTACACAAGACCCAAAAGTCGTCGACAAGCGCTCAGAGTTCGTCACCAGCTACAAAATAGAGAATGGCAAAATAACCAAAGTGTTATTCTTCCGATAGAAAAAAGAGCAGCCCAGCTGCTCTTTTTTTATGGGTGAAAGTTAGCGAGAGTAAAGTTAGCGAGAGTAAAGTTAGCGAGAGTAAAGTTAGCGAGAGTAAAGTTAGCGAGTTTCAAGGTACGAGATACGAGGTGGAAGCGATTTTACATCGCGTCCTAGAACCCAAAGCCTAGCGCCTAATGTTTCCCCCGTAGGACTGGCTTTAGCCGAGAATTGTCTTAAGTTAGCGAGTGACAAGGGGAAAGGTGCGAGTAACGAGATGCGAGATATGATGTAACAGCGATTTTACATCGCGTCCTAGCTCAACGTTGGCGTGAAACTTGTTTCGCGCGTCTGACCGCTGAAGGCTGAAAGCTGAACGCTCCTAAACGTTGGTTGTTGCTTCGCTCGTCCCAACGAACTAGTCGGCCTGAAAATAGTTTTGCACTATTACTCTTCTACACTTCATTTATTTCAGGAATTACACCTTTTAAACGAGTGATATCTTCATCACTAACGTCTGCAAAATGTTTAAAGTGAGTCGGCCAATCTTTGCAATATTTTTCAATCTCTTTGATGATGTTTTTTGCTGCAGAATTTGCTAATCCAAATCGCTTAGCCTGAGATAAAAAATTGCTTTTACTTGCATTACGACCATCAT
Source organism: Pseudoalteromonas sp. Hal040 (assembly GCF_037162425.1). NCBI lineage: Bacteria > Pseudomonadati > Pseudomonadota > Gammaproteobacteria > Alteromonadales > Pseudoalteromonadaceae > Pseudoalteromonas > Pseudoalteromonas sp. Hal040. Next base: position 794,673 of record NZ_JARLUU010000002.1, on the reverse strand, counting down.
CGCCAAAGCCAAGACCATGTTGTTTTGAGTTGTTGATTGGAGTGATGTCATAGGCTGGACTTAATCGCCAATTTTTTTGTGAAAATGAATATAGGAATGCATGATTGCGAGTGTGATCATCTGTATTACCAATATACGCATTGAACACCATTCGCTTAAACAACTCTTCAGCATCACCTGCATTTTGCATTGTTTGATGCCTTATAAATTCAGCTAATTGACCATATGAGTAGTCACTTGAAAGATCACTCATAGCAACTTTGGGTTTTTGAAGTAAGCTATTCGCACTTAAAAAGTGGTGTGTTGGTAACCCATTACTAACATCAAACCGCTCAACAAGTAGCACATCACCGGTATGTGTTTTATGAATAAAGGTAGGAGCCGTTCGAATACCAAGCTGTTCCGCCATTTTCATTGCAGCATGTTCAGCTCTGACTAGATTGAATAAATCATCTTGGCGATTGAATTTTGCTAAGTAGAGTTTGTTGTCAATTTGTATAGAGGTCTTTGGTCTAGCTCCCCCCATGCTTTGGCCAAACTCAAATGCTTTCTTAGCTTCATCTGAAATTGTTTTATTCGCCAGCAAGTCATCTTTAGCTTGGTCTAGCAAGGCTAAATCAGACAAGGTGTTTTTGTTAGTTTTATGTTTTGAGGCACTTCGCGAGAGACTAAAAACAAGAGCTCCTACGCCATACCCAGACCCAGCTAATAAAAATTCTAACTCGTTTTTGGGTTTTGTAGTATGAAGCGAAAGAATTAACTTACGGCCCCACGAGTCAGCTCCTGCATCACTCAATACGCCAAACACACCTCTGTTCGCGCTGTAACTGAAAATCCCCGATTTTAATGGCAGATGTACTGGATCTAGAGCAAAGGCATCGCTTCGGGCTAAATAGCTCTTACCATAGTTGAACTCACCGCGACCTGATTGATTATCTAATTTAAAGTAACCACAAATAACGGGTTTTTCTTCTAAACCATCTATAAAGACATAGCACTCAGAAGTCATCATTAATTACCTGTGGTGAATTTCGTTTGCGTTGGCGCGCATTGTAGCCACCTACGTCTGCAGCTAATTCATTTATTTCGTCAAGCAGTGCTCCTTGTAAGTTAAGTACAACCAGCGCTTCAAAAAGAATGTCACTTTTCACAACATCACCTTGCTCCAACTTTTGTACAGTTGAACGTGATACCCCAATCATTTTCGCAAATGTACTTTGCGTATAATGAAGTGTTCGGTGCTGGCGTATCAAATCGCCCAGCTTTTGTGCCATTTTCGCTGCCTGTTCAGAACGCATATTGATCACTTTTAAAGTCATTAGGTGTTTAATGATTAGTTTAGCGGTATTTGATGTTTTTGCAATAGAGGGGGATTAAGTTAGCAAGAGTAAAGTTAGCAAGAGTAAAGTTAGCAAGAGTAAAGTTAGCGAGTTACAAGGGGAAAGGTGCGATTAACGAGATGCGAGGTAGCAGCGATTTTACATCGCGTCCTAGAGCCTAAATCCTAGCTCCAATGACGCGGGATAAACCCGCTGCTACATGGGGTTCGACTAAACCGTTTCATTTAACAACGAATTAAAGCTGTCGTTGTCGTGTAGGCTGGCAAACGCGCTCTCGTGTAATAGCTCGTTACGCAAGTTAGGAGAATACTCAAGGGCCATGCGAATATCAGCCATAGCATCGGCGTGTTTGTGCAGTAACGCATACGCACAAGCACGTTGCCAGTATGCATAGCCGTAATCGCTATCGATTTCTAATGCTTGATTACAAAGTGCAATAGCTTCTGTGGTTTGATTCTTCTCAAGTAATGCATCGGCTTTGTAGGCAATGGCTTCTACATCTTCTGGCTTACGTTTTAAGATCTCATCAAAAATTTCAATCTTATTGGCAACATCGCTTTCTAAATTGGCACGCATCCATAAAGAGTGAACCTCATTCGTAATCGAGATCTTTTTCTGATTCGTTAAGATCTCTTCAGATCGCTCACGTAGTTTTTCTTCTAGTACTTTTAAGCGCTCTTCGTATTCTTTGGTGATTGCACTCACGCGTGTATTAACAATGTCTTCTACTTTGTTTTTAACATCACGCAGTGAATTCCAGCCAACTAAAACTAAAATTGAAGCGGTAATGGTAATAATAAAAAACACATTATTAATGGTGTCGGTTGTATAAGTTAATGCGCGGTCGGCAGTATCAAGTTGTGTGTGAGCAACTTGTTTGGTCACATCTTCACGCAGTTTCTGTTGGTCTTGGCGCACTGCTTTTAATTCATCAAGAATATAACGCTCTAACAATGGCTTATACATAGGTTCTTGAAGTTTATCGAGTGCTTGCTGTTGCTCTGCTTCATTCAGTGCAGGGCGGTTTTCAGGTTCATTTTGAGCTGCTGCAAATGTGCTAAAGCTCATTAAAAAAGTGATTAAAATTAAGGTATAACGCATGATCTTTTCATTTTTAGTGAGTTCTAGAGTAACTGTAACATGCGTGAGCACTGTGGACTAGGCAAAAAAACCAGCTCGGGGGAGAGCTGGCTAAACTGCTTAAACAACATAAAGTCGTAAGGGGTATCAACAGGAGTTAGGTACAATATACCCCTGTTTATCTGAACAACTACTTAATACTAAATGAGTTTTTAAAAACTTATATTCGTTCTGTCAGAATCACAATGTTCGTCTAGACTTAAGGAGTCGTAAAACTAAAAGGTGAGAGTATGCGCCAACAACTAGTCCAACTGCTGTATGGAGTATCAATTTCTTCCGATCTTGATAGTGGCAATGTTGAATTAGCTGAACGCTTAATTCTAAATGCTGTTCTTGATGGCCTTGAAATTGGCCGAGCTGGGATCTGGCTTTTAAATGCCGAAAACACGGCGATTGAGTGTCGTTTGTTACTTGATAGAGAAAACGGCAAAGAAATTCAAATGTTAGTGCTCCCTCGTGATGCATACCCAGCCTATTTTAAAGCGCTCGACACCCAGCGTACGATTACCGCAGTAGACGCACATACCGACCCTGCTACCTTTGAATTTAGCGAAAGTTATTTAACCCCTCTTAATATCGGTGCAATGCTTGATGCACCAATTCGCTATAAAGGAAAAATGATCGGGATTTTTTGCTGTGAACATATAGGTGGCACACGGCATTGGACAGAAGATGAATGTTCATTTATTGGTGCATTGGCAGATCTTTATGGTAGAGCCCTGTCTGCACAAGAGAATGAACGTATCAATGCTGAACTTGAACGCGCCAATCAGCATCTAGAGCAACGTGTAGCTGAACGTACGCGTACACTTGAAAAAACCTTATCAGAACTCACCGCGATGCAAGAAAAACTCATAGAAGCCGAGAAAATGGCTTCACTGGGTAATCTTGTTGCGGGCATTGCACATGAAGTCAACACGCCTATTGGCATTGCAGTAACCGCGAATAGTTCGGCAAAAGATAAGCTAAACACGCTTAATAAACACATAGATTCAAATACCTTAACAAAAACGGCCTTACTCGAAGGTATGAATCACTTAAACGAGTGCATCAAAATATCATTTACAAACCTTGAGCGGGCTGCAAAACTGATTAGCGACTTTAAGCAAACCGCAGTTGATCAGTCATCTCTTAATTTACTAGATACCAATATTAAAGATTATCTTGAAAATATATTGCACAGTCTTATGCCGCTAACGCGAAGCCATAGTGTCGTAGTAAACATTGACTGCGTCGAGGACTTTTCGCTGATCACCGTACCAGGGGCGCTCAGCCAAATAATTCTAAACTTAGTTAATAACAGCTGCGTGCATGGCTTTATTGGCCGAGAGCAAAACCGCATAGATATTGCTGTGAGCATAGATAATAACAATGACAGCTACACTATCACCTACAAAGATAATGGCCATGGCATGACTGAAGATGTGATGTACAAGGTGTTTGAGCCATTTTTTACTACCAAACGAGGGAGTGGCGGCAGTGGGTTGGGTATGTCGATCGTTTATAACCTTGCAACGCAAGCGCTGCAAGGTGAAGTGAGCATCGATAGTAAACCTGATGACGGTGTTACTGTCACCTTCAAACTACCTATGAAACTCGCATAACTAATTAATTTTTAAACAAGTTGCAGGCTAAATAATCTGGTGACTGGGTAATAAAATTAAAAATTAATCAGTTTGCTTGGCAAGACAAGAAATATCTGAGCATTTGTTGTCTTTGCAAAACTGTTTTATGCGTTTTTTAGAATATAAATAATTAATGCTTAAAGGTGTGATTAACAACGCCAGCCAAAACAATACTGAGCTTCTAAAGGTTAGCCCCACAAGCGAAGCCACTACCAACCCCGTTAACATCAAAATAGGTAAATTGGCGATAAAAAAGTTAATGCTTAGTTGTCTAGCAACATCAGGATTAATAGTTTTCATAAGGGCTACTCGCTGTTAAAAAATACCCTTATAAAATGGACGGTTTTACAAAATGAATCAAATCAGATTTTTCTATCGGTGCAATCGATTTAAAACCATGATCCAGATCTAGCTTTATTTATATACAACTCCTATAGTTTTAAACAACAGGAACTTATTTGCTATTAGTTATTCATAACTATTAGAAAATCTCTCTTTATGACGAAAGGGATAAAAGCGACTTTTTAGCATTTCGTCATATTTTTAGCTTATGAGGAGCATATAATGAGTAATGGAAAAACGGGCCAGTGCCCGGTAATGCATGGTAGTAACACTGTCACCGCTCAATCAAATACCGACTGGTGGCCAAACGCACTCAATTTCGACATTCTTCATCAACACGACAGCAAAACGAATCCTTACGGCAATGACTTTAATTACGCAGAAGCATTCAAATCTCTTGACCTTGAAGCCGTTAAAACCGATTTAAAAAACCTAATGACCGAAAGCCAAGAATGGTGGCCTGCTGACTGGGGCCATTACGGTGGTTTAATGATCCGTATGGCGTGGCACTCAGCAGGTTCATACCGTTTAGAAGATGGCCGCGGTGGCGGTGGTACGGGTAACCAACGTTTTGCGCCACTAAACTCATGGCCAGATAACGCTAATTTAGATAAAGCACGCCGTTTACTTTGGCCAATTAAAAAGAAATACGGTAATAAACTTTCTTGGGCTGATTTAATGATCTTAGCCGGTAATATGGCTTACGAATCAATGGGTTTAAAAACCTTTGGCTTTGCCGGTGGCCGCGAAGATATTTGGCATCCAGAGAAAGACGTATACTGGGGCGCTGAAAAAGAGTGGTTAGCACCAAGTGATGAGCGCTATACAAATGTAGCCAAACCAGACACCATGGAAAACCCATTAGCAGCGGTACAAATGGGCTTAATTTATGTGAACCCAGAAGGGGTGAATGGTAATCCTGATCCGCTTAAAACGGCTGAACAAGTTCGCGAAACCTTTGCCCGTATGGCAATGGATGACGAAGAAACTGCAGCACTTACTGTGGGCGGCCACACTGTGGGTAAAACCCATGGTAATGGTAGCGAAGAAAACGTTGGCCCTGAGCCAGAAGCGGCTGATGTGTTTGAACAAGGCCTTGGCTGGAATAACCACAACTCACGTGGTATTGGTCGCGATACCATGACGTCTGGCATCGAAGGCGCATGGACAACCCACCCAACTAAGTGGGATAACGGCTATTGCTACTTGCTGCTTAATTACGAATGGGAGCTTAAGAAGAGCCCAGCAGGTGCGTGGCAGTGGGAACCAATCGATATTAAAGAAGAAGACAAGCCAGTTGATGTAGAAGATCCATCAATTCGTTTAAATCCTATTATGACCGACGCCGATATGGCGATGAAGATGGACCCAACCTATCGTAAGATTATCGAACGTTTTAACGATGATTTTGAATACTTTAGTGATGTGTTTGCACGTGCATGGTTCAAACTAACACACCGTGACCTAGGTCCTAAATCACGTTATTTAGGTGCCGATGTACCAAGCGAAGATCTGATCTGGCAAGATCCGATCCCAGCGGTGGATTACACCTTATCAGACAGCGAAATTAGCGAGCTTAAAACCAAGCTACTTAACTGTGGTGTAAGTCAAGCAGACTTAATCGCAACAGCATGGGATAGCGCCCGTACTTACCGTGGTTCAGACCATCGCGGTGGTGCAAATGGTGCACGTATTCGCCTAGCACCGCAAAAAGATTGGGAAGGTAACGAGCCTGAGCGTTTAGCTAAAGTATTAAGCGCACTTGAATCAGTACAAGCGGGTTTAAGCAAACCAGTAAGCCTCGCTGATTTAATTGTACTAGGTGGCTCTGCTGCTGTTGAACAAGCCGCAAAAGCAGCGGGTGTTGACGTCACCGTGCCATTTGCACCGGGTCGTGGTGATGCCACAGACGAGATGACAGATGCAGACTCGTTCGACGTACTTGAGCCAATTCACGATGGTTTCCGTAACTGGTTGAAGAAAGACTACGTGGTTTCAGCAGAAGAGCTAATGTTAGAGCGTACGCAATTAATGGGCTTAACAGCACCAGAAATGACCGCTCTTGTTGGTGGTATGCGTGTACTTGGCACTAACCACGGCGGCTCTAAGCATGGCGTGTTTACAGATAATGTAGGCACACTTAGCACAGACTTTTTCGTAAACCTAACTGACATGGCTTACACATGGAAGCCAACAAGCAATGGCCTTTACGATATTGTTGAGCGCAGCACAGGTGCAACTAAATGGACAGCAACACGCGTTGATTTAGTGTTTGGTTCAAACTCAATCTTACGCTCATACGCAGAGTTTTACGCACAAGACGACAACAACGAACGTTTTGTAAAAGACTTTGTCGACGCATGGGTGAAAGTAATGAACGCCGACCGTTTCGATATTTAACTTAAAATTCCGTTAAGTACAAAGGCCACACAGTTGAACTGTGTGGCCTTTTTTATTTAAGTTACGAGGGGAAAGTTAGCGAGTTTCAAGGGGAAAGTTACGAGATGCGAGATACGAAATAGCAGCGATTTTACATCGCGTCCTAGCGCCTAGAACCTAAATCCTAGCGCCAAGGACGCGGGATAAACCCGCTGCTACATGTAGGCGTGAAACTTGTTTCGCGCGGCTGCGCGCTGCAAGCTATTTTCGACATCCGATTCGGCACTAAAGTACCTCCTACAATGCCTCGTACAGGGCTTTCATAGCAGAGAAAAACTCTCGAACTAACCAACCCCACAGCTCGACTGACATCTAACATCTGACGACTACAAGCCAGCGATTTTACATCGCGTCCTAGCGCCAAGGACTCGCTGATGACGCGGGATAAACCCGCTGCTACATGTAGGCGTGAAACTTGTTTCGCGCGTCTGACCGCTGCAAGCTTCTTTACTTCTCAATCCCTAACCAATAACTGTTTTGGTATATGTTTTCTTTAACTTCTTTATCGCTGTAGTTATAGATACGCTGCCAAAACAGGCGGTCGAAAATAAATTTATCTGCTTCTTTATGAATAATTTTAAAATTAATTAAAGAGGCATATAAAATTCCATCATCGCCTAAAACTTCATCCTTACAGCTAGCGTAATCCACTGCACCTGGGCACTGAGACATCATTGCAAAACTAATACTATTATCAGCTTCAAATTGCCAATAGGTATTTGGCGTAAAGTTAGCTCTGTTTTCAAGGCCATATTGATCAGCATAATAGAAGCTACCTTTACCATCATCATTTATAAACCAGTATGTTTTCAGGTTGCCGCTGGTGTAGTCTTGACGTAAGTAGCTAAATAGATGCTTATAATCATCAAGAGTGATGGTTGAATCATCAATCACTTCCAAAAATTCATACCCTAAGCGAACCTGACGCTCTTCTTTATTTCGCTCGCGCACCATGAGTGTTTTACCATCAGGTTGAGTGAAAAATTGTAAGCTGGTATCTAGGCCATTGCCGGTTACCTTAACGGTTTCGCCATTATTGTCTAAGTTGTAATGCCACTTAAACGAGTCAGTATTTATTGGCGTATTGAATGTTACCGTTGCAGTGTCTGCTGCTGTGATAGTGAAATATGATGGTAAATAGCGAAACGTTAATCCTTCACCTGTATCTGAATTTTTATTATTTAAGCGACCAGTATACGTTTTACCCACTTTAAGCTCAGGAACTGCAATCGGTGTCAGTTTTTGTAATGCAACAACCGACGTTTGCACTTTCATAGCTTCAGTTAGCTCTTCTGATTCAACAATATTCGCGGCGTCAGCTTCATCATGATAGCTAAGAACATGTTGCAGTTTTAGCACCGAAAAATCATCGAACTGCGCAACTACTTCGGCATTAACGAGGTTAAGGTCAAACTCTACATTCACCTCGTAGCCTTCTTTATTTAGCTGATTTGCATAGCTGTTCGTAATAAATTTGTCGCCATTAATCGCTAACGTTTTACCTTCTAAGGTCGCCGAAAACTCTGCATAAGGGAATGATGTGGTACTGCCTGAAGCTGTTGGAATATAGCTTGCTATCGATACTTCAAAATAGCTTTCTTCACCTTCGGTGTTTAAATGATTCACCATGTGAAAAGTAGTGTCATCCATATCAACATAATACGCAGAGCTAAGCTCTGTATTTGATTTATATAGGGTAACTACTTCGCCTTTATCGGTTGATACATTAAAAAGCTCAACACGAATAGCGTCATCGCGCTTAGCTAACACTTCCATTTCAAGAAGAGCTTGTTGATTACACTCATGCAAACAATCAATCGCTTGGGTATTCAACGCAATAACATCAGGATTTGACCATCTAAAACGACTTAACTCACCGTTTTGAGCAATCACACCGGTGTCTTCAGAGGCAAACGAAAGCTGCACGCTGCCATCGCTTGACTGCCAATTCCCCATCACTTCGCTGTTGCTAAGCTCAATTGGTTGCCATGCGGCACGGTTTTCAGCGACATTAACGGTTAGGGTATATTGGTTACTTGCTTTACCATCAGAGACTTCCACAGTAAAAGCGTGGTTAGCAACGTCGAATAGGCTTGGCTCAGCACTAAAAGTTACTTGATTACTGCTGGTGGTTACAGTCAGCCATTCTGGCTTATCAATAATCGTTGTTGTCACACTGTCGTTTTGCTCATCTTTTAAATCAACAACTAAATTAGCTGATTCAAGCGCTTTAATAGAAAGGGCCAGTGAACCTGAGAGGGTAGGCGCAGTATTTTGCTCAACTTTGACATCTGGTTTTTTGTCTGTTGATGAACCGCCACCACACGCTGTTAAAGCCAGTGTTAATGCCGATACGCTAAGAAGCTTTTTCATTTACATCCTTTAAAGTTTATTTTTCTTTTTAAAAGAGATGTAAATTACCCAAATTGGGTAAATCAGTCAAAGGTATTATGTAACTGAACGTAAACAAAAAAGGTGAGCTAACTTGCTCACCTTTTATAAGAAGGGGTTACTGCGCTTGTTGCGCAACATGGTCCATATATTCGTCAAACGTGCCCTGAAAATCGATAAGCTGTTGATCTTTAATATCGATGATACGAGTCGCCAATGACGATACAAACTCACGGTCGTGGCTCACAAAAATAAGCGTGCCTTGGTAATCTTTTAATGCATTATTGAGTGCTTCAATGGCTTCCATATCCATGTGGTTGGTTGGCTCGTCCATAATGAGCACATTGATGTCTTGCATCATCAGCTTACCAAACAATAGGCGGTTCTTTTCACCACCCGAGCAGTTACGTGCTTTTTTGTTAGCGTCATCTGCGGTGAACAATAAACGGCCTAACATAGCACGAACCATTAAATCGTTGTGCTTAGCGGTGCGCCACTGCGACATCCAATCAAATAGAGTTAAGTCATTATCAAACTCTTTGCTGCTGTCTTGCGGGCAATAACCAATGCTGGCATTTTCTGACCACTTAACCACACCTTCGTTGCTTTGTAATTCATTCACTAGGCAGCGTAATAGGGTGGTTTTACCAACACCGTTTTCACCAATAACCGCAAGCTTAGCACCCGCTTCTAGTAATAAGTCACCACCGCTGAACAGGGTTTCACCCTCAAAGCCATGACCTAGCTTAGTAAGCTCTAATGCTTGGCGATACATCTTTTTGCCTTCGTCAAAACGAAGTGATGGGCTTATACGGCTCGATGCTTTTACTTCATCAAGCTTAATTTTATCCATGCGCTTAGCACGAGAGCTCGCTAGTTTTGCTTTTGATGCGTTAGCACCAAAGCGGTTTACGAACTCTTGTAGCTCGTCAATTTCGGCGCTCTTCTTTGCGTTTTCAGCAAGCAGCTGTTCGCGTTGCAAGCTTGAAGCTTCGATCCACTTTTCGTAGTTACCAGGGTAAATTCGTAGCTCACCGTAATCGATATCGGCCATGTGTGTACATACCGAGTTTAAGAAGTGACGGTCGTGCGAGATAATAATCATCGTACACTTACGCTGGTTAAGCTCGTTAGCTAGCCAAGTAATGGTGTGAATATCAAGGTTGTTGGTTGGCTCATCAAGCAGCAAAATATCAGGGTTTGCAAACAGCGCTTGTGCTAAAAGCACACGAAGCTTCCAGCCCGGCGCAACGTTTGCCATTAAGCCGTAATGAAACTCTTGCTCAATACCCGCTTGGATCAAAATTTCTTCCGCACGGCTTTCTGCCGTGTAGCCATCCATTTCGGCAAAAATGCTTTCAAGCTCAGCGACTTTCATGCCGTCTTCTTCACTCATTTCTGGCAGTGAGTAGATACGGTCGCGCTCTTGTTTAACTTTCCAAAGTTCTGCATCACCCATGATCACCGCATCAACCACAGTGTATTGCTCAAACGCAAACTGATCTTGGCTTAGCGTACCTAGCTTTAAACCCGGCGCAATCGACACATTGCCAGACGTTGGCACAAGCGCACCACTTAGAATTTTCATAAAGGTCGATTTGCCGCAGCCATTCGCGCCAATTAAACCATAGCGGTTACCGTTACCAAACTTAGCTGAAATGTTCTCAAACAGAGGCTCTGCACCAAACTGCATGGTGATATTAGCGGTTGAAATCAACGAATTATTCCTAGAAAAATACTGACAGGGTTATGGGCGCAGCAACTGCGAAAATAAACAAGCAATAGGGTAAATAATAGGCCGCGGATTATACAGATCACCCCCTAATAACGCTATTAAAAAAGAGAAAGATTCAAGGGGAAAGTTAGCGAGTTAGAAAGAGTAAAGGCGAAAGGTGCGAGTAATGAGATGCGAGGTAGCAGCGATTTTACATCGCATCCTAGCACCTAGCGGCCAGATCCTAGCGCCTATGTTTCATTCGTAGGCGTGAAACTTGTTTCGCGCGTCTAAGAGCTGAAGGCTTAAAGCTCTTATTTATTTTTGGTTCGGCACTAAAGTACCTCCTACAAAGTTGTCATTGCAGAGAAGAACAATCGACCTTAACAACCCCACATTTCGGCTGATATCTAATATCTGACCTCTAACCACTTTTTTCTTCTCGCTCTTCGCCACCCTCCCACAAACGGCACAAAATAAGAAAAAAACCTGAAAATATATAAATATAGTTAATACTTTAGGGAAATCGGGCGATAATACTAAGTAATATGACAGCAAAGGTGGATTCAATGTCTGCAAGTATTTCATTCAATAACTTGAGCATCACAAAAAAATACACGCCATAACATGCATTGCCATAACGGCATTCGTGATCATAGTAGTAACCAATTTTATAGCCATGAATGACAACAAGATCTCGCTCGACGAGCTAGAAAAGTCGTCTTATCAGGTAGTAAAACTTACTTCAGAAAATGTAGCATTACTCGAAAAACTAGATGAGTTATACACTCAAGCGGTAACATTTGGTGAGTCAGACTTAGTGGATAGTGCTGCGCAAACATATAAAACGATTAACGAAAATCTACAAAACATCATCATTATCAACGACAGCTATGTGCATGCCGATACCAAAAAACAATTAGAGCTTTATGCACAAACCTCGTCGAGTATTGCAACCTCAATGATCGACGGCACCGCCGACTTTAGTAAAATTCAGCAGCAAGCACAGCAAAAAACACAGCAATATGAGGCTGTTTTAGCGGGATTTAAACGTGCACAAACCCGCGCAGACGACCGTTTTTTGAACTAGTGCAAGCAACTAAAGCCCGTTCAGACAATGCACTAAACTTAATGCTTATTGTGTCTGTAGTGTCACTGATTCTGCTTATTGCTACCTCAATTTGGATTGCTCGAGGAATTGGCTCATCAGCAAGTGCTGCGGCAAATAACTTACGTCTATTAGCTGACGGTAAAGGCTCGTTAAGTACGCAACTTGAAGTACACGCTAAAGATGAAATTGGCCAAGTGTCAATTAACTTTAATGCGTTTATACAGCTGTTAAAAGCGGCGGTACTTGAGGTAATAGCGGTTTGTGAACCATTAATGGAGAACTCAACGCGACTTGTGCAAGGTATGGAACGTGCAGAGCGTGCAACAACCAAACAAACATCCGATGCTGAAATCGTGAAGCAGTCGATGGAAGAAATGCGTCAAAGTGTTGCTGATATTTCTCATTCAGCGGCAAACGCATCGCAAGCTGCGCAAACAGCCGAGCGCGAAGTTGAGCAAAGCAGAACGCAAATACAGCGCTCTGTTACTGAGTCAAAAACATTAAGTGAAGAAATAAACCAAGCGGCTTCAACAATTAACCAGCTGGCAAATGACACTAAAAATGTGACTCAGATCTTAAACGTCATTACTTCGATTGCAGAGCAAACCAATTTACTGGCACTAAACGCGGCTATTGAGGCTGCGCGTGCAGGTGAACAAGGCCGTGGCTTTGCGGTTGTAGCAGATGAAGTACGTGAGCTTGCATCAAGAACATCACACTCAACCAACGAAATCAGAGAGCTGCTTTCAACGTTGACAACCGCAGCAAGTCATGCGGTAAATGCAATGAACTCAGCCCGAGATATGGCCACAAACAATGCCGAAGCGGCAGAAAATACAGGGCAGTCGATTGATAAAATCTCTGAGCAAATTTTAGAAATTAACGGTATGAATTCGCAAATCGCCGCGGCCACTGAAGAACAAACATCAGTTGCCAGTATGGTGGTTGATAACGTGTCGAATATGCATATGTCGTTTGAAGAAACAATGGACTCATTGTCGGCGGTACGTGATGTCGCGAAGAACCTTCATTACCTGTCTGATTCGTTACTCGACGCCACAGCTAAATTTAAAGTCGAGTAATTTAAGCGCATAAAAAAACCAGGCACTGCCTGGTTTTTTATTAGCCGTAGTAATGACTTAAAAAGTACCTACTACTTTAACTTTATCAGTTACTTTTGCTGCATCGATATAACCAATGGCGTCGCCGTTGGCTGCAACAAAATCAATAACAGCTTGATCGTTTGCTAGTTTCTCAGGCGGAGTACCTTTACCAGTAAATACCAGTTTCGACCAATAAGCGTTAAGCTGGCTACTCGATTTACCAACAACCTTATCGTTAAACTCATCGCTTACGCTGTTGCCGTCTTGGTTTACCGGGTTTACTTTTGTGCCATCATTAAACGACTTGGCCTTACCAAGGTAAATCTTTTTGATTGTCCCTTCATCAATAGCATTGCCATTTGCAGGGTTCACAATAACAGCAACATCAGCAAATGCAGCGTGCGAGCAAAGAGTCATTGCTGTAGCGATTAATAATTTTTTCATTATGAACTCCAATTAAAAAACTAAATCAACAGCAACAGCAACAACGTCGGTTTCTGTATCTGAAATGTCATCTTTAAAGCGGCTGAAATCTACTTTCAATGCAGCTGATGGGTGGAAGTCATAACGCGTACCAATGGTATACACGTTGCTCTTTGCTCTAACGCCTTCAAGCACCTGATTAATACCTGCGTTTAAAGCTGGTACTGCAGGTAGTGCGTTGTAGCGATTGCTATCGTGTTTGTCGTCGTTATTTTCGTAAGTTAAGTGCACAATCCACTCATCCATACGGTAACCAACAGACGTGTAGTATTGAGTTTGTTTAGCAAGAGCACTGTTTTCTACTTCAAACTCAGTGTATTCAGCATCAAATAGAATGTTGTTGTAATCAATTGAAAAGCCCACAGCGAAGAAAGAACCATCATCTTCGTTTACAGCAATATCATCTGCTTGATCAACAAAGCCCGCGACGCGAAGAGTTTGCTCAAGGCCATTAAGTGCAACACCTGCATCGGTGTCGTTTTCAATTGCAATTGTTGTATCAGCTACAAAGTACGCAGCACGAGCGCTGAACCAGTCATAGCTCATCGTCCAGTTGATACCAGCAATATCATTAAGTTCTGTATCGCCATTAACCGATACCACAGCAATGTTGCCATCGAAGCTACCGTAAATAACTTGAACGGTTGAATCCCAATCACCTAATTGCGTGTTATGTAAAAGGCTTAGGCCTTCATACGTTGAAAACGGGAGGTTATAAACAGATTGCGGCGGACGAACCCAACGGTAAGTGTAACCAACGTCTAAGAAGTCTGAATAACGGTAAAACGGGACACGCATTTTACCTGCACTTACTTGTAGCTCATCGCTGAACTCATAAGTTAAATAAGCCCATTCAAACTCAGCATCAAAATCATCACTACCACGCGCCACAATTTGTGCCGTAGCGCTTAGCTTTTCTTGTAAATCTGCAGAAAGCTGTAATGCGAACATACTTTCGTTTTTAAACGAAATATCATCATCGTAACCGTAAAGGGTTGCGTCGTCGTCAAGGGCTTTACCGCCAACAATAGAAGCAAAGCCATTTATGCGAACCTCTGCCATTGTGTTTGCAGACACAAAAGCAGCACATAGAGCCAATGCAATAGGAAGTTTTTTCATTGTGTATCCCTAGTATTTAGTATGAAAATGTTGATTTCGCTTAATATTATAGTCGTGCGTAGCGAAATGGGCGACACAAGTTACAGATAAATTGTAACTACATCAACGAATAAGTTGTTATTTTTCACAAAAAAGGTACTAAAAGTGGGGGAAGTTGCGAGTTATGAGTTTCGAGGGGAAAGAGTAAAGGGGAAAGAGTAAAGGGGAAAGAGTAAAGGGGAAAGTTACGAGATACGAGGTAGCAGCGATTTTACATCGCGTCCTAGAGCCTAGCACCTAGCGCCTGATGTTCTCATTCGTAGGCGTGAAACTTGTTTCGCGCGTCTGACCGCTCTTGTTTTGGTTCGATTCGGCACTAAAGTACCTCCTACAACAACTCCTACAGGGTTGTCATTGCAGAGAAGAACACTCTATCTATACAACCCCGCAGCTCGCCTGACATCTAATATCTGACGTCTAACGACTTAATCGACTTACCCCAACTTACTAAAATCAACTTCTGGCAGGCTCTCAAACCCTGGGCGAGCGAAGAAATACCCTTGCATTAAACTTACGCCAGCTTGGCGCAACCATTGATACTCTTCAACTGTTTCAATGCCTTCGGCAAGGGCGGTGATGTTGAGCTCTTCAAACATAGCAATGCAATGGTTCACTATGATTTGGCGTGCTTTATTTAAATGAATATCGCGTATTAGCTCCATATCGAGCTTAATAATATTGCTCTGAAAATCAGCTAATAAATTTAAACCCGAATACCCAGAGCCAAAGTCGTCGGTTGCGGTAATAAAACCGAGTGATTGGTAATATTCGATCACACGTTTGATGTGCGTACTGTCTTCAACCTGTTCAACCTCGGTAAACTCAAACATAATTTGTTCTACCGGAAAGTCATATTGCTTAGCAGCTTCAAGGGTTGTTCTAATACAACGCTCAGGCTTGTAAATCGCGTTAGGCAAAAAGTTAATACTCAAAATAGAATCAAGCTTAAGCTTAGCTGCAAGCGAAATAGCTTTAATACGACAAAGCTGATCGAAGGTATAGCGGTTCTCATCGTTCACTTGTGAGATAACAGAATAAGCCGACTCGTTATTAGGTCCTCTAACCAAAGCCTCATAGCCAAAAATGTGTTTATCGGTGCAATCAATGATTGGCTGAAAAGCCATTGTAAAATCAAAGCCTAGTTCTAATTTGTCTTTACAGTTATTGCAACCTGTTGGCTGGCAATGAGTTTGCTTGTCGTGCATGCTTACCTCAGACTAAAGTCTTCTTAATACATAATAGTGCTAGCAAATTGCCAATTGTGCAATGTTGTTGAGTTAAAAGTATATAATCTCGCTTCTCGTCCCTCGCACCTCGTAACTACTACCTTCTTCCTTCCTCCAACTAACTTCTAACACCTACTCTAAAGCTGTTGATTTTTAGCATCTAAAATCACATTTCATCCTTTGCGTTACCTAGCTTTAATGATATTTTAGCGCCAAGCAATCTTGCCAATATAAAGGAAGTAAAATGGCATCCAAAACCGTCGAATACTATAACCAAAATGCGCAAGCATTTGTCGATGCCACACTCGATGTAGACCTCAATGAACTTTATGACGAATTCTTACCGCTGATCCCAAAAAAAGGCACTTTACTCGATGCCGGTTGTGGCTCTGGCCGCGACGCTTTCATCTTTAAAGAGCGTGGATATAGCGTAGATGCATTCGATATCAGCCCAGCTATGGCAAAGCTGGCGTCAGAATACTTAAACCAAGACGTAGCAGTAAACAGTTTTCTAGAGCTAAACGACGTTGCCAAATACGACGGCATTTGGTGCTGCGCAAGCCTTATTCACGTAGCAAAAAACGATTTAACCGACGCATTCAATAACCTTGCCCGCGCATTAAAGCCACAAGGCATTGTGTATGTATCGTTTAAATACGGCGAAGGCGAGCGCGAACACAACGGTCGCGAATTTACTGACCTAAACGAACAAGCCCTTGAGAGCATTATTAAAGGCACCGACCTATTTATCCTCAAGTCTTGGCAAAGCGCTGACCAACGCCCAGAGCGCGCCACAGAAACATGGCTAAACGCTATTTTGCATAGAAGAACGATATAGTAGTTTAAATGCGGTATAGCAGGCTATACCGCAACTCTCCCAATATTGTATGGGTTTTAGAGTATAGCTCTACCTAAAATCCTATATTTGCAATAGCTTTTCATGCTAGATTGTTCCTAAACTAAATCGCCAATATTCAAGCTACAACAATGCGTTATAGGCATTGGTGGCAAATATGCCGGCGTAAACAGGGAACAGTTCATGAACTTTAAAGCACTTTTAAAAAGTACACATAAGGCTTGATTGATGATAGCCATTCAGCAGCAACTCGATTTTATTGCTTACATTCAGCGTATGCTGGTGGAAGGTGATTTTAGTGCTACCTATAAGTTTGCACTATTGCATGCGTTGGCTGATATTTGTGTCGAGCAACCAATGATGTATGAAGCAAGCGAGTTAAACATTGATCTTGCTAAGCTTGCTGAAAAGTTAATAGAGCTTTATTGGCACCATGCAGTGCCATTTTCTTCTGCTCATAGTGGTGAAAGTGCTTTACTAAAACAAAACTCGGGTGCGCAATCAAAAGTAATTGCAGTGCTATATGAGTGCCAGCAGAACAATATTCGTAGCTTGCGCCAGCTCAAATTAAGCCCTTATTGGCACACCACTTATAAAGCAGCTTTAGACACTTTAAAAACAGGCCCGTTGTGGCGCTTACAAATTCTAGCCAAACAAGAAGAATGCTTTTTATATCCGCACACAAAAGGTAAAAGCTATATCACTCTAAATACAGGCATAGCCGCCTGCTTTAGACGCTTTTACGATTTAGTAGCCTATTTAGCTAAAAATGCATGGTTACAAAAGATTCAAAGCATTAAGCACAATCAAGCACTCATTGGCCCTCAAAGCCAGCTGCATGACTTTTTATTTGGTTTCGACCGTGCAGCACTTAACAAAGCAAAACCAGTTTTAGTCGAAATACAAAAAGGTCAGTGCTTTTATTGTCAAAAGCCACTCACAAGTGCGATAGAAGTTGATCACTTTATTCCTTTTGCCCGCTACGCTAACGATTTAGGGCATAATTTTGTTGCCGCCCATCGAAGTTGTAATAACAGTAAACGTGACTTTTTAGCTGCACAACTACACCGTGAACGTTGGCAAGATCAAAATCTAGATCGCCACAGCCAGATACTCAATGATGAACTAACTCGTTATTTTCATTGTGATGTAGATAAGTCCCTTGCTGTAAGCAACTGGGCATACCAAGTTGCTAGCAGCAATGGAGCAAAACTTTGGCTTGCAAAAGATAGATTTGAGTTGGCGGGAAGTAAAAATGTCCACGCGTTAGATCTAGTCGCACAGACAAAATACAAATATGATTCTTGAAAAGCTTAGGTTTTAACCAACCGCTAACTTCCCTGCCTCATGCCACATTTCACTTGGCATGGGGCTTGTTAGCTCCCAAGTAATATTCATTGGTTGGCTGCCATTGTGACTTTGGTATTTAACCTCGCCGTAGTTAACGAATCCCATTGTTCGGTCGTTTTCGTCTTTGTTTTTCACAATATCAGAACATAGGCGGTAATCTCATTAAATATAGTCTTTCAGTAATGTTTTTATGGCTAGACTAGTATTAAGACATATGCATTTAAACGTTGTTTCTAGTTAAGTTCCCGGCGTGAAATATTGATTTTAATCAGATTTTTAATGAAAAACGTTGGCTATTTATGGTGTTAATGATAAATATATACTTAGCCAAAGGAGTTGAGTAATGGAGTTATGTTGTTAAGTAGTGAAGATAGAATTAAAGCCACACCGGTCCCCGATTTTTTAATTAAATCTATTTCTGAACAAGGTTATAGTCTTGAAGCTGCAATTGCAGATTTAATCGATAACTCTGTAACAGCCAATTCAAGTGTTATCCAAGTATTAGTTGATACTGAAATAGAACCATTTCAGTTGTTCTTAGCTGATAATGGTGATGGTATGTCAGCAGATGAACTAGTTAATAATATGCAATTTCCAAGTTCTAATCCGGAAGGAGTTAGATCCTTGGAAGACTTAGGGCGATTTGGACTTGGTATGAAAGCCGCGTCTTTTTCTCAGACTCGAAAATTCACCGTCATATCAAGAAAAAAGGGTGATGACAAATATTTTGGTTTAACTTGGGATGTAGATCACTTAGTCCAAACCAAAAAATGGGAACTATTAGTTAATACTGAGCTGGAAATTGATGGACTTATCAAAGATTTCAATAAGCTAAACAAAGATTTTAACGGTTGCATATCAAACTTCTCCCCAAATACTATAGTTATTTGGTCTGGTCTTTATAAATTTGAAAAATACTTAAAAGAATATAATAGAAAAAAATCATTATATAGAGAGGTTGTTCAAAATACCACTGAGCATTTAGGTATTGTTTTTCATCGTTTTTTAGATAACACACATAATCCATTAACAATTAGAGTTAATAATTCTCATATCCGGCCCTTTAATCCGTTCCCTGAGAGTCAGCAAAGTCTACGAAAATTAGAATTCAGACGAAGGGGGTTTGGGAATGACAATATAAAACTTGAGGGCTTCATATTACCTTCATCAAGTATCAAGGAATCACAACAGCCAAATAGCGGTTGGACTACGCCAAATAAAAGTTTATTAGATATGGAAGGTGTGTATATATACCGTTCTAATCGTTTGATAATTTATGGTGGCTGGAATGGTTTAATCAGAAAAGCTCCTCGTTTACAGTTAGCTAGACTAAGAGTAGATATAGGTAATAAAGCGGATCATTTACTTCACCTAAATGTAGCTAAGTCTCAAGTAATAATCCCACATGATTTAGTCGAGGCATTTAAAGGCTATATTAAAGAACTAACCAGCGAGGCTGAGAAGGAATTCTTCAATAGAGGGATTAGAAAGTTTGATAATAAACCTAATTCTAAAGATGTTAAATTCTTAAAGAAGATTCACTCCAACAAGGGACCGTTACTTGAGCTAAACCATGAATTCCCATTACTAAAAGAAGTCGTTAATTCATGTGAAAACAAGCAAAAAAAACAATTGCTTTTATTGATCAGAATGATTAATACAACGATTAATAAAATTAGAGATACCCATGAAAACGTGCCATATTATCAATGTCAAGAAACAAAAGGAAAAGAGTTTTTAGATATTGTTTTAAGTATGAAAAGTGAAGGTTTTAGTGGTGAATTAATTAAGAAAAACCTTATTAGTGAACTAGGGGTGGATCTTAAAACTCTGCCAAAAGAACTTTTAGAAATACTGGAGTAAATTATATGGATAATTATCGCTTTAAGTACCAAGAAGCTATTAAAGATAAATTTAAACAATATATTAAAACTTCTAGCTTTGATTCACTAGATGCAATGCGAGCTGAATTGGCGGATAAAATATACTCTAGTCTTTTAATTGTGGCTGAACATTTAAATTGGCCACATATAGACAGAGGTACATTTGAAAATTACTTTGAAGTTATAAGAAAAGAAGTTCAATCAAATCATGTAACAACAATTGAACAGCCGAGAATTTTATCCAAAAGTAAGGAAACTTGGTTAACTGAATCAAGAAAAGAAAATATAACTTGGAGTTATACCGAGAGGTACTTGGAATATCTTAGAGACCAAGGGCGAGCTGATCCAGTTGTTGAAGAAATTAATAGTTCTAGCTTAAAAATTTTAAGGAAATTGGCAGATCCTAAAGCTCAATCCCCAACGTTTGTTAAAGGATTGGTAGATGGTGATGTTCAGTCTGGTAAAACAGGAAACTTCAATGCGGTGATCAACCGTGCCCTAGATGCAGGTTATAAGTTAATTATTGTCTTATCTGGCATCATGGACGATCTTCGCTCACAAACACAAGCAAGGATAGATAAAGATGTTATTGGGGACGGGAAAGGTGTTGGATTAAAACAACCATTTGGTCATCAAGGTGACGAAAGTGTGTTTCAAGTTATTTCAATTACTTCTGAAGAGGCTGATTTTAACAGGTCGTTAGCTGGAGGAATGCCTTCGTTAAATCAAGCGAACATTATGGTTTGTAAGAAAAATGTAAGCATTCTCAAAAATATATTACTTTGGTTAAAAGATAACTTACCTAAAGGTGAAGCTAAGCACAGCCTACCATTATTGATTATTGATGATGAAGCAGATAATGCTTCATTAAATAATGAAGGTCATAAAGGTGAAAAATACGCCTCTAAAATCAATGGACACATAAGGGCTATACTAGGTATTTTTCATAAAAAGTCTTATTTAGGCTATACAGCGACCCCATTTGCAAATGTAATACAAGATAGAAATGAAGCTTCTGATGATTTATGGAGTATTCCAGACAAATCTAAAGAGGACTCCCAAGAGTCACTATTTGAGCAGGTTGATAATTTATTCCCAGATGACTTTATTTTTTTGCTCGATTCACCAACAAACTATATTGGTGCTCACAGGATATTTGAGACTCTTCAGCCAAGTAAAAAACTACCAGTCGTATTTGATATCGATGATTATGTTTCGGATTTCCCTAGCAAAGTTATGGAGACTGATGACAATGTAATTGGAGTCGAGAGGTTTGATAGTAAAAAAGACTGGGATGATAAGGTCGGTAAATATAGCAACTATCTTAACTTCACATCATACAGTGAATATCGACGCGGGACCCGGGCTGCTAAATCTGTAGATAATTTTCCAACAGCCTTACCTGAAAGCATTAAAGAAGCGGTAATGTGCTTTATTTTAGGTATAGCTGTTCGAGAGACTAGACGTAAAGACATGTTCCATTCCAAAGTCTACCAACCCCATAATACGATGCTTGTTCATATATCTAGATTTACTGCTTGGCAAAATAAGGCTGCAGCTTTGCTCAAGGATTTCTATAAAGACATTGAGACGCGATTAAAAATGGATAATCCGAACTCTGCAAGCTCAATTTACCGTAAATTTGAAAAGGTCTGGTTAGATAAGTGTGCGGTTATTGTTGGCTCAATTCATAGTTATCTACCGGATCAGTATATAGATGAATATATGCAACCAGTCTCATTTGATGCAATATGTCCTTTACTTGTGGATGCTGTATCGAACATTGAAGTGACGGCTTTAAACAGTGCTACCGGTAAAGAATTGAAGTATCAAGATGAAAAGCCTCGTAAGATAATTGCGATTGGTGGTAATAGACTATCGAGGGGTTTCACTTTAGAAGGGTTGACAGTAAGTTATTTTGTTCGAACTACAAATTATTCTGATTCACTTTTACAAATGGGCAGGTGGTTCGGCTACCGCCCTGGCTATTTAGATTGTTGCAAACTGTTCACCTCACGAGATCTAATATCTAAGTATGACTCAACATCATTATGTATTGATGAATTGAAAGCTGAATTTAAGAAAATGGATGAAAAAGAAGCGACTCCTAGAGATTTTGAACTAAAAGTTAGGAAGCATCCAGGTGTCTTACAAATTACACGACCTACAATTTTAAAAAATACAACAAATGTGAAATGGTCCTTCCAAGATTCATTAGTGATGACAACAGAATTTGATGTTACTAAAGAGAAAATCAGCAATGTCTGGGGAGACTTTAAAAGAATAATTTCACCTTTATTCGTGAACGCTGAGACTAGGGGATCATTGCTCTCAACGACTGTATCTTCAGAAGACTTACTCAGAATACTCGATGGAAATAATAATTTTGATGAGACTAGGCTCAACCTAATCAAGCAATACCTAAAAAAATGTGCAGACAAAAACTTACTAACATCTTGGACTATTGCTATTAAATTAACTGGCACCGCTTCTAAAGAAAAGGGGCTTGGTGTCATGCTGGCAGAAGATACAGGCCTTTCCGAAGACATCCAATTAGCCGTGAGAAGCGGTCCAACTCCAGTTAAAGGCAACCACTTTTATGATGAGTTTGTAAAAGATCAAAAGTTCAAAGCAACTGGCTCATCTGCCAATATTATGAGTGGTGGTAGTGATATGAAAGTTGCTCTTGATGAGGGCATAGCTTATTTAGCAGAAAAAGAGTTTATTAAAGAAAAAGCCCAAGAAATATTGATCAATAACCCAAACCTGACCAAAGACGAAGCAATTAAGCAGGCAGAAACAAAGACTAAACCTGAGCGAATATATCGAGAAAAATTAACTCAAAATCAGGCGGTTTTGATTTTTTATTTATTTGATCCATTCTATGCGTTTAACCAAGTATCAGGAAATGTGGATTTAGAAGTTCGACGCTTATTGAAAGAGAGAGAACAAGAACTGACAGAACCGTTAGTTGGCATGGCTTTAGGCTTTCCTCCTATCAAACGAACGATCGACCCGTGTGGTGAATATGTCAAAGGTGACTACAACCTAGAGATTCCTGAAGAAGAAGATGATGCTTCAGGTGAACTCTTACCTTCGGATGCAGAATTGTGATTGAATTAACTGATAAGTGGCACTTGCTAGAGTCGCAAGATTCCCGCACTGGGTATAAAACTCTACGTTTTGAGGCTACAGGTCCTTTAGAGCTATTTTTATCTGTCGATGATGGGGGAAATCATTCAATCTTAATTTATCTCCCTCCTTCTTACACGCCTAAATTTGATGCTATAAACAACGATAATATAGAGCTTCTATTTATCAAGAATGGACACTTTCTTCTGATAAGACTTTTAGATAATGATTTTTCTTCATTATTCGATGACTTAGTTATTTCTTTGGTTGATTCAATAAAAGATATTTTAGACCCTATAAATGCATCTAAAGAGTTTATTAGTACATATGTAAAATGGAGCTCTTTTTTTCTAAGACGATTGAAAAAGGTTTGAGTAAAGAGCGAGTCATTGGCTTGTGGGGAGAGCTAAGCTATTTACTAGATTTAATAAGAAACGCTAGTTCTGGTCCAAGAGTAGATTCTATTTTGAAAGCTTGGGTCGGTCCGTATGATGCGCCTCATGATTTCGAATTGCCAAATTCTTCTTTAGAAATAAAAACAAAGCTAATAAGTTCATCAATGGTTAAAATTTCTAGCGAATTCCAGTTAGATAATATTGATGATAAAAACTTATTTTTGACTGTATTCTCGATTAGCGAAACAGAACTTGGATTGTCATTGAAAGATCTTTTTGTAAAAATCAAATTTAGAGTTCAGAAGCTTAGTGGGGACGTTACCTTATTATTAGCTGCTTTAGAAAAAGAAAATTTAGACGAGGAAAGGCTAGCAAAGTATTCAAATTTATTGTTTGCTAGAAAGAGAAAAGAAGTTTTTGATTGTGATATTGATTGCTTTCCAAAAATTGTGAGTTCCACCCTCCCACCTGCAGTTTATTCAGTAAAATATAACCTAGATTTGAGAGAGTTAGAGAAATATAAAGTTTCACAGGAGAGTTACTAAGTGGATATAAGCGCTGTTTTAAATACTCGAGAAGATTTATTAGATTCTAGTAAAGATGAAAATGATTTCATTCAACAAAGCTTATTAATAGATGAAGTAATGCCACTCTTACTGGAAACAAAGGTTGTAGACTCTGAAGACATCAATCACACATATTACTTGTCAAGTGACAACAAAACTAAGATTAATGGTTATTCCGTAAATAGTTCTGGCGAACGGCTTCAAATATTCATTGTAGATGAGACCTATTTAGCGGAAAACTGTAACAGCTTTTATGTATCGCAACGAAGCGTGTATGAAGATCAATTTAAAAAGGGCATTCGACTTGTATCATCTGCATTTCAGAGAAAACTTGAAAATATTCAGGAGTCTGAACCTATCAAACCATTGATTGCTAAGTTAGGCAGTGAGGATGGGCTGATACAATTTGATGTTATAGAAATATTTCTTGTTACTTTATCTGCTACTGTTTCATTTAGGGGGAAGAGCCTCAACTACGTAGCATTTATTTTAAAGATGAAAAGAAAAGTTTTACTTATAAAGTTTTAGGACAGAAAGCTGAATCTAAAGAACTTCTTTTTATTAGAAGGGTTGTAGATTTAAATTATTTAGCAAATATTTACGCTTCACAAGGTAGGGCTGAACCTCTTAAAGTTGTTTTTAAAGACGTAATTGGAAAGAATATTGAAGTAATGAAAGCTGCAGATGAGTCGGAGTTTGAGTCATACTTATGTGTTTTAGATGCTCCCATATTGGCAGATCTTTATAAAAGATATTCAACTCAGTTGTTAGAAAAAAATGTTCGTTCATTTTTACAATTCAAAGGTGTTAACAGAGGAATTAAACAAACAATTAAGGATGAACCTGAAAAGTTCATTGCATTTAATAATGGATTAACTATTACAGCTACAGAAGCGAAAACATCTTTTTATAGAAAGTCACTTTATTTGGAAAGCCTAGAAGACTTCCAAATTGTAAATGGTGGGCAGACTACAGCTTCTATTTATTTTTCCAATAAGGAAGGGTTAGATATTAGTAATGTAAAAGTAATGGCTAAGATAAATATTGCTAAAACAAGTAAATCTAAAGATTTAGATGATTTAATTTCTAAAATTAGCGAATACTCAAATAGTCAATCGAGGGTTTCTAAAGTTGATTCTAAGATCGAGAAGCCCTAAATTGGTTCAGTTAAAATCTTTGAGTGAAAGTGTTTTGACGCCCTCAGGCAAGAAATGGTTTTTTGAAAGAGCAAAAGGTGATTTCAACACTCAAGTTAGAAAGAGCACAAATAGTCAAAAATTAAAGAGCGAATTTCCACCCAAGAAACGCTTCACTAAAGAATTATTAGCTAAATATTATTGTGCGTGGGGAGATGCACCATACCTTGTTAAAAAAGGTGGTGAGAAAGTGTTTCGAACATTTATTGAAGATATTGAACCTGAAAAAGAAGCTGGAAAAGAGATTAACCGTGAATTCTATGAACATCTAATCGCTAAAATAATATTATTTAGAACTATGGAAGAGGTTTACGGACAAGGTAAAAATGCCATCGGACAACTTCGTTCTGCGACTGTTCCATATGCGATATCAGCTATTTATTTATGGGCTAAGGAGTTCGAAGGAAAGTTTTCTCTTGAGGTGATATGGAAGCAAGAGGCTCTTAATGTTGAGTTTAAAAAGTATTTGAAACAACTACTCGTTTTAATGAATGATCTAATCAAAATATATTCTTTGAGCGATGATTATGGTGAGTTCTCGAAAAAAGAAGAGCTATGGGAGGTTATAAAATCTTCCTCTGAGCTTAACGAGTTTATGAATTCAGATTTATCAATAAAAATGCTTTCGAATTCATAGTTTTTAGACTTATTATTTTTCATAGAAACAAAACTATAAGGTAAATCGTGGAAGAATTTAAATACAAATATGATGAACTTTTCAACCCAGTGCTTGAGGCTTTTCATAAATTAGGAGGGTCGGGAACCAATCAAGAAGTTGAAGAAACTGTAATAGAGCTTTTATCGTTAACTGACAAAGAGGTCGATGACATACATCGAGGTAATACTACAAAACTCTCTTATCGTTTGGCGTGGGCTAGAAATTACCTTAAAAGGCTAGGATTGATTGAAAACTCTGGGCGTGCATTATGGGCGTTGACAAGTGAAGGGCTGAGAACGAAGAACATTGATAAAAACCAGTCTAAAACAATCTTAAGGGAATTATCAGGTACATCAAAATCTAAGAATCACAATAAAAAACTTGAAGGTAATAATTTAATTGCGAAATCTGACGAGTTAAATGAGCTAACTTGGGAGGATGAACTTGTTGATATACTAAAAGGTATGCAACCTGACGCATTTGAAAGGCTTAGCCAACGATTTTTAAGGGAGCTAGGTTTTTCAAATGTGGAAGTTACTGGTAAGACTGCTGATGGAGGTATAGATGGAAAAGGTATTATTAAAATAGGTGGAGTTTTATCTTTTCATGTTGTATTTCAATGTAAAAGGTATACTGGTTCAGTATCATCTCCATCCATAAGAGACTTTCGTGGTGCAATGATGGGAAGGGCTGATAAGGGATTATTTATTACGACAGGCACATTTACTCGAGACGCAAAAAAAGAAGCCCAAAGAGATGGTGCTACACCAATAGATCTAATTGATGGAAATGATCTAGCTGAGCAATTAAAAAACTTACGACTGGGTGTTGACGTAAAGTTAAAAGAGCATGTAACAATAAAGCCAGAATGGTTTAATTCTATTTGATGCTAGTGTAGAGAAATCACATCTTTGAGGCTTGATTCAATTAAATTAATAGATCTAGAACTATCTCCCCAATTTTTTTAGCCAAATATGGTGGTACTGCGTTTCCTACCTGAACATATTGATCTGTTTTTGTTCCTTCAAAAAAATAATTATCAGGAAAAGTTTGAAGGCGGGCTGCTTCCCTTACAGTGAGGCTTCGGCATTGTTGCGGGTCATAGTGAATAAATGAATGCCCGTCCTTTGACATGTGGCTTGTCACTGTATTCGAGGGTTTATTTGCGGCTTGGGTTCTAAACCTATCAGCATGATCGCCAGATTCCCAGTTTTTATGCTTAGGTGCAAGTTCAAGTGGGAAGTCTCGCGATTTAGGTGAAATGCCATTATTCAGCTTGGTAAATGCCGCACTAAATCCATAACGGAGTAGATCTGCGTTCATGTGCTTTTTAGATTCGTGATTTAGTACTATAGTAGGTGAATCGCTCAAGTACCATTCTCTAATTTTGTTTGGCATTTTAGGTTTAACACTTGTTCTGTTTGAGCATGAACGAGAAAGCCCC
This sequence comes from Pseudoalteromonas sp. Hal040, assembly GCF_037162425.1. Taxonomy (NCBI): domain Bacteria; kingdom Pseudomonadati; phylum Pseudomonadota; class Gammaproteobacteria; order Alteromonadales; family Pseudoalteromonadaceae; genus Pseudoalteromonas; species Pseudoalteromonas sp. Hal040. The sequence goes on along the minus strand of NZ_JARLUU010000002.1, from coordinate 767,121 downwards.
CTTATTGGAGAAAGTGAAAGGTTTGAGATTTCTTCTTCACTAAACTTTTCCTTTAATAGCTCAGTAAGCACTTTAGCGTTTTCTGCTATCTGTTCTTCCCAGTCAACTTGGTTATCTGTTTGTTTAGAAAACCCGCTTCGCAATGGTGGCAGATCTGATAGAGCTTCCTCTACGGTTACTCGGTGTTTTACTTCATCAATTGTTTTTGGTATGCAATCTAAGTCTTCTCTCACACCTAATAAAATAACTCTATGTCTAGCTTGTGGAATACCATAATTTTCAGCTTTAATTAAAAAGTCAGATGATATCTTATATTGAGGGTTTTTCGGGTTTTCTGCTGGTGTCACCAATGAATATATTTTGTACCCTGAGACTCCTTTTATTTTTGTAACTCTTCCTGGCTTTCTCAGATCCTTAAGTATATGGGGGAACATTAATTTGTCATTAATTTTGGCTGAGAGGATACCTTTTACATTTTCCATTACGAAAATATCTGGTTGAGCAATAGATAGAACTTTTAAATACTCTAAATATAAAAAGTTACGGTGATCTTTTTCTGCTTTATAATTCTCAATGCCTGCATTACGGGATCTACCTGCAAGCGAATAGGCTTGGCATGGTGGACCGCCAATAACTAGTTTAGGTCCATTATGTCCTTTAATAAGTTCTCTGATGCGGTTATGAATAAGCTCATTATCATTCCCAAGAGCTTTCGGACCTTCTAGTGTTTCTTTAAAGGCAAGTACTGATTGCTCAGGAAACTTTGCGAAGAGCTCATCACGAGATATTTCACCTTGTAAGTATTTATTGTAATAATCTAATCCACCATTTAGCGATTTTATTTTTCTGAAGAATGCTCTAGTTGTTAAGGTCTTATGAGCTGATGGCTCTTTTTCTACAGATATACAAATATCAAATGGTTTATTACCTTTCTTATCTGTTGTTGCTGAAATACCTTCGCCTAGACCACCAGGGCCAGCAAATAAATCAATAACAAGAATTTCACCGTTTTCCATAACTCACTTAACTACTTCAGTATTACAAGATTATGGATAATACCAGGCCTTATTTATCGTATAAAGATATATATATGTATATTTGAACAACCGCCCAAAATATCAGCTAATAATGATCAAGTGAAGACTGATGTGAACTTGGTTTCCCCGTGTTCACACCCGAAATTGAATTAATTATGAGTAATTTACAGCATGGATGCTGTAAAAAGCGTAGCTTAGCCACGGATGGCCTATCTACGCTGTTTACGTTCATTTAATTAATTAAAATTGAGGGGACAGTGTGAACCTCGGGGCGCCGAGAGATTCCAAAGAGAAGTCGGCGTTTACTTCTCTTTGGTTGCCGTCGCCAACGCGACATTAATTAAATTAACGCGATATGAAATCGCTGCTACAAGTGTATTATAAACCTTATTATTGAGTTATTAGACGGGCTAAAGCCAGATCTACAATGCCTCGCAACTACAGCCTTAACACTTCTCCTTGCAAGCTCGGTGAGTCTGCAATACTGGTTTGGAGTTGTTCTATCAACAACTGGGCATTCGCTGATGGTGTGCGTGAATGTGGCCAGAGGGCGTAAATTGGCCTTGCGGGGATACTGTCGGGGGAGTCGATATAACTAAAGTTGCTGGTGTCGTCTATACAGCAAATTTCGCTCATAGGTAGTAAGCCAATGCCATAGCCTGCTTCAACCATTTTTCTGGCGATTGTAATATCAAAGCAAAAGCTTATATGTTCATACTCGGTTTTTAGTTTGTTAAGTAAACTGCTGGGTAGTTGTGACTCTGAATAGGGCAGTATCAGCCTTGATGTTGGGGCATCTTTCTTTTTAACCAGCTTAATTGCGATCATGCCTAGGCGCTTTTGGAAATAACTTGAATCTTGTTGTTCGCCAATGCGAATGGCTAAGTCAAAACGTTTTTGGCTTAGTTGGCTGTTGGCATTACTTGGGTAAATGTGGAGGTTTAGCGCAGGGTTTGCCATCGCAAACTGATTAACTGCCCCCATCAGTGGGCCCGCAATGATGTTTTGTGGGCACAAAAGGTAAAACTCTTTTGCGGCGGGCGAGTCATTTAATTGCTCAAGCTGGCTGTTAAGAGCAAGTACTTGTTCGCCTAGCTCGTTATATAGTGACTCGCCTTTGGCGGTTAACACAATGCCTCGGGCTGTGCGTTGCAGTAATGGCTCAGCGAGTTTCTCTTCTAATGCCTGAATGCGCCTTGATAGGGTCGATAGATTCAGTCCTAAATCTTTTGCTGTTTGGCTCATGCTTTTACGGCGCGCTATTTCAATGAATAAATGCAGATCATCCAGCATACGACTCCCTCAATCTTAGTTTGCATTTTCGTGACTGTTGCCACTTGGCCTGTGCAAATATAGTAACGCCAAGGAGGACATATGAAAATTCATTTTACTTTTACTGCGGCATTTTCGTTTTTAATGTCGTTTTTACTTTCGGCATGGGTCACTTATGTCAACTTAGGGCTGAGCGATACCTTTTTTCTAAGTTGGATGAAGGCGTTTGCTAATGCGTGGCCTGCTGCGTTTATGGTGGCTTTTACGGTTGCCCCACCAATTCGGGTATTGGTTTTAAAGTTATTTAGTAAGGAGTCAGTATGATTAATATCGTGGCAAAAATTACCCCAAAGGCGGCATTATTTGACGACTGTAAAGGGCGTTTACAGGGCATTTTAGCAGCCACTCGTTCAGAGCCAGGTTGTAATCGTTTTGAGCTATTTGCGAGTAAAGAGCAGCGTTGTTTGTTTTTAGTTGAGCAGTTTGAATCGCAAGCCGCCCTTGATGATCATTATGCTCAGCCTTATACCCAAGCTGTGTTCGCGTTTTATGAAAATGCCTTGGCAGAGCCAGTTGAGGTAGAGAAGGTGGAGGTGTGTTGAGAGAAAAGTTAGCGTGATGCGAGGTGCGAGGGGAAAGGAGTTAGGCTCTAGGCAATAGGTGTCAGTCGATTTGTGGGGTTGCTAGGTCGTGTGTTCTTCTATGCAATTAAACCCAGCTTTTGAGTCGTTAGAGGTCAGATATTAGATGTTAGTTGATCTGTGGGGTTGTTCAGGTCGAGCGTTCTTCTGTGCAATGACAACCTTGTAGGAGGTAATTTAGTGCCGAATAAAACATAAAAGAGCGATCAGCCGAAAGCTAAAAAAACTAGGCTACTGGGGAAGTACAGCTATTCGTAGCCTAGTTTCACAAGGTTGAAATGGTTACAGCATATGCAGGATTTGTTTGGCTTTTTCGCGTGTTAAACACGCGGCCATTGGGCGTTTTGCAAACAGCTTGGCTGAGACTGTTTGTTCTTTGCCCATGTATTGGTTGTGCAGTGTTTGCACATTGACTTTGCAGGTCACCGAATGGCTGTTTTCTACATAACGAATTTCTACTCGTTCTACTTTTTTGATTAAGTTTTTATAAGGGTAGCCTTCATCGGTATCAAGCTGAGTAATTACTGGTTGGTTGGCATAACTAAAGCTTGAGGCAGATAAAATTAATAAAATAAGTAAGTATTTCATGGTGGTTGTCCTTGTCTTGTCGCGGTTGGCAATATGAGTATTACTCGTGTCACCACTACTGACAAACGATTAAAAATTGCCTATGCTTAAGTTTTTTTAACTATAAAAGCGTATGCAGTTACCACCATTAAAAAGCCTTTGGTATTTTAAGCACGCGGCAGAGTTAGGTAGTTTTAAGCTTGCGGCAGAGCAATTGTTTGTTAGCCAAGCTGCGGTTAGCCAACAAATTCGCCTGCTAGAACAACAGCTTGATTGCAGCTTGTTTACTCGTCATACCCGTTATGTTGAGCTGACTCGCCAAGGCGAACAGCTATTACCCCATGTACTTAAGGGGTTTAGTCATTTACAGGCAGGTGTGCAGGCTGTTAGCCAAGATAACCACCCAAATACGTTAAATTTAACCGTGCTGCCTTCGTTTGCCAGTGGTTGGTTACTGGGCCGGATTAGCGATTTTCAAAATAAATACCCCAATATCAAAGTGCGTATTGAACCCAGCGATCAACTTGCCGACTTTTCAGCGGGGCAGGTTGATTTAGGCATTCGATTTGGTCAAGGAAATTACCCAGGTTTACACAGTGAGCTTATCAGCGACGACAGTCTATTTTTGGCTTATAAACCCGGTGCCATTGATGTTAATAAACCTCTTAAACCGCAGATTCTGGCGCAAAAATTAATTAAAGATGTGTGCCCAGATGCAGAGCGTGGTTGGTTAACTTTGGCTCAGCAATTAGCTGTAAGCCCAGATGCGCTCCCCGCACTTGAAATTGATAACGCTGCATTAGTTATTCAAGCCACGTTAGCAGGGCAAGGTATTGCAATGGTAAGGCGGCGGTTAATCGAAACTCAACTGCAACTTGGTCAGCTAGAGATTTATCCAAACTATGAGTATCACTGCCAATATAAGTACTACCTTGCTGCGCCGCCCGAACATTTTAAATGGCAAAAAGTGCAGCTGTTTAAAGATTGGTTGCTTGCTCAGTTTGCTTTAGATGATCAGCAGTTTTATCAACTTCATCAGTAACATTTGCGTTAAATCATTTTAAAGTTTTTAAGCACCAGCTATGCTTATTTAAGTCGCTTACTAAAGGAGCTAGTAATGCTTAACTTTAAAGTTATTTTTTGTGGCGTTTGTGTGGCTACAAGCCTAACGGCCAATGCTGATATTTCCCGTGTAAAAGCAAGTATTGAGCGTGTTGAGAGCGCGAATAAAAAGCACGAGTCTTTACTGCTTCCCTACTTATTTAGCACCGATACCATGGGGCTTAACCTTGGTGTGGGTGGCATGATAAAAGGTTACCACCAACCACAAATGACCGTTGGCGCTACTGCATTTAAAGGTGATGTGAGCGAAGGAGCGTGGGCAGGCCTGTTTAACTATAAGGTGTTAGATTCAGAGCGCTGGTATTTTAGTGCCAGTGGTATGGCTGCATATTTTCCTGATCAGCGAGCTTATACCGGAGGCCATAAAGTGCCCATTGCCGACAACGCCGTGTTCCCCGGTAGTAATGACTCTTCAAACGAGGTTTATTTAGAAGCCGATGGTAGCTCGAATTGGTTTGATGCCCGCATCGAATACGCTTTACCGTTTGGCGCAACATCGCAAACAGGCATGGTGCGTTACCAACTTAAAAATGGCTTGTTGGTTTCTGAGCCATCGGGCGGGGCACAGTGGAACCCGTTGGAATCGGGTGTAATGGTTGCAACTGCACGCTATTTTAGGCGCTCGCAAAGCTTTGAATTTAATGAGGGTACACAAGATGGCAGCATTTCAGCAATGGAATTTGGCCTGCTCTATGACAACACCGATTTTGCAACTAACCCAAGTTACGGTAGCAGGCAGTATCTCGCCTATAGCCAATCAATGTCAGGGAGTGACGATATTTATGATTGGGATTTGTGGCAGTTTAATGGCAGTAAGTTTATTTCTTTAGGGGCAAGTGAGTTTGCTCATCAGCGTATTTTAGCATTTAATTTTTGGGCTGCTTATTCACCTAGCTGGCAAGTAAATCACACTCTTGATGGCACTAAGTTTATCTCTGATGCAGCACCTTACAACGAAGGCGCTACATTAGGAGGATTTAAGCGTTTACGGGGTTATGATTTTTATCGATTTCATGACAAAGCAGCCATTTATGGGGCATTCGAATATCGCTATACCCTTAAATACAATCCAATTGCAGATGTAAATTGGTTAAAGTTTTTGAAGCTGGATTGGTTTCAGTTAGTTGGCTTTGTTGAAGCTGGTCGTGTGTCACCTCATTTGACCTTGGATGCATTATGGCAAGACTACCATTATGACTATGGTGTTTCTTTAAGAGCTATGATGTCGGGGTTAGTCGTTCGAACAGAGCTTGCTAATTCAAAAGAAGGGGCAAATTTTTGGGTGATGATAGATCAGCCTTTTTAGTGAAATTGGCGCAGATTTGTTGCAGTTTTATTAGAAACTGATAATCTGTACCCTAACTTTTACAGTGACGTAAATTAATGATTAAACGGATTTTAATGACAACAGCCTTATTGTTGCCCGCTTTTGCTTGGGCGCAGCAAAGTGCTCCTTCAGAAGCATGTCAAAGCATGCAAGCCGAACGTATAGAGCTACAAATAGCCCTGCGTAAAACCAATCTTCTCGACAAAATTGAAGCCTATAAACAGCGCATTCAAAGCTTATCGGCGCGAATATCCGAAACCTGTTTTAGTGAAGAGCAAATTGCTGAGCTTAAATCGTCGTTGTATAACCCTGACATTGCAGAGCTCGAAAACAGCTTGGCAAAGCCATTAACTGAGCAAGCCTACATCAGCAAACAAGCTGCATGGGACCGCTTTTATGTGATGCCGCCACGTTGTACAGCTCGTTCATTACAGCTGCAAAACCTTGAATCGTGCCTTGAAAATAAGCAAGTTCAGTTTCAGCAATTTGATATGTTATGGCAGCAAAAAAGTGCGCAACTTGCCCGTACCGAAGCAAAACCAACAGACTCGTTTCATGAGTTTGTTTTACCTAGCAAAGCCGAACGAGCCAAGTTAACCGCTGAACAAGAATTAAAGCGCTACAGCTACAGCACTGATTCGTTTTTACCAACCAATATTATTGTATTGTGTGTTTTAGCCGTGTCGGTGTTTTTTGGTTTGATATTTATTTTCCATTGGTTAATGCGCCCACGGCCAGTGGTTAAGTGAGTGTTTAGTTAGCGAGGGGAAAGGGGAAAGAGTAAAGTTAGCGAGAGCAAAGGGGAAAGAGTAAAGTTAGAAAGGGGAAAGGATCTAGGCTCTGAGTTCAGCTCAGCACTTGAACTGCTCATGTTTAGGGTAGGTTGTCGAGCGGAGCGATACCCAACATAATCCATGTAAACCTTTTCATTTAGACGCGCGAAACAAGTTTCACGCCTACGGTGAATACATTAGGTTCTAGGTGCTAGGTTTTGGCCGCTAGGCGTTAGGACGCGATGTAAAATCGCACGTTGAGGAGCGGTCAGCTTTCAGCCTTCAGCTCTCAGACGCGCGAAACAAGTTTCACGCCTACGGTGAAGACATTAGGTTCTAGGTGCTAGGTGTTAGGACGCGATGTGAAATCGCTGCTACAGACTCGCACCTCGCATCTCGTTTCTCGTACCTTTCCCCTCGTAACTTTACCCTCGAAACTCGTACCTCGTAACTTAATCACTCATCCGTTTTAAACTGTTTGGCGCGCTCTTCTGCGTCAATTAGGGCTTGTGATTTTGGCTGTTTGGTTTTGCTTTCTATCACAGGCTTTTCGTCAGAGTTTGGATCCCAGCTTGGATCAAGTGATAAGTTCGCAAATGGGTTATGCGGCTTATCATCTTGTTGCTCAGACTCTTTATCAGCGTCGTTGTCAGAGTCGCTATCCATCTCTTCAAGCTTATCGTCGTCACTTAGTTCGTCAGACAAATCAACCGTTTCTTCCGCTGGCTGTGCAGGCTCTTCTAAACTAAATGACGCGGGTTCATCCTGTAGCTCTTGTTCAAGCGCTTGTAAGGCTTTTGCTAAATCATCATCGCTGATGTCGTCGTGCTCGTCTGTTGTGCTTGGAGCAGTGACTGTTTGTTTATCTTCAGCGAAATGATCAGCAAACGATAAATCATCACCCATCAATGACGATAAGTCATATTCAGGCACTTCATCTTTAGACGGTTCATCCTCAGAAATCGGCTCTTTTGTTGTGTATTCATCAAAGCCGAATGATGACGAACTTGTGAAGCTAAGCTCTTCAATTTCTGGCTTCTCAAGTTTATCTATGTCAGGTTTATCAAGCTCATCGATTTCAGGCTTTTCAAGTTCTTCGATTTCAGCTAAAACAGGCTCATCGTCAGCAATTGGCTCTTTCGTCGCGTATTCATCAAAACTAAATGATGATGAACTCGTAAAGCTTGGTTCTTCAAATTCAGGCTGCTCCAGTTCAACTATTTCAGGTTTATCTAGCTCATCGATCTCTGGCTTTTCGAGCTCTTCGATTTCCGCTAACACTGGCTCATCGTCAGCAATTGGCTCTTTCGTTGCGTATTCATCAAAGCCGAATGATGATGAACTCGTAAAGCTTGGCTCTTCAATTTCTGGTTTCTCAAGTTCATCGATTTCTGGATTTTCAAGTTCTTCGATTTCAGCTAACACTGGCTCATCGTCAGCGATTGGCTCATTCGTTGCGTATTCATCAAAGCCGAATGATGACGAACTCGTAAAGCTTGGCTCTTCGACCTCTGGTTGCTCAAGCTCATCAATTTCAGCAGCCTCAAATGGCTCAGGCTCTGTAATAGGTGGCTCATCGTCAGCAACGGGCTCTTTCGTTGTGTATTCATCAAAACCAAACGATGAAGAAGCGGTATAACTCGGTTCTTCTAATTCAGATTCGTCTTGCTTAACCTCTTCGGCTTGTAGCTCCGCGTCTTCGTTGATGCTATAGGATGAAGCAAGGCTTGCTAGTTTGAGCTCTTGTTCTAGGCCGCGTTGCTCATCTAAGAAGTCGTCATCAGCGTCGTTTGCATTTTTCTCGTCGTAGCCAAGTTCTAGATCGTTAAATTGATGGGCGTTAGCAAATTCTTCATCTGCTTGTTCCGATGAACTCTCAGATTCTTGCTCTTCTTTGTCACGCTGAGCACTAAAATGCATAAGCTCAGAAAGCTCGTCATTATTATCTGTTTCGGTTGCTATAAATGTCTCGTCGGCGAGAGGGTGGCTGTCTTCATGTGGGTGCTCTTGTTCTTCGGCGAGCACTGCTGCTGTTGCTGCTTTGAGTTCGTCAGCTTCTTTTTCTGCGGCAGCTTGCGCTTCTGCTGCAGCTTTAAGCGCTTTTGCTTGTAATAAGCTTTGTTCAAGTTCTGAATCTGCGTCAGCTTTTTTGCTTTGGCGAATACGCACAATCACTAAACCTGCAACAAGTAATACCAACAACACAATTAAGCTTGGCATGAGTAATGAACTTGAAGAGCCATCATTATTTGCCGGAATAGGTTCTGGTATAGGATCAGGAATAGGTGCTGGTGTTGGCAAAGATTTCGGTGCTGGTTCTGCTTTTGGTGCTGGGTCTGCTGGTTTTTCAGCCGCAGCTATTTCAGCGTCAGCACTTTGGGTTTCAACCTCAACAGCTTGCTCTTGAAGCGCTGTGCTTGAAGCCGGTTCAGCCTGAGGTTTTGGTGCATCTGAAATCGTAATTCTGTCAACTTTCGCAGGCATCTCAGTTTGCTCTGGTTGCTGAACTTCCGGCTCCATTTGCGGCATTGGTTGTTCAATAAGTTCAGACGTTTGCTCAGCAACAGGTGCAATAACCTCTTCTGGCTCTGCTGGAATTGCGCCTGAGTGCACCGCAGGATTAGCCGCAGTGGCTGAATTTACTGGGGCTGTTTCTTGTGTTTGTTGTTCTAGTTTTTCAAAAGCAGCGGCATTATTTACCGGCGTTGGATTTTTGCAGTTTTTCTCATAGTTTCTGGCTGCTGAGCGATAATTTTTATTGCTGGTGTTAAAGCGATACTCGTGCATTTGCTGTTTTAACAAAATACACATGGCTTCATTGTACTGCGCTTTACTCGTAAAGCTTAAGCTTAGGAGTAATAAGAGAAAAGTTGTTTTTATAATTGGCATATGTTCCAGACCAGTAAGGTTTAATCGATGACCCAACAGTTAATTAATTCTAAGCTGAGACGGGTAATTTATCCACATTTGGTTAACAAATTAAGCGTATTCATCGCGGTTAGTCTATTACCATCAGCGCGCGGTACTCGTCGTAAGCAAATTGGTCGGTCATTCCGCTTATGTAATCTTGAATTAATCTGCAGCGATAATAGAACTCGTAGGCGGCAAAATGATCCGGTTCGGCTTTTAGGGCATCAATGGCTTTTTGATAGCTATTCAAATGTTTATTCGAAAGTTTTTTAACAAGACGAGTTTCAATTAAGTAGTTTTGATCGCCTTTTAAAACGCGTTTAAATGCATCAGCATCAAGGGCAAGCAAAGGCTTGTAGCAATCAAGTAAACCACTAATAATTCGATAACCTTGCAGCTCTAAACGCTCTACTTCTTTATGGCAAAATACATGCTTTAACGCCACTTGTTTTAAGGTGAGCGTAACGGCGTGCAGGTGACTTCGATCTTCTAATAAAGCCTGATTAAAATCACCGTGGTAAATGGCTTCTATATTGCTGATAAAACGCTCTGCTGCGTAGCTTACTAACGGGTGTAGCAAGGTCACGCGTAGGTAGATAAAAAATTCGCTGTTAAAATTGTAAGGCTGCTCTTGAGCCTTACTTAACGCATAATCAATGGCTTTTTCGGCAAAGTCGCTGTGTTTTGTATCGTCAATGGTTAGGTTTGTGAGTGTGCGGGTGTATTGCTCTTTTAACTTTTCGCAAAGTGATTCAACACTAATAATGCCTTTTTCTACCGCATCTTCTATATCTGCCAAACAATACGAAATATCATCAGCGGCTTCCATTATGTAGCTTGCTGGGTGGCGGCAGTATTGTTCAATTTCGAGTGCAGTTTGCAGTGCTTCTACAAAGGGTTTTTCGCTGAAGTAGTAGCCCACTTTTTTCATTAAGTAGTTTTTATCTTGCGGGCTGTCTTTTTTCGCCATGCTGGCTGGGCGCGTATATTTTAAAATTCCGGCACTTTGGCTGTAGGTTAAGTTTAGTGATAATAATGAATGAATTATGCGAATACCTTGGGCATTACCTTCAAAGCTTTTTATATCTTGGGCAAGGTGTTTAAAGATCACACTAATACCAATGCCTTTACAGCGCTCAGGGGTTAGTGCGTCTAAGTGTTTTTCAAACCATTGGTTGATGGCTGCCTCGCCAAAATGACCAAATGGAGGGTTGCCGATATCGTGCATTAGGCACGCCATTTCTACTAGGCTCTCTAGCGGTCGTTCAAGCCCCGCCAAGCCATATTCTTTTTGCTTTGCATCACTGAGCTTATTAAAAATGGTTTGCACAATAAATCGGCCCACTTGTTGTACTTCAAGAGAGTGGGTTAGCCTTGAACGCACTGCGGCATTGCGTTCAAGCGGAAAAACTTGGGTTTTTTGTTGCAAACGGCGAATTGCAGCACTGTTAATAATGCGGCCCCGATCACTTTCAAGCGCAGTGTGTAAATTATTGGTAGAACGCATTTCGCGTGCTGGCGTAATTTTTTTACCAAAATCGATCATTTTTTATTCCCACAAAGCGGTAAAAATCGGGCTTTTGCATGTTGTTAGCAAAACATTGCTAGTTATTAAATTTAATCTAACAGCTTGTATCTTAAATTAAAATATCCATTTTTATTAAAGTTATTACTTTAAATCGAGACCTTTATTCATATATTATTCAGTTTTACGCACTTCTTCATTATCTTGAATTAGAAAGGAAAGCCTTTTGGCTGTATAGCAATGATGCAAACTTTGTCTCAAAAACCATGGCTACTAGCCAGTATTCTTCTGTGTTGTATTGGTTTAACTGCTTGTAAAAGTACCCCTGAGCCAAGCGCTGAAAACGCCTTAACGGTGGCCGAAAAAAATGCCATTAAGGCCAAACAGGATGCACTGCGTGCAAGAGGTTTTTATGAAAGCCAACTCGGCAATATTAATTACCTTTCAACCAGGCAATGCAGTAACTTTAATTTGCAAAGCCACCGTGGCTCAATTCGCTATGCCGAAAACTCACTTAACGCGGTGATAGATGCCATCGACAACAACTTTGATGTTGTTGAAATTGATGTGCGAATTACCCGTGACGATGTGTGGGTTGTGCATCATGATGCCCGTACTGGTCGCGAAACCGGCACCGTTGATAACCAGCGCCGTAAAATTGAGTCGATGAGCTATAAAAAAGAGTGGGGTTATTTACGTCATCGTAATCAAGATACCGGGTTACTTACCGATGATATGCCACCTTCATTCAGAGAGCTTGCTGCCACGTTTGCGCGCTATCGCAAACCTCATCAAAAATTGAATATAGAAATAAAATCAAATGCCTCAGTAAATGATTTAAAAATGCTTGATTACTTAGCATATGAACTTGTTGGTGGCGGTAACTACTTTTTTAGCAGCTTAGAAATGCGCAACCTGACTCGTATGCGTGACATTAACCCGGATATTTACTTGGCATTTATTCAATCACCGGCAAAAGCCTCGATGAATAAGTTAGCAAGCGATCTTAAGCGTGGTGCGGGTAGTGACCCCATATACGAGCGTAATAAAGAAGAACTTGAGAGCTTACAAGCTCTTGGTAATCGCCATCATCGTGAAAAACGTTACGACAGCCCAGTTAAGCTCGATAAATTAGCCAAGCAGCTCAAACGTAATTTTGGTTATGTGCTTGATATTCGTCATTACAAGCAAAGTGCAGCACGCTTAAAACCAGTCGCTAAAGCGCGCGGTATTATGATTGCCACTTATTCTATTAACGGCCACGACTACCACGAGCGCAGCTTATTAGCGCAGTCACGTTCACTTCGCCCTGATTCTGTGATCATGGATGACACCGTATATGGCTTTTGTTCTGTATTCGAATTACCAAAAATGCAGCCGTTTTTTAGCGATGAATCAGACGCTAAGTTAATTGCCAGCATGCCCGCAGACCTTGATTTAGAACGCCTAGATGAGCTGTATGCTTATAAAGGGAACCAGCTTTATCCAGCGGTGGGCGGCACACTTAAGTCAACCCAAGCACAGACTTATATTCCCAAAGTAACATCGGCTCCTTCAGCACCTAATTTAGAAATAGGGACTCGCCAAGCCGATGAAGATTTTAGCCTAGAAACAGATCCTGCTGTTGAACTAGAACTGCGTAAAAAACAATAAGAATAAAACTATGACTGATTTAATAAAGCCGTTTTGGTGGCGCTGTTTGCTACTTGTTTTAGCTACTTTATATTTATTACCCGAGGCAATTTTTAATGCTCAGTTAGTCTCTTTAGTCGGTTTAGGAACCCCTTCGGCTGAAGACCTTGAACACCTCGAAATTTATGGTCGAGCTGTATCTGGAGTAGGTGTTGCGCTGCTGTTAGCTGACTTTTTACCAAAAGCCATGGTTGCCAAAGTAGGCCGTGGCATTATCTCGTTAATCGCTTTATTGTGCTTAGTTTGGCCGGTGGTGTTTTTTGGCCAAAAGTATGCCATTGAAAAAACTTTAATTGAGCCTTCAACTGCAGAGCAGCGCCAGTTTGCTACCTACAGTGCAGCACTTAGAGATGCACTAGCGATTAACTCAATTAAAGTGAATGATCTTGATTACAACCCTGAGCAATTACATAGCTCAGAAAATCTGACTTTTTTGGCGCTTTTTGGTGGTTTACTGTATAGCGATGCCGCGCTTTCAGATAACTTAGAGCAAGATAAGCGTAAGATTATTGCCGCGTTTGTACAGAAAAAAGCGTATCAAGATTTTGATAAACATTATAAAAACTACAGCCAGTTATATGATGAGCTGGTGGTTAAATACAAAGCCTACGCTGATGGCAGTAAAAAGTACAATAGCACTTTGGCAAGTATCGGTGAGCGCGAACAAGGTTATTGGCAGCAAGTTGAACAAGAGATCAATAGCGGCTGGAACAAGTACCAACAAGCGCAAAAAGCCCATATCGCAAAAGCGTCAGCACGCGCACAAAAGTATGGTCCGAAGATTTATGATTACCACCACAGCATTGCCAAATGCCGTGAGCGTTATGACAAAAGCAGTGAAAAAGACCGTCGAAATCGTTGTTATGAACGCGAAGCAGCAGACTACCGAAGCACTATTTTAAAAGCGGGTATAGGCTACATTGAGCCTGATTATTGGCTTATTGAAGAAGATGTTTCGGTTGCTGAAAATGCTGCTGGCACGATTTTGATGGGGGTGCTCACTGGTGGTGTTTATACCGCACTGCAGGCTGCTAGTTTAGCAACCGGTGGCGATGGCGGCTTTAAAGATAAGCGCTACAAATACACCGATGACCCTGATCACTATCAGCTGCGTTTTTTACAACATCCAAACTTTCATAAGATGTTTGTGAGTGAAACGGGCTACCCATTTACAATCGAAAACTTAATGGCGTTTCGTGCTCACGAAACAACGCAAAAGAAGCTTAGAGCACATTTTGCGAGCAAAGGGTTAGAGCTTGATAGCAACTGGAATGTGGATCAACGCCAAGCATTTGCCAATGCTGTAGCTACAAAAGTAACCAGCGAAGCAAATGCGCAATGGCAAAGCGAAATGCGCAAACGTGGCATGAGTTTAGAGCCAAATTTAAGCTGGGTTGCGTTTCAGTTACACCCGCAAATTCAAGCAAAAATTGCCGATAGAATGGGCGACTTATACGTAAAAAACATACGCGCCGATTGGAATAAAAAGAACTTTAAAGACAAGGTGCTTGATCCAAACATTGCAAAACGCACCGACAAATACCTTGCCATGCTCAATAGCTCAGAAGGTAAATTTGCTGATGGTGGCGAGTATGCCGAATACGGTAAACAAGCATTGCGTTCGGTGATTATTCCGCCTATTTCGATGTCGTTGTCACTGTTTTTGATTTGCTTAACCTTTAGCAAACTGCCGTTAAAACTGTGGCAATTGATTAAACCTAAGCAAGAAAAGCAGCCAACGACTGGTGTATCTGTTTTGCAAAAGCTGATTATGCCCGCGCTGATTTTGGTAGTGCCAGTAATGTTTGTGCATAACAACTTCACCGAAGACGACCAAAGCCCTGTTAACTACTTTTTAGACAAGGTCGATGAGTCGAGCAACCCGGTGTTTAGTTATGCGATTCGTTGGACCTTGCATGCGCAGCCTCTGTTGCATCCTTTGGGGTTAGCGTTTGAAGAAAAGCTACATATTTACGAGAACTTTAGCCCGATGAGTCATGCTTTAGCTAAGGTTGATATTTTGCGCCACGGCGATGCCAACTTAACTGAAGAGCAACAACAGCGTAGACAATATCTGGTAGAGCAAAAAACCAAACTTACCATTACTACAAACCCGGCGAACGCCACGATCCGCATTATGAATATCGGCCCTAAATATAGCCCCGGCATGACATTAAAAACCGGTGCTTATGATATTCAAGTGTCGGCGCCTGGGTATAAAACGTATCGACGTTGGCACCAAGTAGATGCTGGCGAACAAACATTAACCATTGATTTAAGCAATTAATTAAGCAAGGAATGAAAATGCAACATTGCCAAAATACGGTGTATGCCACCGATCTTCACTGTTGTGATTGTGGAGAAGCTCTTGAGCAAAAAAGACAAATGCACACGGTTGAAGAACTCAACCCTGACTTGCTGGTTGATGTAAAAAACTATGCGCCACAAGCGAGTACAATCACAGGCGTTGTGAAATCAATGTATTACTATAAGCGCCGCTATAAAACCAATAACGACAACATGCTATATGGTTATTGGTGGCTAGAAGTTGAAGACAAAGACGGCATTATTCATGAGTTTAGTGTTGATGCTGAAAAAGATGTGATTGCTAACCTACAAAAGGGCAATGTGATCACCGCATTTCAAGAAACACCGTTAACACTGACTTATCGCATTGCTGATGGGAATGCTAGACGAGTAGTTAAGAATAACCGTTTTATGCCAGTTGTGATTGTGCATTTTGCCGACCAACAATATCGCAGCTGGGACAAAACCATTAGCCGAAACTACACTGGCGGAACCATACTGTGGCTTGTGCTAAGTGTTATTACATTCTTAATCATGTTGTTTGCTGCAAAGCTTGAGTTTTTACCTGCGCTACTTGCGTCGTTGCCTGTGGCAATTGGGGTGTTTATGGCAGAGCACAACTACCATAAAAAAGCCAAAGCCAAAAAAGAAGCAAAGTATGATGCGATTTTAGCGGCAACCGATGTGATGCTATCGACCACCCTAAATCAATTGGGTTATAACATGCTTGCAAGAACGCCAAGTAAGTCAGATGTTATTTGTATTTCGTGCCAGCAGCGTATTAGCCAAGATGCTGCACATTGTTATTGCTGTGGCGCTAAGCAACACGTTGAAGCGATTGCTGAAAAAGAACAGTCACTTGCAAAAGATGATGAGCAAGCCATTAGCATTCAAAAAGCGTTAGAGCCAAACATAACAAAACCAACCAGTATTGCCCAGCTTGAGCATGCCATTATGGATGAGTATAGCCTTGCTTATGAAAACGATTATGTGCATAAAAATGTTTGGGCACGTAACGAAAAAGGCACTATTCATCACCGTGCAGTGCTTGGCAAAGTATTAGAAAAAGAGCAAAGCGCACATGCCAATGAAAGCAGCCAAACCGTGACCACTACAGAAACCACAACCACCTATCGAGGTGGCATGTATGTTGGTAGCGATGTAAAAGAGCGCGTTGAGGTTTATCGTAATCGTAGCACCACTTTAAAAGGTGAAATCATGCTCGAAACTGCGTCGGGTGAGCCATTTATTTTTAAAGCGGGTGAAGATTTACTGGGCTCTGTCGATATTGGTGATTGGGTGTATTACGCCTTCAGCAGTGTCGATACAAAGCGCTACTCTGAGTATTACCGTGAGTATGCGGTTAATGTGAGTAAAGACATTAAGTACAACAACTCTTCTGTCAGAAACTTTGGCATGGTGCATGGTTTTAACCGTATGGTATTGCTTGGTCTTACGTCAGTAGGGCTAGCATGGTACTTTGATGCCCGTGATTTTTACCCATTAGTAAATACACTTGTGCCAGATGCTGGCATTGATTTACTCAATAATTACCCGCAAGTGGTTGAGCACTTAGATGGCCTACCCGTTGCTGTGTTTATTGTGTTAAGTGTGGTTACGGGCGTTTGGGGCTTTATTTATAGCCAAATAAACGGCTCACGTTTGAAGCGTAGTGTGAAAAAGCTAGAAAGCATGATCACAAAATTTTCAAAACAGTTTGGTAAAGTTTCTGAGCAAATTAACAAATTGAACTAAAAAGGGTTTCGCATGCGTATTTGGCAATTAGTTTTAGCTGGTTTATTAGCGTTCAGCTCCCTAGTAAAAGCGGGGCAAGAGCAATCGGTCGTGCTTATTTCGATAGATGGATTTCGCTGGGATTACATTGAAAAACACCATGCAAAACACTTAAAAGCAATCAGTGAACAGGGCGTAAGAGCAAGCAAAATGCGCCCTGTTTATCCGACCAAAACCTTCCCGAATCATTTGTCGATTATTACCGGGTTATTGCCAGTTAATCATGGCATTGTCGAGAACCGCTTTTGCGATACTGAGCGCAACGACTGCTACAAAATGGGTAAAGGGAAAGACGATAGCACTTGGGTGAATGGCATTCCGCTTTGGAACCTTGCACAAATGCAAGGCTTAAAAGCCGCCACTTATTTTTGGCCTGAATCAGATGCGCGCTTTAATGGCATGCTGCCTGATTACTTTTATCATTATTCAAAACATAGCGACTACCAACAGCGTGTTGATCAAATTATTCAGTGGTTGAGCTTGCCAAAAGCACAGCGCCCGCGTTTAGTGGTCAGCTACTTTTCGCTGGTTGATAGCATGGGGCACGAGTTTGGCCCTGATGCCAAAGAAACGTATGACGCAGTGCAAAAGCTCGATAGTTTAATGGCTAATTTATCGAGCCGTTTAAAAGCGCTTGATGAAAACATTAATTTAGTGATTGTGTCTGATCACGGTATGGCGTCTGTTGATCCAAGCCTTAGTATTAAAATTGATAGCTTGCCGCAAGACGAAAACTTCATAGTGCAAAACACCGGCCCTCGGGTTTTATATTATGCAAAACCAGATAGCAAAGCAGACATCAGTGGATTCAGTAAAAAGCTCGCTAAAACCGCTGATGGTCGTTATATCGTGTTAAGCGAGCAGCAAAAGCGTGATTATCACTACGATAAAGGCCCACGCGTTGGCGATATTATTTTACAAACCGACGCACCTCGAGTTTTTACCGACAGTAAAATGGCTGGCTATTTAGGCACTCATGGTTACGCTTATAGCGAAGATATGGCTGCAACCTTTATCGCCACCGGTCCCGCTTTTAAACAAGGCCTTCGCTTAGAAGAAGTAAGTAATCTAGATGTGTACCCGCTGATCGCCAAAATTCTAGGCCTTGAGATTTTAAGCCCAATCGATAGCGACGGCGCAAGTTTATGGCCGGTGGTTGAGGAGTAGGTGTGAGTTAGCGGGGGGCGAGGGGAAAGTTTCTAGGGGAAAGTTTCTAGGGGAAAGGCGCTAGGGGAAAGGCGCTAGGACGCGATGTAAAATCGCTGGCTTT
Organism: Pseudoalteromonas sp. Hal040; assembly: GCF_037162425.1. Lineage (NCBI taxonomy): Bacteria > Pseudomonadati > Pseudomonadota > Gammaproteobacteria > Alteromonadales > Pseudoalteromonadaceae > Pseudoalteromonas > Pseudoalteromonas sp. Hal040. The sequence continues at coordinate 748,884 of NZ_JARLUU010000002.1, read as the reverse complement.
TAGTCGTTAGAGGTCAGATATTAGATGTCAGTCGATCAGTGGGGTTGATTAGGTCGTGTGCTCTTCTCAGCGATTTAAGCCTTGTAGGAGGTACTTTAGTGCCGAATCAAACATAAATGAGAGCGGTCAGCTATCAGACGCGCGAAACAAGTTTCACGCCTACGGGGAAACAATAGACGCTAGGTTTTGGGTTCTAGGACGCGATGTAAAATCGCTGCTACCTCGTATCTCGCACCTCAAATCTCGTAACTTTACCCTTGTATCTTATAACTCGCTAACTTTCCCCTTTCCCCTTGAAACTAGCAACTCGTACCTCCTCATCTACAACTTCGTTACCCACCCGTATTCACCATGGCTTTGAAACTTGTAGCTTTGCTTACCGGCGTCAAATTGGCCTTGTAGGGTGTTTTCTGTGAGGGTCATCACGGCTTGATGGCCTGCTTTAGCATGATCATTGACCTTGCCAAATACACTTCTATCGCCATTACTGGCTTCGATAATGTTACTAATTTCGACGGTGTAACTGAGGTATTCATCAATTACTAAAATAAAGTGATCGCCGGGTTGTAGGGTTTTTAGGGTGTCTAAATCAAATTCGCTGAATGCGGTGTTTGCTAATTGGTCAGGCAATCGACCTTGTTTATATAGATAATCGTGGGCGCGGTTAGATAACTGATTAAGCGGCGCAGTTAAGTTCACAATGGGTTGTGGGGCTATTTGGTCGGCTTCTGCTTTGTAAGAGGCAACAAACTGCTGTGTGCTGGGTTTTGTTTTAAAACCATCACTTTGAATGTGCCATTCATTCAGTGCAAATGCTGTAAGTGGCAGAATAAAGATTAATGCAAGCGTCCTGTTCACATGTTTCTCTTACGGGGTTTTATGTTAACTCGTTGTTAGTTTTTACCTCAAGTTAACAATTCGGTCAATAGTTAATCACTAAGTAGTGGTTTTTGTCATCGTCACGATAAAATTAATTTGTTTTACTCAGCTCTGAATGCTGAGCATAATCCGCGTTTTTTTGTCACCGAAACTCCAAGACTAGAGGTACCGACCATGCGCGGGTGGATCATTTATAAAGATAGCCAAGGCTTGTTAAAGCAAGAAACCTATGAAGTTGAGCGCTTACTTGCTGCAGCCAAAGAAGAAGGCATAGATTTACAAGTTTATTCGCCTGATCAATTTGATCTGACTATTACCCGTGAAGACGGTAAAAGTATTTTAATTGATGGCCAATCTGTTGAGCTACCAGACTTTGTTATTCCTCGCATGGGTGCAAGTACAACCTATTTTGCGCTGGCGATTATTCGCCACCTTGAGCGTTTAGGCGTTTACTGTGTCAATAGCTCGCAATCAATCGAAACAGTAAAAGACAAACTGTTTGCACAGCAAATTCTTGCTGAATGTAATTTACCAACGCCGAATACCATGTTGGTTAAGTTTCCGGTGAATATTGATTTGGTTGAAAAGCAGATTGGCTTTCCTGTGGTTATTAAAACGTTATCGGGCTCGCAGGGCAGTGGCGTGTTCTTATCAAAATCAAAAGAAGAGTTTGATGACTTAATGCAGCTGATTGAGGCGGCAAACCCACAAGCAAACATCATTTTACAGCAGTTTGTTAAGTCGAGTCATGGTCGTGATTTGCGAGTACTTACTATCGGTGGCCGTGCTGTTGCGTGTATGGAGCGTAACTCACAGGGTAAAAACTTTAAAGCCAACGTCAGTGCTGGTGGCACAGGTAAGTCATTTCCTATCACGCCAGAAATCGAATGGCTTGCAACCCAAACTGCGAACGTACTTAACCTTGATGTGGCTGGCATTGATTTATTGTTTGATGAGCAGCACTTTAAAATTTGTGAAGCAAACTCAAGCCCTGGCTTTGAAGGCTTAGAAGGTGCGTTGGGTATTGATGTCGCCAAAGAAATTTTGCACTTCATTCGCATTCGATTAGGCATTTTTGATAAGCCAGAAGTGGCCGAGGAGCCTTGTTTAGAGGCCGTTTAAACTTTCAAAAGGCGTGTCTATAACACGCCTTTTTTGTGTCATCTGTATAGTAAATAAATCTTAAAATACTACAAAAGTGTACAGTGCCATCTGGCAAATCATAGGATATGGTAGATTTTTAATTGCCAAGGAGTGTGTGTACATGAGTCAGCTCATCAGTCGAGCAACTGCGGGGTTAGTGGCCGTTATTATTGGCTTTACCAGTTCAATCGCGCTTATTTATCAGGTTGTTATGGTGTTAGGTGGCACACCTGATTTAGTTGCCAGCTGGGTGTTAATGCTTGGTCTTGCGATGGGGGTTAGCTCAATTGCGTTGTCTTATTATTACAAAGTGCCCATTCTTATTGCGTGGTCAACAACCGGAGCGGCACTGCTTATTTCAAGTGCCCAAGGGTATAGCTTAAACCAAGCTGTTGGCGCGTTTATGTTCTCGGCGGCGCTGGTGTTTTTGTCTGGTATTACTGGCGTGTTCGAAAAAATGATGAACAAGATCCCAAGCCAATTGGCTTGTGCCATGCTTGCAGGTGTGCTGGTAAATTTTGGTATTGATGTGTTCAACTTTATGAATGAGCTACCTTTAGTCATTGGTTTAATGGTGGCTGTTTATTTATGTGGAAAGCGCTATTTTCCTCGCTTTGCTATGCTCGCAGTGGTTGTTGCGGGCTTTTTAATGGCAGGTGTGACTGGGCAAATTGATACCTCTAGCTGGCGGTGGAAAATGAGCGAGTTTGCTTACATTGCGCCTGAGTTTGACTTAAACGCCATGATAAGTGTTGGTTTGCCGCTGTTTATTGTGACTATGACGTCGCAGAACTTACCGGGTATTGCTGTTTTAAAAGCGCACCAATACAAAGCCCCTGTATCGGCAGCGCTAAATGTAACCGGACTATTAAATGTATTTATTGCACCATTTGGTGGCTATGCCATTAACCTGGCGGCTATAACGGCTGCCATTTGTATGAGCCCTGAGGCAGATAAAGATCCAAGCAAACGTTATTGGGCAAGCATTGCTGGTGGTGTTTTTTACATTATTATGGCGCTCCTTGCGGCAACCTTGGTTGGCTTGGTTGCAAGTTTGCCACAAGCATTGATTTTGGCGTTGGCAGGTATTGCGCTATTTGCCACCATTGCGAGCAGCTTACAGCAAGCTTTAACAGAGGCGTATTATACCGAAGCTGCTATCGTGACCTTTTTGGTCACAGCCTCTAACCTAACCTTATTCTCGGTCGGTTCTGCGTTTTGGGGGATTGTTGCTGGCACGGTGACTTTGGTTATGACACGTAAAGATTAGTGACACGCTTCAATATTAAAAAAGGCCCTAGCTACTGTATATAATAACTAGGGCCTTTCGTTATTTAAGTAGTGGTTTTATCACTTCAAACATCGCATTGATATGGTCATCGCGGGTATTCAATGCAGGAATGTAGCGGTACTTTTCACCGCCAGCATGTTCAAAGTTTTCGCGGTTTTCGCCTTCGAGTTCTTCTAACGTTTCTAAACAGTCGGCACTAAATGCAGGGCTTAAAATTGCAACGTCTTTAATGCCTTCAGCAGGGTAGCTTTCAAGGGTTGCGTCTGTGTATGGCTTCAACCATTCAGCTTTACCAAAACGGCTTTGGAAAGTTGTTACGGCAAAGTCTTTCTCAAAGCCAAGTTTCTCTGCCACTAAACGAGTGGTTTGCATACAAAAACAATAGTATGGGTCGCCGTTTTCTAAAAATAGTTTAGGTGTACCATGGTACGAAAACACCAACTTTTGTGGCATGCCATGGGCATTTAGATCTTCGCTAATGCTAGCAGCTAGGGCATCAATGTAAGTCGGGTTATCGTGATAGCCATTAATAAAGTGCAGCTCAGGCACCCAGCGCCACTTACGAAGAACATTCGATACAGCATCAAACGTTGAACCAATCGTGGTGCTTGAATATTGCGGGTACATTGGCAGCACAATCACGCGAGTGATGCCTTTTTCGCGCAGTGCTTCAAGGCCTGCTTCAATTGAAGGGTTTCCGTAGCGCATGGCCATAACCACTTCAGTGTCATGGTGTCCTTTGTCTTTTAAAAGGGCTGCCAATTTTTTGCTTTGCTCTCGGGTAATATGCGTAAGTGGAGAGCCGTTTTCAGTCCAGATGCTTTTATAAAGTGCCGCTGAGCGTTTTGGGCGTAACGTAAGTACAAAGCAATAAAGGATGATCATCCAAATAATACGTGGGATCTCGACAATTCGAGGGTCTGATAAAAACTCGCGTAAATAAGTTCTAAGTGCCGCGGTAGTAGGGGCGTCTGGGCTCCCTAAGTTAGTCAGTAAAATGCCCGTTTTTTTGTTGAATCGGCCGTCATGCGGCTTATCGGTAATGGCGGAAAATCGCGACACTGAGTGCTCCTGTATGAAGTAATCGTAATATAAATCACATTGTAACGAAGTAAGCTGATTATGTGATCACTTTATTCGCTAATTTTTGATCATGATCCTGAAAGGATTCGGTTTTCTTGCTTCAAGTTGCTGCAGTTTTGCAATTGATTTTGCGCCAAATACATGTCCTTTAGGTAATAACAAGATACCGTCGTAGCTTCTTAGTGCATGTCCAAGTACCATGCCGTTTTTAAGATCTTGAGCCGAGATAATTTTCATGGTGCCGACTTTTTGATCGCTAGCACAGCTTATTTTAATGCTATCTAATACTTCTAAAATTTTTGGGTGATAGTGAGTGCCGCTGTATAGCCGTAGCTGATCAAGCGCGCTTTCGTAACGGCTGTTATCTTGCACTGTGATGTGCGCAATTGCCTGCCAGAAATCGCGGGCCACCGCTAAAATCATCGCCGTAATTGGTATTTCTTTGCCCTTTAAGCCCTTCGGCGTGCCTGAGCCATTGTAGTGTTCAAATTGGTAATAAATAGCCTCAGAGACATCATGTAAATGGGTCGCTGGCATGAGCATCAGCTGAGCGGTACTTGGGTGGGTGTAAAAAATCTTTTTTTGATTTTCTGTGAGTTCCCTGGTTGGTTTTTTATACAGCTCAGGCTCCATGGCGAGCAAGCCAATTTGTGCAAGGTAACCTGCCATTTCAGCCATATCGATATGTTGTTTATCTAAGCCAAGTTGTTCTGCAATTTGCTTGCTGGTAGCGGCGATGTTTTGCGCTTGCATACCATCCAGATAAGGGTTGGCATTAATAAAGTTATATAAAATTTCGAACGTGGCACGGTGTTCGTGTTTTTCACGTTCGTTGACTTCTTCGAGTTGTTTGAGCACTTTTCGAATTTGTAGAGTGCGCTTTTCTACCATTTGCTCAAGGTTGTTGTTTAGCTCTTTTAACTGGCTGTTTTGCGCTTTTATTTTTTGCTCTAACTGCTTGTTTTGGCGCTTTAATGAGGTTTTTTCTATGCCATCACTAATGTTGCGCAGCAGCAACTCGTTCTGCCAAGGCTTTTGAATATAAGCATGAATTTTACCTTTATTGACCGCAGCAATGGTGTTGTCGATATCTGAGTAACCGGTTAGCAAAATTCGGTGTGGTTCTGGGTCAATATTAAGTGCTTGCGCAAAGAACTCGGCGCCATCCATGTTTGGCATTCGCATGTCGCAAATGATCACATCGAAACTATAAGTGGCCAAAACTTTTAGCCCTTCGAGTGGATCTGAGCAGGCTTTTGCCGTGATGTTGCTTGCTGCTAATAAGCGTAACAATGTGCGCAGCACGATTTCGTCATCATCGATGCATAAAACCTGAATATGTTGTTTGCTAACTTGTTCTGCCATACCGTTTTAGAGTGAATCATCGTTAATCAATAACATAGCCTTAAATCAAGCCTTGTGCTAGGTTTTAAAAGAGACAAACAATGTTTGAGACGAAAATGGATGACTTTAAGCAAGCCTATTTGTTAGAAAAAGCGGCCAGAGAAGAAGCAGAACAATTGCTCGCTGATAAAAGCCGTATTCTAGTGGCATTAAACAGTGAGCTTGAACAAAAAATTGCTGACTTAGAGCATCATCAAGCTATGTTCATTCAAGCAGAAAAAATGGCCACGTTAGGCACACTTTGCGCTGGGGTTGCCCATGAAATAAATAACCCGCTTGCTTATAGCATCAGTAATGTGGATTGCTTAAAAACCTACTGTAATTATTTTAGCGAGTTACTTGCTGTATGTGATGAATTTGCCTGTAGTGATACCGATAAGGCTACGTTTTGCAGGCAGTTAACAGAGCTTAATAAAGTGCACTCGTTTCGCTTTGTGGCTGATGATTTACCTGAATTAATAAGCGACACGTCGCAAGGGCTACAAAGGATCAGCAAAATTGTGGCTAATTTACTGGATTTTTCGCGGCCGAAAAGTCACGACAAGCAATTTGCCGATATGACCGAGGCGGTAAAAAGTGCCGTTAAACTACTTGCCAATCAACTTCGTAATTGCCATTTACATACCCAATACAGCCCGATATCACAAAGTTGGTGTAACTTACCCGCCATAAGCCAAGTAATCGTTAATATCTTAATTAATGCCAAACAAGCTTGTGATAATTTAAGCGCGAAAGCTGAGATATCCGTTGCTGTGTATGAGCTTGAACAGCATATTTATATCGATGTTGAAGACAATGGCGCAGGTATGTCAGAAGAAACCATTGCAAAAATATACGATCCCTTTTACACCACTAAACCCGTTGGAGAAGGTACCGGTATGGGCATGACCATGGTGTATGCCATAGTGCATGAACATCAAGGTCGGATTGATATTCAAAGTACAGAAGGAATGGGCACACGAATTAGCTGCGTGTTCCCGGTACAAAGTCAGGTCAGAAAAACTGTAACTAGCTGACAGCATTTCAGTTGTTGCAAAAATTTGTGAATTCGCTAGTGTAGGAATACACCCTTACCAAAACAACATGTAAAGGCTCAATATGCTTAACCAACAAAGTTCGGATGTATTTAAAAATTACCTCGCTAGTCAAAGCGAAACTAATCAAGTTAGTTTAGATCAAGTGATTGGCTATATGTCTGGTTTGTTAGCCTGCTCAGAGTTTTTTGGGGAATCAGAATTAGCAAACTATATTGCCGATAATGATGAAGCGGTATTCAACACCTTAATGACAGATTCAGAGCCGCGCGATGCAATGATTGAGCTGCTCGACAACGTAACCGAAGCACAAGTTGAACAAAAGAAAATCTTAGCCGAATTATACCCAAATGAAGTAAACAGCAATGAGCCAAGCCAAGCATTGCAAGACTTTTGTAGCGGCTACATTGCGGCGTATATCGTGAACCAAGATATTTGGCACAGCGATTTACAATTTTTACTGCAAGCTGATGATCAGCAAGAAAACGAAAGCGAAGATGGTCAGTTGTTTATTGATAATTTTGAAGCAACACTCGATTTACTAACCACGTTTGCGATGTGGGATCAGGCGCTGGCAAATCACCCTGAACCAGAAAAACTAGGCGAAGGGTTTGTCACCTTCTTTAATGCGCTAGACGAGAGCTTATCTGAAATTGCCACCATGGCGTTAATGCTTGAAGACGAAAAACTGGCGATGCTTGAGCAAGATCAGTAAACATTTCCCTCCTCAGTAGAGATAAGCTGATAGTTGCATTATTTTGCTTATTTCTACTGAAAAACGAATAATTCCAACCTTAAAAATTCCATTAATACTATAAATGGAAATATTTATACCTAAGTCGTACCTGATTTTTCTTTCATTTTGTGGATTTGTTGATAGGATGTTTTGCAAGAGTTAATTCGCAGGCTTGAGTTAACTTTCAAAAATCGTGATTTCTAAAATCAACAACACGTGCTTAGTGCTTTTCTTAATTTCTCCAAAAGGGGCGTCTTTTTGTTTTAAGGAAAGCCGGAATATCAACAGGATACACATGACAACACATTCTTTAAGTATGCTGGCCGTTGCGGTTAGTGTGGCTGTTTCTGCGACTTCAGTGCAGGCAGCAGAGCAAGCATCTGCTGTAAAAGCAGATAAAAACATCGAACAAATCTCTGTATTAGGCTCACGAGTTGCCAATCGTACGGCTACCGAATCAACATCGCCGGTTGATTTGATTGATGCTGACGACTTAAACAAAGGTGGTTTCACTGAACTGGGCCAAAGTCTGCAAGCGACGGCTCCTTCATTTAACTTTTCTCGTACGCAAGTGTCAGATGGCTCTGACTTATTTAGACCTGCGACTCTTCGTGGTTTACAGCCAGACCAAACATTAGTGCTTATCAATGGTAAACGCCGTCATAACCAATCTATTTTTGGCTTAAATGGTACTGTTGGTGCTGGTGCTGCAGGTACCGATATGAACGCGATTCCGCTTACCGCTTTAAAAGGCGTTGAAGTACTTCGTGATGGCGCTGCTGCGCAATATGGTTCTGATGCGATAGCCGGTGTTATCAACTTATCGTTAAACGATTCAACGGGTGTTACAACGGGCTATGTGCAAGCAGGTAGCACAGGTGAAGGCGATGGTGACACTATTTCAATGGGTTTAAACCGTGGCTTTGATTTGGGTGATGAAGGCGGCTTCATTAACTTTTCTTTAGAATACCGTGATGCTGATGGTACCAATCGCGCACAACGTGATACTGGAGGCTCAGTTGATGTACCAGCCGGTACGCTCTCTGACGAAGTTCGTTGGGGACAGGGTAATGCTGATAGCGAATTTACCTCTGTGTTCTATAACATGGCGTTACCATTTGGTGAGACCGAACTTTACTCATTTGGCGGATACTCAAACCGTACTGCGCTTGGTAATGGTTTTTACCGTAACTTTGACCAAGCAGCGAAGAACGTGGTGCAAGTATATGGCGATGGCTTTTTACCGCGTATCGATAACGAAGCCGAAGATATTTCGTTTTCACTTGGTTTTCGCGGAGAGTTAAATCCAGATTGGAGCTATGATGTATCGGCCGTATATGGTGAAAACAGCTATGATTTCACGTCAAAAAACACCCTAAACGCCTCGTATGCTGCTGAATATGTAGCGAATAACCCAGATGCAAGTGATGCTGATATTGCTGCTAATGCGGGCCCTTCAGGCGGATACTCAGGTGGCTTTAGATTTGATCAAACAACCGTTAATGCAGACCTTAATGGTATTGTTGATATTGGTCGCGACGAGCCTTTATATGTATCTGTGGGTGCTGAATACCGTAAAGAAAATTATGAAATCGTGCCGGGCGAAGAAGCCTCTTATGCATGTGGTTTAGCTAATTCAGATACCTCATACCCTGCGGTAAACGACAGCAGCGTATTCGCTGAGTGTGGTTTCCAAGCTTATAACGGTTTACGCCCTGAAGCGTCAAACAAAGAGAGCCGCCACAGCTACGCATTTTATGTTAATGCCGAAACACTGATCACCGACGCATGGCAAGTAAGCACCGCGCTTCGATATGAAGATTTCTCTGATGCCGGTGATGACATCATTGGTAAGTTAGCAACCCGTTATGAAATTACCGATGACTTTGCTGTTCGTGGTGCTATTTCTTCTGGCTTTAGAGCGCCATCTCTACAACAAAGTGCGTATACCGCTTACACCACAAATTTAGGTGCTGGTGGCGTATTACTGCAATCATTCACAGCAACAGCCGGCTCTGATTTCCCATCAGCACTTGGCGTTGATAGCCTTGGCCTTGAAAGCTCAGAAAATTTAAGTGCAGGTTTTGTTTACAACGTAACCAGCGATTTATCGCTAACTGTTGATTTTTATCATGTTGCAATTAAAGACAGAATTACCCTTGGCAGCTTAATGTCGGCGGACGATGTGGCATTTAGTGCCGAGGCCGTGGCTGCGCTTAATGCAACAGGAGCACAGCAAGCTAACTACTTCTCAAACTCAGTTGATTCAACCACGAAAGGGGTTGATATTATTGCTTCGTACCGCACTGATTTGTACGACGGTAATTTCTCAGCAACCTTTGCGGGTAACATTAACGAAACTGAAATTGATGATGTAAATGCACCTGAGGGGATTCCTGAGTCAATCGCCCTTGATGATTTACAGCGTAGTTTCTTAACAGACGGTCAACCAGGTGAGCGTGCTACGCTAACGTTTGAATACGATCGTGGCGATTTCAATAGCATGCTTCGCTTTAACTACTATGGTGAAACAGACGTTAAGTACTTTGGTAATGACCACATTGGCTTGCCTGATGAGTTATCACCTACCGGTGAGTTTAAAGACACAAGCACGGTAGAGTCTGCGGTATTAGTGGATGTTAACGTGGGCTATCAGCTAACCGATGAACTCATGCTATCGGCGGGTATTGATAATATCTTTGATGTTACGCCAGACGAGCTAGGCGAAGATGAAGCGCTTGATTTTATTACGAATAAAGCATTCAAATACCCTGTTCGTGCGCTACCTTATGGTTTTGATGGTATGACCTACTACGCAAAACTAAGTTTTAGTTTTTAATTCCTAAGTTGATATGAAACTTAAATAGCGCCTAACGGCGCTATTTTTTTGCTTAATTGTAGTATCCGACATTTGTCGCTTTATCAATGACAGTTGTCTTTAATGAGAGAGTTGCAAGCGGAAAGCTTGCGAGAGTAAAGGGGAAAGTTTGCGAGTTTCGAGACACGAGTTTGTAGCAGTGATTTTATATCGCGTTTTATTTCGCTTTTTTGAGTTTTCATATGCATTTAAACACCCCAAAATCTGTTCAGTAGAATGCTTCCAAATAACAAAATCCAACCTGCAACTATAATTGTGTAGTAGACAGTCGAATTAATTATTGGCTCTAAAGTGAAGTGTGGTGAAAATATTTTTTTTACCGGTTTAAAGAATAGCTTTGGGTTTAAGCTACCCGCTAAAATTATAAGTGAAATTGCTAGACAACTAATGAACTCTAACCAGTCTAGGCCTTGTAATATAATCGAATAAACACCGACAGTTAAATTAATAATTGCTGCCAATCCGAACAAAATAGATAGCAGCTTTTCCTTTTTGTTAAGCGTTTCCATACTGTAATACTCCTTATTACATTATTTAATACCTTTATATTTCGGTAAGTTACGAGAGTTAAGGGGAAAGTTAGCGAGTTTCGAGGTGCGAGAAACGAGTTTGTAGCAGCGATTTTATATCGCGTTTATTCTCACACCTAGCTCCTAGTCCCTAGCACCTAACCCCTCGAACCTAGTCCCTTTTAACTCGCTCGCATATCTCGCGCATTTGTTGTTTTATTTCGGGTTCTTTTTCATCGAATAATTTGGTGATACGTTCGATATAGGCATGGTTTTCTTCGAATGGCACGCCGATTTCGTAGACATCGGCAGCTTCTCGTAGCATTTCTTTATCAAACTCACTGAAAATATCGACCATCTCTTGGGCTTTTTCTCGCTCAATACCAAGTGCTTCAAAGGCTGAGCGGCCCATACGCATGGTGCTGTCGTAAGTTTCGCGAATAATATCTCGACATCCGTAGGCCCATAAATCGTATACATGATGGCGGTCTACAGCGCGGGCAACCACATGTAAATGCGGGTAATTTTGCATCGCATAACGAACTAATTTGGTGATTTGTTCGGCATCATCAAGCGCAACAACCAGCAGTTTTGCATCTTCAATGCCTGCAGCACCGAGTAGATCTGGTCGAGTGGCATCACCAAAAAAGTTACGAATACCAACACGCTCAAGGGCCTCAAGTTGTTTGTAGTTGTAATCAATTACGGTGGTTTTATAGCCGCCAGCTTGTAAAATACGGTCAACAAGCCCACCCATTCTGCCTGAGCCTGCGATGATCACATGGCTATCATCAGGAAACTCTTCTTCATCTCGTTTGGCTTGCTCACAAATAAAGCGTGGTGCTATCACACGTTGATAGAGAATAAATAGCCCCGGCGAAAGCAGCATTGATAAGGTCACAACCAGTAATAGTTGGTCGGCAACGGCAGCGGCTAAAACATTATTAGACACGCTGTAAGCAAGTAGTACAAAACCAAACTCACCAGCTTGTGCAAGCCCCAGCGCTAGCAACCAGAGTGAGGCGCCTCTAAGGCCAAAAATACGACCTAAAATTAATAACACAACCGTTTTAGTTACAATCAGTGCGCCGGTTAATAGCACGATGGTAGCAAGGTTATCTGCAAGTAATTGAAAGTTGATACTCGCGCCAACGGTGATAAAGAATAATCCTAGTAATAGTCCTTTGAAGGGATCGATATTACTTTCGAGCTCATGTTTATAAGGTGAATTTGCAAGCACAACACCCGCTAAAAAGGTGCCAAGCGCGGGTGATAAGCCAACTAATGACATCATTAGAGCGATGCCAATCACGAAGAATAAAGCAGTTGCGGTGAAGAGCTCACGAAGCCGTGCTTGTGCGACAAATCTAAAAATGGGGGCGGTTAAGTAGTTACCGCCAAAAACGACGAGCGCAATCATACCTAAAGTAACCAGCGCTGCTTGCCAGCTCTCAAGGTTTGCTACCAAACTCAAACCACCATGACCGTCTTCGCTTGCATGGGCTGTATCTGCAATGGCGGGTGCTAATTCAGGTAAAGCAAGCAAAGGAATAAACGCAAGCATAGGAATAACGGCTATATCTTGGGTGAGTAGTACGCTAAATGAGGCTTGGCCACCATCTGATTTTAATAGCCCGCGCTCTGAAAGCGTTTGCAGCACAATCGCGGTCGAAGAAAGCGATAAAATTAAGCCTATTGTAAGTGCTGTTTGCCAAGCATGACCGAATGCTAATCCAATGCCAGTAAAAGCGGCAGCTGATAAAACCACCTGTCCGCCACCAAGGCCAATAAGCTGTTTTCGCATTGACCAAAGCGCTTTGGGTTCAAGCTCTAAGCCAACAATAAACAGCATCATTACCACACCAAACTCAGCAAAATGCTGGATGGCAATTACATCAACATTTAAAAATGTCAGTGTTGGCCCAATAACAATACCTGCGAGTAAGTAGCCAAGCACTGAACCAAGTCCAAACTTGCTGGCAATAGGCACGGCGATAATGCCTGCAATGAGGAATATATAGGCGATTAAGAGAAAGTCAGTCATCGTAATCCTGTTTGTTTTTAATTAACTATGATTGTTTTCGCTAGTTTTGCCAGCAGTTAGGTAGTGAATGCAATCAAAATACGAATTTAGTCAGTAAAATGACAACAAGGCATGGTATTTAGTTAAAGTACTTAAGACAAAATAAGTGGGGAAATCATCGTTTTTTTCTTAAAAATCGCTTGCGTAGCGCTAGGCTAGGTATATACTCGCAACACGTTTAATAGGAGCAAAAAATGAGCAAAAAGAAACAACGCACACAAGGCCAAGTTGATACTGGTCGCGGTGTCATTAACGATAATGCGTACGCCGCAATGGTGACATCTAAGCTGTTCACAGCAAAAGTAGAGAAACCTAAAAAAGGTAAAGGTGCATATCAACGTAAGGCTAAACATGCAGGACGAGAGTCCTATTTAATCGCTGCTTAATTAAGTTGTGATCAAATAGGATTTTTGTGAAAAGCAAACACTGAGTGTTTGCTTTTTTTATGACTAAAATTCGTGTTAAGAATAATTTTCACTCAATTTTTATAGAAATTTTTACCTGAAAACTAATTTATTCGTTATATACCCATAATCGATACGACAATTATTATCGCCTACTCTCACACAAGTGCAGCTTGTTTTTTATACAAATCAGGAGTGCCGCGCTTTTCGTGGTTAAATTATTGTTAATTTTATGTTCATTTTCACTCGGTAGAATCATCCTCGTTTTTGCTTTTTGATAAAAATAATTAATTCTTTTTTAGTGGTTTTAACTGAACCTCGCATCAAAAAGTGTGTTTATTTTACCCTTTAAAGGTAAATGCAAGCTTGACGTAATAGCGCTTTGTGTTACTTTAAAGTTGGATTTGTAAAATAAATGTTATTAAAACTTTGGGCGGAGGGAGCGAATGAGCTCGCATAAATTAATAAAAAATGCCTTTAAACTGAGTGCGCTGTCACTAGGTTTATACGGCTTTACAGCACAGGCTGCGATTGATTGCAGCAACTTAGAAGTGTGGCAACAAGGGCAAACACATGTTGGTGGTGATCAGGTTCAGGCACAAGGTAGCGCTTATGAAGCTAAGTGGTGGACGCAAACCAACCCTGTGGAGACTTCTGGTGTCGATCAAGAGTGGCGTTTATTGGGTGTTTGTGACAGCGTTGTCAATGAAAATCAAGCGCCTCAAATTAGCAGCTTAACACCCGCAGAGGGTTCTTTATTTACTGCAAGTGACAGCGTTGTCATTAATGCGGTCGCTGCTGATCCTGATGGTAGCGTGGCAAGTGTAGAGTTTTTTGTTGATGGTACATCGCTGAGTGTAGTGACAAGCGCACCTTACTCAGCGAGCTGGCAAGCAACCCAAGGCAGCCATGTGATCAGTGCGGTCGCAACGGATGATTTAGGGCTAACCTCTACAGCGGTTGCACATTCAGTGAGTGTGTCTGATGACGTTGAGCCGGTTAACCAAGCGCCAGTGGCAAGCATTGAATTTAGCTCACTGCCATCACAAGTAACGGTGGGTGACAGTGTGTTGTTTGCGCTTTCTGGCACTGATAGCGATGGCCAAGTGACTGCGTTATCGCTAACTGAAAACAGCACTGAAGTTCATCAAGCAAGTGCTGCTTCTTCAAGTTATACGTGGCAGGCTCCAGCACTTGGGCAATTTTCATTTACCTTAACGGTGACCGATAACGAAGGCGCGACGGATACACAAAGCAAAGTTGTTAATGTTGTTGAAGCAACAGAACCTGGTAGCGATTGTAAACCACAAGGCTTATACCAAACACCGGGTGTGAATACCCCATACTGTAGCGTGTATGATACAAATGGCCGCGAGAAAATGGGCGCTGATCATCCACGCCGAGTTATAGGTTATTTTACGAGTTGGCGAAATGGTGCCAATGGTCAGCCAAGCTACTTAGTGAATGATATTCCTTGGGATAAGATCACCCATATTAACTATGCCTTTGCGCATGTTGATGGCAATAACAAGGTCTCGATTGGTGATCCAAATGCCGCTGGCAACCCAGCGACAAACATGACTTGGCCGGGCGTAACAGGCGCTGAAATGGATCCAAGCTTTAGTTACACAGGTCACTTTAACTTACTCAATAAATTCAAAAAACAACACCCAGATGTAAAAACTTTAATCTCTGTAGGTGGCTGGGCTGAAACCGGTGGTTATTTTGGTGAAGACGGTACTCGCGTAAACAGCGGTGGTTTCTACACGATGACAACCAATGCCGATGGCTCAGTGAACCAAGCGGGGATTGATGCTTTTGCGAAAAGTGCCGTTGAATTTATTGAAACCTACGGTTTTGATGGTGTCGATATTGATTACGAATACCCATCATCAATGAATGACTCGGGCCACCCTGATGATTTTCCTATCTCTAATGCACGCCGAGCAGGTCTTAATGCCTCGTATCGTGTATTGATGCAAAAACTACGTGAAGAACTTGATATTGCAGGTGAAAAGGCTGGAAAGCATTACTTGCTAACGATTGCTTCGCCATCTTCGGGTTACTTATTACGTGGTATGGAAACATTCCAAAGCGTGAAGTATCTCGATTACGTTAACATTATGTCTTATGACTTACATGGTGCATGGAATTCACATGTAGGGCACAACGCAGCCTTGTTTGATACCGGTCTTGATTCTGAATTAGCGCAATGGGGCGTTTATACCACCGCTGAGTTTGAAGGAATTGGCTACTTAAATACGGATTGGGCTGTGCGTTACTTCCGCGGCGCGGTCTCTGCAGGTCGAATCAATATTGGTATTCCATATTACACCCGTGGCTTTAAAGATGTGTCGGGTGGTACTAATGGTTTATGGGGCCAAGCGGCGCTGCCAGATCAATCAAAATGTGCTAAAGGGACCGGCGTTGGTGAGAAAAACCAATGCGGTAATGGTGCACTGGGCATAGATAACCTATGGCACGATAAGAACGATGTTGGTGAAGAAATGCCAGCAGGTTCGAACCCACTATGGCATGCGAAAAATCTCGAAAATGGTATTAACCCTTCTTACCTCGAAATCTATGGCCTAACGCCAGAAACCGATGCAGACGATGTATTAACCGGCACTTATACACGTTTTTACGATGATGTTGCGGTTGCTCCATGGCTTTGGAATGCAGAGAAAAAGGTTTTCTTATCAATTGAAGATGAGCAATCAATGGCAACCAAAGTTGATTATGTTATCAACAATGGCCTTGGTGGCATCATGTTCTGGGAGCTTGCCGGTGACTATGATTATGACTCAGCGAAAGGTGAGTACTTCATGGGCTCAAGCTTAACCACACTTGCTTACGATAAATTTAACCAAAGTGGTGTTGCTTACAACACTCATCAAGGCAATGTTGATTTCACCCTGCCAAGCGAAGCGGTTGACGTAAGCTTTACAGTGAAAGACTTCCCAATTGGTGATGATAACTACCCAATTTCACCTACATTCGCATTCACTAATAACTCAGATATCGACTTAAGCGGCGCGAAAATCAGCTTTGATGTGCCCGTTTCTACCTCTGCAATTTTCAAATCGAATTGGAATGCACAAGAGAAACTCGGCATGGCTGTAGAAGCGAATGGCTCTAATGCGGCTGGCGATAATATCGGTGGCTTTGAAAATGAGTTCCATCGTTTTTCAATCACCTTAGTGAATGAGTGGGGCGGTATCGAAAAGTCATTTAACACAGGTGAAACCGTTGAGGCACAAGTTATGTACTACATGCCAATTACGGGGCCAACTAACTTCACGATTGAGAAAAATGGCAAAACCTACGCCTTCAAATACGAATACCCAATGCTACCAGATGGCACTGCCGGCAGTGATGATACTGGCGGTGACACCGATGGTGATACGGGTGGCGAGGGAAGCTGTAATGGTGTTGATGTAGCAAGCATCCCTGTGTATCCAAATTGGCCGCAAACTGATTGGGCTGGTAATCCAAGTCATGCTGTTGGCGGCGACCTAATGAATCACAACAACGTGATTTACGAAGCAAAGTGGTGGACGAGCACAGAGCCAGGCACATCTGCTGACTGGACGGTGAGTTGCACGCTTTAACCAACTAAGCGGAGCAAGGACTTTGCTCCGCATTTCTACAGCGAGAACAACAATGAAAGTAATGAAATCAAAGGCATTGTCTTTATCGGCAGTGGCAACCAGCATGCTGCTTGCCTGTGCATCAAGCCATGTGAATGCCCACGGATTCTTAGAAAGCCCAAAGGCACGCCAAGCATTTTGTAATGCTGATGGCGGGTACTGGTGGCCTGCTGATGGCACGGGGATCCCTAACCTTGCTTGTCGCGCGCTGTTTGTTGAAGCAGGGCATGTGCAGTTTGTGCAAGATATTGAATACTCGGCTAATACGGTTAACTACACTGACATTGAAGCAGTAAAACAAAGTGTACCTGATGGCCGATTATGTGCCGCAGGTGACCCAGAAAAACGCGGTATGGATTTACCTTCAGCGCATTGGCAACGCAGTGAGGTTATTCCCAATGCAAATGGCGATATTTTAGTGCGCTTTTTAGCGAGTACGCCGCATAACCCGAGTTTTTGGCAGTTTTACTTAACAAAACCGGGCTTTGATAGTGCGACTCAAGTGCTTACTTGGGATGATCTAGAGCTTGTTGAAGAGTACGGCAATCTTGATTTTAGCATTGATGCTAACAACGACCGTTACTATGAAATGAGCGTGTCGATTCCACAAGGGCGCAGTGGCGATGCCATATTATATACGCGTTGGCAACGAGATGATGCCGGTGGCGAAGGCTTCTACAACTGTAGCGATATTAATATTGTCAGCGATGCGACCCCAACAGAGCCAAGCGATTGGACAGCAATCAGCTACTTTGTTCGTCAAGGGCAAGATGCTGAGGTTGGCGGTAGTGTGTCAGCTCGGTTATTTGATGAAAATGGCCAAGAGTTACTTACTCAACAAATGCAGATCACAGCTGATAATCAAGCTAATTGGCAGGCTGAATTTGCAGCGCTGTTAAACCTTAATTACGCGCACTTAGTTAATATTGGCGTGCAAAATAGCACTGGAGATATTGCCTTTGATGCGTCTGATTTATTGATTAATCAAGTCTTTACAACGAATGCAAACTACAGCTTTGCACTAAGCATACAAGCGGCTCCTGACAATACCGCGCCGATAATTCATCAACCAGATGACCTTCAAGTTGAAGAAGGGAGCAGCACCGCGATACACCTGCACGCCTTTGATGATCAGCAAAGCACCTTAACTTATAGCTGGGATGTACCGGCACCACTGAGCTTTACGGGTGGCGATGCCAACATCACGCTAAACGCCCCCGCTGTAGATGCTGATACAAGTTACACCGTAAGTGTATCGGTGTCAGATGACGAGCTCACAAGCCAAGTAAGTTTTACCGTGACTGTGCTTAATAGCACTGTTGTCGACCCTGATCCTGTTGATCCGAGCGTGCCTGCTTGGAATAGCGCAAGCCAATACAACACGGGCGATAAAGTGAATTTCAACGGTGGAATCTACAGCGCGAAATGGTGGAACCAAGGCGCACAACCAGACAGTAGTGATGCATGGCAGCTTGAATCTGGCAGTGCATCAATCGAGTGGAACAGCGGCAAAGCCTATCAAGGCGGCGACGAAGTAACCTATCAAGGACAGCGCTATCGAGCGCAGTGGTGGACCCAAGGAGATGTACCGGGTGCCAGCCAAGTATGGACAGAAATCTAAAGTTTTGTAGTTCAAACTTTATCAATAACAGCGTAACGCTATATAAAAACAGATAAGAGAGAATCATGAATATAAAACAATTAAGCGCAGCCATTGGTGTTGCACTCTTTGCAAGTGCAACGAATGCAGCACCATCAACACCGACCATTATTTGGGAACCACAAGAGTACTCATTTGTTGAGGTCGATCTTGAAGGCACAGGTTCATATAAGAGCTTGGTGAACCGCGTTGATGAAGTCACTATCAGCATTGAATGGAACGCATGGAGTGGTGATGGTGGCGACAGCTATAAAGTGTACTTCGATGATATGTTGGTTAATGAAGGCTCGCTGGCAGCAGGCACTAAAAGTGGTGTTATTAGCTTCCCGTATGATAAAGCAGGTCGTCACACATTATATGTAGAACTATGTGAAGGCGGTACCACTTGTGCTCGCAGTGAAGGTAAGCCAATTGTTATTGCCGATACAGATGGCGGTCACTTAGCGCCATTGCCGATGGATTATGATCCAAACAACCAAGATATTGGCACCAAAGACGGTCTTGTAACCGGTGCCTACTTTGTTGAGTGGGGTATTTATGGCCGTGACTATGATGTAACCAATATCCCAGCGCAAAACCTCAGTCATATTTTGTATGGGTTTATTCCAATTTGTGGACCTAATGACTCATTAACAGGCGGTCCTAAAAACGCGCTAAATACGGCGTGTGCAGGCTCGCAAGATTTTGAAGTGGTGATCCACGACCCATGGGCCGCGATTCAAAAAGCGCTACCAGGTGTTGATAGTAATGACCCAATTCGTGGTACGTATTCGCAGTTAATGGCGTTAAAGCAGCGCTATCCTGATCTGAAAATTTTACCATCAGTAGGTGGTTGGACTTTATCAGACCCATTTGCTTACTTTACCGATAAAGCAAACCGCGACACGTTTGTGGCATCAATGGAAGAGTTTTTAAGAACGTGGAAGTTCTACGACGGTGTGGATATTGACTGGGAGTTCCCAGGTGGTGATGGTGCTAATCCAAATCTAGGCGATCCAGTTGCTGATGGCCCAGCATACGTAGCGCTGATGCAAGAGCTGCGTGCGATGCTTGATAAACTCGAAGCAGAGACAGGTCGTGAGTATGAGTTAACATCAGCGATTGGTGCAGGTTATGACAAAATTGAAGATGTTGATTATCAAGCTGCTAGTCAGTATATGGATTATATCTTTGCCATGACTTATGACTTTTATGGTGCATGGAGTGGTGTGACGGGCCACCAAACAGCGCTTTATTGTTCATCGCATTTCCGCGTTGGTCAATGCGATGGCACAGGTGTTGATGAGGAAGGTGTTCCATATAAAGGCCCTGCTTACACAACCGACAATGCAGTTCAGTTATTGCTAGCGCAAAACGTACCATCGAAGAAAATCGTGGTAGGTACCGCTATGTATGGTCGTGGTTGGGAAGGCGTTTATCCAACAGGCACAAGTATTGATGGAAATCCAATGACAGCAACAGGGACCGGCCCACTTAAAGGCAGCACTGCGCAGGGCGTTTGGGAAGATGGTGTTATTGATTATAAAGGCATTAAAGCCA
This sequence comes from Pseudoalteromonas sp. Hal040, assembly GCF_037162425.1. Taxonomy (NCBI): domain Bacteria; kingdom Pseudomonadati; phylum Pseudomonadota; class Gammaproteobacteria; order Alteromonadales; family Pseudoalteromonadaceae; genus Pseudoalteromonas; species Pseudoalteromonas sp. Hal040. The sequence goes on along the minus strand of NZ_JARLUU010000002.1, from coordinate 728,591 downwards.
ATATGATCGGTGCTTCAGGTACTGGAATTAATGGCTTTGAAGTGGGGTATGATCAGCAAGCAAAAGGTGCGTATGTATGGAATCGTTCAACAGGCAAGCTCATTACATATGACAGCCCTGCATCAGTTATTGCTAAAGGTAATTATGTCAATCAGCATAATTTAGGTGGCTTATTTGCATGGGAAATTGATGCTGATAATGGTGATATTCTTAATGCAATGCATGAGGGGTTGGGTGGTACAGTCACTGAGCCTAGCAATAGAGCGCCTGTACTATCTGTATCAACCACCGTATCTGTGAATGCGGGCGAAAGTGTATCTGTTAGTGCATCGGCAACTGATGCTGATAACGATCCACTAAGCTTTAGCTGGACAGCTGACAGCGCGTTAACAGTAACCGGCGAAAATTCAAATACCCTTGTTATTACTGCACCATCAGTGACTGCTGATACGCAATACACGGTTGCTGTGAGTGTGAGCGATGGTGAGGCAAGTGTAAGCCGTAACGTTACAGTGAATGTTGTAGCACCAACAACAGGTGAGAACCAAGCACCAGTGGTTGCGGCAATTGCAGATAAAACAGTGGCTGAAGAGGCGAGTGTGGCTGTAGCGGTTTCGGCATCTGATGCAGATGGCGATGCACTTTCATACAGCTGGACAGTACCAGCAGGCTTAACGTTAGTGGGTTCAGGTGCTGATGTGAGTTTACAAGCGGGCAGCGTTGATGCAGATATTAGTTATGTTGTATCGGTTTCGGTAAGCGATGGTCAAACAGCAACTGCAGTGAGCTTTAATGTCACCGTGACAGATTCTGGCACAACAACTCCGCCAGATGGTGAAACCACATGGGATGCAGCGGCTATCTATGTTGGTGGTGATACGGTGATTTATAACGGCGTAGAGTACACAGCTAAGTGGTGGACACAAGGTGAACGCCCTGATTTAGGCGGCCCATGGGAAGCAAGTTCACAACCAACCGACGGTAATGGTGATGTTGTGTGGCAAGCTGCGGGTATCTATAACGGTGGCGACCAAGTTACTTACCAAGGTAATAAATACGAAGCGAAATGGTGGACTCAAGGAGACGAGCCAGGTGTCGCGGATGTATGGAAAGCACTTTAAGTGTAATAACCACATTTAATGCCCATCATTAAAATGTGATTTCCCTTCAAAGCAGCCGTATGGCTGCTTTTTTTGTGGGGGAAAGTGAGAAAGAGTAAAGTTAGCGAGGGAAAGGGGAAAGAAGCTTTCAGCCTTCAGCGGTCAGACACGCGGAACAAGTTTCACGCCTACGGGGGAAAATATAGGCGCTGGGATTTAGGTTCTAGGACGCGATGTAAAATCGCTGCTACAGACTCACACCTCGTACCTCGAATCTCGTATCTCTTAACTTTACTCTTTCCCCTAGAGGCTCGCTAACTTTCCGTTTCTCATTTCACACATTGGTCTTTCAGGTATTATCAACCATACTTGAATAATATGATTTGTAAGTATTTAAACTAAGGTGGATTAATGGGGTTAAAAGCGCTGTTTTTACTTGTTGTTGCTGCTGTATTAAGTAACTCGGCTTTTAGCTGCGATAAAACCTTAAAAGTGGGGATTAGTCAGCAGTGGGCACCTTATACTTTTACGCAAAATGGTAAGCTCACCGGCATTGATATTGATGTGGTTAATTTAGTGCTAAAAGAGGCAGGGTTTTGCGCTAAATACGTTATTATGCCTTCATCTAAACGCGGCTTTGCAGAGCTTAAGCACGGTAAAATTGATTTACTACCCGCGGCAAGCTATAGCACAGAGCGTGACTCTTTTAGTTTCTTTTCAGAGCCTTACCGTAATGAAGTTATGCGCTTGTTTTGGTACCCGCATGGCCGCTTAGAGTCTTTAGACTTACAAGGGCTGCTTGAACACCAGCAAGTTATTTTAACTAACAGCGGTAGTTACTTTGGCTCTGATTTTACCCATTTGAAAGAAGACGCTAAATACAAAGATCAGCTTGTTACTGTGTCATCTTTGCGTCAGCGCCTCGCTATGCTAGTTGCTAGGCGGGTCGATTTTTTTGTTGATGATGAACTAGCTGGTTTATATTTAATTCAAAAAAATAATCAGCAGGGTATCGAGCTGCATCCGTATATTGTCAATAATGACAGCGTTTATTTTATGCTCAGTGAAACAACTCTTTTAGAAGAGGACAGAGCTGCTATTAACTCAGCAATTTTAAACAACCAGCAAGCGATAACTGAGATCATCGCTCGCTATGTGAAGCACTAAACTATTCTAAACACTAAATTATCCTAAACGAGTCACGCGCAGTTTAATACGCCCCGCATTCGCCCCATAAAAGCGGTTTAGGTCGTTGGCAAACGGGCAAAACTCACCTGATTTAGCAATACGAATATCAGCACCCTCAGCAATTTCAAACAAATGCTCGTCGTTGTTATCGATAGCGCCAATCAACGCAAACCATTGTGCGTGAGGTAAACGTCTAAACGGTTCAAGCACGGCCATCGGTATTTCTTTCACCCCAAGTTGGATATTATCACGGTGCCACCCAGCAGGGCCGCAACTAATGCCATCGTCATACCAAGTTTGCTCAGGATAAGGCGTAAATCGGTAAGTACCACCTTGTTCTAACATCAAGCCTGTGTGGTTGTATTTTTCGGCGCCATATACAAACACATCTTTACTTTCGTCTATGCTCAGCACCGTCATATTTTGTTTATCAAGCGCAATATGCGGGCTTAAGCCTTTAAAGCTTAGGCTAGTTTCGTCATTATAAAGTACGTCGTAGTGGAGGCTCTTTAACGACTCAGGGCGATAGCTTGTTAAACGATTAATACGCTCTGCGACTGTGTAGTGAATAGTTGGCGCGAGTGTGCTTTGTTCGTTATCAACCAATACACAGCATTCGCGGTCTACCAGTTTAAACAAAGGGTTAAACCAAAAATAGTTTTGCTGATGACTAAGAGCCAGCGGATCTGGGGTAACAGTTACATCATCTTGAGCAATGAGGTTACGGTGTTCTTCTGGGAGCAGAGTGTTGTAATTGATATCCGCACTGGTAAGTAAGTTTAATGCAAAGGTTTGTTCAATCAGCCACTCAATCGCATAGCGTAGGCAAATGTCGGCTAAACCATCACGATAATAGCCGCCTCCCACATCTGAATGAGCGCCCGCAAACCAGATCTCTTGTACATGTGGTGCACTATTAATAAGTGTGGGTTCAAATGCACGGCGTTTTTCATCAAGTGCGACGCAATGAAGGGCTGCTTTTATATTGCTTGCTAGCGTGTAGTTTTCAAAAATAACGTGCTCAGCACCGCGGGTTGCTTTAGTTACTTTCGAAAAGCCTATTGATGCAACAGTATCAAATACACATAAGTAAACATCATCACTGATAAGTGGCTCTAAACATTTGGCAAAGCGTCTTGCAAGAGCTGCTCCTCGGCTAAAACCAGTCAGTAGTATTTTATCACCCACATTGTAGTAGCTTTTAAAGTCGCTCATAGCACGATTTAAAATGCTGGCAACATCATCACCTCTTGGTGCAAGGGCTTGATTGAATAAACGTCGAAAGCGGCTACCTTGGGTGCCTATGCCTTGATAATAAAAGCTAAGTTGAGTAGGAAATGGTGTTTCGGGTTCGCTATTGAGTGCGCCGCCAAACAATAAATGAAGTTTAAGAATATTAGAAATACTGGCGTCTTCTTTGAAGTGTGCAGCGCTGAATTGTTCAGCATCACGAGGTTCGCTGCCTGTGCCATCAAAGTTGAAAATCAGCGTTTTAGCGGTCATAGCGTCATTCCTTTAGTGGTTTGTATAAACATACTCCCAGTTTATGAAAATTAGAAGACAAATATGCGGCGCTTTAATGAAAAATGGGCTTTGATTTTCAAAGCCCATTTATTTGCTCTTAATAAAATTAGCCGACCCTGGCTACGGTATGCTTTTGTAAAATTTCTAACAAAATCTCGTAGTCTTTTTCGATTTCGAGTAGCTTAAGTTGAATATCTTTTAGCGTATTGCCCTTACTTGCGGCCAGCACCTCTAGTTCAGTAAAGTGCAGGTGCAATTTGGCTGCGCCCACATCGCCACAGGTCCCTTTTAGGGCATGGCTAGTGGTTGCAATCCCATGGTAGTCTTTGTCTTTGATTGCTTGTGTTAGTAGCGTTATTTTTTTATGTGAGCTTTCTAAAAACATCTTACTCACTTTATTTAATAGCACTTCATTATTCATCAAACGACCAAGGGCTGCTTCACGGTTCCAATGCTGTTTTTCTTCATCGATTAATTCATCTTGTTGTAAAGCGGGCGATTGATTTACTTCGGGCACAGCAATCGTTTTTGGTACGGTATGATGTTTAGGGTACGTTGATGCAACCCATTTCGCCGTAGTGGTGATGAGCTTATCGGCACTGATTGGTTTTGTGATGTAGTCGTTCATACCTGCGTTTAAGCACTTTTTACGCTCGCCAAGCATGGCATTGGCTGTCATGGCAATAATTGGGATCTCGCTATGGTGCTCTCCACCAGCCCCTTTACGTATTTGTGCCGCTGCATCATAGCCATTTAAAATTGGCATTTGGCAATCCATCAAAACACAATTGAATGGGTCATCATCTGCTGCATTTGCTAATATTTCAATGGCTTGCTTACCATTTGATGCCATTTCAAAGCGCAGTGCCAAGTTCATTAATGTGCCTTTGGCAACTGCGGCATTAATATCGTTATCATCAACAATGAGCACTTTTGCGCCTGCAATATCAACATCAATGTGAATGTGCGAATCAGTCTCGCGACGCATTGGCATTGTATCTTGAGTTGGTTGCTCTTGGATGAGTCGTTCATCAGCCAGTTTGAGTAAAAACTCAGAGATAAGCACAGGTTTAGATAACCGCGTAAAGGCACAGTATTTAGCCTGTGGTGGTGGCTCAGTTGGGTTTATAAGCACCACTAACTTAAAGGGCAGATTATGCTCGTAAGTGTTTTCACTATAGCTATCAAGTTTTGCGAGTAACGGGTTGCCGGGCTCTAAAATCAGCGTATCAAAGGGCATGTTATCGTTAATTTCAAAGCTTTCTAGGTCAACATTCGTGAGCTGTCCACCGCAGTGAGAGATGAGTTTTGTTAGGCTTCGTTCAAGCTCAGGTTGTTTGACAGACACCGCAAATACATTGCCTTTTAAGCGGCTACTTGGTTGGCGTTTTTCTACATTTTGGCTGTCTAATTGAATGGTAAATGAGAAAGTACTGCCTTTACCTTCGGTTGATTCAAAGGATATGTGTCCATTCAGTAAACTAGCTAGTTGCTTACATATCGATAAACCAAGCCCTGTTCCCCCATATTGTGCGGCCACACTGTTATCGGCTTGGGTAAAAGCACTAAACAATTTATTTTGATTTTCAGGCGCAATACCAATGCCGGTATCTTGAATTGTGCAGCATAGCTCAACGCTATCATCGCTAAGTCGCTTACTCGCGGCGGTAAATTTTATAAAGCCCGTTTTAGTAAATTTGATCGCGTTATTTATTAAATTGGTAAGCACTTGTGAGTAGCGATGAGGATCAGTAACAATCGAGCTGTACTCAACATCGGCAATATCTAAAATAAATTCAAGGTTTTTCTCTTGGGCTTTAACAGCCATACTGCCACTTAAGCTCTCAAAAAACTTGATGGGGTTAAAGGCTTTTTGGTCTAAGTCGAGTTTGCCAGCCTCAATTTTTGATAAATCAAGAATGTCATTAATGAGTACATTTAAGCTATTAACGCTTACCTCGGTCATTTCTAAATAATGTTGCTGTTGGTTACTTAATGACTCTCGTTTAATTAAATTGAGTGTGCCGATAATGCCGTTTAAGGGAGTACGCATTTCATGGCTGATATTGGATATAAAAGCGCTCTTAACTTGGCTGGCTTTTTCTAGCTGGGCAGTTCTTTGTGCAACTTTAATTTCGAGTTCGTTATTTATTTGCTTAATTTTGTCGCTCGCTTGCTTTTCAACGGTCGTGTCGCGAATGAGGATGGCTGTGCCGTTGTGCTGATGATGATCATCAAAGATAGCTGAAAAAGCGAGTGCTAAATGGGTCGTTAGTTGATTGGTTAACTGATAGTCGACTTCAATTTCATGTTGTTTTCTATTGGTTTTAAGGGAGCTGCAGATTTCTTTGATATTAATATTTGAAAATAGATTCAACTTGTTTATATCTGCCCCTAATACTTGCTCCCTCTGAAAACCAAACAATTCAGTGGCCGCTTTATTCCAACTAGACACTAGACCAATATCACTGACCGCAATAATGGCATCTTTTGAACCGCTAATAATGGCTGAAGATACCGCTCTTGCCTCGGCAAGCTCGCGGTTACGCTTTAAATTTCGATGCAAAAATCCAAGCACAAACACTAAAAAAGCAGAAACACCCAGCAAAAAAACATAGGTGCTGATCCTTTGCTCGCGTTCCATCGCATTAATTTCTGAGCGAGGAAGCATAATGTGGGCATCTATAAACCCGGTTTCTAAATCCCCAGTAAATGGGATGCGTTTACTTAACGCTTCGTATTGTTGCTCGCTTGCAAGGTTAGAGCTAATGCTGAGTATATTTTCTAGATAGGCGGGTTCAGATTTATACACTGAGTCCCAACGTTTGTTTGGCGCTAAGTCGCGACTAAAGCGTAAGTCTTCATTTGGGTGTACTAAAAAGTAGCCTTCGCTGTCTGTTAGGATCAATGAGTTTGGTGCTTGTACCATCGCATTAAGAGATGCAAATAGGTGAGAGGTGTTAATGTTTGCAATAATCAGCCCATAGCGCTGCATATTTTCATCAAAAATGGGTAAGGCAATACGTAGCATAGGTTTATAAGGATAGTCGAGCTTTCCATATTCACGGTTGAGTGTTATTGCTGATAAATACATATCACCCTGTGGTAATTGCGAACTTTGCTGATAATAGTCACGGCCACTTTTATCTTGTAACTGATTATCGGCTTTTACAACTATGCCACCGGCAGCTCTGTCTACTCTGATCAGTTCTTGTCCTGCTTGTTGCGTACTGATGATACGTAATTGCTCGAACTCAGCGTTGGATTGTAAAAACGCGACAAATATCGTTTCTAAACGTTTTTTCCATTGCTTTGAGGTGGTGCTATCTAGTGGATCATTACCATTGTTCGCGACGGCTCTTGCAAGCCCTGCTATGGGTGGGGTGGAATATAAAAACTGTAAATCGTTTTTGTATTTGTTAATACTCTCATGTATCTGCACATCTACGGTAGCGCTTGATTCTCTCAGTCGTTCAGCAACACTGTTATTAATATTTTTATGAAGTTGTAGCTCGAAAAAGAAGATTGCTGAGCACATAATGGCGCCGATAAAAGCAATCGCTAATGGCACTAAAAAGCGTCCTTCAGAGGTTGTTGCTTTTTTCTGGTGTAATACTTCGTAATCCATGGTTTAGCCCTCCATACCGAAAACGTGAGTCGGCAGTAAGGTTTGGTTTAGCTTAAAAACTAAAACTGGGTTCAGCAAGTATGCAAACACAGCGGTTTCTCCCTTGATGCTTGGCTTGATAGAGCGCTTTGTCGGCACAGCGAATTAGCTCGTCAGTGTCGATGGCTTCATGCCCAGAAAATGTTGCGCTACCAATACTAATAGAGAGTACTCCAGAGGTTGCATGTGGGTGTTCAATATTTAGTTCACGAATGTTTGCCAAAAGCTTATGGGCAATAAATTGTGCCCCTTGAATATCGGTGTCTGGCAATACACATAAAAATTCTTCACCGCCATAACGAATAGTAGTATCGGTTGGGCGGTTAACACTTTTTTTGATTTCATCAGCAACACGTTTTAGGCATTCGTCACCTTGTTGATGACCAAAAGAGTCGTTGTATTGTTTAAAGTAATCAATATCGAGCATTAATACTGAAAGGGCTTTATCGTTTCTGACGGCTAAACGAATGTTTTGATCAAGGGTGTTTTGTAAAAATCGTCGATTGTTTAAACCTGTTAGGCTGTCGTGCTCACAAAGACTTTTGAGTAAATCGGCTTGTTTTTTTAAGGTCAAATGCGCTTTTACGCGATTAAGCAAAGTAACGCCATAAACCGGTTTTGATACAAAATCGACGGCGCCTGCTTGCCAGCACCTATTTTGGTCATCTTGATCCATAATGGCGGTGATAAAAATCACCGGAATATCGTTGTACTGGGAGTGTTTTTTTAATAGCTTGCAAACATCTAGACCGCTCATGGAGCCAAGCATCACGTCAAGCAGTATTAAATCAGGTTTTAGGGTTTCGCACAGGTGCAGCACGTTTTCACCGCAATCTGTGGTGTGCGTTTTATAGAAGGGCGTGAGCAAACTTTCTATTACGGTTGTATTAATTGGTTCATCATCAACAATCAAAATAACAGAATCATTTAGCTTTAAATCTGTGCGACTAGCTACCGGTTGCAAACTATTCCCTCCACGCGATGAATAAAGCATAGACTGGATTCTGGGATTTTCTACAACTTAAGAATTAAAATATCATTTTTTATATTGGCGTGTCTGCTGAGATAGGACTAGAGTTTTTTAAGTACTATTTACCAGAGGCGATGGATATGCTTTTTTCTCATCATGATCATTCACACAGCAAAGTGCTTGTTGTTGATGATGAGCCGACTAGTTTGATGATTATGGCAGAGTCGCTTAGCGACCTTGGTGAGATTGTTTGTTGCGATAATGGTGCACAAGCAATTGAAAAAGCCGCTTTCTTTCAGCCCGATGTGATTTTGCTCGACATTGAAATGCCTGGCATGAATGGCTTTGAGGTGTGTAAAAAACTTAAAAACAACCCTAAAACTGCGCAAAGTCATGTGATTTTTGTCACCTCTCATAATGAGCAAATATTTGAATATCAGAGTTTTGCAAGCGGCGGGATTGATTTGATCCATAAACCCGTTGATTTGAACATTTGTCGCCTAAGAGTTCAAAACCAGTTAAAGCTTAAACACCAAGAGGCGCAAATACTGGCTGCAAAAAATGATATTTCGACACTCGTTGCGCAAGTACCAGTGTATATATCTTATTGGTCAAATACCGAGGAAAACCTCTTTAGTAATGATGAAACCGCCCATTGGTTTTCAAAAAGCAGCGAGCAAATGTTAGGTTGTTTCGCTAAAGATGTATTACCAGATGAATTGTATGAGGCTTTTCATCGATGCTTAACTGAAGGAATTGAGCAAGAAGTTTTAAATATTCAGTTGCCCTGCCCTCGCAATAGAATTGAATATGTTCGAGCGCAAATAAATTTAAGAATAAAAGAGCAAGATGTTGCTGGTGTTATTCTTACTCTTTCGGACATCACCTCAATTACCCATACAAAAAAACTGTTATCGAATGAATCTGAACGTTTACGGGTTATGCTTAATTCTATTGGTGATGCCGTAATAGCTACGGATAATAATGCAATTATTAACTTTATGAACCCTATTGCTGAGCGATTAACAGGTTGGCACGCTGAAGAAGCAAAAGGGCGCCATATTGAAGAGGTAATGCAACTCACTGATGCCACATCAAACAAAAAAATTATCAATCCAATTTCTGTTGCTTTAAAAGAGCAACGTATTGTGGCGATGGCGTTAAATAGTCAATTAACCGGGCTTGATGGACGAGTTTATAGAGTCGAAGATTCAGCTGCGCCAATACGGGATATTGAAGGAAACATCATCGGCGGTATTATCGTGTTTCATGATGTCAGTGAATCAATCGCGATGGCCGTGAAAATGAGTCATTTAGCAAATCATGATTTACTAACGGATTTGCCTAATCGGGTGTTATTGCATGATAGGGTCACCCATGCATGTAAAGTTGCTCGCAGTATGAAGAAAAAAGTGGCTTTAATGCTGATTGATATCGACCACTTTAAATATTTAAACGACACCCTAGGCCATCATCAAGGCGATTTAATTATTAAGCATGTGGCTAAACGGCTTGAATCACTCATCGACTTAAATACCACATTAGCCCGAATTGGCGGTGATGAATTTGTGATTTTATTACCTGACGTGCAGAGTACTTCTGTGGTAGATGCCATTGCCAGCGATATTATTAACACCATGAATGAGCCGTTTCGTATTGATAGCCAAGAGTATATTTTATCGGTCAGTGTGGGGGTGAGTGTTAACCCTGCGGACTCTACTCAAGCAGAAGAGATGATGACTCATGCAGATGCCGCTATGTATCGTGCGAAAGAGCAGGGACGTAACCGTTTTTGCTATTACTCCGATGACTTAGAGTATCAATTTAAGCAGCGTCAAAGCGTTGAAAAGCTCTTAAGACATGCTATTGAGCAAGATAAGATTGAGGTGTTTTATCAGCCGAAACTAGCGCTCGCAACCCGGAAAATCATTGGTGTAGAAGCCTTAGTGCGACTAAGAGATAACGACAATAAACTTATTTCACCACTGGATTTTATACCCCTTGCTGAAGAAACAGGCTTGATTCATGCGCTAGGTAAGTCAGTGCTTAAGCAAAGCTGTATCGTCGCGAAAGAGTGGGCTGATAAAGGCCATAATATAAAAGTTGCCGTAAATATTGCTGCAAAACAGTTTACCGATGGTAATTTTTGTAATCTCGTTGCTGATACCATTGAACAAGCGGGGCTTGCCAGTCAACTGTTAGAGCTGGAAGTAACTGAAAGTGCGTTGATGCATGATTTTGAAGAAATAAAAATGATGCTTAATAAGCTCTCTGACTTGGGGTTAACCATTGCCATAGATGACTTTGGTACGGGTTATTCAAGTTTGTCGTATTTAAAACTCTTCCCCGTCGATGTACTCAAAATAGATCAATCTTTTGTGAGAGATATGCTCACTGATACGCAAAGTATGGACATTGTTAGAACCATCACCAGTTTAGCGCATACCTTGAATTTACAAATTGTGGCTGAAGGTATTGAAGAAAAGCAGCACTTAAATAGTTTAATCGATTTAGGCTGCGAGCTTGGGCAAGGGTACTATTTTCATAAGCCCATGCCCAAAGAAGAGTTTGATAAGCTATTAGGTTAAGCCATGGTGTGGCTGTAAAGGATGCCACAGCCGATAAAGATGAGTGCAACACCGCCGATTGCTTCGGCCTTTTTGCCAACCCAGCCACTCATTACGTTACCAAGTAGTGCGCCGATGGTAACCATAATTGTGGTTGCTAGGCCTATCATGGCAGCTGCTAAGTAAATGTTCACTTTCATGAAAGCAAGGCTAATACCGACTGTCATGGCATCGATACTGGTGCCAACAGCGGTTAGTAATGTGGCAATGAAAGAGCGCTTAGTATTCGGTGTAACTTCTTCTTCATTGTCGTCATCTTCTTTACGACTCTCAAGCAACATATGAATACCCAAACCCACTAACAACACAAAGGCAATCCAGTGATCAAAGGCTTCAACGTAATCTGCACCGGCACTGCCAATTAGCCAGCCAACAATCGGTGCGATAGCTTCGATACAGCCAAACAATAAACCCAGCTTGATTGCACTTAGAACGCGAGGATTTTTAAGCGTACTGCCTTTGGTAATTGAAGCTGCAAAAGCATCAGTCGACATTGCAAGCGATAAAACGCTTAAAGTAATAATATTCAATTCTTGCGCCCCACAAAAAGTGGGCATTATACGCGGATGAGCTGTAAACAGATAGGTTAATTTACAGCTCCTCAAGGAAAGGAATAATGTCTAATGCAGTTTCATTTTAGGCCTAACAACGCGTAGTACTTTTTCACTGATCCACAGTGCAAAGGTTTTTGCGCTGCCATGGATGGCACGTTGATGCATACGATAGAGCGAAATATACATAAATCGCGCTATTTTACCCTCTATAAAAAAGCTATTACTGGTTAGGTTGCCCATTAAACTACCTACCGTGCTGTAGCGTGACAAGTTAACTAAAGAGCCATGATCACTGTAGGTAAAGGCACTGAGTGGCTGGCCTTTGAGTGTGGCTATTAGGTTTTTTTCAACGCATTGTGCCATTTGATGGGCCGATTGCGCTCTAGGTGGCACTTGTGTGCCATCTTCTTGAGTAAATGCACAGCAATCACCAATCACAAAAATATCGTCGTTAACGCTACTTTGCAGATATTGGTTCACCTTAATTTGGTTATTGCGGGTAAGTTCAAAGATACTAATGTCTTTAATGAAATCAGGGGCTTTTACTCCCGCAGCCCAAACCATAATATCGGCTTTGATATGTTCATCGTTTTTGGTGATAAAGCTGTTTTCTGTGGCTTCTTTTACTTGCGTGCCTTCGCGCACTGTTACCCCTAATTTAACCAGTTCACGCTTAGCTGAGTTTGCAATTCGCTCTGGTAATGCTGGCAAAATCCGAGGCCCCGCTTCAATTAAATCAATGTGTAAGCGTTTAGCGGTCATTTTATTCAGGCCATACATTTTCAGCATGTCTGATACATGATAAAGCTCTGCCGACAGCTCAACCCCGGTTGCACCACCCCCCACTATGGCAATGGTTAAGGAATGTTGTTGGTCGTCATCTTGATGTAAGCGGGTGAAGTTATCGAGTAGAGCATGCTGAAAGCGCTCAGCTTGTTGGTTTGAATCAAGGTAAAAACAGTGCTTGTTAACACCAGGGGTATTAAAGTCGTTACTAACACTGCCAATGGCAAGTACAAGGTAGTCATAACTGACTTGGCGCTCAGGTAAAATGCGGTGGCCAAGTTCGTCTTTTAACTCGCTTAGAGTAATGGTTTTGTTGGTTTGATCTAAGTGGCAAAAGCTGCCGAGTTGAAAATTATAATGATGTTTTGCTGCATGAGCTGAGTATACAACGCCGTCTAAATCGGCATCAATCGACCCTGTCGCTACTTCATGAAGTAACGGCTTCCAAATATGGCTGCGGTTTTTATCGATTAAAAGTATCTCTGCTTGGCGTTTTTTCCCGAGTTTGTGTCCTAATTGTGTTGCTAGCTCTAAGCCACCAGCGCCACCACCGACTATCACGATTTTAGGAGGTTGGTTAATCATCACGTTGCCCTCAAAAGTATAATACCTAAACACTCTTGCGAAAAAGCGCTTAGGTATTGCAAGTCCATCCTTCAATACCCCATGGCAACGTGCTCATTGTGCGCCTTTTTGATGATTTTGTCAGTACCAGTTAAGAACTATATAGTGCGCTAAGTTATATCAACGGCCTTGGGAGATTGAGTTAAACACGTTAACATGGCTAATTCGCAGTAAGAGACCTATCATTACCTGAAAAGGGAAATGACAGTGAGGGATCAGGATGACTACACCACTATACACTTCGTTGAATCAATACTTTGGCTTTAATGAGTTCCGCCAAGGTCAGCAACAAACCATTGAGCAGTTATTAAATCAGCAATCGTCGTTGGCAATTTTTCCAACTGGCTCAGGTAAATCTTTGTGTTATCAATTAACCGCATTGCACTTACCTAACCTGACTTTAGTGGTATCGCCTTTATTGGCGCTGATGAAAGATCAAATCAGCTTTTTAAATAGCAAAGGTATTTACGCGGCAAGCCTTGATTCAAGCCAAACCAGTGAGCAAAGTCATACGGTAATGAGTGATGTGCGAGCAGGAAAGGTGAAAATTTTAATGGTCTCAGTTGAGCGTTTTAAGAATGAGCGCTTTCGTGAATTTATTAAACAAGTGCCTATTTCGATGCTGGTGGTTGATGAAGCGCACTGTATATCTGAATGGGGTCACAATTTTAGGCCTGACTACTTAAAACTGCCGCGCTATCGTGAAGAGCTTAATATTCCATTGGTATTGCTACTTACCGCCACCGCTACTAAAAAAGTAAAGCGCGATATGTGCGAGCGCTTTGCCATTGCCCCAGAATGTGTAGTACAGACGGGCTTTTACCGAAGCAATCTTGATTTATCAGTGCTTAGTGTTGCAAGCCAAGAAAAATCTCAGCAATTAGCAAGTATTATAGCCAGTCAACAAGGGGCTGGGATTGTTTATGTCACCTTACAACATACCGCTGAGCAAGTGGCCGAAGGCTTGGCAAGAGCCGGCTTTAATGCGGTGGCTTATCATGCAGGCCTTGAGGATGATAAACGCTGGCAAATTCAAGATGATTTTATGGGAGGTAAAATCAATATCGTCGTGGCAACCATTGCTTTTGGGATGGGCGTTGATAAGTCTGATATTCGCTTTGTGATCCACTATGATTTGCCAAAATCGATTGAAAATTATAGCCAAGAAATAGGCCGCGCAGGGCGAGATGGTGCGCCGTCAAATTGTTTTACTCTGGCAAACTTAGATGGCTTAAATACCGTTGAGAACTTTGTTTATGCGGATACTCCCGAGCAAAGTGGGATTGACTATGTCATCAATAACATTCGTAACGAGCAAACGAATAACCAGTGGGAAATGCAAGAGTACAGCTTATCGAGCGAAAGTAATATTCGTGCTTTAGCATTAAAAACCTTACTGGTGCAGTTGGAAATGCAAGGGGCTATTACGCCTTTATATGCCTATTACGCCGATTTTAAATATAAGTTTTTAACGGATCAAAACGAGCTACTTAGCCAGTTTGATGCTGATCGACAAGCGTTTTTACAACAGGTATTCAAACACACCGAGTTTAAGAAAATTTTGGGCACACTTAATTTTGATGCGTTAACCCGTGCTACCCAAGTTGATAGAAAACGTGTGGTTGCAGCGCTCGATTATTTGGCCGAAAAAGGTCATATAGCCCTTGAAACCAAACGCATCACGCAAGTGTATGAAGTGAATAATTCGGTAATAAATCACGCTGATTTAGCACAGCAACTTCACCAATATTTTATCGAAAAAGAGCAGGCTGAAATTAAACGTATCGCCACTTTAGTACGCTTTTTTGAGCTAGATAGCTGCTTAAGTTATAACTTAGCTCGCTATTTTGATGACCAGAATGCACCCCAGCAATGTGACCATTGTTCAGTGTGTAGAGGCCAGCAGGTAAAACTTAGTTACTCACTAGTGCATCAAATGCCTGAGAAAAATGTGATTGCCAGCAAAGTTGCTGAGCTTAAACAGCACTTAGCTACTAAAGGGGTGAGTGATGTCAGCATCGATACTCAGTGCCGCTTTTTAGCGGGCATGAGCGTGCCTTTATTTACTCGTAATAAAGTCAGGCAGCTATCAGGTTTTGGCCTTTGCGAACAGCAACGATACAGTGATATTAAAGCCTTACTACAGCAGTTGTAGTAAGGCTTTAGGTGTACAGTTTTAACACTGAAAAGTGCCAAAACTGTACACTTAACCAATTTGAATACTGGTAGTAGGGTAGGTCAAAGGCTGGCTGTGCTGGCGAGCAAAACAATAAGCAAACGTTAAGGGCCCAACCCGACCTATCAACATCAATAGTATGATAATGAGCTGACTAGGCACACTTAAATCCCCAGTTATCCCCCTTGAAAGGCCTACGGTACTGAGTGCCGAAATGGCCTCAAAGGTGATATCTAGTAACGACCCTTGTTCAAGCTTGGTGATGATCATAATGCTGGTAAAAGCGATAAATAAGTACAGTATCATGACGCTTAATGCCTTGATCACCAACTTGTCGCTCAGCTGACGGTTAAACACGGTGACCGTGGTTTGCTGTTTTAAATAGCTGCGCATCGCTAAAATTAGGATCACAAAGGTGCCTAGTTTTATACCGCTCGCCGTACTAACTGAACCACCGCCAATCACCATCAGCAGCATAGTCAAAAGCGTTGAATCTTGACTCAAACCATTAATCGGTAGGGTATTAAACCCTGCGGTACGAGGAGTCACCGCTTGAAACCAAGCCGTTAATATTTGCTCAGACGTTGATAGCGGCGCTAATGTCGCGGGATTGGCGTGTTCAAAGAAAAAAATCAATATAAATGCGATGCAGTTGAGCACTAAGGTGGCAATTAACACTAAGCGGGTATTGGTTGATAGTAATGACCAGCGCTTTTGTTTGTAGATATCAATCAGTACAGTAAATCCTAAGCCGCCGATGATAAATAAGCCTGTGATCACTACGTTTACGGTTATATCGCCTTTGAATGCCGATAAGCTATCGCCGCTTAATGCAAAGCCCGCATTATTGAACGCCGAAATCGTATAAAACAGACTGTGATAGGCGCTTTTTAGTGCGCCATAGTCATCGAACCAACTAGTAAAGAGTAAGCAAAATGCCACCAACTCAATCACTAATGAGTACACTAAAACATACTTAGCAACCTTGATCACCGAGGTTAAATCGTTGGTGTCAAAAGCGCGGCTGGCGAGTAAGCGTTGCTGCAAGCCTAGGGTTTTTCCTAAACTTAATATTGAAATCACCGCGACAGTCATAAAGCCAATGCCACCTATTTGAATCAGCAGCATGACCACGCTTTGCCCAAATACAGTCAGATCAGTACCTGTATCGATGACCACCAGCCCTGTTACTGTAACCGCAGAGGTTGCCGTAAATAATGCATCGAGCCAGCTGATCGGTTGGATGCTTGCCATTGGTAGCATAAGCAAGCCTGTGCCAAGCATAATTAACACAATAAAGCCGATAGTGAGCACTAAAGGTGGGTTTATTTTTTGCCGCTTACGGCACTTTACACCGCTAAATTGTTTTGGGTAAACGTTGGCTTGCCAGTTAATCATAATGCACGAAACCGTTTTGCTAATTTAGTTAAGTAAGTCTTAGAGCCCAGTAGCACCAGGCTATCGCCGTGGCGTAGTTCGGTGTCGTTAGTAAGCTCTGTATTGAAGTAATCATCACGTCGTAGTGTGAGTGGTTTAATATCGCTATTACGCTCTTTGAGTAGCCAGCCAATTTTGCGACCTGAAAGCTGCAGATCAATGCCTAGTTCAACAATAAACGTGGATTGGTTAAGCGGGAAATATTGATTAACCATTGGGTAATTAAGCGCTTGCGCAACCCTTACGCCCATTTCTTCTTCAGGGTGAATGATGCGGTCAACGCCGAGTTTACTTAGTATTTGATGGTGGCTTTTGGTACAGGCCTTTACCCAAATTTGCTTTACGCCTAAGTTTTTTAAGTGCAATACACATAAAATACTGGCTTCAATATTCTCGCCAATGGCCACCAATACGGCTTGGCAACTAGGTAAATCGAGCCGTGCTAATTGTGTTTCATCACTGGCATCAACCACCACAGTAAAACTGAGTTGGTCGGCATAGTGATTAACGGTGCTTTCGCTAATATCGGCGGCACACACTGTATGACCTTGTTTTGAAAGTTCTAAACAGGCGGTTACGCCAAAACGTCCTAATCCGATTACTGCAAACTGAGCCATTGTCTTTCTCGCTATTGTGGGTACGCGCTAAATGCTAATGGCAAAAAAACAGAAGTCTTTAGAGAGCTTGAAAGCTTTATAAAGATTTTATGCCGAGATAAAAAAACTTTATAAAAACTTTATAGTGACAAAATTGAAAACCCTTTAATCTAATAGGGACAAACAATAAGTGAAAAGATGATGCAGTCAGTATTCAAAATACAGTATTTAAAAGCCGCATTTTTAAGTGTGTTGATGCCTCTTGTGGTGGTGCTCGCGATATTTCCGTTTCGAGAACTGTTTACAACCACTGATATTGTGATGCTACAGCTGCTGTGGGTGACATGGGTTGCGGTGCGAAGTAATCGTCGTGTTGCTGCACTGACCACCTTAGTGAGTGTTGCCTGCACGGACTGGTTTTATGTGGTGCCGTATTTTACTTTTCATATTGAAAATATTGAATATGTGGTCACCTTTTTGGTGATGTTGATTGTGGGTTTAGTGATAAGTCACCTTGCCGGGGAGCTCAATACCAAGGTACGCGATGTGCAAGCTCATGCTAGTAATAGTCGATTATTGTATGAGTTAGCAAAAAAGCTTAATGATCTCGATAGCCTTGAGGAGCAAAAGCAGCTGTTTTTAACAACCATGGCCGCGCATTTAAAGGTTGCCTGTGACTGGCAGATAACAGCGTCAAAGCAGTTTATTTATTTAAATGAACAACAAGCGGAATTTGGCGGTATTGCATTTGCCAAAACGCTAAATGCAGAGCAACAGGCTTTGGCGAATACAGCGTGCTCTTTGTTGTATCAGGTTCAAGAGAAAACCTTACTACGCGAGCAATCAGCGGCGATAAAAGTACAGGCGGAGCTAGAGAGGTCAAAAAACACCTTATTGCGCAGTTTATCCCATGACTTACGTACGCCATTAGCGACCATTATGGGTGCATCAAGCATGTTGGCTGATGATGATATCCAACTAAGCTCTGAGGTTATCAAAGAGCAAGCTGCTAACATTTATGAGCAAAGTAAAATACTTAACCAGCACTTTGATAAAGTCATGGAGCTCAGTAAAGTGAATAAGTTAGCTGAGAATATTAAATGGCAAAAACTGCCAATTTTAACTTTAATTAGCGAGGCAAAATCTCGTCGTCAGCAGCAATTGCAAAACTTTAAACTTCACATCGAGGCTCAGCAACAAAGCATCTGCTTTGGCGATGAAACCCTACTGGAAATTGCCTTTGCCAATATGCTCGAGAACGCAGCCCGTTACGGAGATGGTTCGGCGACCATGCAATTTATTGAAACACAAAATGAATATCAAATTGTGTTAAGTAATCCTTTTGCGAATAAGCATGAGACAAGTCAAGATGAAGGCGTTGGCTTAGGGAGTGTGATTTGCGATGTAGTTGCTAAATGTCATCAAGGGCGCTTTGAATTAACCCTCAATGAGCAGACAAAGCAGGCAATAGCTAAATTGATTTGGAGTAACATTCGTGGCTAATATTTTGGTTTTAGAGGACTCCCCACCTCTGCAAAGTTTTTTAAAAACACTATTAAAAGCCAGTGATCATGAAGTCAGTGTGTGCGCCAAAGGGTTGGATGCGTTTGCACTTTTAAGCCAGCAGCAGTTTGATTTAGTGCTGCTTGATTTAGGCTTGCTCGATATGGATGGGCAAGATTGGCTGGTGGAGTTTAGGCAGTGGAGTCTGCTCCCAGTACTTGTACTTTCTGCACGGGATGGCGAAACAGAAAAAGTCACCGCGCTTGATAACGGCGCCAACGATTATCTAACTAAACCATTCAGCGCAAATGAATTATTAGCGCGTATTCGGGTGCTACTTCGCACACAAACTACACCAAGCCTAACGTTGCAATGTGGCGATATTCACATCGACCCGCATAAACATGTGGTCCGTAAAGGCGCTGAAGAAGTTAAACTAACTAAAAAAGAGTACGCTATTTTGCTGTTGTTATTTCAGCAAAAAGATAAGGTGTTAACGCATAACGCCATATTATCTGAGGTGTGGGGAGAGCAGTATATTAATCGCCCTGAATATGTGCGTGTACATATTGGTCAGTTAAGACAAAAGCTTGAACAAAATGCGGCGAGTCCTAAACATATCTTAACCGAGCCTGCTGTAGGTTACCGCTTAGTTGAATAAACTATCGCTTAATATCGCTTTAAGTTGTGTTTGTCACAGACCTTAGGTACTGTTTTAGGAAATAAAATAATAAAGCGGAAGTCTTTTCATTGGCTATGCATCAAAACACCGGGCAAGGCATTAGTTCACTGTCGAATACCCAGCTTGAAGACGTGATTGCAGAAATTGAGCAAGCTATAGAGTGGCATCAGTCATGGTATAAAAATTTGTTAAGATGCTTAATTGCAGATACTCCCGCAAATGAACAAGACTTAAGCGATAATGCTCATAACCTCTGTCGCTTTGGGCAATGGTTTAATAAGCTTCCCGAGCAGACCCTAAACCTTCATCCTTATTTTTCAGAAATCGCTTGTGCACATAAAAAAATGCATCAAGGTGCCACGGTCCTGTTATCGTTAAAAGAAACTAAGTCTGCTATTTCTGTCAATCTATTGGATCAGTTTCATGCCGATTTAGATAGGTTACGAGTGTTATTTGACACCCTTATTGATGAGTTCTCTGAACTGCTGCACACCCGAGACCCTTTAACGGGTGCATCAAACCGAACAAACTTAGTAGAAAACCTGCAAAAAGAGCATGAGCTGTGCAAACGTAAATCGCTCAGTTGCGCGCTGATAATGATCGACCTTGATCACTTTAAGCAAGTGAATGATGAGTTTGGCCATGCAGTGGGCGATAAGGTGTTAATCGCACTTGTTAAATGCATTAAATCTCATCTAAGAGAGTACGATCAATTGTATCGCTATGGCGGCGAAGAGTTTTTAGTCTGCTTACCCCAAACAGAGCTAGAAGGTGCCAAATCACTTTCTGAGCGATTAAGAGCTGGCGTTGAAGTTTTAAAAATTGAAATTGGCAAAGGTAAACACATTAATGTGACAGGCTCTTTTGGTGTTGCGTTAATAGATGTCGATGATGATATCGAAACGGCAATCGAGAGGGCTGACCAAACTATGTATCAAGCTAAAAAGTCAGGCCGCAATCGAGTGTCTGTGGCTTAAACTACGCTTTAACACCGGTGAATGCTTTTATTAGGCCTGCTTGATAAAAAGGGTAAACACCTGTAAAGCCTGACTTGGTAACGATGTTTTCAATTACGTGAGTCTCTTTTAAAGCAACGTCATTTTCATAAGCTAGTTTTACTCTTTCAATTTGTTCAGGGCTGACTGCGGCTGATGACATAACACTTAACCAGTGACTAAGCTGCTCTGGGTAAGTTCTGGCATTTTGATTGGCACTTAAGTCTGCGCTGACAAGTAACCCGCCTGGTTTTAAACGTTTGTGAATATCTGCAAAAAATGCCACTCGTTTAGGTTCATCTACAATGAACTGCGACACTAACACGGCTGTCGCTGCATCAAAGGGCATCAAGTTTTTGAGTGAATCTACGTAGCCATTATGAAACTGGCAGCGATGTGCAACCCCTGCTTGCGTTAAATTGTGTTTGCATACTTTGATCATTTCAGTCGAGGGTTCTACAGCGGTGAAGCGAAATGCGGGGAATGCCTGTGCTAAATGCAATATTTCATTTCCGGTACCCGCTCCAACGCAGAGAATATGCGCATTGCTTGGCAGTTTGCTGAATAAAGGCGACATCATAAAATACAAGGCTTGGCTAATAGGCGCCATGTTTTGCCATTGTGAATCGTAATTAGCTGCTTGTTGATCAAATAAGGCGGTGACTTCGTGTTGTTGCATAGTAAAAACCTAATAGGTAACTTTAAGTGTTACAGAAGTGGTTAGCTTACTTTATTTTAGATAACTTTAAAAGTTACTTAATGGGGCATTCTTTTGTTAGGTTGATTTAAGCACATTAATTTGCTTAATTTTTAGGGTGAATGTGAGACTGAGCTATATCGCCAACTGTGTTTCGACTATGAAACGATAGTAACTTTGCAAATTCAAAATCAGTAAGCTCAATGTCGTTATTCGATGTCCAGGTAACTTTGTAGCTGGTGTTACTTGGGTGCCCGTCTAGTGATAGCAAGATAGTTTTCTCGCTTGGTTGCGCTACGCGACTAATAGATATCAGTGTTTCAAAGTTTGTTGTGGCACCACAGTTTATGACTGAAACCACGGCTTGTTTGTCTTTATCTGGTGATAAGAACACTTCATATTGCTCATCACCACACCAATTTGGTGTGATAGCTGAAATACCCCAAATAAGTAACGCTAGGGTGCTAAACCCCAAAAAATAGCAGCACCGCTATGCCAAAGTATTTTTAATGCTTTACTCATACTCGTCCTTTAGTTTTTATTGTGAGGTTTTATTAATGAAAAGAAATGCGCATTAAAGAATTGCTGTTGCTTGAACATCGCGTTTTTTAAAATGGCATCTTGCTTGAAACCTAGCTTTTGTAATAACTTCATTGAGGCGGGGTTATCCTCACACACATACGCAAACACTCTGACGATATCAGTTTTAGTAAATACCGTTTCGAGTAGCATAGCCGCTGCCTTTGCAGTGATCCCTTGTTGCCAATACTCTTTTGCCAACCAGTAACCTAACTCGGCTGAGCGATTAAATTCAAACTCGCCTTGGATCACGCTCACGCAGCCAACCAATTGATCATCCAACGTGATTGCTTTTACAAGCTCGCTCTTACTGCCTTCAGTGATCCACCAGTTTGCGTCGCTTGCGGTATATGGACTCGGGATTTTACTTGAAAGAAACTGAGTGACGCTTGTGTCGTTTAAAATTGAGATTAATTGTTCAGTATCTTGTTGTTGAAAGTCGCGAAGTGAAATCACAATTGCATCTGTACCTAAAATGGTTTTTTTATTGATAGCAAAGAATGATAATGGATACTAGCAAATGTTACTTTTAATCACCTTTAATAACGATTTATGCCGCTTCGCTTTGTTGGCAGTCGTTTAGGAACGGTGTATGCTAAATCTAGTTTAAGCTTATCAAAAGGATTGATATGAAGCGTGTTTTTCTATTGATTGCAGCGGTTTTTGCAACCTCTCTGCAAGCCAATACTGATGTATTATCAGTGGATCCGGTTATGCTCTCTGGCAGTGCTTTTTCATTTGAGAATGATGCCAAGCGCTACCCTAAGCAAAGTCAATTTAGTATTGTCCATAGTGTATTAATGAGCAGTGAAAGCGGTCGCCGTTTAGCGGTTGTGACGATTGAAAACAAAGCATCGGGATCGCGAATTCTTCAGGCTGACCATATTATGGCGCTATTTGCCGATGGGCGTCGTGTGCATCCTCAGAGCTTTGACGAAGGTATTAAGCTAGATGATGGCGAAAAGCGTTCTTTGACCTTATCTTTTGGTGAAAACGAATACCCCATTTTAGCGGTATACACGAGTTTAAATGAGTAAAAGGAAGACCGATGAAACAACTTAAGCCACTGGCAATAACACTACTTTTAAGCTCACCGTTAAGCTTTGCAGTTGATAGCCAAGACTTTGTTAAAGATAACGTTTTCACGCAAGGCGTTGAAGGACCAACCATGTATAACGGTGCCTTATACGCGGTGAACTATGCCCAGCAAGGAACCATTGGCCGCGTTGATAACATGGGCAAAACATCGCTATTTGTGCGTTTACCGGATGACAGCGTTGGCAATGGCCTACAGTTTGACTCACAAGGCAATTTATTTATTGCCGATTATGTTAACCACAATATTTTAAAAGTACCTGCTGGCAGTAATAAAGCAGAAGTGTTCGCCCATAATAGTAAAATGAATCAGCCCAATGACATTGCTATCACCAAAAGGGGGCGCTGTTTGCAAGTGACCCTAACTGGACGAACGAAACGGGTCAATTATGGCGGATTAATGCGGATGGCAGCACCCATTTACTCGAAAAAAACATGGGCACTACCAATGGGGTGGCGGTTAATCACGACAACACTAAGCTCTATGTGAACGAGAGTGTGCAGCGAGTTGTTTGGCAATATGACTTAGATGAGAACCTAAACATTAGTAATAAAAAGCTTTTGATTAAGTTTGCTGATCATGGCTTAGACGGCATGCGCGTTAATAATCAAGGGCATGTGTTTATTACTCGTTACGGCGCAGGAAAAGTGCTTGAAGTCTCGCCTACCGGCAAGCTATTAAATAGCTATCAATTAAAAGGCCAGCATCCAACTAATTTAGCCTTCAACGAGACGCAAAGCAAAGTGTATGTCACTATGCAAAAGCGCGGTGCAATAGAAGTCATTGAGCTTTAGCCTTGTTTTGCTCGCGCAATCGCGGCGGTGATAGCCGCTTTTGCTTGCGGACTATTTTGCCAACAACTTGAATGCAACATCGACGCTACTCGCTCAGCAATGGTGTTGGCATCAAACCCGGCTAACTCCTCAAACGATTCAATACCAATTTCTTCAAACCGTTTTATCACCGTTGGTCCAACACCTTTGAGTGCTAAAAGCGCGCCGCGCTCTTGCTCGTTAAATGGCATGTTACCTGTCCTAAACTCTGTAATTGATCACTAAAATTGAAGGTGCTGACCTTGATTACAATATTACAAGGCCAGCAAAATAACTATCTAGTTAGTGACCTTTAATGTTGGGAAGTCATAACTACCTTCTTGAACCTCTTTGCTAGGCCCGTATAAGCGCATAATGATATAAGCATCTTTTTCAGGGATCGGTAACCAGTTTGTGTCACTTTCTTGACCTTTTGCACTCAGCTTTATCGTGTACATGCCGTCAGCATCAGGTGTAAGTGTGCGATCTCCACGGCTATGACGATTAATCTCATTGTGAGCCATTAAACGGTTATCAGAACCATAAACTGTAAACGACCAAAATTGACTTACATCAGGTGCTTTAAAACGCATAATGTATTCTTTGCCGTTAGCGCCATTGATGTTTTTACCGTCACTACCTGTTTCAGCTTTTAAGTATACTGACTCATCAGGTGGTAAACCCCATTGACCTAAGTAGGTGCCTTCCGCGAATAAATCACGCTCTCCATCGCTAAGTTGCTCACGAGTACCAAGTAGTTTTCCTGCATTGGTCATTTCAGGGGCGAGTTTAACAAGGTGAGCCATGCCTAGCTCTTTACCTTTTTTAGCGGCGGCTAGTTGGGCTTTACTAAAGTCATCTTTACAAGCTTCAAGACCGATAACATTATATTTATCAAGCCATTTCTTGTCAGCGGTTGCCATGTCTCCATCACATAACACATAGTTAACTCGTTGCACCCAATTGGTGTTTTCAGGGTTTGGATAGCTGCGCTCTTTCGCTTTTGGCCCTGCTACACCTAAATAAGCTGAAAGCGTGCGAATATTCCACTTATCCATGTAATTTAATGCGGTTTTCTCATCTTCTTTGCCAACGGCCATGATACGGCCCATTAGTTTTAAAAGATTTGAATCAACACGAATAACTTCATCAACACTTGCTGGAACATCACCTTGCCAAGATCGAGAAGCAAACATAAAACTGCCACCTTCATTACCACGTAATCGTGAGCCGATCATTGACGTGGTGTAATGGCCCATGTCCATTGTGTGTAAAATCCAGTAACGTCCTTTATCCATATCTGGAATACTCACAATCACAGGTTCTGCGGCTACATCTAACCACCCCATTAGATGTAAGGTATCGTTATTGATAGTTACGTGTGCGGTATAAGTATCATCTGCTATATGGCGAATATTTTGAAAGCGATTAAGTGGGGTGTCTGTTTCAACTGCGGTTTCATAAAAAACTTATATGCTTCATCAATTGAGTATGCATAGATGAATGCATCCTCGGCGAGTTTGTCTGGTATTGCATTTGCTAGGGCGGTTTGAGACGCAGCCAACACAGTTAAACTGAGTAACGCTTTTTTCATTATTAACTCCTTTTATATGCTTCGGTGAGGAAAAGTGAATAAGAAACACGATTTCACAAAGAATAAAGTAGCGTAAATGTAAGGTCTTGGGAACGATTTTCATACAAATTTTGTATAAATTATCGTCTTTGTGATTTAGCTCAAATTATTCCGGCGATAAAAAAGCGCACCGGGCAGGGTGCGCTTGAGGGGATCAATCCTGTGTAGCTAAAACAGTAGGATTAATTAAAAGCTTGGGGCATATCTCAGTGAAACACCGACTGAGCGGCCAATCACACTATAATCACTTACTGTGTTAAAGTGGTTTGCGCCTACTTCAGGTGTTGGTGGTTCACGGTCTAATAAGTTATCGACACCAAAGTTAACAGCAAGTTCCTCATTAACTTGCCATGCAGCGGCAAAATCTAAGTAATTTTGTGCTGAGATTGTTTCTGAACGGTCGACAGCATACTCTACTTCACCGATTCTGCGCCAGCCAAGTTGGAAGTTCATGTTATCTAACTGCCAATCAATGCTTGCGCGGTGTTTGTAATCAGCTTGCAGGATACTCGCAAAGTCACCCGAACAGGCGCTGCCATAAGTTCCCTTACAGTCAATTTCAGCCACCGTACTGTTGTTTTGACGGGTTTGTTTAGTAACAAAGTTACCTTGGTACGAGAATCTAAAACGACCACCCATTTGCTCAGGTGCATCAATTACATAATTTGCTGCAACGTCGATACCTTCTTGCTCAATCGCGGCTAAGTTAAAGTCATTAACGATGGCTGTGCTAATAAAGCCAGTGTTTGGATCGCGAAGTACCGCACCACACAATGGGTTATTCGGATTCGGGTCATCAACATAACAGCTTTGCAGTGCAGCACCAGGTTGAATCTGGCTTACCGCATCTGTTACACGAATACTGTAGTAATCGAGTGATAAATCAAAGCCTTCTAAATAGCTAGGTGTATAAACAATGCCTAATGTATCTGATTCGGCTTGCTCAGGTTTAATATTCGGGTTACCACCATAGGTGTACTCTGCCGTGCTTGAATCAAACTCGGTGCCAACAGGCGGCGCACCAAACGCAGCACATTGAGTCGCATCACCGGTGCCCAGTAAACATGGATCGCCGTTATAACGCCCTGCTAGTCGTGGCACAAACTGGTCGCTATTTTGGTCAAATAACGATAACGATAGCGCTGTGATTGGGCTGGCAAACTCACCTAAGTTAGGTGCTCTAAACGCGGTTAAGCGGTTGGCGCGAATACGAATGTCGCTGTTTATTGCCCAATTGATACCTAGTTTGTAAGTGTCTTCTGCTTCGGTATTTGAGTAATCAGAAATACGGTAGGCACCTTCAAAGCTAAGCTCTTCAGCAAAAGGTTTATCAACTAAGATAGGCACTAAAATTTCAGCGTAGAACTCTTCAGAGCTAAAGCTTGCATCCATATCAAATGCGCTGATAGAGGCAAAGCTGGTACCGTTTCTAAATGCATCGCCCGGTGTTTGCTTACCGGTTTCTTTACGGTATTCATAACCGATTGCAAAATCGATAGCACCGGCAGGTAATTCAAATAAGAACCCAGAATCACCCGATAGTGTTGCTGAGATCACACTTTGAGTACGGTCGCGAGTGGTATAAAGCAGCGGATCGCTAAAGTCGCTGAAATCAAGGTTGGGATCAAAAATATCCACTGAATTTGCAAGGGCAGCAAAGCGGCTATTACCGCTGTTATCATTGCGGTATGCGTTGTTGTAAATGGTGGCTACTTCATCCGTTTTGCCGTACTGGCCATATACGTCATAACGTAAGTAGTCAGTAATATCACCTTTTAAACCCAGCTGAAATTGCATTGAATCACGCACCGCTTCGGTGTGCTGCACACCTAAACCTAGGTTACGCTCAACATTAACAAGGGCATTGCCTTCGCTATCAAACGTAAGTTGGTTACGTAGTTCATCTGGAATATACGCGTTGTCTTGCGTGAGGGTCACTTGTTCGTTAACAAAAATGGGGGTTTGGCCACTGGCACCCGCACCATTTACGGTCACTTTAGAATACATCGCGCGGCCATAGGCAATGGCACTGTCGCTTACATCAACGTCAAATAATAAGCCCGCAGAAAAACGGTCCATCGGTTGAGTTAAATAACGGTCAGCTGTGAAATCAGTTGTTTGACGCTCACTTGTTACGGCACCTGAATCAGCAATACCGATGCTGTTGCCTGATGCAACGTCAGTATAATAACCACCGCTGTTGATCATTGCCGTTGAGTTTTCAAGCGCATAGTCACGCTCGCCAGCTAATAGCTCTTTTCGTTCGGTGTAACCAATATAGCCTGCTACATGGCCGCGACCATCGGCGATGTCACCACCAAAAATAGCCTCAAAGTTAAGCTTTTCGTTACCGCCGTCGGCACTTTCGTAACTGGTTGAGAATTCAGCGCCAGTAAAATCATCGTCTAAGACAAAGTTAACAACACCGGCTACCGCATCGGCACCGTAAACCGCCGCAGCACCACCTGTTAATACATCAACGCGTTTAATTAATCCGGCTGGAATGGTATTTACGTCAACTGAGTTACGAAAGCTAAATGGTACCGCGCGAGTGCCGTCAATAAGTACCAATGTACGGTTTTGGCCAAGGCCGCGTAAATCAATTGTTGATGAGCCAAACGAGTCACCGACTGTGGCACCGGTGCTGTTAGCACCCGCCGCAGCTTGTGGCAGTTTTGCGGTAATATCTTCAACGTTCACTGCACGATCTAGGTGAATTTGTGCTTCATCAACGCTCACCACTGGGCTACTTGAAACCAGCTCGGTACGTTGAATACGTGAACCTGTTACGGTGATCACTTCAGGTTTTTTTGCTTCAGTGCTTTCTTCTGCGTGGGCATAACTAATTACTGAGCTTACAGCGAGAGCTAAAGGTGAGAGCAGCAATAGTGAGCGATGCCCTGTTGATGTATTTGCTTTCATGATGATTCCCTTGCGTTTTATCATTTAAATCAACGCAGCTTGGTGTCTGACCTAGACCATTTAGTTAATTTAATGAGTCATACTTTTTGTTATGATGCTTGTGTGTTCTCCTTTTGGGGAGCTCACCGGTACAGTTTTAAAGCAATTTAAAAGTCTTTGCAATAATTATTCTTTAAATCTATTATTTTAAAATATAAACTATTCCAACTCGTTAACCTGCTTATTTACATCTAATAAGCTGATTTTAAGTGATTTATTTATGCATCAACATATTGAAAAACTGTATTTAAGCGCAAAAAAAGAAAGAAAATTAATAATTGGTCTAATGAGTGGTACCTCGTTAGATGGTCTTGATATCGCGCTATGCGAAGTATCAGGGCAGGGCATGGATACTCATGTAGAAGTATTAAAGTTTACTACCGTTGATTACGACGATGATTATAAAACGCGTGTGAAACGAGTGTTCGCCAAACGCGAATGTGATCTTGAAGAAGTCACTTTACTCAACCCTTGGATTGGCCAATTACATGGTGAAATGGTTGCCAAAACGTTAGCCAGCTGGGGAGTAGCAAAAGAACTTGTTGATGTGATTGCCAGCCACGGACAAACTATTTATCACTGCCCTAAAAACCAACACAAGCGTGAAGAATATGGCAATGCAACACTACAAATTGGTGACAGCGATCATTTAGCGGTGACTGCTGGCATTACGACCATCGCTGATTTTAGACAAAAGCACATTGCAGCGGGCGGCGAAGGTGCACCGCTTGCGGTATATGGTGACTACTTGTATTTCACAAGCACCAGTGAAAACCGCATATTGCTAAATATGGGCGGCATTGCAAACTTAACCTACTTACCTAAATCTGCAGATGCGCGAGCGGTTTTTAGCTCTGACATTGGCCCTGGTAATACCATTATGGATGCCTATGTACAGCGTTATTTTGCACCACTTCATTATGATAAAGATGCCGCTATTGCAGCAAAAGGCACGGTAAATGAAGCTTTACTCGCGACGCTGTGTGATGATGCATTTTTTGCTTTAGGGTTTCCAAAAACCACCGGGCCAGAAGTGTTTAATCTAGAGTATTTAGCAGCAGCACAAGCACGCTCGAATACACAGAACTTATCGCACTTTGATGTAATGGCAACCTTAGTGCAGTTTTCTGGTTTAATGATTGCTAAAGCAATTAACCTATGCAGCGAAGGCTTGACCGATGTGGCTGTTTACGCCAGTGGTGGTGGAGTTCATAACCCATTATTAATGGACATTATTTTGGCTAATTGCCCAGCGCTTTCTGAAATAAATAACACCGATTCGTTGGGGATAAATCCAGATGCAAAAGAAGCCGTGTTATTTGCTATTTTAGCGAACGAATGTTTGTCGGGTGGGCAACAACGCTTTGGTAATACCGAGCAAGGGATCCCCGATATTACCATGGGTAAAATTAGCTTTTCAGATTAGAAAAAAGCTAAAAAGCTTGCGCCAATATTACTGATGTAATGGCGTAAGCCATGGTTTTTAGCTTGCTCAGAAGGTATCAGCTCTGGTGATGTGCTCGCTGCAATGCTGACATCAAACTGGGCGCTGTCTTTAAGTGTTGCATGCATGCCGTGCAGCATTAATTGCAAAACAAATTCACCACTGTGAGTAACGTTTTCTAAGGTAAGCATAATAACGTGCTGCTCTAGATCGTGTTGCGTTAAAGTGTGTGCAGTAAAATACGCAGACTCACGTGCATCAGGGCGCGTTGCACTGATTGAGATCACATCGCCTTCATGGGCATCATCTGGCAGCACACAACAAAATACAACACGCTTTTGCTCATTAGCCGCAAAATGCAATTGTTCATATTCCATCGTATGCGCAAGTGCAGCACATAAAGGATCTTCACTAGAGGGGAGTGCAAACGAAAGTTGCACCAAGGCACTGTCCATTACTTCTTCATTACGTTAGCTGATTAAATTAGCGTCAATTATTGATCAATTAGATGACAGAATTATGACTATTGTCATATTGCGGATTATTTATTTCAGAAACAGAGAAAAGTTGAATGTTTGATTCGTTTGGTCGGATTTTAGTCTCAATATATTTGATAATGAAATTGCGTTTATTAGTCGTTATTGCAAAAGAGTCTCTTTCAAAGCATGTAATTATCGACGATTTAGGCTTTATAAGCCTGATTGTTTTTCATCAGGCTATAAATCAAGAATTAGCAAATATGATATTCACCACGTGGTTTGTTGCTGAACATAAAGGCTTGTAACTCAGATTTAAGTACCTCGACAATATCCGTGGTAAAGGGCGTTCTGATTTCACCAGAGTCTAAATACCTCAGTAAATCAATTTCATGTTTGAGTGCAGACTGAATCGAATAACTAATTGGGTAGGTTACTTTAAACTGTTTATGCGATATCACATTGTCGTGGTTTTCAATCTCAACATAGAAAGTTAATTGCTCATCTTCTTCGCAAATGTCGCTACAGGTGCCTTGCTCACGAATACAATCCAAGACAATATTTCTGATGAAAATATCAAATTCGTTCATATTAATCCCTCAATTTTTGCCCATCCATTGGGTACAACTGAAATCTAGCAAAAAATAATTAATCTAGCCAATTCAATTTTGCAGCTTTTGGATTAACTCTTTCTGAATGGGTTGGTTTAAAAGTGCTAGGGGAGGGGAAGTAGTTAGTTAATAGTCGTTAGAGGATGGAATGCGCGAAACAAGGGATTAGAGGCGAGATAAAACGCGATGTAAAATCGCTGCTACACAATCAGGTCCATACCAAATTTAAAAACTGACGGGCTAAAGCCCGACCTACAATGTAGAGCCCACACACCTCGTAACTTTCCCCTTGAAACTTGCTAACTCAATTACTAATTTCCCCCCTCACAATCTTTGCGCCTTTACTTAGCGCACTAAGCTTGGCGCTTGCTATGTGGCGAGGTAGAGGGGCCATACCGCAGTTTGTGCATGGGTAAAGCTTGTCGGCATCAACATATTTTAGGGCTTCGCGTAATGTGTGTGCGACCTCATCAGGTGTTTCAATCTCATTACTTGCTACATCAATGGCACCCACCATCACTTTTTTGCCGCGTATAAGTGCTAATAGCTCAATAGGTACGCGAGAGTTGTGGCACTCAAGAGAAATAATATCGATATTCGACTTTTGAAGTTTCGGGAATACTTCTTCGTATTGACGCCATTCATTGCCCAGTGTTTGTTTCCAATCAGTGTTGGCTTTTATTCCATAGCCGTAGCAAATGTGCACAGCGGTTTCGCACTTTAAGCCTTCGATTGCTCTTTCTAGGCACTTAATGCCCCAGTCATTAACATCATCGAAGAACACATTAAACGCAGGCTCATCAAATTGAATAATATCAACACCTGCAGCTTCGAGCTCTTTCGCCTCTTGATTGAGGATTTTGGCAAATTCCCACGCTAGTTTTTCACGGCTTTGATAATGGTCGTCATACAAGGTGTCGATCATGGTCATAGGCCCTGGTAATGCCCACTTTATAGGTTGCTTGGTTTGCGAGCGTAAGAACTTGGCGTCTTCAACAAACACGGGTTTGCTTCGTGATACCGGGCCAATTACACTTGGTACACTGGCTTCGTAACGATTACGAATGGTCACTGTTTTACGGTTTTCAAAATCAACGCCATTTAAGTGTTCGATAAAGGTCGTTACAAAGTGTTGTCGAGTTTGCTCGCCGTCGCTCACGATATCAACGCCAGCTTGTTGTTGCTCTTGTAAGGCAACACGCGGCGCGTCTTGTTTGCCGTCGATAAGTTCTGCGCCTTGCAATTTCCAAGGCGACCATAAGGTTTCAGGCTCAGCAAGCCAAGCAGGTTTTGGTAAACTGCCTGCTGTTGATGTGGGTAATAACTTTTTCATTTTTACTCTCTTTAAATCGCGTAGTTGGCAGACCATTTTTCAAGTACTGATTGATAAGGCTTAATAAAGTGCTGCTCAGTAAATTTACCTTGTGCAATTGCTAGTTGACTGCGCTCTTCACGGTCGTAGACAATTTGCGTGATAGAGTGATCGGCGTTTCTTAAATTTGGTTGATAGTAACTACCCGCCACGGCATTGGCATTATAAATTTCTGGACGATAGATTTTCTGGAATGTTTCCATGGTGCTAATGGTGCTGATCAATTCTAAGTTGGTGTAATCGTTCAGCAAGTCACCAAAGAAATAAAATGCCAGCGGAGCAACTGTGTTTGGTGGCATAAAATAGCGCACCTGCAAGCCCATTTTTTTAAAGTATTGCTCGGTTAATGACGACTCATTTGGTAGGTACTCAGCACCTAAAATTGGGTGTTGGTTTTCTGTACGATGGTACGTTTTGTTATCAGACACGCTTAAACAAATAACCGGTGGTTTTTTAAAGTGCTGCTTGTAAGTCTCTGAGTCAATAAAGTATTTAAAGAGTTTACCGTGTAAATCACCAAAGTTTTCGGGAATGCTAAATTCGTTTTTCGCTTTGTTATGATCAAGCAGCAGTACGCTAAAATCATAATCACGCACGTAAGATGAAAAGTTATTACCAACAATACCTTCGATACGTTCATTAGTTTGGTGATCAATGATATTAGTTTTTAGCACTTCAATTGACGGGAATGCTTCTGTGCTTTGTGCAATTTCTAAATCAACAGAGATGATCTCAAGCTCTACAGAGTAGCGGTCGCCTTGCGGGTTATCCCAGTTTGCTAGCGCATTAAAGCGGCTATCAATCATTTTTAACGCATTTCGTAAATTCTGCTGGCGACTTTCACCGCGAGCTAGGTTTGCAAAGTTTGTGGTAAGTCGTGTGCTATTTGACGGATGATAATTCTCGTCGAGGCAAATGCTTTTAATTGTAAATCTGAAATCGT
This sequence comes from Pseudoalteromonas sp. Hal040, assembly GCF_037162425.1. NCBI lineage: Bacteria > Pseudomonadati > Pseudomonadota > Gammaproteobacteria > Alteromonadales > Pseudoalteromonadaceae > Pseudoalteromonas > Pseudoalteromonas sp. Hal040. Next base: position 695,538 of record NZ_JARLUU010000002.1, on the reverse strand, counting down.
TGTTCATGGCAATGTATCCAAAAGTCCTGAGATAAATGATTGCTGCTCACCTTCCTTAAATCGCTAGGTCATTAACCTTAGGTTGCTCTGCAGCGTAAAATACTAATAAATTTATACGTGCTCAGCACCATGAAGAAAAACGTTTTTATTTCAGGTAAAACATGAGGCAGATTCATAAATATTTGCTGTTTTAGTAAAATATTTAGGAAGGGATAGTGAAAAAATGCTTCAATGTTTCTTTAGACGTCTGGATTTCTAAATTGGCTTGCTAGAGTTGCAGTAATTTCATATAAAACGTGAGTAATATTCACTACTTAACAGGCCTTTTGAGAATAACCCCGTAATTTATTGTTGTTATACTCGTCTCCCTAAATCAACAACACAGACAAATACAATGAATGAATTAATCGTGCTTATTATTGCTTGCGCCATACTAGGTAGCGGAGTGGGCTTTTTAGCTGGACTATTAGGAATTGGTGGAGGCCTAGTTATTGTGCCCATATTAAGCATGATATTGCTGCACTTTCAGGTGTTACCTGCTGAGCAAGTTGTGCTGGTGGCGATTGCTACATCGCTTGCCTCAATTCTTTTTACTTCAACGTCATCCGCTATCGCTCACCACAAAAATGGTAATGTGCCTTGGCAATTGGCTCCGTGGGTGATGACTGGGGTTGCACTAGGCGCTCTTATCAGTGGCTTTTTGGCTTCGCTATTACCTGCAAATGTGGTGCGAATTGTGTTTGCTGTGAGTGTAGTGCTTATTGCATTAAAAATGATTTTCAGTAGTAAAAATGACAGCCAAACAACACGCTCGCTACCTAATAAAAGCCTTTTAACACTTTATACAACCATCACGGGTGGTCTTTCTGCCATGATTGGCATTGGCGGTGGTGCGGTACTTGTGCCGTTACTGACGTTTTTCTCGGTTGATATGAAAAAAGCCATTGGCTGTGCTTCGGCCTGCGGTATTGTTATCGCGTTATTTGGCTCAGTGGGTTACATCAGTTCAGGCAGTCAGTACTTTACATTAAAAGAGGGCTTTGCTGGTTTTGTTTATTTGCCTGCCTTGTTTGGTATTGTTTGTACTTCGTGGTTTACCGCACCATTAGGTGCAAAAGCAACGCATCATTTACCAGTCTCAACTATCAAAAAGATCTTTGCGGGGCTATTGGTAATTATGGCTGTGAATATGCTCGCTAAATAGTGTTAACTTATTAATTCGACATCAAGAGAGTCGTTTGTTAATGTCAGTCATGCAGCTTTTAGGCTGCTTAACTGCCTTTTTCGAGAGTTGTAGGCGCTAATTAGGGACTACTTTTTAAGGAACATGTTATGGATCGTCGGTGCTTTCAAGCAAGTAAAAAAACGCTAAGCTCTTTATTTGTTGCTCTATCACTGATGGCTTTGCCAGTGACTGCTGAGCCTACAAAGTCTCTTGAAACTCATCATGCTTTAATGGGCCAAATTCTAAATGCAAATCAAAAAACAGCGCTTACAGGTTTTGCACTTCATGTGATTGTTGATGATGGGCATACTTTTTCAACGGCAAAGCAAAGTAAAGAAAATGCGCCGCAAGTTATTAACCCAAATAGTTTATTTAGAATTGCCAGTGTGACCAAAACCTTCACTGCGGCAACCGTGCTTCGTTTGCATGAAGAAGGTCAATTAAACCTTGATGCAACGCTCGATAAATTAATTTCTGACGACTTTTTTACGCTTCTTGAAAGCGATGGTTATGCCCTAGATAAAATTACGCTAAAGCAAGTGCTAAGTCATACGGCAGGGTTATACGATCACGCCCAAAGCGATCAGTTTTTAGCTGGCATAATGGCAAATCCGCAGCAAGATATGACGATGCGCGATCAAATTAAAGGCTGTGTAGAGTGGGGTGACCCAGTTGGTAAACCTGGCGAGCGTTTCTCATATTCAGATACCGGGTATGTATTACTCGGCCATATTATTGAAAGAGTGACAGATTTACCCTTGCCTGAAGCGGTTCGAAAGTACTTAAGTTTCGATAAAAATCATATTGAAAATGTGATCTGGGAACGGGGTGATACGGTTGCTGTGGATGAGTCTCGACGCGTGCATCAATACTTGCACGGCACCGACACCTTTAATTGGAGCCCAACAGTTGATTTATATGGTGGTGGTGGGCTTGTTGCCAGCCCAATCGGTATGGCTAAATTTTATCAGGCTTTATTTTCAGGAAAGGTTTTTAAACATCCTGAAACGCTCAAACTCATGCTATCGGATAAAGGCTTACCAGCAGATAGCCCTTATCGTTTAGGTATATTTGCAAAAGAGTATAACGGCACCTTGGTTTATCAACATGGTGGCTTTTGGGGCACTTTGGTGATGTATGAACCAACAACGCAGGTGGTGGTAGCAGGGGCTGTTACTCAGCAAAAAGACTACGCCCAGCTTGAAAAAGTAATGAGTGACTACCTCACCCTACAGGCAAATTAGTTTCACAAAGCTAATTAATGCCTTACTTGTGTGCGCTTATGGGCGGGAGAAACACCTGTCCAGCTACTGTAAGCGCGAACAAACGAATTTGTTTCGCTAAAACCGAGTAAAAAGGCGATTTCGATTATTGGTAACTCAGTTTGCATTAAGTAGTGCTGTGCAAGATCTTCTCGTACTTGTTGTAAGACTTTTTGATAACTTTGCTTTTCAGCTGTTAGTTTTCGTTGTAGAGAGCGTTTGCTTAGTGCCAGCTCTGAGGCAATATGCTCAATGTTACTTTGCCCTTGAGGTAGGGATTTAAACAAAATACTTGATACCTTGTCAGTAAGGCTTTGTTCGCTGATAACATCTTGCAGCTTACGTTTTAAATCTCCCTCAAAGCACGACAACATTACTTGATTACTAGTTAAAAATGGCGCTTTTGCATCTTCTGCTAAAAATGTCACGCTAGGGGTATTCCCCACTTTCAACGGGCAACCAAAGTAGGCCTCGTATTCCATGAGCTTTTCAGGTAGCTCTGGCACAATAACCATAACAGGGTTAATTTGTTTTCGAGTAGCAAGGCGAGTTAATTGTGTAAAAAATACCAGTTCAGCTAAGCTGTAGCACTTGGGCAGCGTATCAATAAAACCATAACAGCTTACTTGGGCTTTAGTATGAGTGTTGGTAATTTCAAGTGCTAGCTCCATAGGGCCAATTAGTGGTTTGTACTGTTGTAACCTTGCTAAAGCGGCATTTAAGTTTGGGCTACTAATAGCAGCAAAAATTGGTACGTCAAATGATTCTATTGTCATGACTTCGGCAAGTTTTAAAGGTAACTCAATGCCGTTTGCTGCTGTTTCTACACCCTGCCATAATTGAAAGTATTGAGCGGGCGTTAAGTATACTTTATCTTGAGAAAATAAACCTGAAGGCAACTGGGCATAAGCCAGTGCCTCTTCTAGGTTGATTTCTAAATCATTGAGTAATACTTGCCAGTTGGGAGGGATCAAAAACTTGCTGGCTCGTTTCATATTAGTTTCCGCTTTTTTCCATAAACTGACGAGAAATTTTTAACACAGTTTTGCGAGGCAATAAAGGGATCACCCAATTGAGCATAAATTTAAGTGGTGCTTCGTTAAAAGCAATTAACTGACCTTTTTGCATTGCCTTGTAACCACACAGTGCCACAGAATGCGCTGATTTAGCATTCTTCCAAGCATCTACCCCTTGTAGATCACCTGCTTCAACAAAGCCTGTTGCTACTGTTCCTGGGCATAACGCGGTGACCGTAATGTTTTTATCTTTTACTTCTTCTGCAATTGCTTGGCTGAATGAAGTAACAAACGCTTTCGTTGCATAATATACCGCTTGCAGTGGGCCGGGCATAAAGGAAGCTGTAGACGAAATATTTAAAATTTTGCCACGATTTCGCTCAACCATGCCTTGTAAGTAATAGTGGCTTAGGTTTGTTAATGTCACAATATTAAGTTGCATCATCGTTTGTTCTGCACTGAGATCACGCTCATGAAACTTGCCATGTCCGCCAATACCGGCATTATTCACCAAAATATCTATGTGCAAACCAAGTGCCTCAGTATGTGTAAAAACATACTCAGCTGAATCTGGCTTAGATAAATCAGCAGCAATAACGGTAACCTTTACATTGTGTTTCGATTCAAGCTGTTGTTTAAGATCATTCAGTTTGTCTTCTGAACGAGCTACCAGCACTAAATTATCGCCATGCTGTGCGTGAATATGCGCAAGTTCTAAACCAATCCCGTTTGATGCGCCAGTGATCAATGCTGTTGATGTCATATTTGTACTCCATTAATTTGAGCTGTTGTTTTGTTATATGCATGGTAGGCCATCTATTGGTGCCACATGACATCAGATCGCGCCATCGTTATTGCAAAACGCGCCATTTATAAAATTCAGCTTGTAAATCTTATATAACAAAAATATTATATAATTAAATTATTATGGAGCGAGTCGTGAAAGTTCTCTTTTTATGTACAGAAAATTCAGCCCGTTCAATTATGGCTGAGGCGTTGCTTAAACATCATGGTAAAGGTGAGTTTGAGGTGTTTAGTGCGGGTACTGAACCTTATGCGGTAGACCCTCGTACGCTTGCGGCGATTGAGCATTTTGGTTTAAAAACCGATGACTTACACTCAAAGCACTTAAACGATGTAACTAACCTGAATTTTGATTACGTCATTACCTTATGTGATGAGGCAGCCAAAGAATGCGCCAATCGCGTCGATGGCAGCCATTGCCTTGCATGGGATTTTATCGATCCTAAAACGCGTCCTGAACCTCACGCCTTTGAAAAAACCTTGCAAGAGCTCAATGAGCGAATTAAACAGTTTGTGCTATCCCATAACAAAGAAAAACCAGCATCAATTTCGCCAACCACATTTTATAAAGCCCTTGCAGATGATATTCGTTTAAAAAGCTTATTGCTTATCGCCGTTGAGCAAGAGGTTTGCGTATGCGAACTAATGACCGCACTTAATGAGCATAGTCAACCAAAGGTCTCAAGGCATTTAGCGCAACTTAAAAAACAGGGCATTTTGTCGGATAGAAAACACCAGCAGTGGGTGTTTTACTCTTTAAACCCGACCTTACCAATGTGGATGAAACAAACAATTACCTCGACCGTGGTAAACGAACCTAATTTCATAGAAAACGAGTTAGCAAGGCTAAATGCGATGGGCGATGATCGCCCAACTCGTGTGGCGCGCTGTTGCAATTAAACAAAACGGTTTGCTGTTAACTGTCGGCAAACCCGGTAAAACAAGTTAGACAATTTTAAAAAGTAGGAGCTTAACAATGGCAATTAAAGTAGGCATTAATGGTTTTGGCCGTATGGGTCGTTTATCGCTAAGAGCAGCGTTTGCTTGGGACGACGTTGAGTTTGTGCAAATTAATGACCCAGCGGGTGATGCAGCTACATTGGCTCACTTACTAAAGTATGATTCGGTACACGGTATTTGGTCTCATGAGGTTGAAAGTAACGACAACGCTGTGATCATCGATGGTCAGGTGATTAACGTCACACAAAATAAAGCGATTGCAGACACTGATTGGTCTGGTTGCGATATCGTTATTGAAGCCTCTGGCGTGATGAAAGAAAAGTCTCTACTTCAGGCATATCTTGACCAAGGTGTGAAGAAAGTCGTTGTCACTGCCCCTGTAAAAGAAGATGGTGTGCTGAATATAGTAATGGGTGTAAACGACGATTTATACGACGTAGATCAGCACGATATTGTTACAGCAGCATCATGCACTACCAACTGTTTAGCGCCTGTGGTTAAAGTTCTGCAAGAAAAAATTGGTATCAAACATGGTTCAATGACGACCATTCACGATATTACTAACACGCAAACTATCTTAGATGCGCCGCATAAAGATTTACGTCGTGCTCGCGCATGCGGCATGAGCTTAATTCCAACTACAACTGGCTCTGCAACAGCAATTACACATATTTTCCCTGAACTTAAAGGCAAATTAAACGGTCACGCGGTTCGTGTTCCTTTAGCAAATGCATCAATCACTGACTGTGTGTTTGAAGTAACAAAGCCAACTACCGCTGAGCAAATTAACCAGTGGATGCAAGAAGCCGCAGAGGGCCAGCTAAAAGGCATTTTGGGCTATGAAGAAAAGCCTCTTGTTTCTATCGATTACAAAACTGATCCACGCTCAAGCATTGTTGATGCGCTATCAACAATGGTTGTGAACGAGACACAAGTTAAGCTGTATGTTTGGTACGATAACGAATGGGGTTACGCAAACCGCACTGCTGAACTTGCCCGTAAAGTTGCGCGATCACTACAAGGTTAAAAGCAATGACGCGTTTGGCTAATCTTCCCGCTGATATAAAGCAGTACTTAATTGTTACCGGGAATTACTGGGCATTTACGCTTACAGATGGCGCATTGAGAATGTTGGTGGTACTGCATTTTCATGCGCTTGGCTACTCGCCTTTGAGTATTGCCATGCTGTTTTTGTTTTATGAGATTTTTGGTGTTGTCACTAACTTAGTGGGCGGCTATTTAGGCGCAAGGCTTGGTTTAAATAAAACTATGAACATTGGCCTTGCCATACAGGTTGTAGCCTTGTTCATGTTGGCAGTCCCCCCTGAATGGCTGAGTGTAGCCTATGTGATGTTGGCGCAGGCGCTGTCGGGCATTGCAAAAGATCTCAATAAAATGAGTGCTAAAAGCTCAATTAAAATGCTGGTTGCCAGTGGCCAAGAAGGTACCTTGTTTAAATGGGTGGCAATACTAACAGGCTCTAAAAATGCATTAAAAGGTGTGGGCTTCTTTTTAGGTGGCTTACTTCTTACAATAATGTCGTTTAAAGGCGCAATGCTTGCTATGGCTGCCACTTTGCTGGTGGTGTGGTGTTTCAGTATTTATGCACTTAAAAATGATTTAGGCAAAGCCAAAAACAAACCTAAGTTTAACGAGATATTTTCAAAAAGCAGTTCAATCAATATCTTGTCGGCAGCAAGGTTGTTCTTGTTTGGTGCGCGTGATGTTTGGTTTGTAGTTGCACTACCGGTGTTTTTATCGCAAGCCTTTGGCTGGGACCATTGGACCGTGGGGGCTTTTATAGCTGCATGGATCATTGGTTATGGGATAGTGCAATCTTTTGCACCTAAAATCATTAAGCTTAATAAGCAAACATCACCAAGTGCAGAAACAGTTAAGTGGGCATCCTTGCTTGCTGTAGTCACCTTAGCCATTGCCTTGGCTATTGGCTTTGACTGGGCTGTAAAACCAATGCTGATAGGCGGACTGATGTTGTTCGGCGTGGTCTTCGCGATTAACTCATCTTTGCACAGCTACTTGATTGTTAGCATGGCTGATGCCGATGGCGTATCACTTGATGTTGGGTTTTACTATATGGCTAATGCCATGGGGCGCTTAATTGGCACTGTGTTGTCGGGATTAGTGTTTCAGCTTTATGGCTTAGCAGCCTGTTTAGCTATCTCACTGTTATTTATTGTTATTACCGCTCTTATTTCGACTAAATTACCAAAACAAATTTAGTTAAATCAAAACACTCCCTACAAAGGTAAGCATGCTTTCTTGCTTACCTTTATTCATGCATAGCATCAGAAATAATAAAATCAGTCACCTTCTGGCTTGAAAAGCTCTTCGAGCATTGGCTGTGGGTTGTTTAAAAACGCCTTTGTAATTTGGTAATGCTCAGTATCCTCATAATTTATCTGTTCAATGCCTTGTGCTCCCACTTGGTAGATCCTCGCACCTGGGTATGCCATTAAAATCGGTGAGTGTGTGGCAATAATGAACTGAGAGTTTTGCTCAATTAGTTGAAACATGCGACTCAAAACAGCCAACTGCCTAGAAGGAGAAAGTGCGGCCTCAGGCTCATCTAAAATGTAAAGCCCATTACCGGAAAAGCGGTTTACCATAAGCGCTAAAAAAGATTCGCCATGTGATTGGTGATGAAGGGATGTACCACCATAGGCATCTATCAGTTTAGGCTCCCCAGAAAATCCCAAATCTAAGTCATCAATGTTTGATGCAACGTTATAGAAGCTTTCAGCGCGTAAAAAGAATCCATCTTTGTATCTCTTAAACGATTTTGAGAGTAGCAAGTATTTATGAAGCTCTGAATGCGATTGCTGAGTTTGAAAGTTAAAGTTTTTAGAGCCACCTTCGGCGTTAAAACCCAAGCCGATAGCAATAGCTTCTAAAAGAGTCGATTTCCCAGAACCATTTTCACCTACAAATATTGTGACATGTTTTGAAAAGTCTATTTCAAAGAGCTGATTAACCGCAGGAATAGAGAATGGATATGTATCAAAAGAGAAAACGTGATCTCGTTTGAGTGTCACCTTTTGTAGATACGGTAATGCTTCCATACAAAATATTCCTTTTAAAGGCTTAAAATAAACGGCAATAAATAGACAAAATACCCGCTTAACTCAAAACGAGCAAATGCTAGAACTGCAGGTTTCTTTGATTTAATTATAAGCATCAAGTGCAAATAGTTTATATACCTGAAAAGCGAAACCGCAGTTAAGTTTCGCTTTCATCGCTGTTTTCTTGTAACTTACTTAGCAACAAAAATGATAAGTAGGTTGTTATGTCTGGGCATGCTTTTGTTAGACAAGGAATAAAGCTATTTTTAATTGTGGTACTGTTGTTCGTTATTTATATTTTTTTCACGAGAAGCTGCAATCTTTGTAACCAATTCAGAATTATCAAATGATACAAAAGCTACGCAGCACATTGAGGCACAAGCAAGCATAGCTGCCACAAAGCCTGCTGCGAGTTTGTTAGCTGAGGAATCAGCTGAGCAAGGGAGTGAAGTTAATGACAGCCGTGAACTTATTATCAAAAATGCACCGAAATGGCGTTTTGATGGTGTGTTAATTGACCACTTAACTGAGCTAAAGCAACGCGCTGAGCAAGGTGATGCTGAGGCTAACTATCTTATCGCACAAAACCTTAAGTACTGTTTTAATGCTCCTTTAGATGCTGAGGTGCTTGAAGCAACATTAGCCGAAAGCTATGAGTTTAGCGATGCTGGTGATACGCAAAACCGTGCTTTAGAAAAATATGAGTATTGCCAAGGGGTAGATTTAGCAACGCGGCGGTCTTTTTACCGTTATTTGGCAATAGCAGCAGAAAAGGGCTCAGCCTTTGCGCAGCAAACGTTTGCTGGGCTAACTCCTGAATTTTACATGAAGTCGCAATTTCCTGAGAAGTTGTCACGTGCCGAGTTCATCAAAAATCGCGATAGTTTTAAAGAGCGTAAAACCGTATTTTTAGAGCAAGCAGCGAAGCAGGGCAGTGAACAAGCGCTGATGAGTTTAGCGAGCATGTATTACAGCGAACAAGTTGGTGAGCATAGTGCAGCAAAAGCCTACGCTATGAATCGACTCATTATGGAAATCACGCAAAATAACAATGTGTATAATCGTTACGCGTGGTTTGAACAAAGACAATACTCGACACTTTCAGATGAAGAGCTAAGTATCGCGAACAATTTATTTGAACAATGGCTTTTGCAAATAAAGCAAAATGGTACATTATATCCAAAGCACTGAGTACCCAAAGAATTAATAACCCAAAGCAAGGATGGCAATGATGTTTGAACCAAACTATGCAAGTTACACTCTTGAAGAGTTGTTAGATTGTAAAGCGAATATAGACGCACATGCATGGCCCGAACGTCTAAAAGACATCGAAAATGCGTTGAGTGTTTATGCTAGTCAATCTGCTGAGCACGAAAAGCAGTACAAACATGCGGTGTTTGATGCTTATTGCGAGACGCTCCGTCATGATCTGACAATGAGTATTGATGATAATATTCTCTGGTTGTTAAGGCCGTTTTCTAATCAAGCTAAAGATATTACCCCCAGTACATTTTCTGACGAAGTCTGCCCGCTTTGCGCAGCAAAGCTAAGCGCAACAACTTGGGCTGCTGGCTGGCAGTTGAGCTGTGAAAATTGCCAAGTTACAGGGATTGTTGTAGAGCATTTGAGCTTCTAAAAAATAAATAAAAAAGGAACAAATAGAGCTTTAATTGTATGACTTTTAGCTATATAGTCTGTACCTAACCTTAGGGGAGTAGTCTCTTAGATTAAGATGAACGTCAACAGTCTCTGAACCAATGTTCGTGGCGTTCATGTCCGCAAACCGGATTGACAAGACTTAAGGCATGTATCGGGTTCAATGGGCGACCACGATGTATGCCTTATTGTTCTTCGCCCTAAGGAATCGTCTCGTGCTTGTTACATTTCAAAACCATTTTTATGGTTATTTCTGTTCTCTTAAATCGCTTTATTTACCTCATTTTGCTTTGCCACCCTTTTGCGGGAGAGCACGATGATCTTGTTTATTCTTGCCATTATCGTTGGCTTTGCATTGTTGATTTGGAGTGCAGATCGTTTTGTTGATGGCGCCGCTGTAAGCGCAAAATATGCAGGTATGCCAAGTTTGCTTATTGGGATGATAGTGGTTGGCTTTGGTACGTCGGCTCCTGAGATGTTGGTATCGGCTATGGCAGCTGCTGATGGCAGTCCTGAGCTTGCTTTAGGCAATGCCGTGGGGTCAAACATTGTCAACATTGGGCTTATATTAGGGATAACCGCGTTAATAGCCCCGATTACTGTTCACTCTTTGATTGTCAAAAAAGAGCTCCCGCTTCTGCTTGCAGTAAGTGCGCTATTTGCATTACTGATTGTTGATGGCGACTTATCACGTTTCGATGCGGGTATCTTGTTATTTGGCTTTTGCAGTTTTATTGGTTGGAGTATCTATTCTGGCCTTAAAAGCAAAAATGACAGCTTAGCAAAAGATGTTGAGCACGAACTTAACGTGCAAACAATGTCACTTAAAGCGGCTATTACCTGGCTAATTGTTGGGCTTGTAGTCCTCATTGCAAGTTCAAGGTTCTTGGTATGGGGGGCGGTCAATATTGCTGAACTCATGGGCATTAGCGACCTCATTATAGGTCTCACAATCGTGGCACTTGGCACCTCGCTTCCTGAGCTTGCAGCTTCAATTGCCGCTGCCAGAAAAGGTGAACACGACATTGCGATTGGTAATGTGATTGGCTCAAACATGTTTAATATTTTAGCCGTCACAGGCATTGCAGGGATGATTGCGCCTGCTGTTAACCTTTCACCTGATCTATTATCGCGAGACTGGCTGGCGATGATCTCTCTTTCAATATTTTTATTAATTTTTGCCTATGGCCACCGTGGTGTTGGCAGGGTAAATCGCGCTGAAGGCGTTGGTTTATTGCTGATTTTTATTGCCTATAACGCATGGCTTTTCCTTTCAATTTATAAATAAATGCAATTTAGAATTCAAAAAATCAAGGACCTTTATGAAGCAAACTATCAATGAGTTTTGGCTCAATAACTCAGAAACAATTATAGCGCTAGGCTATAAAGTGATACTCGCAATTGCTATTTTAATTGCCAGTGTAGTACTTGCTAAGTCAGTGAAAAAGGCTATCAAAAACTCCAATGCTACCCTTAAAAAAGTTGATAATACCTTGCTGCCTATTTTGTCGTCTGTGGCAGGTTATGCCGTGTATATTATTGGCGGGGTGTTTATTTTAGATATCTTTGGCGTGAATACAGCAAGCCTTATTGCGCTAATGGGTGCTGCTGGCTTAGCGATAGGTTTAGCCCTTAAAGACACCTTAAGTAATATTGCTGCAGGCATGATGTTACTTATATTAAGGCCATTTAAAGTCGGAGATTTTGTTGAGATAGGCTCGATGCAAGGTACTGTCTCTGAGGTAAACCTATTCACCAGTGTTTTTCAAACGATTGATGGTCTTTATATCGCATCACCTAATGGCATAGTGTGGGGTAACAATATTAAAAACTTCACGCGAAATGGCAAACGCCGAATGGATATTGTTGTGGGTATCTCATATGCCGATTCAATCGATGACGGCTTTGCGGTGCTAAAAGATATTGCCGCGAACGAAAGCCGATTACTGAGTGAGCCAGCGGCGCAAGTGATGGTGACAGCCATGGCTGAGAGCTCGGTGAATATTCAGCTAAGAGCATGGGCTAAAAATGAAGACTATTGGCAAACCTATTGGGATTTAAATAAACGTGTCAAAGAGGCAATCGAGAGTGCAGGCCTGACAATTCCTTTCCCGCAACGTACTTTACATATACCTGAAGGCGTGGTGACAAAAAAGTAAAATAAAAAAGCCTAGCGCAGGCTAGGCTTTGAATGAAAAGGAAAGCTAGTTATTGTGTTTTTTCTAAATTATTATTTAAACACGACTTCACCATAGTAATGAGGGTCTTTACCATTTTGTTTAAGCATGTAAGTGCACTTGACGCCTTTTTTACCAAATTGACCAACAGGTGTATGATCTTTGAGTACATTTATTTTTTGACCATTGAAGTCACAAATAAAGTCACGGATTGAACCTTTAGTCGACGTAAAATCCCCAAGCTTCACTTTATGATTCTTTTTGAAAACAAAAGCTTTATGAGAGTTACCATTACGGTAATCGAACATATCCAAACTTAGGGTTGTTTTATAGCTTTTCGTTACAGCACCTTGGCCATTAGCATCGTTAATAATGCCTGTCCATGTTACAACTTTATTTTTTCCTCGATAGTGTTTTGGCGACTTACCTGTGTCTCCACCTGGCATCAAAGTAAAAGTTATAATTTCGGCATTACTACCGGGGCGAGATTTCCATGAGCATTCAATGCCGTTTTTGAATTGATGGTAATTCAATCCTTTTAGACCTGGCCCTTTAATAGCAGGGCAGGTTACTTTGCCGCCAATGCTATCCGAGTACATCATTTTGTATTCTTCAGGTTTTATATATGCTTTGTTATCACCATTACCATAACGAACTTCATCGTAAGGAATGGTCAAGAAAACTCCTTTCGTGCCGATTTCGCCTCGCAATGACTGTGCACCAAAATTCGGATCGTCTACTGCGTAAGCTGTTGATGTGAAAGCGACAGCAAGTAATGCTGTGCTAAAGATGTGATGTTTCATTGTTCTGGATTCCAAATTCCACAACCCGGCTATCTTCCCATTTCCTTACCTCTTTCAGAGAAGACCCGTGGCTTTCCGTCCCTACCTCACAGTAGGTTTGGCAGTATTAATACATTAGTTTTGTTAAAAACATATTTGTATGACTGCATGAACACCTATTTATAGTTCCTAAATAGAGTTCAAAATACCTGCTTTTTAAACGTGGTTTAAATCATATTCCGTATTCAAGAAATAATGATTGAAAAGAAGTGTAGGAGAATAATTATTTAATGCAAAATAATTAGTATAAATTTATTATTCCTGTACCTTAAAGTAAGTGTTCTGGATCTATTTTGGGATCAGTGTATTGTTTTTGGGTATGTTCTTATTATTTTGATTTTAAATGGAATATATTTTCAGTGAAGTTCTATATCTTTGAATTAAAATGCTATTCTATTTGAAATGTTTTTTTGTTTCTTTAAAGTATACTAATTGAGCAGTGTTTTTATATTGGGCACTGCTCAATATGTTTATTAAGCTTTTTTAACAAACTTAGCAGTTACCATCATTTCACCGACGCCATCAACTTTACAGTCTAATTCGTGGTCTTTTTTATCTAACACTCGGCGGATAACGGCTTTAGTGCCAATTTTAATTACTTGTGAGCTGCCTTTAATTTTTAGATCTTTAGCAACGGTCACTTTATCGCCATCGACCAATAAAGTGCCGTTAGCATCTCTTACATCGATCACATCATCGTTATTAACTGCATTTGGATCCCACTCATGAGCGCACTCTGGGCATACTAAATTGTTTTGATCTTCATACACGTATTCAGAGTTACATTGTGGGCAAGGAGGTAAAGACATAAATGGCACCCTGGTTGATTTTAAAAGGGTATTTTAATTGCTAAGAGCAAACTATGCGAGTACAAGGCATATATTTTATGGCTCAGACGTTTCGAGTGTTTTGGTAATAGAGAATATTCCTCTTAAATCACCAAGCCGATAGCCTGTTGCAAAATCATTTGGGTAATGCTCGCTAAGTGCTTGCTTTACTTCTGGCGCAATCGTTTGACCATGACAATTGAGGCACACTGGCGCGACCTTTATCGCTTTAGCAAAGCGAAATTGACCATCTTTGCTGGTTGAAAAAGTCACATTATCGATGCTTTCTGTGTTTCTGATCATATCGAGCAACTGAGCGATTTTTTCAGCTTCCCAGTCATCAGGTTTATTATTTGGATTACGGTTTTTAGTGCTTTTGCGCGCTACAGTCCAACCATCGGTTGATAAGCTTTCGGCAATGGCTGGGGCTTGCATTTTGCACACGTTAATTCCTTCAACTAAACCGCCTTGTTTGATTGCGGCTGCCAATGCTGATTTGAGCGTCGTGGCAAATTCAGTTGCTCGCTCAGCTGCTTGGGTTTCTAGTGTCGCTGAGTTTGTTGCGGCATACAGACTAGGAGAAAGTAATGCAGTACATAGCACAATATTTCTTAAGGAAAGCATAGTAAAACCTTATATTAGATATATCTAATATAGTAGTTCGTTTTTACCAATTTAGCGAATATAATTGTTGAGTTTTTCAGTTCTATGACAATGCTAAAAAAGAGCGTCATTTGTATTTTTAGGTACACCTTTTTTATGGTATTTAAGTTAGAATATGCAATGCTTATTATCAGATGACATGTTGAGTTTGCACTTTGCCTAAACGCAGATACAAAATTAAAGCCATGACGCTTGCGAGTATTGGAATGATGCTTGTTTTTGCTATCGATTACCCAATGGAAGTCGCGGCAAAAAAGCAGGTTGCGCGAGAGCAAATACGGGCAGACTACCAATGGCTTAAATCAGATCTCGATAAGCAAACTAAGCAATTAAAAGATTTTTTTATTCAGTCAGATACGCTTGATCCGAGCTGCTCAAGCAAGACGTTGCTAGCGCTTCGCCAAGCCCATTTTCATATCTCGAATGTTGCCGAATTTGGTGTTGTAAACCCAGATGGCTATTTAACCTGTACCAGTTGGGGAGCTCCTCCTGAGCCAATAAAAACCATAGGCCCTAAGCCTGTTAAAAGCCAACAATTGCGTTATTTTGGACCAATTCATACCAATTACATTGGTGAAGCTGCTTTGGTTATAGCTAAAACCCGCAGTGATGGCTTTGAGATTAATGCTTTACTGCCGCAGCCATTATTGAGCCGAAAAATAAATGAGCTTGATAGACCCTATGACTTTGTTGCTTTAGTCGATGCAAAATTAGGCGTACCTATCACAATTGTGGGTGGTTACACCTTGCCACTTGATTATGATTTGTTTCCTTTAACGAAAACGACTGAGCTTAACGATCATCGGTTTGACGATACACATCAGCACTATTTACTTGCTGAGCCTGTCAAAGATATCCCGAGTCTTGCTTTGGTCGTCGCTGTCAATGTTGATACTTTATACCAAGGTGTTTATACCCCGCCTTTGGCAAGTATTTCATTGTATGTGTTTGTATTTGTTTTATTGTTCTTCTTTTCTAAAGCGTACCATCAAAATTACCGTAGCCGTAAAAATGAGCTGATTAACCATTTGAACTCTGGTGATTTTATTAACTTTTATCAGCTTATTTGGAATGCAAACACAAAACAGTTTGCAGGGGTTGAAGTGTTAGTTAGGTTAAACCATCCACTAGAGGGAGTCTTAACGCCGAATCGCTTTTTGCCGGATATTGAAAGTAATAACCTTAACTTAGCACTGACCTATGCTGTGATTGAAAATATCACCGAAGATTTAGTAAAGCTCACTCGTTGGCATCCAACATTAAAAGTGAATATCAACATTACCGGTGAACACCTCAAAGATGACAAATTTAAACAGCTTGCTCTTGAGTTGAACACCCAGATCCCACATTTGGTACTCGAAATAACCGAAAACGAACTGATTGAATCTGACGATACTGAAGTGATAGAGACTATTACGCTGTTTAGAGAGCAGGGGGTCAGAGTGGCTATTGATGATTTTGGAACTGGTTATGCTGGCCTGCAATATTTAAAATCATTGCCTTTTGATATTTTAAAAATCGATCAAAGTTACACAGCAGCCATTGGCACTAATTCACAACTGGCTATTTTACTTGATGCGTTAATCGAGCTCGCTAAAAAACTTGAGATTGATATTGTTGCTGAAGGGGTGGAAACCCAAGCTCAGGCTGATTACTTGTTGGCAAAAGAAGTCTATTTCCATCAAGGTTGGCTGTATCATAAAGCGCAAGGCATCGAACAGCTAATAAGCAAAAAACTGTGACTTTATTTTTCACTTAGTTATAGTGGTGAAAAAGGAGACTCAATGAAAAAACTAATTTATATCGCCGCTTTGTTATTTTCTGCCCTAACATTTGCAGACACTGCTCCATACAGTGGAGAGATAAGTCGCGATGACTTACTTAAAGACTACGCTGCATTTAGTGAACAGTACAATGAATACACACCGAGTGAAGAAGAGTTAACTACGATAAAAGCACTGCAAGGTAAGCAAGTTTTGGTGTTTTTAGGCACTTGGTGTCATGACTCAAAACGAGAAGTACCTCGTTTTTTAAAACTTCTAGATACAGCGAAAGTACAGTTAGGCTCACTTAAATTAGTGGCTGTTGGCTATGATAAGCTTGACCCTGCAGGGTTAGCAAAACAGCACGACTTACTGTATACGCCAACCATTATTATCCTTGATGGCGAAAAAGAGCTTACCCGTATGATCGAAAAGCCAAAACAAAGCTTGGCAGTGGATCTTACGCAACCGGGTCAAACGCTATAAAGTCATCAATAGATAAGGGCATTGAGATTAAGTAACCTTGAATATAATCAATGCCTTTGTCACTCACCAATTGCCACTGCTCTGAGCTCTCGACCCCTTCTGCGGTAATCGTTAAATCAAGTTGATGGGCTAAATCACTCATTGTTTGTAAAAACAAACCATCCCGTGGGTTATCCACGCAGTTACAGATAAAAGCACGGTCAATCTTAACGTTATCTAGCGGAAATTGCTGAATCGACGACAGTGATGAATAACCCGTTCCAAAGTCATCGAGTGATAAGTTAAAACCCGCTAATTTAAGTTCATGCATTAGGTTTATAGCGTACTGGGTATTTTGAAATAGGGCAGATTCGGTGATCTCAAGATTGATTTTTTGATTAGCTGGGAATAGCTTGGCTTTTTCTTTACTCAGTCGTTTCACTAAATGCACATCAGAGAACTGCTTACGCGAGAGATTGATCGACATTTTAATATGAATATTGTTATCAACCATGCGATGGCAATCTTCAGCAACCTTAGCAACAATCCAACGAGACAATAAATTAATGAGCTCAGATTGCTCAGCGATGGCAATAAACTCCACAGGTGACACAAAGCCTCGAACAGGGTGTTGCCAGCGAACCAGTGCTTCACAGCCAATCAGTGTACCATCGAGGGTGTTAACAATTGGCTGATACACCATACTTAGCTGCTCGTTAGCCGAAAGCGCATGGCGTAAGTCACTTTCGAGGTTACTTTGTGCAATGAGCTTCTCTTTCAGTGATTGGCTATAAACCGTATAGGGTTTTTGCGTGCGGGGGCATTCATTCATCGCAATGAGAGCAGTATTGATTTGTTCAGCCGCATCGATGTTCTGTAAGTGCGGATAGCCCACGCCAATGTATAAATGGTAGAAATGAGCGCTGCCAGCGGTTTCAATTATGCCGCCGACTTGATGCTGAAATTTGTCTAATAGGGCGGCGAGCTTTTCATCAAAAATAGCTTCTTTTAGTAACATTAAAAAGCAGCCCGGTTTGATATGCGCGCAAAATGCTTGATGTAAATCAGAAAACTCAATTAGCCGGTTAGCAATGGTCGTTTGTAGTTCATTTAAGTAATCTTGACCGTAAATATCTTCTAATTGACGATAGCCTTTGATCTCGGCGCACAATAAAGTCAGGCCGCTACTGTATTGGTCTTCAGGGCATAAACTGGCGATATACTTTTCACTGTAATGGCGATTGGCAAGGCCGGTGACTGAGTCAAAGTGGGCTTGCTGATAAAGCTCATGTTGGCGCTGTTTTTCTGCACTGATGTCTTCAATCGTACCTACCAAGGTATTGGTTTTAGGGTTCCATTCTGCGTGCTCATGAAACCAGCGTTTTTCTCCATTGAGCTTAATTGTGTATTCAATTTCGATTGGGCTACTTGGCTTAGTATGTATAAAATTTAAAAACGTATTTTTATAAAAGCTATCGATTTTTTTACAGACATCAGTAATTGATTGCACTTTGCTTTGTTCTTTAAATAGTGCTTTTGCTTGAGCCGATAATTGCCTAATGCTTTTATCTGGCGACAAATGCCAACTACCCACGCCACTGAGTAACTGAGCTTGTTTTAATTCAAGTGCCTGCTCAGACAACTCTAAGGTTTGCTTTTGCACGAGCTTTTCGAGGTTTTGCTCATGTTCCCGCAACCGGCAAGTAATCGTAATCAAATAGCAGCTAACCGATGAAAATAGCAGGACAATCAGTAACAACACTAAAAATTCAACATGCGCCCGATAAGCAAACTCATCTTTAATACCCACAACCCAATGCTGATTTTCAACATCGAGGTTGTAGGTTGACCATTGCTTTTGCTCAAAACCGTGGTTATTTAAAAGCGGCGCGTAGTTATTCGCTGTTTTTTGCCAAACCTCATGGAGGTGAGGGTGTGAGGTAGTATCAGGGCGTAAATTTGCAATAAACTCAGGAAAACGTAGCACCGCGATTGCAAAACCCCAAAACTCATTTTGATTAAAAATCGGTAATCGAGCGACTAAGCCCTGACCTCCTTGAGCCAACTCTTTTGGTCCATCGATTTGCATTTTTTGCGTATCAATCGCTGTTTGTAATGACGCTTGAATGCTTTGCATCTTGAATAAGTCGACACCAATCACGCTCTCGTGACTGGTTAACGGGTAGCTATATTGAATTATCCCCTTTGGTGCGAGCTGAATAGTTTGACTGCCGTCACTGTGAGTTAATATTTCAGTGGCAAGGGTTTCGAATTCAGTTTGTGTGTATGCAAAGTCACGCATTGCGGCGCGAACAAGGTAAGGGCCAAGGAGTGCGCTATCAAGTGCTTTTTCAAGATTACTGCTGTAACTGTTAAGTGCTGCATTTTGCTCAATTTCATGCATTTCTTGTCTATCGTAAAACACTTTTAGCGCGATAGCCGAAAATAAACAGAAACTGAGAAAAAAAGAAGTAAATAACAACGAAAAATATGTAATATTACGCAAAGGCGTCCCTGAATTAAGTGGGTATTTAAGTACTAAACTTACTTTTAAAAATACTAGTTTAGGGCTACCTGATTGTCTAGCTAAGTGCTAGGATTTTAGTTGAATTTTTAGCATGTTAAAGAATTATTTGTACCTAAATACAATAGATTACAAACTTAAGTAAGATTAAACGCTATGTACCAAGCCGTTATAAAAGCCATAGATGCAGCGAATGCTGTCGATCCAAATCGTGTGCAACAAGATGATCAAGAGTTTGCAAAAGAGTCATTATACGCAATGCGTATGACCGATATGCTAAACCGTTTCAATCCACAAGCTGATGAGTTGATGCATATTGCTGCGCGAGGTCAACATATTGAGCGCTGGCGCTCTCCTCGCAGTGATTTCCCTATGGGTAAGCAAGGGTATTATCAATGGCGCACGGCTTTATATGATTTCCATGCAGAGCGTGTTACAGCTCTTATGAAAACGGCTGGTTACGCATCAGAAGAGTGTGAGCGTGTATACGCAGCAGTGGCAAAAAAGAATATAAAGCGAAACCCTGATAGCCAATTGATTGAAGACATCGCAAGCCTTGTGTTTATTGAGCATTACATGCTTGATTTTGCAAGTAGTAAGCCTGATTACGATGAGCAAAAATGGTTGGGTATTATTCGTAAAACCTGGCAAAAGATGTCAAACGAAGCACATGAATTTGTGCTAGCTGGTAACATCAGCTTATCAGAGCCACTTAAACCGTTAATAACAAAAGCGCTAAATTAATTTTAAAACAAGGATGTATTATGTTTTGCCCGCGTACTAAAACAGCCCTTGAAGCAGTAAGCATTGGCGACGTTAAGGTGTATTTATCAAAAAGTGGAGGCGTATTTTTTGATAACCGACAAATATTCCACTTTAGCGATCCGAGTTTAAAACCCGCGCAAGTGCTGCTGGCTCATTTACAAAGCCTGCCAACAGAATGTGTTGATTTAGCAACGCGAATTAATTGCCCGAAGTGCCCTGACGTAGTGATGTTGCGACGCTTTTTCACGCCACTAAAAGTGGTTGAAATAGACGAGTGTCCAAATTGTGCGGCTATTTGGCTCGATCATGATGAGCTTGAAAAAATTCATGAAAATCATTTAACGCCAAAAGAGCGTGAAATGCTGCGTATTGATATGGCCAATAATCATGGCTTTATTCAAGTTAAGATCCCGAAACGGCGTTACTCAGTTCATGCTGAAAAGCCTGAGCCTAAAGCAACGTCATCATTAGAAAAACTAGCCGAACTTGCGTATTTATCGATTTTGAATGACTGAAAATAAGAAGCCTGTACCAACTAAGATACAGGCTTTATTTGCATGCTAAGCGTTAAAGCTTCACTAGCATTTTTCCTTTATTTTTACCTTCGAACAGACCAAGATATGCATCAACGGCATTTTCGATGCCATGGTATACCGTTTCTTCAGATTTAATTTTACCTTCGCTGATCAGAGCGTTTCGACCAGTCCTCGAAGCTTATGACTTAACCTATCCGCAGTATATTGTGATGCATTCGCTTTGGTATAATAACCAAGTGAGTTTAAAAGCGCTTTCTCATGACTCGCACCTCGATTCAGGCACCTTAACACCGATAGTTAAACGCCTTGAAGCAAAAGGTTTGTTGACGCGTCAGGTATCAAGTGAAGATGAGCGTAAAAAAGTAATCTCGTTAACAGAGCAGGGCATGCAGCTTAAAATTGATGCTGAAGAATTAACAGCCAAGTTAATGGCGCGCTCAAACATGAGTATGGAGCGAATCGAGTTACTACGTGAATTAACCCTCGAACTACACACTGACCTAACAAAAACGGACCTTACAAAAAGCTAATCTTCTACTAAACACACTAAAGTGCCCTCAATAGCGCGAACATACGCATAATGCTGGGCGTCTTTTTTAGTTGGCGGGCACAATGGCTCAGCACCAGCAAGCACGGCTTTATCGTAACTTTCGACTAAATTGTGGCAGCTGAATCTTAGCTCAAAACCTAGTGCAGGCTGCTTTGGGTGGGCGCGAATATATCCTTGCTTGAAATATGATTGCGCATGCGGGTGGGTTGCAAAAGCAAGTTTAACGGATCCTGTAACAAGTTCACCGTATTCGGCATCGTCACTGATATGATTGGTATTAAATCCAAATGCTTGATAGTAAAAGTCGAGTACTTCTTCTACGTTATCGACGTAAATAACCTGACTTAAAAATGCCATTTATGCAGCTCTATTTATTATTCGTTTATTAAATAAAGCATAGTTTTAGCAATAAAAAAACCTTGTAAGTCATACTTACAAGGTTTTTTTAATACTTAAAGCTTACGTGGCAACTACGACTTGTTGCGGTTTTCTTTCGCAAACGCACGGATTTTACGTTTTTGCGATAAGGTCACCTTGTTTGAGCGGCCTGCGTATGGATTATCGCCTTCTCTAAATTCAATTTTGATCGGCGTACCCATGATATTTAATGCTTTACGATAATAGTTCATTAAGTAGCGTTTATAGCTATCAGGTAAGTCATGAACTTGGTTACCGTGGATCACGATACGTGGTGGGTTATAGCCACCTGCGTGAGCATATTTAAGTTTTACACGACGACCGCGAACAAGTGGCGGTTGGTGATCGGCTTGTGCCATATCCATGATACGACGTAGCATCGCTGTGCTAATACGTTTAGTTGCTGATTCGTACGCTTCGTCTACTGACTCAAATAAATGACCCACACCTGTGCCGTGTAAAGCAGAGATAAAGTGTAAACGTGCGAAATCGATGAAACCTAAACGACGGTCAAGCTCTGACTTAATACGTTCTTTAACGTAATCATCAAGGCCATCCCACTTGTTAACAGCAACAACCAATGAACGACCCGCATTTAAAGCAAAACCTAATAGGCTTAAGTCTTGATCAGAAATACCTTCGCGTGCATCAACCACTAAAAGTACCACGTTGGCATCTTCAATGGCTTGTAATGTTTTAATAACTGAGAACTTCTCAACAACATCGCTTACTTTCTTACGCTTACGAACACCCGCAGTATCAATAAGAATGTATTCTTTGTCGTTGCGTGTCATCGGGATATAGATAGAGTCACGAGTTGTACCCGGCATATCGTAAACGATTACACGTTCTTCACCTAAGATACGGTTTGTAAGTGTTGACTTACCAACGTTAGGGCGACCGATAATAGCAAGTTTTACAGGTTTATCTGCAAAGGCTTGTTCGCTGTCTTCACCTTCTTCATCTTCACTGTAAAGATCAACCAGTTCGTCATCACTTTCTTCAAGCTCTTCACTTTCACCGGCAAGTTCAGCAATAACTGGCTGTAAGGTTGTTTCAAGTAATTGTGTGATACCACGGCCATGCGCCGCAGCAATGTGATGCACGTCACCTAAGCTTAACTGGAAGAACTCTGCACAATATGAGTCTGCATCAATACCATCCACTTTGTTTGCTACAACAAAGCATTTCTTCTGTTGTTTACGAAGGTGGTTAGCAATTGCTTGGTCAGCAGCAGTCATACCTGCGCGGGCATCAACTAAAAATAATACGATATCGGCTTCTTCAATCGCGAGTAGCGATTGCTCAGCCATTTCGGTTTCGATACCTTGCTCAGAACCGTCAATACCACCCGTGTCTACCACGATAAATTCATAGCCTTCGTAATCTGCTTGGCCATATTTTCTATCTCGTGTTAAGCCAGGAAAGTCGGCTACGAGGGCGTCACGAGTACGTGTTAAACGGTTAAATAATGTGGATTTGCCCACATTGGGTCGCCCAACAAGAGCGATCACGGGAAGCATAAACTACCTCTTAAAAAAACAACAAAAAGGCTTCGCCAAGCGAAGCCTTAGAAAAATAACGTTTACTATTAGTAAGTTAGTTTGGAATTTTAACCGCGCTAACTTCACCATCTCTGGTGTATAAAATTAATTTGTCACCGGCAACAACAGGCTCAATAAAGAAACCTGAGCTGTCAAAGTCTTCGCGCGATACAAGCTCGCCCGTTTCTTTGTCTAACCAGTGTAGGTTACCTTCTTGGTCACCCAGTGCTAAATATTTACCAGCCACAGTTGGGCCTGTTAAGTACCAGCCGCGCAGTGCTGGTTGGCTCCAACGCTCAATGCCTGATGTTTTATCTAGACCGTAAATAACACCATCGCTATCAACAACATAGATAGACTGGCTATCCATCGATAAATCACGGTAGCTGCTGTATTCACGTTTCCAAACAACATTACCTGAACGAATATCAACGGCTGCTAAGTTACCATTATAGGCGATTGCATACGCATATGGACCACTAATTAACGCTTGTGTATCCACATCGACTAAACGTTCAAACTCAGAGGCACCTTTTGGAGAAGCAATCTCAGCACTCCACGCAGAGTAACCATTTTCTGAAATTAATACGCTTAGTTTGCCTGTTTCAAGGCCTAGCAATACACCACCGTTTGCTACGGTTGGTGAACTTTGACCACGTAACGTCAGTGGTGGCACTTCTTGTTCAAAGCTCCAACGCTCTTCACCTGTATCTGGGTGTAAAGCTAATAATTTACCTGAGCCTAGGTTTACAAAAATTAGGCCGTCGCCAGCAGCTGGTTTAGCAAGTACTTCGCCTGGCATTGTTTTACGCCAAACAATTTCACCTGTTTCACGGTCGAGCGCGGTTAAGTAACCATGCTCAGAACCAACGAAGATTTTGCCGTAAGCTTGTAAAATACCGCCCGATAACTTGGCACTTTCTGTGGTTTCCCAAGGCCAGAAAGCAGGGTTTTCACGCACATCGGTTTCCCATAGCGTATCGCCATTTTCAAGCGATAGGGCTTCAACTTCACCTTCGCGGTTTGCTACATACACAACATCGTTATGAATAGCCGGTGTTAAGCGCGAGAAATAATGCTGAACACCATCACCAATTGATTCTTGCCAAACCACTTCTGTCTCAAATTGATTAACAATTTCAGGCAGTACTAGTTCTTCTTCGTCATCACTTGACGAACACCCAGTTAGGGTTGCGATACACAGAGCAAGTGTTGCCGCTGTTAACTTCTTCATCTTAACCCCTTACGCCGCTGGGCTAGTTTGTGCTAAGTCATCAAGTTTAATTTGTAATAACGGATTGTTTTCAAGGCCGCCATTATCAGCAGCAGCTTGGTATTGGCTGCGAGCTTGATCTTTGTCGCCTTGTGCAGCATAAACATCGCCTTTTAATTCAGCGACTGCAGCAGCAAATGATGCTGGAAGCTGGGCGTTTAGCGTTGTTAGCGCTTGCTCATATTGCTTTTGTGCAAGGTGAACACGAGCAAGGCGCGTTGTTGCCGTTGCTTTAAGCTCAGGGTTTTGCTCGTTGGTGATGATCCAGTTCAGCTTTTCGCTTGCTGCATCAAGGTCATTCTTGTCAACGGCTTCTTTCGCCGCTACAAATGCTGTTAGCGTGCTGTAGCTTGACTCGCCATTGTCTTTAATAAACGTATCCGCTTTTTCTAGCACGGCACCGCTTTCAACAAGTTGTGTGAAAGAGTCAGATGCATTCTCAGCTGTGGTGATTTGGTTTTGGTTATAAGCTTTCCAACCATATAAACCACCTAAACCTGCAACAATACCAATTGCAAGTGCTAAACCATTTTCACGGAAAAAGCGTTTGATCGCTTCTTCTTGTTGTTCTTCTGTTGAATAAATTTCCATGCTTACCTCTGTTGCTAGCTGGGCTTAAATAAGCTCAGCTAGTAGCGTTTTCGCTTCTTCTAGTTTTAAGGTGACTTGTTCTTTACGCTCACGTAAGTACTTAATTGTCACAACGCCTTGTTCTAATTCATCTTCGCCGATAATTACCGCTACAAGAGCATCGCTTTTATCTGCGCGTTTTAATTGCTTTTTAAAGTTGCCACCGCCTGCGTGCACCATAACACGAAGACCTGCAACATCTTTACGTAATTGAGCGGCAATGATAGGCGCTTGAATGCTGGCTTTATCGCCCATGGCTGCCAAATATACATCAGCACTACGGCGGATGTCACCTACACATTCGAGTGCTTGAAGTAATAACACTAAACGCTCAAGACCCATTGCAAAACCAACCGCTGGTGTTGCTTTACCGCCTAGTTGTTCAACTAGACCATCGTAACGACCACCGGCGCAAACGGTTCCTTGTGCGCCTAGGCTATCAGTAACCCACTCAAAAACGGTGCGGTTGTAATAGTCAAGGCCACGTACAAGCTTTTCATTTACCGTGTATTCGACGCCAGCAGCGTCTAAACGTTCACATAAATTTTCAAAATGTTCTTTTGATTCAGCGTCTAAGTGCTCAGATAGTTTAGGCGCATCAGTTAAAATGGCTTGTACATCAGGGTTTTTGCTATCTAACACACGTAAAGGATTGGTGTGCATACGACGCTTAGAGTCTTCATCAAGTATATCGACGTGTTGCTCTAAGTAAGCAACAAGTGCATCACGATAGTCTGCACGCGCTTCATTTGAACCCAATGAATTAAGCTCCAGACGAACGTGCTCGCTGATACCAAACTCTTTCCATAATTGGGCTGTAAGCAAAATAACTTCTGCATCAATATCAGCAGTGGCAATGCCGAATGTTTCTAAACCAAATTGGTGGAATTGACGGTAACGGCCTTTTTGCGGACGCTCGTGACGGAACATCGGGCCCATGTACCATAAACGTTGTTCTTGGTTATACAGTAAACCGTTTTCATTACCTGCACGCACACAAACTGCCGTACCTTCAGGGCGTAGTGTTAAGTTATCGCCATTTCGGTCAGCAAAGGTGTACATCTCTTTTTCTACGATATCGGTTACTTCACCGATAGAACGTTTGAAAAGGTCGGTTGATTCAACAATTGGAAAACGAATTTCTTGATAACCAAACGATGAAACTGTTTCACGTAAAATGTCTTCTACTTTCTGCCAAACTTGCGTATCGCCTGGCAGACAATCGTTCATACCACGAACTGCCTGAATTTGTTTTGCCACTGATAAATCCTAAATACTGTACTTGCGCTGAAAAAATCGCGCCTCAAGAAAAACTAAAAATTGACCCGCTATTATAGCGTTTTGGCTATAAAGGTAAACGGCAAACCCAAGGGTTTGCCGAGTATATGCGAATTATTCAACGATTTTGATGTCGATTGGCGTTTCTTTTTCTTTCTTAGCGATAAAGTCACGCACATAGCCTTCAAGTTGGTTGACAATGTTATCGTTATCGATACGTGCTTTTTGGCGCTCACCATTGATGTATAAGCCAGAACGACGGTTTGCACCAGCAAGGCCAATATCACTAACCAGTGCTTCGCCAGGACCATTTACCACACAACCAATTACCGACACTGACATAGGTTCAACCACGTCTTCAAGGCGCTCTTCAAGTTGGTTCATGGTGCTTACCACATCAAACTCTTGGCGTGAGCAGCTCGGGCAGGCAATAAAGTTAATGCCGCGCGAGCGAATGCGTAATGATTTTAAAATATCAAAACCCACTTTGATCTCTTGTACCGGATCGGCTGCAAGTGATACGCGTAGTGTGTCACCAATGCCTTCGGCAAGTAGCATTCCTAAGCCAACAGCCGATTTAACCGAACCAGAGCGCATACCACCTGCTTCGGTAATACCTAAATGCAGTGGCTGGTCGATTTCTTTCGCAAGTAAACGATACGCACCGACCGCTAAAAATACATCTGACGCTTTAACAGAGACTTTAAATTGATCAAAGTCTAAACGTTGTAAGATCTCAACGTGGCGCATTGCTGATTCAAGGAGAGCTTCTGGTGTTGGCTCACCGTATTTTTCTTGTAAGTCGCGCTCTAATGAACCGCCATTAACACCAATACGAATAGGAATATTGTGTTCGCGTGCTGAGTCTACAACGGCACGAATACGCTCTTCGCTACCGATGTTACCAGGGTTAATACGCAAACAATCCGCACCATACTGAGCCACTTTTAATGCAATACGGTAATCAAAGTGAATATCCGTTACCAACGGGATAGTGACCTGTTCTTTAATGCTTTTAAATGCTTCAGCTGCCTCCATAGTAGGCACAGATACGCGCACAATATCAGCGCCAGCATCTTGAATAGCTTGAATTTGTGCAACCGTTGCATCGATATCTAGGGTGTTGGTGTTAGTCATCGACTGAACGGCAATCGGTGCACCATCACCAATTGGCACATTACCTACGTTAATACGGGTCGATTTTCTACGTTTAATAGGAGATTCTGAAAACATTGCGGTTACTCTGATAACGGTAAAGTAAATTTAGCTAAACGATTTTTGGCAAGATGTGAAGTATCGACGGCTTGGCCTTGAAAAGTAATATCAACCACTTGGTGTTTACCAAGTACTACACTAAAGGGCTGTGGGCCGGTTACTGTCATAACGTAACCTGCTTTTTTAACACCAAAAGCGATGCGATCGCCGTTGCCATCGTGAATTTCTACCCAGCTATCTTCATTGAAGTGCATCACCACTTCGCTGTGCTCGGGATCAGCCTTTTCAGTTTCTGGCTGAGCAGCAACTTGGTTTTGTGCTTCGTTGTTGCTTGTTGGCACATCAGCTTTTGGCTGAATGATTTCTTGCTCGTCTTCAGGGAGTGGTTGAATGGTTTCTTCAGCAGGCGCTTCTAAAGCTAAATCAGGTGAAATCTCACTGCTTTCAAGCTGATTTGGCATCGCAGTCGTTACGGGCTGTTCGATATTCTGGTTGCTATTTTGCCACCACCAAAATACTGACGAGCCAATGATCACCGCTAAAATGAAGTAGCTAAACAGCATTAAGCGGCTGTCATGTGCTTCTTTTTCTGTACGGCGAGAAAAGCTCTGCATTTTAGATTTTTTTGCAGGCTCAACGTGCTCTGGCAATAATGCAAGCATGGCTTGGCTATCGATTTTCAGCTCACGGCAATAGCTTCTGATATAACCTTTTACAAAGGTCGCAGGGCCAAGTAATTCGTGCTCGTCGTTTTCTAATCGTTGTAACTGTAAAACGGATAATTTTAATGCACCAGCAAGTTGCTCAAGGCTCTTTCCAGCGTCTTCGCGGCGCTTTTTTAGCGCTTGGCCGAGCGTTTCTTGCGGTTGTTCTAAATTGTTTTCTTCATTCATAATGCGTATGAGTCAGGGTCTACCAATAAGAGTCTATGCCCAGGTTCAAGGGCTACATCTGGGCTCAATTTGTTCCAGCGCATTAACTGATCGATTAATACGCTATGCTGTGTGGCTATACTATAAAGTGTATCGCCATCATCGATGTCGTGATAAATGTTCGGATCATTTAAAAAGATGCGCGTACCGTTTTGTACACGATCCGATTCTTTTAAGCCATTCCACAGCAAAATCTTCTGTAGTTTAACATTGTATCGCACCGAAATGCTAAACAGGTTTTCACCATTTTCAATAATATGATACGGGATATTCAGCGCCGGTACATTTGCGTTTAGCATAGGTAAATTAAGCGGCTCATTTGTCACGCTAAAGTCAGTGCTAGTCGTAGCTGACGTCGTTGTTTGACTGCCACTAAATACGTTTTCGTCTTTTTCTGCTTCGTAAAACACCACTGTGCTGGCATCTTTTTTGTTATTTTGCGTGCTGGCTGGCGTTTGTTGTTGAACGTTTGGCGTTTGCGGCGCACCAAATGACACTATGGTCACTTCATCATTGCTTTGCGCTGGTGTTTGCGCGTCTGTTTGCTGCTTTGCAATAACAGCAGTCTGTTCAACTTTACGAGAGCTAACCGTTTGGAAACCTTCGTCAGTTGTTTGCTCAGTGAGCGTGTTAGGCGTTGTTTCGCGTGGTTGCACAGAGGCGAGTGACTCTGTTGCTGGTTTCTCTTCGCTGTCTGAGTTTACCTCAGCTGTCACCTGCTCATTGCTTTGCGCTACGATTTCTGGCTCTTGCTGTGCTTGAGTGCGTGTTGGCTCTACTTGTGAAGGTTGAACCTGTGTTGTTTGCGCAAGGCTCTGCTGTGCCGTAGCCACGGATGCCTCAGCAACAACGGTTTGTTTAGCAGGTGCCTTTCTTTTCACGATACGAATTTTTGGCTGATCTTTGCTAACCGTGCTGTTATCACTTGATATTTTCAACTCTTCAAGCTGCGCTTGACGATATTTTTCACGCAGAACTTCAAATTCTGAGCGTTTAGTTTGCCCTGATGAAATAGCCCTTGCTTCTACTGAACCTGGGTAGGTTTGTAAAATAATACCTGCGGTTGTTTCGGCTTTTTCGATATGGCCCATACGTTGCTGAATTAGGTAGCTAAGCATAAGTGCGCGAGGGGTCACGCGACCGGTAGATTCGTATTTTTCAATCACGTATTCAGCTTTATGAAGGTCGCTTTTCGCGTAATACAAACCGGCAAGGCTAATCATTGAAGAAGGGCGCCGCGAGCTGTGGTTTAGCGCTGATTTTAGGTATTTTTCTGCGTTTTCAAAGTCATCAAATTCAATCGCGCATAAGGCTAAGTTTTCGTAACTTTCAGCTACACGGATATAGCTAGGAACGGCAATCGCCTTAAGAAGCTCTTCTGCTGCACGGTCGTATTTGCCAATGCCACATAAAAAGACACCATAATTGTTTAAGGTGTTTGGATCATTCGGGGCGATTTTTAAAGCGCGTTGATAGGCTTTATCGGCAAGTTCTGGTTCATCAACCTGTTGATAGTAGTAAGCTAAAGAGTAATGAACTTCAGGAAGGTCAGGTGCAAAATCTGCGGCGCGTTCTAAATTATATTTTGCTTGCGAGTTGTTGCCTGTTTTTAAGTACTGTAACGCAAGGGCGATACGGGTACGGGCAGCACCGGTATTGTTAACTTGTTTTTCAACAACGGGTCTGTCGCTACCTTCGTAGCTGTTTTCTGTAACACACCCTGTTAATGCGAATGCACTAACAGTAATGGCAAGTATAGAACGCATTACCTAATCTCTTCTTTGATTCCGTATGCCTATCTTACCGAAAAGCCTTTGTGTTGCATCTATTATTTTAAAAATAACGAGTTTGTCACAAAGGCTTATCTTTAAAAGTTACGCTTATGCTTGGTGAACATTTACCGCAATCGCGTTATCTTCGCGCATTTTCTTTTTCGCTAAACGTTTAGTACGGTCTACAACATCACCCACTAATTGACCACAAGCTGCGTCAATATCATCACCACGTGTACGGCGAACAATACAGGTGATACCCGCTGCTTGTAATACTTTAGAGAAGCGGTCGATGCGGCTGTTGCTCGAACGGCCATATTCATTACCTGGGAATGGGTTAAACGGGATCAGGTTCACTTTTGAAGGTGTACCTTTTAACGTTTTAACCAATTCGTGCGCTTGATCAGTACTGTCGTTTACACCTTGTAGCATGACGTATTCGATAGTCACATCTTTGTTTGCTTTAGAGCCATCAATATAACGACGACATGCCGCTAAAAACTCTTCGATAGGGTACTTTTTATTAATTGGTACCAGTACATCACGTAGTTCATTGTTTGGCGCGTGAAGTGAAATAGCCAGTGCTACGTCAATTTTCTCTTTTAATAAATCAAGAGCAGGCACCACACCTGAGGTACTTAATGTAACGCGACGTTTTGATAAACCAAAACCCCAGTCGTCCATCATAAGTTCCATTGCGGGTACGACGTTTTTAAGGTTGAGTAGTGGCTCACCCATACCCATCATTACCACGTTAGTCACAGGGCGCTTTGTACTGTCGCCGTCTAAACCAATGTCTTTTGCTACACGCCAAACTTGACCAATAATCTCAGACACCGCTAAGTTACGGTTAAAGCCTTGTTGTGCTGTAGAGCAGAACGTACATTCAAGGGCACAACCTACTTGTGAAGATACACATAAAGTTGCACGGTCTTTTTCTGGGATCCAAACAGCTTCTACTTCTTGGCCACCTTTTAGTAAAAGTGCGTATTTGATGGTGCCATCACTTGCTACTTGCTTAACTGAGATCTCAGGAGCAACAATTTCACATTCAGCTTTTAGTTTTTCTTTTAGCTTTTTGTTGACGTTTGTCATGTCGTCAAAATTGTCGACGCCAAAATGATAAATCCATTTCATCACCTGATCACCACGGAATGGCTTTTCACCGAATGATACAAAAAGCTCACGCATTGCATCTCGGTTTAAATCTAATAAATTAATCTTTTTTTCAGTGGTCATGAAACAACCTCAATCAGTGACGGTGGTAAGTAGTTTGGGTGCGCGATTGTATATTATTTAATCGACTTAGTCATTAGCTAAACAGATTTACAATAGGCTTAGCTAATGACTAAAAAAGGGCCCGAAAGCCCTTTTTCTTCTGCATCACAGACTTAGCTGTGAACTCGAAATTAACGAGTACGTGGGCAGATTTCTTCGTCAGCGAAGAAGTATGCGATTTCACGTGCAGCTGATTCAACAGCGTCAGAACCGTGAACAGCATTTTCGTCGATGCTGTCTGCGTAGTCAGCACGTAAAGTACCAGCTAGAGCTTCAGCAGGGTTAGTAGCACCCATGATTTCACGGTTTTTAAGTACTGCGTTCTCACCTTCAAGAACAGTAACCATTACTGGACCAGATGTCATGAACTCAACTAAAGCACCGAAGAAAGGACGCTCGCTGTGCTCAGCGTAGAAACCTTCAGCTTTTTCTTTTGAAAGGTGAACCATTTTAGCTGCAACGATTTTAAGACCAGCAGTTTCGAAACGGTTGTAGATAGCACCGATGTGGTTTTTAGCAACTGCATCAGGTTTTACGATTGAAAAAGTACGCTCTAAAGCCATCTTTATGCTCCAATAATTTTAAATTTAAAAGGTTAAATATTAACGGGCGCGAATTATACGCGCTTTACGTGAAAATTCCTAATTTAATTAAATAGTCATTTGATGGCATTTTCATGAACCCTCACTACGTAAAGCGAATTGAGTATAAAAAATGAGCGTGCTTGCACTGCTAAGTACTTGTTATGAGCAGTTTAATAAGTAATTATTATCTCAGGAAATGACAAAACTAATAAGGACAATTATGAAAAAGCTTTTACTGGTCAGTCTACTCGCAAGTTGTTTAGCGGGTTGTAATTCAGACTCAAATGATGAGCTAACGTGCCACCCTTTTCCCCTGGCAATCGATATTGATAATTATGTTGTCACCCCAGGGCAAAACGAGGCTAACACAGCTCTCGCTTATGATGCCTATACCATAAAATTAGGCGGTTCTGGCGAAGGCGTTTATAGTGAAGGAGATGAGCCTGACCCTAATATAGAGTACGCAGAGTGTGCTATCCCAGCAGTTGTACTAGGGAGCGCGAATACCATTACAGCTATTAATATTTATTCAAGCGCTGATTACAACAATGAATTCACCGCGGGGATGAGTTTAAATAGCCTGTTTGATATCACAGAAATGTTTGTTAATGATTTTGATTATTACAGTGATGGCAACTATGCCAGTGTTGAAGACTTCACAAGCGTATTCCCCACTATTGCACCTATATTTATTGAACTAAAACCTAACCAAGCTCCTGAAGTTGAAAGTAGTCATATTTTTTATATCGATATAAGTTTTGCAAATGGCAAAACCTTTGCGCTTGAAACTGAAGAAGTGCAGCTGTTTTAGTCTTTGTAATTAAAAAATCACATTTAGCATATAATATAACTATTTAATTATTAAAAGAATATATGTTGCAGCTTTTTGGGCTGTTAACATTAGCAAATCCAAACCAATTATCCTGGATAGTTAATTGAGTTTGATCTAAAAAGGTGGCCATAGGATTGGTCACCTTTTTTATTTTTATGGGCTCACAGCTTGTTTGCTGAGTTTTCACCAATCATGATCTAGATCAATAAAATTACTGGGTAGGTTATTATACTGCCGCGCTTCATTATCGTATTAATTCATGCAACCGACTTGTACTCGGTTCGATGTGTGGAGCTTTCATGTCGTCACCTATTTTAACCCCTCGCCCTTTTACGCCTGAGTTGTTATCACCTGCGGGTAGTTTAAAGAATATGCGTTATGCCTTTGCCTATGGTGCAGATGCCGTTTACGCTGGCCAGCCTCGTTATAGCCTTCGTGTTCGTAACAATGAGTTTGACCTCGATAACCTGCAAATCGGTATCAACGAAGCCCATGCGCAAAATAAAAAATTATATGTGGTGTCAAACATCGCTCCTCACAATGCCAAGGTAAAATCGTATTTACGCGATATTGAGCCAGTCATTGAGATGCAACCAGATGCGCTGATCATGTCTGATCCAGGCCTAATTATGTTAGTGCGTGAAAAATGGCCAGACATGCCGATTCACTTATCTGTGCAGGCCAATGCGGTGAACTATGCCACAGTGAACTTTTGGGCACAGCAGGGTATTGAACGAGTCATTTTATCGCGCGAATTATCGCTTGAAGAAATCGCTGAAATTCGTGAACTATGCCCAAATACAGAGCTTGAAGTGTTTGTTCACGGTGCACTTTGCATGGCGTACTCTGGCCGTTGTTTGTTATCGGGTTATATTAATAAACGCGATCCAAATCAAGGAACGTGTACTAATGCATGTCGTTGGAACTACGATGTGAAACCAGGCACCGAAAATGAAACGGGCGAAATGGTGCATAAAATCGACCCTAAAGCGGTGATCCCAACTCTAGGCGATGGTGCACCAAGTAATGAAGTGTTTATGCTTGAAGAGCAGGGTCGTCCTGGTGAGTACATGCCTGCATTTGAAGACGAGCATGGTACTTACATTATGAACTCAAAAGACCTACGTGCAGTTCAATATGTTGATCAACTGACGAAAATGGGCGTGCATAGTTTAAAAATTGAAGGCCGTACTAAGTCTTTCTACTATGTTGCTCGTACTGCACAAGTGTATCGTAAAGCTATTGATGATGCCGTTGCTGGCCGTCCATTTGACGCAAACTTATTTAAAACTCTCGAAAACTTAGCGCACCGCGGCTATACCGAAGGGTTTTTAAAACGCCACGCACATCAAGACTATCAAAACTATGAGTATGGTCATTCGGTGTCAGATAAACAGCAGTTTGTGGGTGAAGTCTTAGGTCGCAACGAAAATGGCTTAGTTGAAATTGATGTGAAAAATAAGTTCTGTACTGGTCATTCACTTGAGCTTATGACACCAAAAGGCAACATCAACTTTAAGTTGGATTTTATGGAAAACAAAAAAGGCGAAGCCATTAGCGATGCAAAAGGTTCAGGTCATATTGTTAAAATTCCTCTGCCAGAAGATATCGATTTAGAGCACGCAATTTTGATGCGTAATCTCGACGCCGACCAAGACACCCGCAACCCATTCAATAAAGCTTAATAGAAGATGCGCTAAGTCATACTTAGCGCATTTACCTCATCTTTTTTGGTATTTCACTGTCGTTATTGGTTATTTTTACTATCCTTTTTTCTAAGGGTTTTAATTAGATATAGTCAAAAACTATAGTGAAATACGTTATTCATCCATCACATCAAAAAGAGCTTTTACACACTGTACCCTATATTGCGGTAGGGGTATTGCTGCTGGCTGTTGTTTTGCTACTTGAGCGATTAGGCCTTATTGCTGCTATTCCTTTTTATGTAGCGATGCATACGAGCGTCGAATTATTTTCAGTTGTGATTTCGTTTTTAATATTTGCGATTGGTTGGAATACTTGGCATTTCACCAATAACTACAAACTGTTACTACTCTCTTGCACCATGTTGTGTGTTGCTATTTTTGATTCATTACATTTTTTAGCCTTTGATAGCATGCATGACGGCCATGCTGATATGAATCTGGTATTGAGTTTTTGGCTTATTGCTCGGT
Source organism: Pseudoalteromonas sp. Hal040 (assembly GCF_037162425.1). NCBI lineage: Bacteria > Pseudomonadati > Pseudomonadota > Gammaproteobacteria > Alteromonadales > Pseudoalteromonadaceae > Pseudoalteromonas > Pseudoalteromonas sp. Hal040. Next base: position 660,494 of record NZ_JARLUU010000002.1, on the reverse strand, counting down.
TGTTTAATGGGGCTGCATTTTTAATTATTGCGGCAGGAATTTGGGTTAATTATAAACCGTTAAACGCGCGTGCCTTGCTTACCTCTTTGTTGCTTTGTTGTTTGATCATCGCAAGCACATTCTTTTACTTTCCTGATTTACTGCCAGAAATATATATTGAAGGAGTAGGCGGGAGTCATATTAAGTTTCTACTTGAGATACTTGTTTTGGCACTTTACGGTGCAGCCGTCGTCATGTTCGCGACACAGCTTCGTAAACCTCGAGCGAACTTAAACATTGCAGGTAAAACATTAGTATGCCTGTTAGCTATTTTAAGTGAGGCTTGTTTTGTGGTGTTTAATGATGCGTCGCACACCACCAACACCTTTAATTTTTTTGGTCATGTTTATAAAGGGCTCACCTACTTTTTGCTGTATAAAATCCTCTTTGTTGAAACCGTGACTAAACCGTATGCAGCACTAGATAACTCCTCTAATCAGTTAAAAGCAACGCTCACCGCACTGCCAGACTCTGTGTTTGAGCTAGAAAAAGACGGTACTTTTCGCGAAGTCTTCAGTGATAACTCCGATAGCCATGTGTTTACTAAAGCGATGGTTGGGCAAAATATTAGTAGTATGTTTGAAAAGTCTGATGCACAAGATTTTATGCGCACGCTAATGGAGGCAAAAAAATCAGCTGTTTGTTTAGTCAATACCTTACCCATTAGCGTAAATGGCTGGGTTATTCATTTTGAATTTTCTGTTACCTTGTTCGAGCACGATAATGATGGCCCAACGTATTTGGTGAATGCTCGCGATGTGTCGGATAAAGTAGGCCGTATGGCGGCACTTGCTCAGCAAAGTAAATTTAATCGGGGTTTATTACAGCTAACCGAAATTTCGTTTCAAGACGATCAAGATGTGTTGTTGAATTATGCTGTTAATCAAGCACTCGAAATTACCAATTGCGATGGCGCAGCTTTGTTTATTTGTAACGAACAAAAGCAACATGATTATCGCGCCGAGAAAGGTACTGTTTTTGATGTGTGCACTGAAAAGTTGCAAGGCAAAATAGCGGGTGGGCAAGCTGTAATAGTTAACCGAAAACATGCGAAAGAATACGGGTTACCTAGTGACTCTAACTCATTGTTAGTGGTGCCCGTGATACGCCATAGTCAGTGCCATATGGCCATTATTTTGCAGCATAAAACCAAGGTGTTTAGTGTGCAAGATAAAAACATGCTAACGGTTTGGGCTGAGTCAGTGTGGCAATGGTTTCATAAAATTAACCTAAACAAACGCATGCATATATTGTCTCAAGCGGTTGAGCAAAATCCACACCCCATTATGTTTACCAATACTGATGCAAAAATTGAGTATATGAATCGCGCATATCTTGATATGTGTCAGTACGAGTATGATGAACTAATAGGTCAGAGCCCGCATAAAATCAGTGCTGGTCAAACTGAGCCAGCTGTTTATCAAACAATGTGGGAGCACTTAAAAAATCGAAAAGCATGGGTGGGTGCTTTGGTTAACATGACCAAGCACGGTAAAGTGATTGTTGAGCAAACTACCATTTACCCATTAAAGGATCAGCAAGGGAAGGTGAGTAACTACATTTCGTTTCAGCATGATGTGACCAAAGAAGTCGAAAGTGAAACCCTCATACATCAACTTTCTTATTTTGATCAGCTAACGGGGCTTGCAAACCAAGACAAGTTGCAGATGGAGTTTGAGCAAACCATTAAGCTTCAAGCAGATACAAAAGCAGCCTTTATTTTAATTGGCTTAGACAACTTTAAAATTCTCAATAAAGCATTGGGTATGGCAAGTTGCAACCTTGTATTACAAAGCTTGAGTGCGCGAATTTGTAACTTTATGGGTGACCAGATTATGGTTGCACGACTACAAGGCGACCGCTTTGCATTTATCACGCCTTATACTTCCACTGGCGCTATAAATAAAAGTACTCACGATTTATTAAAAGTGATCAGTGAGCCGCTGACGATTAATGATGAACTCATTGTTGTTACAGCATCCGTTGGGGTTGCTCTGTATCCGATGGATGGCAAAGAATTTGAGCCGCTACTGCAAAAAGCAGAATCAGCGATGTTTGAGGTTAAACGGCAGGGTAGAAACAATGCGTTATTTTACGCCGAAGAAATGAATAAATCTGGGCTTAGGCAATTACAAATCATCAACGCCCTTAATTATGCCCTTGAAAATAATGAGTTTTATTTAGTTTTTCAACCACAAATAGATATTGCATCAGGCGCTGTGGTGGCTGTTGAAGTATTATTACGCTGGCACAGCGGAACACTAGGTAACGTATCACCTGCTGAGTTTATACCTATTGCTGAAAGCAGTGGTCGCATTAGCGAAATTGATGACTGGGTATTTGAAAATACCGTTAAAACAATTCGCCAGTGGCAAGACGACAACATGCCAGCAATGACCTTTGCAATAAATCTATCGGCAACTAAGTTTGTTAAAAAGCACCTGCTTGGTGATTTAATTTCGGTGTTGCAAACTTATTCTATTGAGCCTGAGTGTATTGAACTTGAATTAACGGAAACCATTGCCATTGGTAATCCTAAATTTGCATTAAACACGATTACAAAACTTCGTGAAGCAGGGTTTAAAATGTCGATTGATGATTTTGGCACAGGCTATTCGTCAATGAATTACTTAAAAGACTTTGCTCTCGATAAGCTCAAAATCGACAAATCATTTATAGATGATTTAGAAAACCCCAGCGAGGCTGACAAAGCAATTGTTAAAGCTATGATTGATTTAGCCAGCGCGTTAAATATGGAGTCAATTGCTGAAGGCGTTGAAAGCGAGCAGCAGCTGCACATACTGAAAGAACTCAAGTGTTCTCAAGTACAAGGTTATTACTTCAGTAAACCCCTGCCAATTACAGTATTGTATGAGTTTGTGAAGTCACCAAGTTTTTCAAGGTAAGCCTACTTTTTAAATTGACTGGCAAGCTCTGCAAGCGACACTTCAGCAAAACGTTTTAATAACAGTGCTTCTGCATCATCCATTGCGTTTTGCAGGGCGCTGTTAACTGCTTGTTCGATAGGGCAGTTGCTGTGCTCATCGGTTAGACCAATTACAAACAGGTTCTTTTCGCCAAGCGCTTGGTGTATATCAAATAAAGTGATGTCTGTTAAGGGAGTGGCCAGTAGCCAGCCGCCATTGTGACCTTTGATTGCCGACACATAACCCGCTTGACGCAGTAACGCCATAGTACGGCGCACAACCACAGGGTTAGTCATTAACATGTTTGCTAATGTCTCTGATGTAACAGGGTGGCTGTAACTGTTTAAATGGATCAGCACATGTAAAACCCGTGATAGTCGGCTGTCTTTTCTCATCTTAAATCGTCAATATGCGTTTTTTGCAGTGTATCACGAACTGCTTAATATTAACTGTTTGAATTACCAAACTAACGCTCACTAAACCAATGCCAAGCCAGCCAATTTGCTGAAATTGCTCATGTAAAATCACAATAGCCAGTATGGTGGCGATGATAGGCTCAAGTAAAGTAATGAGCACAGCTTGGCTAGCCGCGATGGTTTTTAAGCCAATACTAAATAACCAATAACCTAAAAACATCGGCACAATGGCCATGTAAAGCGCCACGCTGGTATTAGTAACTGTGGCAAAAAGCGCATCGCCAGTAATTAATAACGAAGGCAAGAGTACACACGTAGCGCCGCCAAATAGGCTTGCCATGGTTGCTCTTGAGTGAACGCCATTGCTAATTAAACGTTTGGCAACCCATGAGTAACCCGCATAGGTAAGCCCTGCAATTAAGCCAAGTAAAATGCCGATGTTTTGGCTAAACAGCCCCTTAGCAGCAGGGTTATGCTCTTTACCTAATGCGATTAAGCCAATGCCTATTGCACCAAAGCAAAAGCTGACTAGCCAGCGAGTTGAAATGGGCTTTTTCTCAATTAAGTATTCTAATAAGACGGTAAATAAAGGGGCGCTGGCAATCGAAACAACGGTGCCTATTGCCACACCAGCGCTATTCATCGAGGTATAAAATGCCAGCGGATAAATAGCTACACAAGTTGAGCCAAGTAGGGTTAGGTGGTAGTGCTTACGCAGTGTAGTGGCATTGTTTTTTAGCTGATTTAGTGAGGTTAAGCAAAGTAATACGCCGCCAAACCCCATCGCAAACGCACCTATTGCAAAAGGGCTAATGTCTGGTGCAAAGCTTGCGGCTGTGCCTGTTGTGCCCCAAAACACACTGGCAACTAAAACGGCAATGGTCGCGATGGTATGGTTCATTGATGATTCGCTTTAAATTTAAGATATCAAAAGCATAATCAAAATTGATGCAAGATTTTTGACAAAAAAGACGGTTTTGTTGGCGGTAAAAACTAAAGTTACTTTTTGAATTTACTCGGTGATAAGCCAAAGTACTTTGAAAAACTACGGCTAAAAGAGGAAAGCTCATTGTAACCCACTAACTCACTAATACGCTGCAACGGGTAGTCGGTATGACTGAGTAAAGCTTGGGCTTTTTCCATTCGCTGTTTAGTTACATAGTTCATGACAGTCAATCCGGTTTGTTGCTTAAACAGCAGTTTTAATTGCGTTGGGCTTAAACAGGCAATGCTGGCAAGGTGTTTGATGTGAAGAGGAGTGCTTAAGTGACTGTCAATATAAAGCAGTGCCTCGCTAATACGGCTGTCGACCTTAGGCTGCATAATTTGCTCAGCTAACAGCAAATTGAAGGTGTTAAACATGGCAAGTTCTAATTCACGATTAACCGCTTGCTCAAGTTGCTTTGCCACAAACTGCAAAAATGCCCAAAGTGATTGATTAATAGCAAACACGCGGCGCTCAGCAGTGGCCAGGTTATTTGGTAGCTTTGGCATATCGGCCACCACAAATCGCGCCTCTGGCATTGCGGTAAACAGGTGTGATTGCGAGGCTTTGACGACCACGCATTCACCGGGGGCGACTTTACCTTGAAAATCACCCACACTAATAGCAATCACACCTTTTAAGGGCAGTACAAGTTGATGATAGTCATGGCTATGACTAACAGGCTTAGTACTGTAAGAGCGGATAGATAGATTGCCTTGCATCATTTTGTGATAACCGTTTGCTGAATAAGGCTATTATGCCTGTTTGCGAGGGATGATCAATTTTAGGCCATTAACGGGGTTAGCACATGCTCGTAGGCAATCATTAGCGCGACATAAACCAACAAAACAGCCATCAGTTTATTAAACACATTAAATACACCCGGCCGTGATACTTGTTTGCCAAGCACTAAGCCCGCTAACGAGTAACTTGTAGGCGCACCAAAAGCAAGTATGGCTAAAATAAGAGACCAAAATACGATTGCAGCGCCGGTAATATCTGCGCTTGGGAACTGAATCGTAGCAATTGGCAAAGTAGCTACCAGCGCTTTTGGATTTAAAAGCTGCATAAACAGGCCATCGAAAAAGCTAAGTGAGGCATCCGCTGAGGTATCACTCACCTGTACTTTTGCTTTTGCGACCTTCCAAGCAATATACAAAATATAGCCGCAACCAATTAAGCTCACATAAGGCAAAAACTGCGGATTTATCATTTGTAATCCAAGGTAGCCAAGCAGTACAAATAAGATAAACATCGCGCTACCCACGCCGATAAAAAACCCAAGGTGTGACCGTGTTTGTTTATTTAAGCCACTGCTTAAACCGAGTAAATTGATTGGCCCAGGGGTGTACATAATGCCAATAGCATATGCAAAAATATCTGCCATAACAGCTCCAAATCAGTAATTTAGCTCTATCTACGAGCCCATTGCAGTTGAAATTGTTTTGGTGTCATACCGAATACTCGTTTGAAGTTACGATTGAGGTGACTGGCATCTGCAAAGCCAGATTCAACCGCTACGCTGGTGGCATCGCGGCCAACTTGTAACGCTCTACGGGCATAATTAATACGACAGTTCAAAACATATTGATGTGGAGTAATACCGAAGTGCTCGCGAAAGCGGCGGATAAAATGAAACTTCGACATAGTGGCTGCATGGGCAATGTCATCAATATAAATGTCATTGTCGATATTTGCCAAAATATAGTCTTTTGCGCGCAGTAGTAAGCTATCAACTCGGGTGCTTAAAGTTGGTAAATCAAGGCTGCCGTTGAGCCTGACTAAAGACTGTGCCATTAGCAATACTGCAGCTTCTCGCTCTATTTTGCTGGTGCTATTGGTTTGTAAAAGCCTTGATAAGTTAATCACTTGATTCCGCAGTAATGGATCAGCATACAAGGTGTTTGCCATACGTAATGTGCAATCTTGCTTATACCCTAGCGCTTTGAACAAAGGCTGAAATTCATCGGGATGAATGTACAGCATTAGATACTCTAGGTTTTGTTCAGTGCCAGAGTGGCCATCGTGAATATCTTCAGGGTTAAACAAAATAATATTGCCAGGTACGCTTTTATAAAACGCATTTCGACAAAAGAAATCTTGCCGCCCCTGTAGAGTAATGCCAATTGAATACTCTTCGTGAGCATGTTTTGCATAGGTAAAATCACTCATAGTCGCAGTCAACATCGAGATGCTCTGATGCTGTTTGTTGTTGATGTACTTAAAGTGATTGTCTTTGCTCACAGATGCTCCTGAAGATTGTGCGCTTCGTTATTATTCCTACGCCAATATAGCGAAGCAGGCAACCTAAAAACTTGAACAAAATTGCTGATATAGAGTTATACCGATTTCTTTTTTCCTAAGTAACAGCAAATAGTGTCGATTTTTTCTCAGTTTTTCAATTGCCTAGACAAACTAATGCTCAGACTTTTCTTATTTTTTAATTCAGCGTGAATGTTTTTATCCCTAACTGAGGTCTTTTAAACAAGCAGTAGAGAGGGGTTTAAATGAATTTAAGTACATCAAATAATTTAGTGGTTGCACTTATCACCATCAGTTTTTCGTTATTGGGTTTGTCTTTTATCTTGGGAGCAAACCCCAATGCCATTGGCAGTATTTTTTCGTTCTATAAATTAGACGCTCAGGTGCCAGCTCATATCATGAGTATGATCACAGGCTTTGCATTTTGCTTTGTTGGTATTACCAGCCTTCATTCACATTTGGGGTTTATAAATAGGGCGCTTCCGACCATCACTGCATTTGCTATATCTCTGCTCTGTTTGATTACGCTGTTTGGCGCTAATCGTTGGCTTGCAAGTGAAGGGGGCTTCCCTGTGATTGGTTCAGGGCAGGGGATCATTAAGTATTTTGCTGTTATTCCGCTATTTTTATTTGTGTTTTACAAAGATACTTTGAGTGATAAAGCGCATATTGCTTTGAATTATGCATCGGTGGCATTAGTGCTGGTTTGGATTGGTGCCATGAAGTTTTTTGCTTTTGAAGCGAAGGGGATTGTAACACTTGTTGAAACATCGCCGTTTATGTCATGGTTATATCAGGTTTTTAGTGTGCAGGGTGCATCGAATGTAATTGGTGTATTTGATATTGTCAGTGTGCTGTTGCTTTGTGTTGGCTTGTTGATTAAAAACAATAAGTTAATAGTATTGGCAGGGCTTGCCTGTTGCGCTGTTTTTATCATGACGCAAACATTTTTAATTACCGCACCGAATGCGCTTAGCAGCTCGACGGTTTTAGCAGGACTTGGTCAATTTGTGATTAAAGATCTGTGGTTTATTGCAAACTTAGTGATTATTTATCACCTAGCTGTAATCAATGATACAGCCAACGAAACAGTAGCATAAAATAAAAAAGGCCTCAGTAGAGGCCTTTAAAATGAGAACTAAACAACTACAACGGCTTTTTGCTTTTGAACTTTAGAAAACTCAAGCGCATCGTTGAGATTGTTAAATTCAAAGTCAGTGGGTTCTTCAACATTTAAAGTACCCGACGCAATGTCATTAAGGAGCTTTTCTCCATCACTTACAAGGCGTTGCCATTGCTGTGTATCGCCATAATCATGTAATGCACCAAGGGCAATCTCGTGATAAGAAATAGTGCGCGTAAATGGCTCATCTACAGGTGTTTCAATACGTCCTAATATACTGATCACATGGCCATTTGCTTTTAGGAGTGGCACTAACTTTTTAGCTTCTTCAGGGCCGTTAGCATCAAAGAGTGCAAAGTAGCCACCCTCAGAAGGCGCGTCGCGTAATATTAACTTAACGCCAAGCTTTTCTGCTTGCTCTGCCGTTAAGCTTTTTGATAATGCATGAACTTCAAAGCCACTGTGGTTCAGCATTTGCGTCAGCAGTTTATTAACAGCTCCCATGCCGGTAACTAATACTTTTTCGCCTTTGCGTAATGGTATTTTGCTAAAGGCTTGCCACGCAGTAAGCAGTGGGCAAGGCAATGCAGCAGCAACATTAGCAGCTAACTCTTTTGGTAATTGCATAACACGTTCAGCATAAAGAACCGAGTGCTTAGCAAAGCTGCCGTTTTCACTTAAGCTATGATGATAAGCGACTGTTTTACCAATTAGTTTGGTATCTACGCCATCGCCTACCTGCTCAACAACCCCAGCACCGTCTACGCCAGGTGTGTGTGTATCTGGCCAATTAATAGGATCAGCTTGAATAAACTTCCAATCAACTGGATTGATACCAATCGCAAGGTTACGAACTAAAATTTGACCTGCTTTAAGTGCTGGTACAGCTTTTAATCCCAAAGTGAGCGCTTTATCAGCACCTTGAAATTGCCAAGCATGAGTTGTTTTTACTTCATCATGATCCCAATCAGGAGCAAAATCCGGGTTTGCTTGCCTGTCGCCGCAGCTAAGGGCATCAATTTGATTAATCTCGTCTTGGCTTAAGCTAAGCGAAAGGGCTTTTAAGTTGGTAGTCATATTTTCGCGTTTGGTCGATGACGGTATCGTCACCATGTCATGCGCTAATTCCCAAGCAATGACCACTTCAGCAGTGCTTACTTGGTGTTTGTTTGCAATCGCTTTAATGGTTGGATCTTTAAGTACTTTACCTACCGCAAATGGCATATAGCCGGTAACGAGAATGTCGTTTTGCGTACAAAAGTCACGTACCTTTTGGTTGGTTAGGTATGGATGAACTTCAACTTGATTGGTAAATAACGCGCCTTTTGGCAAAATACTTAAGGCTTCTTCCATTTGTGCAATGGTAAAGTTTGAAACACCAATTTCTTTAGTCAAACCAAGCTCTTTTGCTGATTGTAACTCGGTTAAATACTCATCCATGCTTTCGCCATTGGCAGGGCTTGGCCAATGAATAAGCAGTAAATCGACGTAATCTAGTTGTAGTTTAGTCAGGCTCTCTTTTACGCTGTTAATAAAGTCCGTTTTATTTAACTTATCATTCCATACTTTGGTGGTAATAAATAACTCACCACGTGCAACACCACTGTCTTTAATCGCTCGGCCAACAGCTTCTTCATTACCGTATATTTGCGCGGTGTCGATGTGTCTAAAGCCCTCTTCAATAGCTGTTAGCACACTTTGATATGCAACTTCGTCTTGTAATCTAAATGTACCAAAACCCAGTTTTGGCATAATTGATTGTGACATCATAACTCCTTAATTATGGAACTTGGGCAAAACATGTTCGCCGATGTGCTTTAATGCCCATTCGATGGGTAATTCGTTACGTCTAAAGTGCAGGCCAATGTGATTCACACCGGCATTTTTCATTGCCTTAAGTTCTGAGATGAGTCCGTTGACGCCTGTTTCAACCCCAAAAAGGTGACGTTTTATAGGCGCATCAGGATCATCTAATAAATTTAAATGAATAAAACTAACGTACGGCTTATTTCCTGCGACCTCTCGCCACAATGCGACACGCTTTTGATGATCATCTGGTGTGCCTGGGTAAGCAAGCCAGCCGTCCATGTTTTCGCCAACCCATTGAGGGCTTTGCTGAGCAAGACCTGCTACATAAAGTGGGAAATCTTTCACTTCTGGTAGTAGCTTTTGACCCGCTTCTAAAGGTCGCTTAGGTGCGCCTTTTAGTAGCGAAACAGATTCACGTAGTTGCTCACCACGGCTTGCAAAATCAATATCGAATAAAGGGTATTCAATGGGCCTATCACCGCTGGCAACACCTAAAATTAGCCTATCATTACTAAGCGCTTGCACAGTATTTGCTGCTTTTTTAACAAGCCAGGGTTGGCGCAATGGCAATACAACCGCGACGGTGCCAAGTAATATATTCTTGGTTTTAGCTGCTAAGTAACCAAGGTAGCTGAAGGTTTCATAAACTTGGGCGGCATCACCAAATTGCGGGTCATAAATCGGTACATCGCGAACCCATGCTGCTACATAGCCAAGCTCATCGGCAAGTTGAATACGTGATTCATGGTTAGCTAAATTAGGGATCCCAAATGATTGATTTGATTGTTGTTTGAAATGTGCCCAGTCATTATCAAGTGGAAGTTCAACCCCAATTGAGAATGGTTTTTGCGCTAATTTATCAAAACTCATTATGACTCCAAACTTTAAGGGACATGGCTAAGCAAAACTTAATAATTTAATGCGGCCCTGAAAGTGATTTATGATTAAGTAATGAGGGTATTGTGGCGTTAAATTTCTTTGCTAAAAACAGCAAGGATAACAAAACACCTTTGTCGTTTTTGCAAAGGTGTTTTAATCGTTATTAATTAGCTTCTTCTTTTGAAAGGGTAAAGTATGCGCGAGTAACTGGGTAGGCAATTTGTGAAATCAGTGCAGTGCCCCAAAGTAAGTTGCCAATGAGCGAAGGCACATGGGGTAAAATGGGGATGGTAACTAAAGCGAGTAAAACGCCAAACATTCTTACTTTGGCTGTTGCAAAACGATGGGCCACACGGTGTTCGATCATTAACTGGATCCACAATAAACTCAATAAGTAGCCTGCTAACCCTACACAACCAATGACGCCATATTTTAGGGGATACGGCTGCCAAAACCCGGCTTTCACTTCGCCGGCGAGTGCAACGCCAACCATAACGGCACATAACATTAAAAACAGGTGAGCTAACCACCAACTTACGAGTGTCCATTTGTGCTGATTTTTGGGCTTACCATTGCCAACAAAGTCAAAGTAAATCCAGCATTGCACAAATACTGCAATACCACCAAACATAAAGTTTGCTAGTACAGAGGGGTCAACTTTATAAATTCCTTTTTCTGCTAAAGTAATCACCAATTTAAAGAAACCTTCGCCTACGACAATAAGCAGTAATAGGGCGAAGCGCTCAGACATATGCCCAAGGCGTGGTAAAAAGCGTTTATTTTCAAGTACACCAATTTTTGGAGCCATATATAAAACCTGGATAGCGGCAATCGCAGTGCCAAACACCCAATAACGATAGGGTGCAGGCATAAAGGCTGTGGTAGCAAAGATAATGGCAAGAGCAAAGTAGTTACGGCTCACACTGCGTGCTAACTTTGTTGATTCGACCCCCAGTTGATTGGTGCGATGAAATAAATAAGCCGTGATCAGGCGGTTCGCGGCATAGGCCAATGCAAAATATGTCCATCCTTTATCAAGTACATGGGGAATAGAGGCAGCCAAAATCATGGCGGTGACAATTTGGCAGGCCATGATCAGTCGATGTTTTACATCGGTACTGATATAGAGTGAGTTAAAAACGCTGGAGTCTGCCCACGCAAACCATACGGTGATGAACAAACCGGCAAAAGTAAGAAAACCACTTAAATGTAAGTGGTCGCTTAAAAAATTACCTAGCAGAAAAATGATTACCACATGGATAAGGTCGTAAAATAATTCAACCCAATGAACATGGTCATGTGAACTTTTTAAATCTAGGTGATGCTTAGGTAAGCGCCACATTGGGTGGTTTTCTAATGCCATAATTGCTTCTACCTATTTACTCTCGACAATAATTGCAGTGATGGTGGTTTCACCCTCATTTTTGACTTGATGAGTCCAGGCGTCATGCCACATCACATAGCCATTGGGGATCTCGAGTGTTGTTTGTGACCCTTTAGTACTGATGGTCGCCTTACCACCTGTCTCAAAATAGACAGTTTCGGCATTATGCGTGTGCCAATTATCTTGCTCACCTGGTGCTAAAGTCATACGCAAAACAAGTACTTCACTGTTATCTAGCAATACTTCATAGTGATTAGGTGAAGCAATATGTGCATGGGGAAGCTGTGCTGAAAAAGCATGTGGTGAGCACATTATTATGCTCACCAAGCCAATCAGCAAAGTTGTAATTTTGCTCATGGCTACTCTCTACTTATGCATACCGCGAATTGGGTAGTTATTTTTTGGGTCGCGTATCCAATTAATCCCACTTACTAAGGTTGCTAAATCAGGTCTTACAAATGGGTTATTAGAATAATCAACTACATGTACATTACCTTGCTCGTTAACCACAAACAGTGCAGGCTCTGCGAAAGGGTGATCCGTTTCTTGCGGTGAACGGGGATCAGATATGTAAGTACCTAATGCTTGCATTTGCTCTGTAGTCAAACCGTAAGCAAGTGGAAATGACACAGATAACTGCTCTAAATGCGCTTCTAACTGCTCTTTGCTATCGCCTGAAACAGCAATCACATCAACACCCGTTTCTAATAGCGCTGCTTTGTACTGCTCGAGGCTGTTTAAATAGCGAGTACATAAAGGGCAATGCTTACCACGATAAACAACCACAAGCTGCCAGCTTGCACCGTGTTGAGGTTGACCAAGAACAGCCTCTTCACCATTCAAAAGTGCAGCACTAATACTAGGAAATGCACTGCCCGGGTGGAGTTTATTGCTATAAACAGATTCGTTACTCATGAGTGTTCCTTAAAAGTTCTCGTTTAAGTGTTTTTCAAAGCGCGCAAAGTCGCTGTCGATGTCTGCATTTTTCATCACGTCATAACAGGCGAAAGTAGGTAACGCTTGCATACCGAAAAACTTAAAGTTCATATGCATTGGGAAAACAAGGTCATCCACACTTTTACCTTCAAAAAAGTCAGCGGCATCTGCAAATGATTCTGCAGGTGCATTTAAAGTCAGCGACATCATGTATTGAGTGTTAGTCAAGGTGCCGCCTTTACCGTAATTGGCTTTTGGATTGTCTTGATGACGACCATCACCATGGCAAAGCGCTCCACCCATGCCGGCTGTATACACTTCATCCATGTATTTTTTGAATGACCACGTCATGCCCATCCAATTAATAGGTGATTGCAAAAAGACGATATCTGCCCATTGATGGTTTTCAAGTTCAGTTTCTACATCAAATTCGTCTTGTGTATTAACCACACGAGTTTGATAGCCCTTTGCTTGAAAAAAGCGTCGGCTTTTTCTACTAAAGCAGCATTTAACTTACCCTCAGAAAAAGGGTAATAGTGATGTGCGTTAAGAATTAATATGTTTTTCATAGTTGAGTATCCGTTTGCTAGTTACATTATCGTGTTCAAAATATATTCTGTGGTATATAATAGTAACCTAGATTATATAATCAACCAGTCACCTTTTTGTAACTAGGCTGAAAAATGCGAGGATGTTTTGGAAAGTTCAGTAGAAACAGATAGTAAGGGTAGAAAAAAGTTTTAAATGCTTGCATGGAGCCGTGTGCTATTGAAAAAGGCATGCGTTTGATTGGCGGTAAATGGACGGGCTCTATTATCTATCATTTAAAAGATGGCCCTGTGCGCTTTAATGATTTAACGCGCATGCTGGGTGGTGCAAGTAAAAAGATGATCGACCAACGTCTAAAAGAGCTTGAAAGTAGAGCGATGATCACCCGTCATGTTATTAGTACGCGCCCGATAGCGGTGACCTATGAGCTTACTGACTTTGGCCGCTCAGCACTGCATATTCTCGATGAGTTACGGGTTTGGTCTGAATCGAATGAGATTTAATTAGCTTAGAAAGGGCAGGGAATGCATAAGGCACAATTTGGAGAGGTTGAATCAATTAAAAAGCCACCTCATTATGAGGCGATTCATCAACTTGCGCTTGATATTGTTAATGCTCCAAATAAACAACAAGAGTGGGCGGCGTACAATCAAATAAAAGAAATATGCGGCAAGTTTGCAGGCACACCGCTTGATCATCCGTTTCAATGGGAAACGCTCGCTGACTTTACCTATCAAAAGCCAGAGGTTGCACTTAGCTATTATTTCAAAGCGCTAGAGCTAGCAATGTTACTCGAACTAGAGGATTATTTAGCGTCGATTAATTTTGCGATTGCAGAGAATTACCTAGAGAAAGCTGATAAGGCCCAAGCTCTAAACTTTGCCAATACAGCTTTAACTTTCGCGGAACAAGCAGTAGATGATGAATTGCAGTTAGAAATTAACGAACTGATTCTCGAAGCTAACTCCTTGCCATAAAATTATTTATAAAAAAGCCAGCGCTATGCACTGGCGTTCATCAATTACGGAAAAGAGTAGCGCACAATTCGTTTTACGACAGAAAAGTACTGTCGAAAGAAGCCGCCGGTATTGTAGTGGATACCGTGCTCTTTAAAGATAGCTTGCACCTTAGGGGCAATTTCGCGGTAGCGTTTTGCAGGTAAATCTGGGAATAAGTGATGCTCTATTTGATAACTCAAGTGCCCCGTCATTACATGAAACAGGTTACTCCCTTTGATATTTGAAGACCCCAACGCTTGGCGGTAATACCACTGGCCTTGTGATTCATTTTCGCAGTCTTGCTGGTTAAATGTTTCAACTTCACCGGTAAAATGCCCGCAAAAGATAATGGTTGAGGTCCATAGGTTACGTAATAAATTAGCGGCAAGGTTACCCGTTAAAACCCACAAGAATAAAGGCCCAGCAAGCAATGGAAAGAGCAGGTAGTCTTTCACTAACTGGCGTGCTCCTTTACTGAAAAAGCGTTTTTTGAGTTCGCTATGCGATACCGTGTAATCGCGGTCATCTTTTTTCTTACCAAAAAATACCCGCTCGGCTGCCATTTCATGGTACGACACACCCCATTGGAACAGCACACTGAGTAATAGGTAAGTGACAAATTGCCACAGGTTTTTTACCCGCCAGCGAAAGTCATTCGATAAGCGCAGTAATCCATAGCCGAAGTCGCGATCTTTACCAATAATATTGGTATAAGTGTGGTGTTCGTAGTTGTGAACGCGGTTCCAGCTAGCTCCATCGCACGCTATATCCCATTCGTAAGATTTTGAATTAATGTGTTTATCATTCATCCAGTCATATTGGCCATGCATCACATTGTGGCCAATTTCCATGTTATCGAGGATTTTTGCAGTAGCTAAACTAAGCACACCCACCAACCATAAAACAGGCTGAATAAAGCCTAGCATTAATAGTATTCGGCCACTCCATTCAAACACTCGCTGGCAAACAATAACGCGGCGAATATATTTCGCATCTTGCTCACCCAGTTTTGATTTTACATCTGCTTTAATGCTATCGAGTTGGGTTGCTAGTTTTTCAAAATTGACTGTTTTTGTCGTGTTCATGCCGATAACTCCACGTCACTGACTGGTTGCGCTATACAAAGTTGAATTAACTGCTCTGAGCTATCAGAGAGCTCACCGGTGCGAATATCACGTACGATGCCTTGCTTTTTAACGCATTGGCATTGATGGCAAATTCCCATACCACAGCCAACTGTCACCGGTTGCTTATTTGCTTGTAAGTGGGTCAGTAAGGTTTGTTGGTTATCAATAGTGAATGTTTTGCCCTGATGAGTGAGTGTTAGTTCGTGCTTATCAGAGGTTGCTAAAACAGCAGGGACTGCACTGAAATGCTCACTGTCGATAGGCGTATTTAATTGCTTAGCTAAAGTTGCTGCTTGCTTATACAATGCAGCTGGGCCGCACACTAACCAGTGTTTATGCGCATTTGTTGTCAGCCATGTCGTCGCATCGCCGTCTTTGCTGCGCTCAAGTAAGTGATAATCAAAATTGCTCAGTGATTGTTTTAGTTGTTCAAGCTCATCTTTAAGCCAGTGGCTGTTCGACTTTGCGTAATAAAGCAGGGTAATGGTTTGTTTGCTATCAGCAGGTATTGATTTAAGCATGGCTATAAATGGCGTAATGCCAGAGCCACCGGCAAGCATGATTAAAGAGCGCGCGGTATTTACCATTACAAACTGGCCTTTAGGCTCAGAAATATTAAGCCATTGCCCTGGCCTCAAGTTTGTTAGCTTTGACGTAAATGCGCCGCTCTCTTGGCTGCGGATCAATAAACGAATTTGTCGCTGCTGCCTTGCCAATTGTGGTTCGTTTGCGATGGTAAATACACGCGTTAGCATTCGACCATTCGTTTGGATTGTTAACGCAATGTGCTGGCCTGCTTGATGAACTGGCCATGATTTTTCTGGCTCAATAATCAACTCAACGCATTGTTCAGCAAACACCTGTACATGTTTTACTTGTGCACGAAAATAGCCTTCGCGCCAACCTGGTTTAAAGCACTGAAGCACAGGCTCCCAGTATCCTGCCCATGACTGATGATGCAATAAATGTTTTGATAATGAATTTAATAACGCTCTCATTTTTCGCCTTTAGCTTACAAGTGTACGCTCACTTTGCGCACAAGTGTAAGCTGAAAGCTGATAATTGCAAGCCTAATTTGAGTATTAGCTCTAATGAAAGGTGGCCATCATCTAGTGTTTGACTAACTAAACTTAGCCTAGACAGAACTCAGTATAGGTAAGCCTATGAGTGTTTTTATTGGGAATATGGATATGCTCGCTTTTTACATACTGCTTGGTTACATTTGTAGTAACCAAGAAATAAATGCGTGTTTTTCTAATGAGTTTTTGAAATTAACGCGTTTTAGGTTGCTTCTATCTCTAAATACTACACAGAGTTTGTTTGTTGAAATTGATTGAATAGGGGGATGGCTTCAATAACAGAGCCATATTTTTTTTGATGCATTAATGAACTTTATGAATATTTTAAATTGTTGTTGATTTAATAGGGTTTTAATTTTGGTAGGAGGTTTTACTAACTATAGGGATTAACTTTGTTTATTAATAAATCTCTCTGCTTTTGTGTATAGAGAGTCGCACTTTATCTTTTGCTGATTAAACTCAATGCTGCCTTCTACTAAATTATCTAAATACTCTTTTTCTTTTCGATATTCGTTGACAAGTTGTTCTAGTTTTTCTTCGAAATTACTTTTTTTATTTTTTTGTACTTTTCTGTGGTTTTCTTGATTTTTTCATTTTTATAATTCCAGTAATTTTAAACGTTCACGTTCAATTAGGATGTCTTCAATTTTTCGCCTAACAGAGTGAATGTCTTTATACTTAATGCCATCATGGTTGATAATGTCACCAACGCGTTTGGGCTTTTTTATTTTCTTTTTCATTATACTCCCGGTACTCTTCGTGTTTTTTCTATCTTAATTAACTATTGATTTAAAATAGAGATTTTTGATTTTGTCAATTAAGAAAAGAAACTAAATGAATAGTCGTGATTAAGAAAAGAGGTACATTTTAGTTATACCTCTTTAGTTGCTGCTTAGCCTAGTGTGACGTTGTTTGCTTGTGGACCTTTAGTCCCTTTCGCTATATTGAAAGCTACTTTTTGGCCTTCGCGCAAAGTTTTGAACCCATCAACTTCAATTGATTTGAAATGAACAAAGACATCTTGACTGCCATTGTCTGGAGAGATAAAGCCAAAGCCTTTAGTTTCGTTAAAGAACTTTACTGAACCAGTTGTCTTGTCAGACATATATACCTCGATATATTTATAAATTTTAATTTCTAGCTACTAAATCGGAAATGAAGGAAAAAGAGTCGCAGGGCATATATGACGAATAGATTCGAAAAGAAACTGAGATGAACTTGTACTAAATATTTTCATTAATAGCTCGCTATTTGAGCTGCAGAAACTATACACTATATTTTAATAATAGATATGAATATATTTTATTTTTTATTTTTTAATGAAAACAGTGAATAAGGTTGTTTTACAACCATAGCTATGAATTCCAATGAATAAGTACGTAATTCGTTGAATGCTAGGTTTATCTTTTGTTAGTCGTTAGGCAAACATTATTCCATCTGGGTTTTGTTTTAATCTATCCTTACCCTCTAGACTACGCCATACTTTTTCGTGGAAGTAAAACGCAACAGTGTTCACAGCTGGCTCAACAATAGCAACTAAGCCACCAATTAAAAAACTACCTGTTAAAAAGTAGGTTACTGTGAAAGCGATTGCGAAGTGCATCATTGCAAAAGTAACTGTCTTAATCATTTTGAATACCCTAACTCTCATAATTTGATGCGTTTAGTATTGCTCATTATTGCTCATCTTTAAAATGGAATAAAAAGATTGTGGTGATTGATAAAATGGAATGGTTGTGTTCAGTGTTGTTCGTTAATTCCCAACTCAATATGCACACCTGACGAAGATGTTTAGAGCAGGTCGTAAACATGCTTTCTACTGTAATAATTAAACGTGTTGTTTTTAACTATACTTGGCGAGGCTTGAGTGCAGTGGAGGAGTAGCGTGCTACTCATTAATTTAAAGGGTTGTTAAAAGTGCATGAGGGCCTAGACTTATTGTAAGTCTAGGCCCACAAAAGTTTGCTTGAATATAAGTAACTAGTTCAAAAATTACTCTGCAGCATGGGGTAAAACAAATGAAAGTGTTGCTAAGTGCTCTGTCTTATCAAATACAGCGAGATTGGTACTTTTTTCATCATATAGTGCGGCAACGACGTTTAAACCTTGATTGCGTAGTGGCAATGTCACTACGCCTTCATGATTGCTTATCAGAGGCTTTTGATCAGGGTCGTTCACAATATCATTTATCACTTTAGCGCCTTGAACTGCCTTACCATTAAATATTATGCGATAACTGACCAATGCACCTTTTTGATCTGAAAAGCTCTCACCTATTGGGATAATTTGTAACTGTTGTTCTTTAAGTTGAGGAATTTCAGTAAGCGGGCCACGTAAGTGTACAGCATGTTTTTTTGTATGCTCGCTTAAAACTGCATCAGGGATTTGATCACGGCCACTAGCAAACCATTTACCATCTTTAGTTTTGCTCCATAAACCGTTATCGAGCATTCCTGTAACAGCATAAACCGTGTTATCGCTCAGTATCATCATATGCCCTGACTCAACAAGTTTTACACTTTGTTCTTGCCAATTTTTGTTATACCCAGTAACTGTTTTAACTTTGTCTTGGCGCTTAACGGTGTCTAAATCTTGTGCGCCTTCACCATATATCAGTGCTAGTTGTGATGAGCGCTCAGCAAACCATATTGCATGTGCTTGTGTTTTTGCGGTGTAAATGCTGGAAATTGATATAGCTAATGTAATGCAGGCTAAAGTAACTTTGTTCATTATTTTCTCTAAATGTTTATAAATTGAGCGTTTATTTAAGTTTTTTAATTTCTGTTGTTTGCGAGGCTAGTTCTCGGTTGTTTAATTGTATATCATACTATAAATGATAAGTATTATTAATTGCATATACAGATAATTGATAATGTAAGCCCTTACCTAATAACTACAAGCTTTATTGAATAACTACAATTCATACCTGAGAGATAGAATGAACAGATACCAAAAATCAGCCCTTTCAATCATGATTAGCGCAATTTTTACATCTTCCGCATATGCCACTACAGAGCCATCAGACATAGAAAAAATATCTGTGTCGGGTGTAAGGCAAGCGTTTCGTGGGGATATTCCTTTGAATGAGCAACCACAATCTGTCGAGTTTATTTCATCAGACACACTCAATGAGGCTGGTGTAACCACCTTAAGTGACATTTTCGATTTAACCCCAAGTATTTCAGAACAAAATGATTTTGGTGGTTTATGGGAAAGCTTCGCTATACGTGGTTTAGTGGGCGATGAGAATATTCCATCAGGCTTTTTAATTAACGGTTTCTCGTCTGGACGTAGCTTTAGCGGTGTTCGTGATACGAGCAATATCGATTATGTCGAAATCATGAAAGGAACTGGCTCTGCACTTTATGGACGCTCTGAGCCTGGCGGTACGATTAATATCATTACAAAAAAACCGCAGTTTGAACAACAAGGCTATGTAAAAGTGACAGCTGGTAGCTGGCAAAGTTATCGCGCAGAAGGCGACTATACTAATGCAATTACGGACCAAGTGGCCTTTAGAGTTAATGGTGCAGTTGAAGATAGTGAAGGTTTTAGAGATTATCATGAATCGGAAAAAACGGTATTAACACCTTCAATTTTATGGCTAATTTCAGATAAAACCAAGTTGAATTACGAGCTAGAGTACGTTGATCAAAGTTTAACTTTCGATCGAGGTATTGTTGCTGTAGATGGTAAAATTGATGCGCTACCTATTGAAACTTTTTTAGGTGAGCCAAGTGATAAACCTACAGAAGTTAAGGCTATTTCTCATCAGCTTACCCTTGAGCATCAATTAGGAGAGTGGTCGCTTCTAACAGGTATTAGTTATAGCGATTCAGAGTTTTTGAGCGAATCAAGTGATGCTGAGCTTGCTCCCAGCCGGCAAGTTTATTTTATCGATGGCGTGACACTGAGCAGACAACATAATCAACGTGACTTTCAAACTAACTATATGTCTGTACGTTCAGAGCTCAGCGGCAGTATAGAAGCTGGTGGTTTCACTCATCATCTTTTAATTGGTGCTGATGCCAGTAAGTTTGACTTTGATAAGATTTGGTACAGATATCGCCCGACTCTTGATGACACGAGTTACGCTATAAATATGTATCAGCCTGAATACGGTAAAACGGCGCCTGAAGGTTCACTGTTATTCGACACCACAGAAGTACAGAATAGCTATGGTATTTATATTCAAGATCAAGTCGACATCACTGAAAAATGGAAAATGCAAATTGGGGGTCGTTACGATTGGTTTGATCAAAGAATTGATAACCATAAAAACGTAACCCGTTCAGATGCTGACAAAAGCACATTCAGCCCGCGAGCAGGTTTAGTGTATGCTCATTCTGATGATCTACAATTTTATAGCAGTTACTCTGAAGGGTTTAGACCTAATAGCGGTTTCGATGCTGATGGAGAAGCATTTGAGCCTGAAGAAACAACCTCTATTGAAGTTGGAGTTAAGTTTAATACCGACATTGTTAGTGGTAGCTTTACAGTATTTAATGCGCAAAAGAGCAACATGCTAAGCACCGACTTACAAGCAGGTGTATCTAGGGCTCTAGGCGAGGTTACGAGTGAAGGTGTTGAACTAGACTTACACGGTAATATTACAAGCCAAACATCGTTTGATCTTGCATACACTTATACTGATGCCAAAACAGCAAAAGATACGGTTAATACCGATTGGTGGGTTAGTTTGCCAAAAGGTAGCCCTTTACTGAATATTCCAAAGCACAGTGCCAATGCACAAATTAAACGAGATCTTAGCGATTTAATCGATTCGAATTCAACGGTTGGTGTGTCTGTTCAATATGTTGGTGAACGTTTAGGTGAAGCGATTGATCCTACCTATTATTTACCTTCATATACCTTGGTAAATATATTTGCAAATTACCATGTTAATGATGATTTGAGCTTACAGTTTGTTGTAAATAACGTATTGGATAAAACTTATTACGCTAATTCATACTCTGCAATTTGGACTCAACCAGGTGAACCATTAAATTATAAGGTTGGCTTAAAATATAATTTTTAAATTAGACCTAATACTACAGGCTAGAGCACTTAGTTCTTACTCATTTTCTTGAGTAAGCGCGCCGCTGACACTTTTAGTAAGGTGGTGGTTTTTCACTCAAGAGACAGAGTTCACACTGAAAATACAAGAGAGGGAGTTGTACGCAAATATACTTTTCTGATGTGGTAATGCGAAAGCGTATTGCCAACGATAATGTAGGGCGAGGCTTGAGAGCTATAAAGAGTAGAAAGGCTATTTAATTAAATTGCTTAAGTTTATTTTAAGGTTAAATTAATACAGTAACCCCCATGAACAGGTAAATAATTATTTATGGATAACTGTTCTTTGTCTTAGATCATTACAACAAGAACGATCACAAGATAGGTTAATTCTAACTATCTGTTATCCATAAATTTAGCAGTTATCTGAACGCGTTTTACGAAAGGGGCATTATGAAGATTAAAAATACAACGACTCATTACAGTTCGTTCTCGATTGTATTGCACTGGCTTATGTTTATTTTAATCGTGACTGTGTTTGGCAGTATTGAATTGCGCGAGTTATTTGATAAAGGCACTGAAACCCGCGACGCTTTTAAAATGTGGCATTTTATGTTGGGTTTATCTGTTTTAGCTCTAGTAATTATAAGGTTAGTGGTGCGTGTACTGGCAGGCTCAACGCCAGCTAAAAAACCTGAGCCTGCAAAGTGGCAAAATACATTGGCTAAACTAGTGCACCTCGCGCTCTATGTCTTCATGATTGCAATGCCAATAGCAGGTTGGCTGATATTGAGTATGGCTGGTAAACCAGTGCCATTTTTTGGCTTAGAACTTCCTCCATTAGCAAGTGAAAATAAAGATCTTGCTAAAACGATAAAAGAAATACACGAGACTGTGGGTGAAGTAGGTTATTACTTAATAGGCTTGCATGCCGCAGCTGCATTATTCCATCATTACATTTTGGCTGATAATACCTTAAAACGTATGTTGCCTTTAAAAAAGTAAAGTTTAGTTAGCTCATCTTAAATAAGCCTTGAAATCCCATACTAGGATTTATCAGGGTTTGCTCATGACGCAACGAGGCTACTCATTTCTTTCTCAATTTTCACTTTAAGTATTTCGTAACACAGAGATGAAATTTACCAGTGTTACTTATCATTCGTTACCATCACGTAAGCCTAGTTAGTGTTATGTCAAACACTAACTAGGAAACGCATGAGTACATCAAAATATAAGTTCATCAGAAAGTATCAACGCGCGAGTAAATCACCCTAGGGCAATAGGTAACGGAACGATATTGGTGTGAAAGTATTGTTTAAAAAAAGTTTGGAGTTCTGAGTTAACGTCCTGGTTTTTAACCTCTCTTTGTACCCATTCATCTTAATGGACTATTAATAACCAATTCCATTCCATCATATGCAAACAAATAACTTTAAGCATGACGCTCTGATTAGTAATCAATTATGAGAGTAATAATACACCTTTATTTGATTGGCAGATATGACTTCAAAACAACCAATGCTGACATCGAGCGGTTATGTTATCTGCTCGTTGTTCACTCATAACCGCCCTTAGACTATTTACGGTAGCAATCTTGAGCAGAAAGTGCTAGTCAAGATCCGACTGACTCGAAGCAGGGCTGCAATGAGCCAGAGCCGAAGAGCAGCTAGATAGTCATTGCTTAAAGACGATGCTTGTATTTTGTTAGGTTTTCTTTTTGATAGCAATACCTTAGAAACTTTGTTAGAACTATGTAAGATAGATAAATGAGTGTGGTATTGGCAAAAATATGTGCGATGAGCACACTAAAAAATTAAATGAGCATGATGGTTTAGGGTGTCTATGAAAATGTATAAAAGGATTTTGAAAGGACTCTTGTTTGGCATATTAGGCTACACAAGTACTATGTTCGGAATGTCATATAGAAGCAGTGAGCAGTTCATTTTAGCTCAAAAACGCTGCTTAAATGGCATCTTAGAGTCTTGTTTATCAGATAGTGATAAAGCCACACTACTTGCTAGTTGGTCACCTTATAATTTGTACTATTTAATTGTTTTAATCATTAGCTTTGCAATACTAATATTGTTAGATGACATATTGAAATTTGTGTCACTTGCATATAACAAGGCAAATCACAAGCGCTGACAAAACCAGTTGCTTTGCTCTTGGCTGACAAGCCGCATGTCACAAAGACTTAAATATTACGAAACTTAAGGAATTTGAACATGGATGACCCTATTCAGGACTTAGATAAAATCGATATCGTTGGAGAAAGAAAAGATGGTGGTGTCGATTTGGTTATTGTAGTGTCAAGTGCTCTAAAGGATTGTGAGTATCACGAACAACTTCTGAAAACTAAGATTCAAAGCTATACGGATACCATCTTCTCCGAAGAATGGATATCCAAGTATGGTCAGGGTAATAGCGATATTTATATCAAAGCCCAAGTAATGCCTGAACAAGAAATTATTAATCTAATAGGTGCAATTAAAAAACACCTAAAGGAATTCAATATTGATTTGTGGTTGGAAGTTGCATAACAAATTAAAGCTGCGTATTGCTATAGCCTTGTCGTATTCCGAATAAGCAGAAAAATATGTAACTCGCACTATTAAATTCTTATGCATCTATGGACAGACCAAATGGACGCAGACATTGAACTAAATATCAGCTTCAGATTCTTGGCTCTTTCAGGAGAGTCAGTAAGCGAAGCTAAATTAAGCCTTAAAGTCTCATCTTGTAGACCAAACAAAAAGCTAGGTGGTTATGTTGTATGTATTCCTCTGACTCAATCTTCACTGGTATCGATAACAAGTTTTGTGACATCACATAATATAAAAATTGAAAATACAGATATCTTCATTTCGTTTGCTACTGAATACGACTCTAGGATCTTAAAGTTACCAAGCCTTATTGCAATAGCTTCTGTTTATATTGGTTCACCAGTTACTCTTTCTTATACGGTAGTTTAGGTGAAGTTCAAATCTCACTCACTTCGTTCGGTGGAACAAACAGGCAGCTTCGTTCCGTATTATAACCCACGTGTCATTGCCCTTTCTTAGGTGTCAAACATCGGAATAGACGAGAGTTTATAGCTTTATTAGTTGATGAAAATCGAGATGTAAATGACAGGCTGAATTTTAGGTTTAATATAGAGCCTAAAACAAAACATGATCTAATGCATGTTTTTAGTTTAATGAAAGGTTTTGGAAAAGATGATGTATGGAGGCTAAGTTCTTCATCTTTAGAAAATAAAGATGGCGAGATTACCCTACGCTCTGTAAGTGAAATAGAAGAGTATTCTTTTAAAGAAAATACATAACAAGCCGCTAAATACTTATTTTCACTACCTGGCTAAAATTTATAAATTTTAGCCACTTCGCGCCTACAACAGGCTTGCGGAGCGTTACGATTAAATCCTCTATCGCACTTTTGTCCAGAGGCGAGTTATTTATATAACTCTTATTTGCCCCAAAACGAGCTAACACAAATGCTCTAGGGGTGACTTTGAACGAAGTGTAAAGCTAGTCGGTAAGATAGCATTTCAAATCAAATATTTAATAAAATTAATTTCTCCGGCTAGTGGTTTCTGTGTTCGTAAAAATATAATTGCTTATTGAGGTAAATTTAGGTGTAATGAATAAATAATAAGCGCTGAGTTATGCAGGGAAAGCTTACATAACACTAACTAAGCTGATTAAATTTGCTAGGAAAGTGAGAACCTCCAAAAAGCCTATTTTTTATAAATAAAGCAATAGCATAAACAACACCAACTCTGACACACCGAGCAGGTAGCGGCTCAGTCCAACAAGCGATTATGCAACACAAACTGCGTGTCGCATAAATACTAAAATGTTAGGCATACGATGAAATCACTACTTCTGATCAGCGTGTTTCTATTGATTTCGGGCTGCTCCGTAAATTTAATCGGAAAGAAAGCTCCGCCTTATCCAGAAGGCTTAGAAACTTCATATGGCGCATGCGTTTCTTGGGCTCTCGGGAGAGATCAATTTTGTGAGGTTTCAGTAAGTGATTTGCGCAGGGTTGGAGAAAATCCTTTCGCGGTAATTGTTCAAAAAGAAATAGGTAGGTCTGGAAATAAGGCGATATGGAAAATAACAGATCAAACAGAGTGGCCTGAAGTTCACTCTGGTGAGTATCTGTCATTTGGCGTTTGTAGGCTTAATGGTGCTGTGGATCACTCTATAATTGCCGTCGTTTCAGACAATGAAGAGCAATGGCATGTTGCTATTAATTGGGTTATGAGAATAGATTTAAATTCTGGTAAATTTATTCCTATTTCACCCGAAAACGTGCTTTGTGAAAACGAAGGATGGGGCGTATAAAAATGCCTAACAAAAAGCTGCACACGGACACATACTGCTACGCTCGTTTTTGTATCTGTCGCCGCGCTCCATTTTTACACAAAAACGCTCTCCGCAGTATGTGCCGGTGAGCTTGGCGTTAGCTTAATATTGGAAATCATAGGAGTTTTTAATTTGCTACAGTCATTATCTGTTTCAGATTTTACGGGAGTTGCAACATTGGTTGTGGCATGTGGGGCTTTGATTGTCGCGTATCGGCAATATTCTAACTCGAAAGTTCAGGCTCACGAGATACATGCCCAGAGTCAATATATGGAGTACTTAAAGTTGGCTTTCGATAACCCTAAGTACTCGTTGGCTAGCTACCCAGAGGCATCACCTCGATACTACGAGTTTTGTGACAATCGAGATGAATACATTCAGTATGAGTTTTATGTATCAAATCTCATCTTTGCTGTCGAACAGATACTGGAGTTAGCTGATTGGAATCAAGCTTGGGAAGATACAATAGTTGATCAACTTAAGTATCATGCGATTTATCTAGATTCTTACGACTTTCCAGAAAGGCATACAGACAAGCGTTTGCTAAGAATGCGTGAGAAAGCCATTGATTTGTACTTAGAAGACGGCGGTAAGCTTAATAGAGAGTGGGAAAATTAAGCTAACAAAGCATTTAAGAGTTATTCGCAACGCTTGGCAGTTTCGCTTCGCTCAAGTATATCCAAGCGTCGCTCACACCTTAATGCGGCGTTATAAGCCCATCGTAGTTTTGATGAATTCCATCAATACAAATAAATACCGAGATCGTAAAAATGATCAGCCGAACTTAGTTTATGGAAACAGATTAATGAAATATGAGAAAACGCTGAAAAGTCTCTGTCGGCAACCAAAATTAAGCGTAATTCAAATTGAAGCTATGTTCAGAAAACGAAATTCAGTGGAGGTAACTGTTACTCCGAAGAATATTGGACGCGATGGCTTTGAAATTGAAACTGACGAGGGAGTGTGTTTTGTAACAGAAAGACCTATTCAGTTTCTCAACAATAAATGGGGTCGAGTTACAGGGCTTCAAGAAAGAATGCTAGACCTTGCTATCCCTGTTCCACTATATATGGGAGAGGGAACTGTCGTTGGAGATATATACCGAATAAACAATTCAGACAATCCAACTTCAGAAGCAAACTTGTGGTTACACGAATCTTTTACGGCAGAGATTGCTGTTGCGTATTTTAATAAATATCTTTCAGTAAGTGAGTCTTTCAAAGAGTACAAATCCATTATATTTGAAGCTATAGAGGCTTACTATTTTGGTCTTGACCATATAGCAATAATGTCATTGTTCCCTGTTTTTGAAGCGGGTTTAAGAAATATACAAGCCAAACTCCTTAATAGTGATGTCGGTAATGTAAGCACAGAGCAATTCGATAAGGGACTTAAGGAGTTACTCCTTGATTGGGGGAGTACGAGGTTCCCTGAATATACTTGGTATCCAGGGAAAGGGTATAACACTCAAGTAGAAATTGACTTTCTTACTCACGTGAACCCTCAATGTGATGTTATTAATGCTTTTAGGCTGTTTTTTAAGCATGTATTGTATAAGCCTAGCAATGCCAATACTTCTTTGAATGGGTTTAATCGTCACTTAGTTGTTCACTTATTAAAAAATGATTTCAATGAACCTTCCAATTTTGCAAGGTTATTTTTAGCGTTAACGCAAATCACATTTATTGAAAGCCTACATAATCAAGATATACCGTTCTTCTGGCCAGGAGTTGACGTAAATGATAAAAAGATTGGCAACTATATGCGTACATTAACAGAGCAATTTTTTGCACCAAGAAGAAAAGTCCTAAAAGAACAGGGAATATGCGAGTATCCTTAATTACAGGCTTATAACAAGGCACTTAAACGGAACTAAAACAGTGGGTTACGTTTCGCTTAGTGCGGCGTTACTGAATAAATACTCTAACTTGCTTTTGTCCATAAACGAGCTATGCCCTTAAGACTCTGCCCATACCGAAAACTCATCTAGTCACCATAAAACCTCTCACTTATTTCATCACATAGCTTGGTTCGATAGATAATCTCACTGCATTACTACTGAAATATCGCTCTCGAAGGATCTTAACTACTTTTAAACTTGATCTAGATCAAAGAAACTTCATTCGCAGCAATCTATATTACGCGGCTGCAATTTTAACTGCTTTTGAAATCCAAGGTTAGATTTTAATGGCAATACTCCATCAGCGTGCTTAAAGGTTTGTCATGGCATTACTCATCAATAACAAGTGTATTAACTGTGATATGTGTGATCCTGAGTGCCCGAATGAGGCTATTTATATGGGCGCGAAGATATATCAAATAGACCCTAACAAATGCACCGAGTGTGTTGGGCATTACGATAACCCTACTTGTGTGAGTGTGTGTCCTATTGATTGCATTAAGCCAGATCCAAATCATCGCGAATCTTTAGATGAACTGGCAGAGAAATACGTTAAATTGACCTCTCAAGCTTCTTAGTTAAATCAATTTTCTTAATTCTTTTTGCTTATTTTAAAGTAGCGCCCTGCGTTAATTGTTCTACAATTTTATGAACAACAACACGTTAATAAAAAATCAGGGCGTTTTATGTGGTTTAATAAATCCTTACAGGCTGAAATTGATGCGTTAAAAGCTGAGCTTTATCCGCTAAAAGATCTCACTTCAGGTATTGATGAAGAGATGTTGGTGCTTAGGCTGCGTGCTGATGGCACAATGGCCTATATTAACCAGAACTTTTTAGATGAATTAGGCTACTCTCACAATCAGCTAATTGACTCGCCCTTCCAAGATATTATTACTGAACAATCTCGAAATACTGACCAGTTTGTAGAGCTAAAAAACGCCATTGAAAATCAACAGCATGGAGTAGGGCACTTACAAATAACTCGCTATGATGGCAAGCTTGAGTGGCTTCGTTTGATTGCTCATCCGGTACACACAGAACAAGGTGAGCTTAATTACTTTGCTATTTATGGCACTGTACTAACCGATACAATTTCTACTTCTCGTGAACAACGCGACACTATTAATGCTATCTATCGCTCGATGGCGGTTATTGAGTTTGACCTAGAGGGCAAGGTTATTAACGCAAATGAACCGTTTTTAGAGAGTATGGGTTATAAAAAAGATGAGATAGTAGGTAAGCACCACAGTATGTTTTGTGAGCCTGAACTTGCTGAGTCAGCAGAGTATGAGAAGTTTTGGCAGCGCTTAAGACGCGGTGAGTTTGTTGTTGATCGCTTTAAACGTGTTGACCGTCATGGTAATGAAGTGTGGCTTGAAGCGTCATACAACCCCATTTCAAATGATTTTGGTGAGCTTTACAAAGTGATGAAGTTCGCCACTGTGATCACTGAGCAAGTTAATCGTGAGCATGCAATTTCACAAGCGGCCGAAATTGCGTATGGCACATCAACAGAGACTGATAGACTCGCTCAACAAGGGGCTGAGGTTTTACAAAATACCATGACAGTGATGAATGAATTAGCCCAGCAGATGGAGCAAGCAGCTCAAGAGATTTCAGCCCTTGATAAACAGTCACAACAAATTGCAGCCATTGTGCAAAGTATTAGTAGTATTGCGGAGCAAACGAACTTACTGGCGCTAAACGCAGCAATTGAAGCTGCTCGTGCCGGTGAGCAAGGCCGAGGCTTTGCGGTGGTGGCTGATGAAGTCAGGCAGCTTGCATCAAGAACCTCAAAAGCCACCGAAGAAATTGTTGAAGTAGTAAATAACAATCAGTCACTTACACAAAATACGGTAAAGGTTATTGAACAAGGCAAGGTGAAAGCCGAGCAAGGTGTGTCTTTATCAAATGAGTCTGGCA
This sequence comes from Pseudoalteromonas sp. Hal040, assembly GCF_037162425.1. Classification (NCBI taxonomy): domain Bacteria; kingdom Pseudomonadati; phylum Pseudomonadota; class Gammaproteobacteria; order Alteromonadales; family Pseudoalteromonadaceae; genus Pseudoalteromonas; species Pseudoalteromonas sp. Hal040. The sequence continues at coordinate 630,772 of NZ_JARLUU010000002.1, read as the reverse complement.
AGGTGATGGAAGACATACAACACGGTGCGCAGCAAGTGGTTGATGCAGTTGGACAATTTGCAAATCAACTGAATCATTAATCTTTGTCATACTAGGTTTCAGCCCTATAAACTATCTATGTTTATATTGGGTCTTACAGTAACCACGGGATATATCAGGATGGCGTAGTTTTAAGTGTTTGGTTTGCCTACCCGCGCGCGTTTTCGCCAAAGTTTAAAACTCGAGCTTGTTAATTGCTCACGCATCAGCGAGATAACGCTTTTTTCATTTAAACCAAACTGTTGGTTTATTGCTTCAAACAGGGTTCTATCTTCCCACGCCATCTCTATGATGCGTGATATTTCATGATCTAAGTGCTGCATTACGGCTCCTTTTTGTAGCTTATACGTATTTGCAGCAGGTTTAGATTATAAAATATCGTGTTGCCAGTGCTCTGCTAAAAAGTCGATGAACGCTCTGGCCACATTTTGTTGGAAGTTACGTGATAAATACACTGCCCATAAGTGAGAGCCTATAGTTGTATGCTCTGGCAGTACTTTAACAAGCTCACCTGATGCCAAATAGTCATTGGCGAGATCGCAAGGTAGGTGAGCAATGCCCATACCTTGTTTTGCAGCTTTTAGAAGTACGCCCATATCGTTGGCAACAATGTTGCCCTTCACGGTCACTTTTTGTGTGTTGTCGTCTTTTTGAAATTGCCAAATAGTGTGTTTGTTATGAACTAGGCAATTGTGAATAGTTAAGTCACTCGGCTCAAAAATCTGTGGGTTCGCAGCTAAATAATCGTTAGAGGCACATACTGCGGTTGCGATATACATTAGCTTACGGGCAATAAGACCTTCGTCAGGCTGGTGGATGTAACGCAAAGCGATATCAACGCGGTCATCAACCAGCTGCGATAAACTATCAGAAAGTAACAGTTCAAAGCGCGTCTGAGGATGGCGTTTGGTAAACTCTTCAATGGCATCAAACAGTTTATGTTGGCCAAGCCCAATCGGAGAGGCAACTCGAATGGTACCAACCAATTCATTGTTATGGCTGTGTGCTCTGCTTTGTAAATCAGACACTTGATTTAATATTTGCTGGCAATAGCTAAGGGCTTCTTCGCCTTGAATTGTTAAACTCACTTTGCGTGTTGTGCGATGAAACAATCTTAAATTTAGCCACTTTTCAATATCTTGAATATGCCTAGAAACTTGTAATCGGCTTAAACCTAAATGCTCAGCGGCTTGAGTAAAGCTGCCTGTACGGGCAACTTCGACAAAGCTAGTAATTGAAGTGAGTTTATCCATTGGTATCTTAAAATGAAACAATGTGTATCTATATAGTGTATTTATCAGTAATTAGTGAACAAGTAAACTGCAATCATTGAAACAAACAACGGAGAATTCCTCATGAAATTAGCAGTTATTGGCGCAACAGGTTGGATTGGCAGCCACATTACTTCAGAAGCAATCGAACGTGGTCATCAAGTAAATGCATTAGTTAGAGACGCAAGTAAAGTAACCCAAGATAACGTTACTGTGACTGAATTTGATTTAACTAAAGACGATATCGCAACTGCAGCTGCAGGTAGTGATGTTGTTATTGCTGCAATTGGTGGTCGTGCTTTAGGTAACCATGAAATTGTTGCAAATACAGCAAAACAATTATTAAACGCGCTTGCAGGTACAGGCACACGCATTTTATGGGTGGGTGGTGCAGGTAGCTTAGAAGTGGCACCTGGTGTAACACTGGTATCAAGCCCAGACTTTCCTGCTGAATACAAAGCAGAAGCCATTGCTCAAGGTGAAGCACTTGATGTATTTAGAGCATCAACAGTAGCTACAGCTTGGACTTTTGTATCACCAGCTGCAGTCATTTACCCTGGTGAGTCAGAAGGCCCGTACCGTGTTGGTGGTGACAGCTTCTTTACTGATGCAAACGGCGAAAGCAAAATTTCAGTTACTGATTATGCTAAAGCAATGCTTGATGAAGCACAGTCGGCAGCCCATTTAAATCAACGTATTAGTATTGCTTACTAATAGCGAGCCTTTCTTCAGGCTCATAAAATGGTATTCTTAAGCTATGTGTTAAGTTACCTATTTAATTTATGAGCCTGCTATTTTCTATTGCACTTGCAACTATTCCTGCCTTACCAGAAGCCGTCGCGAACAACGCTGTCGCCAAAGTTGTTATTGATGAACAAGCTTACTTTTTAAGCTTTATGGGCTTGAGCTCAGGCAAAGCACATACCGATGTTCACAATAAAGTGTGGGTCCTTAAAGTGGGCGATAACGCGTGGCAAGCAGCTAAAGCCGTGCCAAGTACATTGCCCCTTACTGGCCGTTTGGCGAGTACTGCGGTGGGTGTTGGTCAACATGCCTATCTATTTGGTGGTTATACGGTAAGTGCGGATCATCAAGAAATCTCTACCCCTGATGTATATCGCTATGATGTGCTCTCTAATTCATATACGCAACTGGCCAATATGCCAGTGCCGGTGGATGACAGTGTGGCTCTTTCGTATCAGCAGCGTTATATCTATTTAGTCAGTGGTTGGCATAACGATGGCAATGTTAACCTTGTACAAGTTTATGATACGCATACAGATACTTGGCAACAGGCTTCGCCATTTTTAGGTCAACCGGTGTTTGGCCAAGCGGCGGCAATTAGTGGAAACACTATATTAGTGTGTGATGGCGTTAAAACACAGGCGAATGCTGATAAACGTCGTTCTTTCGGCGCGGTTGCACAGTGTTTAAAAGGCACAATTGATGCTAATAACCCATTAAAGATAGATTGGCGTACGGTGCCGCATCCTACAGGTGTTGCCCATTACCGTATGGCAGCAACCAGTTTTAATGGCGATATTTATATGATGGGCGGCTCTGATAACCCATATAACTACAATGGTATGGGGTACGATGGCAAACCAGCGCCAGCGAGTGATCATGTTTGGCGCTTTGATGTTGATAAAAACACGTGGCAAGTAATGCCAAAAGCCGGCACCGCGAGCATGGATCATCGAGGTTTATTAGAGCACCAAGGAAGTTTGTATCGTCTTGGTGGTATGGATAATAATCAACAAGTGACAGCCGATGCACTTGCTTACAAGGTAAAGTTATCTCTATGAATACTCTCTATATTACTGGGGCGGGTGTGAGTGCCGCTAGCGGTATACCGACCTTTCGTGGCGAAGATGGTTATTGGACCATTGGCAGCAAAAATTATACGCCGATGGAAATGGCAACGCGTGCTATGTACGAAAACAACCCTCGCGAATTTTTAGCTTGGTATTATCATCGTTTTGCAACCTATCGCCATCACGGTCCCAATGAAGTGCATCATTGGTTGAGTGATAAAAATCTCATTACGCAAAATATTGATGGCCTTGATGGTAAAGCAGGTAACATTGACTTTATTGCTATTCATGGTCGCTTAGATCAAATGACACTGTTTCATCATCAAGGTGACGATGTGATGGCTTTTAACGCGCCGTGGGATAATATCAACGAAGACAACCTGCACCACTCATTGCTTGAGGTGTTCAATATCAATAACGAAAGCCCCAAGCTCAACGAATCCTTTAAGCCTTATGTGTTGTTATTTGATGAATACTACACTGAACTTTATCGAATCTCTGAGGCGCAACAGCGCATGCTTGATGCCGATAAAATCGTCTTTATCGGCACCTCGTTTAGCGTCAATATTACCCAAATGGCACTCGATATTGCACGCAGTCAAGGCACGCCAATTGAAGTGGTTGACCCAGATCCTACTCACGTATTTCATCCTAATGTGACATACCACAAGATGACTGCACTTGAGTATGTTCAGCAGCAAGGATAAAAATAAGGCGCTTAATTAAGCGCCTTATTTAATTATTACTTTTCAGCTTTTGTAGCTGTGATGTTTAACCGCGCTTGTAAGGGGTCCGGTAAAAACTCTGCAGTCCCTGATTTATTCATTTGCAGTATAAAAGATTCATCATTTTTATATGCTTGCCACGTCGGCAAACCTGGGCCATTTGGTGTGCCTAATTTAATAAAGTTTGTCACATAACGGTGCATTATTTTAGCGGCTTGCTTATCTTGCTCAGTGGTGACATGGCCATATTTTGCTGCCACAGTATTAAAAAAGTATGGAATTTCGCTGGCATGCTCTGCACCAGGTTTATCTAAGGTTTGCGCCACATAACCAAATCGATACAAAAAGGCATCGTTACCCATATCAGTCACACGTTTTGCAACGAACCTTGCTGGCTCTTGCATTAAAGCATCTTGACCAACTTGGTAATTAAGTATAGGTAATGGCATTTGGTCATTTGCATCGTAAGTCATTTTTGCTTGTGTACTGTGAGGAGCAAAACTTGCGAATAGCGCTTCTTTAGAAGCAAAATTAGCAAAGCCTAAATCCATATCTGTTGTGCCAACCATGGTCGCAACACGGCTAAATGTGCCTTTACTCAAGCGCGCTTCTGTCGCCGAATTGATGATAGTGCCATCAATAATTGGCCCGCCAACGTACGTAGATTCATCATCATTTTGTCGGTTTAATGTGCTTAGGTTTAGGTTATCAACCACGTCTTCTGCAGATAGCTCACGTAGTGCAGCAAGGGCATTTTCATCACTGCCTAAAATGGTGTGTTGCTTAGCAAAGTTTTCGCCAATTTTTTCGGCGCTTAATACGGTGTCATCATCACTAGTTAGAGGCAACTGCTTAAAAAGCTCTCGTCCGCCCGCAGACATAATAATCGCTTGCTGGAATAAGCCATTAGCAGCAGGGGTTTGCATCATCGCGTGTACTGATGCGCCTCCTGCAGATTCACCCATGAGTGTCACTTTTGCAGCATCACCACCAAATTGAGCGATATTTTGTTTCACCCACTCTAGAGCCGCGATTTGATCCATTAAAGCGTAATTGCCCAGTGCATCGTTCTCAAAACGACTAAGAGCAGGGTGCGCAAAAAAGCCAAATCGGCCTAGGCGATAATTAAAGCTAACAAAAATAACCCCTTGTTTAGCAAAGCTTTCACCCGAGTAAACAGCGGGTGATGCGCCACCATTTACAAAGCCACCCCCGTGTATCCATACCACAACGGGGTAAGGAGCATCGCTCTGTTTAGTGGGTTTAAACACATTTAAATAAAGGCAATCTTCCGAAGGGGTTGTTGTAAGCGGTGCAGCATCTGCTGCAAACGGCTTTTGCATACAGTCAGGCGCGTAATCGTTAAGTACTTTTATATCTTGCCACTTAGGCACAGGTTGCGGTGCTCGCCAGCGTAACTCTCCTACCGGAGCTGCTGCATACGGAATGCCTTTATAGGCAATAAAACGCCCTTCTTTTTGCCCTTGGATGAGTCCGCCAGTGACGGCAATATGATCAGATTGAGGTTGTTCTTGGCAGCCTTGCAAAAAAACAGCAGAGCCTAATAGAAAAGATGAGTAAAAAATCGATTTGAGAATACGCGATGTCATAACAAAGCCTAGGCTGTTTGGGTAAGGCTTATAATATTATATATTTGGCCATTCTTTAAGAGGAAAGCGCTTTAGTGTAAAGCTATCTATAGGTTAAGCTGTTAATCATTAAGAAAAAAGAATTGTTTTGTAATTTTATTCCTCGCTCTGCTGGGCTAAACTTTAGCTAAGTACCTTAATAACTGGTGTTTCAATGTGGTTTAGTAAAAATAAAGATCAACTCATTGATGCGTTGCAGCATGATGTTGATAGAAGTCAGCAATATTTAGCTGGGATCAGAGAAAACATTGCTTATATCGAATTTACACCAGATGGAACTGTTCTAGAAGCTAATGATTTGTTTTGCAAAACAATGAAAGTGCAAGCTGGCGATATGATTGGTCAGCATCATCGTAAGTTTTGTGCGCCTGAATATAGCAGCTCAAAAGAGTATCAAACTTTTTGGCAAGATATCGCTAAAGGCCAAGCAAAATATGGGGTTTTCTCGCGAGTTAATGGGGCAGGCGAAGCCATTTGGCTGCGTGCAACCTATTTTCCGGTACGCGGTGATGATGGCAAGGTACGCTGTGCAATTAAGTTCGCATCAGAGATTACTAACGAAGTCGAAAAACTTGATGAAATGTCGGCAATCTATGATGCCGTTAATAAAAGCACCGCGATGATCCGCTTTACGCCGGATGGTCACATTATTTCAGCGAATGATAATTTCTTAAATGTTGTAGGCTATAGTCTCGCTGAAATCCAAGGTCAGCATCATAAACTGTTTTGTTATGACGACTTTTATCAAAAGAACCCTAACTTTTGGCAAGAGCTGGCGAACGGGCGCATTTTTTCTGGGCAATTTTCTCGTAAAAAACGTGATGGCAGCCCGCTTTATTTAGAGGCAACCTATAACCCTATTTTTAATAAACAGGGTAAAGTGACACAGATCATTAAGTTTGCATCTGATGTCACCGCTAGAGTTAACAGCACCGAAGAAGTGAAACATGCAGCAGAAAATGCCGGACACACGTCGGAAGAAACCTCGCAAGTTGTGACGAATGGACAGCAACGAATTTTAAGCAGTGTTGAATCATCAAAAAAAGTGAGTGAGCAAGTTCATCAAACCCGTGAACTGTCGGATGTGTTAGCGCAGCAGTCATCACAAATAGGTGAAATTGTAACAACCATTAATAGCATCGCAGAACAAACAAACCTACTCGCTTTAAATGCAGCGATTGAAGCTGCCAGAGCCGGGGAGCATGGTCGCGGTTTTGCAGTGGTTGCCGATGAGGTTAGAAATTTATCGCAACGTACTTCTGTGTCGACCAGTGAAATATCAGGCTTAATTGGAAAAACGCAAGAAATCGCAGCAAAAATGACGGCTCTTATCGAAGAAATTGAAACACTGTCTGGTGAGTCTCAGCAAAATGTTGAAGAAGTCAGCATGATCATGGAAGACATTAAAACCGGTGCGGATAAAGTGGTAGATCAGATATCCGAAGTGATAATTCGTTACGATACACTATAAACAACAAAAAGCCCGCACACAGTGCGGGCATTTAATGGGGTATTCCAATATTATTCAGAAACAGTGAAAGACACGTCTAAGTCTTCACCCGATGTTACTGTAATTGGTTTTACTTGATAAAGCGTAAATGCTTCGTCTTGCGTTTCTACGTCATCGATGTGCGCGGCGCAGGTATAAGCAAGTTGGTAGTCACCTGGTTGAATGAACGCAAGTTCAAATTCGTATTGGTTATCTTCGCTATCGAAAACAACATCCGCCGTTGCAAGAGGTGCATCTAATGGTGTTTCATCTTCGTTAACTTCATAGTTGTCCATTGGCATTTCAACATCGCTGCTATATAAGTAAACAGCATGACCGAATGAACCATCTTCCAGTGCGATATCGATATTATCTGTTTCACAGTTCGCGATGAGTACGTCGCTCACAGTGCCTTCGATATCTTCAGATTCAGCAAGGTTTTCTAAGCGAACACCGCGTGGTTTTAAGAAGATCTCATCACTATTTTGTGGATCAACTAATGACTTTTTAAGGTCAAACTCAATAACAAACTCGTTACCAGCTTGGTTAAGGGTAAAACCATCAAGTTGGATTTCACCGATACCATCGTTGCCTTTACGTTTAACAACCAGTGGTGCAATGCTGTCATCTTCGTATACAACATGCGAAGTCATGGTTAAATCGTTTGTGTCACCATTGATCACATCTGCACGGATCCATTGATATTCGCCAGCAGGTACTTCTTCATCTTCTAATAAAGAAAATACATCATCGCCTGTGTAGTCTAATAAGTTAACCATTTCAGGCATGGTTTCATCATCATCTTCACGGGTCTCAAAAGTGAACTCTTCACCACCTTGGGTTTTCAATGTGATTGAATCAAACACAACATTAACAGCTTTTAAACCTGTCACTGGTGCATCAGACACACCTAACGTGAACTGTGCAGTTTGCGGCTGAGGGTCAACCGAGTCGTTCTTGTCGTTATCTGAGCCACAGCCAACAAGTGCAAGTAAAACGGCGCTGCTAAGTAATGTAGTTTTAAAGTTCATCATTTCTTCCCTTTGTGTTCTAAAAATTTACTAATAGTGTAATAACTAAAACTTAATGTATCTTGAATTGCTAATAATAAGTTTCGATTAACACCTTTGTACCTTTTATGTAACAACCTGAAAGCCACAAAAAATATAAATGCAAATTTAGCGTGCTTTTTAAGCAAATCCATTTTTCTTCCACATTTTGCTGACATCATCGCAAAAAATAAAAATCTAGGAACAAAAATGAAGGTCATTGATTTAGAAAAGCGCTTTGAGTTTAGGGGATGGGCACTGTTAGGTGCATTTAATTTAATCTTATTTGTGGGATTTATTAATAGCTCATCAGAAGTAAGCAGCTTACTTTTTAGTTTTTTTCTGTGTACTGTTTCATTGCTACTAGCGCTGTTAGTGTTTAATTCAAAGCGCAATGTAACGGTGTGTCGCCATGGTGTGCATTACCGTAATATATTTGGGCAATGCCGCCATATGCATGCAAGACAAGTGCAGTTTATTCACCATTACTCATTTTTTGGTGTGCGCTTAGTACTTATTATGGGTGACAAATATGTCTGCTTTGCGCCATTTTATAGTCTCAGCGATAAGCAGCAACAACGCCTAAAGCGTTACGATAATGACTTATTCGATTGGTTAAAAAACTTACAAAAGACCAATGGTTTTTGTTAAGCAGGCGTATCTGCCTGCCTAACAATAGCACTAAATATTACGTTTTATAGCGACTTACATTTTGTTCTAACTGCGTTGCCGTGTCTGTTAGTTCATGCATGTACGATGTGGCTACATCGGTATCATTGGCGGTTTTGTTAGCAATATCGACAATGGTCGTCATGTTTTGATTAATCGCTTCAGACACTGATGTTTGCTCTTCAGCGGCTGTGGCAATTTGTGCATTTTGTGATGTGATGGTGTTAACCGAAAGCAGTACTTCATTAAGCGCTTTTTCGACTTCGCCGGCCTCATTAACACTGGTTGCACTGCCTGATTTAATTGATTGCATAATGCTGTTTACAGTTGTTGTTCCTTGCTGTACTTGCTCAATCATTGCCTCTATTTCATGAGTACTATCTTGCGTGCGTTTTGCAAGCGTTCGCACTTCATCAGCCACGACCGCAAAACCACGACCCGCTTCACCAGCTCGGGCAGATTCAATAGCCGCGTTCAGTGCCAGTAGATTTGTTTGCTCGGCAATGTTTCTGATCACATCAAGCACACTACCAATTTGACTCGATTGTTGATTAAGCTGATCGACCGCATTAGCCCCTTCATCAACTTGTTTGGCAAGGCCATTAATCACTTTTATGGCAATGAGCAATTGATTGTTAGCTTGCTTAACTAAATGATCGGCATGTTCAGCAGCGGTTGAGGCCTCTTGAGCACTGCGGGCAACTTCCATTGACGCCGCCGACATTTCGTTTATTGCGGTTGCAACTTGTTCACTTTCTTCATGTTGACGATTAATACCTGCGTGCATATTGGCAAGTAGCTCGTTGAGTTTGTGCGATGCTTGATTCATCGATTGCGATGATTGGCGAATATCAATAACCATCTTACCAACGTCATCGGCAAAGCGGTTAAACGAGCTGCCAAGCTTGCCCAGTTCATCGTCTCGTTTCACCATTAAACGTTGGGTTAAATCGCCATCACCTTGTGATATATCGTTCATTGCTAGTACGGTTGTGTGCAGAGGGCTAGTAATACTGCGCGATACTACCACTGCAATCGGCGCGGTAATTGCAACAGCAAATACTGAAGCGATAACGGTGTTTATAAAGGCATTATCGATGCCTTCATTAACCCGTTGTTCTGTTACTGCAACTTGTTGCTCAAGGCCACTGATCCAAAAGCCGGTTCCTAGCACCCAGTTCCATTTTGGTAGTAAAGCGGCATAACCGAGTTTAGGGTTCACACTGCCATTGGTATTTTTCCAAGAATACTGCACATAGCCACCGCCCTTTTTTGCGGCATCAATCAGCTCTCGTATCAGATAAACCCCATTAGGGTCTTTAAAATCATATAGGTTTTTACCCTCAAGTGAGGCGTTAACGCCATGGGCAATATTGACACCTTTTAGATCATAAACAAATACATAGCCTGTATCGCCAGCATCATCAAAACGCAAATTACGCAAAATGCTTTTTGCTTGGTTTTGCAGCTGTTCAGTATTAGAGCCATCATCTTGTGCGATGAGATGAGCAATCGAACTCATGGCAATTTTTTGATAGTTACTGACTTCTGCTTTTCGGTCGTTTTCCATTTGTGTAGCAAAACTTTCAACGGTTTGCGCACCACTGTGTTTTGACTGCACATAATTGTAGAGTGTCAGCATAATTGCAATGAGTAGAGGGGGAAGTAGGGCTAGAAAGAGTACCCGTTGCTGTATTGATAGCGCCATTTATCGCTCCTAATAAAAATCCGCAGTACTAGTTTAGTACGTTTAAAGATTTTTATTAGTCGACTTTATGATTATATCAATTGGCTATGAAAAGCAGATCTAGGCGACCTGCTTATAAAAATACACCGTTGCGTCAAATTCACCGGATGAGCTTTTCGCAAAACCAGGAATAGTGCCAGCTTCAATATAATCGAGTTTGCGATACAAATATGAAGCAGTGTCGCCTTGGCGAGTATCAAGTATTAGTAATTGAATACCTAAGATACGGGCGTCGGTTTCTAGGCTATTCATCAATTGTTTTGCTATTCCTTTGCCTTGATATTCGCTGTGCACCATGAGCTTTTCTACTTCACCGCGGTGAGCGCCATTGGCTTTGGCGCACAAAGAAAGCTGCACTGAGCCAATCACCGTATCACCATCAAGGGCAAGATAAAGCCTACGGTAAGGCGTTGCTAAATCCCCATCGACCCCTTGCCAGTAGTCATGTGCTGACTGTAATGATAGCGGGGCAATAAAGCCGATTGATGCGCCACTATTAACGCTATCAATCAGTAAACTATTGAGTGATTTAGACACCCCTCTAATAGAGTGTACTGCTTTAATTTTCATTATTTATTCTTGTTGAAATGGATACACAGAGCCTAAGTTAAGTAAGCTGGTTAACTCATCAAGTGCCTGGTAGCTTTCGGTTAAAAGCATTGGATCGGCAAAGTCATCACTACTTAACGAGTCACGGTAATGCTTATTCGCCCAACTCACTAATTGGTTATATTTTTCTTCGCTGAATCGTACACCCGGATTGACCGCGGCTAGTTCGTCAGTATTGAGCGCAACACGCAAGCGTAAACAAGCAGGCCCACCGCCATTTTGCATGCTTTGGCGCAAGTCAAAAAAGCGCACTTGCTGAACTGGGTTATCTGCCAAAATCATTTCTTGAATGTAATCGTGAACAGCTTGATTACGCTGACACTCTTTAGGTGCAACCAGCATCATGCTGTCATCACTTAAGGTAATTAATTGGCTATTAAATAAATAGCTGCCTACAGCATCAGTAATGCTCACTTTATTGGTTGGCACTTCAATAATATGTAGCGGCTTGTTGCCAAGGTAAGCTTGTTTAATCTGTTTTAGCGTATCAGCTTGATGCAAAAACGCTTGTTCGTGACATAAAAGTACATTGCCATTGGCCACAGCGATTACATCGTTATGGAAGACACCTTGGTCTATTACATCAGGGTTTTGTTGAATAAATAACTGATTTTCTGGTTTTAGTTGATGTAAACGGGCAATTGCTTGCGAAGCTTCAAGAGATTGTCTTGCAGGAAATTTAACAGGTTTTGGTAAGGCGCTATTAAAACTACTTGCCCCATAAACAAAGATCTCAAGCCCTGCATCTGCGTGACTGTCGCATAGTCGATTATGGTTTGCGGCGCCTTCATCACCAAAAAAGCCTTGATCAGGTAAGTGCGGATGATGGCTAAAGTAACGCTCATCGTTAAACATGGCTTTTAATAATGCCGTAGTTGTAACGGGCTCTAGCGAACGGTGAAATTTGTTATTTAAGTTAGCAGCCGTAAAGTGCACTTTGCCATCAAGCGTATCGACAGAAGGCGAAATAGTGCCAGCATTGGCTGTCCACATGGCCGATGCACTGTAACAAGCTCGCAGTAAAACAGGGTCGGCTTTAAATGCTTTTTCTATAATTTGGCTATCGCTGCCTGTAAAGCCTAAACGCTTTAGCACGTTAATGTCGGGGCGAGCATGAGGTGCAAAAATACCTTGTTCTAGCCCTAATTCGTTCATTGCCTTCATTTTTTCAAGGCCTTGTATCACGGCCTCTTTGGGGTTTGAATGCGAAGAGGCGTGACTTAGTGAAGCGACATTGCCATACGATAATCCCGCGTAATTGTGAGTAGGCCCCACTAAGCCATCAAAGTTTACTTCTACTGCGTGCATACTTAATCCATCATTATTGTGCGTGTATTTTAACCATACAGAAGTTATTTAGCTGAAGCTAGCTAACTCCATTTCTACATTACGTAGACTTTGTTGAAGGCGCTTCTGAGTGGCAATTAAATACGCTTTTTGTTTGTTCTGTTTAACTTGTTGCTGTCGTGCGGCTTTGTATAACACACGCTTAGGAATGTCGTACTGCTCAGACGCTTCGGTGATTGTTAGTTGGTGAACCGAAATTTTTTTAAGCGCTTCAATAAATGCGGGGTCATTATTTAACATAGCGACGCTCCAAATCAGCCACATTATGCGGATCGTTTGCTTCATGCATATGCCATGTGCTGATGTCTAATCGCCAAAGTAGATAAAGAGTGTGAAAGAAGTTAGTCACGTTAGTCTCCTTGTTAGTGCCAGTTCATACTCACTATTGGAAGATCTGTGCCAAACCTTTATTAAAATTAAATACATTAAAAATCAATTGGTTAACATTGAGCGGTAAGGGCGTCCCCAAATGCAGGCACTAAAATAGTGAAAGGCAAGCGTAGTAATGCACTTTAATGATGCGTGTTTGCATTATTGAGCGAGGAAAAACGCGATGTGAAATCGCTGCTACATGCTGGCAGCTTGTATCTCGTAACTTGAATCTTAACTTTTTGTTTCGCGCGCCAAGCAAGCGTGACGCCGACAGGTAGCAGCGGCTTTATGCCGCGTCATTGGTGAGGTAGGGGCGATACGAGAATAAAACGCGATGTAAAATCGTTGCTAAATGCTCGCACCTCGCTTCTCGAAACTTTACTCTCGAAACTTTACTCTCGAAACTTTACTCTCGAAACTTTACTCTCGAAACTTTACTCTCGAAACTTTACTCTCGAAACTTTACTCTCGAAACTTTACTCTCGAAACTTTACTCTCGAAACTTTACTCTCGCTAACTTTCCCCTCGCAACTCGTTACTCAAACCCTTCCAACACAAGCTTTCCGCGAGCTTGATGAGATTCTAAAATTCCATGGGCTTTAATAAGGTTTGCTACGTTTATCTTACCTAAATGCTCACCCAATGTTGTTTTGATTGTACCGTTATCCACTAAGGTCGCGAGCTCTGAAAGAAGCTGATGCTGGGCAATCATATCATCGGTTTGGAACATTGAGCGGGTATACATAAACTCCCAATGCAACGAAATACTTTTACGCTTTAACTTTAAAATATCAAAGCTTGCAGGGTCGTCGATCAGTGCCAATTTACCTTGTGGCTTGATCACTTCCATAATGCTATCAAGGTGTTGGTCGGTGTGCGTTAAGCTCACTACGTAATCAAATTCATTCAGATCGGCCGCAAGACGTTGCTCGTTAAGGTTTTTGCTATGATCAAGCACATGATCAACACCTAAGTCTTTAAGCCAGTTGGCGCTTTCTTCTCGTGCGGCGGTACCAACAACGGTTAAATTGGTAAGCTGTTTGGCAAGCTGCACTAAAATTGAGCCTACACCACCTGCGGCACCTATCACTAATACAGAGGCTGGCTTATTGCTTTTAGATTTTTCAATCTGTAAGCGGTCAAACAATAACTCCCATGCCGTAATACTGGTTAATGGCAGGGCGGCTGCTTCACTATTACTGAGGCTTGTTGGTGCAAGACCGACAATGCGTTCATCAACAAGTTGCAGCTCAGCATTACTGCCTTGGCGCGTTAAGTCGCCAGCATAAAACACACGATCACCGACATTAAATAACGAAACTTTGTCGCCAACAGCTTTAACCGTCCCCACGGCGTCCCAGCCAATAACTTTGTAGCCATTGTCTGGTGACACATTGGCGCGAATTTTAGTATCAACAGGGTTTACTGAAATTGCTTCTACGGCGACAAGAATGTCGTGACCTGTAGCAACGGGATCAGGTAACTCAATCGCTTGTAGTGATGAGTCCGATAACGTTGGGGTTGCTGTAGTGTATCCAAATGCTTTCATGATGGTGTCCGTATTGATGAGTTTTGAACACTATAGCGCATCTAGTTTTATTAAAAAGGGTTTAGATACCAGCTCGCAATAATACGTAATCATTTTGAGGGAGCAAACCTGTCGCAACCAGCGTTAAAAATTTCTCATTTAGAACAACTAAATAACGAAATTTTTGCCTTGTTATCAACGAGGTTTTCTTGCCTCAAAAAGCCCACTTTATTAAGCAAGCTGGTATTATCCAAATTCACTTTCAAATAATTTTTGTTAATTGAGGTCACTATTTACTAAATCGAGTAACTCAATCAGTTGCAGTGCTTGTTGTTCGTTAATGCTTGGGAAGCGACAACGAATTTGCGACGGTATATCGGCAGCTTGATCTTGCATCGCCTTGCCTTTGGCTTCGAGCTGCACGAATCGTTTGCGTTTATCTTGGCTATCTTTGGTGATCGACAACAATGCTTTATCGCTCATTTTTTTCAAAATTTGCGTCATTGCACCGCCATCAATGGCTGTTTTTTCAAGTAATTCAGCAATGCTGATCTGATCTTTTTCCCACAGCGCCATCATTACGACGTATTGCGGGTAGGTTAAGTCTAATTGATTGAGAGAATCTCGATACGCACGGGCAATCCCATTCGATGCCATATATAAGCGATGGCATAGCTGGTTATCTAATTTTAGTTGTGGGTATTTCATAATCGATCCTCAAAATTCAATACGAGCATTTTAATTTGCATACAAAGTATTTGCAATCCCGAAAAAGCTGATCTAATATATTTTGCATGCAAAATATATTTTCACTCAATTAGGAGAGTAATCATGAAAGAACTACAAAGCGTCGCATACACAGCAAAAGCAACAGCAACAGGTGGCCGTGAAGGTACAGCAAAATCAGATGATGGTCGTTTAGATGTGGCACTATCAACTCCTAAGGGGTTAGGTGGTGATGATGGTCAAGGTACAAACCCTGAGCAATTATTTGCTGCAGGTTACGCGGCTTGTTTTATCGGTGCATTAAAGTTAGTGGCTGGCCAAGCAAAAGTTAAATTACCAGCTGATACTCATATTAACTCTGAAGTATCTATTGGTCCTATTGAAGGTGGTTTTGGTATTGCTGTTAAGCTTGCGGTATCGGTGGGTGATCTTGATAAAGACACCGCTCTTGCACTTGTTAATAAAGCGCACGAAGTATGCCCATACTCAAACGCAACGCGCGGTAACATTGCTGTTGAATTATCAGTGATCTAATCGCTATTTATCAAAATAGGCCGTGCTTTATGCACGGCTTTTTTGTTTTTCAGCAATCGATTTTGCTAAATCACCTGAACCCGTAAGCGCAGATACTAGGCCTTCGCGTGGCTCACTAAATTGTATTGGTTTAATTTGGCTTGCTCGGGCTGCATCGAATACCGGTATTTGGCTCATCGCGTATTCAGACAATGCGGTAATGGTTAATGATGG
The DNA here is from genome assembly GCF_037162425.1 of Pseudoalteromonas sp. Hal040. NCBI lineage: Bacteria > Pseudomonadati > Pseudomonadota > Gammaproteobacteria > Alteromonadales > Pseudoalteromonadaceae > Pseudoalteromonas > Pseudoalteromonas sp. Hal040. Next base: position 614,991 of record NZ_JARLUU010000002.1, on the reverse strand, counting down.
GTTTACCCCTAAATTACCCGGTATGATTGAGCCATCAATAACTCGTAGGTTTTGATAGCCGAACACTTCACCTGAGCTATCGACTACGCCGTTAGAGGCATCAGTCCCCATGGCGACGCCACTCATTATATGCGCCGTCATCGGGGCCCCAAAGAGCACTTCAGATAAGGCAGAGCCTGGCACGCCACCGAGTTTTTCGGCGTAGAGTTTGGTTGCTTCTTCTGCTTTTGGAAAGCTGACGCTAAGCGGCGTGTCATTGTCTTTTTGCACCGCAGTAATGCCGTTTTTAAATAATCGATACCATTTACGTCGCCATTCTAGGTGAATAAACGCCTCGGATTTTTGCATTACCAAAAATAGAATTGAGCTGCGGGCTTTTCCTTTTGGCCGCAATACTTTGGCTGTTTTTATTGGATGGCGCAGTGTATTCACTAAAAACTTAGCAATACGCTTGAAGCCTTTTCCAGTCACCATAGGAACGTAAGGTAAATATAGCCATGTGCCATCGGCGCCTTCTCTAAACCGGCAAATTTCAATATTGGTGTCTTTGTCGACCGAAATAAATGAGCTGATCGCAACACCATCATCAACTTTTTTAGTGGTGTTATTCGCGGTGGTGAGGGTTTCTGAATTAGTGCGAATTTGCTGACCTAGCCAAGCTGAAATATTGGGGAGTGTTTTGTCTTTATCGCGCATTTTTAAAAGCAAAGGCACGGTGCCCATGACCCCTGCGCTAAGCACAACGCCTCGTGTTGTTAGGGTATAAATATGGCTATTGCGATGACTGGTATCTTTAATCTTAATTTTGTATCCGGCGCTGCCATCTGCATTGAGCGGGGTGATTTTGATTACTTCAGAGCTGGGTCTTATCTCTACGCCATTGCGCTCGGCAAAGTACAGATAGTTTTTCATCAAGGTGTTTTTGGCATTATGGCGACAACCTATCATGCAGCTACCACAGTAATGGCAGGTATTTCGCCTTGGACCATCGCCATTAAAGTATGGATCGGGTAGCTCTTTGTTATAGGCTTCGCCGGGTTTTGCAAAAAGTACTCCAGTGTTCACGGTTTTGAATGAGTCACCTTGACCCATCTGCTCGGCAATCTCTTTTAGTGTGTGATCGGCAACATTGGTATAAGTATTTTTGGCACTGCCTAACATGCGCTGTGCAAGGCCATAGTAGGGCATTAGACTTTCTTTCCAGTCTGATTTTATTCGTGTCCACGCTGGAGATTGAAATACTTCATCATCAGGAATAAGGTGCACATTGGCATAAATTTGTGAGCCACCACCCACACCCACACCATGCAGCACAGTAACTTTGCTGGTAAACGAAAACTGAATGCAGCCTTTTAGGCCAATTTCTGGCTGCCACATATAATTTTTGATATCTAGGTTGGTCTTTGGAAACTCCTTATCGTCGCGGCGTAGGCCTTTTTCGAGTACTAAAACCCGGTTGCCTTTTTCGCTTAGGCGAAGCGCACTAACCGAGCCACCAAATCCAGAGCCTATAATAATTTGGTCAAAATCAAATGTGTGTTGCTGCATTATTATCACCTGTTGGTGTTTATTATTATGAATTTAATTTACTTAAAAAGGCTAAAAGCTTATCGGCAAATCTACCGTAAGGCGGCATTAAAAATTTCACGCTCGAAAACTTGGCTTGATAAAACACCGGACGTAATTTTGAAAAGGTTAAAAAGCCTTCATAACCATGGTAATGTCCCATACCACTGGCACCTACGCCACCAAAAGGTAAGTCGTGCTGACCGACATGAAACAGGGCATCGTTAACGCTTACACCACCCGACATCACCTGCTCAATATAAAAGTTAATAAGCTTTTTGTCGTAGCTAAAAGGGTAAAACGCTAAAGGTCTATCTCGCTCTGCAATATAATCAACGACCTGCTGCGAGTCTTGATAGGTTTTTACCATTAAAATAGGTCCAAATGTCTCGCGGGTATCAATGCCCATACTGTCATTGCTGTTTAAAATTAATGTCAGTGGCAGTTTTCGTGTGTTGGCATCTGCCACTTGGTCGCTAAGCGTAATAACGTCAGCGCCGAGTTGTTTAGCTTCTTCAATACAGGTTGTAAGGCGTTTAAATGCGCGGTCATCAATAATAGCGGTGTAATCTTGGCTATGGATATCTGGCACATGTTTCTTCGCCCAGCGAGTTGCTGTATCGATAAATAGCGCAAGTTGAGACTGATGCACAAATACATAATCAACATTGGTACAAATTTGCCCCGCGTTCATTTGCTTTACATACATGATGCGCTCAACAGCTTTTTGCATCGGGTAATCAGTCGCAATCACAGCAGGAGATTTACCACCTAACTCAAGGGTTACAGGCGTTAGGTTTTGCGCTGCTGCAGCCATCACTTTTTTACCGGTTTCACCTGATCCTGTGAACATTAGATGATCAAAGGGGAGCTTTGAAAAGGCGATGCCTACTTCGCCTGTCTCACAGTAAAATTGCAGCTTTTCGGGCTTGAAATAGTGGCTCACTAGCTCACCTAAAAGCACACTTAAATGCCGTGAGTTTTCAGACATTTTAACCATCGCCTTATTACCTGCTGCAAATGCAGCAGCTAATTGACTAAAGGCTAAATTTATCGGGAAATTCCACGGCACAATTAACCCTACAACACCAAGCGGCTGGGGAATAACTCGGTTCTTTGCCCCTAAATACATACGGTGATCAACATGTCGCTTTTGCACTTTCATCCACTTTTTTAGGTGTTTTAAAGTGCTATTGATATCTGCGCAGGCATTAATGATTTCGGCAAGTAAAGTTTCATGGCGAGAGCGATTACCATAGTCTTGATTAATAGCACTGATAATACGTGCTTGGTTTTCAGTGATCATGGCTTTTAACGCAAGTAAGTGCTCACGTCTTTGCTGGTAGCTTTCAATACCCTCAGCTTTAGCGTGGCTGCAGCTGCGCGACTAAGTCGGCCATTAAAATGTTGTCGATGTTTATCGGTTTTGCTGCAATGTTCATCTGTATGTTCTGTTTGTCAGAGTTTGTACTAGCATAAATAAATCACTTGAAGTTGATTTGACTTTTTAGGACACTGAAATGACTCTTTAGGACAAAAGGCACACTGCGTGGAAAGTTTAATTCGCTCTTCTAGTTTAGCTGGGTTTGAGAATTTAGTGAGGCAATATGGTGTAAACCCAATTACTTTGTTGGAGAAAGCGGGTATTTTACCTGCACAATTACGCGATCCAGACAGCTTTGTTGTTTACGCTCACTACCTTGAATTACTTGAACTTGCAGCCCAAGCGTGTGATGAGCCGTGCTTTGGCTTAAAGCTTGGTGCATCACAAAGTATGAGTACGGTAGGTTTGATTGGTGCTTACATGTCGCGCCAACCTACGATTCTTGATGCCCTTAATGTTGCTCAAAAATACATATACCTGCATGCCGAAGGCATTGTGCTAAACCTTGCCTTGTTTGGGCAAACGAGTTGTGAGGTCCGTTTTGTCCGACTGTCTGACGAAAAACACGAGTTTGAGCAAAAGTCTCAGTTGGCAGTGTGTTTGGTCAATAAAATATTAAAAGAATTAGTTGGCCCGAAATGGCGCGCTGATAAAGTGTGTTTACGGCAATCTGTCGCGGTGAAACAGCGGCCATTATTTAATAAAGTGCTTAATTGCGAGGTTGAGTTTAACAGTGATGTTGATGCGATTTACTTTTCAAGCGCATTTTTATCCTATAAACCCCAGCTCAATGATGCCATTTTAGACACCCTAATAGCCGATCAACTTGAGCTGCAACGCCTTAATAAACTCCCCGATGAAATGCTGCAAATAGAAAGTGCGATGAAAATGTTGCTAGCAACCGGTGAGTGCAATAAAGAAAATACCGCCAAAAGTGTAGGGTTACACCCCAAAAAGCTGCAGCGCATATTAACTGAGCATAACACCAGTTATCGGCAATTGTTGGACGAAGTACGAAAGTCAGAGGCAATGCGACTATTACAACAAAAGCATATCAATATGACCGACTTAGCACTGCGTTTAGGCTATGCGGAGCTGTCGATTTTTAGTCGTCGCTTTAAGCTATGGTTTGGTGTGTCACCCACCGAATGGCAGCAAAATTTGCGCTAACTTTACAAAAAGCTTCAATCACACTAAAACTTCATACTTTTTTTCTAATTGTCCCTGTGAAGTCATGCAAATGGTCTAAACTATTAGCAAACCTACAATAAAAACAGGAAATGTCGATGCGGCAGTTAGCATTAGCGAAAAAGTTATTATGGCTTACGGTAGGCAGTATATTTATTACTGTGTTTGTTTTATCGAGTGTTTTATGGTGGCAACTGTCAAACAGTAACCAGCAATTAGCTGCGCAATCAGAAAAGTTGATTGTTGCTGAAGTTGAAGACAAACTCGCCTCAAATGCCGCCGCATATGGTGAACAAGTAGCTGGGTTTATTAACGAAGCGTACCGAGTACCTTACTCATTTGCCGCTATCTTAGGCGATCATGATGCTGCAACGACCCTAACACGTGATGCTGTGGTTGAGTTGAATCGCTCTCTGTTACAAAAAAATACTATTCTTTCATCTATTTATTCGCAATTTGAAGCAAATGCGTTTGATGGCCGCGATGCAAATTTCATCAGTGGTTATGACCACTCTGTAGCAGGTGTTGGCACACTCGAAATTTATTTCACGCGCAATCGAGATGGCGCCATTGAACAACAGGTGGTTGACGATGCGGCTGAGAAATATGTCGATACGCTCAATGAATTTGGCCAGCGGGAAGCTGAGTGGTACTTGTGTGTGAAAGATACCAAAGTGCCTTGTATAATGGAGCCCTACTTATACGAAATCACCCCAGGGTATTCAGAAATGATGACCTCTTTAACTGTGCCCATTCTTCGTGATAACGAATTTATTGGTGTTGCTGGGGTTGATTTAACCCTGCCAGTGTTTCAAAGCATGACCGAAAAACTCTCAAAAGAGTTGTATAACGGTAAAGCACGCGTCACCTTATTAAGTTCACTCGATTTAGTGGTTGGTAGTAGCCATTACAAAGATAAGTTAGGCAGACCGTTAAAAGAGGCGGTGGCCAAAAGCACTTTAGACAATTACGTAAAAGCGAAAAAACAAAGTGGTGTATTTAAAGTCGGTGATGAGTATTTAGTTAACTACCCAATTACCATTAAGCTTGCGAAAACACAGTGGAACTTATTGATTGAAGTACCCGCAGAGCTTGCCCTTGAAGGGCCGCATGCACTGGCTAATAGCATGAGTGAAAATGCCAATACACTAGGCGGTTTAATCTTGGTAACGGGTATTATTATTGCTGGTGCCGCCTTTGTGATCATGACCTTAGTGATCCGCACAATTGTGGCTCCATTACAGCAAATTCAACAGCGCGTTGATAACCTTGCCAGTGCTGAAGGTGATTTAACTCAAACCCTGCATGTTGATACTCACGCTGAGCTAATCGCATTGGCAACAGGCTTTAATGCATTTCTTGCTAAATTGCGCGATTTAATTGGTGAGCTTAAAAATGTATCAACGCAAACCAAAGAGCAGGCTCACTTAGCGACTAGTGTTGCTGTTGATACAAAACACAACGTTCAAGCTCAGTTCCAAGAAATTGAGAGCGTAGTAACCGCCATGAATGAAATGAGCGCGACAGCACTCGAAGTAGCAAGAGCCTCAGAGCAGTCAGCACAACAAGCCGATGAAATAAACAGCCTTGTTGTGAGCAGTGAATCGAGCTTGTCGTCTGCGGTTACCCAAGTTAAAACCATGTCGGACGAAATCAAAGAGGCCAATCAAGCGGTTGAAAAAGTTGCGGCACGTAGTAACGACATTACACAAATTTTAGATGTGATCAGAACAATTGCAGAGCAAACAAACTTACTTGCACTGAATGCAGCAATTGAAGCGGCAAGGGCCGGTGAACAAGGCCGTGGCTTTGCGGTAGTAGCAGATGAAGTAAGGGCTCTCGCTTCAAAAACACGTTCATCAACCGATGACATCAGCGGCCTAATCGACAGCTTACAGCTAGAAGTAGGTAATGCGTCTAAGGTTATTGAACAAGGTGTTGTGCGTGCACAAACCGCGGTAGATGAAACCTCCGTTGCATTTGATGCATTACACGAAGTTGTCGTCAAAGTGGATGAAATTACACAGCAAATTACTCACATTGCAACGGCCGCAGAAGAGCAAAGCTCAGTTACAGAAGAGATAAACCGCAACCTGACGTTAATTTCAGATGCCGCATCGCAACTAGCTGAGCTATCTACCCAAGCCGGAGACGGTAGCCAAACCCTCAATGCACTTGTTGCACAACAAGATGATGAGTTGAATAAGTTGAAGACGAAATAACTTTAAGTTGCTAGGAGCTAGGCGCTAGGTGCGAGGTTCGAGAAAAACGCGATGTAAAATCGCTGCTACAGACTCGTGCCTCGTAACTTTACTCTTGTAACTAGCAACTCGTAACTCATTCTAACTACACTGCGCTTGATTACGGCCTTGGTTTTTGGCTTGGTACAATGCTTTATCGGCGCGTTTTAACATCGATTCTATATGCTGATCGTTTGGTTGTAAGGTGCTAACACCAATACTCACGGTGAATTTAACGTGTTTGTTGTCGGCGATAATGTCTTGCTGTTCGATATCGGCTCTGATCTTTTCTGCAATAACAAATGCCGTGTGGTTATTTGCCATAGGTAAAAATAAGACAAATTCTTCTCCACCAATGCGCCCTGCAATATCTGATGCTCTGCTATGTTGGATGAGTTTATGCGCTGTGGTTCGTATTACTTCATCGCCAGTAGCGTGGCCAAATTTGTCGTTTATAGCTTTAAATTGGTCTAAATCTAGAAGTAACAGAGAGCAGGTATATTGCGCGTCATGATATTTTGCAAACTGCTGATTAACCTTTTCGAAGAAGCCGCGGCGATTATAAAGTTGTGTTAAATGATCTGTTACAGATAAGGCTAATGCCTCATGCTTAGCACGTTCTAGCTCATAGGTTCGCTCTTCTACTTTTTGTTCGAGCATGGTGGTTAGTTTTTGTTGTTCTTTCTTGCGCTGAATAAACACGGCTTGAATAAGTAATACCGCTGAAAGAGTAAATAAAAAGAAAAACTGCATGGTCACTTCTGCTGTTTTAGGGTGATGATAATAAAAATACCCCCAGCCTTGATTACTTCCGACCCAAGCTGCAAAAAATACTAACATATTCATGCAGCTGGTGGCAGTTGGTGATAACCGCGTAGCGGCATAAAGCAGTGGAAACAGCAGTAATGCAGGCTGTAAAAATGGCAATGTCATGGTTGTGTATGCGGGGCCAAAAATAAAATAACACAACAAAACCACGGTAAAAGTAAGCAACAGAAGTTTAGAAAATTCACTAGGGGTGACCGTATGCGGCCAATTTCGCCATAAAAAGTAAAGGGCAGGGGTAAACACAATTGCCGCTAAGGCATTGCTAATACTCCAATTTAATATGCCTACATACAAGCCATTAAACCACTCGATACCAACTAGTGAGTATATGCCCACTCCGAAAAGTGCAGAAATCACACCAATCGCTATGCAAGCAACAATAAACACTCTGGCTAAACTGGTGACGCTCGTCAGCAGCGTGTGTTGTTTAAGTTTTCGGTTAATTAGCCAAAATGCTGTTAAAGCAGCGAGAGTATTACCTGTGGTTGTCGCGGCATTTATTGCTATGTGTTTAAACGTGAATGGATTCAAGCCGCTGAGATAAAAATAACAAAACACAACTAAACAGGTGCCTGATGCAACGCCCAACCAGGCTTTACGACCAAATAACATCAAGCCTGCCAATGCGACTCCTGCTGGTGGCCATACCGCTAGTGTTTTTAACACTTGCATAGTAAACAAGCCAAACAGCAGATAAACAGAGCAAACAATGATATTAAATTGCCAAGGCTTGAGCTGTGTGTTCATACATCCCTTTATGTGCTTATGTAAGAAAGCCACCGACTTGCGAGTTAGCATTAATCAAACTACTAATAAATTAGTATATTAGTAGTTAGGAATTAGGCAAATTCAGTTAATTTAAAAGTAGTTTTTATAACACTGTTTGCTATTCATACAATTTATTAGACTAATAGTTAATGTGCTTAAAAAACAATCTTTAGCTTACTCTTTAAAAGCGTTTAATATAAGTAAAGTTATAAATATCAATGTATTAAGTTTGTTTTCTGATACTCTCAACTTATTAAAAACACCTATTTTATAAATTCATACCCGACCTTTTGCCTAATCGTGTTTTGTATCTGGCTGCTTTACCCTAACTGGAAAATAAAAACTCACACAATTTTTCAAGATAGGCAGTAGGAGAACTCATGAATACGAGGCAGCAATCAGCGTCAAAAACGCCTGCTGAACAAGGATCGGATACTCATACCGACCAGCAAAGCTATCAAGCTCTTCATAAACCCAGCAGTGAATTTTCGAGTCGTGACGAATACCTTGAACACGAATTACAAATTATGCAGCCTAAGCGCTGGCGTCCTAACTTACCATTTCGTGATTATCGGTTTGAATTAGAAGACTCTATCCCTGCCATGGCAGGGACCATAGGCAAGGTGGTTATGGTGGGTGCAATTGCTGCAACGTTTGCAGCGCCACTGGGCTTAGGTGAAGGCTTTATTCTAGAAAATGTGCGCTATGAGCTGTTAATTGTATCGATCTTCATTTTATTATTTTCAGGCTTCTTTTTACCAACAGCAAACTTAGCGGGTACGCATGGGCCGCTTATTCCTTTGATCCCTATTGTGGTTGCTGCGGGTGGTCACCCAATGGCCTTCGGTTTACTGATAGGGGCGTTTGGCCTATTACTGGCGCTTAGTAAAGGCGGGAGTTTATTGGCGGGGTTAACCAGCCGAGGCGTGTGTGGCGGTTTACTGCTTTACCTTGGTTTTATTGGCACGATTTCGCAGGTTCAAAAGCTATTTGTATGGGCTGAAGGCATTGATATGACCCATATCGCTTTCATTGTGATCTTGTCGACTATCGTGTTATATGCCTTACTTGAGCACTTCAAAAAACGTTGGTTAGCTGTGCCTTTAAGTTGCTTACTTGGTGGTTTAATCGCATTTTTACTGGGTGCACCGTTTGAGTTTAAAACAGCGCCGGGTTTACCAAATATGAACCCAATGTATTGGTGGGGTGAAAATACCGGTTGGATGCTGGGTTTACCAACCCTAGAGAGCTTTGTGGTGGTATTGCCATTTGCGGTGCTTGCGGTTGCCATGTGGTCACCTGACTTTTTAGGTCATCAAGTATTTCAAAAAATTAGTTACCCAGAACGCACTGAAAAAGTACAAATGAACATTGACGATACCATGTTCAGTGCTTCAATCCGCCAAACGTTTGGCTCCTTGTTAGGCGGCTCTAACTTTACCTCGTCATGGGGAACCTACATCGTGCCAGCAGCCATCGCTAAACGCCCAATTCCTGCCGGAGCGGTGTTAACGGCATTATTTTGTATTATTGCCAGTATTTGGGGCTACCCAATGGATTTAGCTATTTGGCAACCCGTGTTATGCGTCGCGCTAATAGTTGGTGTGTTTATCCCGCTTCTAGAAGCCGGTATGGAAATGACTCGCGAAGGTAAAACTACGCAATCGGCTGCTATTGTGGTGTTTTCATCGACTTTAGTGAATCCTGCATTTGGCTGGTCATTAACTATGTTGCTCGACAATCTGGGCTTAATTGGTTGTAAAGAACGAAGCTCTGAACTAACCCCAATGAGCCGCTGGATCATTCCATTAGTAATGTTTGTTATTTTAACAAGCGTGATGGCAATGGTGGGTATGTTGCCAGGGATCCCAGCATTAATGGCAGACTTTAGACATTAATATATAAGGGTAAGGTGATAAACGCCTTACCCTTTTTTAAAGCTTTTATTTAAACTTAACTGTTTTTTCGTCGCGGGTGTAAGTTCGGGTATCGGGTTTTGTCCATTGACCTTTTTTAAGGTAAGAGGTCGACACCACAAAGCTGTTGTCTTTAAACTCGCTTGTCGATTTCACCTTAGTGATCCCTTCTTTATTACCCGTTACATTTTCATAAGCAACAAATTGAGTAGGGCTAAGTACATTCATTGTGCCTTGGGTATAAAAACCTGCCGTAGTGAAGTAATAAAACACCAAAGACTGCTTTTTATTGTCCCAAAAAATCATCGACTCACCACCATATTCACCTTCATTGATAGAGTGAATGGTTTTAATCGCCGTGCCATTGAGCGCGCGTTGCCAGCTACTCACATCTTGCACCGCAGGCTTACCTGCTGCGACATTAAAGTCTGACTGCCACGTGCCTAAGTAAGGCTCAAACACTTTTAGCTTGTCATCAAGTTGTTGATCTGCAGCCATAACAGAAAGCGAATATAAGCAGATTGATAGTAAAAGTGATTTTAGGTATGCCATAATAGCGTCTCGATAAAATTAATTTGTTTTGCAGAGTATAGGTGATAATTCGTTGATTAAGAAAACATTAATTACATTTTCATTGTTGTTTCTAGCGCTGCTATGGCTGCTATCGTGGCAACTTAATATTACCTACTTTATTGCAGGCACTTACAGCGTAGCGAGCTTAATAAGCTTTTTGGTATATGGCTGGGATAAACGTTTAGCGATGCAACATGGCGAGCATGTGATAAGAGTACCTGAGCGTACACTGCATATTTTAGGATTAATCGGCGGCTGGCCAGGTTCATTAATTGCGCAGCAATGGTTAAGACACAAATCCAAAAAACGCAGTTTTATTGCCGTACTTTGGTTAACAATTATTGTTAATGGCAGTGCACTGTCGTCACTGTATTATTTGCAGTTAATTTAAAAGAAGATTAAAAAAGGAAAGCAACAGCTTTCCTTTTTTGTGAAAACCACTTATTGAGCAGCTTGAATTGATTCAATACTATCAAGCTCAATCGTTAGAATTGTTTTCTTATCAACAACAACCCATTTGCGGTAAGTTAAGTAACCTGGCTTTGTTACTTCAATGTCGTACTTACCTTCATCAAGTTCGATACCATCTTCATAAACAGGTTTAATATTCATAATACGAACACGCGCATCATCAGGTGTTGTGACCACCGTTAATGAAATTACCGATTCATCTACAACCACTTCAGGTGTTACTTCTGCAATAGGCTCAGGTTGCGGCTCAACATCATGGCTTGATGAACAACCTGCTAAAACCAATAAGGCAAATAATGCGCTTAACTTTTTCATAAATACTCCATTTAATAGTTCACAATAAACGAAACCGCTTATAGTTTGAAAACTCATGAAGAATCAAGGAATAACAATAGAGGGGGTAGCTATTATTCGTCTTCCGTGACTTTCATATTTATCATCAATAATAAATTTTGAGCTATTTTAGTATGTATCCTAATGAGGTTCAAATTATAGTTTCATTAATGTTATTAATTAATGATTTTTACTTATTATTTTTATTGTGGATTTTAAAGTAATGTTTATTGGTTCTCATCATTATTTTCTTTGTCAAAAGCTATGCTAAATTTTCCCTGCCGAGTGAGATTAAAAATCGCACGTTGCCAATTTTCTGGTTGATTTTGTATTGCAGAATCAAACAGTGTTTTAAATAAATCAATAATGCGGTCAGAAACGGCAATAGGGTGTTGTGTTTCATCGGCCTCTTTTTCATAAAAAGCTTGGCATGTAATGACCTCATCGTGCTGGCAATCTAAAACTAACATCGCTTTTGACCAGTCATCGTTAATTTGTTGATAGAGATATTGACCTAGTTGCTGTGGGATTTGTGAGTTGGGTGTCATGTGCTGTCCTTAGCGTTGTTGTTTTGTTATAAAGTGCCGTTTTCGTATTTATTGGCTAAAAGCTTTAACTCTTTTAATAAGCCATCTTTTAGCATATATAGAGGAATATCCCATTGCTGTGGGGTCATATTAGCTATATAGTCTTTACGGTTGCCATTCCATATATTCAAACCTGGTACATTTTCAGCACAGCAATGCACCATTGCATTGATGCCAATTGTTTCACCATTAAACTCAGCGGTGGTACTACGCTCGTAGTTTGAAAAGCCGCCTTCTTCCTTTTTCTTTAAAAAGCCATTTTCTATAGAATCAACTATCCATGATAATGCTATGAGGGGGAATTCCTCTTGAACAAAAATTCGTTTTTTATCCATTTTTGAATAATAATCAGTAGATATGACTAAATAAGCTTCTTTTTTAAAGATAATCATTGTTTCATCAGGAAAAATTTCATAATCAATAGTTAAAAGCAGCTCTTCATTGCTCTTTAAATTATGATGTTCTATCAGTCCTAATGGAGGTGCTATATATTTACTCATTGGCTAACCTTTTATTGGTAATAGTGGGATACTAATAACGTTCTTCATCTCAGATATTGAGGGAGGGTCATTTTCAAGAGTTAGTGTTTCGCTACACCATAATTATTGCCAACATCCATGTTGCCGACTCAAATTTTTATTAATTTAAGCTTATCAAGTAAACCGCCATCGATAAGTAAAGCATCGGTAATAAAAAACTCCTGGAAGTTATCATCAAATTTCCGGCTCGGTCTAGAAAAATTAGCTAATCGAAATCCTTTTTGATTTTTTGCTCCTACATTCATTTCTCGGTAAAGAGCTAATGTTTCGTTTACAACAACTTCTTTTAGTTTATATTGCCCTGAAGGTAAGCCGCCTTCTTTTGCGCTCTTCCAAAATTTATTCTCAATACTATCAATAATCCAGGAAATGGCTTTTAAAGGGATTTCGAGTTGATAAACATAATAATTAGGGATATCAGGGTGACCAAAATTTGGAGGTGCAATCACAAGAAATATTATTTGATTAGAATCTTTTAATAAAAAAATTCTTCGTTTTCAAATCCTATGTTTTGAGATATGAAAACTTGTTCATATTTTTTTGATAAATTGAAAGGGTTTAGTAATTCCATATAAATCTCTTAATGAATTGGCTTTAAGGGGATAATAGTGACTGAATCATTGAGATCATTTATGGTGAGAGGATCTCTTTCGAAAGTAAAAGTTTCGACTACTCCGTATTTACTGTTTATTTTTTCACCCCATGGTGAGTTAATATCTACTTTGGTCAAACCATTTCCACTATATAAAGTATTTGCGCCAAATTGATTCATAACTCTAAATCGAGCTTGTACTTTCTTATGTTCGGAATGGAGGGCTATTTTTGTAAAATTATTGAAAGCTTTTTCATTGAAGATATCTCCACCTTGGCTTATGTACTGTTCTATTGTCTTTTTATATTGAAGACTGAACTCTTTTGTCATAATTTTTTCCATGATTAAAGGTTCATCGATCCCTCGCTCCAAGAAATCTTCTTTAAGCTCTCGCTTACCAAAATCAATCATATTTTTATAAGTAGGGATAAAGGTCTCTCTTTCAACAGCTGAAGGCATATTTTCCATATCTATGATTGCAAGAGAAAACTTTTGATTATGTGCGTAGTCATTTATGCCGAACAGAGCAGCTAATAAATGGGGATCTGTATCGGCAGCTTCCATCTGATCAAAAGTCGTAGCCCAATATGGAGCGCGACCACTATCAGGTCTAGGGAACCCTAGTTTACCCAATCCTGCATTTTTATCATCTGCGAAAATTAACCTAACGTAGAAACGCTCATTATTTAAGCCTTTCTGTGCGATTTCCTCTAATTCACTTTGACTATATTTAGCCACATAGCCATGTTTTAGAAGGTTTTGTCTTGCGACTTCGAGTCTCAGCTGTGCTTCTTTTAATGACTTAGGCTCTGGACGGCTACGCTTTTTGCCGATGGTGAGTTCATCATCAAGTTTCTCTATTCGGTCGACTTGGTGTTGCTCAGTATTACCTTTACGAGAGTAGTTTAATCGTTTTAATTTGATAGCTTCAGCTAATTTTTGAATTGCTTGTGCTGCTTTTACAAAATACCTTGATTTTGAAATAGCAGAAACAGCAACACCTGCTCCAAAGGTTAATAATGCAAAAATGATTTCAAAAGCAAGTTGACCTGCCATTCTGGTTTTCTCAACGCTAGAATGGGCATCAAAATAATCGTAAGGGAAATTTGCAATTAATGTACGCGCTTGTTCATCTTGCGCAATCATAATCAGTGTTTTAAAGCCATCAGCAACGGCTTCAAACCCCTCGGTCGTATTTTCTAATATTAACTCTATTTCTTGTCGTAAAGCTTCTATATCACCTCGAACTAAATGTTCGAGTAACCGCCAACATGCGGCCCCTATGTCGAAGATACTTTCACCTACCCATTCAACTAAATCCGCTGTACCAGTAACAATACTTGCACCTTGTTCATATAGACCAGTTATGAATGCGCCTGTGTAGATTAATCCCTGCATAGCTATATTTTCTTGAGCAATTAAATCTTCTTGGATTTTGGCTTGACTGCGAATTTCTTTCACCATCGCAGTTAAATTGGTCTTTAGCTCTTTTCTAAGGGTGTTCACATCATCTTCAGTCGCACCAATAAATTCAATAATGACGTTACCTGGGGCTACATTATCTATGGTCGCTAAGCCGTTACTCAATGTTCCTTCGTATAAAGTGTTGTTTGAGTGCTGAATTTGAAAAGCAATATCTTCAACCGGAAGGCCATCACTGTAAAAGTAAGCAAGTTCAATGACTTTATCTTGGCGTGTTGCAACTCCTGAATCAGAAATATCGAAATTAGTAACGGCTGGCACATTTGCTGAGGATATAGTCCTAGGTGCACGCGCTGTACTTGGGCTTTCAATATCGTAATCAACGGGGCCATCAAAATTTATAAATGTGCCATCGAGGGTGAGTACATCGGTGGCAATAATCTCAACATTTCCTTGACTATCGAGTTTAATTTCGCCGCCTTCGTTATGGAGAATTAAATCACCACGGCCTGAGCCTGTAATCGCGATTGACTGGTTAGTTTGCAAAAATGTTGAGCCATTGGGGGCCGAAATAGTTAAGTCACTTGAGTTGGTTTTAAGCTGAATATCGCTTTGCGCAAAGGTTTTAACTGCGCGACCACTGACCATCGACAGTGCTTGACGAGATTCAATAAGAGTGTTTTTTCCTTGCCATGCTTGGCTACCTGCACTTTGCATGTTGATATCGCGGTTTTGAGTGCAGAGCGAAACATTGTTTTTAACATCAATAAACTGATTATTTTTAATCACAAACTGAATGTTGCCGTTCTCGGTTGTTAGGCAGAGGTCTTTACCTGCATGTAAGTTAATGGTGCCGAGCTGGCTTATCCATTCTATAAATTGGCGGCCTGATTTTTTGGCATTGAGCTCAAGATAGTGCTCACTGGCTAAGGTTTGTAAAATGATTTTAGGTGCTTGCTTGTCATCATCAAACTGCAGCTCGTTTTGCGCCGCACTGACCAGCCTGTTTTGCGTATTATTTGCAGCGGTGACAACACTTGGCTGCGATTCATTCATCGCAAAACCCATTAAAAACGTGTTGTTAGGGTCGTTATTTATACAGCCAATAAGTACCTCAGAACCACCAACAAGGGGGAAGTGCCAGCCAGTGGCCTGAGGTTGGTTTTGACATGCGTATAAAGCAAGTTGCTGAATTGCTTGGCTTGATTGCGCAATTGGCCTTGCTGTTGTGTCAAAATCAGTTCGCACACGGTAGCAACCTAAATCATCAATGAAACTAGAAGTCGTTAAAGACTCTACCTTAGCCGGAAATACCATAGGTTTGGCTTGATGTGGCAAAGGTTTGGGTTTAAAAGGCGTACCACGTTCGATAAATTGGGCTTTACAACTATAGCGTGTTAAACCTTGGTGACTATTTTCGTCATTAGGTTGTTCACTGCTGTGATACACGCTAACACACAGTAAATCAGCACTACTGCCCATGCCGGTTTGATCGTCAATTGCAACTGAGCTACCCGCAAATAAATCACATACATTACCCACTAGCTGCGTTGTTTTATTAAGAGAGGCTAACGCGTTACTGAAATCTTGCGCTTGTAATGAGGCGGCACTGGGTGTTGCTGCGCATGGTTCAAAGTAAGATTGACTGTTACTTGCGACCTTTAAATATTGTCCATGGGCCACGCAGTCAGTGCGATCATTGTAAATAGAGTGATGTACTTGGCTGTTAAAAAAGCCAACATAAGCGGTATTTTCATCGTTATTCATACCGGCTGAGTTTTTGACTGATACAACACCGCGCAGCAAATATGGGCTGTTTAAGTTACTATCACTGATCACTAACAGTTCGACGTTATTTTTTGTTTCAAACCAAATAAACAAGCCAAATTGGGTTAGTAAGCGTTGCAGAAAATGCCAATTGGTTTCCATTGCTTGCACACACTGTGGAAGCGCTGGCAGTGACGAGCCGACACGAAAATCAATTTGCCCTGGTGAATAGCCAGCTTGGCCTGCTAAATAAAAAATAACATCTTTTAAATTAACGCCAATAAAAACCTTACTATTTGTAATGTTTTTTAATGTGCTCAATCTATCTTTAATAATTATTTTATATCGATATTTTCCTTTGAATGTACCTAAATTGTCGCACTCAAAAATGATCCCTGCTAGGTGGCGAAAAAAATTATCTTTATTAACGAATGTAATTAATGCGCTTTGTAAAAGCAGATGCTCTAAAAGAATTTGCTGGCTGGATTCACCAATGAGAACAAACTCAAACCCTTGATTTAATTGCTCAATTCCATCTACTTGAGTGACATTTAGGGTTATGTTATTTACATCAATTAATAGTCGAGAATTAGACACATCCTTGTCCTTTTTTAACTAAGTCTTGTAGCAAGAAAGGGGAAAATACACACTTATTAATCAATATTCAATAGAATAATTGTAATCGTAATAATTGCGTCATAATTTTGTTCATAATGCCATTAAATGCTAATTAATACGTTTTTATTAGTTTTTATATTAATTAAAAATTAGTTTTATTTTTGAGCTGTATTGAGTTGACTTTTTTGAAAGGATGTTTGTATTATGCCCCCGTTTTAAGGACTAACGTACCAAAAGTATGACATGGCTTTGTACTTTTTTTGGTTAATTAAGGATGATTTTATGGATAAAAAATTATTTATAAATCAAGTCGATAACTTTTATTTTTTGGCTTGGTCTCTTACTAAAAGTATCTCTTCCTTACTTGATCAGACCGGTATTCCAGCACATCGAGTGTTTTCAGCGTCGGTGATCGATCAGTTTTTCTTTTTCCTGAATAGTCCACCTAAAAATGAAGGTAAAATCATTTTAATTAAAGAAGATATTAGTACTTATATTGATGAGTTGATTGTACTAAAT
Organism: Pseudoalteromonas sp. Hal040; assembly: GCF_037162425.1. Lineage (NCBI taxonomy): Bacteria > Pseudomonadati > Pseudomonadota > Gammaproteobacteria > Alteromonadales > Pseudoalteromonadaceae > Pseudoalteromonas > Pseudoalteromonas sp. Hal040. The sequence goes on along the minus strand of NZ_JARLUU010000002.1, from coordinate 597,680 downwards.
ACAAAAATAATATCTTCTGTAGATGATGTGGTTATTAAGTCTCTGGCTGTTGATAATCAAGAAAATAAACGCTCAGGCATTTTTCCTAAAATATTCAATAGTCATAAATGGTCCGATTGCGCATCAATGCGATTTAATCGAGTAATTTGTCCTGTTTACGAAGAAGTTCTTTGTAAAAATTAATTAATCTAATAAATCAATGGGGTTTTGAATGCGTTTTGCAATTAAAAAGGCAGTGCTAATTACTTTGTTTATGTCTTTAACAGCATGTATGAGTACAAATGTAGAGCTAGATATCACTGCGACAGATAATCTTAATTTGAACCAATTTGATGAAGCTTTGCCTGTGGTACTCAGAGTGTATCAACTTTCAGATATACAGAGCTTTAAAACAGCTACGTTTGAAGATTTGTGGAAATCAGATAAGTCAGTTCTGTCAAATACGTTGATCACCGTAGAAGAAAAAACAATTAACCCCGCTGAGAAAACAAAAATAGAATTTGAACAAGCAGAAAATGCGCGTTTTGTTGCCATTGTCGCCCTTTTTAGAGATCGCCAAGGTGATAAATGGAAAACGTTCTACCCGCTCGGTGACGGGCCCGTTAAATTATCTACATCGTTAGATGTATTGATTACAAACAACGAAGTTCAATTACCAGATGAAGACGAGGCTGAGTAATGAACATTAAAGGGCCAATGAAACCTGTATGGGCTGAAGGCGTGTTGCTAGCACAGCAGCATTTTCAGTTATTTGATGACTACCATGAGCAAAATCAGATTGTTAGACAAGGCTTGATTTCGCCATTGGCCTTTGGTTTGCACCACCTCACTATTGATGAATCAGCACTCGCTCGCGGTATTTTAAAGGTGATCAGCTTTAAAGCGATTCTTGAAAATGGGCGTTTACTTGAGTTTGATCGTCAACATAACGAAGAACTAAAGCTTGAATTAGCTGCCGATACAGATGAAGTCACTGTGTATTTAGCGATTGCTGCAAATAAAGTTGTCAGCGACATTGAAGGTTATGCAACTAGTGGCCAACTCAGTGCCTATCAAGCAGATTACATTGAGTTTAGTGATCACCACGATGCAGCAAGAAACCGTGAAGTGTTAATTGCACAACCTAATTATATTTTGCTGACAGATAACGATGTAAAAACGTATTTTGATACGCTTGCTTGTATCAAAATTATGCGCGCTGAAGACGGCTCGTTTAAAGTCAGCAAAGAGTTTGTGCCGCCATTATTAACGATACAGGCCTCGTTTTATTTAACCGAGTTGCTTAATAGAACGGCGAACTTGGTAAATGCAAAAGTGAACGTGTTGCTTGGTCGCAGAAAGAACTTTGGTTCAGTTACTGATTTTGGACCTAACGAAATGAATAGCTTTTTGCTGTTAAATGCAATGGCACCATCAGCAAAACGCTTAGACCATTTAAAAAGTTTGCAACTTGTTCATCCAGAGCGATTATATTGCGAGCTTGTTGATTTAATTAGCTCTGTGTCGATGTTCGAGCACAGTGATTTAGTAAGTCAAATCCCGCCTTATCAGCATAAGCAATTGACTCATGTCTTCGGCACCTTAGATATTTTATTGAGTAAATTACTTGAGGGTGTTGTTCCTAAGAAAATGGCAGGTCTTAAACTTGAGAAAGTATCGAACGCCATTTATCAGGTTGCCACCATTGATTCAGCCATTTTTGATAATAACGACTTCTACTTGGCCGTTTACTTTGAATCTGAAGATACCAAGTGGATTGATACGTTTAGTGATCAGGTCAAAGTTGGCGCCACAGAAAAGCTCGAAATTATGATTGCATCGGCTCTTGCGGGCGTGCAGTTAACACATTGTCAGCGACCACCTAATAAACTAGCTATCAAAAGTGGCTATGAATACTTCCGTTTAGAGGCTCATGGTTTTATTTGGCAGCAAATTATTGAAGAGCAATCGCTTAGTTTATTTATTCCATTTGGCTTACAAGCGGCGCAAGTCGAAATCGTTACAGTGGCAAGAAATTAGGACGCAAGACAATGCAAGAAGCAAAAAACGAACTTGATTTAATCGCCTGTATTGCGCCAGTGATAAACGCACTTGCGCCTTTAAAGTTAAAGCAATCGACAGATCTTGAACTAAACGATTTTCGAGAGCAGTTACTTACGAGTTTTGATGAGTTTGAACGTAATTGTTATACCCAGCAAGTAACAACCAGTGTTATGCAGGAAGTTAAGTTTGCCCTGACTGCAATGTGTGATGAATTTGTAATGAGCTCTGGCGCGCATTTTCGAATGGATTGGATGTCGAGACCCTTACAGCTTGAGTTTTTTGGTAATAATCGAGCGGGTGAAGAGTTTTTTGAGCGATTAGCAAAACTTCGTACCGGAGGTGAGCCAAAGTTTGCAGCATTAGAAGTGTATTACATTTGTTTGCAACTTGGCTTTGAGGGTATCTACAAAGTGAAAGGAATTGAGCAACTTAAAGCCTTAATTGTTGATGTACGTGCGCAAATAGAAGATGTACGCGGTACTCCACGAGGGCAACTATCTGATAATGGCGCGCCACTTGAAGGGTTTGCAATGAAGGTCGGCCGAAACATTCCTTATTGGGTGATTTTATCAATTTGCTTGGCATCGATTGTTTCGCTTTTTGCTGGTTTTCATTTTGTTATTAACAAGCAAGCAACTCAGAGCAGCCAACGTATAGATAATCAAGTAGAAGTACTTACGCAATTAAGTAAAACCAACGAGACTCGATAGGAAAAGTAATGCAAGGAAGAGTGAACAAAAGCGGCCTAGTGCACTTTTTACTGGGCTTAGTGTCATCAAGAGCAACAGGGCAGTTAATTGGCTTAATTGCTGTGCTCAGTATTATTTGGTTTGCTGGCCGAATCGTTGGTTTAGACACGACAGATAAAAAGCTTATCGCGATGGCTGCGGTAACAGCTGTTTTTATCGTTTTTATTTTTATCCGTTGGTTATGGACAAAGCGTTCGGGCGATAAGCTAGCCTCTGAACTTGCGAGCCATAATGCGGGTTCAAGTGCTGAACTTGATGAAATAAAAGAAAAGATGCAAGAAGCATTAAGCTCGCTAAAAGCTTCCCATCTTGGCGCAGGATACCGTGGTAACACAGCTTTGTATGCACTACCTTGGTATATGATCATTGGTCCTTCAGCCACCGGAAAGAGTACATTATTTGCTAACTCTGGCCTGCATTTTCCATACTCAAATTCAAATGAACTGCACATCCAAGGTTTTGGTGGCACGCGTAACTGTGACTGGTGGTTTTCAGATCAAGCAATTCTGATCGATACCGCGGGTCGTTACACAACAGAGCAATCTGAAAACAAAGAGTGGTTATCTTTTTTAAGCTTGCTCAAAAAATATCGTCCTAAACTTCCTATTAATGGTGTGATGGTCGCGATTAGTGTTGCAGATGTTTTAACCTCAGATAGTGAAGAAATTCGTCAACACGTAAAACTAGTTCGTGAGCGTATTGAAGAGCTTATTACGCAACTTGGGGTGATCTTCCCGGTTTATATAACCTTTACCAAAACAGACTTGATCAGCGGCTTTGAGCCATTTTTTAATGACTTAACAGAAAAAGAACGTGAGCAAGTGTTTGGTGCTTATTTGCTAGATATTAGTGAAGATCAACAAAATGATCCGGCTGAAATGTTTGAAGTGCGCATGGAGGAGTTATACCAACGCCTTTGTGAGCAACGTTTGAGCAAGGTTGCCCGCGAACGTAATGAACACCGTAAGCAGTTAATTTTAGATTTCCCTAATCAATTTAAATCAGCATCAACAAAGTTGACTGAGTTTGTAAACTTGTTATTTAAAGCCAACCCGTATCAAGAGGTTCCTTGGTTTGCTGGTGTATATTTTACCTCTGGCACGCAAGAGGGCACACCAATTGAACGTATTACGAATGGGGTAAGGGATCAATTTGGTGCTGTCGTTGTTGAGCAAAAACAAGAAAGCATTACGCAAAGCTACTTTATCAATCGTGTTTTTAATGATGTGATTTTCAAGTTGCAAGACCTAACACGTGGTAACCGCAAAAAGCGCTTGGTTGGCCGCTGGTTAAAAGGTTTAACAGTGACTTCAGGTTTGGCAAGTATTGCCGCCGTGACAGCATTACTCATTACTTCATATACCAGTAACCAGTTGTTGTTGAATCAAGGTGAAGCCCGTGTAAAAGCGATTGTAGAAGCGAATGTAAATAAAGCAAAAGATGAGCAAAAACTTGCAGCTACGCTTGATTTATTTGAACATTATCAATCGCTTAATAATTATGAAAAGCAGTTGCCATGGTATTTCATTTTTGGCATTTACGAGGGTGACGAAACTCTAACTAGTGTTTCGCAGGTTTTGTTTAATCAATTAAATCAGTTGATCACCCTTCCTGCAGAAAAACAAACGCTTGCGCAGCTGAAAGAGTTTGAAGCTATTTGGTCAGCAGATGATGCCGATGCTCGCGCAGCAAGTCGTCAGGCATATTATGATGCTTTGAAATTACATCTGATGTTAAGTGCTCACCCTGAACACAAAGACGATGAGTTTGCCAAGCAGCAGCTACTTAGTTTTATTAGCCAGCACTTTAACATTGAGATTGATGCTCAAGCTGACTCACCGATCACCTCACAATTAAACGATTTAGTTGATTTATATTTAGCGAACATAAGCACAGATCTAGAAAACCCAGGTGAAATTTTATTTTGGCAAAATAATGAAACGGCTGTACTGAATGCAAGAAATAGCCTGAACACACAACCAGAAGCCGAACCTCTATATCAACAAATTATTAGTAGCTTTGCTGAGCGTAAAAAAGCGATTCAGCTTAAACAGTTTATGGCTGCGAAAAATCGCGATGTACTGAAAAGCAACTTTAGCATTCCTTATGTGTATACCAATGCAGGTTGGCAAGAATATGTTTATCCAGAAATTAAACGTATTTCTCGACTGGTATTCTCTGGTGATTGGGTAATGGGCACAAGTAATGAAAGCGGTCAAAATGCCGTTGATGAAGCCCAAGCTGATGCACTGGCAAAAGCAATGCGTAGTTATTACTTTAAAGACTATGGCAATACATGGTTTGCGTTTTTGAACAGTATAAAAGTGCCTACTTTTAGAGATTTAAATGATGCCAGTATTAATTTTGCTCGCCTTTCGTCTACTGATGGACCACTCATTGATCTGATGACGTTGGTGAATGACAACATCGTTGTTGCAGATAAACCATCTGCGGTTAGTGCAAACAACGACAAAATAGCGACCATTCTTTCTGGTGCAACAGATACGGCGGCTAAAAAAGTGGCCAAAGGAAAGTTAGCAAAACAAGTTGCAGAGCGCCCTGATTTTTCTCAAGTTAGTACTGTTAGAGCCCCTGAACTTGAAACGCGTTTTGCTGACTTGCGTCGCTTCTCGCAGCATGATGAAGATAAGCAGATGTCTGATTATATGAGTCAGTACATTAGTTCTTTGAGCAGCATTCACTCAGATATAAAAGCGATGGCTGCTAGCAATGAAGATGATGCTCAAGCAATGGTGTTTGTACAAGACTTATTGTCTGGAAATAGCCAAGATAATGCATTGCAATCGTCTTGGATCATTATAGAAAGCCAAACTCGAGCGCTAGACCCAGAAACAAAAGACACGCTTGACGTGCTATTTAAAGCCCCATTGCAGTCAGGTATTGCAAGTATCATGGCAAAAGCACGTAGCCAGTTAAATGAAGAGTGGGAAAACCAAGTTTATACCATGTATAGCAACAGCATTGCTGGCAAGTACCCATTCAATTTGACTGGCCCTGATGCTGCTATTGCCGATGTTTCTGAGTTCTTAAATAGTGAAACTGGGGTGCTTTGGAACTTTATTAATAGCCAACTTAAACCATTTATGAAAGTACGCCGAGGTGTATGGGAAGAAAAGCAATGGAACGGTGTGGGGATTGGTTTTAATCAAGAGCTATTAGACGGTTTAACAAAAGCAAATAAAGTAACACGCTCTTTATTCTTGAACGGCTCAGACGCGGCTGGTTTTAACTTCCAAATGATGCCTGTACCACAAAAAGGCATTCGCGAAACGTATTTAGGTTTCTCTGAGCAAGGTTATCGCTATAGAAATGAACCGGAAGAGTGGCGTAATTTCTCATGGCCAGGAAGAGGCGCAGCAGAAAAAGCTATTTTGTATGGTTTAGATAACGCCGGACGAAGAGTCACTATTGAGCAAGATGGTCCATGGGCTTTATTAAAAGTACTTAACGAAGCAAATGTGAAATGGATTAAGGGTACAGAGTTTCTTGCTACTTGGGAATTAGTTGATAAATCAGAGCAAAGTTTAACAGTCCAGTTCTCATTAAAGTCTGGTCGCAATAGCGGTATTTTTTCAAAGTACATGTTGACCTCTTTTGCATTGCCTAATTCGTTGTTTGCACCTAAGCCACAACTTGCGCAAGCAAGTAGAGCCTCGGTTCAATAGGGGCAAGTATGTTTAATTTGTTCACCAAGAAAAAGTCGCCAACGCTGGTTAAGCAGTTTACCTACGGGTACATGGGTAAAACACCTGTTAGGCCTGACTTTGTAAAGTTAAATATATCTTCTAGGGAATCAGTAGCACTAGACCATTGGTTGCAAGAAGGTTTCGCGCATATAAACCGAGGTGTTATTGGCGGTAAAACAACTGCATTAAATGGTGTTTCTTCGTTATTTTTTGTATCTGGTAACAGTGACGACAGTAGTTTGTTAGGTGTTTTACAGCCTAGCACTGATAGCAGTGGTCGTTTTTACCCGTTTAGTTCGTTTATTCATAGCGGACTTGAGACTTACAAACGTCACCCTGCTTTTCTATTTTTATATGCAAGTCATGTCATTGAGCACCTAATAGGGGTTAATCAGCGCATCGTTGAAGCACATTCAATTGATGCGATGGCTGAGCAAGCTAAATCGTATAGTAAAGTGGCCGATGCATTAAAGCAGCAGCCAAATCTGAATCAAGAGCTTGATAAATTGCGCAGTATTCCGATGAGTGTGGTTTGGCAGCATTTAGGGATCAACGACATTCATCACAGAGCGGTTTTAATTGAAGAGCTTTCAGCGGTATTAAAGTCGATTGCGAATAGAGGTTGCCTACGTACACAATTTGGTATTCGACTACCTATGCCACACTTTAGTCACGAAAGTGCCCTGGTTGCAGGTTTTTGGCTACATTTAATTGCTTCGATCGTTGCCGATCATAATTGGCAACCTTGGTTCTTTTACCAGCTAGGAAATGAAAGTTCGCAACCGAGCCTAACGGTGTTTTGTCGCCCTGTACCGGCATCTTATTTTGGTTCAGTGTGGCTTGCTGAGGATAAGTCAAAAGACATTATTGATTTAGTAAATCTGTCACTAGACAAAGTGCCGAGCGAATACAGCATTAATTTTGCTGATATGGACAATGTGAGTGTTTACGATGCGCTCAGAAGGTGGTGCAAAGCATGAGTATAGTTAACCCTCATACCCATAACAGCTGGGAGCTGTGGCTAGAAGAGCTTAGTAAGCCACTTTCAGGGCTTGCGTGTGGTGAAGATCTAAAATACGAAGAAACCTTTAAAGCACTAAAAGCTTCATCGTCAGGTGTGGGCGAAGTTGATTTTAAAGTCATGTTTATTCAAGCCACTGACCTTTTGCAAAACCAAAGTAAAGATTTACGTTTAGTGAGCTACTTGTGCCTCGCGGCGACCAGTGAGTTTGGCGTGGTGGGTTTAACTCATTCTTTAAAACTGTTTAATCAACTATTAAGCCAGTTTAGTGAACAGGTTCATCCTTTAAAAGCACGTATGCGTTGTGCGGTTAACACGTGGTTTTTACAACAACAAGAACGCTTAAAAGGAATCGCCCAAGCTCAATCATCGAGCCCTGAGCAATGGGCTGAATTAGAGACTGTGTTAGCTGAATATAATCAGGTTTCAGTGCCTGTACTTGATGCTGAATCAGGGCCTTTATCAACTCTAAATGAGTGGGTAAAAGAGCAAGTAATTCGTAATCCTGTCGCTAAGCCAGAACCAGAAGTTAAAGCAGAGCCTGAAACACACCAGACAACAGTGGTCAGCGAGCCAACGACTGAGCCCGTAGCGCAACAAGTTGTTCAGGCAAAACCAGTGACCACTGCACCTAAAGTGGCTGACATTGCCAGCGATAGTGCTTACTTAGCAGCAATTCGTGAGCTGCTTAATTTTGATAAAGAACAAAACAACATTGAACGGGTGTTAAAGCTCTCGCGTGCAGCACGTTGGTCTGGATTAGCGTTACCTGCCAATGAAAATGGCAAAACAAGACTGCCAGCACCGCGTGCGGCTGCCTTCGCCCCCATTGAAAACGCACTGGCAACTGAACAAGCAGAGCAAGCATTGTTACTTGCTGAGGGTTTGTTTATGGAAGGTGCAATGCAGTTTAATTTGAATCTGCAAATGCTTACTTTGTCAGCGCTGAAACAGCTAAATAAAGCAAAATTAGTACAGTGGTTAGAGCAACAGCTAGTCTCTTTAGTCAGTCAATTTCCGTTATTAACCAATTTAAAATATGACGATGGTTCGGGGTTATGCAGCCCACAGAACAAAGAAGCGTTATTAGACATTGCCAATTCACATGCTTCGCAAAATGAAACAACTCAAGTGCAAGCAAATCCATTTGACGAGCATTACAAAGCCTTAAGCGAGCAAGTTGCAAAAGGGCAGTTAAGTGCAGCCCTTAGCTTGGTTGCACAATTAAGTACGCCAACTGGATTCGACCAAGCTCAAAGTCAATTGCTGAAAGCTAAGTTGTTACTTAAAGCAGAGCATTATGAGCACGCATTGGCAATTTTAACCGAATTACTCGAGCAAATTGAAACTTATCAATTAGCGAAGTGGCAACAACAGTTTTGCATGGAAGTATGGCGTTTCGCCAAGCAATGTTATGCCAATTTGTCTCAGACAGAGAGTGATGACATGAGTTTAGCTGCTAAGCAAATTAGTCAGCGAATGATGGTTACAAACCCGGCTCAAGCAATAGCGTGGGTGTAACACGCCTAATTGGAATTTAGTCGTTAGACAAACAAACTGCAAAGGAAGAAACATGACAGATACATTTCAAAAAGAGATCCCACGAGCTCGGATCAACATATCGTTAGAGCTTGATACTGATGGGGCATCACAAAAAAGCGAATTGCCTTTAAAAATGCTGGTTATTGGTGACTATTCTAATGGTCAGAATAGCCAAGAACTTGCTGAGCGCGAACGCGTGACGATCAATAAAAATAACATTGAGCAAGTACTGAAAGATATCGCGCCAAAAGCGAACTTTCAGGTGGCAAATAAGATTAAAGGCGACGGTGATATCAATGTTAATTTGCAGTTTGATTCATTTAAATCGTTCGATCCAGAGCAGGTTGCTGCACAGGTGCCTGAATTAAACAAAATGATGGCAATGCGTAATTTGTTACGTGACTTGAAGTCAAACCTTCTTGATAACTCATCACTTAGAAAAGAGTTGGAACGTGTTTTACAAAACCAACCAGAACTTGATGAGCTAAAAGCGAAGCTAGATGAAATAGCGCCGCTTGCTTCTGAAGACGAAAAACAACCTGTGACGGAATAAGGACGCCGCTATGTCAATGCAAGAACAATTAAATGTAGCTGCTCACTCGGTAGAGCAAGCGCCATTATCAACTTATGAAAACTTATGTAACATGGTTGATATTGCCCCTGTAGGCGATGAAATCAAGTTAGATACATTTAGAGATGCAGGTAATCTAGCAGAAACACGTGCGAATGAGCGCCTTACTGCCGCTATTAATGTTTTTTTAGATATGGCGGGTACCAGTGGCGAAGCGGTAACTCGCATCGATAAGCTGTTGCTTGATGATTATATTGCAAAAGTAGACACCATTATTTCGCAGCAGTTGGATCAAATTTTACATCACCCTGATTTTCAGAAAGTAGAATCAGCGTGGCGTTCACTGCGTTATTTAATTAACCGCACGCCAAATAACGCGAATATCAAAATTGAAATGCTCGATGTTGATAAAGAAACATTGCGTGATGATTTTGAAGAAGCGCCAGATACAACACAATCAGCGTTATATAAGCATGTTTACACATCAGATTATGATACCCCTGGTGGCGAACCTGTATCGACTATGGTGTCTAACTTTGAGTTTGATTGCTCAGCGCCAGACGTTTCACTACTACAAGAAATCTCACGCGTTTCGGCAGCGGCGCATTGCCCATTTATGGGCAGCGTAGGTCCTAAGTTCTTCTTAAAAGAGTCATTAGACGAAGTATCTAAAATTCAAGATATTGGCTCTTATATGGAGCGTGCTGAATTCTTACGTTGGAAAAACTTCCGCGAGTCAGAAGACTCTCGTTATATTGGTCTTGCTTTCCCGCGTTTCTTACTACGTTTACCGTATGGTGAAACAAACCCAATTCGTAACTTTAACTACCAAGAAGATGTGAACAGTCAGCACCACGAGCGCTATTTATGGGGTAATGCAACATTTGCATTTGCTGCCAACATTATTCGTAGTTTCCATGATAATGGCTGGTCGGTGAATATTCGCGGCCCGCAATCAGGTGGTAAAGTTGAAAATCTACCTTTGCATTCATTTGAAGCTGGTAAGGGCTCTGAAACTAAAATCCCTACAGAAGTGCTTATCTCAGAGACCAAAGAGCTTGAGTTTGCTAACCAAGGCTTTATTCCTCTTAGCTATTACAAAAACTCTGACTTTGCGTGTTTCTTCTCGGCAAATAGTGCCCAGAAACCGCAAGTACTTGAAACAGCCGAAGCAACTGCAAACGCCCGTATTAACTCGCGTTTACCTTATATCTTCTTAGTATCGCGTATTGCTCACTACTTAAAAGTATTGCAGCGTGAAAATATTGGTTCGAGCAAACCTCGTCATGAGCTAGAGCAGCAGCTAAACGATTGGCTAGGTGCGTTGGTAACGAAGATGAATAACCCAGATGAGTCGTTAATTGCAACACACCCGCTCAAAGACGCAAAAGTAACGGTATCTGAGATCCCAGGTAACCCAGGTTATTACCGCGTGAGCACTTACATTGTGCCGCACTTCCAAGTTGAAGGTATTGATGTTCGCCTTGCGCTTGTTGGGCAAATGCCTGGCGAAAAATGAACTGCCAAGCCGCCGATGAAACGGATTTAAGCAGGCTGTGTAAAGACGTCAATTTGGTGAGTAGCTGGTTGGTGTAAAAGAATGGCCCCAAGTTGGTTGCAGCCAACTTGGGACATGTTCCCCAGTGGCATGAAGCATCGGGCTTTTTGGGGGGCATAAACAAGGTTGTTTATGCCTATGCCATTAAACAGGAAACAATTCATTCTAAAAGGAGAATAATGAAATGGCAATTCCAGCGTATATGTGGTTAAAGGATGACCAAGGTAATGACATCAAAGGTTCTGTAACTGTTGCAGAGCGTGAAGGTTCAATTGAGATCCTACACTTTGATCATGAACTTCGCATTCCTACAGATAACGACACAGGCGAATTAACAGGTACTCGTAAGCACGAACCTTTTGTTATTACAAAAGCGGTTGATGCAGCAACACCATACCTGTACAAAGCGTGCTCAAACGGTCAAACACTTAAGCAACTTGAGCTTAAATGGTACCGTATTGATGACACAGGGACCGAGCGTGAATATTTCTGCCACAAGTTGGAAGATGTAAAAATCACCTCAATTCTACCAACAATGCATAACGTAAAAGACTTAGACAAGGAGCGTTACCCGCACCTTGAAACAGTTAGCCTACGTTATAAGCGCATTACGTGGACTTACCTTGATGGCAACATCGAGTTCTCTGACTCTTGGACTGAAGGTCGATAAGTCAGCAAAATTAAAGGATATGCGAAAGCATATCCTTTTCTTAGAGGTAAGTTTATGGCGTTATTCGATTTTTTAACTCAACCAGTCACACGAAATGGTCATCAAGGTTTTCAAACTGATGAGCAAAACAGTGTTTGCAAACATCTAAATGAATTACTTAATGCGCGTCGTGGCGTGTTAAAACATTTGGCCGATTATGGGTTGCCTGATGTCGAAGATATCTACGAGGGCCTTCCGTATTCACAGCACACCTTGGCGTTTGAAGTTAAAAAATTGATAGAAAAATACGAGCCACGAGTTCGCTATGCCAATGTCATTCCAATGGAAATTCGTGAAGAAAATTGCGTGATTAGGCTTGATATACAAGCATTTTTAACCTCAGGACAATGTATCAAACTTAACACCCGATTTGAGTCGGGTGGTAAAGCCGATGTGGCAGAGCATGCCAAGCAGTTTGATTAATTCAGCGTAAAAGGATAGTTCAATGCAACAGTATTTTGATGCACAAATGCGCTTATTAACCCAAGCCGGCAAACAGTTTGCTCAGCATTACCCTGAGCACGCAGGCATGTTAAATATCGATGCGCTAAAAGATCGTGACCCCCATATTGAACGACTACTAGAAGGTGTTGCCTATTTAACTGCGCACACGCAAAAGCGTTTAGATGAGTCTGTTCCTGAGGTCTCAGAGCAAGTGCTGCGTCAGCTATGCCCTATATTATTGAGCTATTACCCATCAAGCACGGTTGTAAAGTTTAGCCCTAAGCTGGCAATGCAAAAATCACATCTTATTGAAAAAGGGCTGACGCTAAGCGCTGATAAGTCAGTGGTTGATAAAAAACATATCACCTTTACAACAACGCACGACCTACAAGTTAGTCCTCTTGATGTTGAGCATGTGCGTTATCAAGAGTCACATTTAGGATCTGAGCTACGTATTGGCCTACGCTTTGTTTGCCAAGGTGAGCGCAAAAACTATGACCTTGCAAATTTACAGTTTTACTTACGTGGTGATACGCCTTTATGTAGTTCATTGTTTAAGCTTTTAAAAACAGCAGAGCAGTTTACAGAGCTTGATTTTGGCCCCTCGCATTTTGAACATAATAAAAAGTTAAAAGTAAAAGGTTGTAGTGCTACTTATTTAGATATAGATGGCGCTTTATTACCGCATGCAGAACAAAGCCATCCGGGCTATGCGCTGCTGTTAGACTACTTTAACGCGAAAGACCGTTTTTACTTTATGCGCTTTGATGGTTTAAAAGATCTGACCTTACCTGAGCATATCGATCGATTTGAGCTAGTGTTTAGAGGCAGTAGTAAATTACCACCGGGTCATCAATTAAGCCGCGATAATATTTTACTCAATTGCGTGCCAGCTATTAATTTGTTTGCACAACCTGCAGAGCCAATACGTATAGAGTCAAACCGCACTGATTACATGATCACCGCTGATCAAAACAGAACAGATCATATCTTCAGTTACACCGTTAATGAGGTTAAAGGACGCAACTCGTTAAGTGGCAAATCGTATGATTACACCCCCAGATATCAAAGCGTATTTGAAGACGAAAAGAAACTGTTTACCGTTTTAACGAAAGATGTGGGCGGGGCTGCGCCGTGCCATTATTTACAGCTGCCATTTAACCTTGAAGAAGAAAAAGAAACCTTATCGGTTGATTTAACCGTTTTTAATGCTGGTTGGCCAAGGCAGTTACTCCAAGAGGGCGATTTAAACATTGGCGGCCCAGATATGCCAAGCATTGCCAATGTAGAAAATGTAATTCGCCCGACTAACTATTTGCCATGCCCTGAACAACCAAAGCATTGGCAGTTGATAAGCCTATTAAATGTGAAGTTTTCACAGATTACACAAGTCACCGAATTAAAACGCTTACTGGTATTATTTGATTGGTCACAAAAAGCTGAAAACCGATTACGTATTGATAGCATTCAAAAAATTACCGCAACACCGATTAGTCAAATTAAGCGTGGCATTTTTATTAAAGGTGTTGATGTACTGATTGATATTGATGAAAGCAAATTTGTTTGTGATGCCGACTTATATCACTTTTGCAATATGCTGCATCAGTTCTTTCTAATGTATGCGCCAATTAACGAGAGCGTGCAAACCCGAGTCAATGCGATTCCAAGTTATAAAACCCACTGCTGGGAAATTGAACCGGGCAAGAGTTATCAGTTATGAATATGCACGAGTCAATAAATCACCCTGTTTGGGCAAAGTTACCTGAACCAATAGAAAAGCTGATTGCAGCTCCTTGGCAGTTTAATTTGTTTAAGGCGATGAGCCTAATTGAAAAACATTGGGCAACACCTTTAGAACTTGAAAAAGGGATTAGCGAGCGAGTTATCTTTAAGCCTTATAAAGAACTTGGCTTTCCTGCCACGGATGTACGTAGCTGCGAATTAGATAACCTTGGTCGTGGCCGATTAAGCTTATCGACATCATTTTTAGGCTTGTATGGTGTAGATGCACCTATGCCACATTATTTACTCGAGCAGGCGGCAAGTGATCAAGACAGTGGGGGCCGAGTAAGGCAGTTTTTAGACATGTTTAATCATGTGCTTTATTGCCAATTGTTTCAAGCATGGAAAAAGTCGCACATCAATGTTGAAGGCCGTGGTGCAGAGCAATTCGATCATTTAATCGAAGCCATCTTATCAACCAAAACTGAGCAAAAAGTTCAGTGCGGTATCGCCAGTTTAAAACAAACCAGCGTCGCGGGTTTAGCGCAATTACTTCGCCACTCACTAGAGGTTGAGCAACTGACTGTGGATGACACCCGTGCAAATTGGCAACAAATAGACTCGCCAAGTTCATTTGGTCAAGATCAACAGATGGTGTTAGGCGAGTCAGCGGTTCTTGGCGAGCGCGTATTAGTCAGTGGTAGCGTACTGACCATAGTGATTGGTCCTGTGGATTCTGATACCGCGATAGCGCTTAATCCTCAGCACTCACAAGGCAAGAAAATGGCTGCCATGTTAAGCACTCATTTACCTAGTAATGTGCAATGGATTTGTCAAATTAAGGTGGCTAATCAAGCAGTAACAGAGCAAGCCTTAGGGCAAAACGATATGCTACTCGGTCACAACTCTTATTTAGGCTGCGCTGAAGCAAATATCAGCGTGCACAGTTACACACATCAACAATATCAACATTAAAAGTAATCAGGATTTAAGGAAAACAACATGGATGCAAAAGGCATAAAGCAGCTTATCGACAAACTAAATGGCCATACTGCAACAGCACTTGAGTCAGCGGCAGGGTTTGCAAGCAGTCGTAGTCATTATGAAGTGTTACCTGAACATTTATTAATTAAGTTGATGGAAGAAGGTAGTAACGGCGATTTAGAGCATATTTTTCACTTTTTTAATATTAATCAAGACGCAGTGTGGCATGAGCTGCTCGACTTTTTAAACCGCCAACCTGCGGGTAACCAGAGTAAGCCTGTTTTTTCTCGTCGACTTTATGAGTGGCTTGAGCGAGCTTGGTTAAGTGCAAATGTACAGCACAAAAGTGACTGGATCACCGGCGTCGCGTTGATTGATGCCTTAACTGAGTTATTGCCATACAGCCCTGTGCTGCAATTGCCTGCGTTACTTGAAAAAATTGACGCCCGTTTTATGGCTGAAAACCTCGATAAGCTTTGCCAAAACTCAAGTGAGCGATTAAATCCACAGGCAAAACAAAGTGCTCAGCATACTGCTACTGAGCAGCAAAGTGGTCAAGGTGGTGCCCTTGATGAGTATTGTGAAGACCTTACCGAGAAAGCGAAACAAGGCAAAATTGACCCAGTGCTTGGTCGCAATGACGAAATTCGCATGATGGTTGATGTGCTTTGTCGTCGTCGTAAGAACAACCCAATTTTAGTGGGTGAGCCAGGGGTCGGTAAAACAGCGGTAGTTGAAGGATTTGCTCAGCGTATTGTTGATGGTCAGGTTCCTGATGATCTTAAAGGTGTACGATTACTGGTGTTAGATATGGGCCTATTGCAAGCCGGTGCAGGGGTTAAAGGTGAATTTGAACGCCGTTTAAAAACAGTGATCGATGAAGTAAAAAACTCAACCACCCCTATCATCATGTTTATTGATGAAGCCCACACATTAATTGGTGCTGGTGGCGATGCTGGTATGAGTGATGCGGCTAACTTGCTAAAGCCTGCGCTTGCCCGAGGTGAGTTACGCACAGTCGCTGCAACCACGTGGAGTGAATACAAAAAATACTTTGAGCGAGATGCTGCACTTGAGCGCCGTTTTCAACTTATTAAAGTAGATGAGCCAACGGAGCAAGCAGCTCAGCTAATGTTAGCGGGTTTGAAAGATAAGTATCAACAACATCACAACATTCAAATAACTGATGATGCTATAGAAGCTGCAGTGGTCTTGTCGTCACGTTATATCACGGGTCGTCAACTACCAGATAAAGCCATTGATGTGCTAGATACCGTCGCGGCAAGAGTTCGAATGTCGTTTGCGACCGATCCTGCAGCCATTGAAGCTGAGCGTGAGCACATTAATTACCTTGAAACACGTATCCAAAGCATTGCAGCAGAAAGCGAGCAAGGTTTGGCGGTTGATATGGACAAATTGCTGCACTTACAACAAGAACTAAATGCAGCGCAGAGCAACTTAGCAACATTGACGAGCGCGCGTGAGTCACAAATTTCGACATTAGGTCAAATCAATGAGTTTAAGCAAGCTAATTCGCAAAATGAATTAGATAGCTCTGTGTTACTTAACTTACGACAAACGCTAAAAGAGCAGAACACCCAAGATAATGGCCTTTACAGTGAAGTCGATGCTGATGCCGTTGCGCAAATTATTTCGCAATGGACAGGCGTACCTGTTGGCGCGATGGTGAAAGACCAAATAACCAATTTGATTACCCTTGAAAAAGCCATAAGCCAAGAAGTGATCGGTCAGCAGTCAGGCATTGCGAAAATTGCCCAAACGTTGCGCGTAAGTAAGGCAGGTATAAGCAATGAGTATGGGCCGCTTGGCGTGTTTTTATTAGCTGGCCCTTCTGGGGTGGGTAAAACCGAAACAGCACGATGTTTAGCTAAGCAATTATTTGGTGGTGAAAAGTTTTTAACCACCATAAACATGAGCGAGTATCAAGAAGCGCATACAGTATCGCAGCTTAAGGGTTCGCCACCGGGATACGTTGGCTACGGCGAAGGCGGGGTATTAACAGAGGCTGTTAGGCAGCGTCCGTACTCGGTGATTTTACTCGATGAAGTAGAAAAAGCGCATAAAGATGTACTAAACATGTTCTATCAAGTTTTTGAGCGCGGCAGTATGCGCGATGGCGAAGGTCGCGAAATCGATTTTAAAAATACCGTGATCATCATGACCTCAAACTTAGGATCTGCAGAGCTTATTGATGCTTGCACGCCACCTAATGTCATTGATTTAACTGAACCGACTGACGATGAACATGCCGACATTGAAAATCAAGACCAAATCAATGCAGCATTGAATAATGAACAAGCCCCTTTAAATGAAGACGGCAGCCCATGGCAAGTTCCTTCAATTACAGCACTAACAGAGCTAATTAAGCCGCAGTTACTGCAATTTTTTGCCCCGGCACTTTTAGCGCGTATGCAAGTTATTCCTTATTTAGCGCTCGATAAAGAGGCACTGCAATCTATTGTCAGTTTGAAACTAGACGGTATTGCCAAGCGTTTAGCGAATAATCACAAAATGCAGCTACGTGTTGATGAAACCGTACTTAACAAACTGACCGAACAGTGCCAGTTATCAGACAGTGGTGCGCGCATGGTAAATGCAGTGATAGAGCAGCAAATATTGCCAGGCATTGCGAAATCAATTTTAGAGTTTATGGCAGAGGATGACATGCCAGATATTCTCACTCTAGCTGTTGATGAGAATGATGAAATTACCGCAACCTTTGCGGACCAAGCATAAAGGATTTGAACAATGGGATTCATGGATAGCCTAAATGAACTAAAAGCCAACACCAGTCATTTTAGTGTCAGCGTGCAAGGGTTACCGGATGGCATGGTTTCGGTGACCGATTTTGAATCAAGCAATGACAGCCTATGTGAAGACTTTGCTTTTTCTATTCAAGTGTTAAGTCAAGAGCACCTCAGTGCCGAGATGCTGTTAGGTAAAGATGCCAAGCTCAATTTAGTGTGGTCAATGAGCGACCGCACGATTTCTGGGATCATCAGTGCTTTTACTGCACATGGGCAAAACCATCAGGGTTATCACTATACGCTGACCATGAGTTCTTATTTAACCTTGTTGAAGCACCAACACTCTAACCGTGTTTTCACCATGATGGATCCAGCTGCCATAGTAAAAAGCGTATTTACTAAAGCTGGTTTTCCAATGCAAAAGTTTAGTATTCAAGCGTCGGGTCCAACCCTTGAAATGACGGTTCAATACAACGAAACAGACTATGAGTTTGTTACACGTTTGATGCGTAAGTATGGCTTTGTGTATGGTTTTGTAGAACAAACAGGGGGTGATTGCACCTTCAAAGTATGTAATAGCAGTAAAGACTTTTCGTCTTTATGTGATGATGTAAGCCTGAGCTATGTGCCGCCATCAGGGCAAGTTCGAAATAGCGAAACCATTTTTGCAATAAGCCGTAAAGCACAGCTGCATCCACAAAGTGTGTCGCTCAATGATTACAACTACAAAGCCCAAGGTAACTTAAATGTGTCGACCGCAAATAATACCAGTTACCCAGGGTTTGGTGATGATAGTCATTATGCAGATAACTTTCCTAATGCCAATATAGGTAATTCGCTGGCTAAAGTACGTCAACAAGCCTTTGATTGTCAGCGTGAACAATTAATTATTGATACTGATTGCCGTGCCTTAAGACCCGGTATGTTGTTGACAGTGTATGATCACCCTGATCATAAAGGGCTGTATTTAATTACGCGTGTTGATCACAAAGGCAGTCAATCTGCAGCAGTAGAGTATGGCTCGCAAGTTAAAGGGTTAACCTATAAAAACCAAGCTTATTTATTGCCTGCATCCGTTGAGTTTAGAGCAGAGCTGTCTCCTGCTCGTCGTGTCTTTGCAACATTTAATGCCACCATTGAGCAAGAGGTTGACGACGATGGCAACTACTTAGTGCGCTTACCGTTTAACCAAGACGGTGAAGGCCAAGAAAGCCGCCCAACGCGCTTACTACAGCAGTATGGTGGCAGTGGTCATGGTATGCATTTTCCGTTAACGACGGGCACCGAAGTGTTAGTAACCGGTGAAAATGGCGACTTAGATAGGCCGATTATTTTAGGAGCGCTTTATAATCAGAGCTGCCCGAACCCGGTTACCAGCCAAAATCCGACAGAGAATAAGCTTGTCACCCGTGCTGGGCATAGCTTGATCATGGATGACAAAAGCGGTGAAGAAAAAATTAGCCTTGCAAATAAAGAAAATAAAAACCAATTGTTGTTAGATGCCACCGAGAATGCCCATCAAGCAACACTCAAATCAGTGGAAGGTGACGTCAAAATTTCAGCCAAAGAGAACCTACAATTTGTTGCTGAGAATGACGCCATTTTTACCGCTGCCAACGATTTTACTAATCGTGTTGAAAACACCCTACAAGTTCAAACACGCGAGGGTGATATTAAGGTAACGGCTGCGGCTGACTTAACATTAAAGTCTGATGCCGATACCCGTATCGAAGCGACTGATGGCAGTAGCGAACTTAAAGCAGCGCAAGAGCTTAACTTGCAAAGTGAGCAAGATTTTAGTGTCTACTCGGTCGATGGCAACCTTGAATTTCAAGCGCCAAATGGTGATTTGAACCTCTCAAGCGGGGCAAATATTACCATTAAAGGCGAAGGTCGAGGTTCGATCCAGCTCAGCCAAGGTGGTGCAAGTGTAGAGATTGATGCCGCGGGTAATTTAACTATCGATGCCACCAATATCACTCTATCGGCTAGAAACATTGCTATTAAAGGCAATGCAATAAGTAATAACTAATTTCAAGGACTGAAAATGACAGCCACAGTAACTCAGTTATTTGATCAGCAACAAAGCCTCGCAGAGGTCAGTGAAGTGTCACCTCAGGGTAAAGCTTTGAGCGTGGTTATTAATCACATTCGTTACGATGTTGCTTTACAAGCTGCCCACGTATCGTGTTGCAAAATAGGTAGCCAAGTTGTGGTGCTACACAGTGAGCAAGGTGTGATTGTAACGGCACTTTTAGCCGCACCTGAACAATCTCCGGCGGCTCACATTAGCAACGAAGCAGGGCATATTATTATTGCCGCAGAGCAAAGCGTTAGCTTGCAAACCGCAAAGGGCAGCATCGAAGTATTTGCCGATGGCACTATCGTGCTTGAAGGCGAAGATATTACTGCAAATAGCCAACAAGACCTTACCTTGGCAGGTTGGCCGATTAGGCTTAATTAATATGTTTGCAGCGGTTTCTAAGTTAAAACAGCATCAACAGCGTGTTACTACCTTAATGGCGCACCGTGAAAAGCTACTTGCGTCAGGGGCGTATAGTCTTGCAAGGCAAAAAGTGTTAGAGCATCAAGTGCTTAATCATCTTTATGTGCTGGCATCGCTTAAGCAGCAGTCACCGTGCGACTACTTCAATGGGAACAGCTTTAATGACCTTGCTGAACTTAGCTGTGATGGTTTTTGTGAGATCGCGTTAGCGAGCGACCAGCACGCCATTTTTGCGCTTTGTGCAACGCGTTTAATGGCTGCACCAGAGCAAGACAACAGAGACTATTTTTTAGCGCTTAAAAAGCAGCAAGCTCTGCCTGTTTATACTTTGTTATCGCAGCAACTTAAGTATTGGACTATCCCAGAACAAAAAGCACTCAGAGCCACAGTGCTAGAGGGTAAAGAGTCATTACCGCAGCAGCTTAAAACTATTTTGTTTTCGCAGCCTTTAAATGATGCTGAGTTACAACAAGCACTCGCTCATACTGATTTTACTTTGGTATATGCCGCTTTAGTCAATTGCTATTGCCAAGGCGATAACAGCCTTAGTGATAAGTTGTTTAAAGTGTTCTCTAGTACCAGTGAGCCAGCACATAAAGCGCAGTTATTACAGTTAGCGGGGCTGGTTAACGATAGTCGCTGGCATGAGCCTTGCGCTTTATTTTGTAAAGCTCACCCTGAATTTTGCCAAACCGTATTAAGCCACTTTGTGTATAAACCAGCACTGGTATTGGTGATAGAGCTTATGGGTGTTGCGCATACGCAGCAAGCGGCTTATCAAGCTTGGCTAACGTTAACAGATAGACCACTTGCAAAGGCTGAAGCATTAACGCTTGTAAGCTCGCAAAATCAGCATCATGTGCAAGCCGGTATAAACTTGCATGATGCAGAGCATGTTAGGCAGGCACTGGCTTTAAGCAAAGGAGAGTGTGTTCTAAAAGGCGTGAGTTTTACAAAAGCGCAGCCAGAGCAAGGCTTAGCAGAATTTGCCGGCGAGATTGTACAGCGAGTATTTGCCCCTCAGTTTGAATTAACACTGGCCTGTGGCCTTTATCATACTCAGCAAACAGCAGTTCAGTGGCAAAAGTTAACAGCAGGAGCACAACATGCTGCATAACTTTACTCCTTGGCAAGCAAGCGTGTTCGAAGGTTGGCAAGCAGATGGCACTGCGTCTCATGTTGTTTTGGTAAAACAAAGCTTTGAGTTTGATGAAAAAGGCAATACCAGCTTAATGGAACCGTGTATTGAAATCGTCATGGCAGACGAATATAGCGGTGATCCGACTAGCGAGCCGCTGGTGGCAGTGAATGAACAAGTGGCATTTAAGCAAGGTTTCGAAGTGTATGGCAACTTTACTGCGTACCCGCCAAAGGGCAAAACTGCGCGTGTTATTGAGGTTGAGCTAGGTTTAACTGCAAACGACACACCGATAATTAAAAAGCGATTACGCCTTACTGGCGAACGTAAATGGCGCCGTTCATTGCTTGGCCCTGTGGCTACGGATCCTACCCCAATTACGCCAACAGCTGTTTGCTATAGCCGTGCGTTTGGGGGCAAAGCACATCATGAACAAAGCGATTACAGCCTCGAAAATCCTATAGGTGTTGGCTTTAAACTGAAAAACAAGCACGCAGTAGGGCAGCCTTTACCTGCGATAGAGTATGCCAACGAGGTATTAAGAAAACCAAGCCATCAAGTAAGCGTTGCTGGCTTTTCGGCAATTCCGAGTCATTGGTCACCGCGTATAGAGTTAATGCCAGAGATTGACGAACAAGCACTTATGGCTGGTAAGTACCCGTTCAAAACGTCATTGGCTAGCAACTTTTACAATACAGCCCCGACAGATCAACAAACAAAGCAATTGTTTACAAAAGGCTGGGCGTTTTCGTTAAGCGGATTATATCCATTACAAGAATATGGGCAGCAACAAACTGTAGAGCTTCCTGTGCTTAAGCCACTAGTACAAGTGGTTAATACGTTAACGAGGCATGATATCGACATGCACTGCGATACCTTAGTGATTGATTCGGACGCACAGTGCTTTTCGCTGTTATGGCGCGGGCATATCAACAGCGACAACGTGGCAAGTAGCAGCAATATAATTGTTGCTGAGCAAGGAGGTAAAGATGCAGTTTGATACTCTTTATCATGTTAATGCCGCTGGGTGCTATACCGAAAGCTTTTATACTTCAGTGGCAAACCAAATGTTGTATTCAAAGCCAAGCAAAGCGCTGATCCGTCGCGATATTAGTTTAGATGCCCCTTATGTATTTGTAGAACTGACTGAGCTTGCTGGGTTTGATAGGCAAACTCGTTGCTTACTAATTTTGTCTCATATTATTGAAAATATTGAGTTAAAAAAACTTTGTTGTTCATTTAGGGTCAAGAAAGTTCAGTTTATATTACCGCACGGCAGTAATGGCGAGCCGCTGATTGATGATGACACATTAAGTGAATTATTGACTGACGCAATGCCTGAGCAAACACCAGCCTTTGAGCAGGTAAGTGATTGGCAGCTCGAAGCAACCGACCTCGATACCCTCGTAGTTGCCGTTGATTCGTGTAATGGTTTTGAATACGTGTCTGAGCAAGCTAAACAACACACAGTACAAGTTGTAAATGGCCCTAGCGGCGTAATTAATGGCGAAGGTGGCTATGCGTTATTGGTACACAGACAAGGTTGTTTTAAAGCCACGACTTTTGATGAGTCAATGCCTACTCAGCTTCAAAGCGCAAACATACAGGTTAGTGACTCCTTTATTTTTGCTGGCATGCAGTCGTATGAATGGCAAAAACAGTGGTTTAGTTATACCCAAAAGCACTATAAAAATGATGACGAATTAATAGAGTTTGCCGAACTAAATACCGTAATAGGTTATCAAGGCGTGGCAAACCAATCTGCGGCATTTGCATTAGCTGGAAGCTATTTGCATAACCCGCTGATGGCTGACATTGAGCACGTATTTGTGGTGTTCAATCAGCCAAATGAACAGCTATTTAAGATTTCAAGGAGTGAAAGCGAATGTCATATATAAATGCCATGGCTGGCAAAGAATCAGGCAGCGTACAATACGACATAGACGCACTCACTGCTGACGTACGAAGCGGCGGCAGTGTTACATGGCGCCATAATAACCCGACATTACTTGGTCTAACCAATAGTGCACGCAGCAATGGTGCACTTGGCAAAGCCAATGGTATTGCCATTTTTTCGGACCGCTCTGAAGGCGAATCTGCTTTTTTAGATGAAATTGCCAGACCTAAGTACCGAGAGCATACACTTGGTGAATTGGTTAATCGATTTATTCCAGATTACATTATTCCGCCACCACAATGGGATAACGAGAAAAACCAGCCAATTCTGCCGTGGAACGAACCCCAGACCAATATGGACGTTAACAAACCAATCGATAACCCTCGTGCCTTTTTAGATTTAGTGTCGAATCATTTAGGTTGGCAAGCAGGTACAGAGCAGCAATTAGTTAAAGATACAGAATCAGAGGCACCGCAAACCGCAACAGTCTCTGGGCAAAATGTGCTTATTAATGGCCGTACCGCTGTGCATCAAGATAGCGGTGGTAAGCTAACAACAATCGATGTGTGCTTAACCACAATTGGCCCGAGTGTTGTGCCTATTCCCTACGTAAATAATGCTAAATCTTCTGATGTAACTGCGGTTGCAGGCTCAGTTAAAGTCAATGGCAAAGGCGCTGCCACAATTAAAAGTAACTTTTCAAAAAGTAAAGGCGATAAACCCGGTAATAAAAAAGGAATTGTTAGCGGAACGAACGACGGTAAAGCCGAATTTATCATGGGGTCATTTAACGTAATGATTGAAGGCAAGCCAGCGGCTCGCCAAGGCGACCCGATGATATCAAATAATAAAAATACCCCACCCATGCCTCTTATGCAGTCTGGCGGCCCCGCACCAAGGGGACTAAGAGTGCAAGTTAGGGATTTAGATACACAAAGTGAAGACCCAGTAGAAGCAGTTTATGACACCAAAGCTGCATCGAAGGAGTTATTTCTAGGTCAAGGTACATTTAACCTTTCACAAGGTGGTTTTCAGAAAAATAAAGTATTTGGTGAGGAGTAAGTATGTCTTCAATTCGTAATTATGCTGTTAATGTTCCAGATGCTGATACTCCTTGTTCACTCGATTTACATGTGCCAGCCTTATGCGGTGGAAATTTGCTAGTGCCATTTGGTGAAGCTGAAGTTCAAACCAAGAGTAATCCCAAAACATCTGACCAAATTCCACAAAGTTTAGTGATAACGCCACGTGTATTTATTGATCCCTCTTTAAATAAAAGTACAGCGGCAGAGCCTAGCTATATTGAGCAGCCTGAAAATTTTGTCGAAAATACAGCATGTGGTTATATATACCTATTTGTTGATGGTTTTTTGTGGCGAGAATATGCGGCACTTGGCTTTAATGGCTACAGTGAAATTGACTTAACGAAAGAGCATAGTTTAGATATTCGGGGTTATTCAGGAGCTCATGTTAAGAACATTATAATCCCAACGGCAGCTAAAAATTTATACAATGGCAGTTCTCTTAATAAAACAAAAGTAGAAATAGCCTTTTCAAGAATTCAATGGTCTTGGGATTATATTTGCACTTTAGGCGGCATGTTTGAAAGTGATAAACGATTATCAATTAAACCGCAGTTAAAAAAATGTCCGGATCGTGCGAAAGCTGATGCGTTTAGGTCTCAAAGGTGTACTTTGCTTGACTTTACACAAGGAACACCTTCAATTCTTGACGCTGATGGAAATGTGTATCTACATGACAAGCTTGGGATTGCCCATCGTTTGTTTTTGCAAATGGAAATGGCCAAAATAGCCATGCAATTTGATTATAACAAATTAAAGTCAAAACCTTTTTATGACTCGGCGATTCTTGCTTATCAGTTGTATTTAAATGAAAAACTACATAAAAAAATATCAAAGTTTGCAGGCCCAGCAGCAGGGAATGTGGAGGTTCATGAAGATAGGAGTCTAGAAGCTGGATCACTGCGTGATGTAGCAAAGCACCTTGACGAAAAAGAGATAGAAAAGTGGCTTATTTCAGACGCTGCAATTAGTGCGTTAGAAACCTATTTAGACCGTCGAGAGCAGCTTACAGATTTCTTTCAGGATAAGTCGGAAAGCGAATCGCTTCAAACAATATGTAGCAACCAAAATATATCACCCTTACCGAGTTGGAGCGCAGTAACGAGAGATTTAACATGCTTAAATGAAAATGCTTACGGGGCCGCTATAAGTACGCTATACCAGTATTTGAATGCAACCATTGAACGTACCGCTGAATTGCCTATTTTTATTAAACCCATTACGGATGCTGCAAAAAAAGCCGAACTAAAACGTCGTTTAGCCGAAGCAGAAAACGAAGGGAAAGCACTGGCTAAAAACCTATGCAATAGCGCAGAAAGCTTTGTAAGAAAGCAACTAAGTGCTAAAGAAAATGCCTATGGCAAAGACTTTAATAACGCGCAATATGCGAGCGTTGTTGATGATAAATCACAAGAGCCAGGTACATTTGACCCCGATAAATGGCAAGCTTATTTCGATAAGATAAGTCATGCGGGGCACAATTTAGGCAATACTGAAACCTTAATAGCGATTGCACTAAAAACATCAGATAAAGTATTAACAGAGCTTATAAAGTATTGGAAGCGAGCGTTTGACCCAGTCAACAACCCCGATATTTCTACATTACAAATAACCGTTGTTGGCGCAAGTTTAAAAGCGTCAGGTATTGAACCTTACGGAAACATTAAAATACATGATTTTAATGGCGTACCAAAAGGGCATACGATTATTGGCGTTGATATAGTTGAAGCTGCATTATTCCAAAATCCAAAATTACGCAGAGCGAATAAAGCACTTGATAGAGTGATTTCAGCAGTTGAGAAAGGCAATCAACCTGACTCAAAAGACATCAAAATAATAGCGGGTAGTGTTCCTCGTGAGGTCACCGGAGGCAAAGGTGCTCATGGCACTGTTAAAATCACTGACCGCAAAACGGGTAAAACCATCGGTGTACAGGCATCAAAACATGCGGCGGCATTTATTCAAAAAGGACTAGACACCAAAAACTTCGCAAAAGATTTGTCGTCACTCACGTTTAAAGTGATGAGTATCCCGACTGATAAAGTGTCAAATAACTTGCTTGCTGCAAACTACAACAGCTTAAACCCTATTCAAAGTACGGCAATACGTTTACCTAAAACAGCACGCCTTATGGATACGTGGATAAAATCAAATCCAGGCACCTTCTTTTTGCTTGATTCACTTACAACAATAAATACCTATAAAGAATATAAAAAGAACTTTGAAGGCAAAGGTTTCTTTTATGAACTAGCAAAAAATATAGCGTCCATTTCTTCGGTTATTATTTCATCTGCCCAAGTATACGAGGCTTACTTTGATAGTCGTACAGCTATGTCAAATGCGATGTATACAGAGGCTGCAAAAAAGCTTGAGAATAAAGGTGGTTACACTAAAGGCACTGTGCTATTCACTAAGCTAAGGTCCGCAGCTGGCTTTGTAGGTGGGGTTACTTCTGGTTTATTAATATGGGATGCATACGATTTAAATAAAAAAGGGCAACATGGCGCGGCGCTTGCGAGTTTAATCGGCGGCGGCTTAGGCATTGCTAGTGCGCTTCATGGTGCTGTTTTTGTATCTATGGGGCCATTTGGTTGGGCGTTTTTGATTGGCAGTATAGTAAGCGGATTAATTGTGAGCTATTTAACCCTAACAGATGCAGAAACTTGGGCTAATTATGGGCCATTTTCTAAAGATTCATCACAGCGAATACAGCTAGACGAACAGTCATTAAAAGCCACTGTGCCAGCGAATAATAAATATGAATTATTTGCAGACCCAAAACTATATATGCGGTTTATTACCTCGGTGCTGTTTAGCCCACAAGTTGCGATTAAGCATCTCCAAGGCACTTATTATGTAATTGAGGTAAATTTACCGCTTTATAACAACCACAATAGCGATGTGTACCTAAATGTGGGTTTAAAACGTTTTGCCAGAGGGGCGCAATCACTGAATGTTGATATTAAACCTATCAACGTGCCCAAAAATGGCCAGCCTATTTTATCTCAGACTAAATGGGGGATTAAAGAAATAGCCTTATTGCAGCCGCTGCAATTTCAACGTAATGACAATGGGCAAATAATCAAAGCGGAGGCGTTTGGTATGTTTGATGATAACTATGTATTTAACGTCAGTGCTAAAGCGCGAGTTGATATTGAAGGCGTTTCTTACCCACAAAAACTTATTTCATATAAAACCATTGATGAAGAAAAAGCCAACCCTGAAAATGCCACAGATTGGCAAAATACAGTACTTCATCTTTAAGGATATTCATGTCAATTTCATATAAATTTGCAAAATTAAATGCAAGAGTGATAGAAAACTCGCAGAACTTTAAACACTATATAGAATCACACCTTTTTGAATATAAAGACATAATGGGATTTTCTATAGTAGACTTGTTAATTTTTAATAGAAAAGAAAATGGCAAAAATGTCCAACCTCAAAGCTTAGATAACAAAAGCCGCTACTTGGGTTTTCATAATGCTGGGGATTGGACGCTTGGGATTACATTGGGGTCTATTATCTTGGGAGCAACGGGTGGTATTGTCTCAATTATTTTTTTAGGGTGGTGTTATACTCAATTTACATCAAAACCAGAAGACTTCCCATTTTGGTTTATGTTACCTGCAATCGGTTTTAATCTTTTCTTCTTAAACTTTAGACCTATTTTAGCGCGTTACATTTTACCTCGGCGTGAGGTGTATTTTGATCGCTTAAATCAAACGGTGAGTTTTACCTGGTCGGTTGATAATGCGCAAAAGAATGAGCATGGCCATGCGACCTTTCCGTTTTCAGAGATAGAAGCGTTTTATGCTAAAGCCAACCATTCACAAGGACATGGTGTTACTCATGCGATGTATGTGGCTCATAAAGATTACAGCAACCATGCAGGTGCATTCAGTGAAATTCGCGTTAAAGACAACCCACAAAACCCAAACTATTGCCGCTATACATGGGAGCGCGTGGTGCGTTTTATGGATTTAAGCAAACCATTAGTGGACTCACCCGAAATAGAGCCGTTTCGTCATTTAGACCCAGTAACCCGCGATTTTGATAAACAGAACAACCGCCCAGAAAAGTATTGGCGTTTAATGAGTTACAAACAAATGCAGCAAATAGAAGAACAACTTGATAACGATATTTATCGCTTTAACTTTGATGGCGCAATAACCAACCCTAAACGCTGGGCAAACGAAGAAATCACCAAGCCATGGGAAAAATGGCCAATTGACGAAAGCTTAAATCAGCCTGATACAACGCCTTATTGGAAGCGATTAACAAAAACATTGTTAAGACAAATAGCAGTGGGTGTTTGAGGTTTAAAAAGTTTAAAATGGAATGGTTAAAAACAAGGAATGTAGAGAGCTATGACTAGTGATGATAAAAGCTCAGTAAAATCAAGCAATCTGGATGATTTAATTGATAACCTTATTAGTGATGAGGAGCTTGAGCGCTATATTGCTGAACAAAACGACGGTTTAACTCGTGAAGAAAGAGAAAAAATTAAAAGAGAAAATCGTATTAACGCAATTAACCAGTGGTGCGCCGAAAACCCTGGCAGAGACCCAACAAGAGCAAAAGATAAAACCATTAAACAGCTCGCCTTAGATGAAGATGCGGTGGTTCGGAGAGAGGAGTTTCGGAGGGATAACCCTGAAAAAGCGGCTGAAATAAGAAAGCGTACTAGAAACGAAAGTAAATACCGTAAGGATAGACAAACCTATAATGAGCAACTGCCAAGAGACTATTTACATCAAGACAGTTATGAAACGCGATTAAAAAAAGCAGAAGCACTTAATGGCTGTAGTTTCAAAACTCGTACCTTTAAAAGTAAGCGTTTTACTGATCAATATGCAGCAGAGCTTGAATCCCCTAATCGTGGCTCAACACTTGAGGGGCATTGGGTAGAGAATGATGGTAAGCAGTTGGCTATTTCATGGTTTGGAGGGTGGTCTAACTTATTTACAGCACTTGGCTTTTTCTTTGAAACACTCGCTTTTATGGTTTTCTTATTTCATGTATATGCGTTAATTGCGAATGGGTTTGAATACTTCTGGATAATGGCCTCAATCTATGTGACGCTCTTTGGTTTGGGTTATTTCACTTTAAAACACCGCGCTATATTAGCGCACCGAGATAATTTTTACTTTAATCGCCATACCGGCCTTGTAAAAACACCGCATACTTTATTTAGAAAACCGTTTTATTTACCTTACGAAGACATTGTTTGCTATGGCGCAAATGGGCGTAATGTCGGCTCAGCCCGTGGTGGTTCACGTGTATTTGTATCACTCATGGTGCCGTTAAAATACCCTAAACATTATCGCTTCACTAAGCCCACTTTTTATGTGGGTGGTTCAAACCGTGAATGGGATTCACTGGCATACGCCACAGCCATGACCTTTATGGATACATCCATCCCGCTTGGTACTCACTTATATCAATCGATAGAGCATTACTTCAAAATTGATAAAGATATAACAGAAAAGCACGGATTCCCTGAGGAGCTAAAACCTTATTTAGATCCAGTAGATTGCCAAGTAAATAGAGAAGCCGTGTGGTAGTGAACTTTGTTAGGTTAGCATTTATCGCTATTTTTCTTTTTACTTCAACTGAGGTATTCGCAGGCATGTTTGGTTTGTTCAATAAAAGTGATTTTTTGTTATCTGCTCCCGTTCAAGGGGTTTTACTAGATAATGGTAAGCCGGTGGCAAAGCAAAAAGTAACCCGTTCGCTTACTTATGGTAAGGAATATATTGATAAGACGATAACAGATGAGAATGGCCGCTTTCGTTTTGATGAAAAGCTAATAAGAACGGCCAAGCCGGCAAATATGTTTGATAATGACTCACTTATTCAACATATCTACCTTGAAAATGGCACTCCTGAAGGTATTGTGCTTTGGTATACAAGTATTTCAATTCATGAAAATAGTAATACCCTTAAAGGGTTGCTTGGTGAACTTGTTTGCGAGCTCTCAAAAAGACCACAAACAGTTGATATTCAGATAGAAGAGGCGCCTGAGCATACGTTTGCTATTTACGGTATGTGTGAGCTGAGCAAAGCTAACCTTTAATCTCTTTCTAACAGCACAGCGCCGCTGTGCTCTTCACCTAAATAATCATCTTTGTTGTAGATAGGGCATTTGGCCATTGATAAACAGCCGCAGCCAATGCAACCGTTAACGCGCTCGCGCAATCGTTGCATGTATTGAATTCGTTCATCTAATTGCGTTTGCCAGACTTTTGAAAGAGCTGCCCAATCTTGTTTAGTGGGTGTGCGTTGCTCGGGTAGGGTGCTTAACGTTTGTTTAATGTCTTCAAGAGTTATGCCCATGGTTTGAGCAGCTTTTATAACGGCAATTCGGCGTAATACATCGGGTTTATAGCGGCGCTGGTTACCGTTATTACGCCAGCTGCGAATAAGCCCTTTAGACTCATAAAAATGTAAGGTCGAAACTTTTACGCCACTGCGTTTTGCCACAAAGCCAATCGCTAGGTTTGCATCAATAAGTTTGTTTTCTGACATAATTTGCTCCAAGGTCTTGACCTAAAGTTAGCTTGAGGTTTTACGTCGCGCACATCATAAAAAAGGAGTGATAGTCATGCAACAAAAACCAATAACAAATACGGTAATTATTTATTCAAGTGCGCGAAAAAAGGGTAATACGAGTTTACAAGTTAATGATTATAAAGCGCAGTATGGCGGTGATGTGGTATGTCTAGATGATTATGTTATCTCGCCTTATTGCTACGATAAGCAATATAAAAATGATGACTTTTATGCGGTATTTGAAGCGCTGTTGAATTATCAACACTGGGTACTGGCATCACCTGTGTATTGGTATAACACCACACCGCAGTTTAAAGCATTTTTAGATCGGATCACTGATTACATGGATGATGAAACTCTCAGGCCAAAACTGAGAACACTGCGTGAAAAGCAGTTTTCATTGCTCTCAAATGCAGGATCTACTCACGCACCTAACGCGTTTATCGAGATGTTTAAAAACACCTTTAATTACTTAGGCATGACCTTTAAAGGGCACCAACATATTGATGCTAGTTAAACGCGCTTAAACAAGGTAGGCTAGAGTAAAGAATCAACAGGAACTTATATGAAATCAACACTGTTAGGTTTATCTTTAGCCTTATTATCTTCGTTTAGTCATGCAGAACAAGCTGAGCCTGCTATCAAAGGTTTTGGTTTTTATTATGATGTGCCAAACCATGCACCAATCTCTGATCAAACGGTTTTCAAAGTGGCATTTGATGTAGCTGATGCGGCAGAAAAAGGGGCGCAGAATAACAAAATGAACTCATTAGCACGGTTCATTAATATGCATATAGCCCATGGTGTGAAGCCTGAGAACATTCAACTTGCTTTAGTTGTGCATGGTGGCGCAAGTGTTGATGTACTGGAAAACAGTTTTTATAAACAGCGCTTTGACAGCGACAATAAAAATCAGCAATTGATCTCACAATTGTTGGCACATAACACCGTTGTGTATGTGTGTGGGCAGTCTGCAACGCACATGAAGGTAAAACAGCAGCAGCTTATTCCTGGTGTGCAAATGGCGTTATCGGCAATGACGGCGCATGCACAGTTGCAGCAGCAAGGTTACACACTGAATCCATTCTAATGAATATCTTATGTTTCGGTGATTCAAACACCTATGGTATTTCCCCCGTCGATGGTAAGCGCTTTGCTGCCGATGAGCGCTGGCCTAGTTTACTGGGTATTAAATTAGGTGCCGGTTACCAAGTTATTGAAGCCGGCCAACCTAACCGTACACTGGTGAACGACCCGCCTTTTAGTGGCGATAAACTGGGTATTAAATACTTAGAGCCTTACTTAGCGGCTTATCACTTAGATGTGATTGTTATTCAGCTCGGCACGAATGATCTAAAGCGCCGTTTTGCACTGTCGGTTGCTGATATTGCCAATGCCCTCGAAACACTCATTTTAGATATAAAAAACTATTATCTGCACCGCGAATTACCCAAAATAATGATACTAAGTCCGCCGGCGGTGTATGAAGTTGGCGCGTATCAATCTATATATGCAGGCGCGGCTGCTAAGTCTGATGAACTAGTCGCGGCTTTTTCTGAATTGTGCCAAGAACAGCAAACTTTGTTCTTGGATATCACAACAATCGCTACGCCTTGCCAGCAAGAAGGTGTGCATTTAATTCTTGAATCACATAAGTCTTTAGCAGAGCACTTACATTGCTTAATTGAAAAACAAAAAAGCCACAGGTTATAAAACACTGTGGCTTGGGTATTGATTCTTTCAATCAAGGGGTTTGGGAGAATCGCTTAAAACTCGTAGCTAATGCTTAAGCGTGTAGTACGAGGCATAATGTAACGACCATTCGGTGCATCAGCATTACGAGGGTCACCTTCAGTGATACCTTGCTCGTCAGTTAAGTTATCAACCGCTAATTGCACTTTAATACCTTCCATAGGCTCAACAATTAAACCAATGTCTACTTTTTCGTAACCTTCTAACACAACAGTGTTTTCGTTGTCGCCCCAACGATCATCAACCGCTGAGATTGTGCCGTATAAGGTTGCATACATATCGCTTACTTCAAAGTCATAGCTTGGTGTTACGCGTACTTGCCATTTTGGCTGACGTTGGCTTTCGTTACCTTCGTTGCTTGGGCTTTCTGTGATTTCTGTTTCTTGAAGCGTTGAGTTTAAGTTAACTGAGAAACCAGATTCGTGGTTGTAGTTATAATCAAGCTCAATACCGTATGCTTCGTTGGTTAAGATTTCAGCAGGTACACCTGGGCGACGAACAAAAGTGTCACCTTTTACTTCGTTAGTGAAGAATGTTGCATAGAAATCGGTGCTATCAGTTAATAGCTTATAACCAAACTCGGCTTGTGTTACTTCTTTAATTAGCTTTTCGCCACCTTCGTATGCGCTAAAGTTATCGCGGAAGTCGTCAAAGTAAGGCATTTTGTAACCACGGTTTACGCGGGCAAACACACCCATGTCATCGTTAATTGAGTAGTTGATACCCGTTGTCCACGATGTTTTGCTTTCGTCATATTGAACAGACTTGTCGATTACGCCATCAAGACCTTCATCAACCGAGTATTCCACTTCGTGGTTTTCAAAACGAACAC
The DNA here is from genome assembly GCF_037162425.1 of Pseudoalteromonas sp. Hal040. NCBI lineage: Bacteria > Pseudomonadati > Pseudomonadota > Gammaproteobacteria > Alteromonadales > Pseudoalteromonadaceae > Pseudoalteromonas > Pseudoalteromonas sp. Hal040. The sequence continues at coordinate 564,100 of NZ_JARLUU010000002.1, read as the reverse complement.
CTGCATCAAGTGTAAAGTCATCGTTGAATTTATATTGGGCTGTTGTGTAAAAGGCATTGGTGCGTGCATCGCCTGTAGAGTTGATATCGTAGTTGAAGTCACAACCATCAACACTTGCATTACACTCGATGCCGTCTAGCATTTCGCCGCCTGCTTCAAGCACGTGATACGCTGTGTTACCTAAGCTCCACCAGTCATTTGCTGATGTGCTGGCTGTGTAATAACCAAAGGCCAGTGATAAGTTATCAAGCTTTTTAGCGAATGCTAAATCATTAGTGAATGCGCTAATTTCTTTTAATACCACCCAACGACCAAGTTGTTGAACCGCTGTGTCTGCATCGTATTCTGTGCCAGTTACTGCACCTGTTGCTGTTTCACCGTTATCAGCCACTGCACCAACGGTTGTTGCAGAGCCCGCAGGTACTAAGCCATACGTGTTTGCATCACCTTTGGTGATGTTGAAGCGATCTGTGAAGCTCCAACCGTTATCGAATTCAAGTTTGATGCTACCGCCAGAAACATGACCTTTCCAACCACGGCCTTCACCTAGGTCGATTTGCTGCTCGTCATTATTTGCACCAGTGTAAATAGTCGCTTGGCGATTTAAAGTACCTAGTTGCGTGTAGCTTGCATCAACACCGTCAACATTTAGTGGTGTTGGTAAGTACCATGCACCATGGTCGTCTGTTTGACGTGTGTATAAGTTAATGGTGCCGTTTTCTAATTCTTTAGTGATATTAATTGTGAACTGGCTGCCTTTTTCTGATGTGAATCCAGCATCACGAATACCTGGAGAGCTTTTAACATAACCACCCACCATGAAATATAAATCATCCGAAATCTCACCACTTACCATAGCGTCAATGCGTTGTAAGTCGTAATCTGAAGTTGTGTATTTGAATACACCTTCGGTATCTTCACTACCACGTTTAAGGCGGAAGTTAGTTGTTAAACCTGGTTGGCCATTTGATACAACAGGGTTTGGACCGCCGCGCAGTGCTTCCATCGTTTCGATTGTTTCATCTAAACGGAATAACGACGAGTTTTCTAAAAATGACAAAGTAGGCGCAGGGTAAATTGGCGAACCTTCAAGGCTTAATGTTAAGAATGGTGCATCACCACCACCAGGGAAACCACGTACAAATACGTTCGCGCCAGACTCACCACCCGAGCTTTCTACCCACACACCCGGTACGGCTTTGAATAAATCAGCGGTACTTTTTGGCGATAATTTAATGATTTGCTCTGCATCGATATTGGTTACGGCATAACCTGCATCAATTTTACGTACGCCAATACCCGCTGGTGTACCCGATACAATAATACGTTCAACTTTTTCTTTAGCTGGTTGATCAGTTTGCTCTTCGGCCATAACTGTTTGGCCACTTAAAGCTAGCAAAATTGCAGAAGCTAGCGCACTGCGTGTGTATGTAGTTGTCATTGTGTGTTCCCATTTTTTATGTTGTTGAAAGCAATGTATTAGCGAATATTTTGCAATTGTTAACACCTTGCTTTTATAAACCATAAAGATTTATGCAAACGTTTGCAATTTGTTTTTTCAATTTTTGTCCTTTTTTTACCCACAGGATGAGCTAGCCAGTTTTGCTTACTGAAAAAATATTATGCTCTTTGGCGCGCCGATTTGGTCGAAATGGTGGTATATTGCCAGCATATGTTTTAAAGGAAAGCAGTGTTTCAGTATCATGAACGATAGAAAATTAAAGTTAGCTGATCTTGCGAAATTAGCCGGTGTTTCTACGTCGACAGTTTCCCGTGCGCTCAATGATAACCCATTGATAAAACAGGAAACTCGCGACAAGCTTCAACAGTTAGCAAAAAAACATAACTTTAGTTTAAACACGGCTGCTAGCCGCCTTCGCACCCAAAAAACCAATGTTGTTGCGGTTATTATTAACCTCGATGGTGATACAGAACAGTCTATTAACGACCCTTTCTTACTTAAAATTGTTGGTGAAATAAATTTAGCGCTAAATAAATTTGGCTTAGAGTTATTACTTTCTAATTCGTTTATGGCCAGCGATGATTGGGCAAATTACTTTATTAATAGCCGCCGCGCCGATGGCATTATTGTGGTCGGCCAAGGTAAAAGCCAATCAAATATTGAAGCTGCAGCGAGTGCTGGTGTTCCTCTAGTTGTGTGGGGCGATCCAAAAACACCTAGCAATTACCCCATTGTAGGCAGTGATAATTACTTAGGTGGTCGGCTTGCAACTGAGCACTTATTGGCAAATGGCGCTAAAAATATTTTGTTTTTAGGTGACCCTGGGCACGCTGAAATTAGTGAACGCCACCGTGGTTATTTAGATGCTATTAATGAAGCCACAGCCACTCCTCACGTGGTTTCTATCGATATTACTAGTAGTGCTGCTTATAAAGGAATTAACCAATTGTTGGTAGAAAAAGGGCTGTGCTTTGATGGCATTATGGCATGTAGTGACATGGTGGCTTTTGGTGCGATGAAAGCCCTGAAAGAGCGTTACATTAGTATTCCAAACGACGTTGCCCTCGTGGGCTTTGATGATATTGCCATGGCAGATATCAGTCATCCTTCTTTGTCGAGTATTAAACAAAATACTCAACGCGCTTCAGTTATTCTTGTTGAAAAGTTGTTAGCCCAGTTAGCAGGGCAGTCGGTAGAATCTCAAGTTGTTGAAATAGAACTAGTAAATAGGCAGTCGAGCCAGCGCTAAGCCTATTAAATGTTAGCAATATGTGTAATTTTAAATGCAAACGTTTGCATTTTGTTTTGCGCTAAACTAGACTGAATAAAAATAATCGTAGGTTGAAGTGAATGAATCCTATAAGAATAACTATCGCGCTGGCATGCAGCTATTTTGTCTTTGCTATTATGCTTAATAGTGTGGGCACTGTTATTTTACAAGCAATCAATAGCTTAGATGTAAGCAAAACTCAGGCGTCTGTTCTTGAAGGATTTAAGGATCTTAGTATTGCCATTGTGTCATTTTTAGTGGCGTCATTTATCCCTCGTATAGGCTATAAAATTGCCATGCTTGGCGCTTTATTACTGGTTGCAGTGATGTGCTTGGTTGTTCCGAGCATTGCCGACTTTTGGGTATTAAAAGCGCTCTTTGCCGCAATTGGTTGTAGCTTTGCAGTAATGAAAATCTCTGTTTACTCTGTTATTGGTCAAGTGACTGATAATGCAAATAAACATTCAGCGTTATTAAACACCATTGAAGGGGTGTTTATGCTAGGTGTGCTGTCGGGTTATTGGATTTTTGCGTTATTTATAGACGCTGATGACCCGCAAAGTAGCCACTGGTTGAATGTTTATTACTTGCTTGCAGCGATTGTTGCGGTGGCGTTTGTTTCTGTGCTTGCGGCACCAATAAAATCGCCAGAATTAAAAACTAATCAGCAATCGCAGCTTCATGATTTTATTGACATGTTAAAGCTGACTTACCAACCCCTTGTGCTTATTTTTGTTGTTAGTGCATTTATGTATGTACTAATTGAGCAAGGCGTGGGCACTTGGCTGCCGACCTTTAATAACCAAGTTTTAAAATTGCCTGTTGATGTCAGTATCCAACTGGCTAGTTTGTTTGCAGCTGCGTTAGCGCTTGGTCGTTTGGTAGCAGGGCAAGTACTTAGGTTTATTAGTTGGTTTAGTTTATTAATGGGCTGCTTGGTCGCTATGGGGGTGCTCGTATTATTGGTGCTGCCTTTGACTCACGATGTTGATGGTAGCCAAGTGAAAAGTGTGTTTGATGTGCCTTTTGCAGCATACATGCTGCCGTTGATTGGTTTTTTTATGGCACCGATTTACCCGTTACTTAACTCTGTGATGCTGAGTTCATTAGCGAAGCACAAGCACGCTGCTATGACAGGTTTAATTGTGGTTTTCTCTGCACTAGGTGGAACAACAGGTTCAATTATTACGGGCTTTGTATTCGATAAATTTAGCGGTCAGCATGCGTTTTATCTCACATTAGTGCCAATAGCCTTGCTATTAATCACCGTTTCAATCTTTAAGAAAATTACCCTAAAACCACAGTATCAAGCGGCTTCAAGCGCAGAATAAGGGATTGTCATGAACTTCGTTAATAGCCAATTATTTAAAGACGTACAGCTAGCAGAGGTGTTTGCTGATTCAAAAATGTTTGCCGATGCAGTGCCAAACTTATCTTGGCAAAGTGCCTGTGAGTTATATCAGCTTGTAGGCCCTTTAAAAGGTGATGCGTCGCGTGAATTTGTTATGTCGAACTTTGTGTTTGCTGATCAGTCTATTCCGACAGCGAAATTAGATACCACTTCGGTTAAACAGTATATTCTTGATTTATGGCCGCATTTGCATCGCAATGCTGATACAGATTTAGCAAGCTCACTAATGCCCTTGCAGTTTGACTACATTGTACCGGGTGGTCGTTTTCAAGAAATTTATTATTGGGATAGTTATTTTACAGCCTTGGGTCTAGAAGATTGTGGCGACCTAGCCACCATTGAAGCCATGGTTAATAACTTTATAGACCTACAAGAACGTAATGGCTGTATTCCAAATGGTAACCGTGTTTATTATAGCTCTCGCTCGCAACCACCTGTTTTGGCGTTAATGATAGCGATGCTATGGGACGCTAAATATAAACATGAAGCAGATTTAACTTGGCTGGCAAACGCCGTCAAAGCACTTGAAGCTGAGTATCAATTTTGGATGCAAGGCTGTAATGATCTTAGCAGTGAAACGCCTGCTATTAGGCGTGTTGTAAAAATGCCTAATAAGGCTATTTTAAACCGCTATTGGGATAGTGCAGCAACACCTCGTCCAGAGTCATTAAAAGAAGATTTACATGACGCTGAAGGGCTAACAACTGAGCAGCAACAAAGTTATTTTCAACATATTCGTGCGGCATGCGAGTCTGGCTGGGACTTTAGTAGCCGTTGGCTTTGCGATCATGATGATCTAAAAAGCATTGAAACAACCAATATCATACCGGTTGATTTGAATAGCTTACTGTATAACTTAGAGCATACATTATCTCGTTTTTATCGGTTACTTGGTGAAGAACAAAAGAGTCAATCAATTGCTGAGCTGGCTACACTGCGCTTAGATGCAATTAATACCTATTGTTGGAATTCTGAGGCGGGTGTTTATCGTGATTACAACATTCGACTTAATCAGCAAAGTAGTGTTGATTCGATGGCAATGGCTGTTCCTTTGTTTGTAGGCGCTGCATCTGTACAACAAGCTCAACAAGTGAAGCAAAAACTGATGAGTGAGTTTTTAAAGCCCGGTGGTTTAGTGACAACATTGTGTAGTACACCACAACAATGGGATAGTCCTAACGGTTGGGCGCCGCTGCAATGGTTTGCTGTAAAAGGTTTAACAGAGTATGGCTTTGTCAGCGAGGCACAAGCGATCATGAAAAACTGGCTGAGTATGATCGAAATGCGTTTTGCAGAGGATAAGTGCCTCCTTGAAAAGTACAATGTGTGCGAATTAGTCAGTCGTGCCGGTGGTGGCGAATACACAGTACAACAAGGGTTTGGTTGGACAAACGGTGTAACTTCACGTTTTTACAAACTACTCAATGACTCGCTGTAAAAGAGGAGATGCGGGTATAGCTTGTTTACATTATGTTAACTCAAGCTTCTAGCCATCTAAATGGGGTTGTGATGTTGTAAATTGCCAAAATAAAGGCTTATAAATGGTTGAATCATGTATCCAAATTGGGTATTGTGAATAAAATGTTTCAAGGAAGAAATGAGATGATTCAACCAACTTCTGTATTTCTAAAAACACAGCCAAGGTTACAAAACCGCAGTCAAAATTATCAATATTTAATTAAAATACTCGATGCGTTTTTTATGCGTGTGAAAGTCGATGCAAGCTTGCCTCATGAGTCTATGCGCGATGAGTTTAACCTTTATTTAATTGATAGCACTGATGCACATTGGAAAGACTTATTACCTGCTGAGTTAGTGCAACTTGCTAAGCAACATTTAGTGGTTATTTTTAATGCGGACGCTAATGCAATTTGCGAAAAAAACTTACTTTTAAATGGCATTAAAGGGGTGTTTTTTGCAGATCAATCACCTGAAGATATTTTTGCAGGGCTGGTCAGAGTGATCAATGGCGAGCTGTTTTTTAGCCGTAAAAGTATTTCTACTACGTTTAATCATATGCTGTCAGCAATGTCTCGCAGCCAATTCAATGCCAGCAACGATTCGGTAAATACTGATATTGACCTCAGCTTACTGACTAAACGAGAAAAATCAGTGATTCACTTACTTGCCCAAGGTGCGAGTAATCGAGATATCGCAGAGCGTTTAAATATCAGCGACCATACCGTTAAAACCCATTTGTACAGTGCATTCAAGAAAACGGCATCGCGTAACCGCGTGGAGCTGGCTAATTGGGCACAAAATTACATGGCAGTGAGTTTGTCTTTACAAAATACACAGTGACAAATTACAGCCAGTTTAATCCCAGTGGTAGTGTTTGATCAGAATATTCGATATGTATCACTCGACGGTGTGTTGGCTTTAACGCTTTACTTGAGCTGTGCAGAAGTAGGGGCTTCATTACTAATAAATCTCCTGCCTGTGCAATACACTCAATGGCTTTTCTATTAGCAACATATTCGTCTATCTCTGCTTTAGATAAAATCCCATTTCGATAGCTGTTAGGGATTACTTTTAAGCAGCCATTTTCAGCCGTAGTATTGTCAAGGTGAATACGTAGGGTGACCATATTCTCAAGTAACTCTTGAGGCGGCTGTACATGATGCTGCCCATCTTTAATAGACCAAAATTGCCAGCCAGTTAAATTGTGTTGCTGATTAACTGCGATAGTTCGGTCTTGGTGCCAAGGAACAAGCCAATTTTTATCGGGGTTTTTGTCGAATAAAATGACCCTCACAACCTGCGCATTGGGCGATAAAAATTGCGCGGCTTTTTGTTGTAAGTCGGGCATTCTTATTAGCTTTGCTACTGTTGCTAACTTTTTATCTGCATGGCGCAAACCATGTTTTGGGTGATGAGAAGGTAGTTGCTCTATTTCTGCTACTATTTCAGCCACTTGCTCGATGCTTAAAAAACCGGCTTCGAGCAAGTAGCCTTCAAAATCGTGTTTCCGTTTAGCTTCCATTATTCGAGCCTCGGTTCGATTTAGATGTGACCTTATTCATAAAGTACAGTGGAATACACAGTATTAATAATCCCAGCCATTGCCATAATGGAGCAAAAAGAAACACCAGTGCTGATTGTGCATCATGAGAAAAATAGATTGAACCTATGGCCACAGTACCAAATAAGACACACATAATAGTGACAATAAACGTGGCAATTTGTGTCACTCTTGTTTTACTGTGTTCAACCATCCACGCCATTAATAAATAGGGCGAAATACCCCATAAAACAAAACCAATTGGCAGGCTTTTTGAACTGTCAAAATTATCAATGGTGATAACCAGGGTAATTATTGCGGCTGAAACAACAAGAGAATAAGCGCATTTGGAGAAAGTAATCCATTTCATAAATAAAACTTAATTAACTGAATGCTATAAGTATTTATTTCGATGGATAATTAAGCAGAAAGTTCAAATTGGGCGCTGTGATGTTCAGCGCCACATTAATTAACTCATTAAATTAGACTGCTTTTGCAGACCAAATGCCTTTGTTAATACCTTTTAATACAAGGTCGCTAAGCGCTTTTTCAATTGCTTGCGTAACGCAAATACTCATAGGTTCATTGTCTGTGAATCCGGCTTCTGCTTCTGCAAGACGCTTGTAGCTCACATAGCGAAAGAAGCCTGCGCGCATTTCTTGGCTGAGTACTTTTTTGCTTGTCGCAACGGATAACAAAACTTGCCCTGTGCGAACATCGACAGCGCGTAAATAAATTGAGATTGCATCTTCACGATATAACTCTGATGCGCCAATCCCGAAGTATTCCATACCAATCCCGCCGGTTTTGATATTTGTGTCGTAACTAATAATACCGCCTTCTAAGATTATTTTTGCTGTCGTGAGCGGTGGTAATTCAGGTAGCTTATCGTTTTCGGCTTGCGCAGCGCGAATAATTTTACGCTCAGTTAAGATATTTTGTAGACCTTCGCGTTCTACCGGAATAAACCAATCAGATTCATGTAATGCTTGCACTAAAATAGAGTTGGCGCCTTGGGTCACTGCGGTAGAAAATGAGCTAACATTTGCCTGTGGTTTGTATTGCCCAGTTTGGTCACGAAATGAGTACACTGACACAGGAATGCTTCCCATTGGTTGAGGAAGGGCTTGTAAAGCCTGGAATGTTTCGGTTGGCTCAAGAGAGTCTGCCAGTTGCTTACTTGGTGGAATTAAATTGCTCATTGATGAACAACCCGACAGAAGTAATACCATTGCTGCTAATGTGAGTGTCTTCATTATCCAAACCTCGGTACTTCAATTACTGTCACTGTGCCATCAGCGGTGTTGGTAATTCTAACGGTGATTGTGTCACTGGTACTGGTGATAATTTGAATTTCATAATCACCCGTCATAAAGGTCGAGTCACCATTAAAGATGCTGTCGTCGATTTCGTCACCAAATGCCATATCTGTGATTTCTCGTACCATTCTATTTAAGTAGGTACGCTCTAACGAATCTTGAAATTTTTCCCCGTAGGTCTGTTCGACAACCGGCGCTTTGTGTTTATTTTGCGATTGCGCTTTGTTAAGTAGCATGCTGCCATTCAGTGGGCTGCCACCAAAGCTTGGGTTAATTGGGGTATAAACGAGTTCGGTTGCCCAACTAGAAAGAGGGCAGAGGATTATTATTAGTGTTGTTAAGTATTTCATTTTACCATCCATCTTTTGCCATATCGGGTGATGATTGCTGCATTTGACTGCGTGCCATGGCATCCATCACGCTATACATGGCTTGTTTTACACGCTCATCTAATGGCTCTAAGCGACGTCCTAAATAAGTTACGTACACTATTTGGTTATTCATTCTTAAGGCAAGTCGAGTCCCCGCTCTGGGTAATACCGTTTCTTTTATTTCGATATTAAAACCTGCTGTTGAAGGTAAGTCGCGCCATAGGTTGGCAAATTCAAAATAAAATTGATGACCAAATCGGCTAATACTTCTATCGAGTACTAAGCCATCGATTTCGAGATCTTCACCAAAACTAGTCGTACTTTGAGCTGCAAGCACGATGCAACATATACGTAGTAAGTTTATTATTTTCATAGTGGAATGAGGGAGCAAAGCTCCCTCTTAAGCGATTATTCTTGGGTTACAGTTGCGACATTGCCATCACCTAATTGAGTGATAACAACTGTGCTGTTAGAGCCAATCATAGAGCCTTCAACAAGGTTTGCGTTGCCGTCTTGTACAACGACCAGTGAGTTACCCTCACCACCTAGCAAGAATGCACCTTCACCGATACCTGCAACCAAGTTCTCTGAGCCTGTTTGGCTAATATCTACAGAGTTGTTGCTACCTTCCATAATAAGGTCGATTGCATTCAGTTCACCAACTTGTGTGAAAGCGACTTGGTTGCTATTGCTATCAAGTACGCTTGCAAACGTTAACGCAGCTTCGTTTAGGTCACCTAACTGGTTAATTGCAATGTCATTATCGTTTGAAGATAGAGATTGGTCTGGGTAAGAAGACTGTACTAGAACCGTGTTTTCATTGCCGCCTTGAGCGATATCGACGTTATTGTCGCTACCATTGAAGTTAGCAACGTGAGCACTGTTTGCGTCACCAATTTGGTTAGCAACAAATTCATTGCTATCGCCAATTGCACCTAAGTACACATCATTACCGTTACCATTTTGGAACGCAGTGAGTTCGTTGTCGTTACCAATAGCATCTAAGCCAGCGGTATTACTGTCATGCTTTTGATTGACCAATAATGTATTGCCATCGCCAACAATCACGCCTGACTCAAAGCTGTTGCTGTTACCTTCTTGATCAGACTTAACTTCGTTGTCATTGCCTGTGATTTCTGCAACTAATGCGCTGTTAGAGTCACCATCTTGCTCAAACTCAACTTCGTTATAATCACCATGCAGCGAAGTAAGCTCAGCGCTGTTGAAGAAACCTGTTTGGTCAATAGTAATTTCATTGCCGTTGCCAATTACTTCATCAGAGGTAAACGCATTGAAAACACCTTCTTGCATTACTTCGATGCTGTTGTCATCACCTCTAATTACATTGAACGTTGCTTCATTTAGTAAGCCGCTTTGCTCTGCGCTGATTGTGTTGCTGTTACCTTGTAAGTCAAAGTTGTAGAACCAATGGCCGCCATCACCTTGGGTGACAGTTGCGGTATTTTCATCACCAACCATGACGTTGATAGCTTCGTTGTTAACACCAAAGAATCCTGTACCTTCTTGCTCAACGCGAATAGCATTACCGATACCAACGGTTTCAGACAATGCGCCATTCATGGTGCCGTTTTGGCTGTGCGAAACAGTATTATCGTCACCTGTGTTGTAGATAAGAGATAAGTTTGATGTTTGTGCTTGGCTTACTTCAACGATGTTGCCATCACCTACACTGACAGTTTCTGCACGGTGACCTGTACCTTGTTGAGCAATAACCGCCTCGTTACCAACACCGGTAACCGATACTTGATCTAGGGTAATTGAGTTTGACACACCCAGTGTTGATACTTGGCTTGCAAGCTCCGAGCTAGATTGAGCTTTATCATCTGTGTTTGCACTTGCTGCGAAGCTTGAACCTAACGCAATAGTGATTGCACAGGTGAGTAGAGACTTTCTTAACTTCATGATTATTTCCTTTAAATTATTATTAATCAAAGCTCTAAAATTATTATTTTCGCTTTTAGAACCATGTACCAGCATGCCTTGCCGGATTAATTTATGTGATATTCAACTGTTAGCTAACAATCAGAAGTGAATGAAGCAACGTTGTTATTTGCGACTGTGAGGTCATACAAATAACAAGGAAATTACTTTAGACAGATTTGGAATAATATAAAATCATCAGTTTTTGTGGTTTTTATAAATTATTTATTTTCAATTGGTTATGTGTGTTTGTTTAGGTTTTAGTATGGGTTTTGATTTAAAAGCAGTAAAAAAGTTGGAAAAATATTAATGGATCATTGAGGGTGCTTTTTTCACAAAAAAGTGTGGATTGGACGTGTTTTTATTGATTCAATCAGCAAAAAAGTATGGATTTAAACTTAGCATCATTTTTTTCTTGCCTGTTATCTGCAATTTGCCATTTATGAAATATGCCACGTGATATTCATCATTCAGAAGTAATGAGCTTTGGTGGTCGGATCATAGTGATTCGATCAGTTCAACAAATTATGGATAGTAAATATGAAAACTAAATTATCTGTATTAAGCCTAGCCTTATTACCATGTTTAGGTGCTGCACAAATCAGCACACCAGCAAAAACAACTGTCGTTGGTGCAAGTGAAGACTCTGTACTTGTTATGTATAAAAAAGGCACCTCTGCTGCAATGCGTGCCCATGCTCGTAGCTTAGTTAAAGCCACCATCAGCGATATCAACAAAGATGGTGTCGATGATAACTATTCAGCTATTTTGTCTGGCCGTTTAGCTAAATTTAAAATTGCAGGTATGAGCAGCAAAGAAGCTATCAAGCGTCTACAAAACCATGCTGCTATTGAATATGTAGAGCCTGACTACCGTGTATCGATTGCGAGTGTACCTAATGATCCTGATTTTTCGTCGCTGTGGGGTTTACACAACGAAGGTCAAACTGGTGGTGTCGTCGATGCTGACATTGATGCAGTTGAAGCATGGTCAATCTCAACGGGTAGCCGCGAAGTTGTTGTTGGTGTAATTGATACCGGTGTTGATTATAGCCACGAAGATTTAGCTGATAACGCATGGATCAACCCTGGCGAAATCCCGGGGGATGGTATCGATAATGATGGTAATGGTTATATTGATGACGTGCATGGTATTAATGCAATTACCGACTCAGGTGACCCAATGGATGACCAAGGCCACGGTACTCACGTATCGGGCACAATCGGTGCGTCTGGTAACAACGGCACGGGTGTTGTCGGTGTAAACCACGAAGTATCAATCGTGGGTTGTAAATTCTTAAGTGCAGATGGTACGGGTTCAACTTCTGATGCAATTAAATGTATCGATTACATGGTTGATCTTAAAAACCAAGGCGTAAATGTACGTGTTTTAAATAACAGCTGGGGTGGCGGTGGCTTTAGCCAAGCACTGGCAGATGCTATTACGGCAAGTGAACAAGCTGATATTCTATTTGTAGCGGCAGCGGGTAACGATGCAGTTGATAACGATCAAAACCCTCACTATCCGTCAAACTACGAGCATGACAGCGTGTTATCAGTTGCCAGTACTGACAACAGAGATAACATGTCGAGCTTTTCACAATGGGGTTTAACAAGTGTTGATTTAGGTGCACCAGGTAGTGCAATTCTATCAACGGTACCGGGCAATGGTTACGCTAGCTATTCTGGTACATCAATGGCAACACCGCATGTTGCAGGTGCAGCAGCACTCGTGCTTTCGATCAACCCTGATTTAACAGCGCTTGAACTTAAAGAGTTGTTAATGAATAGCGGCGACCAAAATGAAGCGCTGCAAGGCAAAACAGTATCTGGCAACCGCTTAAATGTAAATCAAGCGCTTGAGCAAGCTGATCCAACACCGAGCTTCAAAATTTCAGTTTCGCCAAGCTCACAGCAAATTACCGCAGGTGAAACAGCAACCTATACCTTTGAAATTGGTTCAATCGCACAGTGGGAAGGCGTCGTTAGCTTAGCTCTTCAAACTGATTTAGCGGGCGCTACACTATCGCAAACAGAAGCTGTACCAGGTGATGTAGTTACACTTACCGTACCAACACAAGAAGCAACAGCATGGGGTAGTTATAGTTTTGTTGTTGATGCTACATCAGGTGAGTTAGCGAAACAAAGCAGTGCGTCATTGTTTGTTAACCCTGTTGGCTTAAATGACTTTACTTTCTCAAATGAAACACCAGTGTCTATTCCAGATAACAATGACACGGGTATTGATTCGGTAATTACGGTAGCTGATGAACTTACTGTGTTCTCAACGGATGCAAGTATTGATATTACTCATACTTACATTGGTGATTTAATCGTTACATTAACGTCGCCGCAAGGAACAACTGCAACGCTTCACAGCCAGTCTGGCGGTGGTGCAGATGACTTAGTACAAAGCTATTCGCTGGCTAACTTTAATGGTGAAGTTGCGACAGGTGATTGGGTACTTAATGTCAAAGATGTACTGTCTGCAGATACCGGTACTTTAAACAGCTGGTCACTGACGTTTAGCGCCATTGGTGAAGTGAGCCCGCAGCCACCACAAGCAGGCTTTGCATTTGATACATCAGGCTTAAACGTCACTTTCACTAACACCAGCACAGATAGCAATGACGATATCGTTGCTTGGGCGTGGGATTTTGGTGACGGAGCATCATCAACAGATGCTGATCCTATGCATACTTACGCACAAGCAGGCAGCTATGAAGTGACGTTAACTGCGACAGATAGTGAAGGTCAAACAGATACGTTCACGCAAACGGTTGTGGTATCTGATGTTGAAATCGAGCTTTCGGTTAAACGTGCTAACAAAACGCGTTTAGGTACTATGCGTGTTGATTTAAGCTGGCAAACTGTGGCAGATCAAGTAAGCATTTACCGTAATGGTGAACTACTTGAAACAGTCGCTGATCGTGGTTTCTATCGCGATGTAGAGCGTAAAGCTGAGTTACCAAGCTATGAATATCAAGTGTGTGTATCTGATACTGTTTGTTCTAACCCAGTGACGGTGTCCTTCGACTAACATTGTTTCACTGCTCAAAGCCCAGTTTCCCCACTGGGCTTTTTTATTTGTATTACAAAATGAAGTTTTCGCTAAAACTGTGTATAATTTGCGCCCTTTAAATATCTGTTCACGTGTCGTATTAATGTGGGGTTGTGAGTGAAAGCATTGCTGAAACAGCATGGTGTAATTTTTATTCTTCTAAGTATGCTAACTGGGTTAATGGGAGCTTTTGTTAACCCGTTGATGAGCTTATTCATCGTCGAAGGGCTGCAAACACCGCCCGTGTATTTAGGTGTGTATATGGTGGCGGTCACTATTACTGGGTTAGTTATTAGTCAGTGGCTAGGTGGCATGGCTGATAAAGGCACCAGTGCGCGAAAGTTATTTATGGTGGCTGTATCAGGTATGGTGTGTGCGTTAGTGACCTTTGCGAATGCTACTGCATTTTGGCAAGTCTTGCTCGCAGGCGTGTTGTTTCTTGCGATGGGCAATGCAGCAATTCCGCAAATGATGACTGTGGCAAGACAATGGGCTGGGCGCCAACAGAACATCGACATTACCAGTTTTAATTCGCGTTTACGTGCTGCTATTTCCTTTGCTTGGGTGGGTGGCCCGCCGCTTGGTTATTTGTTAGCCGCTGGAGGCGAGTTCAGCCGCTCGTTCTACTTTGCTGCGGTGTGTGCCTTGGTCGCACTTATCTTTGCATTTAAGTTTATTCCTGACTACAGCGCTAAAAAATCGCAACATGGCAGAGAGCCTGCAGCCGCGGCGAGTTTATCATTTTGGTTGTTGGGCTTAGCAATTATGCTTGGTTCAACAGGCAATATTATGTATTCATCGGCACTGCCGCTTTATAGCATTACTGAACTAGGATTTGCTGAACATACGCCCGGGCTGTTTATGGGTGTAGTGGCACTGTTAGAAATTCCCATCATGTTGTATGGGGCAAAGCTTGCTAAAAAATACAGTAAAGTCGCGATGCTTGCGGTGGCATTTTGTTGTGCCATTGTATTTTATTTAGGGGTGTTTTTTGCCACTCAAGTATGGCATTTAATCGTGTTGCAAGTTTTAAATGGCCTGTTTTACGGTATATTTGCGGGCATTGGCTTAACCGTATTACAAGATCAGCTCCCCGAGCGAATAGGGTTTACCTCAGCGTTTTACACGAACGCTATTAAACTGGGTGTTATGTGCGGGGCAGGGGCGACAGGGGTTATTGCACAGTTTTATAGTTTTAGGTTTGCAACCCTTGGCTCTATGCTAGCTGCAAGTTTAGCCCTTGGATGCTTAATGTTGTTTAGCTATGTAAAGCGCCAAGAGCAGCAAGGAGCTGTTATGCCTGTACTGCAAGAAGGCTTAGTTGAGTAACTTGATAAAAAACCGAGCATCGGAGCTCGGTTTTATTATTTTTAGTAATTAGGCATTAGCCATTGGCGATTTGATCCAGTAAATGCATGACTCGTTCACTGGCTGCTTCCATCTTATTAATGTGATTAATCGCCGCGTCTTTATTGCCAGTTTGCAGCATGACTAATGCTTCAACACCATTACGATGAACTTCACGATGTGGCTCTTCTAATTGACGATAAGCATTGTGCTGTTTGAAGCCATTTGATTGCTCTGAATTATACCATTTGCCCAATCGGCACATAGTGTGATCTGAAAAGTCATCAATCGACTTGTTACTTGTGCCATTAGCAACCGCATAGACTTCACCTTTCCAAACAATATGATCTAGTTTTACGGTTTGCACAAATGAGCGTGTGGCTGCATTAATAATGGTTTCTTTCATTGAATCACAGTGGCTCATGATTGAACCATAGTCATTGTTTAGCGTATCAAAACTCGTTGAAAGCTGAGTGTTATTTTGCTGGATATCTTCAACTGAGGTCACCGTTTCGCTGGTTTTGTTGATGATCTCTTTGACTAGATCAGACACTTCTTGGGCTGATTTATTGGTGTTGGTTGCAAGTGTACGCACTTCGTCGGCAACAACGCTAAAGCCACGGCCTGCCTCACCCGCACGGGCAGCTTCGATTGCGGCATTTAGCGCAAGTAAGTTGGTTTGATCAGAGATTTTAGAGATGGTTGATACAAAGGTGTTGATGCTATCGGCCATATCAGACAGACCCGTAATGTTACTGGTCATGCTACCCATTTTACCTGCCATACTCGCCATTTCACTGACAATATGTTGCAGTGCGTTATTCGAGTCATTTAATAGTTGGCTTATTTGTAAAGTTACTTGGCTTTCTTCTTCGATAACAAGGTATGAGTCGAGTACCGTTTGGCGTACGCCCTCAATTTGCGTGATACATTCAATCGAACTATTCAATAAGTTGGCAAGGAACAGTTGGTCTGCATCATCAGCTTGCTGATGTAATTTTGCTTCTAAGCGTTCGTTTTCGTCACGTAATACGTGATTATCGGCTTTAAGTGCCTCAACTTCAGCTAATAGCGCGTTGTATTGATCTTGGAGTAAAGAGTGGCTTTTGCTAGAGACAAACATGTATGTTCCTAATTCATATGGTTAATACTTATACCAATCCTGATTATAGATCAAAGTATTAACTTATTATCAGTGTTTTTTATTAGAAAGAGGGTAATTACGACTATATGGTTAAGTGTAGTAGAAAAAGCTGGTTATTAAAGCCGAAAAAGCCCAGTGAAAACTGGGCTAAAACGAGGGAGGAGAGTAATTAATAGAAAGAGTATTTTAACGTAAGCGACGTTGTACGGCCGTTAATAGTACGGGCACGGATAATGTCGTTATCTGGTACTGAGCCTTCTTCTGCTTCTGTGATACCTACGGTGTCGAACAAGTTGTTCACGTTAAGCGATAGGCTCAAGTTTTCAGACAGATTGTAACTTACAAAGCCATTCACTTGTGTGTAGCCATCAAACTCAAGGTCGTTACTATCTTGCGCGTAAGCATCCGTTGTACCAATAAAGCTTAGGCCAGCAGCACCTTTGTCAAAGTTGTAAGTTGCCATTAATGAGTAAATAAGGTCAGCTTGACGACGTGGTGTATTACCGACTAACTCTGGCGATAACGCATCTTTAGCAATTTCTGCGTCTGTCCAAGTAAAGTTACCACGGAAATCCCAATCACCAACGTAGTAGGTTGATTCAACCTCAATACCTTTTGCTTCGTACTCGCGGTCGAAGAATTTTTGTGATGTTGCTTCGAAGTTTTGCTCTTCAGTTTCTGCGTAGAATGCAGTTGCAAATACTGATAGTGAATCAAAACGTTTTTTCACACCGATTTCGTATTGGTTTACTTCATCAATTGCATCCGCTTCGGCAACCGAACCATCTGCTTCTACTTTACCGAATAGTAAGCGGTCTGCATTTGCGCGGCCGCCTTTACTTAAGCGGGCAAATGTCGCAAAGCTTGGATCAATTTGGTAGTTCGCACCAATTGAGTACGAGCTGTAGTGCCAGTCGTAGTTAACAATGCTTGGGTTCGCGTTATCAATACCAACAACACTTTGCTCAGGAATTGAGATGGTACCGTCGCCATTCATATCAATAGTCGATGTTACTGCACCTGCGTAGTTACCGCGTGCTTCACCTGAATCATAACGAGCACTTGCATCAATGCTTAAATCGCCAAACTTAGTGGCTAAGTTAATGTAAGGTGCGCGTGTTTCGTATTCAGTATCGTAGTTACGTTGACAGCAGTTACCCCAGTAAGGTGTGCCATAAGCGTACAAGCCATTATCTGAGTAGCTGTCGCCATTTGCAGCGTAAACGTCAAGTAATGCAGCGTTGTCGCCTTTTAGCTCCATAACATATGAGTTCCAAAGCCACGACATATCAATCGATTGGCTTGATGCAAAGTAACCAAAGGTTACACTGGTGTCATCAGAGAACGACTTAGTTAATTTAAGGTCATTAACAATTGAACCCATGTCATTTAGCGTTACATCGAAAGTGTGAATACGCATTGCTAAATCGTCATCGCCATAATTTTGGCCTGCTGAACCACCATTGGCATATACAAGCGATGCACCATCACCAGCAATACTAGAAGCAATAGAGCTTGCAGATGCAACTTCAGCAGGAATAAGAGAAATAAAGTTTCCGCTTACTGATGATGTTCTAAAGCGGTTTTCGATGCGCCAGTCGTTTTCTAAATCAAATGCCGCCTCAAAACCCACTGAGGTAACAACTGGGTTCATACCATCGGTCATATCACCTGTGCTGATTTGGTTATCACCATTTAAACGCGGCGTTTGTGTGAAAAGTGCTGAATGCGGCGTATCTGATTGCGCATCGAAACCTGGGATTGAGTCGCCATTTGAATACATTGGCATAGGTAGGTAACCTACGCTTTTATCATCGAGGTGTTTAAAGTACACACGTACATAACCGGCATCAAATTCTTTGGTTAGGTTTGCCTTAATTTGGCCACCTTTATTAGATGTATAACCAGTTTCACGCGGGCCTTCGCCTTGACGAACAAAGCCACCAATGTGATAGCGCACACTGTCGTTTAGGTAAGTACCATACTCAAAGTCTGTACGAATTGAGTCATAATCAAGGCCAACAGTGGTTGATACACTGCCTGACTCGTTCTCACCTGTTTTTGAAATAAAGTTGATAATACCACCTGGGGCATCACTTGCTGCTGTCGACGCTGAGCCACCACGGATTGATTCTACACTTTGCACTGTTGAATCTAAGCGCATGAAAATGTCTGCGTTACCAAAGGCAATATCGCCAAACTGCATAACAGGTAAGCCATCTTCTTGTAGTTGCAAGAATTTAGCTCCGCCCGATGCAACTGGTAAACCACGTACCGCGATATTTGCGTTACCTTCACCGCCCGTTGATTCTGAACGTACACCCGGAATTGTTCTGAATGCTTCTGCGGTAGAGCGTGGTGTTGATACTTCAATTTCAGCTAATGTCACACTGCTAACCGAAGAACTAGATGCCATGATGGTTGTACGGCGTGGTACACCGGTTACAACGATTGTTTCAAGGCCGCTTTTTTTAGCCTCAGGTTGTGCTTGCTCTTCGGCGTGTAAGTTTTGGCTTACTGCTAATGCAAGCGCGCTTAATGTGTAAAGGGCATGTTTGTGTGTTGTCATAATGTGCCTCGTCTCAATCCCAGATGGTTTGTTGTCTAAATTGCTATCTTAATCGATTAAGTAAAGATAACAATAATTTTACACAGTGCAAGTCTTTTTAGTGAAAAACTTGCACAATTTATGTTCGATAATTGATTTTTAACGATTTTTAATTAGTGGCTTAATGCACTGTGCTGCGCTAAAGCTTGCTCAGCAGGGTTACGTAAGTAGTTATATAGCATGGCTAAAAACAGTAAACATGCGAAACCTGTTGCGAGATAAAAGCCGTAACGAATGTGGCCAAAATAGTCACTGATCATACCCATTAATAAAGGGCCTGCTGCCGCAGAAAGGGCGGTAAAAAACAAAATAACCCCAGCAACTGCGCCGTGCTGTTGCACCGCAAAGCAAGAAATACCTTTCGAGTTTAAAGTTGGGTAGATCATCGACATGAATAGCCCAGATAAGGGGAGTAAGAATACCGCCCAATCAACGCCGCCGAAGATTAAGCCTAAATAACACAGTGCAATTCCTAAGCTTAAATACAGCATCGCCGCTTGCCAGCTTAAGTGATTTAACAGCCATACCGCTAAGAAACGCCCAGCAGCGCGTAATATGAAAAACAAGGTCAGTGCATAGGTTGCCAGTAATTGCCACGGGCCAGTGTAATCACCAAGTAGAGTAGGCATCCAAACGTATATTGCCACTTCGGTTGCAACATAAAGGGCAATCGCTAACGAAAAGCCCAGTGCATAAGGGTTTTTCATCATACTCATGGTGGTTGCAAGAGAGGCCGGTTTTGCGTGCTCTTCAAGCTTTTTAGGTTTTGGATAATCTGCACGCCAAGCAATTAAGGTTAAAATTAAACATAAAACCCCAGCGATAACGTAAAGGTAGGTCCAGCTTACCTGTTGGGTGATTAAAAAACTGACAAGGGCAGGGCCTACAATGGCGCCAACACCAAAGAAACCTTCGACCAAATTCATGGTTTTTGTGTGCTCTAAATTGTTTTTAGAAATATCACCTAACAGTGCCAAGGCGCCGGTTTTAAATAAGCCAATTGCAAGACCAATACAGCTAAGCAGCACTACAAATATGCTAAAACTACTGCTAACTGAGAACAGAAAACAACAAATAGCGAAGATGCCAAGTCCTAGCATGATGGTTTGTTTGCGGCCAAAACTGTCGGCCAAAAAACCTAAAAACAGGCCACTAAAAGCGATAAGTGCCATAGGTGCATAATGAAAGGCACTGGCTTGGGTCATAGTTAAATTAAATTCATTGATAAGCTCAGGTATGATCATACCAACCGCATCAGAGGTCATCGCAAACATAAAAAACATCATGTATGTCAGCCATCTAATGGTTTGCAAAGGGTCGTGTGTTCTACTCATTGTTGTTTCCCCACCGAAAGGTCTGCGCCTTTACTATGTATATTAGTGTATAAAAACTATAAAAACTGCTTGAATAATTTGCTGTCGTGGTTAAAGATATATCTTAATCGATTAAGTTTCAACTTGGTATTAACAATTATGATCAACAATAAAGTGCAATTAATCACCTACGCAGACCGCATTACTGGTCAAGGTATTGATGAATTAAGTAATTTATTAAATGGCCCACTTAACAATGTGTTTGCAGGTGTACATTTGTTGCCATTTTATAACCCGATTGATGGCAGTGATGCTGGCTTTGATCCTATTGATCATAGTGAAGTCGACTCTCGTCTTGGTAGCTGGGACGACATTAAAGTCCTTGGTGCAAACTATGACCTTATGGCTGACTTAATTGTTAACCATGTTTCAGCACAATCTTTCCAATTTAAAGATGTACTCGCTAAAGGCAAGCAATCTGAATTTTGGGATTTATTTTTAACTAAAGACGATGTATTCCCAAATGGCATGTCTGAGGCTGAGCAACAAGCGATTTACCGTCCGCGTCCGGGTAGCTGCTTTACACCTATTGCGTGTGGTGATGGCCAAACCTATGATTTTTGGACCACATTTACCGATAACCAAATTGATATTAATGTGAAATCAACGGCGGGTATCGAGTATTTAAATACGGTGCTTGGCAAGTTTGCTGATAATAATGTCAACATTATTCGTTTAGATGCGGCAGGCTATGCGATTAAAGAAGCTGGCACAAATTGCTTTATGCTGGATGAAACCTTTGACTATTTAAATAAGCTTTCGGCGCAAGCAAATGAAGCGGGTATGGAAACCATTGCTGAGATCCATAGCCATTTTCAAACTCAGGTTGAAGTCGCAAAACGTGTAAATATGGTCTACGACTTTGCTTTACCACCCCTTATTTTACACAGTTTGTTTAGCAATGATGCGCAAGCATTACTGAATTGGCTAACCATTTCGCCGCGTAACTGTTTAACGGTTCTCGATACCCATGATGGCATTGGCATCATTGACGCAGGCCCAATGGGTGATAAACCGGGTCTATTAAACGCGGCGCAAATTGATAACTTGGTTGAAACCATTCATAAAAAGAGTGAAGGGCAAAGCCGCCTAGCAACTGGTGCAGCAGCAAGTAATGTCGATTTATATCAAGTTAACTGCACATACTACAATGCCTTGGGCGCAGATGACTTTGATTACTTATTAGCGCGTGCAATTCAGTTCTTCGCGCCAGGTATTCCACAAGTTTATTATGGTGGCCTGTTCGCTTGTGAAAACGATATGGAATTACTGGCTCGTACCAATGTAGGTCGTGATATCAATCGCCCTTACTTAAATGCGCAAGACATTGATGCTGCACTTGCTAAACCTGTGGTGAAAGGTTTGATCAAGCTGATTCAATTACGTAATGAGCACCCAGCATTTAACGGTGAGTTCATTGCAAAAGGTGAAGGCAGTGTGTGTCGTTTAAGCTGGCATGATGATACCAGCTCAATCGAGTTAAAAGTTGATTTTGCTAGCCGTGAAGTGATCATTGTTGATCACCGTGAAGGCGAACAACGCATTGTTGATTTGGCTGACTTTTTAGCTTAACTACTTTGACCCAATTGCAGTTGATAGTCGATTTCGGCTGTTTGCTGCTCTTTCGATAGAAACAAGGTCGCAGCAATGCGGCCTTTTTCTTCGCTATTTTGATGCACAGTGGTGAGTTTTGGCACAAATCGTTGGCCTTCATCTATGCCATCAAAGCCAACAATCCTGACATCTTCAGGAATAGATAAGCCCATTTTTAATGCTTCGCGCATGGCGGCAAGGGCGATTAAATCACTCATGCACAACAACACGTTCGGCCTTGGTGTGCTGCTAAGTGCTTCTTTGGCGGCAATGCTTGCAAAGCGCTCGCTGCTTTCAGGAATATTCCATGTTCTATCATCACCCAGGGTGATGCCAGCATCGCTGATTGCTTGGTGATAACCGCGCAGTCGTTGATGAGCAATCGACTGACCTGCTTCAAACTCATGATGTTCGTATACTCGGCATAATACGTCGTTATCGAGTAAACGCAGGCCTAAAATAGCAACCCGATCATCACTTTTGTGCAGTGCATGTTTGGCGATATCAAAGCTGGCTTGTTGGTTGTTTACGTTTACTGAGGCATCGCGACCGATATTAAAATCAACCGTTACCACATGTTTTGCGACCTGTTTTAATTGTTCCACAAGTTGCTTGTTACGAGGGCGACCATAACAAATAAAGCCATCAACAAAATCGACCACGCTATTAAGGTTATCGCTGTTACCAGAAAATAATAAAAGGTTAATACCATTTTTTTCGAGCACTGCTGATACACCGCGCATAAAACTGCTAGCAACCGGATCTGATACCATATATTCAACGCTGTCTGGCAATACTAAAGCAACAATATTAAAGGTGCCTCGGCGTAATGATTGCGCCGCCTTGTTTGGGCCAAAATAGCCGAGCTTTTTACAGGCCGCCAAAATTTCTTCGCGGCGTGCTTTCGATAATTGATCAGGGCGGTTAAACGCATTTGATACGGTGGCATTTGAAACACCTAACTCTTGGGCAATACTTTTCAGCGTCCAACTTTTTGGCTTTGTCATTGTAGGTTCTTAATCGATTTACTTAATTGTAAATTACCATATAAAGAGTCGAAAAAAAGTGTTTTTAGTCATAAAAATAGGCGTACCATAAAAGAATGAGCACGAGAGTGAGAAAAAGGCGAGTAGCGAGTGATTTCTAAGTTACCAAAATGGGTTGAGATTGGCGCATTTATTTTGGCGCTGGTGGCTGGGTGTGTGAATGCAGTTGGTTTACTTAGCTTTGAGCATCAAGCGGTATCGCATTTATCGGGAACTGCCACCTTGCTTGGCGCAGATCTTATACATGGCAATAGCCTTGATGCTTTGCATTTATTAGGCGTATTACTGTCATTTTTAGTTGGGTCTGGTATTGCTGGCTTTTTACTGCATAGTTCAGCACTTAAACTAGGTCGTCATTACGACACGGCATTGTTGATTGAAGCAGGGCTTTTACTGGGCGCACTTTGGTTATTGTTTAATGGCTCGGGCTATGGGCACTTTTTAGCGTCTGCGGCATGTGGTTTACAAAACGCCTTGGCAACAACTTACAGTGGTGCAATTGTGCGTACAACCCATGTAACGGGTATTTTTACTGATTTAGGTATTATGTTTGGTCGGGTTTTACGTGGTGAGGCGCTTGATAAACGTAAGGCTAAACTGTTCGGCCTAATCATTATAGGGTTTATATTTGGTGGCTTAGCAGGGGCGTGGTTATTTGCAAAAATGACCTTTGCGGCGCTTTATGTGCCAAGTGCTATTTGTTTTCTACTTGCCTTAACCTATCGTGTTTATTCTCATCGCAATCCAGAACTTAATGGTTAGCGATACTTTTAGGTGTTGCGCCAAAGGCTTGTTTAAACACACGGCTAAAATGGCTTGGGTTATTAAAGCCTAATTGGTAACAAACTTGGCTAATCGCCTCACCTTTTTCGAGCAGTTTATACGCTTTTTGTAAGCGTAATTGCTGTTGCCAAAGAGCGGGCGTAACACCAAAGGCCAGCTTAAATTGCTGATAAAATTTACTGCGGCTCATACAGGCTATCTTACATAACACATCAATATCAATATTCTCAGCAAGATGCTGTTCTATATAACTTACTACATGGCTTAATGGGGTTGCGAGCTTGCCTTGCTTACAACTTGCTATCATTAAGTCTCGGCTTTGCTGCTGTAACAGACGGGTTATGAGTTCATTGAGTGATAAATCAATTAAGTAATCGCGGTGTTGCTCATTTTCGCTAAACAGGGTGATCATGCGCTCAAGCAGTTGTTGAGTTTGCGGATTATGCTGGGCGTGCACTAACTTGGCTTGATATTGGAAAAAGTCATCCTGGGTAATTTGTTGGTTAAAATTAAGAGCATCAACTACTTGGCTTATTTTATCGGTACTGATTTCAATCGCTAAACAGGTTGTTGGCTGATTAAGAGATGCATTGGGAAAGTCGATTAGCACTCCTTGCTCTGGGGCAAGTACAAATGACTGGTTTGGTAAAAACTCTTCATGGTAATCACTGTCGGCAACATGCATGATTTTTTTACCGCTGATCATGCCACAAAATAATAATTCAGTGGAATGTAAGGCCACTTTTTGGGCATCTAAATAGGTGTCGTAAATACTTAATTCAGCATGTTCGCCTGCAAAACTGACTTTATTTTCAATAAGCACATCAATACGTTGTCGTTTTTCATCTAAACTTCTGTTACTAACTGATGTGTTCATTGTAGCCTCGCTGTCGTCCTAAATTCTGGACAGATAGTCAAAAAGTCTGGACTAGGAATCAAGTGTGTTTTCAGTAACTGAGCTAACTTCAATTGTTAGCGGTTCATTAAACAATAACCTACCGCATAATTTAGTCAATGCTAAATAAAACACAACAATTTGAAGAGAGAACACATTATGATTTATGCAAATCCAGGTAGTGAAGGCGCAAAAATTAACTTTAAAGCGCAGTATGAGAATTATATTGGTGGCCAATGGGTTGCCCCTGTAAAGGGAGAATACTTTGAAAACATTAGCCCAGTAAACGGTAAAGTGTTTTGTAAAGTACCTCGTTCATCAAAAGAAGATATCGAACTGGCACTTGATAAAGCCCACGATGCAAAAGCGGCATGGGGAACAACATCAGTCACCGAGCGTAGCAATATCTTATTAAAAATTGCCGATCGTATTGAACAAAACCTAGAAATGCTGGCAGTGGCCGAAACCTGGGATAACGGTAAAGCAATTCGTGAAACACTTGCGGCAGACGTGCCACTCGCGGCTGATCATTTTCGCTATTTCGCAGGTTGTGTGCGCGCGCAAGAAGGCTCAATCGGTGAGATAGACGAAACCACAGTTGCCTATCATTTTCATGAGCCATTAGGTGTAGTAGGGCAAATTATTCCTTGGAATTTCCCATTGTTAATGGCGGCATGGAAACTTGCACCAGCCCTTGCTGCGGGTAACTGTATTGTTTTAAAACCAGCTGAACAAACGCCTACGTCTATATTAGTGCTGCTTGAAGTGATTGGTGACTTGTTGCCTGCAGGTGTTCTAAATGTGGTAAATGGCTATGGTAAAGAAGCGGGCGAAGCGCTGGCAACCAGTACTCGAATCGCGAAGATTGCCTTTACTGGTTCAACGCCAGTGGGTTCACATATCTTAAAATGTGCTGCTGATAATATTATTCCTTCGACGGTTGAGCTAGGTGGTAAATCGCCAAATATCTTCTTTAACGATGTAATGGAAAAAGACGATGAGTTTTTGAGTAAGGCGATTGAAGGGGCTGTACTTGCGTACTTTAACCAAGGTGAAGTGTGTACGTGTCCATCGCGTTTATTTATTCAAGAAGATATTTACGAGCAATTTATTGAGCGTGTTCTTGCCCGAACTTTACAAATTAAACGGGGTAACCCACTTGATACTGAAACCATGGTGGGTGCTCAAGCATCACAAGCTCAGTTTGATAAGATTCTAAGCTACATCGAAATTGGTAAACAAGAAGGGGCCGAAGTGCTTACGGGCGGTGAAGTCGAGCAACTGTCTGATGAGTTTAACGGCGGTTACTACATTCAACCAACACTGTTAAAAGGCACTAACGACATGCGTGTGTTCCAAGAAGAGATTTTTGGGCCGGTAATTTCAATGTCGACTTTTAAAGATGAAGACGAAGCGTTAGCACTTGCTAATAGCTCTGAGTTTGGCTTAGGGGCTGGTGTATGGAGTCGAAACATGAACCGTGCTTATCACTTTGGTCGTAAAATTGAAGCGGGCCGTGTTTGGACCAACTGTTATCACATGTATCCTGCGCATGCTGCGTTTGGCGGTTATAAAAAGTCAGGGATTGGCCGCGAAACACATAAACTCGCCCTTGATCATTACCAACAAACAAAAAACTTATTAGTAAGTTACAGTGAGAATCCACTGGGCTTCTTTTAAAAGCAATTTCTTATTGTTGTCGAAACTACCCAAACGCCACATCTAGTGGCGTTTTTATTTTGCGTATATGTATTTCCAAACTTGCTTTTCTGTTATTAATTAACCAATCAATATTGAGTAAGGAATTTTCAATCATGATTAGAAATGTAAGGATTGAAGATAGTGATGCCATTGCGGCAATTTACAATCACTATGTTGTTAATAGTACGGTGACATTTGAAGTTGAGGCAATCACAGGTACTGAAATAGCCAAGCGAATACAGGCTAATCTTGATGCTGACTTACCTTGGTTGATTGCTGAAGCTGAAGGTAACGTCATTGGATATTGTTATGCAACATCTTGGAAAGCACGAAAAGCTTACCAACACTCAGTGGAAATCTCGGTTTATTTAGCCGCTGATAGTCATACTAAGGGAATTGGTACACAACTTTACGCTGCTTTGTTTACTCAATTAAAAACGCAAAATATCCATGCTGTTATGGCAGGCATTGCATTACCTAATGAAGCAAGTATCGCCTTGCATGAGAAACATAAAATGCAAAAAGTCGCGCATTTTAAGCAGGTTGGTAAAAAGTTCGGGCAGTGGATTGATGTAGCGTATTGGCAAGTAATTTTATAACGGGCATAAAAAAGCCCGGCGAACACACAAGCCAGGCTTTTCGACAACAATTTGGTTGAGTCACCGCACGTGCAGTGACTCGGAATAAAAAAGCTTAGAGAACACACAAACTAAGCTTTTGACAACAATATGGTTGAGTCACCGCAAGTGCAGTAACTCGGAATAAAAAAGCTTAGAGAACACACAAGCTAAGCTTTTGACAACAATGTGGTTGAGTCACCGCAAGTGCAGTAACTCGGAATAAAAAAGCTTAGAGAACACACAAACTAAGCTTTTGACAACAATTTGGTTGAGTCACCGCAAGTGCAATGACTCGGAATAAAAAAGCTTAGAGAACACACAAGCTAAGCTTTTGACAACAATTTGGTTGAGTTACTACGTGTGCAGTAACTCGGTATATAAAAAAGCCCAAAGAACACACAAGCTAGACTTTTTGTGACAACAATTCGGTTAGCGCAAACACTCTCAATGGTGTGAAGCTGTTTAGCTTAAAAGCGCTGATGGGTTAACTTTAGAGTAATCCTTCTAAACCGACAAACGATTAAAATAAACCTGATAGATGAATTTTTTTAATCTATTCACATGTGAAGTCCTTTTTATTGCCACAACAATGCCTTAGTGATTAAATAGGGTGTTTTTTAAACATAATAATTATTTAAAATGGATTTTTATGAAACGCTTGACGCTTTACTTATCACTCATCTTTACAGCTCTAAACGTTAGCCCTTTTGGTGTGAATTTATGTCGCGCCGATGAGGGCGGTACAGTCACTCACTCTGAAATTAATTGGTCTGAACTTGCTATAAAAGATGTTGAAGCGGCTTATCAGTTATCGGTTATCAATCACCCTGGTATGCATGATGTACGTAACCCAGGCTTTGCTAAACAGCTCGAAAAAGCAAAGCAAGAAGGCTTAAAGCTGGCTGTAAAAGCGCATAGTTCACAAGGTTTTGCTGCGGCTATTGCACGTTTTAGAACTGTTCTACAAGATGGTCATGCGGGAGCGATTGATACCTTACCAAGTGAATTAAAACCACAAAGAAGTTGGCCGGGTTTTTCAACTGTATGGCGCGGTGATGCGTTAAAAGTGTATTACAGCGAATTAGATACAGTTGCCAAGGGTGATAAGCTCGTAAGCTGTGATAATACAGCAATTAATACTTTGATCGTTGAGCGCGTTTTTCGTTATTACGGCGAAGTTGAGCAACCCGGTAGTTGGTGGAATCATGGCTGGCGACTAACTATTGATGACGGAAACCCGTTTTTGTCGCCGCTTAATCACTGCACGTTTGAAAAAGCCGACGGCTCTGTTTACAGCTTAAAGTTAAATTGGCGTATTAGGCCTGATGATGTTAGTGGCAAACTTAAACATGCTTACAATGGCGATAAGTTACCAATCGAACTTAATTGGCCTTTAAAGGATATTGCGTGGATCAGTATGCCAACGTATGCACCCAATGAGCAGCAACAAGCAGATTACCAAACGATGCTGAGCGCCATTGAACAGCAACATGATAAGTTAATGCAAGCTAAAGCTGTGGTACTTGATCTTCGCCATAATCAAGGTGGCTCATCGATGTGGAGTGAGCAAATAGCCTCAGCACTTTGGGGCAGTGGCCAATTTAAATATGGCCGCTATAAGTTACACAAAAATACCCAAGTGTGGTGGCGAACCTCTAAAGGTAATACTGACTATTTTGGCGATGTAGTCGCAAGCTATGATACGGCTAGCCCTTGGTATCAATGGTTAAAGACAACCCACGAAAGTATGCAGGCGGCTTATGAAAAGGGTGAACAATTTTATGTCGAGATAGTCTCAGCAGAGCAACAAGCAATGCCAAAAAACGCCAGTCAGTTTACTACACCTGTTTATGTGATTGTGCCAGGACAATGTGCCAGTGCTTGTTTAGATGCGCTGGATAGTTTTAAGCTTTTTACAAACACACAATTAGTTGGCGCTCCAAGTAGTACAGACTCTACCTACATGGAAGTAAGGCTCGAAACCTTACCTTCAGGCTTTGCTAAAGTGATTCTGCCGATAAAGGTCTATGTAAATAGACCACGTGAAAAAGGCTTTTATTATCAACCTGATATTAAATTCAATGAACTTGAATGGACCACACAAGCGCTTGTTAAAATGATAGCTGAGTTGTAATTAAGCAGTATCTTTAGCAAAGCGTTTGGTAGACCCCTGAGGGGGTTGGTTGAAGTGCTGACCTTGCGGGAAGAAGAACAACACTTTTTAAATTAAATTGTGTGTTAACAGGCTAATTCTGCAGCAGGCTCTTCTGCTAACCAGTTAAGGGCCGCTGTTTTTGACTTAAATACACTCATTACCATGCCAGCTCGTTTATACAAATTGCAGTAGGTATCGCTAAGCAAACTACCGCCTTCAAGCCCTTCTTTTATGACTAAGGCTGTTTTGGCCGGTGCGATGCCTTTACGTCGAAGCTCAACAAAATACACCATTAGCTTTTCAAGTGCCCCTGGTGTTGCCATGCATGAGTTTTCAAATTCAACCAACTCAAACCATTGGCCATAATCAGCGCTGAGTTTGTTGATGTAATCTTTTTGCATAAAAGAGTGCGCGTCAATAATCTCTTCGTTGAAAGGCCCAGTAGCAGTCGTTAAAAGCACATGCTCACGTTGATAAAACTCTACGAGACCATGGGGTTTAAAATCTTTGAATGGATAATGGTTGGTTGATACTTTTTTATGCATCCGTTCAATCCCTGAATATTTATTGAGCTATTGATAATAGCAGTGAAATAAATTAATTCAATCTTTAGGTTTAGCTAATTGCTAAAATAATAACAAAAGTATTAGTTTGGGTTACCAAGTAGAGCCCGCCTGAATGTAAATTGCATTCTGTTCAGGGCCATGGGCTACATCTAAGCCAATACTAATACCGTAATGTTCATCAATTAAATAGCGAAAGCCTGCACCCACCGTATCTATGGTTTCAGCCTTCGATAAGTCAGAAAAGTTATCGGCTGCCCAGCCCATACCAGTAAACACATTGAGCTTTATTTTGTGAGTGATTTTATAGCTCGCTTCTGCTTCGGTAACAAATACATCGAGACCTTGATAGCGAGTTGCAGACACACCGCGTAGGCTAATACTTGGCGGAATATAAACCGGTAAGCGTTTTTCACCACGGTTGTTAACTGAGTCATACTGCATGCGCAGAGCAAAGTTAAATTTATCGGTGTAACGCCAGTAATTTAAGGCGGTAAGCTTTAAGCTCGTGTAATCAACTTTACTGCCAATAGCCTCATCATAATATAAGTATTCGGCCTTATAATTAAAGCCGCGCTCAGGGTTAAGGGGGTTATCTCGGCTATCGTATTCTATTAATGGGCCAATACCTGACGTATTTACATCAAGTGAAAGGTGGTCTTTGATAATATCGTTTTCGAGCAGAAAATCTTCGATAGGGTTTTCGGCTAAGCTTATTTCTACTTTACGATAAATCTGTTTAAAGCCGTAAAAGAAGTTACTGTCGTTATAGCGCAACTTAAGGTTTTGAAACACCGCTGGGCCTTCAATATTCAGCGATAATGGTGTGAGTAGCTTGATCTCGTCGAAGGTATAAAAATCAAGGTTTATACTCGCCCAGCCAACAATCCCTTGATAGCGAATACGGTCTTCATCCCAAAAGGTAATGTGGCCAACAGCACCGCCTTTGGTGCCATTTTTAGTGCCCATTAGGCCCACTAAACTAATGCTTTGTGGTAGGGTAGAGCCTTCTTTTTCTTCTTTTTGGCTTTCTTTTCGTTGTCATGAAAAAACAAGCCAACAACACCAAGCCCAGGTCCTACAGCTGGCTCTGTAATAAAAGTCGGTATGGGTAAAAATGAAATCGGTTCATCAACTTTTTGTTGTTGATTACTTAATTGCTGTTCTGCAGGTTTTATTGCATATTCATCGTAACTTGATGCAAAGCTTTGTGTGCTTAGCAAACTTGCTGTAAGCATATTTATTAGTACAACTTTTTTCACTTAATCCCTTACCTTGTTGTTTCTTGTTACTTAAAATTTTATAGCTGATAATTAAATTCTAGACGATGATCGCCATCCATAAAATCAACGTTTTCATTCCAATTTGCGAAATAGCGTAGATTCATACGCGGGTTAATTTGGTAACTCGCAGCAAATTCATGAGTCAAAATATGGCTTTGGTTTAGACCATAATAATGATCTTTATAGTTATCGCTGCCGCCGATAGTTGTTAACCAAAATGGATTATAATTAAGCCAAATTTTGTCGTTAATAGTGATTTTTGCGTACATACCTACTAAACCATAAGCACCCATAATGGAGTAACCACTGTCACGACTGCCGTCATCTTCTAGGGTATTTTCACCGAGCGATGCTCCCACACCAGCTAACGGGTAAAACGTAAAACGTCCCATAGGTTTTAGTGCTTTTATATAGCTATACGAAACATCCATGCTTTCGTCAGCAACAAGGTTGGCATTCAGGTTATAATTAGCATCAATCTGCGTTGCACTCATAGTGCTTAAATCAACTGAGAAGTTTCGAAAGCGAAATGAGTCAATTGAATCTGTCGTTTTGCTATCGCTTTCCCAGCCTAGCGCATCGCCATATATGCCTTTTACTTCAAAAACATTCATGCCAGCAGTTGTTGCTATACCCGTATCGTATGCTTGACCTACTTTAAGGTTAATACCTTTGTTTGTTGAGCCAACACCTACTTGAGTGTAAACAGCCAGAGGGTCTGACATGTCCTGTACTTCTTTTTGCTCAGCAGCATGGCTTGAAGCAGCAATCATAAGTGCTAGTAAAGAGGGGAATCGAAGAGATGTCATGTGTTTTCCTTACACAAAAGGTTGAATAATAAATGCTTGGTTTAGTTTATTTAAGTTGAATTTAGATACTTTTGGCTTAATAAATATTCGACTTCAGCCTCTAAAGAGGCATCAATTTATTCCTTTCTAAAATAAAAATAGCATAAAAATAGTGACAAAGGCGAGCACAAAAAGCGAACAAGCATCAGTAAATAAAACGAGGCTATCAAAAAGCACTTAAGTATTATTTTGCTATTGTTTTTCAGTGACTTAATACAATTGTGTGATTTTTGTGGAAATTTGATTTAAATCGTTTTTGCCGCTTTTAGATACTAGACTGGATTGTTTTTTAATCTATACTTGAATTTGCTCTTCTGGAGTAAAAAGTACTATTAATGAAAAGGGATGATTTATGAAAAAACTAATAGCGGCGGCTATTTGTGGCTTAGTTTCAACGGTAAGCCTTGCTGCAGATAAACCAAACGTATTAGCCATAATGGTTGATGACGTTGCGCCAATCTCACTCAGTGCATATTCGCACGGTATGACCTACCCAACCCCTAATATTGATCGCATTGCTAACGAAGGTGCATTGTTTACAGACCACTATGCACAACCTAGTTGTACAGCAGGGCGTGCTGCGTTTTTAATGGGGCAATTACCAATTCGAACAGGCTTAACAACAGTGGGCCAACCAGGTAACCCACTTGGCATAAAAGAAGCCGATCCTACCTTAGCTGAATTTTTAAAAGATCGCGGTTATATGACTGCGCAATATGGTAAAAACCACCTAGGTGACTTAGATGAACACTTACCAACAAAGCATGGCTTTGATGAATTTTACGGTAACTTGTATCACCTCAATGTATCCGAAGAGCCTGAACAAGCGGATTACCCGAAAGATCCTAAGTTTGTGAAAAAATTTGGTCCACGTGGTGTTATCGAATCTTACGCCAACGGCAAAATCATCGATACTGGCCCACTTACTCGTAAACGTATGGAAACTTTTGACGAAGAAGTGTTAGAGCGCTCACTTAACTTTATGGAGCGTGCAGTTAAAGCCAAAAAGCCATTCTTTATTTGGCATGCAACGAGCCGTATGCATGTTTACACTCACTTAAAACCAGAAAGCCGTCATTTAGCGACGGGCATTAGTTCGGAAGAAGACGTATTTGGTAGTGGTTTAATGGAGCATGATGGCCACGTAGGCAAATTGCTTGATAAACTTGATGAGCTAAAAATTGCTGATAACACCATTGTTATTTACACCAGTGATAATGGCCCTGAGCAATCAAGCTGGCCTGATGCAGGTACAACTGAATTCCGCGGTGAAAAAATGACAACTTGGGAAGGCGGTGTACGTGTGCCTTTCTTAGTTCGTTGGCCAAACAAAATACCAAAAGGCTTAAAACTAAATGGTATTTCTTCGCATGAAGATGTTTTCCCAACCATTGCTGCGGCCCTTGGTGAAAAGAACTTACGTGAGAAACTTAAAAAGTCAGACAAAGTGTATATTGATGGTGAAAACAACCTAGCTTACTGGACAGGTAAGTCTGATGAATCAGCACGTAATTACTTTTTTATTACTATGAGTCACAACTTACAGCGGTACGTTTTGGTCCATGGAAAATGCACTTTGCAACGAAGCCAACAGGAATATATTACGATGATATGGTAACGCATAGTATGCCTAAACTATTTAACCTGCGTAAAGACCCATTAGAGCACTATGATGGCGTAACAGGGTTTCATCAAATCATGCGTAAAAGTTGGTTGATGCAACCTATTATTGCTAAATTAACGGAGCATGTTCAAACATTTGTAGAGTTTCCGCCTCGTCAAGAGTCGGCATCTTTAAATATTAATGAGACAATTGAAAAAGCAAAAGCATTAAATCATGGTCATTAATTATTAACCATAAGTTAAGTTGAAAAGGGCCTATTAGGCCCTTTTTTAATACTTATTGATTAATGCTATTCATCATTTCGAGCTGTTTCACAAACTGCTCAATTTGCTGGTTACCAGGTACCAAGCGTGCTAGGTTTCTGGCATAAAACAACGCTTGGCTGTAGTTCTCTTCTGCCACATACCACTGCGCCAAACTGTAGCTGATATCTGGGTTATTAGGGGTTAGATTAAAGGCGCGCTCAAGGGCAGATATTGCCGCTGGCATATTGCCTAAATCTTGTAATAGTAGCGCGTAGGTAAACTGATAGTTTGCATTTTCTTGTGCAAACTGTGCGGCTCTCTGTAAATGGTTAAGGGCCGTGTCTTTTTGTTTTGTGCGAATAAGGCTCATTGCAAGGGCATAATGAATATCACCGCTTTGTGCGTTAACCTCTAAGCCTTGTTTTAAGATGGCTTGTGCCGCTTTTTCATCGCCTTGATTACGGTATAAATCAGCTAAATTAACATAAGCAGGAGCAAAAATAGGCTCAACACTGATTGCTTGCAGGTAATGTGTTTTGGCTTGCTCAGGCTTTTGTAATGTGAGCGCCAGATTACCTAAATTGGTGTGGGAATAGCCACGCTCGGCTTGGTATTGTTGAATGCCTTTATACTCATCAAGGGCTGAATTTAAACGCTTGCTGTCTTGCTCATTAAGACCCGCCGGAAAAGGCTGGATTAACATGGCCGCTAGTGCTCTTGAAGCTTCGGCTCTGATTGGTAAATGTTCATCGTCTAAAAGAGAGTTTAATAGGCGCCAGCGCTGATTGATATCAAATGGCATCGCCGCTTCAATGGCCGCTTGGCGTTTTAATGGCTCGCTGTCTTTTACTGAGCGAGCAATCGCAACAACGGCATTATTATCTGGGCTTGCAGCTAATCGGCTTAATGCTGAAGCGCGGATAATGTCAGGAAAGCCTTTATCTTGTACGATTTTGGTCAACATGGTTGAGGCATTAGGTAAACGGTTATCGGCGGCATAAAATGCTTCAGAAAAATGCGCAGTGCCAAGGTGTTTTGAATGAGGATGCCAGTCTTTTATTTTGCCAACCGCCCACTGCGGTGTCTTATCTTCATGGCAGCTATTACAGGCATTTGGGGCATTGGTTTTTAATGTTAAATCTGGGCGCGGTACCCGAAAGCTGTGGTCGCGCCTTGCATCAACTTGCATATAAGTAGTAGTGGGCATATGACAATCAACACATTGGCTGCCTGTACTTGCCACTTTATGACCGTGATGTTTCGGCGTATCGAACACCTCTTGGCTATGACATTGCGTACAGGTTTGATTACCCGGCAGCTTTAATTTACCCGAATGAGGGTTATGGCAATTACTACATGTTACCCCTGCATTGAACATTTTACTTTGTAAAAATGAGCCCCAAACATAGTCTTCATCCCACACTTGACCATCAACGTGATAAAGCTCAGGAGTCAGTAATGAGCCTTGAAAGCGTTGTAAAAAACTGTGAGGGTCTTTGCGGTCGTCAAGTTGTGAGCGGCGAGCATGACAAGTTGCACACACTTGCACTTGCTCGCTTTTTACTAGAGGCTGCACGCTCTGCATACTGCCATCGGCTTGTTGAGTAAACAGTGGGGTTTGCTTTTTAATATTATGCGTAAAGCCCTTATCGGCAATACTGCTATCGCCATCAGCCCATTTCAAATGAGCTTGTGTATCGCCATGGCACGCTTTACAGCTCACGTTAATGCTTGAATAAGTTGAATCAAAGCTATTCGTTTTAAGGTCAAATTGCTTTTTGAAATCTGTTGAATGGCAATCGGCACACATGTGATTCCAGTTTTGGCCTTTTTGAGACCAATGAAATAGGTCGTGTTTTTTCTGCTCAGGATGCAGTACAAACCAGCGCTGACCGCCGTCTGCTTTACTGCGCGAGTCCCATGCAAATGGAAACAGCTGAATGTGGCCTTGACCCATATCAAACATGTATTGCTGCAATGGTTCATAACCAAATGTGTATAAAACAGGGTAGTCGGTCAGCTTGCCATCAAGGTTTGGCATGCTTATAAATAGTTGTTGGTCTTGTTGATAAAAGCGCGCTTGCTGGCCTTGATAGTCGAGGGTTTGTTCGTTGAAATTACCAAGCACCGAAGCGGGAGTGGCTTGTTCCATAGCATGAAAATGATGGGATGTTTGCCAGTCTTCAACTTGGCTTTGATGACAGTTCACACACTGAGGTTCTGCAAATGCACTAAATGCGAAAAAGCTGCATAACAGCCAAGCCAATCTCATCACTGAATAAATCCTTTTTATTTTTCTACATCAATAGCAGCTTATCTTAGATAGCTTTGTATAAGCAATGACTGTGTTGGCTTGAATCTTATAATAGCGCTAAGATAACAAGAAGATCAGAAAATAAAAGAGGGAATTTTTAATGAAAAATATTTTACTGTTATTAGTGTGCTCATTTTTTTAAGCCTGCGTATGCAACATCTGAACTTGCTAGTTGGAACGAGTCTGCAAAGAGCAGAATAACTGAGTTTGTAAAAGTAACAACGACGATTGGCTCTGATAATTTTATTCCTGTAGCCGATAGAATAGCTGTATTCGACAATGATGGAACTTTATGGTCTGAACAGCCCGCTTACTTTCAATTGCTATTTGCGTTAGACCAAGTTAAGCAACAAGCTTCTAAAAATCCAACATGGCAAACAAAACAGCCATATAGCGATATTTTAAAAAATAACATACCAAGTAGCTTATCAGAGGAACAATTGCTGGAGCTTGTAAAACAAACGCATACAGGGATCAGTAGTCGTGAATTTCGCGAGCGAGTAAATCAATGGATTAATGATTCTGTCCACCCAACAACATTAAAGCCTTATACTGAAATGGTCTTTCAACCTATGCTTGAATTACTGAGTTACTTACAACAACACCAATATAAAACGTTTATTGTTTCTGGCGGGAGTGTCGAGTTTATGCGTGTGTGGGCTTTTGAAGTGTATGGTATACCCAGTGAACAAATAATCGGGAGTAGGTTTGCCAGTGAGTACCGGGTTATTGATGGTAAACCACAGGTTTTTCATTTAGATAGAATTGATTTTGTTAATGATAAAGAGGGCAAACCAGTTGGTATTTATCAAGCTATTGGAAAGCGACCTGTTATTGCTTTTGGTAATTCGGATGGTGACCGCGCCATGCTTGAATGGACGGCTGCTGGAGAAGGACCTAGGTTTAGTGCTTTAATTCATCATACGGATGCTTTGCGTGAGTGGGCTTATGACAAGCACTCTCATGTAGGTAGGCTCGATGAAGCTTTAAATCAAGCAAAGTATGAAGGTTGGCTTGTCGTAGATATGAAAAAAGATTGGAAACAAGTGTATCCAAATTAACCTAATCTTTAACTAAAACAAAAAGCCCGAGAAACTCGGGCTTAGTACGTTATAGACTTTTCTTCGGTGGCAGCGCGACGTTAGCAAAGATAAGCCCCGCGACTAATGACATAAATATCAAGAAGGTTTGTTGGCCTATATGCTCTGCATAAACGAAATCTTGACCTTCAATTAAAGAGTTCAAACCAATATAGGTTTTACTTCCTGGTACTAATACAATTAAACCTTGCATGGCTACAATAGAAGCTGGTGCATTAGCAACACGGTTAAACAAGTTACTGAACACCCCAACAGATAAAGCGCCAACAAATGTGCCCAATGTGTAGTCTAGATACATGGCTGAACCAATACTTGTGCCATACGCGATGAAGCCAGAAGCAATAGACCAACCCGCATGCTTTAGTTTGGTTCTAAAAATGACAATTAGGCTGCTACAGAGCATGAATATAGCAAGCCATGCGGTCCATTTTGGTAAAGGCTCTGGTTGCACGTAGTCTGCTTGACCAAAAATAGCGAAACCAATACCAATACCAATGAAAGCACCAAAATACAGCTTAAACAGCAGCATGAATGAGTCCATCACCCGTGCTGTACCAGACACCAAGTGCCTTGCTGCTAACTCAGCTAATCCAAGTGCTAATGCTAAACCGGGTATAAACACAATGATGGCTGAAAGCACCACCAATCGTATATTTATTTCGGCATCTAGGTAAACACTGACCGCACACGCGATAATTGCAGAAACAATGGCAACTAAAGGCTCAAGCATATGCGCAACGCGTTTTGAGCGTGTTGACCAAAGCACAAACAAATACACCACTAAGGTGATCAGTGCTGACCAAAATACATCATTCCAGCCTGTGCCCATTAACATGGCAAATGCACCACCAGAGGTTGCAAAAGCAACGCCGGTCATAAATCTATTATATGGGTTTGGCAGGTTATAAATGATGTCGAGTTGTTTATCGACCTCTTGTAGCGTTAGCTCACCGTTAAGCATTTTGTTTACTAAGTCATCGGTATCTGCCAGCGAGCCTAAGTCGTGATCGCCCGGATCAACACGCGCAACATGGGTGTACTCTTCTTCGTGACCATCTGTCCAAATAACAAAGGTGACAGATGTTGGCGACATAACAAAAGATGATTTTAAGCCGAGGTAAGTCGCAACTTCCATTAAGTGCGCTTCTAGTCGGTATGCAGGTGTACCGTATTTATGAAGCATTTTGCCAAGCTTCACGATAAATTTTCGTTTTTCAGTAAACGTTGCGGTTTTCAAAGGCGTTTTGAACCAAAGGTTAAATTGTTCAGTTAAGGATAGACCAAAATTCAATAAGATATAGTCTAGTAGCAAGACTATATCGCTTAAATTGACCAGCGCGATTTTAGCGGCAAAAGCCGCTATGTCTAGTGTTATTTACGGCAAAATTACTTATTTTTTGCTTCAATCCACTGCGCCATATATTGGGTCGAACGCATGGTGTGATGTTTGAGCATTTGGCCTGTAAAATTTAGCTCTCTATGCAGTGCTAATGACTCACTAATAGCGGTGATTTTAGCGATTAACTGCGACTGAAGTTTTGATTTATCATAATATTTTTGCAATAACAGCTGGCCATTTTGCTGTGCTTGGGTAAACAGAGCTTCATCTTGATAAAGTGCCACTGCTGCATCAGCAAATTGCTGTGCATCTTCACAGATTGCGCCTGACCATGGTTCGTCTTGATGCATGCCTTCACTACCAATTGGACTTGTTACGCTTGGCGTTTGCATGATCATCGCTTCGAGTAACTTGCCTTTAATCCCCGCCCCAAAACGCAGTGGCGATAAACACACACGGGCATCTTCCATTACTTTATAGGCATCATCTGCCCAGCCCTTAATTAAAAATCCGGTTTTCGGATTGTTAAGGGCTGTCGCCTTTGGTGGCGGGTAAGAGCCATAAATGTGGAGTTCGGCATCAGGTAATTGTTTGCGGATTAGCGGCCAAATTTGTTGTAAGTACAAGACAGCGTCCCAATTTGGTGCATGACGAAAATTACCTATGGTCATAAAGTGTTTGCGCTCAGAAAATGCTTTGGTGCTGGTGGGAATATGCTGTAAATCAACCAAAAATGGTAAGTGGTGAAGTAGGGAGCTATCGACTTTGAAAACATCATTGAGCAGCAGCATCTCGTAGTGAGAGATAATTAAGCTAATGTCTGAGCGTAAAATAGCTGCGATTTCTCGTTTTGCAATATCACTGTGTAAATCGCTATGGCTGAATGCTCGACCTGCTTTATGAGCGTCGTGACGGGCATTTCTTAGGCACTGTAAATCTTCGGTATCAAGAATCTTAAGTGCATTAGGGCAGTATTTATCGACTCGCCAACCGAACTGTTCTTCCATCATAAAGCGGTCAAACATCACAATATCGGGGTTATACGCTTGCACGTACTCATCAAAGCTTGAGCAGTTTAAAGCAATGACCTGTGTGGTAATGCCATCTTCGCTGAGATCCACCATGTGCTCGGTTTTTTGCGCTGGGCTTGCAAATTCGACTTGCCAGTTTTCTGCGCGAAAGGCGCGCAGGAGTGACATCATGTGGGTGCCGGCTGCCGACGAATTAGGCTCAGGCCATACATAGCCTACCACTAACACTTTTTTCATTGACTTGAGTCTCGTATTTTTAAGTTAACATCCACCAAAGTGCGAACTGGGGGTGTTGATTTATCTAAGAGTTCTTTTAACACCTGACAGGTGCGTTTACCGATTTCATTGGCATTAATGGCGATGGTTGAAAGAGAAGGCAGCATTAAGCGCGAATCTTCTAAGTCATCAAAGCCAATAACTTTGATATCTTGACCCGGCTCGAGGCCGTGTTGACGCATTGCTTCAATCGCGCCATAGGCAATCACATCATTAAAACAGACAATGGCTTTGGTATTTGGCGCTTGCTCTATAAGGGCATTAAAGGCTTCTCGGCCACCTTGACGATTTGTCGGCGCTTGAATAACGGGTTTTTCATCGGTGATATTAAATTGCTCAAGCGCAGACAAAAAACCACTTAACCGTTCATGGTAATCAGATATTTCTGCGGTGCCGCCTAAAAAGGCAATTTCTTCAATGCCTTGTGATAAAATATGGCTGGTTGAAATGTGCGTGCCTTTTTTGTTGTCAGGCAAAATACACGGCGCTGCTGAAAACGGAATTTCACGCATGATATTAATAACCGGAAAGCCGCTATTTATTAAATCATCTTGCCACTGCTGCTGTGTGCCCGGAGCCGGACACATGATGAACGCCGAAACGTTGTACTCTTTTAAGGTTTTTACCACTTGGGTTTGTCTTTCTACACACTCTGCAATATTCACCAGCATTGGCAGCATGCCAAGTTCAAAAATGTGTTTTTCGAGACCAACAGCAAGCTGAGCTGAATAGGGGTTGGTTAAGTCGTTTATAACCAACGCAACTAGGTTTGAGCGTTTACTGCGAAGTGCTGCAGCATCACGGTTATATACATAACCAAGCTTATCAATGGCAGCCAGTACTTTTTCTTTACTTTTTTTACTGACCTTATCACTGTTGGTAAGGACCAAAGACACGGTTGATTTTGAAACTTGCGCTTGTTCAGCAACATCCCAAATTGTGACTTTGCCTGTCGATTTTTTCATTTTTATTAGCAAAAAGTGGTGAATAGAGTGCTTTTATTTTAGCGTAATTTAGCAGTTTAAGTCACTGATTGGCTGCTAAAAGACTCGAAACTCTTTATGAAATGCTGCAAACATGTTCTACTTGTTTACAGAATAGAAAATAAAAAC
Source organism: Pseudoalteromonas sp. Hal040 (assembly GCF_037162425.1). Taxonomy (NCBI): domain Bacteria; kingdom Pseudomonadati; phylum Pseudomonadota; class Gammaproteobacteria; order Alteromonadales; family Pseudoalteromonadaceae; genus Pseudoalteromonas; species Pseudoalteromonas sp. Hal040. The sequence goes on along the minus strand of NZ_JARLUU010000002.1, from coordinate 523,265 downwards.
GAAAAAGGAACGAACATGAAAGCATTCAAATTGCTTTTTGCGCTGGTCATTGGCGCAGTTGTTTGCACACCCAGTTTTGCCAATCAAGGTTATCAAACCCCATCGCCTGCACTGGCTGCTGTGGTTGATGCTAAGCTTGCGCCGAGTAGTTATTTATCGAATGATGGCCAGTGGTTGGCGTTATTTGATAGAAAACGCATCGATACCTTACAAGACTTAGCCAAAGAAGAGTTAAAGCTAGCGGGGATTAAGCTTAATCCAGCTAATTTCTCGCGCTCGAGAGAACGAAATAAATTTACATCTTTAGTGCTTAAGCATGTCGAAACCGGTTCTGAAATTGTTGTATCGGGTTTGCCAAACGGTATTTTACGTTCACCAAGTTGGTCAAGCGACAGCCAGTACTTGGCGTTTGTGGTTGAGCAAGCAACGAGTGCTAATCTATGGGTTTATAATGTAAGTACTAAACAAGCCCGCCAACTCAGTGATACCTCGCTGAACTCGGTTTTAACCAGCACACCTTACACTTGGCTGCCAGATAGTAGCGCCATTGTTGCTAATGCCGCGGTCAATATTGGTAAAACGCGCATCAGCAATGACAGCACGCAAGTCGTGCCGGTTATCCAACAAAGCAGTGGTGAAAAAGCACCTGCGCGTACTTATCAAAACTTGCTAACTAGCCCATATGATGAAGCGCAATTTAAATTCTTTGCACAAAGCCAATTGACTTATATTCCACTCAGTGGTCAAGGCCAACCAATTGGTCAACCGGGCTTAATTAAATCATTTTCGGTCTCGCCTGATTCTACCAATATTTTGGTTGGCATGATTGATGAGCCTTTCTCGTATCAAGTGCCTTACAGCCGATTTGCTGCAACTTGGCAAATTTGGGGCATGCGTGGCTATACGCTAGCAGAGCTTGCGAAGCAGCCTTTAGCTGATAACATTCCACAAGGCTATGACAGTGTGCGTACTGGTCGCCGTGATTTTCAATGGCGAGCAGATCAAGGGGCTGAGGTCATTTGGGCAGAAGCGCAAGACGGCGGCGATATGAAAACCGACGTGCCTTATCACGATCACCTTTATAGTCTAAGAGCACCTTTTAAACGTGATGCACAGTTATTTGCTAAAGTCGAACGCCGATTTGATTCAATCGCTTGGGGCAATGGCAATGTTGCTTTGTTATCTGAGTGGCGCTTTAGCGACCGACAAGAGCGCGTCTTTGTAATTCAACCGCGTAATGCGGATAAAAACCGCGTGCTATTTTCAGAGCGCAGCTATAACGATGCTTATAAAGATCCAGGTTACCCAATTTATGAAAAGAATGATTTAGGCGCTGACGTATTAAAAGTCGTTGGTGGGCGTTATCTTTTCTTACGTGGTAATGGTGCCTCTGAACAGGGCAATATTCCGTTTTTAGACCGTTATGATGTAAAAACCAATACCACAACACGCGTTTGGCAATCAGAAGCGCCATATTATGAGCGTGTGCGTGCCATGCTTGATGACAAAGGTGAGCGTTTAATTACTATTCGCGAATCTAAAACTGAGCAACCTAACTTCTTTATTCGCAACCTAGACGATAAAACCCTGACCCAACTTACGACTTTTGAGCACCCTTACCCAGAGTTTAAAGGAGTGACTAAAGAGTTAATTCGATACAAGCGTGATGATGGCGTTGAGCTTAGCGGTACGCTTTATTTGCCGCCTGGTTATGACTCAACTCAAGGCCCGTTACCAGTTCTAATGTGGGCTTATCCGCTTGAATACAAAGATAAAGCCGTTGCGTCACAAATGCGCGAATCGCCTTATGAGTTCACTTATATCGGTTATTGGGGACCAATGCCTTATCTTGCAAAAGGTATTGCTGTATTTGACGACCCGAAAATGCCAATTGTGGGTGTTGACGGTAAAGAGCCGAACGACTTATTCCGTAAGCAGCTGGTGGCAAGTGCTAAGGCTGCGGTAGATGTACTTGTTGAAAAGGGTGTGGCAGATAAAGACAAAATTGCGATTGCCGGTCACTCTTATGGTGCCTTTATGGTGGCGAATTTATTAGCGCACAGCGACTTATTTAAAACCGGTATTGCCCGCAGTGGTGCTTACAATCGCACCCTAACGCCATTTGGTTTCCAAGGTGAAGAGCGTGATTTTTGGCAAGCGCAAGATGTGTATGCGGCTATGTCACCGTTTTTCCACGCTGAGAAAATCAATGAGCCTATGCTGATGATCCACGGTCAAGAAGATCCAAACTCGGGTACTTTCCCAATGCAAAGTGAGCGTATGTATGCTGCATTAAAAGGCTTAGGTAAAGAAGCCCGTTTAGTGATGTTACCTTATGAGGCGCATGGCTATCGTGCTCGTAAGAGCTTGCTGCATGTACTTTGGGAGCAAGAGCAGTGGTTAGATAAATACTTATTAAGTGACGAAAAACCCGCAGAGCCAGTTGCCGCTGAAGGTGTCACTCAGTAATTATTTAGTTACTTATATAAAAAATCCCCGCCCTTTAAGCGGGGATTTTTATTTTAACGGTAGTGTTTTTGTTATTATTAGAAGCCGCTTTAAAAGAATCGATTTAACAATGAGCCGAGCATTGACGTAACACTAACTCTGCGTAATCGGTTTTAATTGCTCACTTAACCAATCAATAAACACTCGGGTGCGCCTTGGTAAATGGCGTCGATTTGGGTAGACGATATTCATAGGCATGGGTGGCAAATTATAGTCAGGTAAAACTTGGATAAGTTCACCACGGCTGAGCTCGTCGAGAACCCCATGACGAGGCACTTGAATAAGGCCAAGCCCTGCTAAACACGCTGCTTTATAAGCATCCGTATTGTTGACTGTGAGCTGCGATTTCATGGTCAGGGTTTGCCAATCGCCTTGTGTATCTTGGTACTCAAAGCCGGGGTCAAGTTGGCCGAGTGTTTGGCTATAGCGAACAATGTAGTGCTCGGCTAATTCGCTAAGTTTTGTGATGTTGCCATAGTTTTTAATATAACCTGGGCTTACACAGTTAATCATCGGGCAGTGGCCAATTCTTTTCGCAATCAGCGATGAATCTACTAAATGACCGACTCGCACTACACAATCAAAGCCTTCTTCAATTAGGTTAACTCGTCTGTCAGAACTACTCAGTTCAATCTCTAATTGCGGGTGTGCAGATAAAAAGCTATCTAGATTCGGCAGCACTAAACGTCTGCTAATTGGCTGTGGCATATCTACTCTAAGACGCCCTGATAACGCTTCGTCTTTTTTATGAAATAGGGTTTGTAGTTCGTCTATATCAGCAAGCATATCTTTGCAGCGCTGATAAAAAACTGTGCCTTCATTAGTAAGCGTAACTCGCCTTGTTGTGCGGTTTAAAAGCCGAGCACCTAACGTATCTTCGAGTTGTTTGACCAACTGCGAGACAGATGATTTAGGCATGCTCAGTGCAAGTGCTGCAGCCGAAAAGCTTTTTAACTCGGCAACCTGAACAAAGGTTTTCATGGCATTTAGTTCATTCATGATTGTTTTTTATTTACGAACAGTTAATTCAATTTTACATGGTTTATCTGGATTTGCAGTGTAAATATACTGGTTGCTCACAATTACTTCAAAGCAAAAAGGTAAACACGATGAGCAACAAAATTGCAGTGATCACTGGTGGTAATCGCGGTTTAGGTAAAAATACAGTTTTAAGTTTGGCACGTAAAAACATTGATTGTGTATTTACTTACAGAAGCCATAAAGATGAAGCACAGCAGGTTGTAGAGGAAGTAGCCGCTCTGGGGGCAAAAGCCGTCGCCATTCAACTTGATGTGAGTGATATATTAGGTTTTGCTGAATTCAAACAAACACTTGAAAGTACCTTAACAACACAATGGCAAACGTCTCGATTTGATTATTTAATTAATAATGCAGGCCATGGCAGTGACAGTGCATTTGCTGATACCAGCGAAGCTATGTTTGATAATTTGATGAATGTACATGTAAAAGGGGTGTTTTTCTTAACGCAAACATTGCATGAGATGATCAATGATGGCGGGCGTATTATTAATTTATCTTCAGGGCTGACACGCTTTGCATTACCAGGAAAAGCGGCCTACGCCACCATGAAAGGGGCCGTTGAGGTATTAACCAAATACATGGCAAAAGAACTTGCTGGTCGCAATATTGCCGTGAATGTTGTTGCGCCGGGCGCAATTGCCACTGATTTTGGTGGCGGTGCTGTTCGTGATAATGAGCATGTTGCGCAATTAGTGAGTTCATTTACAGCCATGGGACGCGTTGGCCAAGCTGATGATATTGGTCCTATGATTGCGCAGCTACTTGGTGATGAAAACCGTTGGGTAACCGGACAACGTATTGAAGCATCGGGCGGTATGTTTTTATAAGCCTGTTAGCAATCGCGTGTTTGTTTGCTTATTTAAGTGAATGTGATTTAATCGCTTTCTCTTTTTAAGCAATAAACATGTGATTGCATTTATGCTCGATTTAGCAGTACTCGCGGTTTTTATTCCGACCTTTTTCTTTGTTTCTATTACACCTGGTATGTGTATGACGCTCGCCATGACGTTAGGGATGAGTGTAGGCGTCAGACGTACGCTGTGGATGATGGTCGGCGAAGTGTTAGGTGTAGCCACGGTAGCCATTGCTGCGGTGATTGGGGTTGCCAGTATTATGCTTAATTACCCTGAGTTATTTGCCTTTTTAAAATACCTAGGTGGCGCGTACTTAATATACTTAGGTGTTAATATGTGGCGCGCTAAAACCAGCTTTAAACCTTACGATGATACACAGCAACAAATTGGTCGTGGGCAATTATTCTCGCAGGGTTATATCACTGCCATTGCAAACCCAAAAGGGTGGGCATTTATGATTTCTTTACTCCCTCCTTTTATTAATGTTGATTTAGCGGTTGCCCCTCAGCTTGCCGTATTAGTGAGCATTATTATGCTGAGCGAATTTATCTGTATGTTGATTTACGCAACAGGCGGAAAGAGCTTAAGGCTGTTTTTAGATAAAGGCGATAATGTGAAGTGGTTAAACCGTATTGCTGGCGCGCTAATGATGTGTGTGGGCGTTTGGCTGGCGCTGGGTTAACGCTAATTTGGATAATACCCATCCGCATACGGCAAATGGGTATTATCCTTGTAGCGTCTTAATCAACTAACTCAACTTGCTTAGACACATGGTTAAAGCACAGTTTTAACGTATCAATGGCAGTTTTTGTTTTTGCCGCTAAGCTGTCTCTGGCAGGTGTTACGGCATAAACAGTGTAATTTGGCATTGCCCATTCGGGTGCAATTTCAACCAGCTCTTTCGATTTTAATAAATGCCTTACTTCTGGCTCTGGTAGCACGCCATAGCCAACACCATCACACACTAATTTAATTAAGCTTTGCATATTATTTACGGTGATCTTCGCTTTCGGTAACGGCTTACTTGCCAGTGTTAACGGGTTAAACGCATTACTGTCGGCGTTGCTGTGCGCGATACGGGCAAAGTTACCAAGGTCTTCCCAGCTGGCTTTATCAAGTTTGCTAATTGCATGGTCTTTATGAGCGCATAGCTTTAACGGCCAAGTTGCTAATTTACGAGCAACGAGGTTTGAGTCAGTTAATGGGCCAATCGCAATCGCTAGGTCAGCGCCGCATTTGATCATATCAATTGGCTCATCAGTCAAAATTAGCTGAATACGTAAATCATCAAACTCGTTAATTAAGCGATCTAATGGCTCGCTTAATAGGCCGCCGCCAAATCCCACCGGCGCAACTAATTTGAGCTCGCCACTGGGCTTATTTTGTAATTGTTGCAATTGCGTACTGGCCTGATCCGCCAGTGCCAGTATTTTTAAACAGCTTTGATAATACAGGTGGCCCGCTTCGGTTAACGTGAGTTCGCGGGGGCTGCGGTTAAATAGGCTTAATCCGATTTCTTGTTCTAATTGCTTAATGTGTTGGCTGACAGCCGATGTGGTCATCGATAACTCTGCAGCTGCGCTGCTCATGTTGCCCGTTTCAACAGTACGAGAAAATACACGCAATGTTTTTATCAGCTTGGAATTCATGGTTCAGGCCTTCTTAATTCAGTTTTAAGAAATCGTAAATTGTGAAAATTGGGACTTCTCATTAGTATGCAAACGCTAATTATTATCATTTATAAATAAAAAGTCACGGAGTATTATTATGACGAGGGTTGTTTCTTCTGTTTTACCACTCACCGCTGCTGTGTTAGCAGGTCTTTCCCATTTTGCATACGCTGATGACAAAAAACAAGACATGGAAGTCATAGTTGTATCGGCTTCCGGTTACGAGCAAATGCTTAAAGAGGCACCAGCCAGTATCAGTGTTATTGACCGTGAGCAGCTTGAAAAACGTTTTTACCGAGATCTAACCGATGCAATGACCGACGTTCCCGGTGTAGTTGTCACCGGTGGTGGCGACAGAAAAGATATCAGTCTTCGTGGTATGGCAAGTCAATATACTTTAATTTTAATTGACGGCCAGCGCCAAACCTCACGCGAAACTCGTCCAAACAGTGATGGCCCAGGTATAGAAGGGGCATGGACTCCACCTATTTCAGCGATTGAGCGTATCGAGGTTATTCGTGGTCCTATGTCTTCACTATATGGCTCAGATGCAATTGGTGGTGTTATTAATATTATTACCCGTAAAACACCAGAAAAATGGTACGGCGAACTGCGTTTAGATAGCACGATTCAAGAATCAAGTGACTCGGGTAATATCAACCAAGGCAGTTTCTTTACTGCGGGTGGCTTAATTCCTGAGTTATTAGGTATGCAGTTATCAGGTCAATTTTCAAAGCGTGATGAAGACGATTTTGAAGCCGGATTTCGTGGCAAAGAGCAAAGCAATATCAAAGCGAAGTTTATCTTAACGCCTTCTGATAACCACGAAATCATGCTGGAAGTAGGCTCTGCAAGACAAAAACTTGACGAAACATTAGGTAAAACAGTTGCTCCTTTAGCTGAAGGTGAAAGTTGCGGCCGTAATGGTTGCCCAGAGTCATCAACCACAGAGTACGACCAAGAAAGCTACTCACTAAGCCATAACGGTTTTTATGATTTTGGCTCATCACGCAGTTACTTAAAGTACGATAAATTTGATAATACTTCGCGCGAAATGTACGTCGAGAATACCGATGCGCAAACCAGCTGGACGCTGCCATTTACTGATCACAACGCAACACTTGGTGCAGCTTATTTAAAAGAACAGCTTGATGATTACACAAGTAACAAAATTAGTGATCTAACGCATGTAGAGAACGAGCAGTGGTCAGTATTTGCAGAAGATGAGTGGGCAGCAACGAAGCAGTTTAAACTCACTACCGGTCTTCGTTATGACCATGATGGCAATTTTTCAGGCCATTTCAGCCCGCGTTTATATGGTGTGTATACAGCGACTAAATCATTGACGGTGAAAGGCGGCATCTCAACAGGCTTTAGAGCACCGAATATTCGTCAATCTACCGCGACTGTGGGGGCAAGTGAGCCGAGGTGGTAATATTTACGGTAACCCAGATTTAAGCCCTGAAAAATCAGTAAACTACGAAATGGGTATCTACTATGATGCTAGCCGTGATTTATCACTTTCAAGCACAGTTTTTTACAACGAATTTGAAGATAAAATTACCCGTATTTCGTGCCCATTCACCCAGTGTACTGATGGACCAAACCAGTTTGGTTCAATGCCAACGACCTATGTCAATGTGGATGAAGCCGTTACACAAGGCTTTGAGTTATCAGTATCTTACGACATTACCAGTGAGCTTGATGTCAGTGCCAACTACACTTACACCGATTCTGAGCAAAAAACCGGTGAATACAAAGGCAGCCCACTTAATCAATTACCTAAGCATATTTTACAAACTTCAGTTAATTGGCGCCCGGTTGATAAGCTAGGTACGTGGCTGCGTGTTCATTACCGCGGCGAAGAAAGCCAGCCGACAACAGGCCCGTCGCAAGACAGCTTAATTGCGCCAGATTACACCTTGGCTGATATTGGTGGTAACTACGATTTAAGCCGCAGCATTAAGTTAGGGTTTGGTGTTTATAATCTGTTTGATAAAGAAATCACTGAAGCTGAATACGGATATGTTGAAGATGGTCGACGTTATTGGGTCTCTCTAGGCTTTAACTTTTAAATAATTATTAAGTTTTTCGTATTTGCAGGTTTAACCACTAAGTTAATTGGTGGTTAAACCTTATTTTAGTAAAACTTAGGTTGTTATCTCAACGATAGCGCCGTAGTGCTGAATGACTTGCCCTGCAATATAATTTCCTTGTTTTGCGCATTTTTCAATAGCCTGATCCTGCAGCCAAGCAGCTAAAAAACCAGCATTAAATGCATCTCCTGCAGCTGTTGTATCAATGATTTTATTAATTTTATTGGTAGGATAATGCGTTGCACTTTGCTGCTCTAAAGTACTGTATTGGCAACCATTTCCACCATCTTTAATTACAAGTTCTTTAACGCCTAATTCATGAAGCCACTCTCTACAAGCTGAAATATCTTTGCAACTCCAAATCATTGCTTCATCATCAAACGTTACCAAAGCTAGGTCGGCTAATTGCGCCATCCGCTTATTAATATCCTGACAGTATTGCATCGAATGCCATAACGAAGGCCTGTGATTGCTATCATAAATTATTTTTACACCTGCGCGCTTTAAGTTTGTCAGCTCGTTAAGTAATGCATAGCAATCATCTGGGGACAAAATTGCCAAACTAATACCTGATAAATAAACAGCATCAAACTCAGTTAACTTATTGATGATATTATAAAATTTGGGCTGCTGAACAAGGTGCTTTGCTGCAGAATTATTGCGCCAATATTGAAAAGAACGCTCGCCATGTTGGTCTGTTTGAATCATATAAAGGCCAGCATGTCTTTGCTTATCTTTGAGAACAAAGTCACAATTTATTTGATAATCCTGCCAACGAGCTATCATAGCTTGGCTTAATGCATCTTCACCCATGGCAGTGAAGTAACAAACATCAATTCTTTCGCCCGCTAATTTCTTTAGGTAAATTGCGGTGTTCATGGTGTCACCACCAAAGTTTTGCTGCATGGCTGTGAATAGCTCGCCAGACAATTCCACCATACATTCTCCAATAATGGCGACTTTTTTAGCCTGCATTAAAGAGTGACTCCTTTTTTCCAAATGGCGACTTCACGAATATCATTTATTTCGTTGCAAGTTGGCTTACCGTTTACTACCTCAACTAATAAATCGACAAATTCCTGATGCACTTCAGGCATGCTTTTACCGCTGACTAGCACACCAGCATCAAAGTCTATCCAGCGCGTTTTTTTATTTGCCAGCTCTGAGTTAGTAGCAATTTTTAAAGTCGGCACAAAGCCACCATAAGGCGTACCTCGACCGGTTGTGAATAACACAATATGACAGCCTGCAGCGGCAAGTGCGCTGGTGGCAATGGGATCATTACCCGGTGCATTAAGTAAATTTAAACCAGCGACACTTAAGCGTTCACCATACTCAAGCACAGCCTGTACTTTGCTTGTGCCAGCCTTTTGTGTACAACCCAACGACTTATCTTCTAATGTACTAATTCCGCCTTTTTTATTGCCAGGAGATGGGTTTTCGTAAATAGGCTGATTGTGTGCTTTGTAATAACCTTTAAAGTTATTAACCATGCTGACAAGTTGATTAAAGGTCTCTTCATCTTTACAGCGAGACATGAGCAATGTCTCTGCACCAAACATTTCGGGGACTTCCGTCAGGACTGTCGTGCCCCCTTGAGCGATTAAGTAATCAGAGAAGTAGCCAAGCATAGGGTTGGCTGTGATCCCAGATAGGCCATCACTGCCTCCACACTCAAGGCCAAATTTTACTTCACTGAGCTTGCCGGTTTCCCGCTTATCGTGTTTAACAACGCTGTAGATTTCTTCTAGCAGAGCTACGCCATCTTCAACTTCATCATCAGAGTGTTGTGAAATTAAAAACTTAATTCGTGATTCGTCTATTTCACCTAAACCCGCTTTAAAAGCAGCTAATTGGTTATTTTCGCAACCTAGACCAACGATTAACGCGCCACCGGCATTAGGATGTAAGGCCATATCTTGCAATAAAACTTTTGTGGTTTCTAAATCATCGCCTAACTGTGAGCAGCCAAATTGATGTGGAAATATGTGTACGCCATCAATTTCAAGGTCAGCATGGTTACGTAAAAACTCATCTTTCATTTGTTTTATCATGCCATTCACGCAGCCAACGGTTGGGATCAACCATATCTCGTTGCGAATACCAATCTCACCATTGGCACGACGGTAAATGTTAACCTCAGGTGATGGCTCCTCGGGGGCTTGTGCAACGAACTCTGGCTGATATTGGTATGTTAATTCATCATGTAACGTTGTTTTGATGCAATGTGTGTGCACCCATGCGCCAGGATTAATATCTTCAAGTGCAAAACCAATTGGGGCGCCATATTTAATGACTCGCTCACCCTTAGCAATCGGCTTAAGCGCAACTTTATGACCCTTATCTATGTCTTCTAACGTGGTAAAAGAAAAGCCTTCAAATTCGATTCTTTCATTTGCATTGATTGGCTGTAAGGCAATGGCCACATCATCAGTATTATGAAGTCGTAATAGTCTGCTCATGGTTATGATTCCAATAAGTTAACAAGCGTTTGTTCAACTGAGCTTGATAACATTAGACTTAGTTGCTCAGTCACTTTTTCTGTAAGGCCTGTAATTTCATTTAAGTCTTTATCCCAATGCCAGTTTGCAGCTAACACTGAGCTTACTAGCTCATAGGTTGTTATTGACCCTTGCTGATGTTGTTGCCATTGCTCGTTGAATAAAGCCAACCACTTTGGATTGTCGGCTAATTCAATTTTGTTGCCATTTCGCTCGCCACGATAAAACAATATTTGCCCAGCTAAGGCTGTTGCGATGAGTGGTGGTACAGTTTCGTTGTCGCTAATATATTGCTCTAATTGAGGTAACAGGCGTGTTTTGAATTTAGTCATGCTATTTAATGAAATAGACATCAGTAGGTGACATATATAAGGGTTTCTAAAGCGGTTTAAAACGTCATTAGCGAAAACCTGTAACTCTTCTTTAGGCAAGGATAGAGTAGGGATGATTTCATCAAATATCAGTTTAGTAACATATTTTTCAAGAAGAGGTGAAGCGAGAGCCTCGCCAACCGAATCAATATTTGCCATATAGGCAAGTGGAACCATAGCAGTATGCGCACCGTTCAAAATAGCCACTTTACGCTGCTTATAAGGCGCAATATCGTCAACAACCTTAATGTTTAAGTCACTGCTTTTAAGGTGTAATACATCAGCTAAATGCTGTGGCCCTTGGATCACAAATAAATGAAAGTATTCTGCTGTTACCATGAAGTTGTCGTAATAACCGCATTGTTGCTGTAAAGCTTGATGTTCATCGCGCGGAAAACCAGTCACAATACGGTCAACGAGAGATGAACAAAAATGATTGTGCTCGTTAAGCCAGTTCACAAACTCGCTTGGTAAATCCCATAACTGACTGTACTGCAATACAATCTCTTTAAGCTTTTCGCCGTTATAATCAATAAGTTCGCAAGGAATTATGATCATGCCACTGCTGCTTGCACCATTAAAGTGCTTGAAGCGGTGGAATAACCATTGCGTTAGTTTTGCAGGAAATGCTTTTGCAGGTGTACCAGATAACTTGTCCTCGGGAATGTATTCAATGCCGGCTTCTGTCGTATTCGAAAAAATGACTTTAAGGTCGCTGTTCTCAGCAAGCTTTAAATAGCTGTCAAATTGTTTGTAAACAGGGATTTCTTCGTTAACACAGCTAATAATACGCTGCTCAGAAACAGCTTGGTTTTGCTCATTGATACCACGAATAATACAGGTATATAAGCCATCCTGTGTATTAAGAAGTGGCAGCGAGTCGTAGTCGATGGGTCTGATGATAGCAACACCGGCATTTAAACCGGTTTGTTCGTTAAGCTTATCTATTTGCCAATCGACAAATGCACGTAAAAAATTGCCTTCTCCAAACTGCATTATACTCGTTGGATATTTGTTTTTATTAAAGTTTTCACGATTTAAAGTTTGCATTTTTGTGCCCGCTATTAGCATTGTTACAGTGTATTACAGAACATAGTAGTTAATTTTGCCACCGGTGGCAAATAAGATTTGACAATTTGCTACCGGTAGTCAAAACTGGCCTTTAACAAATAAGTAATATAATTAACGTTTGTTATAGCTTTCCATTTAAAACTCACATAAATTTTTAAATGGTTACGCAGGTCATAGCTTGGATTGCCGTGTACCTTAATGAAATATAAAGGATTATATAAGACAACATGAACACACAACTGAACACACAAAGAAGACACAACAATGCATAAAAATCTTCTGAGCACGCTATTTATCTGCTGCTGTTTACTTTTTATCAGTGCTTGCAGTGACGACAACAAGGTTATTCGCTTAACAATGGCGCATACATTAGATACTCGCCATGTTACCCATCAAGCCATGGAGTATATGGCAGAGCGTTTAGCTTATTACTCTGATAATCAAATGGAAATTGTGATTTATTCCGCAGCACAATTAGGCACGGAAAGAGAGTTAATAGAGCTATTACAAATCGGTAGTCTGTCGATGACAAAAGTATCGTCAAGCCCACTTGAAGGCTTTGTGCCTCAAATGAAAGTATTTGGGGTGCCTTATTTATTTAACGATAGTGAGCACTTTTGGAAAGTACTTAATAGTCAACTTGGGCAAAAATTGCTTGATGACCTAGCTGTAGCTCGACTTAAAGGGCTTGGCTATTATGATGCGGGTAGTCGCAGTTTTTACACAACAGATGCTGCTATTAGAACGCCCGATGACTTAATTGGCAGCAAAATTAGAGTTGTAACTAGCCCAATGGCTATTGCTACTGTGCAGTCTTTAGGTGGCGCTGCCACTCCCATTGCGTGGGGTGAACTTTATTCTGCGCTGCAACAAGGAGTTGTCGATGGTGCAGAAAATAACCCACCTAGCTATTACTTATCCCGTCATTATGAAATTGCGAAATATTACACTCTAGATGAACACACTTTTGTGCCTGACATAGTAGTTGCTAGTCAAAAGGTTTGGCAGCAATTAACGACTCAGCAGCAACACTGGCTGAAGTTAGCAATGCAAGATTCTGTTACTTACCAACGTAACTTATGGCAATCAGCATCTGATCAGGCATTACAGGCCGTTGTTGATGCGGGTGTTGAGGTTATTTACCCAGATAAACAAGTGTTTCAAGATAAAGTAGCGCCATTTCATGCTTCATTCAAAGGCACGCCTATCGCTGCACAAATTGCGGCAATAAAAGCGATGCAGGAGGCGTTATGAAAGAGTTTAACGCGAAAATAAATCAGCTCATTGAATGGGTATTAATTGTTGCGATGTTTGCCATTGTTGCAGTCGTTAGTTGGCAGGTGTTCTCACGCTTTATTTTGCGGTCTCCTAACTCTTACACTGAAGAACTTGCTCGCTTTCTACTTATGTGGATTGGCGTTTTAGGTGCTTCGTATGCCTATCGTACCCGAGCGCACTTAGGGCTTGATCTTTTCTATCAAAAGATGATTCCAACGATACGTCGTAAGTGTTCATTTTTAATTGAGTTTTCAGTACTGATTACCGCGCTCAGCCTATTAGTTTATGGAGGCGGTATGTTGATGAACTTAAGCTTTGCATTAGATCAACGTTCAGCTGCACTGGGGATCAATATGGGGTTTATTTACGCTGCTTTGCCAATTAGCGGCGTACTCATCACATTTAATTGCATTGAAAATATCATTTATTTTTTTAGACAAACACAGGAGCAAGAATAATGGAAATGACAGCCATGTTGTTGCTTGTTTGTTTTTTCACACTGCTGCTAATCAATGTACCGATCTCGATTAGTATTGCTCTGTCGACGTTGTTAGCACTGGTTTTGCACATGGATTTTACCCCAGCGGCAACGACTATTGCGCAGCAAATGATAGGGGGAATAGACAGCTTTGCACTACTGGCCATTCCGTTTTTTATTCTATCGGGTCTGATCATGGGGCAGGGGGCATTGCTAGACGTTTAATTGAATCAGCTATGGCTATGGTCGGTTTTTTACCGGGCGGTCTAGCGCTGGTCAATGTGATGTCTTGTATGATGTTTGGCGCAATTTCTGGTTCAGCAGTAGCGGCCACATCGGCGATAGGCAGCTTTATGGTGCCAGAAATGAAAAAGCACGGTTACAGCGAAAACTTCGCCGCCGCGGTCACGGCCAGCGCAGCAACCACGGGTATGCTAATACCGCCAAGTAACATCTTAATTATTTATGCTATAGCAAGTGGCGGTGTGTCGATTGCGGCACTGTTTGTTGCAGGGTATTTACCAGGTATTTTGCTGGGCTTAACACTGATGTTGGTTTGCGCCATCTATTCTTTAAAAAACAACTACCCCGTAGCAGCTCGTTTACCACTTGCTTTAGTTTTAGAAAAAGTGATTGCAGCCATCCCTAGTTTGCTACTCATCATAATCGTTATTGGCGGTATCATAGGAGGTGTATTCACAGCCACAGAAGCCGGGGCTGTCGCTGTATTATATGCACTGGTTTTAGCTGTTTTTGTGTATAAAGAATTATCGCTAGATGAGTTACCTAAACTATTACTAAAAGCCTGTGAGACAACGGCAATCGTGATGCTCATCATTGCCGCTTCTAGTGCGATGTCGTGGGTTTTATCCTATTCACATATTCCGCAAATGGTGAGTCAATTTTTCTTAACCTTAAGTGATAACCCATTACTAATTTTGTTATTAATCAATCTCATTTTAATATTAGTGGGGGCTTTTATCGATATGACACCTGCTGTGCTTATATTTACTCCGATCTTTTTGCCTGTTGCCGCACAGTTTGGCATGTCACCAGTGCAATTTGGGGTAATGATAGTGCTTAATTTATCAATCGGTTTGGTATCGCCGCCGGTTGGTAGTGTATTGTTTGTCAGTTGCGCTGTAGCAAAAACTTCGCTTCATAAAATCATTAAGCCAATGCTGCCTTTGTATTGTGTGATGTTTATGGTGCTTATGTTGGTGACTTATTTACCTGCCATAAGTGAGTTTTTACCTCGCTTACTAGGGTTGATTGATTAATAAAAACAATTGCTTTGCTAGAGTTAACAGCTTTTATGGATAAAAGCTTGGTGCTACTATAGCTGAGTTAGTTATTTCGGAATCTTCTATGTCAGTGACAATTAATGATATTGCCCGCTTATCGGGGGTATCAAAACGTACCGTTTCGCGTGTAATAAATAGCTCACCTGCGGTAGGTGAAGCAACACGTGAAAAAGTGCTTGAGATAATAAAGCAAACAGGCTTCTCGCCAGATAAGCAAGCCAGGGGTTAGCCTCAAGCCGTTCGTATTTGTTAGGGCTAATTTATGATAACCCTGATGCACTCTATATTGATGAAGTGCAACGAGGTGCATTGAGTGTCTGTGCTGAATTAGGCTACGAGCTAGTGGTACATCCTGGTTCTGCAAAACGCGAAGACTTTGTTGATGACTGCTTACGCTTTATTGCTCGTTCAAAATTAGATGGCGTCATTATCTTGCCTCCGGTATCAGAAAACAAAGAGCTTGCAGCAGCTTTAAGAGATGTTGATTGTCCTTACGTAAGGCTTGCATCAGTTGATTTGGATGACGCTGATAATATTGTTGTATCTGACGAGCGCGCAGCAATGCGTGATATGGCTGCCCATTTAGTTGAATTAGGCCATCAGGACATTGGCTTTATTTCTGGCCCACAAAATTATCGTTCATCAATAGAACGTTTAGCTGGCTTTTTAGCTGAATTGCAGGTTTATGATGTAAATTTACCCTCAGAATATATTGTTGAAGGCAAGAATAGTTACGACAGTGGTTTAGAGTGCGCTAGGGAGTTGTTAAACAAACAACCTAGGCCAACAGCAATCGTTGCTAATAATGATGAGATGGCCGCAGCAGTGCTTCGTGTGGCTAACAACCAAGGCATTAAAGTGCCAGAACAGTTATCGGTCGCGGGGTTCGATGACAATATTCTTGCATCTCGGATCATTCCATCGCTGACAACAATACGCCGGCCGGTATTTAATATGGCATGCTTAGCAGTACAAAAGTTGATTAATCGCTCTCGAGGTAATCAAGACAAACTACCAATGCCAAAAACAGTAACGCCGCACTTGGTGACACGCGAATCAACATCTCGAGTTCCTGAGTAAGCACGACATTATGTCAGTAATGCCGTGCTCGATTTTTATAAGTTATACGCTTTTTTAACCAACCCATAAGTCAGTTGATAAGCAAGCTCATGGGCTGTTTCAATCGTTATTTGATGATTTGTAACAAGCTCTGCTAAGTAGCGGCAATCAACTCGACGTGCTACATCATGCCTTGCTGGAATCGATAGGAAAGCTCGCGTGTCATCATTAAAACCGACCGTATTATAGAAACCTGCGGTTTCAGTTGTTTGCTGACGAAAACGCAGCATACCTGCAGGGCTATCATGGAACCACCATGCCGGGCCTAGTTTTAAACTAGGGTAGTGACCAGCAAGCGGTGCCAGCTCACGACTGTAAGTCGTTTCATCTAGGGTAAATAAAATGATTTTTAACTTTGGATGATTACCATATTTACTTAAAAGAGGCTTAAGCGCATTAACATACTCGGTTTGGCTTGGAATATCTGCGCCTTTATCACGTCCAAATTGATTGAAAATTGGCTGGTTATGATTACGATGTGCACCAGGATGAATTTGCATCACAAGGCCATCTTCAATACTCATCCCTGCCAGCTCCGTTAGCATTTGGCCACGAAATAGCTCTTGCTCTTGTTCTGTTGCGTTACCTGTGCGGCATTTTTTAAATAATGCTTCACATTCAGATAATGATAGATCAGCCGTAATCGCACTTGGGTGACCATGGTCGGTTGCAGTTGCTCGACCTTCTTTTTTAAAGTAAGCGCGACGAATGCGAACTGCTTCTAAATAACCTTGCCAAGTACTGGTATCTTGATCTGTTAACTCACCAAGCTTAGCGAGGTTGTCAGTAAAGTCTTCTCGGCTCGCATCTACAACATCATCAGGCCTAAATGTGGTTATAACTCGTTTGGCCATGGCCGTTTCAGCCATCTCTTTATGATGTTCAAGTGAATCTAATGCACCTTCAGTTGTTGCTATGAGCTCTATATTAAAGCGGTCCATTAATGCTTGTGGTTTATAAGTATCTGTTGCAAGTTCAGCGGTGATTTTATCGTAGTATTGTTGTGCGTTTTCAGAGTTAAGTTTTTCTTTAAAACCAAATACATCACAAAAAACGGCATCTAACCAGTAGCCACTTGGTGTGCCTGCAAATAGATAATAGTTATCTGCAAAAATCTGCCAAGCTTTTTTGGGATCTGCATTGTTTGATCGTGTTAAATCACCATCGATACCATGCTCAGGAATACCAAGCTCGGTTAGCTCAATACCTTGGCTGTAAAGCATTCTAAATACATAGTGATCTGGTTTTATAAAGAGTTCAGTGGCATTACCAAAGTTAGGGTTTTTATTAAACCACTTTGGGTCTGTATGGCCATGTGGGCTGACTATTGGAAGATCTTTTATTTCTTCATAAAGCTCTCGGGCAACACTAACAATTGCCGGGTCACTCGAAAATAGCCTATCAGGGTGAAGTGAAAGCGGCTGTGATTTAATTGACATAAGGTTCCTCAAAATCTTGCGTTGCCAGCGGTGGCAAAATTTAAATATGTAATGACTAAACTTAATTAGCAGTGAGTAACTTAGGCACGTTAGTTGTTTTTTAATGGCCTAAGACTGTTATTTATGCAATCAACTTTAGCAAACATTGCCACCGGTGGCAATGTTGTTGCGCGGAGATAAATCTAGTCTATCTAAAATGAAAAAAGCACCGACCCTGAAGGTACAGTGCTTTATTTTCTAACTTGATGGGGAAATCAAATAAACCTTCCTTGGTTTTGCTAAACTTAGTTAGAAGCTATAGCGGAATCCTAAGCCGAATGTACGGCTATAAATAGACGCTGAGTCGTTTAGAACAGTTGGTAACTCGTAGTATTGACGATAAACCTCATCTGTTAGGTTTGTTGCATCAAATGTCACAACTAAGTCTTCAGTGACATCGTAACTTACTTGGAAGTCTAAACTTTGTTCTGGTCTACGATACACTCCTCGTGGATGAGCGAAACGACCTGAGCCATAACGGTTTAAGAATGAGTCACGCCAAACGTAAGAGAGGCGAGTGCTGAAATTTTCTCGTTCATAAATTAATACACCGCTGTAAGAGGTATCTGAAACACCAAATACGCTTCTGTTTGTGTATCCTGTTAACTCACCTTCGTTGCTAAAGATTGGAATGTCTTGATCCGAATCTAAGAAGGTACCACTTGCTTGAAGGCCAATGCCATCTAACCACTGTGGAACAGATTCAGGGAAGTAAACTAAGCCAACTTCAACGCCTTTCAGAACACCATTGGAGGTGTTGCCAGGTTGAGAAAGTATATAATCTTCCATCTCACCTGTTTCTGGGTTTGGAAATTGAGCTTGGCGTAATGAATCAAAAACAAATCCTTCAATATCTCTGTAGAAGTAGGTCGCATACGCTGAGCTACCTTCATTAAAGTAGTATTCTAGTGAGAAGTCATAGTTCGTAGATTCAACTGGGCGTAGACTTTGATTACCACCGCTTGCGTTGCCGTAGCCAACATTTGTAGTGTCTGGACGTAAATTAATAAAACTATTTAATTGGCCAAACTCTGGGCGGCGTAAAGTTTGCGTATAAGCAAAACGAGTAATTAAATCATCGCTTAAATGATAGCGTAGCGTTAAATTAGGTAAGAACTTTGCGCTACTATTTCGGCCAGTACTCTGTACTATGCCACCAACTTCTCCATCCCAGTGGTAAAAGTCCATGTCAGCGCCTGCGTAGGTATAGCGAAGACCAATATCACCGTCTAATCGATTACCAAAAAGTTGTGTTTCAAATTGGCTTTGCACATATGCAGCCCATGAAGTTTGGTCGATATCGAAGTTCTTTTGTAGCGTCATTCGACGCTCGCCATCGGCGCTATCGTAGAAATTAAACGTATCACGATACTCTGCACGGTTTTGCCATAAGTTTTTTGCATTAAAGGCAACCCATGATCTCGGCAAGTCACTTTTCCCATCAAAGAAATCACTATTTACGTAGTGCGCATCTGAGCCTAGAGATGCTAATGGAATAGGGTTAAATCGATTAGAATCGCGACTGCTGCTATCAGCTGTACGTTTATCATAACGAACACCTGCTTTAGCTTTTGTAAAGATACCCCAGTCAACATAGAAGTCGAGGTCAAGCGTGAATGTTAAGCCATCACCATTATCTTCACCGCCGTTGTCGAACATGGTACTGGTGGTCCATAAGCTTGGATCGGTTAAATCAAGTGGAGTACCAAACTCTTCATCGTAAACAGTCCATGCCATGATGCCGTCTTCATGATTGAAGTCTGCCATGACAAATGGAAAACGAGTATTTGCCTGCATAGCAACAAACTCACGTTCATATTTACTTGTTTGATAGACTAGCTCAGATTTTAGTGTTGCATCTTCAGATAGCGCCCATTTACCACCTAATGCAAACATGTAGCTATCAGTTTGGCTTTTAGAAAAGTCGCCGCTGGTAAATGCACCTGAGTCACCCCAAGCACGAGATTTGATGACATTTGTGCCTTCAAACAAGACAGGTTGAGTCACCGTTTCTACCCGTGAAGAATCTGCGTATGAGAATAGTAGGTGGTTATTACTTTCGTTGCGGTAGCCATTGTAAAATGCTTCGAAAATATACTCTGATGTATCATTTGGTGCCCATTGAAATGACAGGTTTACTGCTGGGCGTTCACGTTTACCAGTTAGATCTGACTGGTTTAATGCGTCACGACTTAGATAGTACTCAACCTCACTGTCAGTTGCAGGGTCATACATGGTTGCCCCTGGCGTTCTGTCCATACCGTGCTCAAGGCCAGTTGGCCATGGGTAAATACGATTTAAGTTATCAGCTCTAAATGGTACGAAACCACCTGGTGCACTATTTTCATCTCGGTAGCTGGTGCTAGCAAATGAAAGGTTAATTAATGCGCCTACATCACCAACAGATGACTCCCAGCGATTGCTGGCAAGCACACTTACGATAGGATCGGTTTCTTCAGACTGGTCTTGATAAACGCCACGGGCATTGACCACAACCTTTGAGCCTTCAAAATTAAATGGACGTTGGGTGCGAACATTAAGCTGACCCGCAATACCGCTCGCTAATTGGCTGGCATTTCGTGTTTTGTAGACTTCTACACTTTCAAGAAGTGCCGCAGGTATGTCTGCAACAGCAAGTTGACGCCCTGCTGCGGTGAACATTTCTCGGCCATTAATTGTTGTTGTAACATCGGTTAAGCCACGGATTGTAACAGTATTTACTTCACCCGATGCGCGGTCTGTTACCTGTACACCTGTTACACGTTGCAGAGCCTCAACAAGGTTATTATCAGGAAACTTACCAATATCTTCGGCAACAATCGCATCAACAACCTGAATTGATTGGCGCTTGATATTAACGGCTTTATTTAAGCTGCTTCGGATCCCAACAACTTCAATTATTTCAAGGGAATCATTGTTGTCATTTGCTTGAGCGTTTTGTGTTTGCTCTGCAGCCTCATCTGCTGCATAAACACATTGCCCAAAAAGGGCCATACAAATTGTGCTGGCTAATGTCGTTTTCTTAAACATTTAAAATAACCTCCAAAATTATTTTAATGCGAATCAATAACAGAAGTTATTTGATTCAGTGTTAAATCAGCATCATTAGAAAAACCTCTAATGTTCGACAAGGTGCTGATATCGTATGTTTTTTTATTAAGTGTATTTTTCCTGCATTTTTGCCACCGGTGGCATTTTTAGCCAAATAGTTACACCGCAAGTAAGCATGCCAGGCTTGTTGTGTTGTCTTCATCCCCCTAACCACGCTCCTAAATTTTATAACACAGAAAATTTAGATGTTTAAGTATTATTATATTCTTTTTAATATTTTGTTACATGTTTCTGCTTATTTTCTAAAATAAGTTGTTTTTTATCAGGTGTTTATTTTTTCGGTGGAATTTCGAAAAAAGAGCATGAGAATGTAGTTACTTAGCAATTCGTATTATTTTTATGCTTCATAAAGAGAGGGTTCAGTTGTAGTGCAAGGTTTGATTTCTTTTTGGTGCAAGACAAAAAACAAATAACTTTATTGTTAATTTATTTATTAAAATTAATGCAGTAGGTCGTTTTTTAGCGTCAAATATGATGAGTAAAACACGCGAACAAGGTGGATGAAACCTCAAAATGCTACCGGTGGCAATTATATTATGATATGTATATACTTAATGGTAATATTAGCTTGTGTAGACTAAAAATTTTCTAAAAACATTATAATTTCAACAGTTAGAGGAACACATATGAGGAAGGATTATTTTGGCCGGCTTGAAAAAAAGCTAAGGTTAATAAGCAAACCAGCATGGTTTGAAACCAGTATATTAAGAAATGCGTTTATCGCTTGCTTGAGCTTCTTGGTTGTAGCCTGTAATAGTCAGCAAAGTGTTGACATTCAGCCTAATGATGACGCTAAAACAGACATAATGATGTTAAGTGGGACTGGCAGTGATGATGCGGTGAAATGGGACTTTTACTGTAGTGAAGGGCAAAACTGTGGTCAATGGAGCAAAATAGATGTTCCTTCTAACTGGGAGCAACAAGGCTTCGGTAACTATGATTACGGCTACATCCCAGATAAACATAGCGAACAAGGTATTTATCGTCGTGATTTTACCCTACCTGCTGATTGGTCTGGTCGCAAAATTGAAATTGTTTTTGATGGTGTGATGACAGATGCCACTGTGTTTGTGAACCAACAACAAGTGGGGCCAACCCACCAAGGTGGTTTTTATCGATTCAGCTATGACATAACGCCATTTTTAAAAAGTGGTGAAGCTAATGAGCTAAAGGTTGTGGTAGATAAAGTTTCGGCTAACAAAAGTATTGAAGCAGCAGAACGCGCAGCAGACTATTGGGTGTTCGGTGGTATCTATCGTCAAGTCTTTTTGCAATCTTTGCCACAATCTCATATTGATTGGGTTTCATTAGATGCAAAAGCGTCTGGTGAATTTAAAATGGATGTTTATCTTGAAGGACTTGATAAATCAAATGCTTCTACTGTTGAAGCACAAATTTTAGATTTAGATGGCAACCCTGTAAGTGAAACGTTTAATGCCACACTTAATGGTAACAAAGTGCACTTAGCCACTAGTGTTGACTCTCCTGAGCTTTGGAGCGCCGAGACGCCTAATTTATATCAAGTACGTATTGATTTAAAAGAAGGCTCTAAAACTCTACATAGTTTCGATAAAACCTTTGGCTTTAGAACTTTTGAATTACGCCCACATGACGGCTTATATTTAAATGGCGAAAAAATTATCCTTAAAGGGGTTAACCGTCACAGCTTCCGTCCAGCAACTGGACGTACTATGACTAAACAAGCCAGCATCGATGACATTAAGACGATGAAAAGCATGAACATGAATGCTGTTAGAATGTCGCATTACCCACCCGATGTGCACTTTTTAGAAGCGGCAGACCGTCTTGGTATTTATGTTATTAATGAGTTAGGCACATGGCAAAAGCCAGTTATTGATACGCCATCAGCGAGACGCTTAGTTGCACAGCTTGTTAAACGCGACCAAGCACACCCAAGTATTTTATTCTGGGCGAACGGTAATGAAGGCGGTTTTAATACCGATGTTGATGATGATTATCACCTTTATGACATTCAAAACCGTCCAATTCTTCATCCTTGGGAGTTGTTCCGTAATATCGATACTGATCATTACCCAACTTACTCTGAACTAGTAGCTAAAAAAGCCCGTAATGAAGTGTTTTTCCCAACCGAGTTCTTACATGGCTTGTATGATGGTGGCCATGGTGCTGGTTTGAGAGATTTTTGGGACTTCATGATGTCAACTCCTGTTGGTGCCGGTGGTTTCTTATGGGTGTTTGCTGATGAAGGTGTTGAGCGTACAGATCAAAATGGTCGTGTTGATACCGACTTTAACCATGCGCCAGATGGTATTGTTGGACCTTATGGCGAAAAAGAAGCGAGCTTTTTTACAATTAAAGAGATTTGGTCACCAATCCAAGTTGAAAACTTAAAGAATGGCCAGTTACTTGCTGGTTCTTTTGACGGTCAGTTGCAAGTTAAAAACTTGTATGACTTTGTTGATCTATCAACTATGTCGCTCGAATGGCGTTTATATCAGCCAGTGACTGCGTTTTCTGATAAAAATCAGCTTGTGGCGAGCAATAAAGCCACACTACCTGCAATTAATCCAGACTCGACAGGAACAGTACAATTGAACTTACCTGACAATTGGCAGCAAAATGGTTGGTTAGAGGTTGAATTTTTTGACCAGCAGCAGAATTCAATTTGGACAGATGCTTGGCCTATCCAAAGTACAGCTAAACTTGCAAGATTAACTCAAGAGCAATTTGAAAATCAGGCACCAGCAACTAAACCAGCTCAAATTGTTAGTCAAAACGAATCTGAGTTAGCGGTTAAGGCTGCTGATAGAACAATTATTTTTGATGCAACGACAGGTCTATTAAAGTCATACAGTAAGCAAGGTCAAACTGCGGCGTTGACAAATGGTCCTAAGCTACTTCGTTCTGATAACTCACTAAATAAAGGGGTTTATAATGGTATTGGTTCATGGCTAACTCATGATCCAAATGCTGAGAAAGAAGCGCAACAAGATAAAAAACCGACAGAATTAAAGTCTGAAATTATTGCTAATGATTTAGTGATTGAAGTGATGAACCCGCCAGCAGGCATCACTAAGCTAACGTGGACTGTTCACCCAGAGGGTCATTTATCAATGGATGTTGATTATTGGCTTGACGGTGAATACATCCTTCATGGTGTTGGTTTTAATTATCCGAAAAAAGCAATTGAGCATAAACGTTGGTTAGGTGATGGCCCTTACCGTGTATGGGCTAACCGCTTAGAGGGCGTAAACTACTCTGTTTGGGAAAATGATTATAATGAAGGGGTTGCTGGCGAGCGCTGGGAATTACCAGAGTTTAAAGGGTACTTCTCAGATATTCAGTGGCTTACATTAAGCTCAGAGCAAAGTGAAATCACTTTCTCTACTGCAACTCCAGATCTATATGCGCGAGTTATGCAGCCAGATGATGGTGAGCGTCCTGATAATACATTAACACTTAAGTATGATGAAGAAATTAGCTTCTTACACAGAATTAGTGCAATAGGGTCTAAGTTCCACGCTGCACATCACCTTGGCCCACAAGGTCGACCTGTGGCAGAAAGAGGAATAAACAATATCAAGCTAACGATATACTAATTTATAAAGACTCATTCGTTTTAGTAAAAGCGCTGCAGAAATCTGCAGCGCTTTTTTGTTTTAATCCACTTAAGTGCATCAATTAAAGGTGGTTATTTGGGATTGGAATTTATTGGTAGTGTAGCACTATAGTTATAGTTCGCTTTTTAAATAGTTCTACTACATTGGGTTAGTCATCAACTGACAGACAACAATGATAACGACTATAAAGGCGATATATGCAAAAAGTAACACAATTATGTAAACGAAAATCAGCGTCGTTTACTCCACTCGCAGTGCTCTGTGCTGCTATTTTCTCACAGCCAAGTTTTGCAGGGAGTTGGCAGCAAAATGTCAGCATTGGCGGTTTTAATAATGTTCATATTTACACTCCTGATACGCAATCAAGCATAGGCAATGGCCATTCTTTGATGCTGGTATTACATGGCTGCGTACAACCCATTAATAACTACTTAACTGCGAATCTTGAAGATGCAGCCGAAGCCCATGGCATGGTAATAGCCGTTCCTGATGCTATGAATAAAGCAGGTTATAGCTGCTGGTCATATTGGCAAGGAGCAATCAATAGAAGCTCTGGCGATTATAAGAACTTGATTAATTTAGCCAATGCATTAAGTGGTGATGCAGCGCGTAATATTGATCCCAAACAAGTTTATATTGCAGGTTTATCATCTGGAGCCGCAATGGCTGCACAAACGGCTTGTGTAGCGCCTGATGTGTTTGCCGGGGTTGCACCCAGCGCCGGGCCGACCATCGGCACAAGTTCAAGTGGGGCAATTTCGACTTGTGAAACAGTGTCTGAAAACACCTTTGTTTCCCGCTGTGAAAGCTATGCCGGCAGTTATAAAGATCATTTTGCCACACAAATAGCGGTGATTGGTCACGGTACTGCCGATACCACAGTCAATACCTGTTATAACCAGCAAAATGCAGATGGTTTTGCTGCCCTTTATGGGGTTAATCAACTTTCAGGCACGACGACAATAAGTGATGATGCAACGCGTACCGCTGAGCAGTCTCTTTGGCAAGACAATCGGGTTGCTATGCTGTGGTTTAATAATTTGGATCACTCGTGGTCGGGCGGGCAAGGTGCGTCTGGCGATTATGTGGCGGCAAACAGTATTAATTTTGCAACCTATCTCGGTGAGTACTTTGCGGCGAATAATAAACGAGTTGATCGTAATGCAGGCCCTGAAATTAGTAATTTAACTGCCATAGACAGTAATAACCAGCTTACCATTACTGGCAGTGCAATCGACCCAGAAGGCAGTGTAACGAATATTGATATTAACGTGTATAGCCTAGCTGGTGGCGCGGCAAGCTTAATTGAGTCACTCAACGTGCAAGTCGATGCGAATAATAGCTTTAGCGGGGTGACAAGTGTACTCAGCGATGGACTTTATGAAGTGCGTGTCAGTGCCACAGATAATGAAGCGAAACAAGGTGATGAAGCTAATCTTACGGTACGCGTTGGGCCAGAGCCTGCGGCTACAGCACCGCTACTGAGTGATACTTCGGCAAGTGTAAACGGGCAGTGCGCTACAGTAACCGGCACGGTGATTGATGATAATCAAAACTTAGGCACTGTAGTGGTAAGCTTTAGCAATGGTGATGTGACGGCTACAGTGAATGGGCTTGCGTACTTCGCTGAGCAATGCAATCTGGCTGGTGGCAATAATACCGCAGTGATCACCGCAACTGATGATACTGCGCTTACATCAACAGATAGCATTAGTTTTGTTATCGATGCTGGCGTAACAGGCGATTACAATCTTCATATCAACGAAGGCCACATTAGCTGGGGCGAAGGTTATTCTGCCTGTTATTTAGCGTTTGGAACCGCAGCATTTACTATGCGCGAATATTCAGCGGGCACAAATCAATGTCAGTGGATTGCTGATGATGACTCAAGTTGTGCAGGGCCATTACAGGCATGTAAAACCACCACAGAACCGACTAATGACGCAGACAACGACGGTGTGCTCGACGGCGCAGATAATTGCCCGAATGTAGCGAATGCTGATCAAGCCGATAACGATAATGACGGGGTTGGTAATGTGTGTGACAGCACT
Organism: Pseudoalteromonas sp. Hal040; assembly: GCF_037162425.1. Classification (NCBI taxonomy): domain Bacteria; kingdom Pseudomonadati; phylum Pseudomonadota; class Gammaproteobacteria; order Alteromonadales; family Pseudoalteromonadaceae; genus Pseudoalteromonas; species Pseudoalteromonas sp. Hal040. Next base: position 496,732 of record NZ_JARLUU010000002.1, on the reverse strand, counting down.
CCTGATGGTGAAACGAGTGACTCTGACAGCGATGGTGTCAGTGATAGCCTAGATAACTGCCCGCTGGTGGCCAATAGTGATCAACTGGATAGTGATGCAGATGGTGTGGGTGATGCGTGTGACTCAACACCGAATGGTGATTACCAATGCACTGAAACCACCTCAAGCAACTATGCGCATGTGCAAGCAAATCGCGCAACCACGAATGGCTCTTACGCCTATGCGGTGGGTTCAGGTGATAACCTAGGTCTTTATAACACTTTTTATACCAGTACCTTAGCGCAAACTAGTGCTGGGTATTATGAATTAGGTAATTGCCCTAATTAATAGATGTGTGTCGCCCAAACGGGCGACACTTTTTTCTAAACAGCGTTTAGAACTTATAGGTCAGAGTTAGGCTTCCGTTTGTTGGCGCGCCGTAATAACCCACGGTTTGTAAGCTGTTGATATACTGCTCATCAGTAATATTATTAACGTTAGCTTGTACTGCAACTTGGTCATTAATATTCCAACGAGCGAAGGCGTTTAGCAGGGCGTAACTACCTTGCTTAACATTGTAATCAGTGCTTTCGATTTTAGATTGCCAACGGCCATTTAAACCCACAACCACAGCATCTGTTAGTGCATAATCCACTGTTACACCAACAACATCGCGAGGTGCCCATTTATTGGTATCATCACCATTTTCATCTGTAACATCAATATGTGTATAAGATGCGACGATATTCATAGCGTCGGTGATTTTACCTGTGATTTCAAATTCATAGCCTTCTGACTCAATAGACACGCCTTCATAGTAATAAATACCATCTTCAGTGAGGCCTGCGTATTGCGCAAAGTTATCTTGTTCAGCAGTAAAATAGGCAAATGTTGTCATTAGGGCATTATCAAACCAAGAAGCCTTAACACCGGTTTCAAAGTTGGTGCCTTTAGTCGGTGCTAAGTATTGGCCGTTGTAATCAGCTTGCTCTTGCGGCTGATAAATATCTGAGTAACTGGCATATAAGTTTAAATCGTCGTTTAACTTATAGGTAAAACCGACATATGGGCTTGTCTCGCTTTCGTCATTATCGATAGATGCACCGGCATTCATGCCTGAGCGTTCAAATTCAATAGCGTTAAAACCAACTACGGTAAATAGTTTATCAGTAATATTTAACTGAGCAGAGCCGAAGTAACGAGTTAGCTTTTGTTCAATATCTGAATACAGAACCGGCGTTAACCAATCAGGTTCTGGGATCGCATCTAAATCGTACGGGAAAGCAGGAGTTGGTCCATACGCCGGTGTATTTGCAAAATCAAACGGGTGTTGATACATCACATCATCACTTTTAGCGTGGCTTACCCCAAAGCTTGCTTGGTGCTCTTTACCAAACAATTCAAAGGCACCAAATACTTTGATTTCAAATAAATCAGCATCTACTTCACTGTCGTAACGACCCGGCCAACCACTTAGGCCAAGATTGGTGTCTTTATCAATGCTGCCGCTGGCATAAAATAGTTTGTCTTGCTCTTCAAAACCACGGAAGTTGTAGCTCGCTTGAAGCTGCCATGCGTTTGCAAAAACATAGTTGTACTCAACAAATGCAGAGGTGTTAATGGTGTCCCACATTGTCCACTCTTGGGTGGTTGTGTCGCTGACATCCCATTTAGCTTGCGTACCATCTGTGTAGTTATAAACAAGGCCGCCCCAAGTATTGCCATCGGTATCTGCGTCTTGATATGAGTAACCGATAGTAACCGTTGAGTTATCTGTAAGCTGACCATCTACCACCGCAGAGAAAAACTCGCGATTGTTCTCAAGACCATCCAGATATGATTCTTTATCTTCTGCGGCAGCCACAAAACGAGCAGCCCAACTACCTGATTCGGTTAATAATAGTGAGTAGTCAGCTTGTAAACGTTTAAAATCCCATGAGCCAACAGAGACACCGATTTCGCCGCCGTTTTCGTTTTTAGGACGTTTGCGTACATAGTTAAGCGTACCCGATGCATTACCTACACCAGTGAGTAAGCCATTGGCACCACGAATAACTTCAATTTTTTCGTACCCGTATGCTTCCATTGCGCCGGTAACGATACCCCAGTTATTCGGTAAGCCAACCCCATCGATTTGCGTATTCTTAATTTCAAAACCACGTGATGTGTAGTTGGTACGGTTCGTTTCCCATTCTTCAACATTGATACCTGGCGCTAAGCGCAAAGCATCATTAATGTTAAAAGCGGAATAATTTTTTAATTGCTCAGCAGAGATCACACTGATTGATTGCGGCGTTTCATCAATTTCTAGTGCTAAACCTGTCGCGCCTTCACTAATACGGTTTTGTCGAATACCAACAATTTCGATTTTTTCGAGATTAGCCTCTACGTCAGTCGTTTGTTCTGCAAAACTGATTTGAGGATTCAAGGCACAAAGAATAGCGGTTGCAACAGGCAACTGAGTGAATTTCATTTTTATCTCCGCGTGTTATTTAGCAAATTTTATAGGGTTATTGTTTTTAATAAGGAAACAATCGGCAGGTAAGTTATCACAACTGATAATAATTATCATCACCATTCATCGCAAAAGTGATATGTTAATACAAATAAATGTAACTAATTATGTCAAAGAGTTCTGTGTATATGAAAAGGCGAGTTTACTAATTGGGTATGAAAAAGGCGCCCTGAGGCGCCTAGATAATTTTATTTATTATTACTCGACATCGAGCTGCCAACGGACGCGGTTATCACTAGTAAAATAGCTAACCATTGCCACACGCTTAAAAACTCACCTAGGATTATAAAGCCAGCTAATGCTGCAATGGCTGGCTCTAGGCTCATCATAATGCTGAACCCTTGCGCAGGCATATTACGTAGTGCCACCATTTCTAAGGTATAGGGTAGTGCGCTAGACATAATGGCAACTAATAGACCCAGCGGTAACACTTCCCAACTTAATAGTGCAGTGCCTTGTGAAACGCCGCCATAAGGCACAAGTACAATCGCGGCAACGCTCATACCCATAGCAACGGTCATCCCGCCTGAGCCTTGATTTCCGGTTTTTTTGCCAAACAAAATATAAAACGCCCAACAGGCACCCGCCGCAAGGGCTAAAATAACACCTACAGGGTCGAGGCTGTCTTCGCCTTTCATATCGGGTAATAATAAAATTATGCCAGCAATGGCGCAGGCTACCCAAAATAGGTCGCGTTTTTTACGTGACGAAAGCAGAGCAACCGCAAGAGGGCCTGTAAACTCCAGCGCAACACCTATCCCTAACGGGATGCGCTCAATCGCGTAATAAAACAGGATATTCATACCACCCAAACTTAGGCCATAGATGATAATAGGCATGCGCTGTCCCACAGGCGGAAATGCGCGCCATGGCCTAAACACAAGACACAAAATAGCAGCAGAAAAACCCAAGCGCAGTGCGGTTGTGCCTTCAGGGCCAATTAAAGGGAATAATTGCTTAGCAACGGAGGCACCAGATTGAATGGTGACCATCGCAAGAAGCACGCAAATAACAGCAATAAAAAACGGTGGGATGGTGCGCTGCATCACTGTCCTTATGAAAGTTAATACCTTAAGTTTGCGGCGATTTTACTGATGTTTTGTGGGATAAGAAATGTTTTTCGTTAAACAGACACGGATTTTCGATAAAGCAAAATTGCGGGTATCAAATTGCTTTGATACCCATGCTCAAAATGCTTAAATTTGGCTTGCTTGTTGAAAGGCCGGCATGATGGTTTGCGTGGCCTGTTTTTGCTGCTGGCGTTTGGCCATGTTAAAGAATAAAGCGGCAAAAATAGCAGCGACAATATCAACCCAATAGCTTGTGTAAAAAAGCGAATTAACGTTACTTAAAGCAAGTTTTAGCAAGGTTGAGAGCACCATTAATGCACATAGGCCTGCTAGCAAGTAAAGTCCAACAATGGTCGCCTTTTTTACAGGTTTTAAGAAGCTATAAATCACAAAAGCAAAAAAAGCGGCGTAGTAACTGTATAGGGTGGCGTAGTTTGTATTGCTAACAAATGTAGGTAGCCATTTGGCAGCAACGAGTGTGAAGGCAACGGCAATCATCGATCCTAAACAAACGCCAATGGTAAGTTTTGCCATAAACAAGGTACTGCGTTTATTAGCATCTTTTTTAAAGCGTTTGTCTATCCACAGTAAATTACCTGAATAGAATAAGAAGGCGCCAAGTAACCCCATAACGAAATAGCCCCAACGACCCCAGTCTCCCCCATAGGTGCCAAAATGGAGTGAGAAAATACTGGCAACCATGTTACCCCACACTGCACCCTCGCCTTGCGGGTAGCTTGAGTTAACCACTTCTAGTGTGTACGGATTCATAAATAAGTAGTCAGTATCTGGTCCGCGTACTACCGCATTATTGTTACTCATCATAAACACCGCAGAAGGTGAGGCTGAATTTAAATTACTGTAGCGAATATGGATTGGCTCATAGCCGGGGGCATAGTTTTTCGCCGCGAGTACTTGTTCATCAATTCGCGGTAAGTTCTCAATATGAAAACTTTGCGCGGCAGGCGTAGGGCGCTGAAACAGTGGCTTGCCATCATAAAATTGTGCTAAACCACCATAAATAAAGTCATGAAATGCAAACACTACTACGGTAAAAGCAATGACTAAATGAAACGGTAAACTCGCTATACCGACAAGGTTATGGCTATCGAGCCAGAATCGACTAGGCCCTTTTTCTTTTCGCAGTGCAAAAAAGGTTTTAACTAATGTCGGCAGTAAAATAATCACTCCTGAGATCAAAGCTAAAAAATACAAAATACAGGCAATACCAAGAATATAGACCCCTGATTGGTCATGACCAATTTCGCCTATAAAACCAGCTGTACGGTGTAAATAATCAACTAAATCGGCAAGTTCATTTTCGGTTTGTGCGCTGACGTTTAAAGTGCCATCAGCATTTAGGTGTGCGAAGTTGAGTTGTTTATCAAGCTCCATGCCTCGGGCATTGCCTTTGATATACCACGAAAGAGGAGCATCTAGGGTATGTAAATCAAGGTTAAAGCCTTTAGCAAGTTGTTCGCCTCGCTCATTAATTGCCGTATCTACCAGCGTTTGGTAGTCATAATTAGAGCTGGTGATTTTAGGGGCTTGAATAGGTGCTGCCCATTGCTGTATTTCGTGTTTGAACATGGTCAAACTGCCCGCATAAAAACCAATAAACAGCACTAAACCTGCAATTATGCCAGTCCATGTATGTACACCTTGATAGGTGCGAAGAATATCCGATCTGATTTTCATGATGCACTCCTTAGCATAAAAAACACGCCATAAAGCAGCACAGTTAAGCTGCCAAGGACAAGCCACGCTTGCTTTGCTGAGTTGAATAAATAACTAAAACTAAAAATGGTTAGCCAAACAGGTGTGATCATCCACATGTTAAATTGCACTTTATCGCGAGCATCAATGCCTCCTGGGCCATACCAAGCAAAAAAAGCAACGAAAACGAATGAGAGTGCTAGCCCTAAAAATGTACCTGCTAGGGTTTTCCCTAACCAAGTTGGTTGGCGTTTAGATGAGCTTGTCATGAATTATCCTTTTCTTTTCAGCAGGCTAATAAAAGGGATCAGCATCAACATTAGCATCAAACTAAAAATGATATAGAACACGGCCGCTGTGACTGAGTATTGTTGAAAGGCAAGTATTAATGCGCAAACGATTAACGCAATCGAAAGTAATCGCCATTGTTTTTTAATAGGTTTTTTTAAGAATCGCTGCTGCTTTCTAGTGCAGTACACAGTACTGACAGCAAAAACGACAAGCAGGGTAACGGTAAAAATGAGCATAAGATTATAGTTGTAGTTGACGTTAAATCTCATTGTAAATGATAACTAAACTCAATTGCAATATCATTAAGCTTGTGTTAATTTCCTAGCGCTTTTTTATCAAATTCAATTTGTTTAATTCTAATAATCTCTTACGGGGAAAGGACATTGGCTACTGCATTTAAACTTAATTCACTCACCAAAGTTATGCTTGCATCATTACTTGTTACACAAGGCTCAGCATGGGCCGATGACGACCAAAGCAGTCAAAAATCAATGGATACCATTGTTGTTACAGGTGAAAAAACAGAGAAGTCACTTAAAGAGACCATGTCGTCAGTGGCGGTTGTTGATAAGTCTTTACTAGAAGACGGTCAACTTGCTTCTATATCTGAAGCGCTGTCAGAAATGGCGAACGTCGTTGTGTTAACGGGCTCGGTACCAGATATGCGAGGCGTGTCAGGTAATGGTGGTGCAACGGGTTTTAACTCATTTAGTGGTGGTTCCAAAGCCCGTGTTTCAACCTTAATCGATGGTGTAAGCCAACCGTTTGTTGCAGATTTAACCGGTGATACGGGTCTATGGGATGTGGAACAAATTGAAGTTTACCGAGGGCCGCAATCAACCAGTAATGGTCGTAATAGTATTGCGGGTGCTGTTTACATGACAACTAAAGCACCTACTCAAGAATTTGAAGGGGCTGTGCGCGTTGGTTATCGTAACCAAGATAGCTACCTAGATACTGCCGCAGTGGTATCCGGTGCGTTAGTTGAAGATGTATTAGCATTTCGTTTATCAACTCAGTACGTTGATGGCGAAACATTTTCAAATCCGCCGGTATACGAAACAAACCCCACTGTTCGTGAATTAAACAAGTTAAATACCAGTAGCACACGCGCTAAATTACTTTACACACCTAGCGAAGATCTTGCTGTACAGCTAACTTATTCAACTTACAGTGAAGAAGGTAACTCGGGTCGTAAGTACTTTTTAGCGGATGAGCCATTTGATTATGAGCCGCTATATCAACGTATTATGGATACTGAATCTGACACCACGCAAGTGAATGTTGATTACAAAATTAACGATGATTTTTCGTTAGATGTTTTAGTTGCTTACATGGATTACAAATGGGGCTTTGAAGCATACGAGCCACTTGAAAGCGCAGAATCTGACGTATCAATGGATGAAAGTAACATCACTGTCGATACCAAATTGAACTTTGGTATCGACAGTGATTTTTACTCAGGCTTTGTTGGTCTTGCTTATTTTGACCGTGACCAAGACTTTGAAAGTGTCGGTGCAACCAACTATTACGGCGACGATAGCAGTAAATCGACCGCAGTTTATGGTGAAACAAGCTTTAACTTAAGCCGCGAATTAACGTTAACAGCGGGTCTGCGCATTGAGCGTGAAGAACAATTACGTAATTTCAATATGGCATTTCGTGGTGATATGCTCGTTGAGCAACTTGATAATTCACACACTCTGCGTTTACCAAAGCTCGCGATTCAATATGATATTAGCGACGAAACAACGTTATTTGCCAGTGCTCGTCGTGGTTACAATGCCGGGGGCGGCGCACTTGATTTTACTGCTGAAGATTATTACTACTACGATGAAGAAACCGTTAATACTTATGAAATTGGTTCACGCAGACGTAATCAATAATGGTGACATAAATATCAGCGCTAATGTGTTTTACAATAACTTTAACGGTTATCAAGCGCTAAGCTCAGAGCGTAAAATCACTAATATTGAAGATGCTCATAGCTATGGTTTAGAAGTAGAAGCCTACAGCATGCTGGGCGAACAGTGGCAGTTACATGGTGGCTTTGGTTTATTGAAAACTAAAATTGATGAATCATCAGCCTTTCCTGATGCCGTCGGCAATGATTTAAACTCTGCACCGGAGTTAACGGCAAGTTTAGGTCTGTCGCATTGGTTTACCGATAGTCTAAAAGTGAATTTAAGTGCCAATTATGTTGATGAATTTTATGGTGACTTAACAAATACAGAAGAACGCGTTGCAGGTGATTACACCATTACGCGTTTATCGATGACTTACGATACTGAACAATGGTTGATAAGTGCCTTTATCAACAATGCCTTAGATGAAGAGGCGTATACCTCACAGGAACCTGTCAGTGGTCGCTACCCACAAGGCTATGTGGCAGTTGTGAACCCACAAACAATCGGTGCATCTGTTACTTACCGATTTTAAACTAATCGCTAGTCGCTGGTTTACTCAGCGACTAGCTTAATTTAAATCGGTTAATTTGCCCGTTTAAGTTATTCGCCAAGTTAGCCAGCTTACTAGATGAAGATGAGATACTTTGCGTTTGTTGCTGTGATTTACGGCTGGTGTCTTGTACTTCGTTTAAGCGCTGGGCGATTTCTTCTGTCACTTGAGATTGCTGTTCAGATGCAGAAGCAATGGTCATATTGGCCTCAGAAATGGCTTTTGCTTGCACGCTAATTTCATCGAGCATATGGCCCACTTTTTCCGAATTGATCACCGCCTCTTTAATTTGATTATCGCTAGAGCGGATCCTTTGTGTCACTGCATTGGTTGCCGATTGTAATGAGTCAATTTTATCTTGAATTTCAAGGGTGGAGCTTTGTGTACGGCTTGCCAGCGTTCGCACTTCGTCGGCAACAACCGCAAAGCCTCGGCCTTGCTCACCTGCTCTTGCAGCTTCGATTGCGGCATTGAGTGCCAATAAATTAGTTTGTTCGGCAATATTACTGATAACACTTAAAATAACCGTGACTTCATTCACTGAGGCCTCGAGTTGGTTAAGGTCAGTGAGTGATTTGGTTAATGTATCAGCTACAGACTCAACCGAGCTTACCCCTTGTTTTACAACATAAAGGCCTTCTTGGGTTTTTTGATTGGCTGCGGTAGCACTGCTTGCTGCAGCAGCACAGTTCTGAGAGACTTCTTTAACGGCCGTTGAGTTTTCATAGACTGAGCTTGAAATCACCTCAATCGCTTGGCTTTGAATATCATTGAGCGTTTTAGCTTGCTGTGAAATTTCGTCGAGGCTTTTTGCTGCTACTTGGGCCTGCTCTGATTGGTCATGAATTTCTTTAAGAAGCTGAGACAGTTTATCAACCATAATATTAAAGCTGCTCGCAAGCTGGCCTATTTCGTCATCGGCTTTGTGGTCAATATAACGAGACAAGTCTCCTTCAGAAATACGCTTAGCTTCATCAATTAAAGCATGGGTTGCTTTAATTACTTTTTCTCTAATTGCCAGTAACACACTATCAAGGTAGCAATAATAGTGAGGACTAAAACGGTACTAATTAAACTTAAGGTAACCACACGGTCGTGATTGCTTTTAACTTCTGCAGCACTTTTTTCTCAATTGAACTTAAAAATGCTTGTACAGGTTGCTGAATTTTTTCAATTTCTGTCATGTATGCATCATTGGTTAAAAGCGTAATAGCTTGCACCCACTTTTTATGCTCGCTTGCAGTTAAGTTATTTGTATCGCGACCAAGCAAGTCACTCACTAAACTAAATGCTTGTTCTTCTGTTTCAACCAGTTTGAGCGATAAATCATTTGATTTTTGCAACAGGGCTAAATCATCAGCGGCTACATTAAACGCTTTTAGGCGTTGTTCGAAACTTTTCTTTTCGCCGTTAAGCCAAGCTGCTTTGCCTTCAATTTGATCAACAAGCTGGTGGTACTCATCTGCATAGCGAGGGTTTAAGGTCACAACATGCTGACGGGCAAGTTCGGTTAAGTGAATTGAGTTTGCAGCTGAAAGTTTAGCAAGGTGACTGAGCTCATAGCGTTGCTGAGCAGAGTCCATACTTTTATCTTGGCCTGACTGCAAGAAAAGAATAATTAAAAGTAGCCCAGCAGCAAGGGTAATAGTTGCTGCGAAAACGGCTCTGAGTAAAAAGCGAATAGTCAAAGTATTACCCTTCTTATTGAAAGTAAATACTATTAACCATAGTACAAAAATCTAATTTGAATAAAAGTTATGAGAAACTTAATTGCGGGTAATTATTTAAGCTTATGTTGAGTGGCTAAAATGAAAGAGGGCAGTGTTAACTGCCCTTGAATAATGTATTTATTGGTCTGCAGGATACACAACCCCAAGCTGGTCTCGCGCTTCATCAAGCACCGCCATAACTTGTTTTGACAGTGTATGAGTATTAACTGATGACTCAATCTGTCCTGCATTCGCTGCTTGAATAAAGTGGCTTACTTCATGGCGCATAAAGTGTTCATCAAATTGCTCAGAGAGCTCTTCAACCGTGCCATCGTTACCGATATATTGCATACGCTTTAATAAAGAGACTGCTTCGATACGAATACGTCCTTTTTCACCTTGGATTTCAGTAAAGTTATCGCCTTGTGAGATTTTAGAGTAGCTGATCACCGCTTGCTTATCAGCGTAATTTAATAATACGTCACCGGCCCCATCCACACCGGTTTCAAGTAACACACCACTGGCTTTTACACTTTGAGGCGCGCCCCATATTGCGAGTAAAATATACAGCGGATAGATACCTAAATCGACTAATGCACCGTTAGCAAATTCTGGCAAGAAAGTGTTTGGGCGCTCGCCATTTTTATATTTATCGTAACGTGATGAATACTGACTATATTGACCAATGTATTTGCGGGGTGTGCCAATTTTTGTGAGGGCATTTTTTAAGCGAGCGAAGTTTGGTAAATGCGTGGTCATCATCGCTTCCATGTATAAGCGTTGATGCGTTTTTGCCGCTTGAATGATAGCCTCAAGTTCTTTGCTATTAGCAGCCGAAGGCTTTTCGCCTAAAACATGTTTACCGGCTTTTAAACACATTACAGCATAGTCTTTGTGTAAGCTATTTGGTGCAGCAATGTAGACGGCATCGACCAATGGATCTTGGCATACTTGTTCAATGTGGGTGAACACTTTAGCATCTGCAAGGTCGTGTTTAGCAAGAAAAGCCTCGCCAGTTTGCTGCGCTCGTGAGCACACGCCATATAAGGAAAACGCTTCTAGCTGTTTAGCTGCACTCAGTAATGTGTCGCTTATAAAATTGGTACCAACAATGACAAAGTTCATGGTTACTCCTCGTTATTTTGTGCAAGCCATGCTTGCCAATCCTGTTCAAATTTTTCCATTTGTTTGTGCTTTTTGCTTAACACATGTTTGTCTTCATCTTCCTGTGCCATATAAGGGCCTACGCGGCATAATGCACAGTGTTTATCGCCTAAATAAGCGGGTAAAGTCAGCTTAGCAGTAATTTCATTGTCAGTTTTTTCGCTAAATACATAGGTAATGCCGCTGGTGTCTTTAACGTGTTTATCGCGGTCAACATTACGGACTTTATAGCCCGGGAATAAATTAATATCGAATGGCATTTGGCCAAGATAATGGCAGTTTAGCCCTTGATTCAAGCTACCTTCAATATTCCATTCACGATACGGTTTTACATCTTTAGAGGTTATGTAACACAACATCGGGCCATTTTTATCTAATGCAAACTGGCTTGCGTAGTCTAGGTAGCGATGCAACAAGGCTCGGTTTAAAACATTCATACCGCCTTGTTGGGTATTTGCTTTAAATGCTGCTTCACCTTTAAACCCAGGTATAAGTGGAAATTGAAAAATAACCACATCGAAACGAGCGTCGCTTAAGCGTTGCCATGCATCGGGTTTAGTGACATCAAATTCAGTTAAGGTTGTTATATTTAACTGTTGCAGTGAACTAAGCGCATTGTCGCTGTATTTTTGCTCTATGGTATTTGCATCATCATAGGTTGATGCAATCAGCATGGCGGGTTTTAAATGGCGAGCTAAGGCCAAAGAAAAAGATAAGTCACCATCGCCCACCGTTAAGATGCGCCAACTAGGGTCTAAAAACATACGCTTATTTGCCTTGTTCAGGCTGTTCTTCGATGGTTATTTCAGGGCAAAGCGCTAAGCGCGTTTTGAGTCCTTCGATGGCAATTTGCTTGATGAGCAAGTTAAAGCTTATTAGCACTGCAAAGGCTATATGTATAGGTCCGTGGGTCAATCCAGCATCGGCATCAAACAGCATTAAGCCAAACAACAAAAATAGTGTTGCCAAGAAGATTTCAATCAGTTGATTCGAATAAAAAGTTAAGCCACCTTGTTTTTTATGGTCTTTTTTTATTTGAATGGAACAGAAAAACGGGATCACTTTCACTTTGAAGTGAGCATTCTTCTCGACGTAATTTTCGCCAAGGTGATCTAGTTTAGCGCGAAGTTGATCTATCATAGCAAGTCCTTAAAAAACTGAGCCGCGGATGTTACCGCAATCGCGATAAAAGGGCTACTCAGGATAGATACTCATGCCAATTACAAAAATATGGCATACAAACACCACAGACGTTAAAACGAAACGCATTTTTTGATAATCAATATGATAGGTTTGCCACTGTGGTGAGCTTTTTTCGAATAACAGCACTAACCAAAAACTTGCAGCGAGCCAAGCGAGAGTCCAGGTTGTTGGCAAAAAACTTAAAAAGCCAATCGGTAAGATAGGAATAATCGCTTTAATGGCATCAGCATGGGTTTGCTGGCCCGCATGCCATAAGTTACCAGCCATAAACGCCAAAATGGCGATACTATAAAAAGTGAAAAAGTCTAAGTTGACGGCATTACTGCCAGCAATGAGTGGCCAGCCAACGCAGCCTAAAAACGGCAGTAAACCTAAGTAACCGAGTTGAATGTGATTAATAAACTTTTCCATAATGACCTTTAAACCGCTTAAATTAAAAAGCATACCTAACGGTATGCTTTAATTACTGTCTCACTGGTATTTTATACCAGTTAGGCGGCTAAAACGATCGCTTTATTGCTGGCGTAACTCTCGACGTAGAATTTTGCCAACCGTCGATTTAGGTAATTGTTCCATAAAAATGATTGATTTAGGCACTTTATAAGCACTTAAGTTTTCGCGGCAATAGTCACTCACTTGTTGCTCATCAATCTGCTCTTTTAAGGTAATGTAGGCACAAACACGCTCCCCAGTTTTTTCATCTTTTGCGCCAATTACGGCCGCTTCGCAGATAGCAGGGTGCTGACAAAGTACGTTTTCAACTTCATTAGGGTACACGTTAAAGCCAGAAACAATAATCATGTCTTTTAATCGATCTACAATTTTGTAATTACCACTTGGAAGCTTCAGACCCACATCACCGGTTTTGAAAAAGCCCCGTTTCATGCATTTATCGGTTTCATCTTGGCGCTGCCAATAACCCATCATCACCTGCGGGCCTTTAACAACAATTTCGCCAGACTCACCGTCAGCTACAGGCTCATCATTTTCATTCCAAATTTCGACGGTGGTGTTTGAAAGTGGGCGGCCAATGCTACCAATTTCTTCATTTTTAAAGTCGTTTAAGGTTGCAACAGGCGAGGTTTCTGACAAGCCATAGCCTTCTGTGATTGTGCAACCTGTGGTATTCATCCACGCATCGGCTGCAGCATGTGTGAGTGCTGCGCCCCCAGAGACGGTCATTTTTAAGTTTGAAAAATTCAGTGCCTTAAACCCCGGGTGCATGCACAAGCCAATAAATAAGGTGTTGATGCCTGAAAAGTAATTAATATCAAATGGTTCGATTTGTTTAACTAAGGCATCTAAATCACGAGGATTTGGTATCAGTACATTAAATTGCCCCATAGCAAATAGACCAACCATGTTCACCGTAAAGGCGTAAATATGATAAAGCGGAAGCGGGCAAATACCAGTTTCTTGACCAGGCGTTAAAATGTCATCAAAGCGCTCATTCATTTGCTCGGCATTGGCTAATATGTTGCCATGACTCAGCATCGCCGCTTTGGCAACTCCTGTGGTACCGCCGGTGTATTGTAAAACAGCAATATCATCACGACTGGCTTGATGAGCGTTAAGAGGAGCGAGTCTTTCACCTTGGCGAATAAGTTCATTTAACGAAAATTGACCCTCTTGCAATGTTGGCTCAGCAACCGCGGCTGCAACAATAACGGTATTGATTGACGTATCATCGATAATAGTTGCTAATTTGTCGGTAAGGGCGTCAAGAATAACAATGGCTTTTACATCGGCATCATTAAACTGATGTAGCATTTCGCGAGCGGTGTAAAGTGGGTTGGTATTGACAACGATTAATCCGGCACGAAATGCTGCATAGGTAACGATAGGGTAATCAACAATATTCGGTAATTGAATGGCGATTCGGTCCCCTGCAACAAGGCCACTTTGCTGTTGAAACCACTGCGCTAAATAACGAGACTGTTGTTCAACTTGGGCATAGCTGAGCGTTTTTCCCGCACTGTTATAGGCTGGAAGTTCGGCATAAGTCTGACACGTATGCTCAATTAATTGCGTGAGGTTATCATGTGTGTTCATGGGTATTCCTTAGCGTGTTGTTCTTATTAGTTGTTGTTTTATCAAGCGATCCATCACTGAATCCATTATCCAATTTGGCAAATAACGACTCATGATATAGGTTAGTTTAGATTGTAAGCCTAGGATCATCATTAATTTTTGTTTATCCAAGCCGCGCAAAATGTGTTTTGCAGCATAGGCTGGGTTGGCTAAAGCACTGTGCGTTTTACTTGCACAAATTAAACTGACTTTTATGTTGTTAGGTTTAAATTTTTTACGGAGTTCTTTGGCTAAAATCAAGGCGCTGGGCTGTGGTGTAAATTGAGTGGCATCAATAAGAGGTGTGGTCAGTGCTAGGTGACTGTTCATGCCCAAGTGTGGCGTGATGACTGTTGCAAAGTGCTGACAAGCAATACTATTTTCGTTACTTAGCTGCTCATAAGTATGGCAGCTGAAAATAGCCAAATCAGGCTTTCCTATCGCTGCAATTGCATTATTTACTTGAGTTTGCAGTGCTTCAGTATCACAGATAGGCGTCGCAAAAAACTCAACGTATTGATAGTAATCGGCAAGCTCCCCGAGCGATTGTTTAGTTTGTTCGCAAAAATGTAAGTCGAATAATGCAACATCGTCACCTCTAAGAATATATTGCTTTGCCAATTCGAATCCGATACCACTGTTGGCACCGGTAATAAACACTCTTCTTAACATTGCACGACCACTAATTAGTGAAACTAGCTAGTCAATATATATAAATTGTTAACCGAAAACTTAGCTTTATACGACCTGTTTTTAACTTTTTGCGCCAAAAAGGCTAAAGTGATTTACGGTAATCTTTTGGTGGTATGCCATACCAGCGTTTAAACGCACGAGTAAATTCGCTGTAATTAGAAAAGCTTAAGATATCTGATATGTTCGATAAACTGAGACTAGTTTCAGTTAAATATTGATGTGCTAAATTGCAACGTACATCGTCAACTAACTCACGAAAGGTTGTTTCATGCTTTGTTAAGTGCCTTTGTAAACTACGGGCACTCATTGATAGTTTTTCAGCTATCAGGTTTACACCAAAGTCTTCGTGGAGTAGGTATTGCTTGATCAGCACCTCAACGTGATCTGAAATGTTTTCTCGCTTAGTGTCCTTAAGATCCCCAAGCTGCTGGCTAAGTATAGAAAATAATTGTTTATCTGAGTTTTTGATAGGGATCTTTAAATACTTTCTATCAAATACCACTGCGGTATGGGCACAGTTGAATACCGGGAGTTGACCTAACGCTTGACGGTACACGCTAGGATTTTCATTACCACTATGAGGAAGTTCTAAGCGATGTAGTTTTATTTGGTCATCGGTTAATTGTTTTAATAAATTGACGCCTACGCTCATGGCTAAATCCGCGCCATGGTGAACACTTATCTTTAAGCTATTGCGTACTAAAAACGAGAGCTTTACATAGTCTTGACCAATTTCCAGCAGTAAATCAGCACTATTTTGATGTACATGGTAGTACTTAGTTAAGTTCTTTAGCGCCATTTCAAGGGTGTCGCAGTTCCCCATCAAGTAACCAACTGAGCCCAAGATATTTAAGCTCTGCCAGCGGCCTAGCTCAAGGCCAAAATAGGGTAGGTTTAACTCTTTAGCCGTGATTTCTAACAGCTGGATCAATTGTTGATACTGCACAAAATTATTTGGCTCAGAGAGTTGCTTTCGATCTAAACCAACGCGCAATAGTAGTGCATCAGGGTTTACCAATTTACTTTCTATCAGCTCAATATAACCATGTAGAGCAGATACTCTAATTAGATCAGGTGCGTGTGTTAGCCGGGGCATAGTGTGCTCTTCTTTAGTGCGTTGGCGTAAAAAGTAAAAAAAATTGCGTGAAAAGTAAAGTAAATGATGCCATTAAAGTTTAACAATGTATTAACCGGTCAGCCTGCGAACTGCAATTAGCCTGTAACGTGCTTAGAGGAACACACAATGAACTATTCAAAAGTTTTTATCAGTGGCGGCAATGGTTTTATTGGTCGCACACTCGCACGCTACTTTAAAGCGCATGGGGTTGATGTATGCGGCGTTGATTTAACGTCCTGTGAAGAGTTTAACATTGTTGCAGGTAATTTGAATGAACCAGCGAGTTGGCGCTCATTAATGAATGACTGCGATTTAGTTATTCATACAGCGGCAATTGTTTCAAATGCATTTAGTTATAAGCAAACATGGCAGGCGAATGTGGGTTGGACGAAAAACTTACTGGATGCAGCGGTGGCTGCAAACACCGTAAAGCGCTTTATTCATATTTCGTCGACCGCCGTCTATGGCAGTGATTGGCAAACTGATATTAAAGAAGATACACCTTTGTTCCCTGATGGCAGAGCCTATAACGATTCGAAAATGATGAGCGAGCATTTATCGCTAAGCTATCACGCCAGTAAAAAGCTCAATGTCACAATAATTCGCCCGGGCGATGTTTATGGGCCCGGTTCAAGACCGTGGATAGCTTACCCATTACAAGAAATTGCCAAAGGCATGTTTATGGTACCAGAGGGCATGTTTGGGCCTGTTTATATTGATGACTTAGTCAAAGGTATTTACCAAAGTGCGATAAGCCACGATGCAAGCGGTGAAATTTTTAATCTATCGGGCCCTGAGCAAGTAACTAACCAAACTTATTTTAATTACTTGGCGCAGGCACAAGGGAAAAAGCACGTCCCAGTAGTGAATTTGGCTTTAGCATTAAAGCTAACAGGGTTTATTGAGTGGTGTTATCACCTTATTGGTAAAACCACAGATATCAATCCGTCGACCATGCGCATGTTGAGTCGTAGAAGTGCAGCTTATAGTAATGAAAAGGCACAGCATATTTTTGGTTATCAACCTGAATTTACCTTACAGCAAGGTATGCAACATGCTTTGCTGTGGGCGTATAGGCAAGGGCTTTGTAAAGAAGAACCACACACAGATACCGCCACAGCAAATTAAAGACAACTAGTTAACTTATTGAAAGCAAGTGAAAAGAGGGCACACACATGGCATTACCAGATATTATTAATCATCAAGATTTCTTACTGACTATTCATACCAATGATGAAAAGCTGATTAAAAACGCCTTACCAGGGGTACACATTTATCCACTCATGCTGGATTCTGAGAATGGGGTATGGGTCTTACGCGTATTATTTGAACCAGGCACGGTATTACCAAAGCATTTTCATACCGGTGTTGTACATTTGTATACATTAGCAGGCAGCTGGCACTACACAGAATACCCAGATGATTTACAAGTGGCAGGCAGCTATTTGTTTGAACCAGGCGGTTCGATTCATCAATTTCAAGTACCAGCAGACAACACTGAAGTGACCGATACCTTTATGGTGGTTATGGGGTCTAACATTAACTTTGACCCAGATGGCAACTATATGAACATTATGGATGCAGGTTGGATTGAACAAGTGATGTTAGCAGCTGCAAAAGAGCAAGGAATTGAGCCTAACTACATTAAACCAAAGAGTTTATATGGTTTTAGTAAGTAATTTTATTCCCTGAAGTGAAAGCCCTTTGTTATATAAGTAATTGAGGGCTTTGTAGTTTTTGCTTCTTTTGATTTTTCAATCTAAAAAACAAATCAATTTAATCTAAACAATCAATTTTATTTTAATCGCTCACACCTCTATTGTATTAATCAAGCAGACGCAAGGCTGCGTTAATTAAACATTTTTAAATACATCAATGAGGAATACTATGAGCACTTCATTAATTAACACAAAACTACAACCATTCAATGCAACAGCTTACCACAACGGTGACTTTGTAGAACTAACAGAAAAAGACGTGCTAGGTAAGTGGTCAATCTTCTTCTTCTACCCAGCAGACTTCACTTTCGTTTGTCCTACAGAGCTTGGTGATGTTGCTGATTACTACGAGCAGCTGCAAGAAATGGGTGTTGAAGTTTACTCAGTATCAACTGACACGCACTTCACTCACAAAGCATGGCACGATACGTCTGACACAATTGGTAAAATCAAATTCCCAATGATTGGTGACCCAACAGGTCGTATTACTCGTAACTTCGGTGTGATGATTGAAGACGAAGGTCTTGCTCTTCGCGGTACATTCGTAATGAACCCTGAAGGCGAAATCAAAGTAATCGAAACTCACGACTTAGGTATTGGCCGTAGCGCGAAAGAGTTAGTACGTAAAGTACAAGCTGCACAGTACATTGCTAACCACGACGGTGAAGTATGTCCTGCATCATGGCAGCCAGGTGAAGAGACACTTGCTCCTTCACTAGATCTAGTTGGCAAAATCTAATTTGCCACTGCATTAAACGATAGCAAAGTGTTGCTTTGCTATCTCAATGCAACCTCAATTACCCATCACAACTCACATTAAGCACATTAGCGGGTGATGGGTAGTTTCCTAAAATTTTTCTAGATTATTTATTCTGAACTCAAGGGCTAAGCCATGTTAGATACGAATATCAAAAACCAATTAACAAGCCACTTTGCTTCTATTACCAGCCCTGTTGAGCTGCTTATCGCCTTGGATGACAGCAATAAATCAACAGAGCTTAAAAATTTAGCAAACGATTTAGCTTCGTTAAGTGACAAATTCTCGGTGCGAGATAACCTTAACCAAGACGTACGTCGTCCGTCTATGGTGGTATCTTCACCTATTAACAATACGCAAATAACATTTGCGGGTGTGCCTATGGGCCACGAATTCACAAGCTTGATCCTTGCACTTCTTCACACAGGTGGTCATCCAAGCAAGGCATCAGAGAGTGAAGTTGAACAAATCAAATCATTACCTGGGCCGCTCAACTTTGAAGTGTATATTTCATTAAGTTGTCAAACATGCCCGCAAGTAGTGCAAGCACTGAACTTAATGGCAGCACACAACGAAAACATTACGGCTACGATGATTGATGGTGCCTTGTTCCAAGACGAAGTGAACGAGCGCAATATCCTAGCGGTGCCAGCGGTGTATTTAAATGGCGAGCTGTTTAGTCAAGGTGCAGTTAATCTGACTGATATCTTAAATAAAGTAGATACCAAAGCGGCTGCACGCCAAGCCGAAGCGCTAAACGACAAAGAGTTATTTGACGTACTTGTTGTTGGTGGTGGACCAGCAGGGGCTTCTGCAGCAATTTATTCAGCACGTAAAGGCTTAAATACCGGCGTGGTTGCAGAGCGTTTTGGTGGTCAGGTTTCTGACACGTTAGCAATTGAAAACTTTATTTCAGTGAAAGCGACTGAAGGTCCTAAATTAGTTGCTCAACTAGAAGAGCACGTAAAAGAATACGACGTTGATGTTATGCAAAATCAACGTGCGGCATCGCTTACTAAGCAAGGTAATTACCAAATCACGCTAGAAAATGGCGCGGTTTTAAATGCTAAATCAGTGGTATTAGCAACCGGTGCACGCTGGCGCGAAATGAACGTACCAGGTGAAAAAGAGTATCGCGGTCATGGCGTTGCTTATTGTCCTCACTGTGATGGTCCGTTATTTAAAGGTAAAGCTGTTGCGGTGATCGGCGGTGGTAACTCAGGTATTGAAGCAGCAATCGACCTTGCAAACATTGTTGAGCATGTCACCGTGCTTGAATTTGCTGATACTTTACGTGCTGACGAAGTACTTATTCGTAAAGCAAATAGCTTAAAGAACATTACGATTATCAAAAATGCGCAAACGACAGAAGTTGTTGGTGATGGTAAACGAGTAACAGGCTTAAGCTATATTGACCGCATCTCTGGCGATGAAAAATCACTTGAGCTTGCAGGTATCTTTGTGCAAATCGGCTTGGTGCCAAACACTGAATGGTTAAAAGATTCAGGGTTATCATTGACTCGCTTTGGCGAAATCGAAATAGACAGCAAAGGTGCAACATCTTTACCGGGTGTTTATGCGGCAGGTGATGCAACAACAACGCCGTTTAAGCAAATCATTATTGCCATGGGCAGTGGTGCAACGGCAAGTTTAGGTGCATTTGATTACTTAATTCGTCACAGCGATGAAACTCAAAGCACAGAAGACGCAGCTTAATTAGCTGTTTAAACAATGACTCTTGATTAGGCAGCTCACACCCATAGCTGCCGCTTTAAAGCCGCCCTCTCCAAAGGCGGCTTTGTTTTTATTAATCCAGCTAATGATACTGCGTCGCGGTTATAAATTCCTCAAAACTTTCACACCAAATAACCACTGTATTGTAATCACTGACATCAATACCTTGTGGTACAACTAATTTAAAGCCATTGAACGAACGCACCCCTGCAACACGCTGCATAGTGCCTTTTTGTGCTAAAAAATCGGCTTCGTTATCAATAAAGTTTCGCGATAGATAAAGTTGATAGTCAGGTCCTGGTGATAACGTGCCTTGCATAGAAATAGCATCATTGGTTAGATACACCTTACCATCACCATAATGTAAGCGATCTGAGCCTTTTAGGTCGGGTTTAAACGTTGCACTATACTGAGCTCGACCTTGATGCTGCTTCAAAATAGCAATATCGGGTGCTGGTTGTTCAGTTAAAATAGGTAAACTGTACACCCCAGCTATAAAACCCGCAGCAAAAATCGCCAATGTCATAATGATAATTAGCAGCGCTTTTAGCATGCTTACTCCTTATTTTTTAGCGTGATGATGTGACGTTGCTTTAAAGAAAATTGTTTTTCAACATCACCAAAATATTGCAAATAGAGTTGCTCAAGTTCACCTGATTGCTGCAGTTTTTGCATACCTTGCTCTAGCATATCTCTAATGTGTTGATTCTCTTTGCTTAGGTAAAAGTAATAGTCGCTGGGGTATTGCAACATAATGTTTGGCGCAATGACAAAATTGAACTGTTTTAGTCTATTCAGTTCGGTGCCAATAGCCAGTACTGAGCGTGGAAAGTAATCACCGAGTCCTGTTTCAAGGGCCTTTACCATTCCTGGGTAATCAAGCTCGCCATTAACTGTTAAACCATTGTTTTTCAATACGGTATAATCTGACCAACTTTGTTGTTGCAGGCCAACCAAGGGAGTTAAATCAGCAAGGGTTTTAATGCCGCTAAACTTTTCTTGGTCTTCATGGCGAATAATCAGTAAGCGCTTGCCGTGTAGCCCTTTATAGAGTGGGATTGTCGTTTTGACGAGAGAATCAGTGTGCTCGTGAGGTAAAGAAAGCCATGCTAAGGTAATTGTTTTATTATGACTCAGCTGCTCTACAATACGTTTATTATTCATTGGCTTAACATTGTATAGCAGCACTACATCCGCATCCATTGCGGCAAAACTTTTGTCGAGAATATCGTGAATATATTGGTTTTTTACCGCATCGGTATAATTTGGCTTCGCAAGCTGTATAACAATTTGTTCATGGCAAAAGGCTTGTAGACTCGACAGAGCAAAGGTCATTAGTAATATCAGTATTACTCTATTCATTATTTCGAGTCTCTGCTTTTTGAGCGCAGTTTTAGACGACTATACTTTGAAAACATGCACCTGCTGTTGTAAACGCGAAGCCAATGAGGCCAATTCTTGGCTGGCTTGCGCATTTTGTTGCGAGCTTTCGCTAACCAGTGAAATGCTACTACTAAATTCATTAATATTACAACTTAGTTCGTTGGCAACAGTGGTTTGCTCATCCGTTGCGGTGGATACTTGGTTGTTCATATCGGCAATAAGTGCCATTTCTTGAGTAATTTCAGTCAGTAATTGTGATGAGCGCTCTGCATATTCAACACTTTGTTTAGCACTTTCGTCTGCATTGCCCATGGCGGTAACTGCTTGCTGCGCCATTGCTTGTAGTTTACTGATCATTTCGTTAATACTGGCTGTGGCTTTTTGCGTGTTGTGCGCAAGCTGCCTGACTTCATCGGCCACCACCGCGAAACCGCGACCCGACTCACCTGCGCGTGCTGCTTCAATGGCCGCATTTAATGCAAGTAAATTGGTTTGTTCTGCAACGCCTTGGATCATCATCACCACTTGATTGATATCGGTTGATTGTGTATTTAACTCATTGATTAGTTTTGTATTCGCATTAACGATATGTGATAAACGGTTTATTGCATCGATATTTTCTTGCACAGACTGCTGACCCTGCTTGGCTGTTTTATCTGTGTGAGTGGCTTTTTCTGATGTTGATAATGCATTTGCGGCCACTTGTTCAATGGCACTACTCATTTGTGTAATGGCGGTGGCAATCATCGCTGATTGATGCTCTTGCTCTGTGGCTGTGCTTGCAACTTGGTCGCTAATTGAGTTCATTTGCTCAGCAGCAGATGAAAGGGTGAGAGTGGCGCTCGTTACATCATTTACTAATGCATGAATGCGCTCCATCATGGCATTAAAGTGGTTTGCTGCTTGGGCTATTTCGTCATTACCATGGGTTTTTGCGCGCAGACGTAAATCGGCATTTTCAGAGATAGAACCTATCGTTTCACTTAGCGATAACAGTGGGTTATGAATAGATCGGTAAATGATAAAGGCAATAGCCAGCAACACAATTATTAAAATGGTGATAGATGCGGTCATAGCGATGGTGACTTGAGCAAAGTCTTTATCTGCGGCGTTTTTAAACTTGTCAGCTTCCGTGATTTGTAAGTTTATTAGCCCTTGATAACTTTCACTGAGTGGGTCAAACACATCGTAAAGATTTTTTACGAACACATCGTTAGGCACTGCTTTAAGTTGGTCACTTTTAACTTGGGTTAAAAACGTGCTGAGTGCGCTTTCTACCACAGCAAGATTCTTTTCCACGATATTAACTAAGCGCTGCTCTTCTGTGGTTAGTTTGGTTCCTAAATAGCTTTTCCATTTGCTGTCAGCAACGTCTTTTGCATTTTCAACGGCGGCTAGAAAATCAGTTTTTGAAATTTGCTCAGCACGGTATTTATGGAATAGATCAACAATGTTAACTGCGTAATTGTCCGATACTGTTTTTATTTGCTCAAGGGGGATGACTCTATCGTCATACAAACTGTCGATGCCTTTTACCATGTCCGACATAATAGACATCGTAAAAATAGAGGTGATCACAAAAACTGTAACCGGTAACAAAGCCAAGACGGCTAATCGCGTACGAACGGTGTAGTTATTTAACATGGGCGTGCAAATTTTTGTAAGGACTTAGTATTAAAGCTAATAGAGAAATGGTTTTAAGCAAGTTTTTGCAATTGTTTTACAGGCTTTTTCTTGAGATAGATATCTATTACGACTTAAAGGTAGTCACAGAGGGCCGTTGGCTCTGGTTAAGATAACAAAGCCAGTATTTACTCTGGCTTTGCTTTGTTCCTGTTTTTACATTAATGGCCGCGGTTAGGCATTTGCCGAGGCATCTGTCTTTGTGTATTACGGCGCATTTGTTGGCGCTGCATTCCTTGCTGACGCGCTCTATTTGCTTGATTTAATTGCTGCATACGATTTTGTTGCCTATTTTGGCTGTGCTGGCGCTGCTGCAATGTTTGCTTCGCTTTACTTTTATCTATGCTTTGTAATTTATTTTGCACTTGCTGGCGGTCAATATTTTGTGCCCGATCTTTGAATTCTTGCTGTTTATCAGCGGGGAGAGTTTGCCATTTACCTTCAACACGTTGTTGCCATTTATCGGCATCATGCTTGAGCACGTTACCTTTTTGATCGGCGAACACGTTGTTTGCTTTATCGCGTTGGCTGATGGCTGTTTTTAAATCGCGTTTCACTTGCTGCTTCGAAGCAAGACGAGATTTACTTTGATCGCGTTTATAAATGTTATGTCTTGGCTGTTTATCATGATGACCTGGTTCATGGCCAACATTAATCTTGTTACCAATATTGATGTTGCCATTATTAATAATAACAGGGCCGCGGTAACCACCGCCATACCAGCCATTACAGCAATGATAAGGTCGATAATGGGTTGGCCATCCAACATTCCAATTCATACCTAGATTTAAAAAGCCATTGCTCCAACTTAAGCCAAACGACCAACCCGTCCAGTTGTTATAGCCAATATTAAAACCCCAAGTCGGTGGGCGAGGGTAATAGTAGCCACCGCCCCAGTATGGCGGGTAATACCAACCCGTTCCATACACTGGCACGCCATAATAAGGGTATGACCACATGTAACCTGGGTAATAACCAACATACACAACCTCAGGAGTTGACTCGTATATCTCGACGTAAGTGACGTTGTAAACGGGGGAACTTGGAGGAATTTTTGCGATGTCATCTTTTGGAATGCTATCAGCAACAAGCCAAGGCCCTTGTGCGGAATCTGCCTTAAACCACACTGCATTATCGACTGCATAATATTTGCCTTTAATTTGCAGCACTTGTGCATCGGTATTAATGGCATAAGAAACCTGCGTGCCCGGGATCCGTTCAAATTTAGGTTTGCCATCATAATACACAGTTAAACTTGTGTCTTTACGGCTGATAGCCGCTGTTTGCGGCACTTTTGCATCTAATACTGCTTCGTCAGCTTCTTCAGTGCCAGCAACTGAAACTCTGAGACCACCTAAATCTGATTCAGGTGGAATATTGGCAAAGCTTTCGGGGAGTTCGTCGCCACGTACAAAGGTCCATGGGCCTGTTTGTTGTTTTGCGCGATACCAGCGCCCAGATAATAAGACATACATGTTATTCGTTTGCATTTCACGCAGCCACGGGGTTTCAGTGTTAAACACATACATAAGCTCGCCACCAGTTAAGCTTTTCCATTTAGCTGCGCCATCAGTTGCAATAAGTTCGGTGGGTTTAGTTGTAACAACAATGGCTGGTGGTACACTTAGATCTGAGCGTTCGGTATCTTTAGGAAGCATTTTTACAAGTTCAGTCGGTGGCGACTGAGTATATTCATAAGGCCCTTTAGCTTGTTTTGCCTGATACCAAAACTGCCCATCGGTGAGATAACATAGTTTGCTTTTGCTATCTTTAATCACTGTCATGGCGGTGTTTAAAGCTCGCTCATATTGGCTGTTTTCAATCTGACTAAACTTAGGTTCACCATCAAAACTCAGTAATACCGACAGTTGCTCTTTGAAAATAATCGTTGGAGGATCGGTTTTTAATTCCGTTAAACTTTGCTCTGCTGCTTCTGCACTTTCAAGGCTGGCGGTGAGTTGCGAAAGAGAGGTTTCGAATTGACTGGCTTTTATTGCTTCATTAACGACAGCAGTAAATTTTTGTTCGCCTGCATCTTTTGATTCAGGCCAGCGTACATCGGTGACAGTCATATTGCGAACGGTGACGGTATCGTTTTCGCGGTCAGTATCTAGTTTAGCGGTAAACCAAAATACGCCAAACACAGCGTCATTGCCTGAAACTGAAAATGACATTGCTGCACGGGCTGTTAAAGTATTACCGTTTAGTTTCTCAGGTTGTGGCTGATAAACAATGAGTGTGCCTTGTGATGTTTGCACTTGTTGAGGCCATTCAATAGCTTGGCTAAAAAATGAAAATAAACATAGAAAAGAGAGTATTAAAACCCTGCAGGCAATAATAAAAGGTAGGGGGAGTTTCATGGTCAATCCTTGGCTAACGTAACTCTTTAAAGTATAGCCAATGACATCGAAAACGCTTAAAATTGTTCCTATTTTTAAAGCGTTAGCTTAGGCAACTTGAGTTAAAAAATGTGCACCCGCATTTAAGCCCATTTCATAGCCCGCACTGAGTTTTTCAAATGATTTGGTTGTTCGACCAACTGCAAAGTCGGGTGGCGGTGCAATAATATTAATTTTACAATCGCTAGGCGGGTTGGTAATAAAATCAATGCTTTGATTGTAATTTTCTGCGCGTCTTAAGGTGGCTTCAGCTAATGCTGGGGTCTTCTTATAAAGACGTCTAACAAACCAAGGTGCTTTTGAAGGCTTTTTCTTATAGCCAAGAGGCTGAGATAAAATAACGGTGATTTCTTTATTGCCCATTTCGTATGCTTTACGAATAGGAATAGAATCTGCCACACCGCCATCCGTAAGTTGCAAATTGTCGAACACAGGAAATTCTCGATAAGCAATGGGCAGCGCACATGAAGCTTTTAATTGCTCTTCAAGATGAGTTGCACTTGCTTTTAGGTACTCAGCCTGCCCAGTTTGTATATTGGTTGTGACAATATAAAACTCACTGGCTTGTTTTTCGAAAGTGTCGAGATCTAGGCGAATATCACGGATGGTTTCTTGCCACAGCCAGTCTAAATCAAACAAGTGGCCACCTTTGATAAAACGAACAAAATCAATAAATTCAGGTCGGCAGGAGTAATCGGTAATCACCGCATGGTTACGTTTGTATTGGGCACACAAATAAGCGGCAATGTTAGTGGCTCCGGCAGAAACACCATAGCATTGATTAAAAGGTTGGTAATTGGCTTGAATAAAAGTATCCAGTACGCCAGTGGCAAAAATACCACGCATTGCGCCACCTTCTACAACCAGTGCCTTGTTATTGTTCATTTTCGCAACCTTGCTTGTAACCGTGAGTGCTTCTAACCATAGCAAACACGGTTACAAAACTAAATAGAGTTTTGACTCTAAGTGAAGTTTGACTCTAGCTGAGTTATACCGCCTCGACCCAAAGTACACCAACTTGTTTGTCGGTCACTTTTACTGTGCTACCCGCAGCAATGGGAGAATGACTTTTTAACTGCCATGTAATACCCGAATACTGATGTGTGGTTAACCCTTTATCATCTACATCTGCGTTAACGACAAAGGTAAGCTCAGCAAAGTCGCTATGTATCGGCTTGGTATCGGTTTTATCTTGCATGCGTTTGAGTGGTTGCCAAAGTACCACTGCAAAGCCAAGAGTAAACACTATATTGCTCCAAAGCGCAGTGGTGTAGCTCGAGTCTAAAAGGCCTGTATTCATTAGTAAGCCACTGGCAAATAAAGATAAGCCTAAAAACAATAATACGTAGGTACTCATACCCAGTACCGCTACTTCAACAATTAGCGCGATAACACCTAAAATCATTAAAGCTTCGGCTAAATGCGTATCTAAAAATGCCATCAGTTCACCTAACTTTGTTGCTTTTTATTCAAAGAGTTAATAATAGACATGCCTTGAGCAACCAGTGAACTTGCATCAGTACCACTTTCAGGAAGTAATACCACAGATGACTCACGAGCAATCGCTTCTTTAGCGGCAATGGCTTTAGTGGCAAGATCTAGTTGAATAGCTTTTTGGCCTTGCTCTGTATCGGCAGCTTCACCCACTTTACGAAGTGCATCTGCCTGTGCTTCAGCAACGGCGATAATCGCTTTTGCTTCACCTTCAGCACGTAAAATTTGCTCTGCTTTTTCAGCTTCTGCTGCAAGAACTTGCGCTTGTTTTTTACCTTCTGCCACGTTAATAGCAGACTGACGGTCACCTTCAGACTCTAAAATTTGTGCACGTTTCACACGTTCAGCTTTCATTTGTGCTTCCATCGCTTCCATTACAGAGTTTGGTGGCACAATATCTTTAATCTCGTAACGTAAAACCTGAATACCCCAAGGCTCAGAAGCTTGGTTAATCGCCGTAACGATGTTGGTGTTTAACATGTCACGTTCTTCAAAAGTTTTATCGAGTTCCATTTTACCAAGTTCAGAGCGCATCGTCGTTTGCGATAGCTGAGTAACTGCAAACACATAGTCATCAACACCATAAGTAGCTTTATACGGATCAAGCACGCGGAAATACAGCACACCATCGACGATAAGTGAGATATTATCTTTTGTGATAGCTGACTGCGAAGGCACATCTTGCGCTTGTTCTTTTAAACTGCGATCAGCGGCAATACGGTCGATAAATGGCACAATAAAGTTTAAGCCCGCTTCTTTGGTTGAATGGTACTTACCAAAACGCTCGATTAACCAAGCACGGTTTTGCGGCACAAATTTAACGCTGCTTTTTAGTAGCACTAAAATAAAAATTAGAATAAAGACTTCTACATTTAACAAGAGGTCTAAAATACTTGAAATGGGATCCATGTACTTTCCTTAATACAATTAATATTACTTTTCACTGTTGAGATTACCACCACAAAGCAAAGCACGCTAATGATTTGTAATTGCAACCAGCTTAAGAGTCGTCCAATTATTTAGGATTTGTATTAATACTTAAGTGCATGTTTTATCAAATACATATGTTGATCAGCTTGTGCAACGATTTCATCGGCTGTCTTTTGCGTGCCTAAAAACATGGTGACGCCGACACTGGCTGAGCCCTTATAGTTAATATCTTGAAGAATAAACTTAACTTCGATAGCGGTTTGTAATTTATCGGCAACACGATGAGCGTTGTGTTTAGCTGTTTGCTCATCACGACCAAGCCCTTCAAGTAATACAACAAACTCATCGCCACCAATGCGGGCTAAACAGTCTTTTTCGCGCACAACGGTTTTCATTCTTTCAGCAATCTCAACAAGATAAGCGTCGCCGGTATTGTGGCCATATTGATCGTTTAATTTTTTAAACTTATTAAGGTCGATAAATATTACTGCACCATAGTTTTGGTCGCGCTTGCTCATTTGTAACGCAAGCGATAAGCGAATATAAAAATAGCGGCGGTTTAAAAGTTCAGTTAGCGGGTCGGTGGAGGCAGCGTAGAGGAGTTGTTCTTCAAGGTGTTTTCGTTCGGTAATGTCTGTTCCAATACCTAAAATGCCGATGACTTTGTTAGGCTCTGTGTCGCAAATAATAGGGGTTTTCACTTCCCAGAAAATATACTGGTGTCCGTCGGGAAAGGTAAGCTCAACTTCTTCACGGGTACGCTCACCGCTAAGCACTCGTTTGTCAATTTTTGCTAGTTTTTTTACGTCAGAAATTGGGAAGAAGTCAACATCACTCTTATGTTGTAATTCCTGCTCAGAGCAGGCAAATAAACCCAATGTAAGCTTATTAGCATAAACGTAATGCCCGAGTTCATTTTTTATATAAACGTATGCGGGTACGTTATCAAGTGCAAACTTTAATTCAGCAACATGAACGGGCAATTTAGAGTTATTAAGTTCGGCCACAATATGTCCCTATATAACAAGCCATAAATTGATAGTGAACGAAAATATCTTAATAAACAAGACTGACCACAAGGCTAAAATTACAACTAATAATTAAGGTATAGGTTTGAAAAATAAATAAAAAATTAATAGTGATTATGGGTGATGAACTTTGTTATTAAGTTTGTCTTAGGCTCGTTTGGTAACCCCAATTTTTAACTGTTTTTTATTACTTTGTGATTTATGAATGATTAAAAACTTCCTTGTTTTTAGTCATCACTTTGGCTTTTATGCTTTGTTGAAAATGGCAAGATGTTTTGTATGATGCGCGCTAAATAAGCGACAAAAAATATAACCCGTTACAAACATTGATAAGCTATAGGTTGCACCAGGAATTGCCATGGCAGCATTATTGATTAAGGTACTCGCAATTAAAATGGCAAGAGTGCCATTTTGTAGCCCAACTTCAACCGCAATGCTCATTTGTTGCTTGTGAGCTAAGCCCGATATTTTTGCAAAAAACAACCCTAGAAACAGCGTGCTGAGGTTTAATGTCAACGTTGCAATGCCACTGGTCGCAAAAAAGCTCAGCATTTGGTCTGCATTTTTATGAATGATGCTAAGCACTATCACAATTAAGAATACACTCGAAAAACGACGAATAAAGGGTTCTATTTTCAAGCTGAAATGGGATTTAAAGTGATTAAATACCATTCCTAAGCAAACAGGAAGTACCGTTATCATCAGCATTTGCACTATGGTTTTAATCACTGGCAAAGCAAATTCGTGGCCCGGCACACTGAATGTTTGCATGGCAAAATGCATAATCAATGGCAAGGTAAACGGTGAGATAAATGTTGCCAGCGTTGTTAGACTTATTGACAGCGCAACATCCCCTTTGAATAAATAAGTATAGAGGTTTGAAGTCACACCACCCGGGCAGCAAGCTACTAAGATCAGGCCTATAGCGAGCTCTGGGGTTAGGGTAAAACTCATTGCTAATAAAAACGCAACGCTTGGCAATAACAGTAGTTGGCAGCTTAAGCCTATTGAAAGTGCTTTGGGGCTAATAAATAATGCCCCAAAGTCTTGCTTTTTAAGCCCTAAGCCCATGCCAAACATGATGATAAATAGTGCCAAAGGCAGCACTATTTTAGTCATGATATCAATTTGCATGGTATATCCTTATTGGTCGTAACCCGGACTTTTATTGTCGAGTAAGCGCAGCAGGGCAGGCCAAGCAATTGCGCCACCTAATCCCTTTGTAGCAACCTCAGTTTGCCCTTTGATACCATCAATAATCGCGCTAGGTACTTGTACGAGTTGTTCGGTATTTTGTGAAGTACGCGTTTGTACAGCGCAAGCAGCTTCAAAAACATACATAAACAAAAATGCATCAGCGACAGTTTTCCCCACGGTTAATAGGCCGTGATTACGTAGTATTAAAAAGTTATTAGGACCTAGATCATTCACTAAACGGTCTTGCTCTGCAGGATTAAGAGCAATGCCTTCGTAATCGTGATAACCCAGACCTGAGTGCACAACAACAGCTTGCTGAGAGATAGGTAATAAGCCGTCTTTGTTTGCAGACACTGCCGTGCCATTGAGTGAGTGGGTGTGAATAACGCAATGGGCATCATCACGCGCCATATGAATACAGCTATGGATATTAAACCCCGCAGGATTAACGGGGTATTCACTGTCATGCAGCTTATTACATTGTTGATCTACTTTGATAAGGCTTGATGCGGTAATTTCGTGAAACATCATGCCATACGGGTTAATCAAAAATTCGTTGTCTGTGCCGGGAACGCGCATTGAAATATGTGTAAAAATTAAATCATCCCAGCCATATAATGCGACTAGGCGATACGCGGCAGCAAGCTCTACACGGGCTTGCCATTCTTGCTCTGATACTATGTGTTTCAAGGTCATGGTGTTTTCCTAAAATGGCACTTTGCGGATAATAATGTCTTTAAACATGACCCAATCGCCGATAAAGCTATAAAAAGGGTGTGTAAAAGTAGCGGGGCGGTTTTTTTCAAAAAAGAAATGACCAACCCAAGCAAAGCCATAGCCCACTAGAGGGCATAAAATTAGCCAGCTATATTGCTGCTGATAAATAGCGGCAAACAAAATAGCCAAAACAAACCAACTGCCAATAAAATGTAAGCGTCGACAGACTTTATTTTTGTGTTCTTGTAAGTAATAGGGGTAAAACTCTTTAAAGCTCGCGAACTCGCGTTTACTTGCTACAGTGCCCATATTGTTGTCTCCATTGTTAATTTCAAGTAAACAATAGGCTTTTATTTTATTATTTACTTGATAATATTGGTCATTAAATTGTTTATTCAGGACTCTCATGAGAACCTTATCAAGCTGGTGGCTACGTGCTATGGCTGAGTCGTTTAAATGGCAGGGCTTACCAATTAATGAGTTGTTTGCAGCGGTAAATATTCCTTTAGCGGAATTAAGTAGCCAATCAGCGCGATACCCACAAGCCAGTGTCAGTATGCTTTGGAAGCAGGCGCAAGCGATGTTGCCAAACACTCATTTAGGTCTTTATGTTGGCAGTAACATGAATGTACGGGCTATTCCGGTAGTAGGTATGGCGATTATTCAGTCAACACAGTTACTCAGTGCTTTTCGGCTGATATTGCGTTATCAAAAATTGATGGGTGATACACATAATGTGTCGCTTATCGATCATGGAAGTGAGTATGAACTTCGCTTTAACTTTAGTGATGGTGAGCGTGATATGTCACTGCTAAGCTACGAAGCGCCCATGGCGTTTTGTGTAAAAATAGCGCGCACAGTAAAGGGAAAAGATTGGCACCCAACACGAATTTGCTTGCAGCGTAAAGAGCCACACAGTGAAATTAATGCGCACTTTAATTGTAAAATTGAATACGGCGCAACGACCCATAGCCTGTTTTTTAGCGAAAATATCGATAGTGAACTTGTTTTATCGAGCCAGATGAAACTAGTAACGCAAACGAATGTGACACAGGTACTGAGAATCTTACTTGAAGATCATTTAATTCAAGGCCAAACGACCAGTAAAGCAATGGCAAAAGCACTTAATATGAGTGAAAAAACACTGCAGCGCCGTCTTGCAAAAGAGGGCACCAGTTTTAGTAAAGAATTGGCAAGTTTAAGACAGCAAAAAAGTGTGTCATTGTTGAACGAAACAGATCTCTCAGTCACAGAAATAGCCTTTTTATGTGGCTACTCTGAAATTAGTGCATTTCATCATGCATTTCATCGCTGGTATGGCATGTCGCCAAAAACCTACAAGCAAAAAATGGCAATAATAGCAGAGTCATAATAAGCACGGTTTTATTCAGTGAGGTATTTGTATCTAGCGTTTTAACTAGTAAAAAGGTACAGGTTGGCGTTTGTTCCTATTCTGTTTGAGTTTGATAATTATTCGTACAAAAACAACAGTAAAAGCTTAAATAGCAATTGCTTAACACAGACTTGTTACCTAAAATTATAGATAGGACGCAAGGATGATCTAAAACTAAAACTCCACCATTAAGTATGAGGCTTGCTGAATGCGAAACCTATCGTCGCGCACTATTTTTATTAGTTTTGTGTTAATTGCATTGTTTGTTGTCACTGTGGTTAGCGCCTTAATCAATACCAGCCAATTCTCTGGGCTTTATTACCAACAAACAGAAAAGCAATTATTGCCTGACGCTGTGGGTAAAGTAGCTGCCGAAATTGACGCTCAAATGCGTTATCCGATCTCTGTGTCACAGTCGTTAGCTGAAAACCAAATTCTGCATACGTGGATGACCGAAGGTGAGAAAAACTCACCCATTCATCAACGTGTTATGGCGTACTTTGCTGACTTGCAAACAAAAAGCGGTGCTTCATCGGTGTTTTGGGTAAGCAAGAACTCAATGAGTTATTACACGCAAGACGGCTTTTTCAAATCAATCTCACAAAGTGAGCCAAGAGACAGTTGGTTTTTTGATTTCATCCGTTCAGATAAACGCCAAGCGCTCGCCTTAGATGTGAGTGAGCAGGGCGGACACCTCACTTTATACGTTAACACGCTAGTTGAAATTGCTGGGCAACGACTCGGTGTTGCAGGGCTTGGTTATGATATTTCAGATATTTCTAGCATTGTCACGTCGCGTAAAATTGGCGAGCAAGGGTATTTATTCTTAATTGATGACAGCAAGCGAATTATTGCACACGCAAATGATGCTTATATCGGTAAACAAGTCACAAGCGTAGCGTCATTAAGCGCATTACAAAGCTTTTTGAGCAGTAAACATACAGGCTTTACTCTATCGCAAGTCGAGCTTGCAGATGAGGACGTTTACGCGGGTGTTATGCCAATTGAAGGAACAGGCCTTACTCTTGTAGCGATTCAGCCTAAGCAAGAGATATCAAGCGCGATTAATACAGTCGTTTGGATGTCGATTATCGTGAGTGTCGTGCTTGCGGGCATCTTCTTAGTGCTGACGCTTTATTTTGCGAATTGGCTCAGTAAGAAAATACGCAGTGTTGGAGACGAGCTACTTGGTATGGCTGGTCACGGCGGTGACTTAACAAAGCGCTTAGATGACAGTGTTGATAATGAACTAGGGCATCTTGCAAAGGGCTTCAATGCCATTATTGGTAAAGTAGCCGAGCTGGTAGATGAAATCAGTGTCACCGAGCAAGCGATGCGAGAGGGCATTGACGATCTTGCGAACTTTGCCAACAAAACCTTTGTTGCTACCGAAGATCAACGGGCGCAAACCGATCAAGTTGCCACTGCGATTACAGAAATGGGGCAAACGATTAACGAGGTGTCTGATATTGCTCATCGCACAGCAAGCGACACAGAAGAAGCTGTACGAGAAACCGTGCAAACCAATCAAAGTATGGCTGCTACAGCACAAACCATGAATGAACTGAATGACATTTTGATCACGGTTGATAAAAGTATCGGTGAGTTTGCTAATCAAGCGGCTGAGATCAACTCGGTTGTTGAAGTGATCAATGCAATTTCAGAACAAACTAACTTATTGGCACTTAATGCGGCAATTGAAGCGGCAAGAGCGGGTGAGCAAGGCCGTGGCTTCGCGGTCGTCGCTGATGAAGTACGCTCACTTGCACAGCGTACGCAAACATCGACTTCTGAAATTAGAGAACAGATTTCGCGTTTACAAAGCTCATCATTGCAATCACAAGAAGCAATTGCCGAAGGCACGCAAAGTAGTCAAAAGGTCACAGAACTTACGCACGTTGCTGTGTCTGCACTTCAGTCAATTCAGCAGAAGTTTGAAATTATCAGCCAAGGCAACCATCAAGTTGCTGCAGCGACAGAAGAGCAGGGCACGGTGGTTGAGCATATCAATCAGTCGGCCCATGATATCTCAGACAGTGCAATGCAAATACATGATAACGCTGAGCAACAACAGCGTGGCACGCAAAGCTTATTATCGCGTGCTCAGCACCTTAAAGATTTAGTCAGTCAGTTTAAAGTTTAATAGCCGTCACTGAATCTACTTCGAGAAAAGGCGTTAGCAACACGTGTTGTTAACGCCTTACTATTTTTTAGCTAACAAGTGAGTGATTCAGTTTACTTATTCGCTGCTAATTCCTTTCTCATTTCTAACACATCGCGCAAAAAACTTTCAAAAAGGGACAAATAACCAAGTTTTTAGTGCGTTTGCGCTCGCCACGTATTACAATTGAGACTTTATATCATTACCACTTTCCAGCGAATAGGTATTTCACTTCTTCATGACAGATATTACAACACATCAAGCATCTAGACGCCGCTTGTTGATTGCCTTAGCCATAACATGTTCGTTTATGGTGATACAGGTCATTGGCGCCTATTTTTCAAATTCGCTTGCTGTTCTTGCTGATGCTGGGCATTTGTTTGTTCATAACAGTTCTTTATTTATTGCACTTATTGCCTCAAGCATGGCGATATATTTTGCAAAAAACTTTAATGATGGCTATCAGCGCGCAGAGCTTACGGGTGGTTTGATCAATGGTATTTTATATCTGAGCATTAGCTTAGTTATTTTGTATGAAGGAGGTGAGCGTTACCTTCATCATAGCGATGGTCATGATTTACAAATTAACAGCTATTTGATGTCGGTGATTTCGGCTATAGGCTTTTTATTTCATGGCGCAGCAGCTTGGGTTTTATACAAAGGGCGTAAAGCAAGCATCAACGTGTATGCGGTGTTTTTACACTCATTTTTTGATTTAATTTCAACGGTTTCAACTTTCTTTGCCGGTATTCTAATTCACCTAACTGGTTGGGCAGAAATCGATATTATTTCGAGTATGTTGATTGCCACCTTTGTTTTGTTTACTGGGGTTAAAGTGATCATTCGTTGCGTGAAAGGGTTACTCGAAAATAGCAGTAAATTACCGGATGTAGCTGATATTGAACAAAGTATCGCTTCGGTTGAGCACGTACAAAATGTACATAACGTGACTGTGATGCGCCAAGATAAAGACATTATTGTTGGTGCGCACGTTGTGTTGAAGCAGCATTGCACCGTTGAAAAACATGATGAGGCGTGTCGATTAAAGGTCGAAAAACTACTGCTCTCGCGCTTTAATATTAAAAAAAGTGTGCTGCAAATTGAGAGTCATGAATGTCACCATGTTAATTAAAGTGGCAAAAAGTTTAATTTTCTTTTAATTTAAAGGTATCTCTATGGAGTTAGGATACCTTTTTTGCTTCAAAATAAGCCTTCATATTTCAACTTTTTAGCCGCAATACTGCTTGGTTGTATCGCGGGAGTTGTAAATTTACTACCAATTTGGTTTTTAGATAGCTCAGAATTCCTGCTTGGTCAGTTTTTTGTGATCCTAAGCTTGCTGCTACTTGGTTGGCGGTTTGCAATAATCACTTTTATTATAAGTACAGGGTTTATTTTTTACCGCTGGGGGCATGCGTGGCCTTCCATTGTGTTTGCCTTAGAATTGCTCTGCTTGCAGGTATTTTGCTTGTCAAAAGCGCGGCCAGTCTTTTTACGAGGCATGCTTTTTTGGTTTGTAATTGGTTTACCCTTACTGTGGAGTTTTGGCCATTTCTTTTTAGGTCTTCCAATCTTAACGATTGCCATTGCACTTGCTAAATACTGCTTAAATGCGGCAATTTACTTATCGGTTATTGATTTACTTAGTTTCTTTTTTAGCCGCTATTCGTGGCATAAACATTATTCGTCACTCTATAAAATTCTTAACTATGTTGTGACCTTACTGGTTGTGCTGGTAGTCATATTAACCTCTGTAGTACTAACCAATAACCATTATGCGCGCATTGAGTATGAGATAAATGCGCAGTTAAAAGAAAAAGCCAAAGAAATCGCACGCACCATTGATGCTCATCTTGATCATAATAAAAAAGGGGTGGTACTCACTGCCAGAAGCATTGCCAACGGTGTCCCTCGTCAAATTGCCCTTGAGAATATGGCAAACCTATACCCTGATTTTAGAACGCAAATCATTGTTGATGCCCTTGCCGATGTCACTCACTTTTATCCGCAATCGTTAGCGATTAGTTTGCAGCAGTCAAACATTCGCGCCAATGTGGCAGATAGAGATTACTTTATAAATGCACCTAATAATGAGCTTGGTTATATCTCAACAATATTTAAAGGTCGTGGTTTTGGATCGTTACCCATAGTTGCAGTATCAGCACCTATTTATATTGAAGATACCTTTACTGGCGTCGTTGAAGGCTCATTGATGTTTGATTATTTTGCAGGCCTCAGGCCCAGTCTATTTACTCATCAAGGTGAGTTGTTGATTTTAGATGCCACCAATAAAGTGGTATTTAGCACATTAGATGACTTCAAAGAGCTACAACAATTAACAGATGAAGAAATAGACTCGTTTGCAGACGAAGCACGCTTTAAAATGTTTGATGCTGAGAACGAGCAGCAATTTTACGCCAGAGAAGCTCGCTCAACAGAACATAACTGGATTGTAATGACTATGCTCAATCGCAAACATGCCAACAATGTTGCGGTGAGTGCGTGGGGTCAATCTTTGGTGATGATATTGTTCATTATTTTATTAACCAGTGTGTTTATCACGCAATTAAGTCGCTGGTTAATTGCTCCTATCGAAAAGTTAGCTGAACAAATCGACAAATTTGAACCAGAGCGGGCAGTCACAGATACCGATTTACCGCAAACTTGGCTAGAAGTGAGCCGTTTACAGTCGCAGTTTTCGAGCTTAGCTAATAAGCTAGCGCTTAATTTTAATCGATTGCATCAAGCGAATCACGAAAACGAAGTGTTGAATAACAAACTGACCGATTTTAATGCCCAGCTTGAGCAGCAAGTTAATGATAAAACGAATGAGCTAGTCGAAGCTGTGCGCTTAGCGAACCAAGCTAACCGTACTAAGTCGCAATTTTTAGCGAACATGAGCCATGAAATCCGCACCCCGCTCAATGGTATTTTAGGCTTGACTCAACTGCTATTAGAAAACCCAAAACAACCCGAAGCTGAGCGCGATGAGCTGGCAATGATCCATCAAAGTGCTAATAACTTATTGTTGATTTTAAATGATATTTTAGATTTCTCGAAAATTGAAGCGGGCGCTCTTAAACTTGAAGATCGTGTTGTTGAAATCAAAGCCTTACTGGCACAATTCGCAAAAGTTTTTAGTAGCACCAGTGTTAAATCTGGCGTTAAATTTAACTTGAACATTGCAGAGAATATACCTGAGTATATCCGTTTAGATCCGCTAAGGTTTAGCCAAGTTGTTAATAATATCTTGAGTAACGCAGGTAAATTTACGGAGTCAGGTGAAATAAACATGCAATGCCAAATGGCAAATGGTGCACTAGCAATAAAAATACGCGATACAGGCATTGGTATTTCTGCAGATCAACAGGCTAAATTGTTTACTGAGTTCACTCAAGCAGATATATCGACTACCCGAAAATATGGTGGTACTGGGCTTGGGCTCACCATTAGTAAACGTATTATAGAGTTGATGGATGGAGAGCTCTCTTTAGTGAGTCAAGAAGGTGAGGGGAGTGAATTTACTATTATTGTGCCTGTGATGGTAAGCGATGCAGAAGCAACGGCAGAACAAAGTACAGACAAGCCAACACTTAGTGGTATAAATGTATTAATTGTTGAAGATAACCCTGTAAATCAAATCGTGCTGCAAAAAATGATGCAAGACACCCAGTGTACTATCAAAATGGTAAACGATGGCTTACAGGCACTTGAAGAGCTTAAAAGCTTTACGGCAGATATTATATTGATGGACTGCCAAATGCCCCACATGGATGGCTATCAGTGTACACAAGCAATTAAACAGAACCCTATACTGTATGGCGAAGCAATCATTATTGCTATTACGGCGAACGCCTTTGAAGAGGACCAAAAGCGCTGCCTTGTAGCTGGCATGGATGACTTTATCTCAAAGCCCATTAATAAAGATGAGCTTTATCGCTGCTTAAATAAATGGTTTAAAGCGCGTTTAGTCGATCAATGATTGCCTGAATCGTGCTCTCTGCAATCAGATCATCGGCCAACATGGGTTTTGCGAAGTAGTACCCTTGTAAATCTTCGCACCCCATCTCGGTTAAGAAACTGATTTGCTCACCTGTCTCAACTCCTTCAGCAATACAATATAAGCCTAAGTTTGATGACAACGCATGGATGGTTTTGATAATTGATTCATTACTTTTATCTTGGCCGATATTACGCACGAAGCTTTGGTCAATTTTGATCACATCAATCGGGAATTGGCTAAGGTAAGTCAGCGACGAATAACCCGTACCAAAGTCATCAAGTAATAGTTTGAAGCCGGCATTTTTAAGCTTTTGCAGCTGTTTAGAAGCTTTCTCTTTATCTTCTAAAAGCGTATTTTCTGTAATTTCAAGGCGCAGTTGCACAGGCTTAACCATGTGATTATTCAAAATAAGTAATAAGCGTTCAGTTAAGTTTGATTTTAAAATATGCGTTGGCGACAAGTTTAATGATAAATAAAACTGTGGGTTAGCACGTAGCATTGGCAGCAGCTCTGTTAATGCTCTATCAAGTGCTTGCTCAGTCAACGCATCAATTAAGCCAATTTCTTCAGCAATAGGAATAAATTCGGCAGGTGATACAAAACCTTGCTCGTTCTTCCAGCGCATTAAAAGCTCAACGCCATTTATTTTTTTTGTTTCGGCATTAACAATCGGCTGATAGTTATTAAATAACTCATCGTCTTTAAAGGCGTCTTTCAGGGCATTTTCAAGCAACAGCTTTTTGGTTAGCTGGTTGTTCATTTGCTCTGTGAAATATTTGAAATTATTACGGCCAGATTGCTTAGCATGCATCATGGCAATATCTGAATTTTTAATTAAATCGTCTGCGGTTTTAGCATCAAAAGGGTAAAGTGCAACCCCAACACTGGCTGAAATGTTAATCGAAAAATCGTCAATAATTACTTTGTTCGCCAGTTCCTCAGTAAGCTTTTTAACCAGCTCACTGAGTGTTTGCGGTGAGTGGAGGTCTTTTACAAGGACTAAAAACTCATCACCACTTTGACGACCAATTACGGCGTTTTCGGGTAACATTAGGCTGACACGTTGCGTGATGTTACACAACAATTGGTCACCTACCGCATGTCCAAAAGAGTCATTCACAGGCTTAAACTTATCTAAATCGATAAAGAGCAGGGCAGCGAGTTTATTGTACTTTATAGCGTTATTTATACAGTTACTAATTTTTGTATGCATCAAAGAGCGATTTGGCAAGCCTGTTAGCGGGTCATAATTCGCTAAATAACGTAAATCGTCCTCAGCGCGTTTTTGCTCTGTTAAGTCTGAAATAACAATCACGTAATAGTTAATTGCTTGGCTTTCTTTTGCTACAGCCGTGACACTAATGTGCACTGGGTGTGCAGGGCTTTTTAGTGTGCGAATAACAGCCTCTGTTTTCCAGTTTTGTTTTGGTTTAAGTGTTTTAAGTACGTCGATATACTCAAGGAATTTGGCACGACCAATGGCACTTATAAAGTCGTATGTTGTGAGTTCAGCAATATTACTTGGTATGGCGAATGCTTCACCAAAGCTGGCATTTGCAGAAAACGGTTTAAGCTGATTGTCTAAAATTAACAACCAGTCGTTAATTTGTCCAAATGCTTCACCGAGCACACTGGCTTGCTGAGCATTAGCGCGCTGCTCGGTAATATTGGTGTAAATACCCGTAACTCGTAATGGTCGATTCTTATCATCGTGTGCAACAGTCGCGGCCTACATCTTCATACCAAAGCCACTCACCACTTTTATGTTTTAACCTATAAGTGATGTTCCATTGTTCGTTGTTGGTTTGCTTGCAGAATAATTGCCACTGATTCGTTACATTATTGCGGTCGTGTGGGTGAACTAAGCTAACAAACTCTTTTAAGGTAATACCATCTTTGTACTCGGTATAACCAAGTTCAGCTGAAAACCGGGTGGTTCTTAAAAATTGTTCTGCGAGGTTAATCTCCCAAACACCACTTTTATTGGTGCTTAAAGCAAGCTCAGTTTGTTGTTGAGATTGGACAACCTCTTCATGGGCACGGCGTATCACTTGTTGACGTGCACGGTATTGCCAAAATATAAAAAACAAAATAGCTAATATAATAATGGCGTAGCTTGTTTTTGCAGCAGGGGATGACCAAGGTGCATGGGCAACATTAAATCTCAACTGCCGAGTGGCAGAAACAGCATCACTTATCTCGGACGATGATGAAACCGTTAACACATAATCGCCAGGTGGTAATTTAGTGAAAAAGACCTCATTGGTTGTTAGCTTGTCATATTGCAGTGAGGTCGGCCCATCAAGGGTTACTCGATACGATGTTTTATCTTTATTAATGGTATCAAAATTCGAAAAGGTGACAGCTAAGCCCATATCTTCAGAAGTGATCTGTAGCGGAGTATTTACATACTTGTATGGGTGGTAGTTAAGCTCACGAGAAAGCAAAGATACATTCGTGATCTCGGTGTTTATATTACCTACTTCGACAGGCGACGATAAAAAATCTTCAGGTGAAAGCAAAAGTACGCCGCGGGTAGTACCAAACGCAAGTTGTCCGTTATGTAGGGTTGTGTCGGCATCAATGTTAAATTCATTAACGGCTAGACCATCGCGAATGAAATAACTGTCTAGCTCTAAAGAACTTAAATCTACACGGTATAGGCCATTTTGAGTGCCTAACCATAAAAAACCAAAACGGTCTATTTGCAATGCAAATACAGATTTGGCTTTTAAGCCCGATTGTATATTAATGCGGTGTTTAACTTCATAAGTTTTAGCATCGATGCCAATGAGGCCTTCGTCAGCTGAACCAAGCCACAGGGTGTTGTTATAATCCATCACCCAGTCATCAATGGTAGTGAACGCTAATGGGTTATAGTTTTCTGTTTGGTATATCAGTGTTAACTTTTGAGTTTGCTCATTGTAGCGGAACAACTGGCCAGACATACTCAGCACATATTCATCGGGGTAGTTAGGCAGTGGCTCTAAAAAAGCATGGGCATTAACAAGGTCTACTTGCTCTTTTAGTCCTTTAATTGTTGAAAGTTCACCGGTTTTGCCATTGTATTTATAAAAATTATTGTCATCTAAAAAGGCAAATTGATCATTGCCAATTGCTCTAAAGCCCCAGTTTGGGCCGTAACTTAAAAGATGAATGGTTTCAGCATTGCCTTTTAAAGGCACTAGTTTGCCAGTTTGTTTATCAAATAGGGCAAGGCCAATGTATTTCATCAACCATAAATAACGACCGCTATTATCAATGTTAGCTTCGGTAATACCATAAATACCGTGCTGACCGTGAAACGCTTTTTCGTCGTCACTCACTAAGTAGGGGGTGACTTCTTTAGTGAGTTGATTGTATTTCATCAAGCCATTATCAGTACCTATCCAAACTGTGTTGTTTTGATCTTGTAATACAGTCCAAACATTATTATTGAAGTGAGCTTGGTTGTTTTTTAATTCAATATGCTTAAAACGTCTTGCGAGAGTTGACCAAGTGAATACACCTTGTGAGCGGGATGCCAGCCAAAGCAGCCCTGTTTTATCAATCATTACATCTTGGATTGAATTGTCAGTCATCAAAAACTTACTTTGCTCAAAGTTTAAGATGAACTCAACCGACATGGTTTGACGATTAAACTCATATAAGCCTTTTTCTGTGACAATATATTCACCGAATGAGCTAACAGAGTAATCCCAAATATTTAAGTTAGGGATTAATAGCCTTACCTTATCAAATGCCAGTAAACGGTTAGCGTTAAAAGGGATATCAAACATGCCTTCTACGGTACCGACAAACAAGCCGAGCTGCGCATCAATTCTTAAAAATTTAACGTTTTTATTATCTTCGGTGACCTGAGCTTTATCAGTTAGCGGAATATGCGAAATATGGTCATCAGCCAGGTTTTTCGAAAAAAGCCCATTCGATGTACCAATATATAAAAAGTTGTCGTGCAAGGTCAGTGCTCGCACAATATGCTCCTCTTTATTAATAGAAAACTCATGCAAAAACTTTTTAGATTGTTTGTTGTATGAATAAACGTGTTGAGCAATAGCAAAGTAAAAAAAGTGGTCGTCTTCAGTGATTGCTAGAATAGGTGAGAAGAAAACATCTTCAGGGTCGAGTTTGCCAGAATAGATTTTTTCAACTTTGAGGGTTTTAGGATCAATAAAAAAAGCACCTGAGTATTCAGTGCTAACGAAAATGTTTCCATCTTCTGTTTTATGCAGCGCGGTAATTTGTCGCTGATCAAGTATGTACTCACCAGCAAAAGGTGCAACTTGATATCCATCGTATCGATTTAGGCCTTGATAGGTACCAATCCAAATAAAGCCTAAATCATCTTGCACGATTTTAGTTACACTGCCTTGCGTAAGTCCTTCATCGGTC
Organism: Pseudoalteromonas sp. Hal040; assembly: GCF_037162425.1. Taxonomy (NCBI): domain Bacteria; kingdom Pseudomonadati; phylum Pseudomonadota; class Gammaproteobacteria; order Alteromonadales; family Pseudoalteromonadaceae; genus Pseudoalteromonas; species Pseudoalteromonas sp. Hal040. Next base: position 453,759 of record NZ_JARLUU010000002.1, on the reverse strand, counting down.
GAAATACGCTGCATTTGCAAAGCATAGTTTTGTGCCAACGTCGAAGAGGAAAGCGTGAAGAACAGCAAACTGAAAATCAAAAGAAGAAGTTTAGGCACTGACTGATTAACCCTAAATTATTATTTACGCATAATTTTTAACAAAATATAGCACAATTATGACTGTAATTAATGGTTCTGAAAAGAAAAATAGTATTAAGGTCTACTTGGTGCTGAAACTGAAACCTATGCTATAACTAGTTCAATTATCAGCAATTTGAGAACATGATGCGCCATTTATTTATAAGCCAAAAAAGTAAAGCCTTGTTATTGATTATTGACCTTCAGGCAGGGCTTAAACCGGTAATTAACGACTTTGGCCTAGCAGTTGAACAGACCGAAAAGTTAATAAAAGCAGCAGAAGTTTTAGATATTCCCTATTTATTTACCGAACAAAACCCAACAAAGTTAGGTAAAAGTAGTGAACAACTTTTACCTTTTATAAATGGCAATAACTGCTATCACAAAATACATTTTAGCGCGTGCCAAGAGGCGCAATTTAACCGTAAATTGGCTGGCTTTAACCGTCAGCAAATAGTAGTGACTGGTACAGAATCGCATGTGTGTGTTCTGCAAACCTGCTTAGACTTAATTGCCAATGGCTATCAGGTATTTGTGGTTGAAGATGCCATTGCATCTCGTAACGAAAAACATAAAGAATTGGCTGTTAAGCAGCTATCGGCAGCAGGTGCTATTATTACTTGTACAGAAAGCGTGATATTTCAATGGCTAGAAAAAGCAGGGACAGAACAATTTAGAGCATTATTGCAATTAATAAAGTGAACCATGATACGTATCAAACCGTATTGGCGCGATTAATTGTATTTTTGTAAATTATTTAATAATTAAGGCTTTATCTATGACGAGTGTGCGCCGCCTTTTTACTTATTTGTTCCTTTTATTGTTTGTTGAGTCTTTGGTTTTAGGCTTTATCTATTCGACCCTGATGACCGGTGTAATAACCGGCTTATTACTGCTGTCTTTACCGCTTTGGATGCTCAATCAATACCCAACGAGCAAATTAACTGCTCATGTTGTTGCAGCCGGTTGCATGATGTTTTCGTTTTTACACATCCAACAAAGCTACGGGCTTATTGAAGTTCATTTTGAAATATTTATTTTAATGGCCGTATTGATCATGTTTGTTGAATGGCGCGTGTTTATTACTGCGCTTGCTTTTGTGGCCGTACACCATTTGAGCTTTTATTTTTTACAGATAAACGAAGTAGGCTTATATGTTTTTGACCCAGACCGATTGTATTTTAGCACCGTACTTATTCATGCTGTGTACGCCATTGTTGAAGCAATTGTAGCGGGCTTCATTGCTAAAACCTTACATCGTGAACGTAGTTCTGGTTTATCGTTAAGCACAACGACAGAGCAAATAATGGCCGACGAAAACAGCATTAACATTAGTTTAAGAGCGGATGACAGAAACAGTGAAGCCGTAGCGGGTTTTAACCGCTTACTGGGTTTTGTATCGAGCGTGATAGGTGATGTTCAAAGTCAAAGTAGTGTTTTAAAAAACCAGTCTAAGCAATTACTTGAAGTACACGACGAATTACATGAGCAAGCACTTCATCGTGAGCAGTTATCTGCAGATATCGCGCAGTCAGGTGAACGAGTCGCCGAAGGCTTCGCTCATGTAGAACAAGAAAGTAATGAACTGCAAACACAATTTGAGCAGCTCCATTTAAGTGCCACAGAGGCATTAAATGAGGTGGCGAATACCGACAGCAAAACAGCTGAGCTTGCTAATAATCTTCAAGAGGCTGACCAAAATATTAGCCAACTTGTAAGTGCATGTTCGCATATCTCAGAATTACTCAATGAAATTTCGTCAATTGCTGAGCAAACGAATTTACTTGCGCTTAACGCTGCAATTGAAGCTGCGCGTGCTGGTGAACAAGGTCGCGGTTTTGCGGTGGTGGCTGATGAAGTGAGAAACTTAGCAACGCGCAGTAAACACACGACAGATAAAATAACCAATACGCTTGAAAGCTTGATGCAAAACAGCGCCTCATCAACCAAGTCGATGCAGGGTAGTGTTGCGCTTATAGAGCAGTTGTCGGCGATTAGTTCGCAGATGAAGCTGCAAATTACCGAGATGACAGAGCAGGTGAATGTTGCCGCAAGCAGTTCACAATCGGTTGCACATGTAGTGCAAAATCAAGCGGGCAATACACGTGCAATTGCCGAGAACTCACAAGCCTTAATTGCTAACCAAACCAACGACAATCTGATGATTGAAAAACTCACCGATCGCGTGCAGTTAATTGATGTAAGTATCGATGTGCTGGAGCAAGGTATTGCTAAATTCAAATAGCAAATGGGTGATAGTAGCAACCCTTGTTTGGGTTGCCTCTGTAGTATTGGCCTTGGTGTTTGCTTATTCTCAACAAGCAAGCACCTTTGATCCAGATAAAAAGTTAGCCGCAGCTAATTGGCTGCCTACTTTTCAACAAAGTATGGAACTTGGCATCAACAATGCCGATACCCTGTACATTATTGATGAAAACACCTGTGTATGCTCAGCACGCTCACAACCGCACATATCAAGCCTTAGCAGCTATGCAGCCGAGCAAGGTATTAAAGTAATAAAACTTAAACCAACATCTGCGGTTGCTGCAATATTACCCGCTCAACCTGCGGCAGTACTTGTTTCAGCAAATCAACAGCTTGTGTATGCAGGGCCATTATCAAAAGGACTTGCATGTTCTAGTCAGAATGGCTTTGTTGAGTTAGTAATCGCAAACTTACGTGCGGGTTTTAATAGCCAGTTTATTAACTCAGATGCTGAGGGATGTTATTGTGAGATTAATTGAACGAGGAAAGTAACAAAAAGAGGCCAAAAATATTGGCCTCTGACTCTATAAAATTATTGAATTTGGCCTCGAATCTCACCGCTTGGATTTGCAGGCGTATGAATGTTTACATAATGACCGCCTGAAGCTAAAACTGAAAAGATATCGGCATCTATCATTAAGCCTGTGCTGCTCATCCAGCGATTCATATCATCACTGTCTTGCACAAGAGGAGCTAACACAGGGCCATTTTCACCGGCTACACCGGTATGAATATGGGCTGCAGTTGCATCGCTTACACCCGATGTTAGTACTTGCAGCTCAACACTGTAATCATTGGTATTCACTAGCGCATAACCATCACCAGATGCATCCGTTGTAACCGCGGGTACTTCTTGTTCACCAGAAAGCGGAAAGGTTACAAACACATAGTTGTCGGTAAGGATTTGACCGCGTAGTTCACCACCTGGGTTAGCAGGAGTATGCACATTGACGTAGTGACCACCTGATGCGAGTACTGCAAAAATATCTGCATTGATCATGGTGTTTTCAGGTGTTTGCCATAGGTTCATGTTATCGCTTGATTGCTCTAACGCAGTAAGTACGTCGCCATTGGTGCCTATACGACCTGTATGAATGTGGGCTGCAGTGGCGTCACTCACACCTTCGGTTAACGCTCTTAATTCTAGATGGTAATTATCCATGTTAACTAATGCATAACCACTACCTGATGCCATCGTATCAACAGCTGGCACTTCTTGCATACCACTAAGCGGGAAAGTTACGAGCTGATAGTTGTCTGTTAGGATCTGACCTCTAATTTCGCCACCCGTGTTAGCAGGAGTATGTACGTTAACGTAATGACCTCCAGATGCAAGTACCTCAAATATCTCTGCGTTGATCATGGTATTTGCTGGTGTCATCCACATGCCTGCGTCAGCTGTTGACTGCTCAAGTGCAACGAGTACGTCGCCATTCGTGCCAATTCGGCCAGTGTGAATGTGTGCACCTGTCGCATCATCAACACCCATTGTGTTTACTAAGAGCTCTAAGGCATAGTTATCCATGTTAATTAATGCATAGCCTTCACCGCTTGCATCAGATTCGAGAGCAGGAACTTCTTGATCACCGCTTAGTTTAAAGCTCGTAAAACCATAGTTACTGGTTAGGATTTGCCCGCGAAGCTCGCCGCCAGCATTAGCAGGAGTATGAACATTGACATAGTGACCGCCAGAAGCCAGCACTGCAAAAATATCTGCATTAATTTGCGTGTTGCTTGGTGTCATCCAGACATTACTGTCGTCCATTGATTGTTCAAGAGCTACTAATACATCGCCATTAGTCCCGATACGGCCTGTATGAATGTGCGCAGCACTTGCATCGTCTAAGCCTGACGTGACAACAGTTAGCTCTACACTGTAGTCTGTTGTATCAACAAGAGCATAACCATCACCATCAGCCATGGTGCTGACCATCGGCACTTCTTGATTACCACTCAAGTCAAAGGTCGCAACTGCATAGTTGTCTGTTAAGATTTGGCCGCGAATTTCGCCACCGGCAAATTCAGGTGTGTGAACATTAACATAGTGACCGCCGTCTAAAAGTACTGCCAAAGTGTCGCTGTCGATCATGGTGCCTTCTGGGACTACCCAGTCTGTCATGACTTCATCATCTTGTTCTAAAGTCACGAATACATCACCATTTGAGCCTAATTTTCCTGTATGGATGTGAGCTGCTGTTGCGTCATCAACACCCATAGTCACCGCACGAAGTCGTAATTCTGTCGTGGCGCTATCATAAGATGCATAGCCATAACCCATTGCGTCGCTGTCGTTCATAGGCACTTGCTGATCGCCATTTAAAACAAACGTGATGATGCTGGTTGTATCAGGCACAATTTGCGCACGAAGTTCGCCGTTTGCATATTGTTCGGTATGAAGATTAATGTACCAATCGCCATCCATTAGATCAGCAATTAGGCTTTCATCAAGGTCGGTAATTGCGACTTCATACATACCATCGGAAGTGGCCTCAAATGCAAAAGCAACATCACCATTAGCGCCTAAATCGCCGTCGTGTATGTGTGCTGCGCTAAAACCTTCGACTGAGCTTGCATCAAGTGTTGCACGAAATTGCATTAAACTTTCGTCAAGCTCTACCGTTGCAGTCGCTGTTTGCATTGAGTCATTCATTGGCACTTCTTGTTTGCCACTTAAAGTTACAGAATAGGTTTTACTTGCAGTGAATTCTTGAACTGGGGGAGGGGTAACAACTTTGGTATTGTCGTCATCATCATCGCTACACGCGGTGAGAAAAAGTAAGCTGCTTACCAGGAGTATGTATTTCATCGTTCTTCCTTATATCTTTGTATGTTCGGACGTTACGACGTGTCCATTTCAATAAGGCTTACGGGAGGTGTTTAAAAAGAGATCACAAAAGGTTATTTAAAAGTTAAAAGGCGGTTCTTTAGTATTGGTATTTATTTATTCTGAGAAGTATGCGTATCAATAACTATTAATTCAAACCATTATTTAGATGCTATTAAAAGTTAATTTTTCTTTAGCTAAATTTTTGCGTGTTGACATAATGGCAACAAATATGTTTAATATTTACCTTTAAGTGGAACAATAATAACATATAAAGGATTACGCTTGTGTCAAGTAAAATTACTTTTTTCCTCATATCATTGACTCTTTTTTTACATGTTTGGCAAACTCAGCTCCAACAGGTAATTTAAATCCCCCAACTAATGTTACAGCGACAGTTGTTGGGAATTCTATCCAGTTAACTTGGGAATATGGATTTAACGATGACGACGATATATTTTCGTCTCAAAGCTCTTCAGTTTATCGGGCAAGCTCAATTTCTTTTCCCGGACCTACATTATCTAATGTAAAATTTGAAATTGGAGTATCAGTTCCAAATACCTCATTTTATACGACATTAGAAACTTCCTGGGCCGAATCCCCATATAGTTATTCAATACAGGGTACTGGACCATTCAAGTTTAGAATCAGAGCTGTAAATTTAGACTCATCAACAGATTCTTATCAATATAGTAATTATGTAGAAACTCAATCTATAGCAATTCTAAATAAGGTTACTATTTCCCCAAGTGCTGGAGTTATTGATTCAGCGCAGAAAATTACTTTATCAAGTGCTGATAATGCATCAATTAAATATAAGCTTGTTGCTACAAACAGCACATGTTCAGATAGTGGTTGGTCTAACTATAATAGCTCTTTTTTATTGCCATCTTCTAAGCGTGTTTGCGCTAAAGCCACAAAAAATGGTCAAATTGACAGTCAAATCAGCTTTGCTGATTATAATTTAAGACTAAATTCTCCAACGATAGCTCCTGTTTCATCATCAATTACTCCTGACACACTCATTACATTATCGTCATCTCAAGGTGCAGCCCTTAAATATAAATTAGTTCCTAAAAATCAGAGTTGTAGTGACTCTAGTTGGCAGTCATATACTACAAGTTTCTCAATTTCAGCTGCTAAACGAGTCTGCGCAAAAGCTACTAAATCAGGATGGGTTGATAGCCAAATAATATTTCGTGACTTTAATATACTCGATTCATCAACATTTGGTTCGCAAACTACTGTCGCTCCTTCAGATGGTTCATTTAGCCAAATTCCAGAGCTATATGTTGAATCTATAGGGGCTATAGATGGTAACGCAAGTGTTCAAGGTGGTGCAGCTAGTTATACAATGCCCATAAATTTACCGCCAAGTCGGGCAGGTTTTCAGCCTTCAGTATCACTTAATTACTCCTCAAGGAGCGGAAATGGTATCGCTGGCGTAGGTTGGTCATTATCTGCTGGTTCAAGTATTTCTCGCTGTGCAGCTACTTATGCACAAGATGGGTTTGCACAGAGCCCTCAATATAATAACAAAGACCGTTTGTGTATTAATGGGCAAAGGCTAATAGCAACGTCGGGTGTTTACGGCAATTCTGGTACAGTTTATCGAACAGAAATTGATAGCTTTACCCGAGTAACACAAAATGGCTCATTAAACGGAAGTTCAACTTGGTTTAAAGTAGAGGATAAAAGTGGATCTGTTGCTTATTACGGAAAAACCGCGAATTCTCAACTAATCCACACTGGTAAATCTGCTAGCTACTCATGGTTAGTTGATTATCAGCATGATTCTACCAATAAGAACTTCATTAATTACGAGTATATCGCTGAGTCTGCTGGCGAAAAACTCTTACAGGCAATTTATTACACAGTGAATAGTGCAACTTCTACAAATGGGCAGTCAGTAGAGTTCGAATATGAAGATAAAAATATATTCTACTCAAGTTTTGCAGCTGGAGGTGAGTCTAGAACTACGCAAAGGTTAAAAAGTATTACAGTAAATAGTTTCGGCAATGAGATAAGGAAGTATTCTTTAGCTTATAAAACGAGTACTGCATCGGGTCGAGGATTATTACAGAGTGTTCAGCTTTGCGAAAATGGTTCTAATTGTTTTGAGCCAACTCTTTTTGATTGGCATGATTCAGAGCAGTCATATGTCGTTGAGCCAATGGGTGAAAATGGCAATATGCTCTATTCAAACATAAGTAGTTTAAGTGCAGTCTTACCACGTGGTGATATTAATGGTGATGGTGTCCGTGATTGGCAAGGATACTATGTTAATGCCGAAGGTGAATTTACTCAAAATAATATTCAGTTTGAAAATTGTACTAAGAACCCATTTACCCTTCAATCAGAGTGTCACGATGGTGATTTTGATTTGGATGGTCGAAGTGATGAATGGTTTATTAATTCTGGTGTCTTAAAAATCAAACTAAGTAGTAGTGGGAGTACAATAAATGCTGGTATATCTATGCCAGTTTCTACTTATTTTGGTTTAAGAGATAGTCATATTCGCTCAATAGCGGATTTCAATAATGATGGCTGGCCAGATGTGGTTGTGTTCAAGCCTGGTGCAACACCCAAAGTTGAAATATATTTAAATGTTAAAAGTAAAACGAGGCCGTTTTCAACTGTTTATAAAACCTTCAATTTAACTAAATACAGTGCAGGCTCATCTAAATACACATTGTCAACAGATATAAACTCTGTAGGCGATTTGACTGGTGATGGAACTATTGACTTTATTAAAGTTAAAACAGGTGCCGGAAATAGAATTTCATTTTTGCAACCAATACCTACAGAGCTTTATTTAGGTGATGATAATTATAGTAATGTACATTCGAGCCCATTTGATGTGAGTGAAGACCCTTTAGCTCCAGGGTTAAGTTATCTTATGGATATCAATGGTGATGGTTTATCTGATTGGCTTGGTTTAGAGTACCAAGGTAGCTCTAAATACCTAATGTACCGTCTTAATGAAGGTAATCTAGCTTTTGCTTCTGAAGTATTATTAGATAGTGGCCTAGTAGCAACAAAGCCAGAGTATATCTACCACTCTTCATCTGAGCAAGACTTGAGAACAGTACCAAAGTACTTAGGCGCATTTAAAATTGAAGATATCAATAATGATGGCAAAGCTGAATTGTTAATGCCTGATAGTATAATTTATGAAGGATGTGCTCTGATCCCCAGTGCAAGACCAAGTCATCATGTTAGTAAAAAATGTGGAAACCAACTTTATGGATTTACTTATACAACAGAAGCTTTAAATTCAAAACAGTCAATTAACTCTTCTACTGCGGATAAAAGTATTTATCAATTTAGTGCTATTCATTTTACGCAATCTAAATCAGGTACTATATCAGCAACGAAAAAACTAACCCCAATTATTGGTAGTGCTTATGACTCAGCATTTGTAGACGCATTTGGTACTGGGCTAAGAAGCTTTGTATTTAATCACAAATTAGATGAAGGGTATTCGTTTAATGGGTCGGCAAGTGGTGAATTTTCAGGTTATGAAGACGACTACGGCATATATATCAATAGGAATTACGGGGCAGGCTCTGGAAATGATGGTGGTGATTATTCGCCTGTTGATATTATTAAGAGTATAGAAAATGGCTTAGGCGTAAAAAGCGAGTGGTATTTGAGGCCGCTTACCAGTAACAGCCTAAACTATGACAGGCTAGAATCAGAAGTTGTTAATGGAAATGACTATTTTAACTTCGCTTCATCAATGTATGTTGTTGCTAATTTCAAGCAAAGCAATGGCTTAGGTGGTTTTAATGAGTCTAAATATAACTACCTCGGTGCAGTGTATAATGGTCAAGGCCGTGGCTTTATGGGGTTCAAGTCAATCATTGTAGAAGATGTTACGAAAGGTATTGTGACACAATCTGACTTTGAGCAAGTTTTCCCTTATCAAGGAAAGTTAACACGACAAGCTACATTCGCTAAAGAGAACTATGGTAGTCATAACTTATTAAATGCTGAAAGTTCAGAAACGCAGGCGTTAAGTTTTAAAGAAATTGAATGGCTAGATAATCCAAATCATTCAATTGCTGGGGTATACAGTATTTACCCTAAAACAACAAAAATAATAACTAGACTACCTTCCACAAGTGAGAGTAGTAGTAACTCTTATTCTAAAACGAAAGTGTCTACTCAAACTGTTACAGTTAATAGCATTGATAAATATGGCAATGTAAAAGAGAAAGTCACACAACTAACAGACGGTTGGGGTGTTAACAAAACAACCGAAGTGATGAGTTACAATTACGATGAAAACACATGGTTCCTAGATAAGCTAACTTCAAAGACACTTACTAAACATGCGCTGACAAGCCGAAATTCGCAAGACCCAATTACGTCAACAACAGAGTTAGATCCTACGGCTAAAGTTGTTACTAACCTTACGAATTATCATGCAAACAGAAAGCCTAGAAATATAACGGTTAGTGGTTTGCATGGTACTTCAACGTCAGGAAAGGGCACGACAACTGTAACTACATACAATGATTATGGTTTGCCAACGCAAGTGAGCGCTACTGCTCAAGTACGAAATAGTAGTGGTTCGTGGGTAAATCAAACCAGAACAACTAAAACGGCTTATTCAAAAGACGGCAATACAATTGCAGTTGATGGTTACTTCCCGTACGAGCTAAAAAACGCTAAAAATCACTTGAGTTACACCCATGTTAATCCTGCTACAGGCAAGGTGACAAAAACACGACAACAACTTAGCGGCTCCTCATATTTAACGACAGTCTATACGTATGACGATTATAATAGACCATTTAGTAGTAAAACTGACGGACAACCAATAGTATACACTGCTGTTCAGCTTCCAGATGCTCAGGCCCCTACTAACGCAGTTTTACAAGTTGTTTCAGTGAGTGCAGGCCAACCAACCCAGAAAATTTACCAAGATAAGCTAGGGCGAGTGCTACGTACAGCAGTCGAAGACTTTAATGGCGATTGGGTCTTTACAGATGTAGAGTATAACGATTTAGGTTATAAAATATTCGAATCAATACCTTACAAAGAAGGTAATACTGCATATGGCGTAAGCTATACAGGTTACGATATTCTTGGTCGTTTAACTGAAAAAGTGACCAACCAGCATTGTGGTGATATGACAACGACCTATGCATATGCTGGATTGAAAACGGATATTACCGCATCTGAAGATTGTGAAGGTAAGACGATTGACATGTCTCGTACTTACAATAGCCTTAAGCAATTAATGGAAACGGTAGACGCTAATAACGGCATTACACGTTATAGCTATAACGGCCAAGGCTTACCTGCTGTTATTCAAGATGCTAATAGCAATAAAATCATTGCTAAGTACAATGCTTTGGGGCGTAAAACAAAAGTTAATGACCCTAACCAAGGTGTGACCAATTTTGAGTACAATGGCTTTGGAGAGTTGCAAAAAGAGTCACGTGTTGGGAGTAAAACACTTACGTATATTACTGATGTGCTTGGCCGTGTGACACGTCGCACAGCAACAGGTGAAAATACTTTAAATTATACCTACGATGGAGCAACTTATGGCCTTGGGCAATTAAACCAGGCAACAGGCAATGGAGTTACAAAATCATTCAGCTTTGACAGCCTCGGTAGAGCAACTACACAAACTATTGCTGGTAGTGGTAAAACATACAAAACAACCACGTTTTATGATGCCAACTACGGGCGAGTTAAGGGGTTACGCTATCCAAATAATTTAACTATTAGCTACGATTATTCGAACAGTGGTTACTTGCAAAGTATCAAAAATACGGCAAGTGGATATATTTACAAAACAGTGACTGACCAAGATGCGTTTGGCAATATCACTGCTGCTGATTTAGGTAACGGTACGTTAGAAACGTCTACATTCAGTAGCAGAAATGGTCAAATGTTGTTGAAAGCGGTCAATAAAGCTAGTAACAATCTTATGAATATCAGTTACCAGTCATATGATGGTTTTGGTAACTTAAAACAAGTGGATGTATCCACTGGTAATATGGGTATAGACTTACACCAATTTACTGAAACGTATGATTACGATAACTTACATCGCCTAGAACGCAATTATGTGGATGGCCATGAAGTTACTAATTACAGTTATGATGCGATAGGTAACTTGTTATCAAAATCAGATTACGCTACTCAATATGACTACATTAATGGCTCAACAGGTGGACCAAATGCAGTTAAACGTGTTTATCGTAATGGCTGGAAATTAATTGGTTATGATGCTCGTGGTAACATGACGAGCGGTGATGGTTTAACCAGTGCAATTTATAATGCAATGGACAAGCCTACACAAATCAAAAAAGCGGGTAAAACGCTTGATTTCACTTATGGCCCGCAGCATATGCGTTTTAAGCAAGTGAATGGCAGCGTAACCACCTTCTACATTGACAAATTGTATGAAGAAGAAGTCAGCGGCAGTAAAACCACATGGCGTGCTTATGTTGACGACATTGCAGTAATAAGCCAAACAACAAGTGAAAGCGCCACAATCCGTTATACACATAAAGACCGCTTGGGTAGTGCCCGTATATTTACAGATAAAAATGGTTATGTAACGGCCCAGCGCAATTTTGACCCATTCGGTAAACCACGTTTGGCAAGCGGTAGTTTAATGCCATACGGTAATTCAAAACTAAATGACTTAGATAAAGCCAAAACACACCGTGGCTTTACGGACCATGAACACTTGGATGATGTAGAGTTAATTCATATGAACGGTCGGGTGTACGATTATAACCTTGGGCGGTTTATGAGTGTTGACCCCGTTATCCAAAGCCCAACGAATAGTCAAAGTATTAACCCTTATTCATACATAATGAATAATCCGCTGTCTGGAACCGATCCTACTGGGTACGCAGCAGAAATTGAAAAAGAGAAAATTAAGGTTTCAAAAATAGGTTCGAAAATTAAGCGTACCGTAGGGGAAAAAATAACGGTTACTACAACGAATGACGCAGGTCAGGTAACTAATAGATCTACACAAACTGTTATTGGTTCAGATGTTGCTGTTACGTCAACAAACTTTGAAAACGGTGCAGTTACATCGTCTACATCTGCTGTTATGAATGGTAAAACAATGGAGGCTACAACTAAAACCATTACTGATATAGGCTCTCCCGCTACAGTAGGTAGAACTTCCATAAGTAGTAACACTCGTTTTGCCAGTAATATCGACACTGATGGTAATGTGTATAGCTTTGAAGTTAATTATATTTCTGGCTCAACTTCTCATGGTGCATGGGGGTTAATTCAAGGTGCCCAAGGAATTGGAAGTGGTTATAATGAATGGGCTGAAGCTGGTGGAGGGAAGGCATTAAGTGACCATCCATTAACAATTATGGGGGGCATTATTTGCTGGCGCAGAGGTTTGGACTGCGAAAATGTTTAACTCCATTGGGATGAGACTTTCAATGTCAAAAAATCCTACTGTGATGGAAATGGGGGAATTAATAAAGGCCTTTAAAGATGGGTATTCATCTTTACCTAAATCTAAATTAGATAGCTTTAGTAAAGAATTTAGAACTTTTGCCTGCGGAATGGTTATGGCCTGCGCTGCTAAATTCTCGCCAAGTAAGCTCCCTCCTCAGGTGCCCACAAATCCACCATCGGTACGTAATGCAGTAAATTATTTACATCGGTGGAATCAAACAAACAAAGTTATTAAAAAGCAGGAGATCATTGACTAGTTTATGAATTTTATAAAGTTAGTATTCTATATCATAATGTCAAAGCGAGCTTTTATAGTTATAGGTACGACTATTGGGGCTATTATTTATTTCTTTACAGGAAGTTATGTATATTCAATTAGTGGTGGCCTTTTGTTGTACATATTTTTTTATTGGAATTTCTTTGGTCCTGTAAGCCTTGCTGTTAAAAGAAGTATTGTAAGGTTAAAGAAAAGGGGTTTTGCTATTGATACCTATAGTTTATTTTTTTCGAATGAAGTGAAAGACTTTGGTATTTTGAAAGAAAATTGGTTTCATGGTTATGGTTATATTGACCATTTTACACGTCTTTATAAGACTCAAATAGTAGAAAAAGGTATTGCATTTTACCCGATGACTATTCCTTATTTCCATGTATATATTATACCTTGGGACACTATTAAAACCGTTGGTCAAAACAGGGATTTCTGTGTAGAGAGTAAAGTAAACCCTGAAGAAACTCTTGAAATCAGATTTAAAGGTAATGAAAGAATTTTTTTACCAATAAGTTCAGATATGCTTAAGGTGATAAATGAAAGTTTAAGTAAATAAACAGTATTGGCGCCTCGGCCTTCTTTCTCAATAAAAAGCTATCAAATGCACTGTTAATCCCAGGATAAATGGGGTCGCGTCTTGCCTTTTTCCTGTTTATTGCTGAACAAAAAAAGCTTTTAGTGCGCAGCTAACCCCAGTAGAACTGCGCACTTCCTGCCAGCAGACAGTGCAAAATGTGTCAGTGCCACCAATTAGTGGCGCTGGCTCAAATAGCTAGAACTGCTGTTTTTAAGTGACACAGTTTACTGAATTTACATGAACACGGTACTTGTTTTATTTGCCCTTAATGAAGGGGATCCTGTGGCGGTTATTTGCAATAAATGAGTCGATACAGAATTTGTTGTTTGAGTGTTTTTAAGCTCGTGGGGGAGTCGGTTGAAATAAAAGGTTTATAAGCTCAACGATTTCTGAATGACAAATGAAGTTATAAAAACGATTCATCCCATCAAAAGAATTAGCTACCAGCCCAATTTTAATAGCTCGATCACATAGTTTTTTATACAAACCAAGCGTTGGCTGTAGGGGTAAACAGTTGCCAGATATTAATCTCATAGGGAGGCTAAAGTCCGTGAAAAGACTATAGGATCAGGTCTCTCTTTTTGTCTTTTGCTTAAAAAGTTAAAACCAGCTATGCTCTTGACGATTACGAGTTTCTGAAGTGTTGGCTTCTTTGGTTTACATTGCCGAATGCTCTGTATTTAAGCCAGCCCATCTTTTTCTTTCAACTCCAAACTAACCCCCTCAAAAAATTTAAAAATTATTTCTTTAGCCGCCTTTAACTAACTGCCCAAATCATAAGGGAAAATTTTTAGCTGTGTGCCATTTAGAAAATTTCGGTATAAAAGTTATGCAAATATTGTCTATAACACTATTGCGAACTATTACCGTTTAGATTAATATGCTGACCATCAAGAGAAATGAGAGTGGTTTGCATTCATGTATATCTGTTTATGTCATGGTGTGACTGATAAAAAAATCGAACAAACAATTGATGATGGCGCTATGACGATGCGCGATTTATCAAAAGAACTGCAAGTGGGTAGCCAGTGTGGCAAGTGTTGTGGTTGTTGTAAAAAAATTCTTAATCGCAAACTGATCGAAATTGCAGATATCACTGAGCAAGTAGCTTAATTACTTGCTCTTAAGCATGCGTGCTTAACAATTTTTCCTTCGTTTAATTCTTCTAATTTATCCCCATACTTACGAGTTTTTATTTGCTTTTAACCCCTTCATTTATTAGGGTTATAACAAAGCAGATACGTGTATCACACGGTCATTGGTAGGAAGCCATGATAATAGACTCTTCAAAATCACTTTTTTGTGCAGTACTCATTTTAATCACCGCGGGCTGTGCGCAGTTACCTTCACGAGAGTCCATTCAACCAAGCTATGCCATTGCAGCGGATACACCCAGTACCATAGGAGATGCAGTGGGTAATAATCATCCTGGGTTATCAGGGTTTTATCCTTTAGCAGATGGGGTCGATGCCTTTGTAGCTAGGTTAGCACTCATTGATTCTGCAGAGCACACCATTGATGTGCAGTACTATTTATACCACAGGCAGCAAACCACCATTTTATTTACGGCCTTTTTATTAAAAGCCGCAGATAGGGGAGTAAGAGTTCGCTTGTTGCTTGATGACTTATCGCAAGCCGACAGTGAGCTTGATTTAGCTGCACTGGCTGTTCACCCAAATATTGAAATTCGATTATTTAATCCATTTCCTAACCGTCGTTTTAGAGCGCTTGGTTTTGTTACCAACTTTAGCCAGCTTTCAAGACGTATGCATAACAAGAGCTTTATTGTTGATAATCGGATTTTTATCACCGGTGGGCGCAACATAGGTAATGCGTATTTCTCGGCTGAAGATCATTCTGAATTTATTGATTTAGATGTGATGAGTGTTGGCGAAATTGTACCAGAAGCATCAAAAGCATTTGATTTATATTGGAATCATGAGCTGTCTTACCCTGTTGAAGACTTGCACGGTGAACGTGATGAGCAATCACTTATTGATATCACTAACACCTTATCGACCTATGTTGAGCAAAATCAGCAGAGTAATTACGTTGAGCAGTTACGTGAAAGCGCCTTTGTAAAACGCTTGTTGCACGATGAAATAGAATTCGATTGGCAAAAGTCTGTGTTGTTTTATGATCACCCCGATAAGGTGATGAACGACGTCAGTGAAAAATCGGCCAATATGTCGCCAATGTTGTTTAAAGAAATGGGCGAGCCGAAACAAAAAGCAATTATTGTGTCGCCGTATTTTATTCCTCGTGAGCAGGGCGTTAAATTACTAACCAATTGGGCAAAGCAGGGCGTTGATGTCACTGTACTGACTAATTCTTTGGCTGCTACCGATGTATCTGCGGTGCATGCTGGTTATAAAAAGTACCGAGAAGATCTTATAAAGGGTGGGGTTAAGCTATGGGAGTTAAAACCCAGTGACTTAATGGCCATTAAGCGCAAAGCAGGGCGTAAAGTAACCGGGTCATCACAAGCAAGTTTACACGCAAAAACCATGACCTTTGATGATGAAAAGATTTTTGTGGGCACCATGAACCTCGACCCTCGCTCGCTTGATTTAAATACCGAGATGGGCGTATTAATCGAAAGCGAAAAGCTTAGTCGCTTTTTAGCCCATTGGGTTGATACGCAAATGCCTGAATATGCCTGGAAAGTTGAGCTTAAAGATAATGACTTAGTTTGGCTCGATACCGTGAGTAATGAGCAGTTTGATGAAGAACCACAAACGTCTTCGTGGCGACGCTTTCAAGTGTGGTTTATTTCGTTATTCCCTATCGAAGATGAGCTATAAGCCATTCCTTCAGTATTTATACCTAAGCCCAACTTTTTAGTTGGGCTTTTTGTTTTCAGCCTTTAGTTGTTAACCATTTCGGGATAAAAACTGGCGTTTGAGCGTACACGTGTAAACCCATTGTATTCAAGTGCTTAGCGTGCAAAGAAAAAATAAATATAAAAAAATGTTAAAAAAACTGGTTGGACCAATTGATCTATTGCTCGTTTTATGACGTAATGTAGGTATTACTATCTGGTCGGATGAGTTTATTATGAGCTTACGTACAAAATTAAAAAAAGTATTACCTAGTATTTCAATTACAGAACAAGAAGCGTTAGATGCGGGTGATGTTTGGTTAGAAGGTTCAATCTACCAAGGTAAACCTGATTTCGATGCACTTCGTGACGTGCCAGCAGCTAAGCTGAGCGCTGAAGAGCAGGCATTCTTAGATGGCCCAGTGAAAGAATTATTATCAATGATTGATGATTCTGAAATTCAAAACGGTGTTCATCTTCCTGACTACATTCTTGATTTCTTGAAAAAAGAGCGTTTTTTCTCGCTTATCATTCCTAAATCATTCGGCGGTTTAGAATTCAGCCCTTATGCAAACTCAACGATCGTTGCGACTATCGCGACTAAGAGTTCTGCGGTTGCGGTAACCGTGATGGTTCCTAACTCATTAGGCCCAGGTGAGCTATTACTTCACTTTGGTACTAAAGAGCAACAAGATCACTACTTACCACGTCTTGCAAATGGTCGTGATATTCCATGTTTCGCGCTTACTAGCCCAGAAGCGGGTTCAGATGCGGGTGGTATTCCAGATATCGGTGTTGTTAAACGTGGTCAGTTCAATGGCGAAGAAGTATTAGGTTTAGAAATTACCTGGGACAAACGCTACATCACACTTGCGCCAATTGCGACAGTATTAGGTTTAGCATTTAAAGTAGTTGACCCTGATGGTTTACTAGGTGGCAAAGAAAACCTAGGTATTACCTGTGCGCTTATTCCTAAAGATCACCCAGGTGTTGAACTTGGTAATCGTCATGATCCTATGGGCATCCGTTTTTACAACGGTACGACTCGCGGCGAAAAAGTATTTGTACCAATGGACTTCATCATTGGTGGTCAAAAGAACATCGGTCGTGGCTGGCAAATGCTGGTTAGCTGTTTAGGTGCAGGCCGTGGTATTTCGTTACCGGCACTAGGTGTTAGTTCATCACAAGTGGCATTCAAAGGTGCTTCTGAGTACGCAGCAGTGCGTGAGCAGTTTGGTCTGGCGATTGGTCAATTCGAAGGTATCCAAGAGAAGCTTGCTGATATCGCAGGTAAAACTTACCTTCAAGAAGCAATGCGTGTTCTAACAACAGAAGGTTTAGGCATGGGTTTAAAACCTTCTGTAGTCACTGCAATTGCTAAATACCACATGACAGAAATTGGTCGTAACGTGCTTGATTCAGCAATGGATATTCAAGCAGGTAAAGCAATTCAAAATGGCCCGCAAAATACATTAGCAAGTGGATATGTTGCACAACCAATCGCAATCACGGTTGAAGGTGCAAACATTCTGACTCGTAACCTTATGATTTTTGGTCAAGGTGTAATGCGTTGTCACCCTTACCTGCAATCTATGGTTGAGTCTATCCACAGCGA
Organism: Pseudoalteromonas sp. Hal040; assembly: GCF_037162425.1. Taxonomy (NCBI): domain Bacteria; kingdom Pseudomonadati; phylum Pseudomonadota; class Gammaproteobacteria; order Alteromonadales; family Pseudoalteromonadaceae; genus Pseudoalteromonas; species Pseudoalteromonas sp. Hal040. Next base: position 435,806 of record NZ_JARLUU010000002.1, on the reverse strand, counting down.
AGACAAAAATGCAGATAAAGAATTCAACAGCATTTTACGTAAAACAGTGGGTTACAGCGTAGCTAACAGCTTACGAGCTTTCCGTTTAGGTGTATTACCGTTTACTGCGGGTGCTAAATCGTCACTACCAGAAGTACGTGAATACGAAAAAGCAGCGCATAAATTATCTGCAAAACTTGCAGTTTACGCTGACTTCTCGTTATTGGTACTGGGCGGCAAACTTAAGCAAGCAGAAATGTTATCTGCACGTTTAGGCGACGTAATGAGCTTCTTGTATGCGGCGATGGCATCAATTAAATACTACGAGCAAAAAGTAGCAAGCAGTGAACGTGAGCAAGCTGCGCCTTACTTCCACTATGCGACTCGCTTTGCACTACAAAGCGCTGAAGAAGCATTGCATAAGTTCTTAGATAACTTCCCTGCAAGTGGTACTCGTAAATTTATGCGTTTCATTACGATGAACTACTCAATGAAAATGCCTAAGATTAGTGATGATTTAATCCGTGAACTTGCGACTCAAGCGCAAATGGATACGGCATTTAAAGCGCAAATCACTCACTTGGTTAAACCAATTGAAGGTGATGGTCATCACATCAATGAGCAAGCGTACAAAGCGAAAATGGCATGCCTTGATTTACTTGCAAAAGTTAAAAAAGCACTGCGTGCTAAGACTATCAAGCCGGGCGTTCGTTTTGCAGAAACACTTGATAATGCACTTGTTGCAAGTGTTATCAACGAAGAAGAGTATGCAAAACTGATTGATTACAACAAGAAACGTGAAAAAGCGATTCGTGTTGATGAGTTTGACTTTGATATGAACTTACTGGATGACAATGCAAAGCCAGTTAACCCACTTAAAAGTGTGGTAAACGAGTAATTCAACAATGCAAGTCCTTAGCAGTATTAGGACTTTATCTTCGAAAACCCGTGTTTAGCACGGGTTTTTTATTGCCTATAGACCGTTGTGCCAATAGCCAATATCACCTACCATTGCCATCGGTTTATATAAAGTACAGAGCGTTATGGATCTTAGGCAATTTGTTACTTCTCACTTTTCAAACATTACAGAGCTACAGCAAGCGGCATCAGTGTGGAGCGGATGCGGTGAGATTATTCGTTGCCAAATGAATGGTGCTGCTACGGTAATTAAAGCGATTGAAGTGCCTAGCCAGATTAATCATAGTCGTATAAAACAAAGTGATTTTGCACTTGCCAGAAAGCGCCAATCTTACTTAGTCGAATTTAATTGGTATCGGCATTACGCTAAGCAATTACCCCATGAAGCTGCGGCTATCCACTGTATTGAGGCAATACAAGAGGGCAGTAAGCAAGCACTGCTATTTAGTGATTTCAGTGCGCTTGGCTACCAGCCTGCAAGTGCTACACACAGCGACATTCAAGCAATTATAAACTGGCTTGCACACTTTCATGCTTTTCATTTAGCAAGCTCTGCCGATGGCCTTTGGCCGCGAGGTAGTTACTGGCATTTAGCAACGCGGCCTGATGAGCTACAGCGCATGAGCGATTTAAGCTTAAAAGCGCAGGCACACGCTATTGATACAGCGTTGAATGAATCACCTTACCAAACGTTAATTCATGGTGATGCTAAGCTTGCTAATTTTGCTATTGCGCCACAAAATCAACATGTTCTTGGCTATGACTTTCAATATGTTGGCAAGGGAGTTGGGGTGATTGATGTGATGTATTTTTTAGGTAGTTGCTTAGATGATATGGCATTAAAATCAGTTGCCGATGACTATTTAAATCGCTATTTTGACACCCTCACACAGGCACTAAAACGTTATCAGCCGAGTATAAACCCTGCGCATGTCGTTTGCAGTTGGCGTGCGCTTTGGTGTTACGCATGGAGCGATTTTTATCGTTTTTTAGCAGGTTGGAGCCCTGAACATGCAAAAATAAACGGCTACATGCAGCAGCAATTTGTAACGTACTTAAAAATAAAGGATTAACAATGAATAAGCCAATGCGATTTGCCATTATCGGCTGTGGTGCTGTAACTGAAGTGAAAAGCGGCCCTGCTTATCAACAAGCAGAAGGTATTGCGCTTATTGGGGTGACACGTCGTGACCTAGAAAAAGCCCATGATTACGCTAATCGCCATAATATTGCAAAGGTGTTCGCATCGCCAAGCGAACTCATTAACGATAACAGTGTTGATGCAGTGTATATTGCCACGCCGCCAGATAGCCATAAAGCGTTTGCTCTTGAGGTTGCTGCGGCAGGTAAACCATGTTGTATCGAAAAGCCACTGGCGCCAAGTTATCAAGATAGCCTTGACATTGTCGCGACTGTTTAAAGAGGCTAAACAGCCGCTATTTGTCGCTTATTATCGCCGTTCATTACCACGCTTTAATCACGTTAAACAGTTACTTGAACAAGGCGCCATTGGTAAGCCTCGTCATGTAAGTTGGCATTTAAGTAAAGCACCTAACGCCCTTGATTTATCGGGTGAATACAACTGGCGTACAGATCAAAACGTGGCTCGAGGAGGTTACTTTGACGATTTAGTCAGCCATGGTCTTGATTTACTTGCTTACCTTTTAGGTGATTTTAATAAGGTGCATGGTTTATGTGCTAATCAACAAGGTTTATATTCAGCATTCGATGCTATTACCGCTCACTGGCAGCATCAATCAGGTGTTACAGGCACCGGGAGCTGGAACTTTGCTTCAGCAAATCGTTTTGATGATGTGATGATTTATGGCAGTGAAGGCGAGCTTAGCTTTAGTGTGTTTGACGAAAAGCCGATTGTGCTTAACAATGCACAGGGCGCACAACAGCTCGTAATTGATAACCCTGCACACATTCAACAATATCATGTTGAAAACATGGCGAACTATTTTCATGCTCAGCAACCCCACCCATCAACTGGTGAAACTGCACTACACACAAGTTGGGTTATGGAGCAGATTTTAACGGCTTAGTGCTCAAACGCTGCATTGAAGGCATTTACAATTTGTGTGTTTTCACCTTCATGAAAGAGCGCCATTAAACGCTCACTAATTAAAGTGCGTACCTTTTCTGTTTTAAGCGCTTTGTCGAAAAGCGCGATTGCTTGTTTGCCGACCTCTGTTGGTGAGCAAGCAATATAACCAAACACCGCGGCTTTTTCTGGTTTAAGGCTGATGTAACGAATACTACTCAGTCCCGGAGCTCGTTTATAACGGTTGCTAAATACAGTTTGGTATTCTAAAACAGCATCAATTTTATTTTGAAATAACATTTGCCCGAGCCTTGGTGCATTTGTTGCCCCATCGAGTATGAAAAAGTGCTCATCATTTAAACGGACAAACTTATCAATCTCTTCTGAGTAAGAACGGCCTTTGGTGACCCCTATTGTTAAGTCGTAGTAATAGATAGCTTGTAGTAGGGTAATGGCGTCTGGAATAGTGGGCTTGTTAAATACCACCAGTTTATTTGAAGGAAATGCCATCAGAGGGTACTGACTAAACACAGCATGAACCTCACGCTGTGGGGTTTTTAATTTATTGTACAAACAAACATTATTCATTTTTCTTAATTGCTGCCATTCTCTTAAGCGGCTTGCAGGTATGAAATGTAGGCTGATTTCATCGCCTAACTCAGCTGCAACAGCCAGCAAAAACGTGGTGGCCTCATTCTCAGGGTTACCGCCATCTTGCGGAACAAAGTCTGCCATAACTTGAATATCGAGCGTTTCACTGTGGGCAGGTAAGCAAATACATAGAAGGAGTATGGAAGTGAAGATAAGCGTTTTCATTACTGCAGGCCCAAAAATAAATGAATTGTTAAACATTGCCGGTGCGTGTTGTTGCAAAAAAATTAATATTTGCAAGGTGCTGTATAATATTAGACCAATTCAAAGAATTAATGCGGTGAACATGCATTTTTTGCAGTCGAGAAGACTATTTTGCGCTAAAATAGGCGTAATTTATTTCATTTAGGTTCTACTTATGTCTATCCATGTAATTACTCATCCGTTAGTTCAACACAAACTTGGCCTCATGCGCGCGCAAGGTATTAGCACAAAAAGTTTCCGTGAGCTGGCGTCTGAAGTAGGTACCTTGCTTACTTACGAAGCAACAAAAAACCTACCATTAGAAAGCGTACAAATCACTGGATGGGATGGTTCAACATTAGATGTAGAGCATATCAAAGGTAAAAAAATTACAGTTGTGCCTATTCTTCGTGCCGGTCTTGGTATGATGGATGGTGTTATGCAGTTATTACCTGCTGCAAAAGTAAGTGTTGTTGGTCTTCAGCGTAACGAAGAAACATTAGAGCCAGTACCTTACTTTGAAAAGCTGGTTGGTAAAATTGATGAGCGCTTAAGCCTTGTTATTGATCCAATGCTGGCAACCGGTGGTTCAATGATCGCAACTATCGATATGCTGAAAAAAGCAGGCTGTAAAGATATTAAAGTGATTGTATTAGTGGCAGCACCAGAAGGCGTAGAAAAAACCCTTGCAGCTCACCCAGATGTTGAAATTTTCACAGCATCTCTAGACAGTCACTTAAACGAAAAAGGATATATCATTCCAGGCTTAGGAGATGCCGGTGACAAGATTTTTGGCACAGTGTAAGGCGCTCACGTGGAAAATCATCAAACATTTTCGTTAAAAACTATTCTAACTGGCGCGCAAATGCTGTTTGTCGCATTTGGCGCACTGGTACTTGTGCCATTACTGACAGGACTTGATCCCAATGTGGCTTTATTTACTGCAGGTTTAGGAACTTTACTGTTTCATGTGGTTACCAAAGGCCAAGTTCCCATCTTTTTAGCATCGTCTTTTGCTTTCATCGCACCTATTATCGCCTCAGTGCAAATGTGGGGTATCCCCGCAACTATGGGCGGTTTAATGGTGGCAGGCTTTTGCTATTTTGCGCTTAGCTTGATAGTAAAGTTTAAAGGCGTGAATGCGCTGCATAAAGTGTTACCGCCTGTGGTTGTTGGCCCAGTGATTATGGTAATAGGTTTAGCCTTAGCACCTGTCGCTGTGAATATGGCTATGGGTAAAGCAGGGGATGGTAGTGCACAATTAGTTCCTTATGAACAAGCCATTTGGGTGTCTGGTTTATCATTACTGGTTACGCTGATTTTTGCGGTATGGGGCAAAGGTGTATTTAAACTTATTCCTATTCTTGCAGGTGTGGTTGCAGGTTACCTAGCTTCGCTCTTTTTAGGGATTGTTGAATTTAATGCGGTAACTGAAGCAAACTGGTTTGCTGTGCCGGCATTTACTTACCCTGAGTTTAAGTGGCAAGCTATTTTGTTTATGGTGCCTGTAGCCATTGCACCAGCCATTGAACATATTGGTGACATGATGGCTATTAGCCAAGTCACGGGTAAAGACTATTTAAAGAAACCGGGTTTACACCGCACTTTATTTGGTGATGGCTTAGCAACCTCTGCGGCATCAGTTTTTGGTGGTCCACCTAATACAACGTACTCAGAAGTAACAGGGGCGGTAATGCTTACTCGTAACTTCAACCCGCGAGTGATGCTTTGGACCGCAATCATCGCTATTGTGCTGGCGTTTGTGGCAAAAATGGGCGCGGGTTTACAAACGATTCCGGTTCCTGTGATGGGCGGCATCATGATTTTACTGTTTGGTTCTATCGCCGTTGTTGGTTTAAATACCTTAGTTAAATCAGGTGAAGACCTTACCGCGCCTCGCAATCTGACTATCGTCGCACTGATTTTAGTGTTTGGTATTGGTGGCATGCATATCGGTGGTGATGAGTTTAGTTTACAAGGTGTTAGCTTATGCGCAATTTTGGGGATTATCTTAAATGCTGTTCTCCCCAAAGCAGTGCAACAAGCTGATTAGAACTTAAAAACTGCTTGAATATTGCACCAAAAAAGCGCATTAAATATGCGCTTTTTTTGTAACCATTTAAAAAATAAGGAATTATAAAACTGGTCTACTAACTGCATTTATCTCTATGTCATACTGGTAGGAGCGATTATGCAAGAGGCAAATGTTGTGGATATTACCCCGTTTTTAGCAAAGCATCAGTTACCACTCAAGTATCAATACTTAAGTGAACAGTTTTTTATACCCCTCGCGCACGATATCTTGAGTGCAAAAATGACCGGCCAAACAATGCTGGTGGCTATTAACGGCTGCCAAGGCTCAGGCAAAACAACCCTCGCTGATTTCTTAGTGACTTGGGTAAATAGCAATACCGAATTTAATAGCGTGTCACTATCAATCGATGATTTTTATTTAAGTCGTGATGCGCGCAATGAGCTTGCTAAAGATGTTCATCCTTTGTTTGCGAGTCGTGGGGTACCAGGCACACATGATACGCAATTAATGGAACAAACCTTATCGGCTTTGTTGGCTGGTAAAGTGGGCGTGCCATTACCTCAATTTGATAAGCTAACGGATGATCCAGTGCCAAAAGACCAGTGGCCTAGTAACCAAAAGCCGATTGATATTGTGTTTTTTGAAGGCTGGTGTGTAGCCAGTACGCCTCAGCAGCCTTATCAACTACAAACCCCGGTAAATGAATTAGAACAACTAGAAGATGCCGACGGCATTTGGCGCCAGCGCGTCAATAGCTGCCTAGCAAATGAATATCAACATGTATTCGCAATGGCCGATTACACCATTATGTTAAAAGCGCCTTCATTTGAAGATGTGTATGCGTGGCGCTTAGAACAAGAGCATAAGTTAATTGCCAAAAAAGGCCAAGGGCAGGGCACATTTGACGAAGTGAGCTTAAAGCGTTTTATCTCTCATTTTGAACGCATTACGCGGGAAAACTTAGCTACGCTTGCGCACAGCGTGGATGCGTTACTATTGCTTGATACCGAGCGTGATATCACCAAGATGGAACTACTCGCCGACCAAATTGCTCAACCTCTTATTTTTACTGACTTAGACGGGACATTGCTCGATCACGACAGTTACGAATGTGAGGTGATCAAACCATTTTTGGCAAAGCTGAATGATACCGGTGTCAATGTCATTTTTAATACCAGCAAAACCTTTGCTGAAGTTACTGATATTCAAAAAGGTTTGGATCATCACCAACCTTTTATTGTGGAAAATGGTGCGGCTGTTTATATCCCGAAAGACTATTTTAAAGTTAAACCGATTGGCTGTGATGAGTATCAAGGTTATTGGCGCTTTGCCATGACGCAAAGCACCGATAAATTGCATGACGACCTTAAACAATATGCCAGTCAATTTAGCCACTGTGTACGCTTATTTAGTCAATTTAGTGCACAAGAAATAGCCGAGTTAACAGGACTCCCCGTCGATATAAGTGAACTGGCTTTAAAGCGTCAATATTCAGATCCGGTTTGTTTCTCTGGCAGCAATGAAGAAAAGCAAGGTTTGATAGATGCAATGAGCCAAGCAGGCTACGAAGTGCTTGTTGGCGGGCGTTTTATCCATTTAACCAAAGGCAACAACAAAGGGCTTGCACAAAAATGGCTGTTAAATCAGTTCAAAAAAGCCTATCGCAATCCATTTACTGTGATTGCCCTTGGCGACAGTCAAAACGATGTAGCCATGCTAAAAGCGGCTGACACCGCTATTTTAATCAATAACCCTGGCAGCCAAGTGCAATCACAAATATTACAAAAAGCATGGCAGCTCAGCGAAAAACCAGCCCCAGCAGGTTGGGTTCAAGAAGTTTCTGCGTTAACTATCATCAAAGCGCGTTTTGCAGCAAAACAGGAGCAATCTCATGGCTGATTTTTATCAAAATGGCATTATCACGACCTTACACAATATTGCTGACCGCCCAGTAGAAGAACTAGAAAAAGAGTTGTTGGGCTTTTCAAAACAACGCCCAATGGGCCTAATTTTACCTTCGCTTTACAGTGAGCTAGAAGGGCCCGCATTGCAAAACATAATTGCAGAACTGAAACATGTACCTTATTTATCGCAAATTACCATTGGTTTAGATCGCGCTGATGAAAGCCAATATCGTCATGCACTGCAGTTTTTTGCGGAGCTTGATCAGCCTCATAAAGTACTTTGGAATGATGGCCCGCGTTTACAAGCACTCGATAAAGAACTACAAAAATTGGGCGTTGCCCCACGAGAGCTAGGTAAAGGTCGCAATGTTTGGTATTGCATGGGCTATAAGTTGGCAACCTCAAAAGTTGAGTCAATTGCACTGCATGACTGCGATATTTTGACTTACGACAGAGCGCTATTAGCACGCTTAATTTACCCCGTTGCTCACCCTCGTTTTAACTATGAATTTTGTAAAGGGTTTTACCCGCGCACCGCTGAGGGCAAAATTAATGGTCGCGTGTCACGTTTGCTGGTAACCCCATTATTGCGTTCATTTAAAACAATTTTAGGCAGCAACGATTATTTAGAATACATGGATTCGTTTCGCTACCCATTAGCGGGTGAGTTTTCATTCCGCCGTGATGTACTCAACGATATTCGTATTCCAAGTGACTGGGGTCTCGAAATTGGCGTGTTATCAGAGATGTATCGTAACTACTCGCATAACCGTTTGTGTCAGGTCGATATTGCTGATAACTATGATCATAAACACCAAGACCTATCGCTAGAAAACCAAGCAGCAGGCTTGTCAAAAATGTCGATTGATATTACCAAAGCTTTATTCAGGAAGCTGGCTACGCAGGGGGTTACCTTTACCAGTGAAACAATTCGGTCGTTAAAAGCAACCTATTACCGTATCGCACTCGATTTTATTGAAACCTATCACAATGATGCGCTGATGAATGGCTTAACACTTGATATTCACCATGAAGAAAAAGCGGTCGAAATGTTTGCACAGAATATCATGAATGCGGGTCAGCACTTTTTAGAAAACCCAATGGAAGCACCGTTTGTGCCGAGTTGGAACCGAGTTGCTTCGGCAATGCCAGATGTATTTGCTCGCTTAGAAGAAGCCGTAGAGCTTGATAACAAAGATTATATTTAACGGGGAAGGCACGTGACTTTAGAGCTTTTGCAACAACGGGTTATACAGCATTTAACGTGTATTTATGCTGAGGTTGAACTACCAACAACCCTTGAACAACTTGCCGACAGGCTGATCAACACGATGCAAGGTGATGATCCTGTTCGTGACCCAACGCCGCATAAAAACCGTTGGGATGAGCAAGATATGATTTTAATCGCTTATGGTGATTCTATCATTCGTCATGCTAATACTGATGACGCGGTTGCTAAGCCTGAAGAGCCGCCTTTGCATACCTTGCATCGCTTTGTTAAAAACCAGTGTTTGCCTGAACTCAATGCCCTGCATATTTTGCCGTTTTACCCATATAGTTCTGACGAAGGTTTTGCGGTGATGAACTATGTGCAAGTGAATGAAGCACTTGGCAATTGGCAGCATATTCGCGATATTTCAGCCGATGTCAGGTTGATGGCCGATTTAGTGATTAACCATTGTTCAAGCCGAAGCGTCTGGTTCGAAAACTTTATTCAAGGCAAAGAGCCGGGGAAAGGGTACTTTAAAACCGCGAACCCGAGTGATGACCTTGTGCAAGTTGTTCGCCCGCGTACATCACCGCTTTTACAAGCGGTTGAAACAAAAGGTGGTTTGCAACATGTATGGTGTACGTTTAGTCATGACCAAGTCGACTTTGATTTTGCTAACCCAGATGTACTGAATGAATTTGTAGGGATAATTCGCCATTACTTAGATAATGGTGTACGTATTTTTCGTCTTGATGCAGTGGCATTTTTATGGAAAAAGCTTCATACCCGCTGCATTAACCTGCCAGAGACACACGAAGTGATCAGGTTACTTCGTACCCTTATAGAGCATGTTGAGCCTAATGTGATTATTATCACAGAAACTAATATCCCGAACCGTGAAAACTTATCGTACTTTGGTAATGCCAACGAAGCGCACTGTATTTATAATTTCTCACTGCCACCGCTGTTATTGCACACTTTGCTCAGTGGTGACAGCACCGCATTAAAACATTGGATGATGAGTATGCCGCCAGCCCAACAAGGTACGGCTTACTTTAACTTTATCGCATCTCATGATGGCATTGGTTTACGCCCCGTTGAAGGCCTGCTCGATCAAGCGCAAATAGCGGAAATGGTAAGTACAACTGCAAAATATGGCGGTAAAGTCTCATTACGTACTGCACCAGATGGTACCAATACCCCTTATGAGTTAAACATTGCCTTATTTGATGCTCTGCAAGGAACGCATCAAGGCCCTGATAAGTGGGGTGTTGCTCGCTTTTTATGTGCGCATGCCATTATGTTTGCGCTTGAAGGTATTCCTGGTTTGTATATTCATAGCCTACTTGGTACCACCAACGATTATGATCGCTTTGAAAATAGCCAGCATAACCGAGCGATTAACCGTCACCGTTGGCAGGAATCTGATTTATTGGCAAAGCTGAGTAACGAAAATGCTCATCATCGTACTGTGTTTAAAGCGATGAAAAACCTAATGGCTATTCGTAAGGCACAAAGTGCATTTCACCCTAATGCAACCCAATATACGTTACATTTAAGCGAGGGGTTATTTGGTTTTTGGCGACAAAGTATTAACCGTTCACAGAGCATGTTTTGTGTTTATAACATTAGTGATGAGGTACAAACACTCACCCTTGCTGATTTGAACTTAATAGAAACAGAGCAGTGGAAAGATCTGATCACCACAGAAGTGATTGCAGAACATACTCAAACCTTATCTTTGGCTCCTTACCAAGCGGTTTGGCTCAGTAATAAATAAACTTTTCATGCAAATCCGTTCGTTAACAAGCAAGCCCACCGTAGGGTTTGCTTGTTAACAAATAATTCATAATTATCGTACAATACTACCTTATTACACACCAAATTATCACTCTGCCCTAATTTATAGTGCAATCGTCTTAGTAAATAAGGCTTATTTAATCTAAATTACCTTTTTTCTCAAAAAATATGGTTAACAATGTTTACAATGTAAAAGGCAACTATTATCATTCTGCTTTTATTTTTAGGTGCGTTTTACAATGAAGAAAGCAGTACTCTCTCTCGCTGTGTCATTGGCTTTGACTCCACTATACAGTGTTGCAAATGATGACATGCAAGCTCAACTCGAAAAACTTCAACAACAACTCCTTGAACAACAAAAAGCGATTGATTACTTAAAAACTCAATTAGAAGCAAAAAACACCCAGCAAGTTGCAGTGCAACAAAAAGCCCCAGTTGTTACTGAGCAGGCAGCACCCGTTGCTACAGTCGCAAGCAAAAAAGAATCAAAACTTACTTTTAAAAGCTACGGTACTTTGCTTTATAAAAGTGACGAAGTGTTTGCCAACGTTCAAGACACTTCTCCAGAGCGCCGCGCCACAACAGATTTAGAGCGTGTTGTTACTGAGTTTGAATATGAAATTGATGATAAATGGAAAGTCGAATTTGAACTTGAGTATGAACACGGCGGTACAGGTACCACGCTTGAATATGACGGCTTTGAAGAATTTGGCGAATTTGAATCAGAAGTTGAAGCGGGTGGTGAAGTTATTGTCGAAAAGCTACAGCTAGAATATGAATATAACCCTAACTTTACAGTCAAGTTTGGTCATATATATGTTCCGGTAGGCTTAGGCACAGACTTAAACAAGCCAGATCAATACTTTACCACGACTCGCCATTGGGGTGAGGCAACTATGATCCCGCAAGTTTGGCATGAAACTGGGGTTAACTTAATTTCTCGTTGGTCTGACTTTACACTTCAAACATTGGTGACGACGGGTCTTAACTCTGAATACTTCCGTTCGACTAATTGGGTCGCGGGTGGTGCACAGCAACGCTTTGAAGAAAATACCGCAGATGATTTAGCGCTCACATTACGCCTTGATTATGGCAATGTTAAAGCCGGTAAAGGTTTTGGGGTTAGTTACTATACGGCAAATACATCTGATAACCGTCGCAATCAGGGTAAACTTGATGTGGATGGAAACGTGTCTATCCTCGGGTTACATGGTGCATGGACGTTAGATGATCTTGTGTTCCGTGGTCAGTACTTATATGGCGAGTTAGAAGACTCAGTTGCTATCACTGCTGCTAATAAAACTACGCCGGGTCTTCGTCCGGGAAGCTTTGCACAGCTTGGTAGCAAAGCTGAATCTGCATTTGTAGAAGCCGCTTATAATATGCAGGGGCTGTTTGATTTGTCTTCGCCGCTGTATGTATTTACCTCGTTTGATTATGCCAACCCAATGCTTGAAGTGGCCAGTGGTGCGGCTATCCATCGTTACGACATTCGTGAGCTTAACTTTGGTTTAAATTACCTTCCAAACAAAAACTTAATTCTAAAACTTCAGGGCGGTCAACGTTATTACGCACAAGACGATATCGATGACACGACTCACTTTAGTGCCTCTCTTGGCTATAAATTTTCAACAGAACTATAAAGGAACCTTGGGATGAAAACTGTATTAAACAGCATCACAGCTGTCATTTTAGCGTCAACACTTGTTGCATGTGGTTCGTCTTCTTCGGATGATTCTTCAGACACAAGCACACCCGTTACTGAAGTAACAGGCTTTAGCTATGATGCAACTGATTTAATTGAAAACGTAACTGAGCAAGTGATTGTGGATGGTTACGAAATGCTAAACAGCAAGGCGACGGTTCTACATAACGCGACACTCACATTATTAGAAAACAAAAACGAAGCTGCGCTGGCTGCTGCTCAACAAGCTTGGAAAGATGCACGTGTATTCTGGGAGCAAGGTGAGTCACATATCTTTGGTCCTGTTGATAGTTTATCAATTGATCCACATCTTGATACTTGGCCACTGAATACCGCTGATTTAGAAGCACTACTTGCAAGTAACACAACGTTCTCTGCTGATAATGTGAAGAACTTTGACGATGGTGTACAAGGTTTCCACACCATGGAGTTTTTATTATTCGGTAATGGCGTTGAAGATAACGATAAGTCAATTGACGAAATGACTGTGCGTGAAATGGAATACTTAATTGCATGTGCTGAAGTATTTAATATTCATACACAAAGCCTTGTTGATGCATGGGTTATCTCTGCAAATGCGGATGATGAACCTGCTTATAAAGATTATTTATTAACACCGGGCAATGATAAATATTCATCTGAGTTAGGTGTTATTGAAGAGTTAGTCAATGGGGTTATTGGTATTGTTGATGAGGTAGGTAACGGTAAAATTGCAGAACCATTTGGTACTAGCAAAGACACAGCTGATACATCATTAGTTGAATCACAATATAGCTGGAACTCATTAACTGACTTTAGCAACAACATTGTTGGTGTACAAAATGTGTTTTTAGGCACATTCAGCGATGAAAACGACAGCCCAGGTCTTAAAGCATTTATCAATGCCGGTGACGCTGAACTCGCGCCGAAAGTTGAAACTCAAATTTCAGCAGCGATTGCAGCGATTGATGCCATTGCAGGTGCAGATGATATGCCATTTAGACAAGCGATTAAGGATGATGCTGGTCGCGTTCGAATTCAAACAGCGATTGATGCGCTAGGTGAATTACAAGCGACCCTTGAAGAAGAAGTTGTGCCACTTATCAAAGAGTGGAATTTATAATCGCTGGGGAAGCATCTGCTTCCCTCTTTACAAGATACCGTCATGAATGTAAAAGCAATTAAACCAATTCTATTTGCTTTCACAGCCATATTTTTAGTGGCATGTGGAAGTAAAACCAGCGATAAAAGCGCGACCGAAACGACAACACCACCACCAACAAGCAGCGAAACTGATCCAAATTATATTGATGTCGTTGCCTTGGCAGGTGATGCGACAGCCCTCGATACCAATAATTCAGGCCATGGTTTCTCTACACCTATGCCTAATTTAAGTGATTCAGAACTCGATATTCACTTAACTGGCGATGCTAATTTTGAAACATCCTTTACGACAGCCCCGAATGATGCACACCCGGAACTCGATGGTTTAGGACCTGTTTTTAATAACAATAACTGTAATGCTTGTCACCAACGAGATGGTCGCCCAAGTACTATTGTTCCAACCGCTGAACAGCAAACTGTGAAGTTAGCGAATGATGCAGGGATCTTTTTACGCGTTAGCTTAGCTGATGGCGTGTGTGAAATGCCAAGTAGTGTCAATGATTTTTGTCAGGTTACAGGCGTTGAAGGGTTTGGGGATCAACTCTTTCACCGGGGGATTTTACAAGCCCGTGAAGACTGGCAAACGCATAATTTTGGTGGCCAAGCTGATGTATATCTAAGCTATGATTACACGGAGTTTAGCTACCCGGATGGAAGTACTGTCACGATGAAAAAGCCGGTATTTACTATCGACAATGCATGGGACTCACCTGAAAACTTCAGTTTAAGTGCCCTTGCCAATGAAGATGTACGTTTTAGTGCCCGTAATGGCATGCCTGTCTTTGGTCTTGGATTGCTTGAAGCGATTGAAGAGCAAGATATTCTAGCGCTTGAAGATGTTGATGATGCCGACAATGATGGAATTTCTGGTAAAGCAAACTGGGTATTTGATGCTGTTAAGGCTCAAGCGGGTGATGAAAACCCTGTGTCACTTGGACGATTTGGTTGGAAAGCCAGTACACCATCAGTCAGACAGCAATCACTGGGTGCACTACGTGGTGACATGGGGGTAACCAACTCATTATTCCCTGAAGAAAGCATTGCTAATACATTAATGCACGAAAGTTATTTATCTCGTACTAACTATCAAGATACCGGTTCTGATGAGCAAGGATTGCCAGAAGCGAGTGATGAGTTTTCTGATACGGTCGTGTTTTACGCAGAAACGCTTGCTGTGCCAGCTCGTCGCAATGTTGCCGACGAAGATGTTAAAGCCGGTGCACGCTTTTTCAACGAGTTAAACTGTACTGGTTGCCATACACCTCGTTTTGTAACCGCAAATGGTGCCGCTTTATTACTGGGCGGTGTTGCAGCGCCTGCAGCAGTAAAAGGGCAAGAAATTTGGCCATTTACCGACATGTTGTTACATGACATGGGTGAAGAGCTTGCAGATAACCGCCGTGATTTTATGGCAACAGGCCGTGAGTGGAAAACGCGTCCGCTTTGGGGGATTGGTTTAACGAAAACAGTTAACCCAGCCGCAGGTTTCTTACATGATGGGCGCGCAGCCACACTAGAAGAAGCGATTCTATGGCACGGTGGTGAAGCTGAAAAAAGTAAGCGTGAATTTACAGAGCTTAGCAGTGAAAAAAGAGCTCAGTTAATTAGCTTTTTACAATCACTATAGCTTTAAAACCCTTTAAAAGCGCATTGTCAACGCCCTTTACAGTGCGCTTTTTGTTGACTCTAAAATAAGTGAACCAACACAAAAGGGAAGGGGATTTTTATTCGCTTTACTGAAAACGCGAAAGTTAATTGCTAAGTTATCACTGTGAATTTGTTCAACTAGTGTAAGCGTTTGTTCGTTATGTTGGCTGAAAATGGCCACTTCATGATGCATAGGTCCGGTTGCGTGTTTATTCAGTAAATCATAAATATTCACCAAAGCTAACGCCCCCAACGTAACATGACCGCCGATAGTGACGTCTATTTTTTCTGCTACAACTCTGAGTGGCCAATTTATTGCGCCAACCAATACATCTTTGCGTTTGTTTAACTCATCAAGCGCTGCAATCGCCCCTAATGCCATGGCATCGTTGGCAGCCCAAACAATATTAATACTTGGTTGATGGCTAAAATAGCCGAGGCTCTGGCGATATGCTTGTGTTGCTGACCAGTTGGCAACTGTTTTAGCGGTGATAGTAGCATTATCATGCGTTTGAACACTTTGCTCTAAACCTTGCTCTCTATCAAGTGCTGCATGGGTCGTGTAATCACCATTTATCGCGAAAATATTAGCCGCGTGCTGCGTTTGTTCTATTAGCTTATCGGCTAATAGTTGCCCCGCTTGTTTGTTATCGGGCACCACGCTACCTGCGATATTAATACCCTGATCAATCAAACGGTTTAGTTCTTGTTCTGATGGGCGGTTAAGTAAAAAATAGATGGGCGTAGAGATGTGCTTTAAGCTCAAAAGTTGTTGGGTAAGCACACTTTTCTCATCAACTAAAATCAACATATCTGGCTTTGCTTTAAGCGCCATAGCCACTAATGACTTCATTTCAATATGATTTCGGTTGGCATAATGAATCGTTAAATCGAGATCAAAGTCTTTGGCAGCGTCACGCATCAACTGCGACACTTCAAACCAAAATGGGCCCGTGACATTGGTATCGGCATGACCGGGGTTTATAAAAATAATACTTTGCTTAGCAAAAACACTCGGTAAGCAAAATAGGAAGATAGTGAAAAATACCGTTTTAAGCATAGTCTTATTAGGTTAAAAGGTTTATAGAGGAGAGTATAGCTTGAATTGTCAGGTTTTAAGTAAATGATTGGAATCGGATAGTTTTTAATATCTAATAGAAAAAGGGCTGCACAAATGTGCAGCCCCAAGAGAATCAAATATTTTACGATTAGAAATCGTAAGATAGTCTTAAGTAGCCGAAACGACCGATGTTGTCGTAACTTGCACTACCAGAACCTGTACCTAACGTACCGTATGGAAGTTTGCGGTTGAAGATATTATCTACACCCAGCTTCACACCAAAACCATTTTCAAAGTTATAACCAATTGTTGCATCAGAGATAACGTAAGTACCAAATGTCATTAAGCTATTTGGATTCGGGTTATCTGCAAGTTCTTGGTCAGTGTAAAGGCTTACTTCATCTAGATAACGTGTATCAAAGGTTGTAAAGAAGCCATCACGCTTATAAGAAATTGAAAGGTTTGCTTGCCATTTCGCTTCGCCAGTTGTGCCTGCGTACTCATAGTAGTCGCTCGGTTGGTCTTGGAATGGGAAAGTTTTACGCTCGATTAAGTACGTACCAATTAAACGTGTTGAGAAGTTGCCTTCTAGTGCATCAAAGTCATAACCTAATTCGAAGTCAACACCTGATGCTTCTTGACCAGACACGTTCAGAACTGAGTTTTGAATAAGTGTAATTTCATGTGAGCTGCTATCACGCGTGATCAAGTTACAGTATTGGTTATTAATACCACCTTCTGCATCCACACAGCGGTCAAGAATGTCTTGTGAACCGATGGTTGAAATCGCGTCTTCAAGCTCAATTTTCCAGTAGTCAACTGTCACTACTGCGTTTTCAATGAATGAAGGTTGGTAAACAAAACCAATTGTTGTACTGGTTGATTCTTCGCCTTTCACATCTCGGTTACCACTTACTAAACCTTCAAGGGTTTGCGCATCGTAGTCTGATTCAAAATCAGCAGGTACACCAAGGGCAGCACAGTTCGCGCGGCGAACTTCTGAGTTTTGTAAATCATTTAGGTTGTCAGCTAAACACGGATCGTCAACACTGTAGAATGTTTGGCTTGGTGCACCAAAGATTTCGCCAATGTTTGGCGCACGAAGTGCTTCAGATTGCGTTGCACGTACACGTAGTTGGTCGTTAACTGTCCAGTCTAAACCAAGTTTCCAGCTTGTTGCGTTACCAATTGTGCTGTAATCAGCGTAACGTACCGCTGTATCGAGTACTAAGTCTTGTACAAGTGGCAAGTCAGCAAGAAGTGGGATTGATGCTTCGAAGTAAATTTCGTTTACGTCAAACTCACCTTTGTCTTCGCCAAGCGCGTTAAAGAAGGTACCGGCTGCGTTGTCTGGCTCTTTAGTTTCGCTTTCTTCTTTACGGTATTCAACACCCGCTGCAAAACCAATGTAACCAGCTGGTAATTCATAAATTGCTGAATTTGCAAGTGAAGCAGACACAACTGTTTGGGTAATCTTTGAAGTACCTACTGAAACAGTATTGATGTAATCAATCGCTTCTTGGCTTGGTGCACCGAAGCCCATGATATTAACAGGTACACAACCTTCAGCACGCGCTTCTTCGTCGCGACAAACAACATTGCCTGAACCATCATCTACAGCATCAAGGGCATTGTAGTAGTTTGCCATGATCATGTTAGCGCCATTAACACGCTCTAAATCAGTTTGACCATATACAACTGACGCATCTAATTCCCAATCTGTGAATACAGTGCCTTTTAAACCTGCAACAAAACGAGTCGTTTCACGTGTATTGTCTTCAACACGACGACCTAAATCAGTCATCATGCGGTTAACCATGATTGAGCTAACACCTTCTTGTTCCATTAGTTCTTTAACGCTTGAATCAAGGTAAGGGTTATCAATCTTGATACTGTTATTTGGGTTAAAGAAGAAGAATGCTGGCTGACCAATGCTCTGACCTTCGCTATTTACGTATTTAGCTTCAAGATACGCATTCATGTTTTCTGCGATATCATAGTTCGCTTTGAAGTTAATGTTGTAGCGTTCAAATTCAGGTTGAATTTGGTTGAACTGTGCTAGGTTAAATGAATCACAGTTAGCACATGCAAGGCCATCAACTTGGTCGCCAATGTTAAGTTCACGATAAGTACCATCTGGGTTAAATGAATTTACAAAGCCATTACTTAGCGCGAATACACCTGCGTTATTAATCGCATAGTAGCCTGCATTTGGCGTATAAATGTAGTCAGGGAAAGCAGGGTCATCTTTGTTTTCTGCTGTTTGCGCAGTGTTGCGCATATTGCGGTAAGAGCCATCAGTCCAAGGGTGGTCTAACGCATTTAAAGTATCTTGGCCAGAATACTCAACAGAGAATGCCACGTTACCGCGGTCATTATCGAAGTTCGTGCCGTAAGAGAATGTTGCTTTTTCGTTGCTGTAATCGCTTAGGTCAGATTCGCCTCGAGTAACACTCGCGCTAAAACCTTCGATGTTCTTTTTAAGAATGAAGTTAACTACACCTGTTACAGCATCGGCACCGTATACAGCTGATGCACCACCTGTGATGATTTCAACGCGCTCAACCCATGTGCTTGGAATTGTATTTGTATCAACTGATTGAGAGCCTGCAGAGCTAGAAACGTGACGCTTACCATTGACAAGTACCAGCGTACGGTCAGTACCCATATTACGTAAATCAAGAATGCTTAAACCCGCAGTACCGATGTAACGGCCAGAGTTTGAAAGTGAAAACGTATTACCAAGAGCTGGTAATTTATTAAGCGCTTCACCGATATTAACAGCACCAGTATTAATTAAGTCATCACCACTGATCACGGTCACTGGTGCAGGTGCAATTGCGCCTTCACGTAAAATACGAGAACCTGTTACTTCGATACGGTCGATTGTTTGTACACCTTCTTCATCAGCAGCAAATGACTGACCCGAAATTGCAAGTGCAGATGTGCATAGGGCAAGCTTAATACTCGCACCTAAGATGTTATGTTTTTTCATAGTTTCACCTGTTAGTTATTATTTTATCCCTTAAAGGGGTGTTAACAAATGTTCTCAAAATGTTAACGGAATGCACTTTATCATTGTCCCTATTTTTTGCAAACAAAAACTACGTATCAATTTGTACGCATCTAATTTTAATTTAAACAGTGTGTTAGGGTTTGTGCGGGGTTTGGGTATATTTTGTTTGTTGCGAAAATGTGATTGCAGAGTGTTTACTTTGTTGTTGTATTCGGTATTTTGCAGATAGTAGGCTTATGCAGCGTTTCGCTTTATAATGGGCGCATAATTTATATTTGGTTGAGGGTGTATGAGAGCCATTTTTATTAGTTTTTTAATTGTTTTTTCCAGTCTGAGCGCGGCCAACAATATTGATCTTGAGGCCAATATGAAAAACATGGGGCTTGCTTATAAAAACTCAGTACGAGCAACTGATTTAGCCACCTTTAATACCGCTATCGATGAATTTATCGTGTTGTTAGAGACAGCCAAAACAGCTGATTTTAAACAGCACAAAACGGCGTCTTTAGAAGGGCTTGATAAAGTCATAAATCAAGCAAAGCAAGCTAAGCAACTTGCAACGACCCGTGGCCTTGAAGCTGCAAAAGCGCCGCTTAAATCTATTGATGAGCTACGTAAAAAATACCATGAGCTACATGAGCCGCCAGGTTTTTGGGAGTTGTTATTTGGTAAGTAAAGTTAGCTTTACTTTAATTTTAAAAAGGTGCCGTGGCACCTTTTTTAACGCTTTTTCTTTTTACCCTGAACTGCCTTCAAGCGCGGATTGTCTTTATTAATAACATAGACACGACCTTTACGCTTTACGATTTGGCAGCCAGAGCGGTTCTTCGCGCTTTTTAATGAACTTAATACTTTCATGTTCTTTCCTTATAGAAACTATTTGCTCGCTAAGTTTTTAAAACGACGATTAAACGCAGCAACACGGCCATCGCTTGCAACGGCTTTTTGCTTACCGGTATAAAACGGGTGTGAATCGCTTGATACGTCAATTGGCACATAAGGGTAGGTTTTGCCCTCAAGTTCAATCGTGCGCGAAGTTTTGATTGTCGAACCAATAATAAAATAGCTGTCTGCCGCTGTATCATGAAACGCGACTTGCTGGTAATCAGGGTGGATATTTGGCTTCATAATGCACCTATTTGTTATGTGATAATGTAGCGATTATAGGGTGGTTGACTATTTAGATCAAGATAAAAATGATTCTTATTTATGTTGGTTTGTTTTAAATTTGTCCAAGCTGAGCAATCAATAAGCAGTTAGATTTAAAAAGCTGGATATTGTCGATAAGGCTGTTATAACTAGGTATGCGTGCTTATTTTAAAGAGGGATATGGAAGTGAATGATAAAACTAGCCGTGAAGAACTAGATCAAAATGTAATGAACACGCTTCGCGATAAAGACCATTCTGTTTTAGCAAATCATGTAGACACCTTGTCGTGTACTCACAACGATATTATTGAGTTGTTGGCACAGTATTTAGCACTGAGTGAACAAGATGATGATGAGCGTTTCGATACCTGGTTTGATAATCTAAGTAAAGAGCAACACACCGTTGTGAAGACTTTCGAAGTGTATCGTGGTCAGTACGAGCATTTAGATTCTTAATACTTGATCATGTTGTTTTTACATGAAAAAAGCCACCCGAAGGCGGCTTTGCTGATTAGCGCTAACTAATTAATCTAACATGTAAGCTCGCATGGTAATTTGCTCAGCTTGGCTTGAACCATAATCAGAAACAATCGTACGAATATGGACAAAGTCACCGACGTTGCCAGTATTAGGGATAGTAGCCACCCATTCACCGTCAATGTGTTCAACCTTTGCATCTAACCAGTTTTCGCTTGAGAATTTCGTTGATACAGGGCAATAGATATAACCAGGCACGTTAGCAATCGTACATTCTTGGCCGTACGCATATTGGAACTGTACATCTGCCAGCGCCACTTCACCTACACCGTCAAGTAAACCTGTTAACTTAACGTGAGCTGCTTCACCTGCTTCACCTGCTTTCATGCTGTTGTTAATATCAACTGGTAAATCAACCATTGGCACTAAAATTGGCTGAACACCTTGTTGCTGTTCGTCAGCCGTAAATGTATAAAAGCCTTGGTAAAGTGAACCTAGCTTATCATTTATCGGAGAGCGCTCACCGACACCGCGAGCATAAGATCGCATTTCTAAGGTAATTTGATGAGAGCCCGGTTCAAGGGTTAGACTACCTTGGTAAGGTGAAACAGGTTCACCATCAACAGTCAGACCGAAAGCAGAGCTACCCATGTAGCCGAACGTGCCATCGTGGTTTGATGCATCACCGAAAGATGCAAGATTAAAGTGTAGCAAGTTTGTATCGCGACGAATTACTGGTGAACCACTGCTGCCTAAGCTACCAGCTCGAGGGCCCTTAAACCATGTAGTTGTCTCTTCAACACCTGGAGTCATAGCACGTGGCCCATCAAAGTATGCACCAGCGCTTTCAATACGATAATTTGGCATGACAATATTCGTCCATGCATTCTTCGTTGTGGCAGTGTAATACTCTTCACGAACGTGAGGTAGCATGATCATTTGTGTGCTACCTGTTGAGTAGAATTCACCTGTACTGTTGGTCATTGCCATAACATCAGTCCATGCCGGGCGCTCATCATTTTGCGAATGGTATGAAGCATTGATTTTATGCATTTTATGTTCAGCAAGGTTGATTTGACCAGATTGAATATGGCCATCCGTAATATGATTGATAGAGTAGGCATAAGGTGAGCGCTCTGCTGCAACACCCGACCAGCTAACCTGGTTATTACCAGCTTCAATTTCAGCCATAAGCATTTCACCTTGCTCAGTACTGATACCAATTACAGGTATTTTGGGTGTACCATTGATGGTGCCTTTATAACGGCCAGCGCGTGTAGGGCGATAGAAAATTACACCAATGGCACCTTCTTGCATCGCATTCCCTACCATGTATGACGTTAGATAGTTAGGATTTGCAATTAAGGCAATTTTGCCTTCTAGGTCAAATTGGCTCCAATCTGTATTATAACCGGCATCACCAACAGGCACTACTTCAGCAGAGCCTTCACCATGGAATGACAGTGCTAAGCCTTGTTTGATGTAGTCAAACTCAACACCATTTTGCATTTTTACTGTTGTCTCTGGCGCAACTGCACGAGTAGTGATAAATGAGCGAAAACGATCATCATGACCTTGAGACCATGCATACATATTGCTAACGTAATCAGGTGCCAATTCAATTGCTGCTAATTTAGCTGATTTTTCGTCATCTAACGCATAAGTAAAGCCAAAAGAGTAACCTTGAGGGTCCAGAGGCTTGTCTGCCTTAAACGTTACTTGCTGTGCGGTACGTGCATCTAAATCGAGTACTGTTGCGCTGTCAATTTTACGCTTGAGTACCGCCATTTGTGCTGCAGAGTCAACTAGCCCTGAATTTGATTGCGAGTTATCAAATGTCATGATGTTGGCAATAATAGTGTAGTAACCAGCAGGTACTTTTGTAGACGCCTTACCACCATTTAGTCTTAAAAGCTCACCCCAGTCATCTTCTTCATTGATTAGATATACCTTTGATGGAGCACTTGCACGATTTCCCCAACGGTCTGTTAAGTTAACTGTGAGTGATACTGTTGGTTGATCTATCCAAAATGAGACAGGAACAACAATCTGATCGTTTGTGTTATCAGTAGAAGTACCTGTGATGCGGCCAGTAATTGCACCGTAAGCACCTTTTCTTAATGCGACAGAGGGATCAATCCACATTGGGACCTCAGCGTCACCATTTGCTGGAATAGTAATTGATTTAGTATCAAGTCCCGCTAATGTTGCTGGTAGCTGTGTTTTGCCGTCTTCACCAATTAAATCAAGCTTTAATTTTAGTGTAATATCGCGATTTGAAATGTTTTTCAACGTAACGGCGGTTTCAGTGAACGCATTGTTTTCTTCGAATCCGAAATAGCCAAGCTCTCTATTCGGCGGAGCAATAATAACCTGATCGATAGCACGGTTGATATCCATCGGACCTGCACCTTGCTCAAGTACATGCGAATCGGTTACAGTTACGGAAGAAGTTAAAACTTCTTTCACTTGCTGGGGTGTTAAATCTTGACGCGCTTGCATTACGATAGCGGCACCACCTGCGACGTGAGGTGCAGACATTGATGTACCTGAATACACGCGGTAAGCCGTATCACCTAAGCCACCTGATGCCGCCGCAACAACAGCCACACCTTGCGAGGTAATATCCGGTTTTGCTGAGTGACCATCTGGCGATGGGCCGCGTGAAGAGAACGATGCGGTATTACCGTCACGATCAATCGCACCAACAGTTAATGCACTTGGCGCACAACCCGGTGAACCAATCGTCTCGCGCGTAAAGCTATTACCCGCAGAGATAACGAATAAAGCCTGTTCACTTAAGGCTTCAACCATATCGACAAGTGGGCCGTCACAGGCTGTTGCCGTACCACCTAGCGACATGTTAACGATATCAGCTTGTTCAGTCATTACTGCCCAAACCATCCCATTTAAGATACCTAGCGTCGAACCACCACCATTATTACCAAGCACTTTACCAATGATAAGGTCCGAGTTTGGAGCTACGCCAACCCACTTACCGTTTGATTCGTGGCCGTTACCGGCAACGGTTGCAGCCGTGTGTGTACCGTGACCATTGGTATCATCAACACCGTTAGATGAATATGTGAAATCACGTGACGCAATAACACGGCCTTGTAAATCAGGGTGCTCAATATCATAGCCTGTATCAAGTACGGCAACTTTTACACCTGTACCGGTATAATTAATCGCTGATGCACCATATGCACCCGTTAGTGGTACGGTTGGTGTTAGCGTATCTGAACTTGTTACTTTATGAGTATGCACCATTGCATCAAGCCACAAGCCTTCAACATCGGCTTCTGCTGTAAGTGCAGCCCATGTTTGTGCTACATCTGCTTTTTTAAGTGCAAATGCAGCACTGTCAATAAGCTCAATTTCATCTGTTAAAGACATCCCCGCAAGTGTTTTAGGTACGGCTGGACCTGCCAGAGTTCCATCGCGGTATTCTACAATTACCGGCAGGGCATCTGTTGAAGCATCATCGTAGCCAGATTCATACAATTTATTGATGTTGAATAATTCTAAATCAATCGCTTGAGAATCAATTAGCGCTTGTGCCTGAGCAGGAACAACATACGTATTGTTGCCACGCTTGAAAATACTTGTAATCGGCTCTGAGCCATCTGAAGCTAACATGCGAATGCCGCCTAACTTGCCGTCTTTATTGACAACGGCTGACACTTTATCCCCGGTGATCAACGTGAATGTAAGAGCATCCGCTTTACTTTGTTGTGTAACGAAGGATTCTTCTGCCGCTACTGGCTGGGCAATCGATAAGCCGAGCATGGCTAAGTAGGTCGCCTTTAAGCGGCCTAGTCTTGGAAAAGGTTTCATCTTTTCATCCTGTATTTTGATTTAGTTAGTTTGGAAGAATTGAGTTATTGCGAAGTGTCAAAACAACAAATATGACAAGTCACATAACTCAACTAGACCAATCTATCTATCAAGTAGATGAAAACCTACAAAACAAAAGTAGCAAATTGTATTAACCTATTTATAACAAAATAAACACTATTGTAACTTTGTGCGGTTATTCAGTTGCGCTTCATTTAAAGCGCAAAATGAGCAGTTATTTTACCGATAGGTCGTATTTTGCAACGACATCATCAATATAACGATGGCGCAAGGTGTTTTTACCTTCGTTGCCCGTACCATGGCTTAACGCGCGGTTCATTAATTTGAGTGCCTTATGTAAGCTTTGGCGCTCTTCTACGCTTAAACCTGTTTTAGTGCGTAGTTCAGTAATATCATCAATTAATAACTTAGCTACGTCGAGCTGTACGGCTTCTTCAACTAAGCCATTTTGTGTGAGCACACCGTATTTACTGCATAAAAACTGTTGCCAAACTTGCTGTAAGTGCTCGTCAATTTCACTGCCAAATAATTCTTCATCGATAGCAAAGCCTTGCTCAGCAAGCTTACTGAGTTGATTTGAATATTGCTGAGCAAAATAATTAAACGCTTGGCAGGATGAGCTTATGTCATGTTTGATAATTAATTGCCCCCAACTAGCGGCACCACGAGGGTAATAGTCTTGATATTCTTCGCATTGATAAATGCCCGAATACGAGCTGCATTCTAATTGGCTCTGCAAACAATAACTCGGTTTTGGAAATAAACTACTTTGTTGCCATGCCGATAGCGTTTCCTCATCAATTGAGAGGGTATGGCACAGCTCTTCGGTAGTATAAAAGTAGGTTGCCAAAAATTTTGAAAGTTGCATTATCAAATACTCACAATAAACACTGTTAATTTATACAGTGTTTGATTTTGGCTTAACTTTGATTTTTTCTCAAGTATTTTTATTTATTGCATCACACTACTCGGAAAATGCCCGTGTTTATGATACAACTAGCGCAAATTTTCCAAACATTAAAAAAGTTATGCGCAACCTAGAAACAATTAAACAAGCAAGTTTGATCACCGCTATAAAAACACCTTATTTAACTAATGGTGAAATTGATCTTGCATGTTATGACGACCTTGTTGAGCAGCAAATTGCAGCTGGTGTTGATGGCATCATTGTGGGTGGGACCACAGGTGAAGGCCAATTAATGAATTGGGAAGAACACTTAATGCTAATTGCTCACAGTGTTAGCAAATTCTCGGACCGTTTATTAATTGTTGGTAATACAGGTAGCAACAATACGCGTGAAGCAATTAAAGCAACCGAGTATGGTTTTGCCACCGGTATGGATGCAGCCCTGCAAATAAACCCATATTATGGGCGTACGTCGCTGGCGGGTGTGAAAGAGCACTTTAACCGTTTACTTGATATTGGTCCTGCGTTTATCTACAACGTCGCAGGTCGTACAGGCCAAGATTTAACACCCGATATCATTGAGCCACTTGCGAAGCACGAAAACTTTATCGGTGTAAAAGAGTGCGGTGGCAATGAGCGTATTGCTCATTATGAACAGCAAGGCATTGCTTGTTGGTCAGGTAACGATGATGAAGCGCATGATGCAAGGCATATTCATAATGCGCACGGTGTTATCTCGGTTACATCAAATATCATCCCTGGCTTATTCCGTCAGTTGATGGATGAAAAAAATGATGCACTTAATGCAAAACTACAGCCACTTATGGGCTGGTTATTCTGCGAGCCTAATCCAATTGCAATCAATACGGCGCTGATGATGACAGGCGCGGTAAATCCTGTGTTCCGTCTTCCTTATGTGCCACTTACACGTGCACAGCAAGAGATCGGTTTAGGTTACATTAACGAACTTGATATTGCTGATATAGTTGGTGAAAAAGCACAACTTTTAACCGAAAAAGACGTTATTTTACGATAAAAATGAATGAGTGCTTAATTGCGGCTGTAATTAAGCACCATTGTTTTACTTTTTTGTAGCTAATAGGTAAAATTAGCAATCGTTTGGCGTTATAAGAATAATATTTGTGAAATTTGTTGTTGATAATTTGTGTTTATGGGTTGCACCCGAGCAACAAATAGCAGAATTAAGCCATCTCAATATTGCTGACCTTGATTTAAGCTGGGTTGCACCGATGCAGCGCCGCCGCTTAAGCCCGTTTATGAAAATGGCGCTTCATACTATGCATCAAGCGCAAGGCGAGCATCAGCAGCTAGCCGTTAATTTTTCATCTCGTCATGGCGACTTACCAAAAACAGCGCAATTGTTACATTCACTCGTCGAACAAGAACCGCTATCTCCAACCGCATTTGGTTTGAGTGTACATAATGCTGCAACCGGATTATTTTCGATTATTGCAAAAAACAAAGCCCCAATGAATGCTATCGCTGGTGGCCAAGACAGCATTATTTCAGCCATGATTGATGGTTTTGCTCGTGTTCATAGTGGTGTAGAGCAGCAAATTTTAATTGCCCATGCCGAAAGTGTATTACCTGATGAATACTTACCATTTAGCGACGAGCAACAAATTGCTCATAGTGTATCGTTCGTATTATCAACAGCGCAGGCCGGTAAGCCGTATTTTGAATTAACAAAACTTCCTGAATCAGAACATACTCAAAGTGACTCGTGTTTACCACTGAGTTTGCAATTAGCAGCTGCTTTAACAAGCAAAGGATCACAATCGCTGCTTTCACATCAACAATCAGCTTGGATGCTACAGTACCATGGCGACTAACGTTTACATTAAGTTGAATAAAATTTGGCGGGTACTGGCAACCGGGTTTTGTTTTTCTGTATTTGGCTTTGGCGGTATTGTACTCACTTTGTTGGTTTTGCCTTTACAACGTTTATTTGAACCTTGCCAAGCGAAACGTAAGCAAAAAGCCCGTTTAACGGTTCACTATAGTTTTAAATTCTTTGTTGCCTTGATGCATTACACTGGTGCTATCCATTTTTCTGTGCAAGATAAACAGAAATTTCATGATCTTAAAGGGCAGTTAGTACTTGCCAATCACCCTTCATTAATTGATGTTGTGGTGCTGATATCTGTGATTAAAAATGCTGACTGCGTGGTCAAAGCACACTTATTTAAAAATCCATTTATGCGCGGTGTAATTAAAGGCACAGGTTATATTAGTAATGAAGACCCACAAGAGTTACTGAATGATTGTGAAGCATCACTCGCTGCTGGAAATAACCTGATTATCTTTCCTGAAGGCACCCGCACAACCCCAGGTGAACAGTTAACATTTAAGCGTGGCGTCGCGAATATTGCTGCGCGTTGTAAAGCCCCAATTACTTCAGTGCTGATTAGTATGAAACCCAGTACTTTGACCAAAGGCACACCATGGTATTGCGTTGCCGCAACAAAAGCGCATTTTGAGATGCGCTTTGCCACTGACCCATTTACGTTTGACAACACATTTAATAATGAACAACCCGCCATGCAAGCGCGACAATTAACCCGTGATTTGCAACATTACTTTTCAGAGGAACTCAGGCACCTATGACTGAACTAAAGAACAAAATAAAACAATTAATCATTAGCAGCTTAGATCTTGAAGATATTACCGTGGATGATATTGAAAATGACCAACCTTTGTTTGTTGATGGTTTAGGCCTAGATAGTATCGATGCGCTTGAGCTTGGCTTAGCCATTAAAAAAGAGTTTAACGTTAAAATTGACGCAAACTCAGAACAAACAAAAGCCCATTTTGCATCGGTAGATGCATTGGCAGAATTTATTAACCAACACCAATCATAATACAGACTTAGAAGTAGGAATAAGCATGAAAACCGCTGCTGACATTTACAACGTTTTACAGGGCATTTTAGTAGATGAATTTGAGATCGATGCTGATGATATCAGCCTAGATGCGCACCTGTATCAAGACCTAGATCTTGATAGCATTGATGCTGTTGATTTAGTTGTAAAACTACGCGAAATTACTGGTAAGAAAATTGAGCCAGATGCATTTAAGCAAGTGCGTACTGTGCAAGATGTTGTAAACGAAGTAGAAAAACTCGTTTCATAAACAACATTACTATGCTCAAAGCGATAACCACAACACTGCTCTTAGTATGCTTATCTTTATACCCATTTATTGTGTATTTTGGATTACAGCTTATCTCAATAAGACAAGTGAGCTTGGTACTAATGGTATTGTTAGGCTTAAGGCTTTTACTTAGCAAAAAGTTACTGAAATCTATGCCATGGATAAAGCCAGCCTCTATTTTGGCTATTATCGCATTAGCAACAACGCAGTTTTTTAACAGTGATCTGGGTTTAAAACTTTACCCCGTTATTATTAATACGGTAATGGCAGTAACCTTTGCTTATTCGCTGAAAAGTGGCCCAACAGTCATCGAAAGCTTTGCTCGAATTAAAGAGCCCGAGCTTGATGAAAAAGGGGTTAATTACACGCGCCAAGTTACTAAAATTTGGTGCGCGTTTTTTATTATTAATGGCAGTATTGCGTTATACACGAGCCTATTTACTTCGTTACAGACATGGACACTGTATAACGGATTAATAGCCTATATTCTGATAGCTCTCTTAGGCCTTGTGGAATGGCTTGTTAGACAAAAGGTTAAAAGTAATGGTAGCGAGTAATCTGAAATTTCACCCAGACGCTGCATTTGTTGTTGCAGGACAGCCAATAACACATACACAGTTTTTTGCTGATATTGCGGCTTATCAAAGTAAACTCACAGCATTGAAAGCTGGCAGCCATGTAGTGTTATTTCACCCCGATACCTACCAATTTGCAGTGCGCTTATTTGCTTTAGCGTGTAGTGGTCATAATGTTATTCTGCCACCTAATGGTCAGCACGAAACTTTAAGTTTATTGCTTGCTCAGTCTGCTTTTTTTGCCGGCGATGCGACCAATATCGATGACGATGTGCTATTTACCAACCTTGAACATAGTCTTGGTCACACGCCTTTACAAACTAACCGTTTACAATGGCCAACAAACACAGCTGTTATTTTTTATACGTCAGGCTCATCTGGACAATCTAAACCGATAGTAAAACCGTGGCGGGTACTAAACCGAGAGCTTGCAGTATTATCAATGTCATTTGACTTACCTCGTCAATTTACGTTTTTAGCAACCGTTTCGCATCAGCATATCTATGGTTTATTGTTTCGCTTATTATGGCCGTTGGCGAAAGGTCATATTATTGATAGTGAACAAATTCAGTATCCTGAACATATTGCGCAAAGGCTAGAAAATATTCGTTATGCAGCGCTCGTTTCAAGCCCTGCACAACTCGGCCGTTTATGTGCTGATAACGTGTTAATTCCTGAGCGCGACAAAATTAAGTGGATTTTTTCCTCTGGTGGACCACTCAATAATGAGCATGCCGAAACTTTATTTAACCAGTTAGCTCGCCCTGCTACCCAAGTATTTGGTAGTACCGAAACCGGCGGTATTGCTTATCGACAAGTTACACAGGCAGCGGTTGATGTACCATGGCAGCCGTTTAATGGTAATTATTTGTCGTTGAATCATGAAGGGCGCTTGATGCTAGATTCTGCGATTTTAGAGCAATCGAATTTCCCTTTAGATGATAGAGCACTCGTTCATAAAAATGGTCAATTTAAACTGTTGGGCCGTATAGACAGAACGATAAAAATTGAAGAAAAACGTTTGAATCTAGATGAGCTTGAGAGTTATCTGCAAAGCCATGACTGGGTAAAAGAAGTAAAAGTGGTGGTTATTCCAGCTAAGCGCGTGCAAATTGGCGCGGTGGTTGTACTCAGTGATGAGGCTACTAAGGAGCTTGAACAGCAGGGTAAACTGGCAGTTAACCGCGCTTTACAAGCGTACCTCTCAAACCGCTTTGAACGTATTTGCTTACCACGCAAATGGCGCTATATCGATGCACTTCCTTTTAACAGCCAAGCTAAATTAAGTTTAAAAACATTGGAGCAGTATTTTGCCAAGCCTGAATAACGTAACCCCAGAGGTGGCCGTTTTATCACAAACAGAAACTAGCGTGAGTTTAGCGTTAACCATTGCGGCTGATTTAGATTATTTTCGCGGCCACTTTCCTGATGCGCCAATTTTAGCAGGCGTAGTACAGCTGGATTGGGCAGTGAAATATGCTCAGCAATATTTGGGTTTTGGCAAACTAGTACAAGATTTAGAAGTGTTAAAGTTTCAGGTAGTAACAACCCCCGATATGACGGTAAACCTAACTCTTGAGCGCAATGCAAAAGGTAAATGTTTGTTTAGCTATCAATCGGACAAAGGCCAGCATGCGTCTGGTCGAATTGTATTTTGTGATTAAGCCATGAACCAGTTTTGTATTGTTATTCCTAATTACAATCACACCCATGCTATCGCTGCAGTACTCGATGAGCTAAAAGCGTTAAAGCTGCCGATAATCATGGTTGATGATGGCAGTGACGCAGATGCCAAGCAAGTATTTTCAGA
Organism: Pseudoalteromonas sp. Hal040; assembly: GCF_037162425.1. Taxonomy (NCBI): domain Bacteria; kingdom Pseudomonadati; phylum Pseudomonadota; class Gammaproteobacteria; order Alteromonadales; family Pseudoalteromonadaceae; genus Pseudoalteromonas; species Pseudoalteromonas sp. Hal040. The sequence goes on along the minus strand of NZ_JARLUU010000002.1, from coordinate 404,558 downwards.
GCTTGACGCGCAGTACGATTTCTTAACCTTGATTCACCATGCTCAAAATCAAGGTAAGGGTGGCGCAGTTCAAACTGGGTTGATGGCTGCCTACCAGCAAGGGTTTAGCCATGCCATTCAGGTTGATGCCGACGGCCAGCATTCGTTAGCCGATATTAGTAAGTTGATTGAACTGAGCAATGCATCACCTAACAAGGTGATCAGTGGTTGTCCTATTTATGATAGCTCCGTGCCTAAGCATCGTTATTTGAGTCGTTACATCACCCATTTTTGGGTTTGGGTAGAAACGCTCAGCTTTGATATTGTTGATTCAATGTGTGGTTTTCGGGTTTATCCCTTAGCAGCCGTTGAGCATTTAATGACAAGACAAACACTTGGCAAGCGCATGGACTTTGATATTGAAATTTTAGTCAGGCTTTATTGGCAAGGTGTTAAGGTCACGTTTTTGCCAACCCAGGTCATTTACCCTGAAAATGGTGTATCTCACTTTCGAGCTTTACATGATAACGTGGGAATTTCGTGGCTGCATACGCGTTTATTCTTTGGCATGTTGCTACGCTCACCTAAGTTACTTTGGCGTAAGGTGGCTGGCTAATGGCTGTAAAGCACTGGTCAAAAATGCAAGAACGAGGCAATCGCTTAGGCATGCAGATATTGCTTGTGTGTTATCGGGTATTTGGCCGAAAAGGCTTGTGGTTGGTGTTGTTTCCGGTGGTATTTTATTTGTTTTTAACTGGCAAAATTGCCCGCCAAGCGTCTCATGCATTCTTAACCCAAGCGCGTAAGGTGAATGGCAATAGCAAAGCTGTTACTTGGCGCGATAGCTTTCGTCATTTTCGCTGCTTTGCAGACAGCGCTTTTGACAAAATAGATGCCTGGCTTGGGCGAATTCATCAACATAATATTCTTTACACTAACGAAGCCCTTTTTAAACAACTTGATGAGCAACAGCAAGGAGCTATTTTTATCGGCTCGCACCTTGGCAACCTAGAGGTATGTAGGGCCCTTAGCCAACACCGAAACAGTAAAACGATTAATGTATTAGTGTTTACACATCATGCGGTTGAGTTTAATAAATTACTGAAAAGTATTAATCCGGATGTCGCGGTAAACCTCATTCAAGTAACCGATCTTGGCCCAGATATGGCAATTATGCTCAAAGAGAAAGTAGAGCAGGGTGAAATTGTGGTGATTGTCGGTGACAGAACCAGTACCACCACCGCAGGAAGAGTTATTGAAGCGGACTTTTTAGGTAAGCCAGCCCCTTTTTCACAAGGGCCATTTATTTTAGCTGCGCTGTTAGATTGCCCAGTGTTTCATCTGTTTTGTTTAAAAGATAAAAAACCAAATGGCGAAACATGTTACCGCGTGATTTTTGAAAAATACGCCGACAAACTCGTTTTACCCCGTAAAACGAGGCAACAAACATTACAACAAATTGTTAGCGATTATGCGCAAAGGCTCAGTTTTTATGCTGCGGCCTATCCGTATCAATGGTTTAATTTTTATGATTTTTGGCAAAATGACGAGCAAGTGTCTCGTAGTCAAAACAAGGAGAACTAAGGTGTCAGAGCACTCGACTACCGTATTTGGCCAACAGCGTTTATCAATCGAAGATATTGTTCATATTGCATTAGAGCAAGGTGCTGTAGCGTTAACATCAGACCGTCAATTTGCGAATAAAATAGACAGCGCCGTCGCGTTTTTAGATAAGTTGCTTGAAGATGATGGCGTGATATATGGCGTTACCACAGGTTATGGCGACTCGGTAACCGTAAAAGTGCCACTTGATTTAGTCAATGAGTTACCACTGCATCTTACTCGATTCCATGGTTGTGGTCTTGGCGATGTGTTTAATCAAGCCCAAGGGCGCGCTATTTTAGCGACCCGTTTAACCTCGCTTTCGCAAGGGTATTCTGGCGTTAGCTGGGAGATGTTGAATTTATTACGTGACTTTTTAAATCACAATATCGTACCGGTGATCCCGCAAGAAGGGTCAGTGGGAGCCAGTGGTGATTTAACGCCGCTTTCGTATGTAGCTGGTGCTATGGTTGGCGAGCGAGATGTTTATTACAAAGGCGAAATTAAAAACAGTCTAGAGGTGATGCAAGAACTTGGCTTAAAGCCATTAAAGCTGCGCCCGAAAGAAGGGCTGGCAGTCATGAATGGCACGGCCGTTATGACAGCTTTGGCATGTCTTGCTTATGATAGAGCTGATTATCTAGCCAAACTGACCAGCCGTATAACAGCCCTTGCAAGCCTTGCATTAAAAGGTAACAGTCATCACTTTGATGATATTTTGTTTTCGGTGAAGCCACATCCAGGGCAGCAGCAAGTAGCTGCATGGATCCGTGGAGACTTAAACCATGTAGAACACCCGCGTAATGCTGACCGCTTACAAGATAGGTATTCAATTCGCTGTGCTCCACATGTGATTGGTGTTCTGCAAGATAGTTTGCCGTGGTTTAGGCAAATGATTGAAAATGAACTAAATTCGGCAAATGATAATCCAATCATCGATGGTGAAGGTGAGCACGTACTGCATGGTGGTCACTTCTATGGCGGTCATATTGCAATGGTAATGGATAGCATGAAAACTGCTGTTGCTAATTTAGCCGACTTAGCCGACAGACAAATCGCATCCTTAGTTGATACGCGCTATAACAATGGTTTGCCTTCTAATTTATCGGCGAGTAATGATGAACGTCGTTACATTAACCATGGTTTTAAAGCGGTACAAATTGGTGCCAGTGCATACACGGCTGAAGCATTAAAACTAACCATGCCAGCAAGTGTGTTTTCTCGTTCAACAGAGTGTCACAACCAAGATAAAGTGAGCATGGGAACCATCGCTGCACGAGATTGTTTGCGTATATTGCAGCTTACTGAGCAAGTGGTTGCAAGTACCTTGCTTGCAAGTATTCAAGGTTTGCGTTTACGTATTAATAGCGGTGAGCTTGAATTTGCCAGTTTAACCAGTGATGTACAAAGTATGTATCAAGACATTAGCGAGTTTTTCCCGCTGCTTGATGAAGACCGTCCTCTAGAGGCTGTTCTTCGCTTTACGGTTGACGCTATTCAAACAAAACGTTGGAGTTTATATGCATAGTAGAGGCTCGTTGTTGAGCACTCATGTTGAGATTGAAATTCCTTTTCATGATTGCGATCCAATGAATGTGGTATGGCATGGTAATTACCCGCGCTATTTAGAAGTCGCGCGGTGCGAATTACTGCGTTTGTTTGATTATGATTATGTGCAAATGCAAGAATCTGGCTATGCGTGGCCGATTATTGACATGCATATTAAGTACGTCGGCTCAGCTTTGTTCACACAAAAAATCCGCGTTGATGCATACTTAAAAGAATATGAAACACGATTACGTATCGATTACGTAATCACTGATTGTGCTACAGGTAAAAAGTTAACCAAAGCAACGACTATCCAAGTTGCGGTTAATATAGAGAATAAAGAAATGCAGTTTGTTTCGCCGCCTGTACTACATGAAAAACTTCAAAAGGTGATTTAATGCGATTAAGCGTGTTGTTACTGAGTGTGCTAGTTTTTTTCCTGTGTTTGCATCAAACGCAGTGACAGAGCAAGGCACATTTAGCCAAGAGAAGCATTTTAAAGGATTTAGTAAACCTTTTATATCAACAGGTTCGTTTGAACTTGCTGAAGATGGCCTCACTTGGCAGGTTGAATCTCCGGTTAAAAGCACGCTATTAATCAAGCAAGGGCAAGTATATACCCTTAACGCTCAAGATGAGCCGCAACTACAAAAAGGCGCGGAGCCTTACGTTAATTTACTGCAAGCAATTTTAAAGCATGATGAAGTGGCACTTGCTGAGCAATTTACGATGACAGATCATGCAGAGCCCGGTTGTCAGACTTTATTGCCTAAAGATGACTTGCTAAAACAGCTATTTAGTCAGTTCGAATTATGTGTAGCAGCAGAGCAAGTGAGCCGTGTGCGTCTTCAAGAAGCAAATGGTAACTTTACGGTATTACGCTTTGCGTATCCTCACAATGAGCAAAAACAGTGAAAGCATGGGGCCTAACGCTCGCTTGGCTGAGCCTATTAGTTAGCGCCTTAGTGGTTGTTTTTATTCTAAAACAGCCTACGTTGAATAATGATATTTTGGCTTTGTTGCCAAAGTCAGAACCGCGTTTACAGCAAGTCGAAGAACACTTTTTTGCGGCTAATAAACAGCAGTTGAGCTTTTCTTTTCGTGGTGAAAATGCAGTAAAAGCTTATGATAATTTAGAACAGTGGCTGGCGAGTAAACATATTGAGCCTCGTTTTAAGTTACCAGAAATATCCCAGTTGGCAGCATTTTACGGTCAGTACGCAGGGCATTTAGTTTCCGAGGAATATAAGCAAGCGATTGGCGATGCTAATCGCTTTCAACAGTATTACTTTAGCCAATTGAGTAAAGTCGCTGATCCTTTTGTTTCAAGTACTATCAACCAAGACCCTTCACTTGCCACAGCGGGGTTCTTATCTGAGGCTATGGCACACATGCAGCAATTTGAGCTGCAAGATGGCCGAATTAACATTAACTATCAAGGTGATGAGTATTTAATGTTATTCGTGCAAAGTGCTGACAATGCCTTTTCAATAAATCAATCAATAGCTTTAAGCAATGAGATTGTTGCCTATATCGCTGAGCTTGAAAGCCGCTATCCCGATACACAAATTCGTTATGCTGGTGCTTTATTTCACACCGCAGCAAATGCGCAGCAAGCCAAATTTGAAATGACCTTGTTTGGTTCGGTGAGCTTGCTGGCGCTTATTGTGATAGTGGTGTGGGTGTTTCGCTCGATAAATGCATTGTGGCTGGCCTCTGTAACCGTGATAAGCGCCGCTATTGGCGGCACCATTGCGCTGATCTGTATTTTTAGTCAAATCCATGTATTAACCATGGTGTTTGCCGTGACACTGATTGGTATTGCCATTGATTATGCATTTCATGGCATGCTTGATTTAACTGAGCAGCCACAAGGTTTTAGCCAAGGGCTCAAACTGGCGCTTTTGTTGTCGTTACTAACCACCACACTCGGTTACGCGAGTTTGTTTTTCTCACCGGTGCAGTTACTCAGTCAAGTGGGCGTGTTTGTTGTTGCAGGGCTAGTTACAGCTTGGCTCTGTACACGTATCTTATTGCCTTATTGGCAAACAGGATTAACCATTAACACTGCTGCGCATCAGTTAGCAAACATGTTAAGTGGTTATTTAAAACGCTTAACGCATTACCGCGTCGCACTCAGTATGCTGATGTTAGTGCTATTAAGTGCCTTTGCTTTACTAAAACCCCCTGTGATTAATGATGATGTAAAGCTGTTAAATGCAAGTCCTGCTGACTTAATGCAAAACGAAGCTTTGCATATGTCTTTATTAGGTAAGGATAATGGCCAAATCATGATTTTATTTGCCGATAATGCGCAGCAGTTATTAGTACAACAAGAAGCATTAAAAGCAACTATTCGCGGTCTTAATGGCCGTGTCTTGATGCTTAGTGACTTAGTGCCTAGTAAACAATTACAACAGCAAAACTATGCGCAAATGCATTCGGCCCAGCAAGCGATGAGTGTGGTTAGCCAAATGACAGGGATGCCCGTTGAGCTCTCAACACCAATGCTTGATTTAAACGCGGCGCTTAATTCTCCGTTAGCGCCGTTAATCGCTAACCAAGTGATCTCAAACAATACACTAACCGCAAGCTGGTTTATGGTAACGGGTGTAAATAAAACCGAGCTGATGGATTTAACCAACGCTTACCCAGATTTAATTGTTTACGATAAAGTCGCGATGATAAGCGAAGGTTTAAGTCATTACTCAAATTCGTTACTGGTGACACTGGCCATTGCGATGACCTTTGCGTTACTACTCTTTAGCGTTAAATTTGGTTTTAAAACGGCGTGTAAGCAAACGTTAGTACTTGTACTAACTACCGCAGCTGTACTGCTACTATGCAGTGCGCTGCAATCTCAGCTATCGATTTTTAATTTGTTAGGCTGTTTATTGATATTAGCGTTGGCAATCGATTACTTGGTGTTTTATCAGGTTAATAATTTAAGCCCGAGCAATGTACTCGCAATTAGTTTGTCAGCGGCATCATCGATGTGGGTATTTGGCATGTTGGCCGTTTCGAAAACGCCGGCCATTTTCAGTTTCGGATTAACGGTATTAGTGGGGCTAGTTTGTATCTATATCTTTGCGCCGCTTAGTATTGCATTACCTAAAAATAAGGAAAAATAATAGGTGAATAATCAAGTTCAACAGGCTGATGTTGTTATTATTGGTGCGGGCCCTTCAGGTGCCGTGGCTGCCAGTTTACTGGTGAAAAAAGGTTGGCATGTGGTGGTGTTAGAGCAGCAAACCTTTCCGCGTTTTTCGATTGGTGAAAGTTTATTACCCCAGTGCATGAGCTTTTTAGCAGAAGCAGGCCTTGAGCAAGCGGTGCAAACACAGGCACAATCGCTTGGTTTTCAGTTTAAAAATGGTGCGGCGTTTCAGCGTCGGGGCGACCACACAACAATCGATTTTACTGAGAAATTTAGCGAAGGCCCTGGCACGACTTTTCAGGTAAAACGTGCTGACTTTGATAAATGCTTAGCCGATGGTGCCATGCAGCAAGGGGCTGAAATACGTTACCAACATAGCGTGTTAGCGTTCACCGATTGTGAGGATGGCGCTTTACTTGAAGTTACGGATGAAAACCAGCAACGCTATCAAATTAAAGGGCGTTTTGTACTTGATGCCAGTGGTTTTGGAAGAGTATTACCTCGCTTACTTGATTTAGAGTCAGCATCAAATTTCCCAGTACGTTGGGCTTTTTTCAGCCATTTTAAAGATAATATTAGCGATACACAGTTTGACCGCGAAAAAATCTTAATTAACGTTCACCCAGAGCATAAAGATATTTGGTATTGGCTGATCCCATTTAGTGATGGTACGGCAAGCATTGGTGTCGTTGGTAAACCAGAGCAGCTTGAGGATAAACAACCACTCGCTGGTTTAAATGAATTTATTGAACAAGATAGCTATTTAAGTGAGTTATTAGCCAATCGTGAAGCAATTGGCGAAGCGCGTGCTATCAAAGGCTATTCGGCTAATGTGTCGAGCTTGTATGGTGAACATTTTGCACTACTTGGTAATGCCGGTGAGTTTTTAGATCCGGTATTTTCATCTGGGGTGACGATTGCATTAAAATCCGCCTCATTGGTCGCTCCTTTAGTTGATAGCTACTTACGTGGTGAGCAAGTTGATTTCAAAAACGATTACAGTGAGCCTTTGCAACAAGGGGTTAATTGCTTTAGAACCTACGTCAGTGCTTGGTATGATGGCTCTTTTCAAGACGTGATTTTTTACAGTGAGAAAAACCAACAAGTGCGCGAGATGATCAGTGCTATTCTTGCCGGTTATGCATGGGACTTACAAAACCCATTTGTAAAACAAAGCAACAAACGCTTAAATACGTTGGTTGAATTATGTCGCGACTAACACGCTCTTTGCTCTTATCTTTGAGCATATTAGTGGCAAGTTGTGCCAGTGAATTTGCAGTAAAAACGGGCGTTGATTTAGCGCCAAATGCTGGGATTTATTTGCTTGATCCACCGCCGTCATTAGTTGCCGATAATTGGCAGCAAGTGCTTGAAGTACGCCATGGCGATGAGCAGCATACATTACTAGCGCAACTGAGTTTAAACAGTGAAACGGGTATTAACTTGGCTCTTATGACGGCTCAAGGTATGCCAATTTTTCAGTTAGAAAAAGCGCCACTAGGGCCAATTAAAAGCGAAAAAATGCTTCCTATCAGTGCGGTTGATCCTCGCTATATTCTTGCTGATATCATGCTTGTACACTGGCCGGTTACTGTGCTTAACTCGCAGCTTTATGGCTTGAACTTGGTTGAACAAGGCTCAACGCGACGCTTATATCAGGGTGAGCAGTTAATTAGTGAAATTCGCTATTTAGACGGTGCAACAGAACTTGTAAACTTTCAGCGAGATTATAAAATTAAATTTCAAAGGGTTAATTGATTATGCCATTTTGGCTTAACGACTTAGGTATTGTTAGTGCATTGGGGGTTGGTCATCAACAAACGATGCAAAGTATCAGCTTGCAACCTAAACAAACACTCACAGAGGTGACGTCGCTTGCATTTGAGCAGCGCCCAACCTTTGTGGGTTTGGTTGATGAACTGCCATTAACAGCATCAATGCGATTTTATCAGCTAATCGATTTAGCGCTGGCGCAAATTGCTGACACATTAGCAAACATAGACATTCCGAGTAGCCGTATTGCTGTGGTGATTGGTACCAGTACTGCTGCAATTCAAGAAGGTGAGAGAGGCCGAAAAGCCCACGTCGCGAAGGGAAAGTGGCCAGAGGAATTTGATTATTACGACCAAGCGCTCGTTGCACCCGCCAATTATATTGCTAAAAAACTCGCCGCGAAGGGGCCAAGTTACAGCATTTCAACTGCGTGTAGTTCAAGTGCCAAGGCGCTTATTAGTGCGCGTGCCTTACTCAGTGCTGATTTAGCCGATGTGGTAATTTGTGGTGGGGTAGATAGCTTGTGCCAACTCACTATCAATGGCTTTGATTCGTTATCTTCGATCAGCGATGAAATCTGTAAGCCATTTAGCGGCGACAGGTCAGGCATCAATATTGGTGAAGCCGCGACGTTATTTGTTATGAGTAAAGAGCAGCACACAAAACAAAGTATTGCTTTTTTAGGTGGTGGTGAAAGCTCCGATGCCCACCATATTTCAGCTCCGATTGCAGATGGTTCTGGCGCAATCGCAGCCGATGACAATGGCATTGCAAGACGCGAATTTAACGCCTTCAGATATCGACTACATTAATGCCCATGGAACAGCCACACCGCAAAATGATGCGATGGAATCTCTGGCAATCAGTGAGGTATTTGGCAAAGATACTAAAGTGAGCTCTTCTAAACATTTGACCGGCCATACCCTAGGCGCTGCAGGTGCCTTAGAAGCTGGATTATGTTGGCTCTATTTGGCCTACCCAGAGTTTAATCAATTAGTATGTAATCAGGTGATCAAAGACGAATCATTGGCTGAAATTGGTTTAATAACACAACCAGAAACGGCAGAAATTAACACCTGTTTATCAAATTCGTTTGCCTTTGGTGGCAATAATGTCAGTGTAGTACTAGGACATCTAAATGAATCACTATAAAATTGAGCAAGTAGTCCCTCATAGTGAACCAATGATATTGCTCAATCGCTTATCTAGTTACAGCGAAGAGTCAGGTTGTTGTGAAGTGGATATAAGTTCACACAGCCCGTTTTATGACGAAAGCTTAAATGGGGTTGCCAGTTATATTGGCTGTGAATATATGGCGCAAACTATCGCAGCTTATGCGGGTGCGCTGGCAAAAGATAAAGGGAATGAAGTACAAATTGGTTTTTTAATTGGCACGCGCAAATATAAAACCTATGCACCGGTATTTAAAAACGAGCAAACGCTTAAAGTCTCGGTGACAAAATTATATCAAGAAGAATCAGGGTTAAGTGTATTTGAGTGTCAAATACATAGCGATGAAACATGCTTAGCAGAAGCAAAAATCAATGTGTTTCAACCACAAGACCCCATGCAGTTTATAAGAGAAAATCAATGACAAAACGTATTTTAGTCACCGGCTCAAGCCGCGGTATAGGCAAAGCAATCGCACTGAGACTAGCTAACGATGGCTTTGATATTGCTGTTCATTGTCGCAGTGGCGTGGCTGAAGCAGAGCAAACCTGTGAAGAAATTAGTGCGCTTGGTCGTCATGCAAGCTTATTGCAATTTGATGTTTGCGATAGAGAACTTGCTAAACAACAAATTGAAGCTGATATTGCCGAGCACGGTGCGTATTATGGGGTGATCTGTAATGCAGGTATCACGAATGATATGGCGTTTCCTGCGATGCAAGGTGATGATTGGGATAAAGTGATCCGTACTGGCCTTGACGGATTTTACAATGTGGTGCATCCAACGGTGATGCCAATGGTGCAAGGTCGTAAAGGTGGCCGTATTGTCACTATGGCGTCAGTATCAGGGATTGCTGGTAATCGCGGGCAAGTTAACTACAGTGCCGCTAAAGCGGGCATTATTGGTGCGACCAAAGCACTTTCGCTTGAGCTTGCAAAACGTAAGATCACCGTTAACTGCGTGGCACCAGGGTTAATCGAAACCGAAATGACAGACGATTTACCGGTTGATGAAATGCTAAAAATGATCCCATTAAAACGTATGGGTTCTGTTAATGAAGTAGCTGGCACTGTGTCGTTCTTGTGTTCCGATGACGCCGCGTATATCACCCGCCAAGTTATTTCTGTGAATGGCGGTATGGTGTAATGAAGCGTGTTGTTGTTACAGGCATGTCTGCTATCACAGCATTAGGTGATACCTGGGGCGAGTTTAAAACCGCTTTGCAAAAAGGTGAAAATGCTGTTCAGTACATGACTGATTGGGATGTGGCGCCAGAATTAAACACTCGACTAGCGGCACCAGTTACTCATTTTACTAAACCAAGCCATTATAAGCGTAAACAAGTTCGCTCAATGGGGCGTGTTGCTTTGATGTCGACCCGTACTACAGAGCTTGCTTTAGAAGAAGCTGGGCTATTAGACCACCCAAGTCTAACCGACGGTTCTACAGGGATTGCTTTTGGCTCGTCAACGGGGTCAACGCCACCATTACTGGCTTTTGCAAAAATGATGGAAACCGGTGAAATGACGGGCGTAACGGCCACCAGTTACATCCAGATGATGGCACATACGGCGCCTGTGAATGTGGGTGTCTTTTTTGGTTTAAAAGGCCGCGTGATCACTACCAGCTCTGCCTGTACATCGGGGTCGCAAGGTATTGGTTATGCTTACGAAGCGATTAAGTATGGCCGTCAAAAAGCCATGGTGGCTGGTGGTGCAGAAGAGTTATGCATTACAGAAGCCGCGGTATTTGACACCTTGTACGCGACCAGCACAAAAAATGATGCTGCGAAAAGCACGCCACGACCATTTGATCAAAATCGTGATGGTCTGGTTATTGGTGAAGGTGCAGGCACACTGATTTTAGAAGAGTATGAGCATGCCCTTGCACGTGGAGCGACCATTTATGCGGAGCTAGTTGGTTTTGGTTGTAACTCAGATGGTCAACATGTTACGCAACCTACCGCAGAAACAATGCAAGTGGCTATTGAAATGGCCCTTAATGATGCACAGCTTACAGCGGATCAAATTGGCTATGTGAATGCTCATGGTACGTCAACAGATCGCGGTGATATTGCGGAGTCTCTGGCGACTTTCAATGCCCTTGGCAAGAAACCTATTAGTTCATTAAAAAGCTATTTAGGTCATACCTTAGGAGCGTGTGGCGCCATTGAAGCATGGGCAAGTATCAATATGATGAATGATGGTTGGTTTGCACCTACTATCAATTTAACGGATGTCGATCCTGAGTGTGCTGATTTAGATTATATCAAGGGCAATGGCCGTGAAATGCAAACAGATTACATTATGAGTAATAACTTTGCGTTTGGTGGCATCAATACCTCTTTAATCTTTAAAAAGTGGCAAGCATGATCAAGCGCAGCATCATAAGTATTTTATTTATTCTAACTTTTAATGCTTATGCTGCAGAAGATAGTGTAGAAAAGGGCACTGCAAAAATGGAGTTCGGTGCAGGCCTTTTTTATGCTGATATCCCGCATTATTTAGGTTCAGATGAAAGTGAGCAATACCTATTGCCTGTGCCTTATTTTCGTTATCAAAGCGATAAAATGGCCATCGACCGCAATAACTTCACTGGCTTTTTGTGGCAGCAAGAAAACCTCCATTTAGATTTATCTGCCAACCTAGGTCTTGCAGTTGACAGTGAAGACAACAAAGCCCGAGAGGGTATGGATGATCTAGATTGGGTGTTTGAATTAGGGCCTTCACTTAATTACTACCTAATAGGTGAACCAAACGCTAAACAGCATTTGTATTTAAGCCTGTTTGCACGCAAAGCCATTGCGACAGATTTCTCAGGTATTGATGATATTGGCTGGCGTTATGGGCCAAGTGTGTATTATCGAGTGCCGATCATCGAAAAAGCGGATTCACAATTTTCATTAGCGTTTCGTGGCAATATCAACTTTGCTAGCGATAAATACCTTGATTACTACTATGGAGTGAGTGACTTACATAGCAATGAAACTCGCCAAGCATACTCAAGTCGTTCAGGTTTTTCTGGCGCTGATGTATCAATTGGGGTACATTTTGACACACCAAAGTATTGGTTAGGTGGTTTTGTTAAATATCATCACCTTGCTAACAGTCAACAAGATGCAAGCCCACTCGTGAAGCAAGATTATAATGTTTCGGTCGGTTTTGGTGTTGCATGGAAGTTTTATAGAAGGAATTTTTAAATGAAGTTATTGCCCCTTGCATGTGTTTTAGCGGCTTGTTTGTTTTCAACAAACAGTTTTGCACGTGATGATATACAAACGCTACCTGTACAAGCACTACTTGAAACCACCAAAGCGAAACAAGCGCTGTTAGATATTCCGCTGTATTTTGCTGATCAAAGTCATACCAGCATTAAAACCAATTATGGTGAAGTTATCACCAACAAGAAAACCAACGCATTTAATAAAACTGACCGAGAGGCGTGTGAATGGGTAATGCTCAGTGCTTTAAAAGCATTACAAGAGCGTGCTGTTCGTGAAGGCATGAATGCAGTTGTAAATATTCAGTCGTATTACAAGAAGCGTGAGTTTGTCAGCCAAACAGAATATCAATGTGGTGCGGGCACATTTGTTGCTGGCGTGGCATTAAAAGGCACTTTAGTTAAGTTATAACTAACTAAAGTCATTTTTTTCTGTATAATTTGCGACCCTTGATATGATGGCCGCAGGTTATACAGCATGAATTTTAAATCATTTAGTTTTTCTTCTGAGCTTTTACAGGCATTAGAAGAGCTTAATTTCGAAACGCTTACTCCCGTTCAACGTAGTGCAATTCCTGCGGTAAGAAAAGGCAAAGACGTACTTGTTAGTGCGCAAACAGGCACGGGTAAAACCGCAGCATTTGCTTTACCACTTATCCAAAAATTATCAGAATCAGCGGTTAGTGAAAATAATGCACCGAGTGCATTAGTGCTTGCACCTACTCGCGAGTTAGCTGAACAAATCGCTAATAATTTTAAAGCGTTTGCAAAATACACTGAACTCAAAACAGTGTGCTTGTTTGGTGGTATCAATTTAGCGGGTCAAGCTAACGATTTGAAAGCGGGTGTTGACATCGTGGTTGCAACGCCAGGGCGCTTACTTGATCATATTCGTTTAGGTAACATCAGCTTAGCTAATGTTAAGCATTTAGTGCTTGATGAAGCTGACCGTATGCTAGACATGGGTTTTATCAGCGATATGCAAACGGTTATAAATAGCTGTGATGAAGCGCGTCAAATCTTGTTGTTCTCTGCCACTTTCCCTGCTGCAATTAAACAATTTGCGAGTAAAGTACTAAAGCAGCCTGAAATCATTCGTGTCGATCAAACAAACAGTACCGCAGAAACAGTGCAACACGTTGTTTATCCGGTTGAAGAGCGCCGTAAGCAAGAACTTTTATCTGAATTGATTGGTAAGAAAAATTGGCAGCAGGTACTTGTTTTCGTAAACATGAAAGAGACTGCTGATGAGCTTGTAAAAGAGCTTAACCTTGATGGTATTCCAGCGGTTGTTTGTCATGGTGATAAAACCCAAGGTAACCGTCGCCGCGCTTTGCGCGAGTTTAAAGAAGGTAAAGTTCGCGTACTGGTCGCAACCGAAGTGGCTGCCCGTGGTATTGATATTGAAGGGTTACCACGTGTGATCAACATCGACCTACCTTGGCTTGCAGAAGACTACGTGCACCGTATCGGCCGTACAGGTCGTGCTGGTAAGCCGGGTCAAGCTATTTCGTTTGTCAGCCGTGAAGAAGAAAACACTTTATTTGATATCGAAAAGCTAATCGGACAGCGCATCAAGCGTGTTGTTTTACCAGGTTACGAAGTAAGCAGCCGTGAAGTACTGATTGATAAAATTGGTAAAAAGCCGTCGCATTTACGCCGTAGCCGTACAAATAAGGCTTCAGGACAGGCAACGGGTGAAGCGCGTGCGAAGAATCGTTCACGTATCGCAAATGTTCGCAAATCTTTGAAAGGCAATAAATTAAGCCTTAAAAAGTAATGAATTTCGATAACAAACGATAAGAGCTTCTATAAAAAAGCCCCATTGCTGTTTGGCAATGGGGCTTTTTTTGGCTCTGTTATTAGTACAAATGGAGTATTTTGTTAAATTTTATGACATAAAACCGAGAATTAGATTAACAAATGTACCTTGCTGAATTACAATCGCTTTGAAATCAGTCAAGTAGCGTTTCTAACGCGTCAGTATCTAAATGGATGTTTATGCAGTACTTAAAAAGAATAATAAATAAAATAATCGCCCCTACATTTTTACTCAGTGTTGCTAGTGTGCCTTTTTATGCTAATGCATTTGATAAAGCAGAGTTCTCCCTTGCCCATATTAAAGAGTCGATTAGCGTTGATGGTGTGATGGATGAATCGCACTGGCAATACGCTACAAAAGTGCCACTAAAATATCAAAATGAACCAACTGAAAAAGGTACGCCTCTCGTGCAAACCGATGCTTACATGTATGAAGATGGTAAATACTTGTATGTTGGTTTTATTGCAAAAGATAATGACCCTTCGCAAATTCGTGCCGCCCTTCGAGACCGCGATACACTCTGGCAAGACGACAATGTTGCCTTGATGATTGATACCTTCAATGATGAACGAACTGGCTATGAGTTTTATGTAAACCCTCTTGGTGCGCAAGGCGATATGCGCATGACTGATATCGATGATTGGGCGGAAGACCCATCATGGGACGCCATTTGGGACAGTGCCGGGCAAATAACCGACGACGGCTATGTGGTTGAAATGCGTATTCCATTTACTGCACTTCGCTTTCCAAAGGATCAAGCCCAGTTAACGTGGAGTTTTGCAGTATGGCGTAATTACCCGCGTGATGTGTATTATCAAATGTCGAACGTTGGTTTTGACCGAGATGTGAAGTGTAGCTTTTGTCAGTTTGATAAACTTACAGGCTTTGCCAACATGACAGAAAGCCAAAATATTCAGCTTACGCCAACCTTAACTGCGCTTCGCCATGATACCAAAGACACAGTGCCGGGTGATTGGCAAAATGGCGATATTGATACTGAAGCGGGCTTGGACTTACGTTGGGGGGTGACGCAAGATGCGGTTATTAATGCCACCATTAATCCTGACTTTTCGCAGGTCGAGGCAGATTCACTTGAACTTGATGTAAATACGACTTACTCAATTTATTATGCTGAAAAGCGTCCATTCTTTTTAGATGGCGCCTCTTACTTTAATACCAGCCAACTAGAGCTTTTATATACGCGAATGATTGCTGAACCTGACGTGGGTTTAAAATTAACGGGTAAAACTGGCGCACACAGCTATGGCTTTATGTACGCAGACGATCAGAATACCAGTGTCTTACTTCCGACGAATCAAGGTTCGGGCTTTGCTAATCTGGCAGATAAAACGCAAGCAGTAGCGGCGCGTTATCAGTTTGATATTGGCCAAAAAGGCACAATTGGTGTGATGAGTACTCACCGTGAAAATGATGATTATCATAATACGGTGTTATCTCTAGATGGCAGCTACTGGTTTAATCAATCAGATAGTTTGCAGTATCAAGTAGCAAGCACAGATACTACCAACCCCGATTTTTTAGTGGATTATTATGGCGTTGATAAAGACCAATCTGATCAAGCTTTTGCCATTGAATTTACAAGAACTAAGCGTGATTACGAGGTCTATGCTAATTACGAAAACATTGGCGAAGATTATCGTTCAGATTTGGGTTACCAAGCAAAAGTTGATTATGAACAAGTACAATTAGGTGGTGGGCAAACCTGGTATCGTGATGCTGATGATGCTATTACAGAGTACAGCTACAATGTTGAGTGGGATAAAACATGGGCGCAAAATGGCGACCTACTCGAAGAAGAATATGATGGCTATTTTACCTTTAAAGGTAAGATGCAATCGCAAACAGAAATTGGTTTTATTCATCGAAATGAGTTTTATGCCGGCGAGTTCTTTAACCAAAACATAGGCTATATCTACGGCGGTTTTAGACCCATCCGCGATGTTCGTTTCTTATTGTATGCTCAATATGGCAGTAAAATCGATTACAGTAATGCAGCTCTCGGTACTATGGTACGCATTGAACCTGAGATGACATGGGATATTAACGACCATTGGCAGATTCAATTAGAGCACAGCTACAGCTACCTAGATAACGAGCAAAATGAGCGTGTTTATACTGCAAACTTAACGGATCTACGTGTTTATTATAAATTTAATATGCGCTCGATGCTGAAACTCGTTTTACAGTTTGAAGATGTCGATCGAAACAATGAAGCTTATCGATTTGATGTAAGCCAAACTAACCGCGATTATGGTAGTCAGCTAGTGTATTCGTACAAAATTAACTCGCAGACACTGTTTTATTTAGGCTATTCTGATAAAGGGTATCAAGATGATTCGTTGAAGAGTCTTGAGCGTGATCAGCGTACCTTCTTCACTAAGCTAAGCTATGCATGGCAGCTTTAGCTTAAGCAAAAATAATACATAGTTGGTCAGCTTATAGCTGACCAAGTTCTTCGTTTACTTTACTTCTTACCACGCCTTCAAGGCTTTTCAAGCCCCATTGCTTACCAATCTCGACAGCTTCTTCAATAGGCTTTTTCAAGGTTACCGCATTGTATAGCGCAACGAGAGCACCGACACGGTTGCTGCTCGCGCAGTGAAGTAAGGTGGTTTGTTGTTGGTGCTCATTGAGTAAGGCCTGAAGTTTCGTGGCGTTTTCAATGGTAATATCAGCTTTAGATTGCACAGGAATATGGTAATAGTTCATGCCAAGCTCTGTGACTAACTCCTGCTCAGACCAATTCGTTTCATTATCACCACGAAGGTTGATAATGTTCACAACACCAAGTTGTTTTAGCTTGGCAAAATCAGTTTGATTTGGCTGACCTGACGTTAATACATGCTCAGACTGCGCCTTGAGATTTAAAATATCTAGTTGCGTTACAGCTGTTTGTGCAGCTAATGCAGAAAAAGACAGCAGCGCAGCACATGCTAATTTTATGAACTTATTCATGTTACTCCTTAAAGTGTGTTTAATTTTTGCTGTAGACAGTTTTACCACGGCTAATGGTTTCTAACACTTGTAAGTTATGTAGCTCTGCAGGCTTTATTTTCAACGGATTGTTATCAAGGATAATTAAATCTGCTTGCATCTCTTGTTTTAATTGCCCTTTTGAGCTTTCTTCAAAGTGTTGATACGCAGGCCATGTCGTCATTGCTTGTAGGGCAGTATACACAGAAACGCGTTGATCTGGGCCTAATACTTGATCTGTACGGGTCGTACGGTTAACCGTTGCATCTAATACGCGCAGTGCGTTTGGCAAGGCCACAGGTGCATCATGATGGGTGCTAAACATTAATCCTTGTTCGAGAACCGCATGAGTAGGTGAAATAAAGTCAGCTCGCGGGTGACCAAGCACCGAATTTACATGCCAGTCGCCCCAATAAAAGGTATGCATTGGGAAGAGCGATGGAAATATGCCTAACTCTTTAAGGCGATTAACCTGATCTTGACGAATTGTTTGACCATGAATGAGTACCGGTCGACGGTCTTTTTTGCCAAGCTTATTATTGGCATTTTCAACGGCATTTAAGAACTGCTCAATAGCAGCATCACCATTTGCATGTGTCATCACTTGCCAGTCATTGGCAAAGGCCGTTTCTATATATTCATAAGCTTGTTCATCATTAAAAGTAGGGTAGCCTGCATAACCTTGCTCTTGGCCTTCGGGGGCTTTTAGGTAAGGATGAGATAACCAAGCAGTTTTACCTTGTGGTGAGCCATCAAAGTTAAGTTTTACACCCCCAATGCGAAAATGATTCGTGTAGTTTTTACTGTTATAGCTTGAATCCATAAAACTGCTGCTGGTGGCCATATCGGCATAGGCAACCACATCAATCACGAATTTATCCGCTTTTGATGCCCTTACCATTGAATCATAGGCTTCTTGAGTTGCTCGGCCCTCTTGCGCTGTAGTGTAGCCGTATTTTGTATAGAGCTTTTGTCCTTCTTGGAGCATTAAATCTTGTAAGTCAGGATCAAAGGACTGCATCAGTTTAAACAGTAAACCAAAGTGTGCGTTTTCTTCGAGCACGCCATTGGGTTCTTGCGAGTTCGGCATACGACGAATTAGCCCGCCTTTAGGGTTTTCTGTGTTTTCATCGATGCCAACCATGGCTAAGGCTTTACTATTTGCAACACTCAAATGCCCTGAGGTATGAATGATAATGACCGGCTTTTCGGTGCTCACGCGGTCTAAATCCATTTTAGTTGGGTATCTATCAAGCTCAGCATCATCGTAACCAAAGCCTAAAATTGCCCCCGTTTTTTCAATAAATGTAGTGTAGTCAGGGTTATTTTGTGCGGCGGTGAGAATATTAACAATTTGTTCAACGCTATTGGCATCACCATCTGGGCTAGGTAATACATTGGCTACCATGGCTTGCAAACCAACACCATAGACATGGCTATGGCCATCAACAAAGCCTGGCATTAAGGTTTTGCCTTGCAAATCAATTAGCTTTGTTTTGCCAAACTTATGCTCAAGCGCTTTGTTTTTATCACCCACAAAGATGATTTTGTCACCTTGTGTAGCAATAGCCTGCACATATTCTGGTTCATCGCCAGCCATTGTAAGAATATCGCCACCATAATAAATGGCATCTGCAGCACTTACTTGCAAAGGTAGGGTTTTAGCTGTTTGCTCAGGGGGTTTATCGCAAGCCGTTAAGGCAAGGAATGCACAAGCGATCGCGAGATGATGTTTCATATAACTCTTCCATGAATTTTAATTATGTCTAAGAATATAGTCTGTTTTAAAATTTTGTCTTTAAAAAATGGACTTAAATTTCATTAAAGTACAAGACAATAGCAGCGCCATCGAGGCTACTGCCGTTATGAATGTTGATACCCACTCCAAAGTTGTCAAACCACGATGTCCACTTTCTACTGTCCCATAAAAAGCCAATACCGTATTCATAAAAGTGGTCGGTCCCAAACGCTACACGACTATCACCGCCTAAATCGATTCGCTGTCCTTTAATGTAAAAAGCTTGCTCAAAAGGCCCGATTTTAAACATGTTAAATTTAGCTTTTATACCATTGAGAGTACGCCACGTCTCTGGTGCTGCATTATGAATACCATCTGGATGAGAGAGAGCCCAGCCATAGTAATAATTAAAATTAAGCTTGTACTCGTAATAGCCCCAATACCTAGGAAGTCGATAGATCATAGTCGCATTTGGGTTTAACACCAGTGCATTACTATTGAGGTTGGTGTAAAGGTTATCAGCTAAAGGCTGTAAGTCGCGTCTGGATTCAGAGGAATTGTAATCATAATCATTGTTGTAATGTAAGTAGTGAGTATTAAAGCCAAATTGATATGACCATTTAGAGCCAAGTGCTTTCTCAGCATTAAAACCGAGCATCCCGTTATACACAGTTTCTGAAATATAGTCGTCAGCGACATTCTCATACAAAGAGATAAAATCTGATTGATTTAAATAACTTATTCTGCCGGTCAAACTTAGTTTGTGTTGATAAATAGGCTCATCAAGCTGCCATGTGTAAGGAATACTGTAGAGCTTAAGCTCCTTTCTAAGTGCGATACTGTCTTCATCTTTGCTGGCATGTTGCGGGTCAAACAGTGTTTGCGGATCAAAATCACCAAACCCCAAAGTAATACTGTCACCATCCGTTAAAACTAACGACGTTGCAAATGCGGTTTCAAGTTGTTTGGTTGGATTAGCATATAAATTAAATACATTTAATGCGTACAGGAGAAGCCACAGCTTAAATTGCTTTTTCATAAAAAAT
Organism: Pseudoalteromonas sp. Hal040; assembly: GCF_037162425.1. NCBI lineage: Bacteria > Pseudomonadati > Pseudomonadota > Gammaproteobacteria > Alteromonadales > Pseudoalteromonadaceae > Pseudoalteromonas > Pseudoalteromonas sp. Hal040. The sequence goes on along the minus strand of NZ_JARLUU010000002.1, from coordinate 384,510 downwards.
AACAATAAAAATTAATGTCTTAATAATAGTCGCAAAGTTAGTTTTCAACAATCTCAGGTACAAAAAAGCCAAGCATTAGCTTGGCTTTTTTTAATCTCTTGAATAAGAGATTAAGGCTGATAATAAATCGGTGATTCAGGGCCAACTGGGAAGCCCAGTACAAACACCCATAAGTAGAATAACGCGACCCAACCAACAAAGAAGATAATGCTGTAAGGAAGCATGGTCGCAACCAATGTACCAATACCCATGTCTTTCTTATACTTAGTTGCCACAGCCAGTATCAAACCAAAGTAACTCATCATTGGGGTGATAAGGTTAGTAACCGAGTCACCAATGCGGTACGCCGCTTGAATGGTTTCTGGCGCATAGCCTATTAGCATTAACATTGGTACGAAGATAGGTGCCGTGACAGCCCATTGTGCTGATGAAGAGCCTAAGCTTAAGTTTACTAATGCACACATTAAGATGAATAGCACAAATACTTCTGGGCCAGTTAGGTTTAACGCTTGTAATAGAGCGGCGCCGTTAATGGCTAAAATTGTGCCTAGGTTGGTCCATTTAAAGAAAGCAACGAACTGTGCTGCAAAGAAAACCAGCACAATGTACATACCCATCGAGCTCATGCTTTTACTCATGGCATCGATGACATCTTTATCGTTTTTCATGGTGCCAACAACGCGGCCGTAAACAAAACCTGGAATACCGAAAGTCACAAAGATAAATACCACAATGCCTTTTAAAAATGGCGAGTGTGCAACAAGGCCTGTTTCTGGGTTACGCAAAATGCCGTCTTCAGGAACAATTGTCCAAGCAAGTAATAATGACACTACCAACAGTGACACACCTGCCCACTTAAGACCTGATTTTTCTTTATCGGTTAAACCAGCAATGTCATTTTTAGGTAAATCATTGCTTGCTTCATCTGGGTTGTATTTGCCAAGGCGTGGCTCAACGATTTTCTCGGTAACGAACGTGCCTAAAATGGCAATTAAAAATACTGAGATCATCATGAAATACCAGTTTGCTTCAGCGCCAACTTGGTAATTTGGATCAATCATTTGTGCTGCTGGCGTGGTGATACCTGCAAGTAGCGGGTCTATGGTACCGAGTAATAAATTGGCACTGTAACCACCTGAAACACCGGCAAATGCTGCAGCAAGACCGGCAAGCGGATGACGACCAAGACTGTGGAATATCATGGCCGCTAATGGAATAAGTACGACGTAGCCAAGTTCAGATGCCGTATTTGATAAAATCGCAGCAAACACCACCATAAAAGTAACTAGGCGTTTAGATGCGCCCATTACCATGCCACGCATAGCTGCTGAAAGTAAACCAGAGTGCTCTGCAACACTCACACCTAATAAAGCAACGAGTACCGTCCCAAGTGGTGCAAAGCTGGTGAAGTTCGTAACAAGGCCAGTAACGATACGCTGCAGGCCTTCGGCACTAAGCAGGCTGACCACTTCAATTACACCATCAGGATCGCGACCTGCTGCGCCCTCTGGGCGTGGGTCGATAGCACTTAAACCAAACCAGTCGGCAATGCCGCTAAAGACAATGATAGCAACGCAGAACATTGCAAATAAGGTGATAGGGTGGGGTAGCATATTACCCAAAAATTCAACGGTGGCTAAAAATCGGTTAAATAACCCATTGTTACCACCCTCATGGGTGTTGTGAGAGTTTATTGCTTTTGACATGTCCAGTTCTCGTTATTTCAAAATGGCGCTAACCTAGCATTTTTTACCGAACAGATCATGTTTTAGCGGTAGGCGTTCTAATAGGTACGTTCCAATACACCCTTATATAGCAAGGGGTAGCGGCGCAAACGTTTGCCAATGTAATCATCAGCTAGAATTTGCGCACAGATTTGCTCTACATCGTTACTTGCTTCAAATACCCAATCAAAGCGCTCGATTGCAAGCAGAAAACCACGCTTGAGGAACTGTTGTTCACGATAGTAACTAAGATTATCGCGAATGATATCTAACTTACCTGGGTTAGATTTAAGTTCATCTATCACTTGGTTGATAAACGCTTGCTGTTGCTTTGACTCAGCTTTTACCCGTCGTTTCATTACTTCTTCAAAGTTCCTTATCAGCGATATATAGCACTTTCTTTAAAAAATCTTCTTTGTTCTTTTCATGTTGATAGTCAAGGTGATAGGTATTATGAAAGCCAAAGCGTAGTAACACACCACTGCCTTTTAGATATACCGTATAACCATCGATATCCGAAAAAGCACAAATACCTTCATAGAGCTTACCATCTTCATGATCTTCACCGTGTTGAATGATTTTTTCATACACAGAAAGAATTAATTTACCGTCTAGCTCATTTTTCATGATGACTCCTTTTTGATGTAATACGTTTCAAACCTATAAAAAGTTTAGTGTTATTTTATGCAGGTATTAACTGTTTTGAGTATTTTTAAAACCTTACTTTGCGATAAATCAGTAAAATCACATTGAGTAAGCGGATGTCGAAAATTTACAATATTTTCTCTTATCTTAAACTTAAGATAGATTTTATTTGAGGGACGCACAATGAGATATAAATTTATACCCCTGATACTACTAGCAGGCTTGTTGCTTGTAAGCAAAAGCATATCAGCAAATACAGCCCCCCTGGTGTTAGAAAATGAAGCGGGGCAAATAGTTAAACTTGACAGTTACTTAGGCAAGAAACCCGTTTACTTAAAGTTTTGGGCTACTTGGTGCAAGCCATGTATGGAGCAAATGCCACATTTTCAGCATGCATATGAGCAATATGGCGATAAAATTCAATTTGTGGCTATTAATATTGATCTCAATGATGATGCAGACGCTGTTGCTAAGGTTAAAGAGCGTTTTTCACTTACTATGCCAATTTTTACTGATCACACAGGGCAAGTTGCTAAACATTATGAATTTATGGGCACCCCTTTTCATGTATTGATTGATAGTGATAAAAAGGTGATTTTTCAAGGCCACGAAGCTGATAAACCGCTTGATAACACATTACGTTTGTTATCACACAATGGCAAAGTTGATGAAGCGCGCTTACTAAACGAAAAGCAAGGCCAAGCCACTCCTTTGGTAATTCCGAATAAAGGCAAAAAAGCTGTGCTATTTACAGCTACATGGTGCGACTGGTACTTAGCCGACACTCGCCCTGCAATGGCAAAGCAATGTGTATTAGCGCAGCAACATGCTAATAAACTGGCAGAGCAAGGAGTTGATGTCGAGGTTAAAGTGAGTCAACTGTGGACCGATCAAAGTGCAGTGCAAGAATATGTTGATAAATTCTCTGCAACCATGCCGGTTTCAATCGATTTTGGTAATGATTTATTTATTGAAAATGGCATTAATTCGGTACCCAGTTTACTTCTCTACAACGACGGAAAATTAGTCTCTAAAAAAGCTAAATTTTAATTAAAACAGCGTGATTTTGCTTTGTAATTATGCAAATTTAGCCTATGCTCAAGGCTCATTACACAGTGAGCCTAGAGCATGATAGATAAGGCATTATTAGCAAAAACACGCGAGTTATCTGACCGATTAATCGCACTGCAAACACCCATCCGTATCCTTGATGCGATTAATTGGGATAAACAAATCAAAGAAGAGTTTTTTAAGCATAAGTGCCAAAAGAACCCAACGGTTGATCAAGCCTATTACCAACAGCGTGACCTTGGGTTTGTACCAAGTGAGTTACGTCGTGCGTTCTCTGATTTAAATCGCGATATCATCAGCCAGCTAGGGCAGTTAAACCCGATTGCGCAATACATGAGCAAAATGTGTACTGAATATAAAACCGTACTCAGTATGATTGAATATCGCGGTACCCCTGAATTTCATGATTTGTCTGTTGAGTTGTTCGGTCACCCCAAAGATTTATTCCATGCTGGAGAGCCTTCACTTTCTGAGCTTGCAACCATGCTTGAGCAGCCTTTAAAGAGTATGCTTGATGCCGATATTTTACCTGATGATCCAAAAAATATAGATGCAGAAGACGCGGTTAAAATTTTAGCATCACAAGTGGCTCAAACGATGCCGGGCATCGATGTTGAGGTTATTCTGAGCGACGGTATTGTGAGTGACGCCGCGGCAGGTGCAAATAATATTAAACTTAATCAAGATGTTAAATTCTCTCAAAGAGAGCTAGATATTCTTGAGGTGCATGAAGGCTGGATCCATGTCGGAACCACGCAAAATGGTCTAGCTCAGCCATATTTAACTTGTTTAAGTAAAGGCACACCGAGCTCTACAGTTACCCAAGAAGGCCTTGCGGTATTGACCGAAATTATTACCTTAAAGTCGACGCCACGACGTTTAGCAAAGTTAGTGAACCGTATTCAAGGTATCACTAAGGTTATTGATGGCGCGGAGTTTGTTGATATTTATCGTGACTATGTAGCGCAAGGTTTGAGTAAAGACGACAGTTATACACTTACTCAACGGGTGTTTAGAGGCAGTACAGCAACAGGCTTACCTTTTACCAAAGATATCGCTTACATCAAAGGCTTTGTGTTAGTGTATAACCTTATTCGGGTTGCTATTCAGCTAGGTCGAATAGATCAATTGCACTTATTATTAGTCGGTAAAATCTCAATTGATGATTTTAGACTGATATCGCAATTACATGATTTAGGTGTAATTGAAGACCCTAAATTTATTCCGCCACACTTTAAAGACTTACGAGGCCTAGCAACTTGGCTCAGCTTTGGCCGTTTTATTGGCAACTTGTCGTTTGAGCAATTAGAAAACGACTACAAACCACTGTTTCTTTAGACACAAAAAAATGCAGCTGGAATGAGCAGCTGCATTTTAAGAGTTAAAGCATGTTGCCTTACATGCTTTTAGTCGAGGAAACGATTAACCGGTGAGTGCATCAACCTGCACACCATCATTCAGTACAATAACTTCAGCACGTTTAAAGAAGTTAAAGTCTGTTGCGGTTGCTAATGTGTAAGCACCCATCATACGGCCGATGATTAAATCACCATTGTTTAATTTTGGTAGCATAATTGACTCACTCACTACGTCGATGCTATCGCAGGTTGGGCCTGCTAATACTGACTCAACACGTTCATTTGATTGCTTTAACGAGTCGATAGGGTACGAGGCTTCATCGAACAATAAACCACTGAATGAGCCGTAAATTCCATCATCTAAGTAGTACCATGGCTTGCCATCACGTTCGGCTTGACCCATTACCGATGCAACACTGGTAACAGCACTAGCAACTATAAAGCGACCTGGTTCAGCAATTACACGAACTGTCTCTGGTAACTGTGCTAAGGCATCATTGATTGGCGCACAAAACTCCTCAATTCGCAGCACATCTTTGTTGTACGGCACTGGGAAACCACCGCCGATATCAAGCGTACTAAGCGCAGGTAATCCTAATGCGGCTACATCGTTAATCACTTGATTACACGCAGCAATGGCAGTGACATATTTAGCTGGGCTTGCTGTTTGCGAACCAACATGGAACGATAACCCTTTGATACGAATACCTAATTGTTGCGCATAGCTAATGATTTCTATGGCCATTGCTGGGCTACAACCAAATTTTTTCGATAAATCAGCGAATGCCTCCGCATTACGAAAACTTAAGCGAACAAGTAACTCAACGTGGTCTTTGTATGCAATGAACTTTTCTAATTCATTGATGTTATCAACCACAAACACATTACAACCGTATTCAAGAGCATCACGGATATCACGATCACGTTTGATAGGGTGTGTGTGAATCGTACGATCACTTGGTACGCCTTGGCTAGCGACTAAGTCAATTTCACCACTGGTTGCTAAATCAAAGCTGGCACCTTCTTCTAAAAGCGTACGAACAACCGCAGGATGAGGAAGTGGCTTTAACGCAAAGTGTAAAACAACGCCAGGTAAAGCATGGCTTAATGCACGGTATTGGTGACGAACAGATTCACAATCTAGCACCATTAATGGCGCGCCATGTTGTGCAACAAGTTGCTCAATAAATAGGTTTGATGGTTGTGCGACTGGTTCGTTTGCAGCAACCGACGCTGCAGGTACTTTGATTGTTAAATCTTGTGTAAGTGTTGAAATAGCCATTTTACTCTCCGGCAATTAAGCAACTGCTCGGGAAAAATGGAAGTCCGAGTCAGTTGAGTGTTATTAAGCGCACAGTATGTTCTGTGCAATCAAATACACTCTTGGATAGTTGCTCTATCGCCTTGCTACAAACAGTGTTTGTAATGTACTCGGATTGGCTATCATCAAGAAGCGGCGAGATAATAGATCTGCTTTTTTATTTGCGCAATAAAAAATTTCAAAAACAGAAATATATTTTTAACCTTTTGATTTTTAATTGATTATATCGATTTGAATTTTTGATACTCTAGAGAAACAGATTTTATTAAACGAAAAATCCCCAAAAAGGGGATTTTTTAATTATAGGTTTAGCTAACAAGCCGTTACTTATCGAGCATTGGTGCTCTCAAAAATTTTGTCTGCAGATGCTGCTACAAAGCCTGTGTAAAGCTCGCCATCTGGTTTTGCATAACGCAGAGCGAATTCATAAAAACAACTCGGTACAGCAACAACACCATCGCTAAATTCAACTTCGCTGTCATCAGCAAGAGTTGAAGATTGCTCAAGTAATACTTCTGGTGAACCTTTGATTTCGCCGCCAGATGTATTTAGCGCAAAACCCGCATCTTTAAGTGCTTGGTTTACACTTTCGATATCATCGAATTTTGCTAATTCATTGATGCTCACGGTAAAGTGATTAGCACGGTAACCCCATGCAGACATCCATGCTGCGTATTCGCTTTCTGCTAGCAGCTTTTTGTAGGTGTCTGAGCTTACTTGCCAGTGCGTACCTGAATAGAGGAAATTATCCGCTGTTACAGCGTCTTCGTCAATCGGTTCAACCATGTCATTAACGATAGCTTGTAATTCTTCTGAGCATTGCTCAACAAGTAATTCAGAAATGAAAACTTTAGGTTGCTTAGGATCTGAGTGTTCGAAGTGCTTAGCGTATAGTTTTTTCGCTTCGAAGTGGTACTCGCCGCATTCTTTGTAACCAACTGCTAAAAAGTGTGCAGCTAGTTTTTCTAAACCGATTTTCTTATGGTTAAAAGTACGTAAAGCGATGTGATCGTTGATCACGTCATCTTTTTGTGTAGAGCCAAGTAACTCATGTACTTTTACCGCCGATGGCGTAACTGATAAATAGTTATCCCATAGGTTTTCAAATAGGGCGTTTACATCTGTGTGCATGTTTAATTCCTTCAATTAAGGCGGCGAGGCCGCCAAACAATTATTCAATAATTAAGCCCGGCGCAAGGGTCTGTGGTAAGTTAACTTTTTCGGCTTCAACAGAAGCAACAGGGTATGCACAGTAGTCAGCAGCATAATAAGCGCTTGCTCTGTGGTTACCACTGGCACCAATACCACCAAATGGTGCAGCGCTTGATGCGCCTGTAATTGGTCGGTTCCAGTTAACGATACCGGCACGAATACGCTTTAAGAAATGGTGGTAGTCATTGCTATCATCACTTAGTAAACCAGCAGATAATCCAAATGAGGTGTTATTTGCTTCATTAATCGCGCTATCGAAATCTGTGTAGCGGTAAACCTTGATAAGAGGACCAAAGTGCTCTTCATCAGGCATATCTTTAACAGCGGTTACATCAATAATACCTGGGCTTACAAAACCAGTACCCGGTTCAAGATGCTTAAGTTCAACAAGAGAGGTTGCTCCCATATCAAGTAACTGCTGCTGAGCTGCAACCATACCTAGCGCTGCTTTTTCGCTGATCATTGCCCCCATGAACGGTTGATCTTCGCTGAAGCTGTCGGCGACTTTAATTTGTTTTGTTGCAGCAATTAATTTTTCTAAAATTGCATCACCATTTGCCGAGTTCTCAATGAATAAACGACGAGAACACGTACAACGTTGGCCAGACGTAATGAAACCAGACTGGATAATGTCGTGAACAGCCGCACTTACATCAGCGACATCTTTTACGATCAGTGGGTTATTACCACCCATTTCCAGCGCTAAAATTTTACCTGGGTGACCTGCAAATTGCTTATGCAACAAGTGGCCTGTATTTGAGCTACCCGTAAAGAATAAGCCATCAATATCTTGATGAGAAGCAAGCGCAATACCTGTTTCTACTTCACCTTGAACAAGGTTGATGACACCAGCAGGTAAGCCTGCTTTTAGCCAAAGTTTTAAGGTAAACTCAGCAACATGAGGCGTTAGTTCTGATGGTTTAAATACAACTGTATTACCCGCTAAAATAGCTGGCACAATATGCCCATTTGGTAAGTGACCCGGGAAGTTATAAGGACCAAATACGGCTACAACGCCATGTGGCTTGTGACGAATAAACGCTTTTGCACCCGGCATTGGGTTTTCTGTGGTACCCGTACGTTCGTGATAAGCTCTGATTGAAATGGCGATTTTACCCGTCATTGCGCCTACTTCGGTACGTGTTTCCCAAAGTGGTTTACCTGTTTCACGGGCGATAATTGTTGCAAACTCTTCGCTGTGCTCTTTAAGCTCTGCTGCAAAGTTTTCAAGAATAACAATACGCTCTTCAAGGGCCATATCAGCCCAGCCAAGCTGAGCACTGCGAGCTGCTTTGATTGCATCAGCGACTTGTTCAGCAGTGGCTGTTTTACCTTGCCAAACAACCTCGCCATTACTTGGGTTGATAGAACTAAAATCATGACCAAGGCCTGCTTGCCATTGGTTAGCAATAAGTTGAGTTGTTACACTCATTTTAAACTCCTTAAGTGGTTACAAACGGAAGAACCGTGCTGCATCCCCTTGTTTTAATTTAAGTGCATCTGCCACTTCTTGGCTGACGATTAATGTGTGCTTAGCGTGGTTATAATGAGCATGTTTGGTGAATGTGGCTCTAAAGTCATTCACGCCTTGGTTGCAAATAGCTAATGTATCTGAGCTTTGCTCATTGATATGCGCAAGCTCACCAATGCTGATAGGGCACACTTGTGACTCACGAACACTGCGGATATTGCCAAGCTTTGCTTCCACAGTTGGCCCTGCATCGAATAGGTCGACATAACCACGGTGTTCAAACCCTTCTTTTTCAAGGAGTTTAAGCGCAGGCTTGGTTTTTTCATGAACCTTACCAATCACAGCTTGGGCTTTTTTGCTCAGTAAGTTGGCATAAATAGGATACTTAGGCATTAACTCGCTGATAAATACTTTATCGCCTAAACCCACTAAGTGATCAGCCTGAGGGAATTCAATGCTAAAAAAGTGTTCTTGTAACCATTGCCAAAAAGGTGAATGACCGCCTTCATCACTGACACCACGCATTTCTGCGATAATGGTGTCAGCAAAGCGTTCACTGTGTTGAGCCATAAATAAAAAGCGAGAACGTGATAAAAAGCGACCCGTTAAGCCTTTGCGGTTTTGTTCGCGCAAGAACAAGGTACAAATTTCAGAGCAACCCGTATAGTCATTACACATGCTGAGAATATCAACAGTGTTATATACGTTGAGAGTAGGTGAATGGTGAACAGTTTTACCAAGGTGGTAATGATACAAAGGAACCGACATTCCTACAGCAGCTTCGATAGCCGTTGTGCCGATAACGTCACCCGTTTTACTGTCTTCTAATACAAATAAATAGGTTTCGTCTTGTGGTTTATTAATATCTTTTGCAAAACTGCGTTCAGCGCGTTCAATTTTTTCTTGTAGTAAATTGTCGTCAACCGGTAAAGAGGTAAAGCCATGACCAGATTCAACAGCAATTTGTTTTAACGCAGCAAAATCATTTGCTGTTATAGGACGTAATACTTGCATTAAGTGCACTCCAATGGCGCATGCTTAAAGCATGCGCCAACTAGGATTAACCGTTTACAACGTCTGCAACCGCTTTTTCAAAGCGAGCTAAACCTTCTTTGATATCCTCTAATGGAATAACTAAAGATGGCGTAAAGCGAACAACGTTTGTACCAGCAACAAGGCTCATTAAACCGTGTTTAGTGCTTGCTACTAGGAAATCACGTGCACGGCCTTCGAATTTGCTGTTAAGAACCGCACCTAATAATAGACCTTTACCACGAACTTCACTAAATACGTCGTATTTTTCGTTAATTGCTGCAAAGCCATCGCGTAAAAGCTGTTCACGCTCTTTAACACCAGCGAGTACTTCTTCACTATTCACAGTATCAAATGCCGCTTCTGCTACAGCACATGCAAGTGGGTTACCGCCGTAAGTAGAACCATGTGTGCCTACTTTTAAATGCTCTGCAATGCTAGCTGTTGTGATCATCGCACCAATTGGGAAACCACCACCTAACGCTTTTGCTGTAGTAAGAATATCTGGTGTTACATCTAAACCTTGGTATGCGTATAAATCACCTGTACGGCCAACACCTGTTTGTACTTCATCAAAAATAAGTAAAGCATTGTGTTTGTCACATAACGCGCGTACACCTTTGATAAAATCGCTCGTTGGCGAAATGATACCGCCTTCACCTTGTAGTGGCTCCATCATTACTGCACATGTGTTGTCACTGATAAGCGCTTCAAAAGCAGCTAAATCGTTATAGTCACAGTGATCAACGGCGGCAGGCTTAGGACCGAAACCATTTGAGTAAGCAGCTTGACCACCTACAGTAACAGTGAAAAATGTACGGCCATGGAAACCTTTGTTGAACGCGATGATTTGGTTCTTTTGTTCACCGTGTACGTCTAATGCCCAACGACGCGCTAATTTTAATGCCGCTTCGTTAGCTTCTGCACCTGAGTTTGCAAAATATACTTTATCTGCAAATGTAGCGTCAGTTAACTTTTTAGCTAGGCGAAGTGCAGGCTCGTTTGTCATTACGTTTGATAAGTGCCAAATTTTTTCGCCTTGCTCTTTTAGTGCATTGACAAGCGCTGGGTGACAATGGCCTAGACAGTTAACGGCAATACCACCTGCAAAATCGATAAATTCTTTACCGTTTTGATCCCAAACACGTGAGCCTTCACCGCGAACAGGAATCACTTCTGATGGGTTGTAGTTTGGTACCATTACGTCGTTAAAAAGTTCTCTTGTTACTTGCATTTGTTGCACCTAAATCTGGCTTAGTATGAAAAAAGTTAAATTGCAAAAAATAGGTCAGTTAAGCCGTTTCTGCCTAATTAAGCACGATGAGATTATTTTTCTTATCTATTTTTCTTATTATCTGGGTTAGGAACTTAAATTTGCAGTGCTATTTTGTGAAAAATGACTAAAATAAAAAGCAAATTAACGAAAAGAGTAGTCAAAGTGATAACTTCACAAGATGAAAAACTATTAGCTATCTTAAGAACCAACGCGCGTGCAAGTATTTCTGACCTAGCGAGAGCGCTAAATTTATCGCGCTCAACTGTTCAAAGCCGAATGTTAAAATTAGAAGAAACAGGTGTGATCAAAGGCTACAGCGTAGACTATGGTGATGCCTATTTGAGCCAAATGGTATCGGCCCATGTTTCGATTAAAGTGAAGCAAAAACTGACCACCAAAACGAATCTTGAACTAAAGCAAATTGATGCTATTTCACAGCTATACGCAATTAGTGGTGAATTTGATTTGATTGCTGTTGTTCAAGCACAAAACCTTGAAAAGTTAAGTCACCTATTAGATGACATTGGTAACTTAGATGGTGTAGAGCGAACAACGTCGTCTGTGATTTTAGAGACGAAGTTTAAGCGTTAACCCTTAATCAGGTAAAACCGCTTCTTTTGTCTATAATAACTGTTACTCTTTAGTTATTTAGGCTTGTATTGATGCTTGCTTCATTATTGCTGTCACTCACTGTAGCTCAGCCTTTTCAGTTAGGTACTAACCTGCCAATTAACGCACCACATAATGCAATTACGCATGTTGAATGTATTTTTAAGCAAATTAATGTGCCATTTAAGTTACAGAAACTACCTTGGTTAAGGGCAAAAGAGAGGTGCAATTAAATCGGCTTGATGGTTACTTTACCGCAAATCTGTTATCGCAAATGCAAGAGTATGGTGAACTTTCTGCCCCTATGTTTTTAGAAAACTGGTACTGGTTTACCCATGCAGATTCAACTTCAATTGTTGAACATGATCTTCGTTATGGTGTCGTAAGAGGGAGCCATCAGGCTGATTGGTATCAATTAACAAATCGTAAAATTGAAGTCGAAGTTAACACCACGCAAGAGCTTATCAAAGTGTTCAAAAAACAGCGGGTAGATAGAATCTTGCTTGATTTAGAAGAGTTTGAGTTCAATGCTGTGCAGCTACAAATAAAACCTGATGAATATACACAAACATTCTACCGTTATGTGCCTTTGGGTTTATTTGCAGCAAATAAAACACTCAAGGAATTCCCTGACTTTTTAAATGCCTTTAACAGTTATATAAGTAGCTGTTCACAAAGTCCTTTTGTGTTGTCAAAAATTGAAAAACTAACTTTAGTACAAGAGCTTTTAGAAAAAATACAACAATTAGCTAATTCAGAACAGGTGCAACAAGCCGTTACTAAAAGTAATCGGCAACCGCTAGCACAGCAAGACCTTGAGCAGCTTGATAATCAGTGGGCGCAACAAGTTCGTGACAATGCACCTATATTGACAGAGCGCTACTTAAAACTTGAAGGTTCACAATTCTTACAAGTATGGCAACGGCAGATGCAAGGTGTTATTACAGAAATAATCGTCACTGATAAACAAGGTAAAAATGTCATTATCAGTGAAGTGACAACTGATTATTGGCAGGGTGATGAAGCTAAATTTTTAAATATGTATCAGCAAGATGATGACTATTACATTGATACAGTGGAATTTGATGAGTCGACCAAACACTTTCAGGTGCAGTTTAGCGTGCCTATCTTTGATCAGAAAAATCAGCACATGGGAGTGCTGATTTTAGGTGTAGATATCGAAAAAGCGCTCTCTAAATAACGCACTTAGTCATTGATTTGTTTTGGGCGCTTTGCGAATGACTTTCTTTTCTACTTCATCGAGCTTTATGACATAGGCGTTACCACCAATGCCTTTAAATTCTTCGTCTGTAAAGACAATCGTGTTGTCATCGTAAAAAGTGATGGCTTCTTTTTGCGTTACGATCCCAAGATCAATACGCGATACATCACCGGAAAAAAACTTATCACCCTGAAAGTTCTCAAATAACCAAATGCTGGTGGAATCAAGTAGAACTAACTTGGTTCTATCAGGGCTTAGAGCCGCAGAAGTGATCCAACAAAGTTTTTCCATTGTGGTGCAAGTTTGAAACGAATCTATTAATTGTGCATCAAAGTTCGCTGCATGATCGCCGACTTTATATACTTTTGTAATGCCATCAAATGGTTCAGTACGATTTTTGGTAAATAAATAGAGATGTCGGCCAAGCGCTACAAAGGCCTCCAAATCAAAGTTACGTTGTTCTGGTTGGATTGGGCTGCCGTCCATTTCAGGATAAGTAAACTTGATTATCTCTGCTTCTGTTGTGTCGCCCTTAATATCAATTGGGTTTTCGATTTTATAAATAGTTAACCATTTTCTGTCGTTTTTATTATTGCCAAAGTCGCCCAAGAAAAAGTGACCAAATTTGTTTTGTGTCATGTCTTCCCAGTCAATGTTTTTAGCATTGGTAACTAAAATTTCTTTCGCTATAGAGCCATCTTCATTAAGGTGATACAGTTTTGGCTCGTCACCACTGTCGTTAATAGCCCAAAGTCGATTAAATTTATCAAATTCAATCCCTGAGATTTCTCTAAGTTTTGGGTCTACCGTTAAGCGTTTTTTACTGTAAAGGGTATAAATAGAAGAGCCAACCAGTAATCCAATAATGGTGACTGACAAGATAAAAACCGTAAGTAAGCTTTTTTTAACATTAACAAGGGAATGGCTTTGAATAATTTGTTCAGTATAACTTACTAAAGCGGTTGCTGTATATTCCAAACCCCTGTTCCAGTGACAGACATAAAGTTAATGTTATCTTGCAACACTTTATGCCCAACATTAACAGACGATTCAGGGTGGCTGACTAGGTAGCCTTGAACACTGTTAATGCCCATCGATTTTACAAGCTCGAATTGGGCGAGTTCTTCTACTCCTTCAGCCACCACTTTTAATCCGAGTTTACGTCCAAGTTCACTGACGGAGTGCATGATTTCATTATATTTAAGATTATCGTTAGCCTGTGCCACAAACAACTTATCAAGTTTGATCACATCGATAGGTAAGTCGGCAAGGGTGCTTAGCGAGCTAAAACCTGTGCCAAAATCATCGATTGCTATAGTGATCCCTTCACCTCGAAGCTTTTCTAATGATTGAATGATTTTATTACTTGCTTTGATTAACGTTGATTCGGTAATTTCAAGCATTAGAGCTTTTGCAGGCAGCCCCGTTTTAGCAAGCTTTTCCATGACCCACTCATAAATATCGTAATGCTTTAACTGCACGCCAGATATATTCACAGAAATAGACACTTTTTTCATCCCTGCATTGTACCAAGCTGACATTTGCCGGCATGATTCCAACATTATCCAATCACCAAGTTCTAATATCAGGTTAGACTCTTCAGCAATGGGGATAAACTCGTCAGGCGTAATAGAGCCTTCAACAGGGTGATCCCAACGTACCAATGCTTCAAAATAGTCAATGGCGCAGTCATCTACATGTACAATAGGTTGAAAAGACAAATGAAAACTGCTGCTAGCAATAGCAAGACGCATTTCTTCTAGCAAGTAATGGTAGCGGCGAATTTTTTTGCCCATTTCGGGTGAATACACTTTAAAAATTCCACGTCCATCTGTTTTTGCTCGATACATTGCTACATCAGCCATTTGCAGTAATGCTTGTGGAGTGGATGCGCTATCAGGGTAAACAGCAATACCTATGCTGGCGCTAATTTTTATTAACTTATTCCCTAATACAAAGTCTCGTTCAATTTCGTGTAATACATTTTGTGCGACTTCTAATGCTGTCTCTTTATCGTCTTTTAAGTTAATGAAAATAGAAAACTCATCTCCACCAAGACGTGCTAGATTTTGCTCTAATTGGCTAATGGGGGAAATGTTACTGATCTTATGGTGTCGTAAAACACTGCTTAAGCGTGTTGCTACTTGAATTAACACATCGTCACCAAAACTGTGACCAAAAGAGTCATTCACCTGTTTGAACCCATCTAAATCTATAAATAGTAAAGCACAGCTGAATTTATCCATCTCAGCAAGTCTCAATTGTTTGGCTAGATGTTCTATATAGGCATGTCGGTCAATTAAGTGAGTTAATTTATCTTGATAAATACTGACTTCAGATTCACGTGTGTAATTAGTTATATGAGTTGTAAGTGATTGAAAGTTTGTCTGTAATTGTTCGAGTTGCGTATGCTTATTTAGACCTGACTCACTGGCTAAGTTTAGGCTATTGAGTAATTCAATTGCCTTAGTATTAAGCATTTTGATTGCGTATTTCTCATGGTTGTTTTGGAATCTTAAGTTAACTAACCAACTAACTGCTAATGCTAACAAGATTAAAATGATAATGTTGACTGGTGAGAATAATGTAGTGAGTATAAGTTCTGAAGTCATCGCGGTGACGACTGACTCAGTTGTTGTGTTTATAACAATATAAGAAATGTTATTGTCGTAGATTAAATGCTGGCCACTTAATACAAGGTTATACCAAGGTGCCGCTACCACAGTAACATCAGTACCTGAGAAAGTATGAAGTTCTAAGCCTTTTGGCGCGTACATCAGATCATTGACTTGTTTAGTCAAGAAGATATTTAAGCCATATATAAAAGCTATTAAAGTTATAATACTTATTGATAAAGTTCGAAGAGCATTGGCCATACATTACTACCATTGTGGTGTTTTTGTTTTACAATAAAACCTCACCAGTTAATACAACGAGTATATTGTGTGCATCTAGATTAGACAAAACCTTTCTCATACTTTGGGCATGGATGAGTACAGAATGTGAAAATTCATAGTCATTAGTGTTAATGCTCTAAAATGTTTTTCTTATATAATTTTTATAATACCTTACTTTTATACTGCATTGTTGCCATTCATTAAGTAATCTTTTTCTCCAGTATTGACAAAAACGCTTATAAATTTTCATACTGATAATATCTATGGTTAGTGTTCTGCTAAATAAAAATTAATTACATTGTCTACGTTTTATTCTTTCTAATTCTTACGTGTTGAATTAATTATTTCTTCACCCATCTGTAAATTTTTAAATGTTATATGCCACTTTTCAAAAAGGCTTGCGAGTTTTATTCGAATCAGATTTCTGAATAGCAAGTTACAATGTCAGAAAAAGTGGCGATAGAACAGCTGGAAAGCTGCACTGTCAATGCTTTTGTGGATGGCTAACCTGTTTAAATTTACGCTTTTCTACTTATTGTGTTTGCATATGCGCTGGGATAGTTTTTAAAAACGTTAATTGGGTAGTGCTGAATTAACGATTAGTTTATAGAACTAAATATGCGTTGTGTTTTATAATTTAATGTGTGATAAAAAATTAATAAATAGTCAGAACAATAAATATTTTATTTTCATAGGGTTCGTTAATCTATTTGGCAAGGCTATGTGATGTAAATGTCTTTAGTTTGTTTTTGTAAATTATCGATAATGTGTTTTTGACGAACGAAGTCGTGTTTCTTTTAGTATGATTGCTCTAATTCTCCACTTCAATTTTATTCACTTTACCCAACCTAAATTGTTATCTATTTTTTTATAAGTTGCGATGTGAGTTGATAAAAAAGGTACTGAAAATAAAGTATATTTTATTATCAACTTGGTTCAGTTATTGCTCGTAATAATATAGCAATATGATTATTGTAGTTTTTGTATGTTTTGTGCACTATGGTGGTGCGAAAAACAAACAGTTGCACTGTCATAATGCGTAAATATAGGTTTGATTTACTAACAGTGAACTTGATGTTTTAGTAAGCAAGTTTAGAGACCTGGAACGCACAGCTTCCGCTGAATGAGTCGTCAATGCGGTACTGTGGCAAGGATTAATTTACCAATTGGTTGAATTGGAGCCCACTATGCTAAGTAAACGTTTTTTTAAAACTAAAGACGAAACAGAAGTTACCTTTGAATTCCAACACCCTGACGCTGATGACGTACAATTAGTTGCAGAGTTCACAGATTGGCAACCCGTGCCAATGAAGTTCAATAAAAAAGAACAAGTATTCAAATGCAAACAGCGCTTACCGCTTGATCAAGAATTTCACTTCCGCTACTTAATCAATGGCGAAACATGGGACAACGATCACCAAGCTGATGGTTATATTCCAAACGGTTTTGGTACTGATAACAGCATTGTTAATACCCAACGCGCTTAGGTGTTTTAATGCAGTCACTTTCGCAGTTATATTACCTGCATGGCATAGGCTATGAATATACTAAGTACACTGGCGAACATGTCATTTTCGATGAAAGTACACGTAGGCAGGCACTTAGTTGTTGTGGTATCGATACCCAAGATGCAGATGCAATTAAACAACTTAATTTTGCATTAGATGCAGGTACTTGGCTGAACTTGTTGCCTCATACAAGTATTATTGAGGCACACCACCCAATTCTGAAAGTACGCGTTGATGAGCGTTTATTATCACGTTCATGTACATTAAGCGTGCCTTCGCTTGATATTCACTTTACGCGTGAAAACTTACAGGGCTTAGCTGTCCTTGGTGATTATGGTCTAAACGGCATTCGTTATCTTGAGCTTGCTTTGCCAGTTCCTGACATGCCAATTGGTTATCATGATGCCCTCATTACTGTGGCAGATCAGCAATCCCACAGTCAGTTATGGATTACCCCAAAAGAGTGCTTTTCTATTGATGATAAAAAGCGTTTGGGTTTATCGATTCAGCTTTATAGCTTATGCAATGAAGAGGGGCTCGGAATTGGTGACTTTGCTGATTTAGCAAAACTAATTACAGAAGCTGCAACACATAACATGGATTATGTGTTACTTAACCCGCTGCATTTACTCTTTGAGCACAGCCCTGAGCGAGCAAGTCCTTACAGTCCAAATAGCCGAGCCTTATTGAACCCGCTGTATATTGCTGTGTCATTATGTGAAGACGCCAAAAATAACAGTTCACTTGATAAACTATTGGCTGCTAAGCCCCACAATAGTGCGCCTTATATTGATTACACTTCGGTTAGTGATTTCAAATATCAAGTGTTTAGTCTTTTGTATCAGCATTTTTGTGAGTTTGCTTCAGCACAGCGAAAACAGCAGTTCGCTCGTTTTTGTGAATCCCATATACACAGCTTGTCGACCATGTTGGTTGGGGACCGTGATTATGCTAGTTATTTACAATGGCAAGCTCACCTTCAATTAAATATCTGCCAGCAAGCTGCCCGTGACAGTGGTATGGCAATTGGCCTTATTAATGACTTAGCCGTTGGTTGTGCAGGTGATGGCAGTGAGTTCAAGAGCCAAAATGAGCTATTTGCCGAAAATGCACATGTTGGAGCTCCGCCAGATCCTTGGGCTGAACATGGTCAGAATTGGGGCTTGCCGGCACTCAATCCACAAAAGCTAAGTAAAGACAACTTTGCTTTTTATCGCTCACTTATCCGCGCCAATATGGAAGATGTGGGTGGTCTTAGGATTGACCATGTAATGGCAATTCGTCGTCTTTGGTGGTGTTTTGAAAATAACACCCAGCAAGATGGCTGTTATGTCTATTACCCATTTGAGCAATTATTAGCAGTTCTTAAGATTGAATCTCACCTCAATCAATGTGTGGTGATTGGCGAAGATTTAGGTGTTGTACCTAATGAAGTACGTGAAGCACTAAAAGCAAGTGCAATCTATTCAAATGGGTTGTTTTACTTTGAAAAAGATCACCAAGGCGAGTTTTTAGCGGCTGAGCATTTTGCTCCTCATAGTCTTTTAATGATAGCCAACCATGACGTACCACCATTCAAAGGCTGGTGGATTGGTCATGATATTACGATTAAACAACAATATGGTTTGCTTGATGATGAGCAAACTCGGGCTCAATTCGATGCGAGAAACATTGAAAAGCATCGTATGCTTAATTTTATCGCACGAGAGTCAAACCAGCACTTATCGTTAGAAACAGATGCCTTTACAGTTTATGGAGCGTTGGCATCTTCATTAGCGGCAGCACCAGCAAAGCTATTTACTATTCAGATAGATGACTTAGATCAGCAAATACTGCCTGTAAATATCCCAGGCACTGATAAAGAGTACCCAAATTGGCGGCGTTTATTGTCGCGTCCTGCGGCGCAGATTATCGAAGCGCAACAGTCATTCTTAGCCAATTTAATTTCGATAAGGAATCAATAATGCGAAGTCGTGTTCGTCAAGAGCAAAGTGCACAAACTGTTATTTATCAAAAACAAATCGATGCATTAGCCAGTGGTTGTTTTAGAGATCCTTTCAGCTTTCTTGGAGCGCATAAAAGTGGCCCTACAAGCTATGAAATTCGTTGCTTTTTGCCTGGCGCAAGCAGTGTTTCGATTCTGCTTGGCACAGAAAAAATCGTTGCGCAGCAACAAGGTGATAGTCATTTATTTATCGCAAATATCAAATCAAAAGCTAAGCCGAACTACCAGTTAGATGTTAGCTATAGCAATGAATTTACTCATCAACAATATGATGAGTACAGCTTTGAAAGCAGCTTAGATGAACAGGCAATGTATCTGTTTAATGAAGGCAGTTTAGAGCATGCCTATCAGCATTTTGGTGCGCATTTTGTCACTCAACAAGGCGTTGATGGTGTTCGTTTTACTGTGTGGGCGCCGAATGCCAGTAGTGTATCTGTTATTGGTGAATTTAACTATTGGCAGCGTAACCGTCATTTTATGCGTTTTCATCCTGCCAGTGGGGTATGGGAGTTATTTATCCCAGGGCTTAAAGAGCATCAATGCTATAAATTTGCTATCACCACTGTGAGCGGAGAAGTGCTTGATAAAGCCGACCCATTTGCGTTTAAGATGCAGCAAGCACCGGGTACGGCATCAGTACTGCAAAAGCTAAAAACGGGAATTCAACTTTCTGAAAAAGCGTTAGCAAATCGTGCGAAACGAAACAGTGTTGATGCGCCTGTTAGTATTTATGAAGTGCACGCGGGTTCTTGGCAAAGACGAGATGACGGTGAGCGCTATCTAACATGGCGTGAACTTGCTGATAATCTTATTCCTTACACTAAAGAGCTCGGCTTTACGCATCTGCAATTAATGCCAATTAGTGAATACCCTTTTGATGGTTCTTGGGGATATCAACCCGTTGGATTATTTGCCCCGACCAGTCGCTATGGCAGCTTTGAAGATTTTGTTTACTTCGTTGAGCAATGTCACGAAGCCGATATTGGCCTTATTCTTGACTGGGTACCTGGTCATTTCCCAAGTGATCCACATGGTTTACATCGTTTTGATGGTACCCACTTATACGAACATGCCGATGTAAGACAAGGCTTTCACCCTGATTGGAATACCTATATCTACAATTATGACCGTGCAGAGGTTCGTAGCTTTTTAATTGCGAATGCAATGTACTGGCTGCATGAATTTGGTATTGATGGTTTACGCGTGGATGCGGTTGCTTCAATGCTTTATTTAGATTACAGCCGTGAAGAAGGGCAATGGGTTGCAAATCAGTACGGTGGCCGAGAAAACTTAGGTGCCATTGAGTGTTTAAAACAAGTCAATATGCGCTGCTATGCGAAAAATCCAGGCATTATGATGGTGGCTGAAGAGTCCACAGCATGGCCGGGTGTTACGCGCCAAGTTGACCATGATGGTTTAGGTTTTGGTTATAAGTGGAACATGGGTTGGATGAATGACAGTTTGCATTATATGCAGCGCGATTCCCTTTACCGTTCGCATCACCACCATGAAATGACGTTTTCAATGGTTTACGCCTACAGTGAGAACTACATTTTACCGCTTAGCCACGATGAAGTGGTGCATGGTAAAGGCTCATTAATTGAAAAAATGCCAGGGGACGACTGGCAAAAGTTTGCAAACTTACGTGCATACTATGCCTTTATGTGGGCGCATCCAGGTAAAAAGTTATTGTTTATGGGTGCAGAAATCGCCCAGCGCAAAGAGTGGAACCACGATCAATCACTTGATTGGCATCTACTTGAACATATTAGCCACAGTGGCATGCAGCAAACGATTAAAGATTTAAATGCTGTTTACACCAGTACGCCAGCTTTATACGAGCAAGATACCAGCCCTGCGGGTTTTGCGTGGCTCGATAGCAATAATGCTGAACAAAGTATGTTTAGCTTTATTCGCTATGCAAAAAAAGCTGAAGACTTTGTGGTGGTGATCTGTAACTTAACGCCGCAGGTGTATCACGACTACGTGATTGGTGTGCCAAAAGCAGGTGCTTATCAAGTTATTTTGAATACAGATATGGCGGACTATTTTGGTTCTGGCGTTGCAGCAACTAATCATGCAGAGCAAATCATTGTAAGCGAAGCGAAAGAAAGCCATGGCTTTAATCAAAGCATTAGCGTGTCTTTGCCTGGTCTTGCGACAATTTACCTTAAGAAGGTGAAGGATGAGTCATAGTGTCGAACTCGAAGTCGGTGTGAGCTCGCCGTTGGGTGCGTCTGTTATCGGTAATGGCGTGAACTTTGCTGTGTACGCGCCACAAGCACAACATATGTCATTGTGCTTATTTGATAGCAGTGGTCATTCAGAAATTCTCACCTTAGCGATGCATATGAATGAAGGTGGTATCTGGACACTAAAAGTGAGCCCTCTGAAAAGTGGCGCCTTGTATGGTTTTCGCGCTGATGGTGAGTACGCACCCGAAAAAGGACTCTTTTTTAATAATCACAAACTGCTGTTAGACCCGTATGCCCGAGACTTGTATGGTGAGTTTACTTGGAGTGAACGTCACTATGGGCAAATGCCTGTAGGGAAGTTAAGTCAGGTTAACAATGCCATTGATATGCCAAAATCACGAGTCCGTGAGTTAGCACCTTACAGCGGTAAAAAACCGAATCACTGCTGGGGAAAAACGGTTATTTATGAATGTCATGTGGTTGGTGCAACTTGCCGTCACCCTGAAATTCCAAAATCGTTACAAGGTAAGTTCTTAGGTTTAAGCCACCCTAGCTTTATTGAACACCTACGAACTATTGGCGTGACTTGCTTAGAGTTATTACCAGTTCATGCTTTTATCAGCGAGCAGTTTTTAACAGCCAAAGGCTTACAAAATTACTGGGGCTACAACACGCTTAACTTCTTTACGCCGCATAAAGAGTATCTCGTTAATGATGATATTAGTGAGTTTCAAGAAATGGTCGCGGCGCTTCACAAAGCAGATATCGAAGTGATACTCGATGTGGTTTATAACCACACAGCAGAGGCGGGCACGGATGGACCGATCTTATCGCTACGTGGCTTAGACAACTTAGGATACTACCGCACCGTTGCTGATAAGCCACAGCATTATATTAATGATACCGGCTGTGGTAACACGGTAAATATTGATTCGCCACGCTCTTTACAGCTGGTACTTGATAGCTTGCGTTATTGGGTTGAAGTGATGGGTGTCGATGGCTTTCGTTTTGACTTAGCAACCATTTTAGCGCGTAACCCAAATGGCTTTAATCAGGCACATGCGTTTTTCCAAGCGATTAATCAAGACCCCGTACTTAGCCAAGTTAAACTCATTGCAGAGCCTTGGGATATTGGCCCAGGTGGTTACCAATTAGGGGCTTTTCCTGCGCCTTGGCGTGAATGGAATGATAAATATCGCGATACGATTAGACGCTTTTGGAAACAAGAGCAGGGCGTAATTGGCGAACTTGCAAAACGCTTACATGGTTCGTTCGACTTGTTTGAGCATAACCTACGTGGGCCACTTAATAGTATTAATTTCATCACCAGTCATGATGGCTTCACGCTTGCTGACTTAGTCAGCTACGAGCATAAACATAACGAAGCCAATGGTGAGCAAAATCGTGATGGCCACAGTGGTAATCATTCATTCAATTGTGGTGTCGAAGGCTTTACCAATGACCCACAAGTGAGCAAATTACGCTTACAACAACAAAAAAATATGCTGCTAACTTTGTTACTTTCTAAAGGCGTGCCTATGCTTTCATTAGGAAGCGAAATGGCACACTCACAAGGCGGTAACAACAACGCCTATTGTCAAAACAATCGCACAAGCTGGTTAGCATGGAAAGACTCACAATTCAGTCATCCTCTAACTCGATTCATTGACGACGTACTGCGAATTCGTAAGCAGTTCAGTATTTTTAAACATCGCTTTTTTGTGCACGATAATGACCCGCGTTATGACGTGGCGTGGTTCACCGAATCAGGCAGCAATATGCAACAAGACGATTGGCATCAAGGTGATCGCCAAGTGTTGATATACAGTCTGACTGACAAGCATACAAATCAAGCTTTATTGATCATATTAAATGCAGGAGCAGAGCCGGTAACTTGCCAACTTCCCAGTTTAGAAAAAGGAAAGTGGCAGTTAGCACTGACCAGCATTCATCCAATGTCAACACAATTTGTTGATAAGGAACACCAGATTGCTGCAATGAGCAGCTGGGTTTTTACCGCCAATTCAGAGGATCTAAATCATGGCTAAAAATGCCGATCAAGTATGTATTGTAAAGGGCTGGCAGGATGCGCCTACAGTTGATGAAAGTACCTTAGACGATGATTTATCACGCCATTTTTATTACACCCTTGGGCGTGACAAAGTGGGTAAATCACAACTGTATTTATACCATGCATTAGCATTAACTATTCGTGACCGATTAGTTGCTCGTTGCCGTGTGACAAAACAACAAATCCATGAACAAAAACGCCGTAAAACAGCTTACTTATCACTTGAGTTTTTAATGGGCCGTGCCCTTGGTAATGCGATTTTAAACTTAGACTTAGATGAGCAAGTCGCTAAAGCGTTACAAGAATACTGCACAGAACTTGAGCAAGTTGCTGAGGCTGAGCATGATGCAGGCCTTGGTAATGGTGGCTTAGGACGCTTAGCTGCATGTTTTTTAGATAGCTGTGCAAGCCTTGCATTACCTGTGGTTGGTTATGGTATTCGTTATGAATACGGCATGTTTAATCAAGCTATTGAAAATGGTCATCAGATTGAACAACCAGATAACTGGTTACGTGAAGGACACCCGTGGGAGTTGAGTGCACCTGAGCAATCAAAGCGCGTAAAATTCTTTGGTCATGTTGAAAGTTATACTGATAAATATGGCCGTGAGCACCGTCAATGGTTAGATTCTCACGATGTCTTAGCTGTGCCTTATGATGTGCCAATTCCGGGTTACAAGAACGATATTGTCAATACCCTACGTTTATGGAAGTCAGAAGCCACAGACGAATTTGATTTGAGCGAATTCAACGCAGGTAGTTACTCAGAAGCCGTTGCGCGTAAAAACTTAGCTGAACAAATCACCATGGTACTTTACCCAAATGATAGCAGCGAGAACGGTAAAGAACTGCGTTTACGTCAGCAATACTTCTTATCATCAGCGAGCTTACAAGACATCATTGATACGTGGGTTAGCAAACATGGTGAAGACTTCTCTGACTTTGCCGATTACCATGTTTTTCAATTAAACGATACACACCCAAGTATCGCAGTAGCAGAGCTAATGCGAATTTTGGTAGATGAGTATGAGCTTGATTGGCAAGAAGCCTGGTCTATCACGACTAAAACTATGGCGTATACAAACCACACTTTGCTTCCTGAAGCGTTAGAGAAGTGGTCAGTATCATTATTTGCCCGATTATTACCGCGTATCTTAGAGATTATCTACGAAATCAATGCGCGTTTCTTAGCTGAAGTGGCGTTAGCTTGGCCTGGTGATGTTGAAAAGCAACGTGCGTTGTCACTTATCGAAGAAGGCCCTGAGCCACAAATCCGCATGGCGTATTTAGCGATTGTGGGTAGTTATTCGGTGAATGGTGTGGCTGCACTTCACACTGAGCTTCTTAAAGCGGGCTTATTCAATGAGTTTTATCAGCTTTGGCCTGAAAAATTCAACAACAAAACCAATGGTGTAACACCACGTCGCTGGTTAGCACACTGTAACCCTGAGTTGGCTAAACTGCTTAATCAACATATTGGCGATGAATGGGTTGCTGACTTTAGTAAAGTTAGCCAGTTACGCCGTTTATATGACGACCCTAAATTCCATAAGCAATGGCAAGCTGTAAAACACAGCAATAAGCAACGCCTTGTTGAATTAGTGAAAAACCGTTGTGGTGTAGAGTTTGATGCCGAAATGATGTTTGACGTGCAAGTTAAACGTATTCATGAATATAAGCGTCAGCTATTAAACGTACTGCACGTTATTCACCTTTACGACCGTATTCGCCAAGGCGATACAGCAAACATTGTTCCTCGTTGTGTGCTATTGGGCGGTAAAGCCGCACCAGGTTACTACATGGCGAAGAAAATTATTAAATTAATTAATAACGTAGCAGAAGTGATCAACAAAGATCCGCTAGCTAAACCGTATTTAAGAGTTGCTTTTTTACCTAATTACAACGTGACAGCAATGGAGACTATTTGCCCAGCGACGGACTTATCTGAGCAAATTTCTACAGCAGGTAAAGAGGCATCTGGCACAGGTAACATGAAGTTCATGATGAACGGCGCATTGACGATAGGTACGTTAGATGGCGCTAACATCGAAATTCGTGATGCTGTGGGTGCTGACAACTTCTTCTTATTTGGTGCTCGCGCAGAGCAAATTGATGATATCAAAGCGCACTATAATCCTGAGCAGATTATTCACCAAACTGACAGCCTCTATAAAGTAATGCAATTACTTGAGAGCGGTCATTTTAACTTGTTTGAGCCTAATTTATTTGACGACATTATCGCGGCGATTAAGAGCCCGCACGATCCATGGTTAGTCGCTCATGATTTTGCCAGCTTTGTAGAAGCGCAAGAGCAAGTTGAACAAGCCTACTTAGACACTGCTCACTGGACCAAAATGAGTATTTTAAATACTGCTGCCAGTGGCATGTTTTCGAGCGATAGAACCATTAGTCAATACAGTGACGACATCTGGCATTTGGAGCCATTACTGGATTCTAGTGCACAGCAAAACACACAGAAGAAAAGCAGCTAACTTAAGACGGAGAGAGTTATGCCAAGTTATGCAAATCGATACATAAGTAGTTTAACCAGAGAAACGTATGCCCTCATCCTAGCAGGGGGCGAGGTTCACGTTTACATGAATTAACAGACTGGCGTGCTAAACCAGCAGTGTATTTTGGTGGTAAACACCGAATTATCGACTTTCCACTGTCGAACTGTATTAATTCAGGTATTCGTCGTGTTGGTATTGCTACTCAATATAAGTCGCACTCATTAATTCGTCACGTAAACCGTGCATGGGGCCACTTTAAGAAAGAACTTGGCGAATCAGTCGAGATCTTACCAGCATCACAGCGTTACGGTGATGAATGGTACTGCGGCACAGCCGATGCGGTATTCCAGAATATGGATATTATCCGTCATGAGCTGCCTAAGTATGTAATGATCCTCTCTGGTGACCACGTTTACTGTATGGATTACGGCGGTTTATTGGCAAAACACGTTGAAACAGGTGCAGATATGACAGTATGTTGTATTGAAGTACCTTGTGAGGAAGCTGCTGATACATTTGGTGTAATGACGGTTGATGAAAGTAATCGAGTTCGTCGTTTTGATGAAAAACCAGCTGCGCCAACTTCTGTGCCGGGTAAGCCAGGCACCTGCTTAGCATCAATGGGTAACTATATTTTCAATACTGAATTCTTATTTGAACAATTGAAAAAAGATGCTGAAACGGAAGGCTCGGGCCGAGATTTCGGTCACGATATTATCCCTGCTATCATCGAAGAGCATAACGTGTTTGCTTATCCGTTTAGAGACTCTAACACCGATGGTCAGCCATACTGGCGCGATGTAGGTACCCTTGATTCGTTCTGGGAAGCCAACATGGAGCTGGTAATGCCAGAGCCTCAGCTTGACCTTTATGATCCAAAATGGCCAATCTGGACATATCAAGAGCAATTACCACCTGCTAAGTTCATTTTTGATGATGATGATAGACGTGGTATGGCAGTTGATTCAACGGTATCGGGTGGCT
Source organism: Pseudoalteromonas sp. Hal040 (assembly GCF_037162425.1). NCBI lineage: Bacteria > Pseudomonadati > Pseudomonadota > Gammaproteobacteria > Alteromonadales > Pseudoalteromonadaceae > Pseudoalteromonas > Pseudoalteromonas sp. Hal040. Next base: position 357,396 of record NZ_JARLUU010000002.1, on the reverse strand, counting down.
GTATTATCTCAGGATCGTTAGTGAGAAAATCACTATTGTTCTCGAATGTGTATGTACATTCATTTTGTGAAATTCAAGAGTCTGTGATTTTACCAGGTGCGAAAATACAGCGAAACTGCCGAATTAGGCGTGCTATTATTGACCGCAATTGTGAGATCCCCGCGGGGCTTGAAATTGGTTACGATCACAAAGCCGACAAAGAAAATGGCTTTAGAGTCTCGAAAAAAGGGATTGTATTGGTAACTCGTGATATGTTGAATGAACTTGCAAAAAAGTTAAAGCAACAAGAGCAAGATAATAAACGACTTGCATAAGCAATCGCGCTAAATGAAAAAGGGAGGGCATGTCCCTCCCTTATTTATATTTGAATAATACCAATTCGTTAATTAAGTGGTAGTGCGGATTGGTATAACAGTTTTATGGAGTACTGCAAAGCATGCATGTATTGATGGTAGCTGCAGAGAATGATGCATTACCGAATGCAAAAGTCGGTGGTGTAGCGGATGTTGTTAGAGATTGTCCTAAAGCGTTAGTAGAAAAAGGCCTTAGTGTTGATGTGGTGATCCCTGATTATGGCTTTGATTATTTAGAGCGTCATCACATAGGTGTAGTGCATGTACCATTTGCAGGTCAAATGCAAAAACTGGATGTGTGGAAGCTTGCAAACAGTGATGAAGGTGTAACGCAACTGCTTATATCTCATTGGGAATTTAGCCGCCATAACGGCGCTGTTTATTGTAATGATGAACCAGGCCGTCCGTTTGCAACCGATGCAAGTAAATTTGCTCTTTTTAACAGTCGCGGTTTGTGAGGCTTTGTTACAAGGGCTGATCCGCACTCCTGATGTTGTTCACTTACATGATTGGCATAGTGCCTGTGTTGCTTTGTTACTTAAAACAGACAGCCGCTATAGAAAACTAGCGCATTTATTTTTAGCTTACACAGTTCATAACCTTGCACTGCAAGGGATACGTCCTTTTAAAGGAGATAGCTCAAGTCTAGAAGCCTGGTTCCCAAGCTTAGGCTATAACGGCGAACGATTATGCGATCCGCGTTATTTTGATTGCTTTAATCCAATGCGTACAGCAATTAATCTGGTTGATAAAGTACACCTCGTTTCGCCAACCTATTGCCAAGAAGTTCTGCGTCCAAGTGATGCTGAAAAGGGCTTTTTTGGTGGTGAAGGGCTTGAAGCTGACTTGCAAGCTGCCTATGAACAAGGCCGCGTAGTGGGCATTCTTAATGGTTGCGAATATCCTGGAATGAAGCTTGAGGACATTAGCTTAGCGAGTCTTTATCAACATGCCGAAAATGCGTTATTTCAATGGATGGCAAAAAGCCCGGTATTAGATTCAAGCTATTACATCGCGCATCAACGCTTACTTAAATTTAAAACTCAGCCGTTTTCAGGGCCATTAGTAACCAGTGTGGGTCGTTTAACGGACCAAAAAGCACTGTTACTTCGCCAGCCTTATGATAAAGGACTGGTGTTAGATGAGTTATGTCAGCGCTTAAAACAACATAACGGCTATATGATTATTTTAGGCTCAGGGGATGCTGAACTTGAGCAAATTATGACATCAGTTATGGCTCGTCAAGAAAACCTGCTATTTTTAAAAGGGTACGCACATTTTGTTGGCGAATACATGTATCACTTAGGCGATTTATTTTTAATGCCAAGTTCGTTTGAGCCATGTGGTATCAGTCAGATGTTAGCGATGCGAGCAGGTCAGCCATGTTTAGTACATGGTGTAGGCGGTTTGCGTGATACGGTAGAGCATCATGTGAGTGGTTTTAGTTTCCATGGTGAGAGTTTAGCATCACAAAGCTACGAACTTGTTACTAGTTTTAGCGATGCGCTTGAGCTTAAGAAATCACAACCAGAGCAATGGTGTGCAATATGTGAACAGGCTAAAAATGCCCGTTTTACGTGGCAATCCGTTGCAGAAGGCTATTTATCAGGCTTATATCAATAAAAAATGCGTGATTCATGGTAATTAAGTGACTTTTTTGTCAATTTCAGCTATTAATTACTTAGTGTGAGATAAAATATAAAAAGTAGGTAAAGTGGCTGTATTTGTTGCTAGGCAAGCTGTCTTTAATCGTCGTCAACAAGTTGTCGCCTATGAGCTACTATTTAGAGATAGTTTACAGAATAGTTTTCCTGATGTGTCTGAGAGTACAGCAACAGCTCGACTCATTATGGAAAACCAGCTCAATTTAGGTACCCGTCATATTACGTCGGGCAAAAAAGCGTTAATTAATATAGGTCCAGAGTCTTTGAAACTGGACCTTTGCGCGTTTTTGCCAACTCAAGATGTGGTGATCGAGTTACTCGAAACTATGGAACCTACCGACGAAAACTACGAATATTGTCGTGAGCTTTTTCACAATAACTACAAGTTGGCACTGGATGATTTTGTTTACCAACCTGAGTGGGATCGCTTTTTAAAACTCATTCGTCTTATCAAATTTGATGTTCAGCAAACACCCTTTGAAGAAATTGCCCCTGTTGTTAATAAACTTAAAAAACATAAAAAAATAAAGCTTTTGGCAGAAAAGCTTGAAACAGCCGATGATTACGACAAAGCCTATAAAATGGGCTTTGATTTTTTCCAAGGTTATTTCTTTGCAAAACCCAAAATGATTCAGCATCGCGATATTGATTACAACTACGCACTGGTATTATCAATTTATGCTGAAGTCATGCGCCCAGATCCAAACATCAGCGAGATTGCTGGTTTGTTTTCGTTAGATACAGCACTTGCTTATAAGTTGCTGCGCTTAATTAATAGCGGCGTGTTTCCTATCAAGAGTAAAATTGGCTCATTAAAACAAGCGCTTGTCTATTTAGGTCATGAACGACTGAAAAAGTTTGTAAGCTTAATTATTACCGCCCACAGTGCCCAATCTAAACCCGCTGAGCTTACTCGGCTTTGTGTTGTTAGAGCTCGATTTTGTGAGCTCATTGCACAGCGTGTCGCTAAGCAACAAACCGGTGAGGCGTTTTTAACGGGGCTGTTTTCATTACTTGATGCCATCTTAGATCAGCCTATGGAAAAACTATTGGATCGATTGCCGTTTCCTGACGATATTCATGCAGCCCTTATGCAAGAAAAAAATATTCTCTATTACATACTAGAAACGGTTAAAGCGTACGAAACTGGTAGCTGGTGGGCGCTTGAACAGGCTGTTGCCTATTTAAGTATTGAAAGTGCTGATCTTCCCAAGATATACGAAAATGCAGTAAATTGGAGCGATAGCTGCAGACAAAACCTATAAGGGATTTATGCGCAATTTTAATATGGATGTGTTACGGGGTATTGCGGTACTCGGTTTGATGTTTATGAACATCTACACCTTTGCAGTGTTTGAGTATGACTATACGCCAAGTGCTACGCCACCATTCTCAGATTCACTCATTTATACCATCAATACAGTGTTTATTGATGGGCGTTTTAGAAGCCTTTTTTGTCTGTTATTTGGTGCGTCTTTAGTTATTCAATGGCAGCTTTGGCAAAGCGTCGAGAAGCAACAGAAACGGCTAAAAGTTTTGGCATGTATAGGCCTTGCCCATGGATTTTTATTATGGGCTGGCGATATTTTGTTTATTTATGCATGTGCAGGCTGGTTAACGCTTAAATTTAGTCAGCAAGATAATGAAAAAATACTGCGTATGGGCATGCTGTTTTTACTTCTTGGTGCCTTCATTTCATTTTTACTTGCCTTTATAGAGCCTGAGTTTAGCCCTGTAACGAGAAGCTCTGAGAGCTTTTTAATGGCGTATGACGCGGCTTATTCTTCTTATTTTGCAGGATTCGTCAGTAACTTTTTGATGTTTATCATAATGCTTATTGTAGTGCCGCTGATCACAATGTGGATGGCTGCTGGGTTAATGCTGGTGGGTGTTTATTTATATAAACAAAGGGTATTTGTTCAGGGTTTAACACACTCTCAGCTTAAGTTGATTGTTCCTATAGCAATAAGTTTAACGGCTCTGAGGTTGCTGATAAACTCGGATCAGAGCGTATTTATGTACGCGATTGTAGAACCGATTAATTGGCTGGCAGCTCTAGCCATGGCCATTTGCTATTGCCACGTCATTGTGAAAATAGTTAAAAATACCCCGAGTAACTGGTTGTTGCTACAGCAGGCTGGACGCATGTCATTGACGCTATATCTAATGCAAACGGTGATTTTTATTCTGTTTTTTAAAGTCGCATATCCAACCGCAGCACTTAATTTTGATCGCTTAGAGTATTGGTTTGTTATTGCTGTTGTGCTTGTTTTTCAATTGTTTTTTTGTAAAGTGTATAGTCAGTACTTTACACATGGTCCGTGTGAATTAATTTGGCGGAAATTGTCTAGATAATTCCTCGTATACTACAATCAAAGAAAAATAAAGCGGAGTGGTAATGCGAGTTTGCTTGTTGGTTTTTACATTGCTTTGCTGTTCACCACTTCATGCTGGCGAGCAATTCTCTGTGCTGTTAGTTAATCCTTCAGTTAAAAGCGATTTATTTTGGCAAAAAGTGACTAGTGTGATGCAGGTTGCTGCAAAGCAAAATAATGTTTCCCTCACAACAATTTATGGCGGTGGAAATCGCCACATTCAATTAGCCGAACTCAAACAATACCTGCAATATAACCCCAAACCTGATTACGCCATTTTAATTAATTACCCAGGTGGCGCAGAGCAGTCAATGAGCTTGCTTGAACAACATAAAGTGCAATTTATTACCCTTGAAGAAACGATTGTTGGCGTAGAGCGTGACGAAGTGGGTAAACCCCGTCAGCGCTTTAAATATTGGCTAGGAGAAGTATTCCACGATAATTTCAAAGCGGGTGAGCAACTTGGTAAAGCCTTACTTGATGAGGCAACAAATGCAAAGCAAACGCCTCACTTTGTTGCGATTAATGGTCATTATGGCACTGAATCTGATACCCGCAGTGACGGCCTTGTTCATTATTTACGAAAACAAGATGTTGAGCTTGAGCAAGTTGTGTACGCCAGTTGGAATAAGCACGAAGCCGAGAATAAAGTGAGCCGATTATTACAACGATACCCAGATACGAATGTGATTTGGTGTGCGTCTGATTTGATGGCGCAAGGTGCCCTAGAAGCAGTAAAAGGTAAAAAAGATAAAGCCTATTTCATAGGTGGCATTGATTGGCTTGATGATAATTTAGACTTAATAGAACAACAAAAACTCACAGCCAGTGTTGGCGGGCATTTTATGATGGGTGCATGGGCTTTAATTAGCGTGGTCGATCATCATAATGGCAACCCTTATTGGCAAAATCACGATGCGATTAAGTTTCAGCTTGGGGTGATCACAAAGCACAATATTCAAAGTTACAGCTGGCTAAGAAACATTCAAGATTGGTCGGTTATCCCCTTTGAAACCTTCTTACTGCAAAACAGCAAAAGCACTGAGTACGCCTTCGATTTTGATACGCTACATAGTTTATTGAGCGAAAAGCCCAAAAACGCAGCACTACACTAAAAGTGCAGTGAAAGAGCCTAGATTCTACCTAGCTTGGTAAAGGCTTCTGGTATAAACTAGCGGCTTTAAAATCCAGACAGAAGTGTGCCATGACAGAGTTAAAGCGATTAAATAAATTTATCAGTGAAACAGGTTTTTGTTCACGCCGTGAGGCAGATAAATATATTGAAGAAGGTCGTGTTACTGTTAACGGCAACTTGCCTGAAATGGGCGTAAAAGTTAGTGACGCCGATGATGTACTTATAGATGGCAAACCTTTAAAAGCAAAGCCTAACCTGGTTTATATTGCCTATAACAAACCTGTTGGTATTACTTGTACGACTGAGCGAAAAATCCAAAGCAATATTGTTAAAGCAGTTAATTACCCAGAGCGTATTTTCCCGATTGGACGCTTAGATAGACCATCAGAAGGCTTAATCTTCTTAACCAACGAAGGCGACATCGTTAATAAAATTCTTCGTGCTGGTAATAATCATGAAAAAGAATACGTAGTAACGGTTGATAAGCCGCTAAACCGCCAGTTCGTGAATAAGATGGCAAATGGCATTCCTATCCTCGATACCGTTACTAAAAAGTGTAAGGTTAAACAAACAGGCCCGCAGCAATTTACTATAGTGCTAACACAAGGCTTAAACCGCCAAATACGCCGTATGTGTGAATATTTAGGCTATGAAGTGGTGACTCTAAAGCGCACACGAATTATGAACGTGACCCTAAAGGGGTTAAAAGTAGGGCAGTGGCGCCACTTAACCGAACAAGAAATGGCTGAGATCAATAACTCAATTGCCGACTCAGGTAAAACACAAGAGCGTTCAATTGATGAAAACAAACAGCCAACCCAAGCCCGTGCCAAGCAAAAGCCACATAATGAAGAAGAAAAAAAGCGCGATTTTTCTAAATACGTAAAAAAAGCACGCAGTGATGCCAAGCAAGGTCAATCAAGGTCAAAGGCTGGCAATTCACACTCATCAAAACCAAATCAAACGAAGCGTAGCAGTACTAAACGCACCGGCACATTAAGTCTGAAAAAGTAAACTTAGTGCATTAGAGCCCTGGCTAGTCTTTACTGGTTTGCTTCAGGGTTCTAAATGATACAGATTTCAACCTTAGCCTTTATTCGGGTAAATGGCATCATCTTCCAAAAGGTCTCCTGCTGGTTTAAATTCTTTTTTAGAGAGTTTTTTCTCGATAATATCGTTAAGTTGATGTTTGTTTACAAAGAACAGCTCTTTTGTATTGTCATCTTCAAATAGTAATAGTGCTACTTCATTGTTTTTAACGCTTGCTTCAATCAATTTGAGTCCATTCACAATCAAGTTAGGTCTAAAATACAGAGCAACCTGGCTGTGTTGTGGAAGGTCGTAATGAGATTCAACAGCGCGGTTTGAAACAGAGTCACACTCGAGCTCTAAATCGGCTGATTGTTGCCCTTCACAAATATCTGCTATTGGTGTGCCGATTTCCCCAAAAATCCATCTTGAGTTAAATATCAATCCATTTTGCTCTTCAATTGCTAAAACAACATCAGATAAACTTTCAACGGCAACATGAAAAGCTACATTAGACTCATGCTGATAGTATGTATTTTCATTGGCACTTAAAGTACCACTGAGTATTGCAATCAAAAAGTAAAACACTTTTCTTAACATCTTAATCCTTCAAGTATTAAATCAGCAGCAATAGGTTAGCACACAAGTTGAACAGTTATTCGTTAAATAGACACCCACCTTAAAATCATTAAATAGACACCCACTTTAAACAAACCTTTTGGAAGCTAGGAGCTTACCTGCTAACGTTAACTAGACACCCATCTTAAATAAAAAAATTTATGCTAGACACAGGCAAGCTCTCGGCATCCGACTTTACCGAGAATAATAAATAAGTTCATAATTGATAGCTGACCAATTTTGCACGGCGAATAAACAGGGTTATCAATGGCTAGTTTTCAGAATGTATTTATCTTTATTGCACTCTATTGTTTGTTGGTTATGGGGTGTTGGGATTACTAACGAATAAAATTCGTGTAGGTAGCCGAAGCTATGCAGGGAGTATTAGCACCATTTATAAGCACCAAGAACCAGTGCGCTTTTATTTTTGGTGTTGCTTATTTTCATTTGCTGGCTTTGGCGGGTTTTACTCCCTTTTTGTTTATTAAAATAAAGGTAATAAAGAAAAAGCCCTAACAGTTTGCTGATAGGGCTTTTGGTTGAGAGTCAATCTGTATTAATTAGCGTGACGCTGTTTAGGTACTTTGATCTTAAACAGCATGGTATAAAGCACAGGCACAACAATCAGTGTCAGTACTGTCGCAAAACCAAGACCAAACATAATGGTTACCGCCATTGACTGGAAGAACACGTCAAATAGCAGTGGGATCATGCCTAAGATAGTAGTAATTGCGGCCATCGCTACAGGGCGAACACGGCTTACACCAGAGTCAAACACTGCTTTGTAAGGGTCTTTGCCGCTATCGAGTTCAAGGTTAATTTGATCAACTAATACAATGCCGTTTTTGATGAGCATGCCACTTAAGCTGAGTAAGCCAAGCAGGGCCATAAAGCTAAATGCTGCATTCATTAGTAATAAACCTGCCGATACACCGATGATTGCCAATGGCACCGTCGCCCATATTACTAAAGGTTGTTTAACCGAGTTAAACAGCATCACTGTGATTGCGAACATGGCTAAGTAACCGAGTGGTAAAGAACCAAAAATCGCCTTTTGTGCTTTGCTAGATGATTCAAATTCGCCGCCCCACTGTAATTCGTAGCCATGTGGTAGCTCAATTGCCTCAATGTTCTTTCGTACACGGGCAAAGAGTTTAGCAGGTGTTTCATCGCCAATAACATCGTGGTCGGCCATTACTGTGATGGTTCGCTTACGGTCACGTCGCATTATCAAGCTGTCTTCCCATTCAACAATAAAATCATCAACTACTTGTGTCACCGGTACAAACACACCTAACACTGGGCTGTAAATTTGTAAGTCTCGCAGGCTTTCAACGTTTAAGCGCTCTTCAGCAGGCGAGCGAGCAATAATTGGCAGCATTTGTGTGCCGTCTTTATAAACACCCACTTGTTTACCTGATAAGCTAGTTAGAAGCAGCTGATCAAGGTCTGATTTGGCAATTCCCAAACGACGAGCTTTTTGCTCGTTAAATTGCGGACGAATTAACTTCGAGCGAGCACGCCAGTCGTCACGAATATTAAATGCCCCCGCATCTTGATGCAGAATGTCTTTTGCCTCTTTTGCTAATTGGCGAAGTACCACAGGATCAGCACCAGAAAAACGCGCTTCAATTTTTGCATCTGTTGATGGGCCAATTTCCATACGTTTAACTTTAAGCTGAGCATCAAGTACATGTTCGTGTTGGTAATCGCGTACTTTTTTGATCATGGTTGTAACAGCTTCGCGGTCTTTTACTCGAATAATCAACTGCCCATAGGCTGGGTATGATTTTTCAGGTGCATAAGTCAGCATAAAACGCGGTGCACCTTGACCAACCGTTGTGGTTACCTCTTCAACCAGTGGGTCTGCTTGTAAGAACTTTTCAAGCTTTGCGACGCCATCCATTGTGGTATGAATATCAGCGCCTTGTGTATGCCAATAATCAACGTAAAACATCGGTGTATTAGATGCAGGGAAGAACGACTGCTTGATAAATTTAAAGCCAAACACAGAGCTTACAAGCATGATAACCATTAGCAGTAGTGTCGTTTTACGATAACGCATTGCTGCATGTAACACGCCTTTATAAACATTAAAGATAACCCCTTGATAAGGGTCTTCATCGTGATGCGGTTGTTTCTCCGTTGCCTGTTTAAACATTAAATCAGCGAAGAATGGCGTTAAGGTAATGGCGGTGATCCAGCTAAGTAATAATGAAATAAACAATACCCAGAACAAGCTGCCAGCAAATTCACCACTGGCATCTGAACTCAAGCCAATTGGCGCAAAGGCCGTAACGGCTATCACCGTTGCGCCTAGTAACGGCCACTTGGTTTGTTCAACGATATTGGTTGCTGCTTGCAGTTTTGTTTGTCCGCGCTTGAGGTTTATCAATATGCCTTCGGTTACTACAATGGCATTATCAACCAGCATCCCTAAGGCTATGATCAAGGCACCAAGCGAAATTCGCTGTAAATCAATGGCAAACAACTTCATGAAAATGAAGGTACCTAGAACGGTCAGTAGGAGAATTACACCAATCAATACACCGCTTTTAAAGCCCATAAAGACTAAAAGCACAATAATAACAATAGCAACAGCTTCAAGTAGGCTGATAATAAAGCCACTTACTGACTTTTCAACTTCAGCAGGTTGGTTATAAACGCTATTTATTTCCATACCATGGGGACGTTGATATTCAAGTGACGCTAAATGAGCATCAATATTTGCACCTACATCAACAACGTTAACGCCTGTACTAAACGACACGCCAACCAGTAATGCTTGCTGCTGGTTATAGCGAATAATATTGTTAGGGACTTCTGCATACTCACGAAAAACGGTAGCAACATCACCTAAGTAAATAAGCTCATTTTCACCTGGCTTAGAAATAAGTAAGTTTTCGAGCTCTTTTACGTCTTTAAATTCACCGGTTGGGTGTAAGCGAATTGATTCATCGCCAACGCGCACTTTCCCTGCGTTCGACACGCTATTTTGAGTTTGTAAAAGCTGATAAATACGATTAGGCGAAATACCTAACTGGGCAAGTTTGCGGGTTGAAATTTCAACCATGACTTGTGCTTGTTGCTCGCCACCCACGGTTACTTTACTTACGCCATCAACCAAAACAAGCTCACGTTTTAAGTAATCAACATAATCTTTAAGCTCATCGTAAGAATAGCCATCGCCAGTGACTGCATACATCACCCCGTATACATCGCCAAAGTCATCCATAATCTTGCTTGGATAAACACCAGAGGGCATCGACGATGCCTGATCATTGATTTTACGACGCAGTTCGTCCCATATTTGGCGTAAGTCTTGTTTACGATAATTGCTTTTCATCTCGACGGTAATTTGCGATTTACCCGGTGATGAAATACTGGTTACGTAATCAACATACGGTAGTTGTTGAATTGCATTTTCAATAGGGAAGGTGACTTCTTCTTCAACCTGCTGTGGTGACGCGCCCGGATAAAGGGTGATCACCATGGCTTTTTTTAGGGTGAATTCAGGGTCTTCTAGTTGTCCTAAGCCAAAGTAAGCGACCGTTCCACCAATCAGTAAAAACAGCGCGAACATCCAGCTAATGACTTTTCTTTCAATAGCGAGTGCTGCAAAGCTCATTATAAGCCTCGCTCTTTTTGCCATGGACGCACTTTCATGCCCTCTTCTAAAAAGTGCACGCCAGCAGCTACTACGATTTGGCCTTCTTTAATCCCTGAGAGTACTTCGATACCATCACGATGTAATTGGCCAACTTCAACAGCTTGTTTGTGCACTAAACCGGTGTTTTCGTCATAAAGCCATACATAGCTGTTGTTATTTTCAGATTCAGTAGGCTCTGAGAATACCGCCTCAACAGGCAGTAATGTATAAGGTGACTGTGAGCTGGTGATTTTGCTTAAATCTATATCAACGCGGCCAGTCATACCGGCAAGTAGATTAAAATCTTCTGGCACAGGTAAAGAAAACACGACTTTATACGTTAAAGTAATTGGGTCGGCTTGGGTATCGAACTCTTTGACCGTTAATTGATATGACTTGTTTGGGTAACCATCAAATACAACATCAGGTTGGTAGTGAACGTCTTTATCGATGCGTGCAATGAGTTTTTCGGGTACTTGAATAACCACATCCATTAGGTCGCGGGTTTCAAGGCGAAGGATGTTTTGTTTTGCTTGAATGTTTTCAAAGTTTTTCACAAACACTTTTGCCACAGTACCGGCGAACGGCGCGCGTAATTCGCTATTATCTAGGTTGGTTTTGGCAATTTTAAGCGCTGACTCAGCAACCTGTTTATTAGCAAGCGCTTGGTCTAACTCAGATTGGCTGGCAATAGAGCGATTAAATAGCTTTTGCACACGCTCAAGTTGAGACTCAGCAAGTTCATAGCGTGCTTTACGCTCATCATATTGCAGTTGAAAATCTTCAGGATCGAGTTTGGCTAAAAGCTGGTCTTTCTCAACGTGTTGGCCCGCAAGAGCTGGGAACTCAAGTAACTCACCATTCACACGAAAGGCAAGATAAGAACCTTGGTTAGCAACCACTTCAGCAGGAAAGCTTCGAATGCTTTGCTCTGAATTATTGCCAATATTAAAAAGTTTAACAGGGCGAACTACCGGCTCTGCTTCACTTTGTTGTGCTTGCTCTGAACATGCCGCAAGTAACAGAAACATGCTGCTCATTAACACGGCGGGTGCCAATCTCATTGTCTTCTCCATAGATAAGAAAGCATAAATTTGCTGCAGGATACGCTGCAAAGATATAAAATAAAAATTATTAAATTTTAGAAACAGCATAAATTTTATTTATATAGTTTGCCATTAATGAATTTAAATCAATTAATCATTCTAGATGCTATTGTGCAAAGCTCTAGTTTGAGCCAAGCCGCACTTAAATTGCATAAGACTCAACCCGCGCTCACGTTAGCAATCAAAAAGCTAGAATCAGAGCTAGGTTTTGAGCTACTAGACCGCAGTCAATATCGGTTACACTTAACAGAAAAAGGCCGTATTTTTTATCGTGAGGCCCGCTTATTACTTAATGCAAACAGTGAGTTAAGCTCACTTGCTAAAGAACTGGCACTGGGTAATGAAGCCAATTATAAAATTTGCTATGAGCAGCTTTGCCATCAAAACAGTTATAACCAAGTGATCAGCCAAACCTTCAAACGTTTTGCTAGTACAGAGTTTAGTATTTCTTCAGGCAAGCGTTTTGTATCTCTTGAGCAGGTTAATAGTCATCAGGCTGATTTAGGAATTGGCCCTTGGTTTGATTTGTTTCATGCAACAGGGGATCTTGAAAGTTTACCGATTGGTAAATTTGATATAGGTATTGTCAGTGCGCCTGATGTGGTGCCTCGTGAAATCAGCTTTGCAGATATTCAAAATTACCCGTGTTTGGCCATGTTTGAAAGCGATTTAAGTTTTGACAGTGATAGGCTTTCTTATACGCTAGGCTCTGCATTAATGAAAATTGACGATATAACCAGTGTTAAGTCGTTTTTACTTTCTGGTGCGGGCTGGGCAATGATCAGTTTGCAACATTGCCAAGCCGAAATCGACGCTGGTTTATTGCAGCAAATTAAAATTGTCGACCGTGAACACCAGTTTGGCGCAGAAATTCGTGTATTTAGACAGCACTCGGTTCATCATGGGCCTGTTGCAAGAGCTATTTGGCAAGATTTTAGCGAGGTCAGTAAACACTATTTGGAGTCGAGTCGTGCAGCAGGCAACTAAAGAAGATTTAATTTATACCATTATTTGTGCCATTCCTGAGGGAAAAGTTGCCAGTTATGGGCAAGTAGCAAAGCTTGCAGGATACCCTAATAACTCAAGGTTAGTGGGCAGGTTATTAAAAGTAATGCCCGAAGGCTCAAGCATTCCATGGCATCGGGTAGTTAATAGCCAGGGTAAAATATCGTTTCCTGAAGGCAGCAATAAGCATCTGGAGCAACGCCAAAAACTACTCAGTGAAGGTGTTACCTTTAATAAGGCTAAAATTAATATGCGCCTGCACCAGTGGGACTAATAAACATACAAGCTAATTGATAGGTAATGACAAACACAGCCAACTAACACGAATACGTGCCAAATTGCATGGCTATAATGGCGGGTTTTAGCGCTGTAAAACACTGTGCCTAAACTGTACGCAATCCCGCCAGCTAGCAACCACCATAAAGCGCTTAAATCAAGGTTCAAATAAAGTGGATAAACAAGTGCTAATGCAAACCAGCCCATTAATAAATAGGTAGCGAGAGAGACTTTTTTATTCGTGTTTTTGACCAGTAATTTATATGCAACACCACCAAGCGCTAAAGACCAAATAAACACTAAAGCAGCAATTGCCCAAGCCCCAGATAACGAAATTACCAAATAAGGCGTGTAGGTTCCGGCAATAAGCAAGTAAATCGCACAGTGGTCACATTTTTTATAAATGGCTCGTATACGCTCTCTGGTACTAGCGTGATATAAGGTCGAGGCTAAAAATAATACCAGTAGGCTTGAGCCATACACGATAGCACTCACCGTAGCTGACACAACTTTAGATTGTGAAATTAAATCCCACAGCACAAATACCGCAAACAGGACTCCCATACCGTGAGTGAGCACGTTAAGTTGTTCTTCTTGGCGTGAATAAGGGAGTTGTTGTGTCATATCTATCTACTAAAAATGAGTGAATAAAACAGTTTCAGTGTACAAGTGTGCGCTGAATTTGGCAATGCTTGTTTTTTCACTAAATGTTGGTCAAAATATTTAAATTCGTTGGTTTTATTAACCAAACCTGAATGCGGTTGAAAATTCAATTTATTTTTAAATCGTTAAAAATCAATAGATTAAAAAATATTTTCAGGGTGGCACAACCTTTGATTAAGTAATTACGACTAATTACTTAAAGAGACAAGGAATACCACTATGAATAACTCACTTAAATTAACTACTGCTGCGTTACTTGTATTAGGGTCAACTCAAGCAAGCGCTACTGACTTTGAATTAGATATCAGCAACACAATTACACAATCTGTTAAAAGCTATGTTCAACAAGCAAGCATTGAGTTGAAAGAAAGCGTAATGAACAGCATTGAGTTTGATGCTCAAAAGTTACTAGATACTTACATGAGTGAAGATGCAATTGCTTCGAAAGAAGACGAAGTAAAAATTGCTCAAGCTCCTAAAGCAACAAACAAGCAGTAAGGAAACAAGACAATGAGTAGTGAAATCAGCTTATTTTTACTTATGGTTGCACCGGTTTTGAGTTTACTCAGTGCGTATGCATCAATCGAATTATTTCGTAACGTTGCGCAATGGTTCAACTTCTAGAGTACAAAGTAGATATTAAGATTTCATGAAATATTGATCGGCGGATTAAAAACGCACGTAATTAAAGGCATGTGGTTTAAGAATAGTAGACTTTATGAAGCGTGCGATTTTTCCTTTACCGGTTTTTATTTTACCTGAAGGGTTCACCAAGCTAAGAATTTTTGAGCAGCGTTACTTAACGATGGTCAAAGAAGCTGTGCAAGATAATACAGGTTTTGTGCTGTGCACTTACCAACACGACACAGATCTTAACTTGCCAGAAATGGGTTGTTTAGTGCAAATAACCGACTTCAATCAAGATGATAATGGTCAATTATTAATTGATGTTTATGCTGAGCATGCAGTGTCTATGCACAACGCTATTCAAGATAAGCAGCAACTTCGCCATGCTGACATCGAACTAATTACATCACCTTCATGGTACGTAAGCACGCCAATTAATGACGAAAACACTTTATTGAGTGACACACTTCGTGCTGTATTTGCAAATCAGCCGGATTTAGCAGGCCTATACAAAGCCCCACAATTCGATAACCTTGCTTGGGTTGTTGCCCGTTGGCTTGAAATTTTGCCTATATCGTTAGTTAAAAAACAACAACTTGCTTATAAATCTAACTTTGAAAACTTGCTAAGTTTCCTCCATACTCTAATCAACAACGAATTTACTGATTAATGTGATCTAACATCAACTTTTTGCCGTATTACTTCTAACGACAATAATTGGATGACATAAAGATGGTAAGTCAACAACTTCAAACAGGTTGTAAACCTAACACAGGTCAATACTCTGCCATGCCAGATACTCCAAGCAAAGAGCTTGCTGATGCTTTATTTGCTGTTGCTGAGCACCGTGATAAACGTGCGTTTGCAATACTTTTCCAATATTTCTCACCAAAAATTAAACGTTTTGGAATAAAGCAGTTCGGTTCTGAAGCACAAGCGATGGAATTAGTTCAAGAAACACTCACTTCAGTTTGGCGTAAAGCACACCTTTACCATAAAGAAAAAGGTGCAGCGACAACTTGGGTATACACAGTAATGCGTAATGCATCTTTCGATATGCTTAGAAAAATGAAGAGCAGCAAAGAAGAGTGCATTAGTGAAGATATTTGGCCATTGATTGATGAAGCCGAGCCGGGCCAGCACGAATTTAGTGACCACTTAGAAGATAAACAGATCAAACAATACCTTGATAAATTACCCCTTGCGCAACGTGAAGTTGTGCGCGGGGTGTACTTTCAAGACATGTCGCAAGAACAGCTTGCTGAGCATTTAAATATTCCCGTAGGCACAGTGAAATCTCGTCTTCGCTTAGCCTTGCAGAAGTTACGCAATGAAATGGGAGATCACCATGATTAAGCACCATCCTAGCAACGAATTACTTGCCAAGTTCAGTGAAGGTAATCTACCTGCCACTTTGAGTGTTGCAGTCGCTATTCATGTTGAAATGTGCCCTGTGTGTCAAAAAGAACTCGTCGCGCTTGAAGCAAAAAACGCTGACAATGTATTTACTGAATCATCTACCGACTTGGATGATATGTTCGATAAAACACTTTTTGATGCCATCATCGCTGATGAATCAATTGATGAAGTGTACGAGCAAGAACAGGTGTCGGTTGATGTTAAAGATAAAACCTACACTTTACCTAGAGCACTTACACGCATTGGCCACAGCAATTTTATGCAAATAGGTAAACTTGCCCGATCACGTATTGATTTAGAAGATGGCCCATTACGAGCAAGCCTGCTTCATATCGATGCGGGTGGTGAAATACCTGAGCACACTCATACTGGATTTGAGCTCACTTTATTATTAGATGGGGAGTTTAGTGATGAAGACGGACACTATGTACCGGGTGACTTTATGATGTTAGATGGTCGTCACAATCACACACCAAAAACGATTGAAGGGTGCTTGTGCTTTACAGTTGTTAGTAGTGCCCTACACTTCAATAAAGGTATTAGTAAATTACTGAACCCAATTGGTAATCTTATCTATTAGTAGAGTTTATATGCAGCAATCGACAATTAAAATTGGTTTAAGCGCCTGCTTAGCAGGCGACAAAGTTCGCTTTGACAGCGGGCACAAAAAATCTAATTTTTGCATGGATGAGTTGGCTAACCATGTTGAATATAAAAAGTTTTGTCCTGAAGTAGCGGTAGGCCTGCCAATCCCTCGGCCAACTATTCGTCAAGTGCGTGTTGGCGATACTATTAAAGTGTGTCGCCCAGATGGCACTGGCGATGTTGGCCCTAAATTAACAGAATACGGCAAACGTGTTGCGACAGAACAAACTGCAGAATTAAGCGGTTTCGTGTTTTGCGCAAAAAGTCCTAGTTGCGGAATGGAACGTATTAAAATCTACAACGAAGCGGGTACAGGCAATACTTCAGAAGGGGTGGGTTTTTTTGCAGAGCAAATAATGGCACATAACCCATTGTTACCATGCGAAGAAAACGGTCGTTTAAATGATATGCACCTTCGCGAAAACTTTGTAATGCGTGTTTATACCTACAAGCACTGGCAAACATTAAGCGAGCAACCACTCACAGTACATAGATTGACTCAGTTTCATGCCCAATATAAGTACTTATTGATGGCACACAATTATGAAGCTTACCGTAGTCTAGGAAATCTACTTGGCACTTTTGATGGCGAAGATATCCAAACTTTGGCTGATGAATATATTTTAGGGTTAATGACAGCCCTTAAAAAACCAGCTTCACGTAAAAATAACGCAAACACATTAATGCATTTGCAAGGCTATTTTAAAAAATCGCTTTCTAAGATTGAAAAGCAAGAACTACGTGATGCCATTGATGAATATCGCCAAGGCTTAGTGCCACTTTACGTACCTCTTACGTTAATTAAGCATCATTTAAAAGTGCACCCAAACGAGTATCTTGCTAAGCAAGTGTATCTTGACCCCTATCCGAACGAATTAAAACTACGCTACGGAATTTAATGAATACATTATTTTGGTTTAGGCGCGATCTGCGCCTTTTTAATAACGACGCCTTGTATAAGGCAATCGAAAATGGTTGTCGAAATGCGGTATTTTTTATTACTGAAAAGCAATGGCAAAAGCATGATGTCGCTGCTATTCAGCTAGATTTATTAAAGCGTAGGCTTAGCTTCTTGGGAGAGCTTTTAGCAAGTAAAGGTATTGAACTACATATTATTGATGCAGCCAATTATGCTGGTTGTGTTGAGAAATTAGCGTCATTTTGCGAGCAACATCAAGTAAAAAATGTATACGCCAACAACGAATATGAGCTTAACGAAGTAAACCGAGATAAAGCCTTTTTACAGCACGCTGATAGCAAAGGGATTGCTTTTTATGCATACGACGGCGATGTAATTGCACCGCCGGGAAGCATCAAAAATCAAAGCGGCGAAATGTTTAAAGTATTCACGCCATTTAAAAATGCATGGCTAAAAGTTTATCAAGACACCCACTTTTATTTTGCTGAACCACCGCAGATGTTTGAGCCCACTGAGTGGCAGCCAAATGAGTTATTAGCGTCAGACGGCAGCTCAGAAAAATGGCCTGTTGATGATGAAACACTCAGCCACGTTTGCGCGCGCTTTATTGAAGAAAAACTCACAACATATCAAGACCAACGAGATATCCCAAGCATTAAAGGCACCTCGGGTTTAAGCCCTTACTTAGCCCTTGGTATTGTCAGCGTTCATCAATTATTGGCACTGATCCAGCAGCGCCATCCTGATGTACTACGCAGCAGTAAGAGCAATTTATTTTGTTGGGTTAACGAATTGATTTGGCGTGAGTTTTATCGCCATCTTATCGCGATTTATCCAAACCTAAATAAGTACGAAAATTTTAACGACAAATACAACGCTGTGAAATGGCGTGATGATGACAACGACTTTAAAGCATGGTGCGAAGGTAAAACAGGCTACCCGTTAGTTGATGCTGCAATGAGGCAGCTACTGCAAACTGGCTGGATGCATAACCGCTTACGCATGGTGGTTGCGAGCTTTTTAACCAAGCATTTATTAATTGATTGGCGTAAAGGCGAGCGTTTTTTTATGCAGCACCTAATAGACGGCGACCTTGCATCTAACAACGGTGGCTGGCAATGGGCTGCAAGTACGGGGTGTGATGCTCAGCCGTATTTTCGAATTTTTAATCCTATCACCCAAAGCGAGCGATTTGATCCAGATGGTGAATTTATCCGTAAATATTTACCAGAGCTGGAAAAAATACCTTCCAAGCAAATCCATTTTCCGCATGACTATTTAGCGAAACAGGGTAAGTCGAGCAGTTATTGGCCAGCAATTGTTGATCATAAAGCCGCGCGAGAGCGAGCGCTAAACGCATTTAAGGTGTGACATGGACAAGGCGATCCTTGATAGGTTTATTGATGTTTATCAAACACTCAATAAAGACAATTTACAGTTACTGGATGATATTTATCATCCAGATATTCAGTTTGCAGATCCCTTGCATGCGGTAAATGGTCTTGGCTCGCTACGTGATTATTTTAAAAACCTCTATGCCAATGTGCTTTCTTGCGAATTTGTTATCGAAGACAGCTATGTGACTGAAAATAAAGAGGGTAAAGACGACACTGCATTTATTTATTGGACTATGCATTACCGCCATCCAAAGCTAAACAAAGGCCAAGCGATTTCGGTTGCAGGCCACAGCCTTTTAAAATTTGCTGGCGATAAAATAATTAATCATCGCGACTATTTTGATGTAGGCGCTATGCTTTATAGGCATATTCCGGTTCTTGGCTCAGCTGTGAAATACATCGACAAAAGAGCGAGTGCATAATGACGACATTAATTACAGGTGCAACCTCAGGTATTGGCGAGTCATTAGCAAAGCTTTATGCAGATAATAATGAGCAGGTCATTGCATGCGGTAGAAATACAGAAAAGCTTGCTAAATTGAGCCAGCATCAAAATATTGAGTCTTGCCAATTTGACGCAATAGACCTTCAAGATATTCGTTCGAGCACAGTGGCTTATACACAATTTGACCGGGTTATTCTCAATGCTGGCAATTGTGAATACATTGATGATGCTCGCAATTTTGACAGCAGTTTGTTTGAGAGGGTGATCACGACCAACTTACTCAGTATGGGCTATTGCCTTGAGGCGTTATTACCAAAAATAAAGCCCGGTGGTCAGCTGGTGATCGTAAGCTCTAGTGTGACTTATCTACCCTTACCGCGCAGCCAAGCATATGGTGCGTCTAAAGCGGGTGTAAGTTATTTAGCCAATAGCTTAGCGGTTGATTTAAAAGATATCGATGTCACTTTAGTTCACCCAGGTTTTGTTAAAACGCCGCTTACAGATAAAAATGACTTTCCAATGCCAATGGCTGTGAGTGCAGAAAAAGCGGCAAATTATATTTATAAAGGGGTCGAGAAAAGGCGCAAAGAAGTGCACTTTCCGCACCGTTTTACCTTCATTTTAAAATTTTTAAGAATGCTTCCTACGCCACTTTGGCTGAAGCTTGCAAAAGGATTATCACGTTGAAAAAAGTGGCTGTTATTGGATCTGGCATAGCGGGTTTAAGCTGTGCGCACCTATTGCATAAGCACTACGATGTAACCGTATTTGAGAAAAACGACTACATAGGTGGCCATACTGCAACCATAGACGTAAAAGTTGATGGCATTGAGTACGCTGTTGATACAGGCTTTATTGTCTTTAACGACCGAACTTACCCATATTTTGAGAAGCTACTTAAGCGCTTGGGTGTTGAGCGTCAGAAAACCCAAATGAGCTTTAGTGTGCATAACGAACAAACCGGCTTTGAATATAACGGTCATACTTTTTGGAGTTTATTCGCACAAAAGCGCAATATCTTTCGTCCTAAATTCTGGAAACTATTAAAAGATATTGTGCGTTTTAATGATGTGTGTAAATCATTGCATGCGGAACAAAATTACAAGGAAAATCAAACCCTAGGCGAGTTTTTAGACGAGCATAAGTTTAACGAGTTTTTCCGTTTTCATTATATCTTGCCGATGGGCGCAGCTATTTGGTCAACAAGCATTAAAGAAATGGCGCAAGTTGGCGTAGAGTTTTTTGTTAAGTTCTTTTATAACCACGGTTTGTTGGATATCACTAATCGCCCGCAGTGGTATGTTATTCCGGGTGGCTCTCGCGAATACATTAAACCTATGATCCAAGGTTT
Source organism: Pseudoalteromonas sp. Hal040 (assembly GCF_037162425.1). Classification (NCBI taxonomy): domain Bacteria; kingdom Pseudomonadati; phylum Pseudomonadota; class Gammaproteobacteria; order Alteromonadales; family Pseudoalteromonadaceae; genus Pseudoalteromonas; species Pseudoalteromonas sp. Hal040. The sequence goes on along the minus strand of NZ_JARLUU010000002.1, from coordinate 336,720 downwards.
TGCTGATAAAATTCGTTTAAATAGCAATATCAGCTCGGTATCTCGAAAAGATGACAGTGTGCATGTTCATTTTGATGATGGCCACAGTGAATCATTCGACAAAGTTGTGTTTGCTTGTCACTCAGATCAAGCTTTAAAGCTGTTATTAGATCCGACTGAAGACGAAAGAAACGTTCTTTCAGCCATACCGTACACGGCTAATTCAGTGGTACTACACACCGATACTACACTGCTACCAAAACGCAAAGCCGCATGGGCGAGCTGGAATTATCTGTTAAATAACAACACAGACAAAGCCGCAGTGGTGACTTATCAGATGAATATTCTTCAAGGCATTAAGAGCAACACGCAATTTTGTGTCACGCTTAACCACCTTGATGGCATTAATAAAGATAAAATTTTACGCGAGTTTACCTATCATCACCCGGTATTTAATAAGCAGTCGATTGCCGCTCAGCAGCAAAAAAGCTTGATTGACGGTAAAAATAATAGCTTTTTTTGCGGTGCTTATTGGTACAACGGCTTCCACGAAGATGGTGTAAGAAGTGCTGTAAACGTGGCAAAACAGCTCGGAGTCGAGTTTGAATAGCGCCATTTATGTAGGTGATGTTCGTCACAGGCGCTTTGCTGTAAAAGAGCATCACTTTAAGTACCCGCTTTATATGATGTGGGTTGATTTAGCTAAGCCTGACGAGCTTAATGGAGTTCATCCTTGGCTTGGCTTAAGTGGTTTTAAGGCACTTAAATTTAATCAGAGCGACTACTTTAATTATCAAACCGATATGCAGTTGCCACTCAAGCAGCGTGCACTTAACAAAATTAAAGAGCTTGGCATCGACGATGAGTTTGCCCATGTTTTTATGCTCGGACAGGTGCGCTGTTTAGGAATTTATTTTAGCCCAGTTAATTTTTTCTTTTACCAAACCAATAATGGCGAGTTCACTCACATGCTTGCTGAAGTAAGCAATACGCCTTGGAATGAACGTCATTATTATGTCGTACCCCTTGAAAAAAAGTGAACTTTAAAAAGGTTTTCTCCGTATCACCTTTCATGAACTTAGATATGAACTATCATTGGCATATTAGAATGAATTCTGATAACACCATGATTCATATTGAAAATAAAAAAGACGACACACTTTTGTTTGATGCAACCCTGCGTTTGCAAAAGCACCCTCTCACTAAAGAGCAGGTTAGTGCCGTGCTTAAACAGTTTCCGGCGATGACGTTAAGTATTTTCAAGGGTATTTACCTTCATGCTTTGAAGTTGTTTTGCAAACGTGTGCCATTTATTGGCCACTCAGGCAAACAAGAGAATTCAACTAGGTGATGTGATGGAAAAAGTATCAAATTTAACACAAGCCCAAACGACCGGCTGGATGACAAAACTTTATAAAAAACTGGTAATAGGTGCATTCAACAGTATCAACATTGGTTGCATTACCCTTAAAGAGGGTAATCAAAAAGAGCAATTCGGTGACATAACTAGTGATTTACACGCAACGGTTACAGTAAATGATGCTGCTATGTATAAGTCATTTGCTCTATCTGGCAGTGTGGGTGCTGGAGAGGCATATATTCTTGGCTATTGGGATTGTGACAACCTAACTAAACTTATTGAAATATTCGCTTTAAACCAAGATCAGCTAGATGCATTCGAGAAAAAATTTGCCTTTTTAAGTGGCATTGCGCACCGAGTTAATCACATTAAAAATAAAAACTCAGCAAGCGGTTCAAAAAAGAACATTGCGGCGCACTATGATTTAGGCAACGATCTATACAGTGCTTTTTTAAGTGACGAAATGTTGTATTCATGTGCTGTGTACCCTTCAAAACAAGCTAGCCTTGAACAGGCCCAAGCGCACAAACTAGCATTGATTTGTGAGCAGGTTGATTTACAACCAGGTGATTCGGTGATTGAGATTGGCACAGGGTGGGGCGCCTTTGCGATTTATGCGGCAACGCATTTTGATTGCCATGTAACGACGACCACCATTTCTGACGAGCAACATGCCTATGTTGAACAAAAGGTTAAAGAGCTTAACCTTGAGCATAAAATTACTTTATTAAAGCAGGATTACCGACTCTTAGAGGGCAAGTACGATAAGCTTGTGTCAATTGAAATGATTGAAGCTGTTGGGCATGAATATTTGCCTGGCTTTTTTGCAAAATGTCAGTCTTTATTAAAAGACAGTGGTGCAATGCTTATTCAAGCAATCACCATAGCTGATCAGCGTTACAGCCATTACCTTAAAAATTCCGATTTCATTCAGCAGTACATCTTCCCAGGTGGCTGTTTGCCTTGTTTAGACGAAATGAATAAGCAAATAAAGCAGCAAACAGACATGGTTATGCATAGTGTAAAAGATATTGGTGTTCACTATGCAAGAACACTGGCTGATTGGCGTGAGCGCTTTGTCGCTAGCTGGCCTGAAATAGATAAGGTCAAATTTGACCAGCGATTCTATCGTTTATGGTTATTTTATTTAGCTTATTGTGAAGGTGCGTTTAGAACCCGTGCTATAAGTACTGTTCATTTAGTTGCCCGTAAACCTCGTTTTGGTCATTCTGGCGATGATATCGCGCTCGATTATTAATTTTGCTTTGTTTCAAGGGGTATGGTTTATGGCCTTACTCCTTGAACATGATTCTCTGATACCCGCTTTAGCTGTTGTCGTTTTGATGATTTACCTATCAAAGCAACGCCAGCAAGATAGTTGGCTACTCTTATGTGGCTTGCCGCTAGCTCTAGGCTATGAATGGCTTGCCAGTAGTTTAAACTTGCTTGCCTTTAAAGAGAGCCCATTTCCCTTATGGCTTGCAGTACTTTGGGCTGCACTGCTTTTAACCATTAATACTTCGATGCAGTTTCTACAAAAGCTGCCCTGGTATATTGCATGGGGTGTTTGTGTATTATTTGCTCCTGCTAGTTACTACGCTGGAATGCGCTTTGAAGTACTTAATACTGACCTTGTTCTTTGGCAGTTTTGGCTGGTGTACGGTTTGGGTTGGGCAAGTATGTTTATGGCTATAATCGCTATTAATAAGCAATTTTTAGCGGCTAAATGATCAGGTTTAAGTGGTATTTCGTAGTGTTTATTAACACGACTTTAAGGGTTATTTGATGAAAAAATCACTTAATTTAAGTTTATTTGCTGCGTTATTGTTCACTGCAGTTGTGTATGCAAATGGCTTTAAAACAGTGGGCCAAGCCAAGATGGAGTATCTGTTTTGGGATGTTTATAACGCTAAATTAGAGACCCCATCGGGTTCGTATCAGTTTGGCCAACACCCCAGCAAACTTACACTCACTTATTTGCGGGATTTCGATGCGAAGGACATCGTCAAAGCAACCAACGAGCAATGGCAACATTTAAAGCTCAATGACATGGTAGGTACTTACGATAACCAATTACTAGCCCTTTGGCCTGATATCAAAAAAACGATTCGTTGTCGTTTCAAACAAACGAACAAGGAATTGGTACTTTTTACTTTAATGACAAAGAGCTAGGGCAAATCGATGATAAAAGATTCGCTGACAACTTCTTAGCAATTTGGTTAAGCGCCGATACGTCTGAACCATCACTTCGTAAACAGCTTATTGGAGGGAAACATGATTAAGCTCAAAGCACTCTTTATTTTCGCTATGGTACTGTTAATTACCAGCTGCTCTGCGCCAGATGTTGATTATTATCAAGGAACTGAGCCTAAGTTTGACTTTAAGCAGTTTTTTAGTGGTGAGCTCAAAGCCTACGGTGTTGTACAAGACCACAAGGGCGAGTTAACTCGTAAGCTGGTAGTTGACATGCAAGCATCTTGGAACGGCAATCAGGGAGTGATTGACGAGCAATTTGTTTATGATGATGGCGAAACACAAACGCGTGTTTGGTACATCACCATTAATGATGATGGCAGTATCACAGGGACAGCATCAGATGTGATTGGCGAAGCAAAGGGTGAGAGCAATGGAAGCGTGTTCCATTGGACATATTCTGTCGAGCTTCCATATGATGATAGTACTTTAGTGGTAAATTTTGATGATTGGATGTACTTGGTAACACAATCACGCTTGATAAACCGTACCGCTATTGATAAGTTTGGTTTTGAGGTCGGGGAAGTTACCTTGGTTATCGAGAAAATTGAATGATGGTTTGGCTATCATAATATTTTGTGATGGAAGTTAAATTAAGTCTTTATTAATACTGATGTCACTAACCTTGTGATTGATAGTTAAATAGTAGTCATTTTTGAATAAATTACGTAAAAATAGCAATTTGCTGTTGCTAACTTCTCAAAAATGCATAAAGATAGGTTTTGCGAAGGCAAAATAATAACGAATAGGAATCTAACAATGAATAAAGCTCAATTAGTTGAAAAAATTGCTACTGATGCAGAAATCTCAAAAGCGGCAGCAACTCGTGCACTAGATGCATTCACTGGCGCAGTTACTAGCTCTCTTAAAGAAGGTAACTCAGTAGCATTAGTTGGTTTCGGAACTTTCTCAGTAAAAGAGCGCGCGACGCGTACTGGCCGTAACCCACAAACTGGTGCAGAAATCCAAATCGCAGCAGCAACTATCCCAAGCTTTAAAGCGGGTAAAGGTCTTAAAGACCAAGTTAATCCTTAATAGGGTAACTTACTAATTATTGAAAAAAGGGCTTATAGCCCTTTTTTTGTATCTGGCGTTTTGTTGCAATAGCGAAAAAGGCTTATGCCTTTAACGCTTTATCACCACGTCCAATGCCAACTGCACCTGAACGTACAACCTCAATAATGTCTGATTCGTGACGCAGGGTATCAAGGAAAGATTCAACCTTTTCTGTGCTCGCTACAAGTTGCAGTGTGTAACTGTGGCGACCCATATCTAAAATAGCCCCTTGGAACACATCAGCAACACGTGTTACCGCTGCACGAGTGGTTTCATCTTGGGCAAAAACTTTCACCAATAATAGCTCACGTTCGATATGCGCCATTTCGGTTAAGTCAATAATCTTTAGAACATCTACCAGCTTGTTCACTTGCTTGGTGATTTGCTCAACGATGCGATCATCACCCATGGTTGTAATGGTAATACGCGAAAGAGAATGATCGTCAGTCGTGCCAACAGTCAGACTATCGATGTTGTAAGCGCGCTGTGAAAACAAGCCTACAATGCGCGATAACGAGCCAGGTTCGTTTTCTAATAAGATTGATAAAATACGGCGCATTATGCTTTTACTCCTTTACGTAACCACATATCATCGACTGCCCCTAGCTTGATTTGCATTGGGTAAACATGTTCTTTTTCATCTACACAGATATCTAAAAATACCAGTCTGTCGTTAATAGACATGGCTTTTTCAATAGCAGGTTGAAGCTCATCAATATGATCAACGCGAATACCTACGTGGCCATAGCTTTCTACTAATTTTACGAAATCAGGAAGTGATTCCATGTAAGAAGATGAGTGACGACCAGAATACATCATATCTTGCCATTGGCGCACCATGCCCAGTGAGCGGTTATTCAATGACACAACTTTTACTGCTAAATTGTATTGTAAACATGTTGATAGCTCTTGAATGTTCATTTGGATTGAACCATCACCCGTCACACAGATTGACTCTTTTTCAGGGAAAGCAAGCTTCACGCCCATTGCCGCAGGTAAACCAAAGCCCATGGTGCCTAAGCCACCAGAATTAATCCATTGGCGAGGGTGTTTAAACGGATAATACTGAGCTGCAAACATTTGATGCTGACCTACATCAGAGCTAATGTAAGCATCTCCATTGGTTGCTTTGTAAATTGCCTCGATAACGGCTTGTGGTTTGATCTTATCGCCATCAGTGCTGTAGCTTAGGCATTTTTGTTCACGCCAGCTAATAATTTGACGCCACCAGTCTTCTTGTGCAGAACGATCAATTGAAATAGGGCTCTTATCAATCGCCGTTTGTAACTGCTCAAGCACTGTTTTCAAGCAGCCAACAACCGGGATGTGCGCTTTAATTGTTTTAGAAATTGAGGTTGGGTCAACATCAACATGAACAATCGTGGCATTAGGGCAGAACTTTTTAACGTTATTCGTTACCCGATCATCGAATCTAGCGCCTAAAGCCAAAATAACATCAGCATTTGCCATGGCTTTATTTGCCTCAAGGCTACCATGCATACCTAACATACCAATAAAGTTAGGGTGAGTACCGCTGATACCACCTAGACCCATTAAGGTGTTAGTGATAGGTGCGTTTAATGATTCAACCAAGTGAGTTAGTTGCTCAGAGGTATTTGATAGAATAATGCCGCCACCTGAGTAAATAACCAACTTTTTAGCTTCTAAAATAGCGTTCACTGCTTTACGAATTTGTTTTGAGTGACCTTTAGTATTTGGGTTATAAGTTCGAAGCTCAGTGGTTTTTGGAAATTCGAATGGGAACTTTAGCTCAGGATTAAGCATATCTTTTGGTAATTCAACCACAACTGGGCCAGGGCGGCCTGTGCTGGCTAAGTAGAAAGCTTTTGCTAAGATGGCAGGGATCTCTTTTGCACTTCGACAGTTATAGCTGTGTTTTACGATAGGGCGAGAACAACCAACAATATCAGTCTCTTGGAATGCATCATCACCAATTAAACCAGTAGGAACTTGGCCAGATAACACCACCATTGGAATAGAATCCATATAAGCAGTCGCGATACCAGTAATACAGTTTGTAGCCCCAGGGCCTGAAGTTGCAAGCACCACACCGACGTCACCGGTAGCACGGGCATAACCATCAGCCATATGAGTTGCGGCTTGTTCGTGACGTACTAGGATATGTTCAATATCTTCTTGTTGAAATAACGCGTCGTATAAATCAAGAACAGACCCACCAGGGTAGCCAAAAATATACTTAACATTCAATTCTTTAAGTGCCCGAACAACTAGTTCGGATCCATTGTATTCAGTTGTACTCATCCTCATTCCTCTGTGTGTGCAAGCATAAATGCATAAAAAAACCCCCGCATATGGCGGGGGTTTTTTAAAAAGCGTGCTTTCACCTTTTAATAGCCTCCCGCTGGGCTTGTAACTAAGACCAGTACGAGAACGTTGACGACTAAAAGGTGACGGCGAATATTCATTATTTTTTAATTTTCTTCTAAAAAATGCACAGCCGACTAGATGGCTGCTGTTTAAAAAATGTTAGGAGTATTTTTAAGCGTTTTGGAAACTGATGTCAACCGCAAAAGTGAGTTTTTGCATTAATTTTTCTATATTTTAGTTTTTTGATATTTTTGTTGCACCCGTTTGCTTGATTGTCATTATTTTGGGGTGGAACTATGCATTGAATTGTTCGTGTGACAAATTGCTAACTATACCAATAGATAATGCATTTACGTTATTGCCTTGCATAACTTAGCTACTATCAGAATCGGTTTCTTTTTTATAATTAGACACCCACTTTAACACCTCGCGATGATACGCGTGATTAATTTTTAGAAAGAGAGCCAACTTATTTTTAATAAGATGCAGCTTAAGATAAATGTAAATTATTAAGAATAAGTTGAATTGCTTGGAAAGTAGTGATTTTTCATTGTCATCAATTAAATTTCAGCCTTATGTGCTGAAATGTTCTTGAGTTTTGCACATTGGAGAGTTCTAGTTGCATAAGCGATTTTGCCTCTCGAATGAAAAGGATAGGATCCGTAAGATTGATTTCGAGTGTAGAATGCTCATTTAAGCAAATAAGGCTAAGCTATTAGCTATAGAGCTTCTTCGTTTTCGTTTCATATGATTTGTATAAGCTGTGATTGCTTGTTCTTTACCTGCAGTATTTTTAAATGAGCGGGTAAAGGAAGTGGTGAGTGTGAGCCAGTTGTCAGTACAAATATTTAGTCTTTCAAGTATTGGTAATGCCTCTTCTGGTATTTTCCCCGGCTTATCATCTCGAATTGAGCGGCCAGTCCAATCAACAAGTTGCAGGTATGTCTTGAGTTCGAATGGTAGTCCCTTAGGCATATGTTTACGTGGTTTACCTGCAAAGCGCATAAGTGATTTTGGTTGCTTATTATTTTGAGCTGCATTAATTCTAGATTTAATACTGGTGTAGTCAGATTCTTCTGGTAAATCAGCCGCTTTTGCTCTTACTGGGTTTAAATCTACATAAGCGAGGCAAGCAGCAAGTGCTGCTTCATCAAGTAAAGCTTGTGATTTAAAGCGACCTTCCCAGAACCGTCCTTTGCATTCATCTTCTTGGTTCGCTTTTCTTGCAATACTTTCATTAAGCACGCGCATAAACCAACTGATACTGCTGAGCCGCTCACGATATAAATTTACTCTGGTATTAACCGCAGAAAGCTCTGCTTGTGTTAGCAATTCTCCATTTAAGAATCGTTGGCATAAGAATGTACTTTTAAATAACTTGTGCCACCTAATCAGAAGCGCTTTATTATTCAAACGCTTTGTTTTTGCTATATCGATGTGAAGGACCAAATGCGTGTGGTTACTCATAACAGTGTAGGCGCAAATATCAATACAAAATATCCTGCCAAGTTGAATAATTTTGTTTTCAACCCAATCGCGCCGGTGTTCATATGAACGGCCAGTTAGTGGATCTAGTCCGCACAAATAAGCGCGACGAACACAGCGTGAAATACAGTGATAGTAGGGTGTGTTTGAAACGCTAATTAAGTTTCTACGTGGGGTTGCCATGCTCTTCTCCTCCATGAGTTGAACAATTTAAGTTTAGCCATAATTTAGATAAGTGAGAAATATTAAGTTGGATGTCTATTTAGTCTTGTGGAAGAGCAAAGGATAAAAATGGGTGTCTATTTATGTGTAGTTATGTTTTTAGATCTTGTTAGATTCTTTTTAGATAAAAGTGGATGTCCAAATAAGAATCCAATAATGTAGGGCAACAAAAAAGCCAGTCGGAGACTGGCTTTTGATAAAGAGGTGTTTAAGGGTTATGTGCTTCTAATAAGCCTTAAACAAGAGTTCTCTTATAGACGCTCAATTACAGCTTGAGTGAAGTCTGTAGTACCATGGCTGCCGCCAAGGTCGCGAGTTGTACGGTCGCCTGTTTTGATAACATCAGCAACAGCGCCGCGGATACGCTCTGCAGTGTCAGCCATACCTAGGTGCTCTAGCATTTGGATAGATGCTAAGATCACTGATGTTGGGTTTGCAAGGTTTTTACCAGCGATGTCTGGTGCGCTACCGTGTACAGCTTCGAAGATAGCTGCATCTTCACCAATGTTTGCGCCAGGAGCCATACCTAGACCACCAACAAGACCAGCACATAGGTCAGATAAGATGTCACCGAATAAGTTTGTAGTAACGATTACATCAAACTCATCAGGAGTCATAACTAGTTTCATACATGTTGCATCAACAATCATTTCAGTTGATTCGATTTGTGGGTAACGCTCAGCGACTTCACGTGCAACTTTTAAGAATAAACCAGATGTTGATTTAAGGATGTTAGCTTTGTGTACAGCCGTTACTTTTTTACGACCTTCACGAACCGCTAGTTCGTATGCAAAAGTGACGATTTTTTCAGCACCTTCACGGGTGATTTTTGACATAGCTTCTGCTTCGTTACCATCTTCAGAAACAACTTGGCCAAGACCTGAGTACATACCTTGCGTGTTTTCACGAACTGTAATGATATCGATATCGTCGTAACGAGCTTGCGTACCTGCGAATGATTTAACAGGACGAACGTTTGCATAAAGGCCAAACTTTTTACGTAAAGTTACGTTGATTGATGTAAAACCTTCACCTACTGGTGTCGTTAATGGACCTTTTAAAGTGATCTTGTTACGCGCGATTGTGTCGATTGTTTCTTGCGGAAGTAACTCACCAGTTTTTTCTAGGGCAGCAAGGCCAGCATCAACGAATTCATAATCAAAATCGCAACCTGCAGCTTTAAGGATCTCAAGTGCTGAATCAATAATGCTAGGACCAATGCCGTCGCCTTTGATCACTGTGATGGTTTGTTTAGCCATTTACTTTTCCTATTTATGAGTAGATAAACACGTAAACTCGTCGCGAAATAGCATGCGATTTACTTGTTAGAAGGTTTACGTGGATGTGTTTGAAAATTTAAGCGGCTTTTATAGCAATTTATTCAGCTTTTTGCCAGTTTATCCTGTGAATACTGACTATAAACAGACTAAAGTTCATATTTATTTAACGTTTTCGCACTTTTTAACAACACATTCTAAAAATTGTCTGCAAATTGACAGTTTTTCAGATATGCATAAAAATCTGCTTTTGAGTGCCAACCAGCAGCCGATAAACTGTCGAAAATAATCTGTTCTTGCCAACTACTAAACAGCGCCTTAGGCTGAAAAACGTAATAGGTAAATAGCTTAATCGCGATCCAATGCTTTTCGTTGATATCAAGCTGTTGTTTCTTTTGTTGCTCACTGCTAAGTAAATGCTGTGTCCAGCTATTGTCACCAATCAGTTGATTTAAATACTCTGTCAAAGGAGCCTGATCCAGGTGGTTTACTCCAAATAAACAGGCAAGTGGTGGGCTTATTACCTGCTCTTCGGCCTGCTCAAATACGGTTTTGCGAGAAAGGCTCGTTGCTTGATGCTCGCAAAGGTATAAAACATAGGCATATAAAGGTAAAGTAACCTGCTCAAATTGAACGGTCTCTGAGTGTTTAAATAGCGCCTGAATAATTCGCACCATATTTTCTAGGCGTTTAGAAATATGCTGAAAAAGCGGGTGCGATGTGGTTGCAACCAAACGCTGAAACAAGACTTTTTGAATAATCGCAGGGGCGTTATCGTATCCGACCATAGATAAACAATGGCGCAAGTCTTTAGCTCTTTGCTGCTCTTTATTATAAGGTTTAGAGGCAACGGTGAGCTGGGTAATCAATTCAGGGTAGGGGCTTAAAAGTTTATTTAAGCCACGAAAGCTATATTCCTGTGATACTTTTAACGTGCTAATTAACTCTAAATAGTGCTGCCTACGCTGCTGATTAAGTGGTTGTGACTCAGCAAAGTTAATGTTTTCACTAAACCATACTGTGTATAGCAAACGAGTGTCTTGGCAAGGTCTTTGTTTATCAAATATGGTTAGATTGGCCTTAAAGCGATGCCAACGAATTTTTTCAGGGCGGCTGGCATCAACCAATATATGGCGGCCATGTTCATCTGTGGCTAAATAAATAAGTACTTGTTCGGCGTACTTTACTTCACTGGCTGGAATATAAGGGCCAATATGTGCAATCAGTGCTTTTATTGCATTTTGAGCAAACTCGTTCGGTGTCCGTAAATAAATATCAGCTAAGGCTTTATGAACACTAATGTGACCACCTGACTCGCGATAAGTCGTATTCATGGCAATAATATTAGCCAAAGCAACTAGGGTTGTTGCGCCATCGTAAATCATAATTTTTGGCGCGCTTAATAGGGCTTGCTTATATTTATTTAAACGCGCTAATAAATGCTGAATCGAGAGTGTATGTGGGCCTGAGTCTTTTAGCAATTTTGCTGCTAACTGATGGCGACATTGCCAAAGCTTTTTATCTTGAGGGGTCAGTGCCTGACCTGCGGCCAATTTATTACTTTGGGATTGCACGCAAAGATAATTTGCTAAACAGCAGCAAATAATTTGTTCACTAATAGCTTGGTTGTAGTTAAGACTACGACACAATATGCAAGCTATAACACATTGGTTTACGACTAAATTTGTGGTGTAGCCGTGGTTTGATACATACAGGCTTAGTTGCGCTTGCATCCCTTTTGGGCAAGCTTGGTATATTAGGTAATACCGCTCAGCAAGGTTACTTAATAAAGGGAAAATTTGTGACCATTTTTGCTTTTGATGATAAAGCTTAAGTAGCTGGTGCGTACTATCAAATAAGCGTGCCAATTCCCGTGGCGTCACGTTTTCCATCATAAGCGGTTAGGTTTCTTGTTGATAGCTTTCATAGGCACTTGGCCCCCATAATACCAGCTGACCATTTTTAAAAAGTAGGCCTGTGCATTCATCTATGGTGGTTATCCCATCAGATTTAACATGCTGAGTGCGGTAAAAAATAATCTGCCAAACATTGTCTTCGACTCGTTTAGCATAGGTTAGATCGGGGCTGCCTAAATAATCAAGCACCGCATTAAGGTTTTCAGGCTTATCAATCGTTAGTTTTGCGATGTAGCGTTTATTAAAAGCTTCACGGTCTTGCCAGATCATGGCTTGCGGATCATCTTTATAAAAAGTGATCACGAGGGTTGCTATCAGTGCATAAACACCTAACCCAAGTACCAGATATTGGAAAACCTTTTTAAACATGTGTAACTCTATAAAACTAACGCGAATTTTCAGTATACGCTCAGTTAGCAAACTGTGCTACGAGATTGCGACTAATTGAGCCTTAACTGCTTTAAACTAAAGCCTAAGTTAATATCGGTACGCAGCATAACGAGGTTTTTTGATATCACAAACATATCCATTTCTGAACTCAGCTTGCGTTTTAGAGTTGGGTTGAGCTCATCATCGTTAATGGCTGCTTCTATTGATTCATAATCATTTATTAATTGCTGCGCCGACTTATTACCTATCCCTTTAACGCCCGGAATATCGTTGGTTTTATCACCAGCTAAAGCCCAAAAATCAGCAAGTCGATGCTTTGGTACATCAAAGCGCTGCTTGATATCTTCAAGCTCAATGTATTGCTTTTTGAAATAATCAAAAATGGCAATTTTCTCAGATAAAAACGGTAAAAACCCTTTATCGGTAGATACAATCGTCGAAGCTACATTGTTAGTCGCGGCTTTGTGAGCAAGGGTGGCAATGATATCGTCGGCTTCATCGTTATCAGGTGAAAACACCACAATGCCAGTGTCTTCAATTGCTTGTTTAAAGCGTGATAAGTTTTGCTTGAGGGTGTCAGGCATTGGTGAACGTGTACTTTTGTATGCCTCGAAGTAATGATGGCGCCAGCTTTTCTCGCCATCAAACACGGCAATAGCATGAGTCGCATTACACTGCTGGCGTAATTTTTTACAAGCATGTGCCACTCGGGCACAGCTTGCTTTTATCATATGTTCTTCACTGTGATGACTCTGATTACTATCAACAGCATAGATGCGCCTAATAAGATTTAGCGCATCTATTAAAAGTAATTGGGTTGTCACATTGGCTCCTGTTAGGCTTTGATCTCATAGCAAGGAATGTACTTACTGCCGGGTAACTTCATACGGCCTTGCTCAACAAATGCTGCCAGCAGTTTGTCCATATCAGCCATAAGCGCGGGTTCGCCACTTAGCACAAAGCGGCCATGTTGCTTGATGGCTTGTAAGCCTTCATCTTTAACATTACCAGCCACGATGCCTGAAAACGCACGGCGTAAATTTGCTGCGAGTTGCTGAGTGGGTTGATCTAAATGCAAATCTAAGCCCGACATATTAGCATGTGTTGGTGCAAACGGCTGTTGGAAATCATGATCGATTTTAAGTGTCCAGTTAAAGTAATAAGCATCACCTTGGCTTTTACGGTATTCACGTACTTCAGCCATTTTGGCTTTAAGCGTTTTACCAACGCGTTCTGGGTCATCAATGATCACTTCAAACTTATCAAGTGCTGCTTTACCCAGTGTTTTCTCAACGAATTTACACAGCTCAATAAAGTAATTTTCACTTTGTTTAGGGCCAGTTAAGATCACAGGTAAACACTGCTTTTCGTTATCTGGGTGAAGCAAAATACCTAAAAGGTATAACAGCTCTTCTGCGGTACCCGCACCACCAGGGAAAATAATAATGCCATGGGCAGTACGAACGAATGCTTCTAAACGCTTTTCGATATCTGGTAAAATCACTAGCTCGTTGACAATCGGGTTAGGTGGCTCTGCAGCAATAATACTTGGTTCAGTTAAACCTAAGTAACGATTATTCGTAATACGCTGCTTGGCATGACCAATGGTGGCACCTTTCATCGGGCCTTTCATTGCCCCAGGGCCACAGCCAGTACATATATTTAAGCCACGAAGGCCAAGCTCATAACCAACTTGCTTGGTGTATTTGTATTCAACTTCGTTAATGGAGTGGCCGCCCCAACAAACTATCATGCTTGGGTCGCTATTTACTCTTAGCGCACCTGCGTTTCGCAGCATATCAAAGACCATATGAGTAATGGCTTTTTGCTCTGTTAAATCTTTTTCGTACTTTTGACAAATAAACAGAATATCGCGAATAACCGAGAAGATATGTTCATGAATACCGGTAATAATTTCGCCATCAACAAAAGCAGATTCAGGTGGGTTTTCAAGTTCGATTTTAATCCCACGTTCGCGGCTTAATAAGCGAATATCAAAGTCTTCGTATTTATTGTAAATTTCAGAGCTTGAGTCGGTGTGGCTGCCCACATTGAGAACCGCGAGCACACAGTTCCTAAATAATTTATAGCGCTCGCTGGTGGATGATTGTTCGAGTAGATCAACTTCTAGTTGCGATAGTAAATCCAGTACACCTGTAGGATTCAGTTGTTTTAACATAAGCACTCTCCCGGCTCGTCAATGAGCCTTTATCATTGTGTGTCAAAGACCTCACTTAGTAGATGAGGCCTTTATTTGCTAATGCAAACTTTATTTCGTCCCTCGTTCTTGGCTTTGTATAGTGCTTCGTCTGCACGATCAAAGGCAATCAGCGGGGTATCACCTTTTTTCAATTGGGTTGCACCAAGAGAAATGGTGATTTCTACTTGCTTATCTTTAAATTTAAACGGAATGCCTTGAATTGTTTTGCGCAGTTTTTCAAGCGGCATAGCGGCATTTTCAATCGACATTCCTGTCATTAATAACACAAACTCTTCGCCACCGTAACGGGCAATAAAGTCTGATTTACGAATTGATTTTTGTAGTGCTTTAGCAATCACTTGCAGCGTTTTATCACCAGCACTGTGGCCATATTTGTCATTGATTGATTTAAAGTGGTCAACATCTATCACCACAAAGGTAATGTCTGATTCTTGCACATTAAATAAGTTAAATTCATGACTAAAACGCTCATCAAAGGCTGCACGATTTGGCAACTTAGTTAGGCCATCGAGTAAGCTTTTAAAGCGCTGCTCATTGAGGCGCTGTTTGTAGGTCGAAAGCTTGCTTTCTAAATGACTAATGCGGCTATTAATATCGTTAAAGCTTGCAAGTAAGTTCTCGCGTTCTGCTTGTTCTAGTTTTTCTTTTGCAATTAAATCATCACTTAATGATTTTAACTCTTCTTCTACTAGCTCTTTAAGTGAAGAAATAGACGTGGCTTGCTGCGTTTGCGTGTGCAAGTTTTTAATCTTTGCTTCAATTTGTTTGTTAAGCGTTTCGTATTCAGCGCTGAGTGATTCTGAATGCTTACTGGTAGAAACAATAGAATGATGTAAATCTTCGATTGTTTGATTTAAAGAGATCAAAAAGCTTTGCGCAGATTGGCGCTCTTTACTCATATTACGCGTGACAATGCTGATAATGTTCAGCGCCGAATCAAGCAGGTCGTCAACACTATCATTATGAGTAATTTGACTTTTGATAGTCTTAATTTGCTCGGCACTTTCATCTTCAAGCACTAAGTCATTTGCTAGGGTTAGTAGCTGTCTAGCAAGTTCAGGTTTGATTTGCGCCTCAGCTGAACTTGTTGCTGCAAGCTTAGCTTGAAGGGCTTGATGATAGATCACCACTAGCTTTGAAAGTAGTGGTACAAAGTCATGATTAGACTGAATATTATTTAATTCGTGATCGAGTAAATAGCGTAATGAGCGACGGGCATCATCAGGTAAGCCTTTTACTTTTTGTAGCTGTTTACCTGCATCTGTAACGCTTTGGTTCAATTCGCGTTGCAATGTCATCTGCTTGGTTTCTTGTTGCCTTAATAGGCCAAGCACGTCATCGATAAATGGCGTCAGTAATTCAAACTTAACCCCTTTCTTAAGGGCATTTCTGAATTTAGCTAAACGATTGTCTAACTCAATGTCTAGTCCTTTACAGCTGAGCGAGAGTTTCGGCGCGAACTGAGAAAGTACGTCAACTTGATGCTTGCGCGCGTCCTCGACCACTGTTCGAGCGTCGATCGCTTGCTTTAACTTTTTATTAAGAACATCATGCTGCTGCTGCACCTAGTAATACCGCCATCAAGATTCAAATTGCTATACGTTAAGTTTACAACAAATTAATACGAAATGTAGGTTCCAAGTCAAAAACTTAGCTATTTTGTCTATCAAACTTGTTGCAATGGCAGTTTATCGGTTTTTAATTCACATTTTTTCTCGCAATTGTTAGGCTATTTCGCAATTTTGATAGTAATAAAAAGAGTTGTTATGAAAAAGTTTTTGGCAATGTCTATTTTGGCGGCCTGTTCTAGCAGTGCGTTTGCAGATGTAAACTACTCACTGTCTATTACTCAGCCTGAGCATCATCTAGGTAATGTGAGTGTTGAATTTCCCCAAACTGCTCAAGCACATTTAGATATTAAACTACCTGCATGGCGAACTGGTCGTTACGAAATTTTAAACCTTGCCAATGGCGTACGCTTTTTCGAAGCAAAAGACGATGACGGTAAACCACTAAAGTGGGAAAAAATTGATCACAGCACTTGGCGTGTTCACCTAAATGAGCCAACTCAAGTTAATGTGGATTACCAAGTGTACGCAAACGAGCTAGGTAAACGTGCTCGTCACATTGATGACAGCCATGCATTTATTGATGCATCGGGCTTTTTCATGTTCAGTGAATCATTCCGTCAAGACCCGGTAACCGTAAAGCTAAATGTACCAAAAGCATGGCGTTCAGTATCGGGAATGGAAAACGCGGGTTCTAAACACAGCTTTAAAGCCGCTGATTACGATACCTTAGTCGATTCACCAATCGAAAGTGGCATCAATGAGCTACATAAGTTCACCGTTGATGACCGTGAATACGAACTCGTTATTTGGGGTGATGGCAACTACGACGTAGATAAAATGCTAACCGACCTTAAAAAGCTAGTCACAACGGGTAATGTTATTTGGGATGGCTACCCGTATGAGCGTTATGTATTTATGGTTCATGCTACGTCAGGTGCCGGCGGTGCCACTGAGCATTTAAACTCAACAATTATCCAGCGCCCACGTGACCGTTTTGGTTCTCGTAAAGATTACCTTGCGTTTATAAGCACCGCAGCACACGAATTTATTCATACGTGGAACGTAAAAGCGTACCGACCTAAAGGTATTGCACCGTACGACTACACCAATATTAACTACGCAAAAACATTATGGATTGCAGAGGGCTCAACCAGCTACTTTGAAGATCACTTAATGGTGCGCTCGGGTATTGAAACAACGGATGAGTTCTTCGGTACGTTAACTAAAACGATTAATCGTCACTTACAAACACCAGGTCGCGAAGTTCAAAGCGCAACCGAAACCAGTTTTGATAAGTGGATCAACCAAGGCGGCGACCACGCTCGTAACTACAGCACCAATATCTATTTAGAAGGTTCATTGATTTCAATGGCGCTTGATATTGATTTACTAGAAAAAAGCGATGGCAAAATCAGTTACCGCGATGTTCACCGTGCACTTTACAACAAGCATCGTTTACCAGATGGCTTTACCCCTGATGATGTAAAAGCGATTTTAAAAGAACTAACAGGTCGCGATTACAGTGCTTGGTGGCAAGCGAATGTGGATGAGCCAGCTGCTATCGACTTTGATTCGCTACTTGCAAAAGTCGGTTTAGGTTTAACTCGCCCAGAAGGCGCAAAATCAGTACCGAGTATTGATTCGATGGCAAAAGATAGCGGTGAGTTACTAACTCTTACTCATGTTCGTCGTGGTGGCGCTGCATGGCAAGCTGGCTTAACGACTGAAGATAAAATTGTCGCGTTCAACAAAAAGCATGTGGGTAAAGATTTAACTGCCAGCCTCGAAACCTTTAAAGCAGGCGACACAGTGACTGTTGATTTCATTCGACGCGATGCACTGCAAAGCACAACACTAACACTTAGCGAAGACTTTGATAAAGAGAAAAAGGTACAAGCATTAAAAGATGCAACACCAGCTCAAATGGCATTGTTTAAAGCATGGATGGGTGTAGACCACCCAAATCAAGCAAAATAACAGTCAAGCAAAATAAATTGTTAATGATTTTTGATTGGTAAGAGAGGAGCTGCGGCTCCTTTCTTTTTGTTTGGTGTTTGCTGCGCTTTTACAAACTGCTTAGTGTATTGTGCGTTTAATAGTGCACTGTGAAGTTGCTGCTTTTTACGTCGCCAAAACGACTTTTTAACTTTGCTTGATCTATCACGAATATCGCTTTGTGAATTATCGGGTTGTGATACAGGGTAGGGCAGTAAAGAGTATCCATATACGCCAGTTTCCCAAACGTGCTGTAAATCGCAGTCTACGGGGCGGCCAAATGTGGCAGTGGCTTTTAATAGCGCTTTTGCTCCGGCCAAACTAACAGCCGTTGCACAGCAGCCAGACATAAGCTTTTTATGAATAACTAAATGTTGCTCATCAGCTAGGGGCTTTGTAAAAGCAATGTCGCGATTACGGTCTTTATAAGCCGCCAACTTTATTAGCTGCCAAGGCTGTTTCAAGGTATTAATGTTTTCAATTGCACTGTGAATTGAGCGGTCGAGAACAAAGTCATCTTCTAAAATAATCGCGTATTCTAACTGCCTATCGACAATAGTTTGCCATGCTTTTCTGTGACTCAAGTAACAGCCAATTTCACCCTTACTCAAGGGTTTATGATATTTTTTCAGGTTTAAATCAGCACTATAGTGCTTGGCAATCGCTGAATCCGACAGTGTCCTGCCATCAATTGCATCAAGGCGTTCAAATGCCAAATTTTGTGCGTTGAGCTCATGGTTTACACGGTTTAATCGTTCAGTAGAGCTTGCTAAGTTGATTACAAAAATAGCGGTCATTATCGTTACCTGATGGTCAGTTTTAATCAGGCTAACAAGCTTTAATGACGCTTGGGTGTCAGAACTATTTCGCTTTTATGTCAGGACGGGGAGTGTTTAAAATCGCTTGT
This sequence comes from Pseudoalteromonas sp. Hal040, assembly GCF_037162425.1. Taxonomy (NCBI): domain Bacteria; kingdom Pseudomonadati; phylum Pseudomonadota; class Gammaproteobacteria; order Alteromonadales; family Pseudoalteromonadaceae; genus Pseudoalteromonas; species Pseudoalteromonas sp. Hal040. Next base: position 317,739 of record NZ_JARLUU010000002.1, on the reverse strand, counting down.
TTTTCTTGCTCGGATAAAATGATCCAATCAAAAATTTCATCATTACTGCGACCACAGCCAGTACAAAAGCCGTTTAGGCGATGACATTGACCGATGCAATCTGTTTTAAATTGGCTGGTTGGTATTTTTGATTTTGTCATAGTTAATGTGAAGGCTAATGTCTATTAACCTTCCAAAGTGTATTACTTACCTTCAACTGGCTTACCAATTTCAAGGGTGGTAGACCAAGGCTGTTTCCGCGACAGGGTTTTACCCGAGTGAATTGAAATAACAGGGTTGTTTTCATCAAGTACAAACGTGGTGCGTAACGATTCAGCAGACTCTTTTTGTGTTTGATGCCAGTTATTACCTGCTAAACACGCTTGGGTAAAATTAACCGCACGGGTGTGATCAGCGACAGCTTGCTGCTGTTGTTCATAGTTGCCTACACAGCGGTAGGTGACATTGTCTTTATCAAGCGCTGTGATTTGACAGTTATCGGCAATAAGGTTGTATTTTGCTGTCCATGTTTCCATGTATTTAGTATTTACACGGCTACGTTTTAAGCCTTCAAAGCGGTTGTCGTAAGCACCTAACAGGGCATTGATTTTCTCGCAAGGGGTTAGGTTATCAATGGCCGCTTGTTGTTCAGTTGTTAGTCCTGTACAACCAGTTAAAACAAGGCCAGTTAGTAAGGCGGCGAGTGGCTTTTTCATATCAGGCTATCCTTTTAAATAGCAGTTCCTTAAACGTTTCCTAAAGGATACCTAAGCCCTTGTAAAAATGCTAATAAAGATTGGTGATTACAATTTAAAAAGCCTTCGCAAAGGAAGGCATTTTAGTTGCTAATAACTGTGAAAGCGTAGGCTTACATCTTAGTTTTACCAGCAATGTTGGTCACTTTTACTGAGCCAGAACCATCACTTAGTAACTCAAAGTTTGCTGCGGTATCAACGCGAATGCTGCCCGAACCATCTGAAACGACAACATCACCCGAAATATCATTTAAGTCGATACCGCCTGAGCCATCGTGTACTTCAATATTGCCCTGTGCTTTAGCAACATTAATATTGCCAGAGCCGTCATGAATTTTAATATCATGGCTTACATTACGAACATCAATGCTGCCCGAACCATCATTGATTTCTAATGTGCCTGAAATGTCATTCGCGGTAATTGAACCAGAACCATCGTTGATCACTGTATTAGCGACTTTGCTAATAATAATTTCACCCGACCCATCGTGTACATCAACATTAAATGAACGAGGGATAAAAACAGTTAAATCAATGCGAGTTTGTTTGTTGGTTTGATATTCACATTGGCCTGCACCAAGCTCAGCACGCTTACCTTTAGCTTCAAGCGTTAAGCAATACTCATCATGTGGCTTTTCTTGATAAATCTCGGCTTTAACGGTCACTTGATCACTGTCACTACCGGTAATGTGTAAAAAACCTGAGCCTGCTTCTACTTTTAAAGCGCTTAATGATGCTGCATCTAGCGTTAGGTTTTTAGTTGCTTGTAGAGGCATTTCACCCCAAGCAAATGTCTGTGCTGATAATAAGCCTGCGGCAATTAGTGAGAGTGTTTTTACTGTACTTAACATGGTTCTTCCCTTTCAAATGTGTGGTGTTATTAGCTTAGTCGCAGGTGCTGATAAAAAAGGTTTAAAGGGTTTAAAAATTTTTTTACACAAATAGGCAAGAATGCGCGAGCTTCAGGCATTTATGGTTTTTCGCGATGCTTTAGACTGAAATAGTAGACCATAACCTCAGCAAACCAAGGAGAAACACATGAGTGATTCAGCGCAAACAAACGATATGCAAGTGATTAAATCAGGTTCTCAAGATCCAATCGCAGGGCCAGCCGAATGTTTCACAGGTAAAGTGCAAATCAGCACTTTATTTAATGCCCCTGCACCTGCTCGCGTTGGTGTTGCTGTGGTGGAGTTTTCAAAAGGTGCTCGCACAAATTGGCATTCTCATCCACTCGGCCAAGTTTTATTAGTTACAGAAGGTCAAGGCTGGACACAATGCGAGGGGGTGAGAAAACAGTCATCAATCCAGGTGATTTAATTTGGTGTAATTGCGGAAAGAGGCATTGGCATGGTGCGACAGCTGAGAGTGCAATGAAACACGTAGCAGTTCAAGAAGCACTGGATGGTAAACCTGTTGATTGGTTTGAAGCTGTTTCTGATGAAGATTATTTAGCATAAGGTACATTGAAATGTGTGACAAACATGAAACGCAAGACTTATCACGTCGTAATTTTATTAAAACGAGTTCAGCTTTAGGCGCAGGCCTTTTATTGGGTGGCTTTGCGGCGCCTTCATTTGCAGCATCATCTGAGCAGCTTGCAAATGGCAATATAAAATCTCGTGGCTATGCGGCTTTTGATAATTCAGGCTTACTAAAACCATGGGAATTCGAAAGACGCCCAGTAGGCGATAACGATATTTTAATCGAAATTAAATTCGCCAGTATTTGCCATTCAGATATTCATCAGATGAAAGGGCATTGGGGCGCACAGCAATACCCTCAAGTACCAGGTCATGAGATTGCAGGTATCGTAACAGCAGTCGGTAAGAATGTGACTAAGTTTAAAGTGGGCGACCGTGCTGGTGTAGGCTGTATGGTTGATAGCTGTCTTGACTGTAATAGCTGTAAAGATCAAGGCGAGCAATATTGCCCAGAAACCAAGTTCACTTATGGTTATCCTGATGAGCGCTCACCGACAGGTATCACACAAGGTGGTTACTCGAATAACATTGTTGTTCGCGATCATTTTGCAGTGCATATTCCTGAAAACATGAGTTTAGAGCATGCTGCTCCTTTATTATGTGCCGGCATTACAACGTATTCTCCGTTGCTTAAATTTAACTTGAAAAAAGGCGATAAAGTAGGTGTTGTTGGTATTGGTGGGCTTGGGCACTTAGCTGTTAAATTGGCTGTGTCACAAGGTGCTGATGTCTATGCGTTCACTAGCTCAAAAGACAAAGTAGCCGATATTAAAGCCTTTGGCGCTAAAGTGGTTGTTGTGGACGGTGAAGACGCTTACAACGAACATAAGTCGCAGCTTGATTATTTAATTAATACCTTGCCAGTGAAATATGATGTCGCTAAATATGCTTCATTAGTAAAACCATTTGGCACCTACACCCAAGTGGGGATGCCAGAAGAATTTTCATTAAACATGAATGCATTAGCATTGGCTGCAAGCCGCGTAAACTTTAATGCTTCGTTAATTGGTGATATGCAAGAAACGCAAGACGTTGTTGATTACTGTGCTAAGAATAACATTCTGCCAGCAACCCAGTTAATCAAAGCCTCTGAAATCAATAATGCATGGCAAAGCGTGGTGGATAAAAAAGCGCGCTATCGTTATGTAATTGATGCCTCGACATTTTAACTTTTGTTTAGATTGAGTAAGCCAAACGCCATACCCAGTATGGCGTTTTTTGTTGTTCCTTTTTTATTCGGCGATTTGTCGCTTAAAGAGCGAATACTGCCGTAAAAACATATCATTATTTTTTTCTTTTGCTAACTTAGGCTTTTTGGCCCTCAAAGAGTAATAATGAAAAAAATAACCTTCCTAAGTACGTTGTTGTGCTCCAGCTTTTTTGTTTGTAGCGAAGAAACAGATACAACCTTAAAAGCCTATGCCGCTGGGTACGTCGCCAATTTTACTTGTAGTGCCACGTTTAACGCTGGTAAAAGCAAAGATCAAATCGATATTGATGAACTTACCGGAATTTATCCTTTAATTGCAGATACTGTAAAAACACTAAAAGCGAACATTGATACTGAGCATAAACGAGTCATTGTTGATTACGATAAAGATAAGCAACGTATATCGGTGTGGCGGCCTCGTTTAGGCTGTGTTGATTTACCCGTAGGGGCAAGTCTGAAAGCTGCAACACTCGTGCAAGCACCGTTTAAAGAAAACTTAGCCTACCAAAAGGATGATGGTAAGCCTTGGCAAACGCTAAATGGTGTTAATAAAGCGACGGGCAATAAGGCGCTTGATGAGGTTATTGCACAGGCTTTTACTCGTCATTATGGTGAAGGCGCACGAACTTCGGCAATTTTGATAGCAAGCCCTGAGGCGATTCTAGCAGAGCAATATAAAGCAGGCTTTACCCCAGAAACCGCACAGCGTACTTGGTCTGTTGCAAAAAGTATTGGCGCGAGCATTATTGGTGTGGCGGTAGCGCAAAAGCGGCTTGATGTTACAAAGCCTGCGGGGCTTGAAAGCTGGTCTCACCCGCTTGACCCACGCGGCGAAATTACCCTTGAAGACTTACTTCACATGGCATCAGGTTTAGACAGTAATAAAGCGGGCAACCGGACAGACCGTGTGTATATGGGCGGCGGTTTAGTGTCTGATACTGCAACGCATACTGCGTTAGAAGTAAAGCCTGGTAGCCGTTGGAAATACGCCAATAACGACACTATGTTAGCGCTACGCACCTTACGAGAAACGTTTAACGATGAGGCGAGTTATTTGCGTTACCCATATGACAACTTACTCGACAAAATCGGCATGCAGCACACGTTTTTAGAGTCAGATTGGCAAAGTGACTTTATTTTGTCATCGCAAGTGTGGACTACTTCTCGGGATCTGGCTCGCTTAGGGTTATTACACCTGAATAATGGCCGCTGGCAAGGTGAGCAAATATTACCAAAAGACTGGTTAAGTTATATTAGTAAACCTGCCCCTGCTCAACCCCCTGTAACGGCACCAGGATACGGCGCACAGTGGTGGCTTTATAACGAACGTTTTCCTGAGTTACCAAATGATACCATTGCAGCGCGAGGCAACCGTGGTCAATTTTTAGTGATCATTCCAAGCGAGCAGTTAGTGATTGTTAGGCGAGGGTACGACCTTGCAGGGCTTAAAGGCTTTAGTGAGCATGATTTTGCTCGTGATGTTTTAAAAGCACTGGGCAGATAAAATCAGGCAATAAAAAAGCTGCTTTGTGGCGTACAGAAGCAGCTTTGCTAACTGGAGAGTTAGTATCTACTACAAGGGCTCTATAGTGACATCCGCTTGGCCTAAACTTTTAAAAAACTGACTATCGCCCGTTATTTTGCCAAGTTTTATCAGACCATTTGCATAACTTTGCTGCTTATAAAAGAGCGCAAGGTTACCCCAAGGTGCGTAATAAGTGATGTCTCCTGCATCGGCATCGGTGCCAGCAGGTAAGCCTTGTAGATTTAATTTATCTGGTAAAGTGGCAATTTTCTCAGCATTGGCGAAGCCTTCTACTTTTAGAGTCAGTGGTAGAAGTTGATAAAAATGCTTAGCGGCATTGTTACTTTCTAGAGTCGCTTGCATAGTTTTGCCGTTACTGGTGAATGTTATTTGCATTTCACTTACCATCTTTACTGGTTTTTTAAATATTGCTTATCTGTTACTGGCTCTAACCAATCAACAACCTTACCGTCTTTTGATTCTTGAATAGCCAAATGCATCATGGCTGTTTTATTTGTAGCGCCGTGCCAATGTTTAACATTAGCAGGAATATGGACAACGTCACCTGGTTTTATAACCTGAGGTTGTCCATGCCACTGATTAACCCAACCCATACCTGATGTAACAATTAAGGTTTGGCCAACAGGGTGAGTGTGCCAGTTTGTTCGAGCACCGGGCTCAAATGTTACCATGGCACCAGCGGCTTTCGCCTCGCCATGAGCTTGGAAACTAGGCTCGACGCGTACTTTGCCCGTGAAATACTTGTCGAGCCCAGTCATTGGGTACAGAGTGCCATTTTTTTGCACTGTGATTTGCGGTAATTCTAAACGTTGTGAAGAGGCGTTTTCTGCATGACTAAATGCACTCATCGTTAAGATAAGGGTACCAATAATATACTTCATACTTTTCTCCATGTGTTTGTAACCGAACGAATCTTCATTTTGGCTAAAAACTGTGCCTTTAAAAAGTACAATGCGCGCAAGTTATTGCCTATTAGTCCGAACCGGTAAATTTACCACTGGTCAATATTGTATAACCGAGCGTATAGTTAAGTATCTTGAATTTAATTGGGTTGGTTATGCATTCAGATTATGAAACTCTTGCTAAAATGAGCGCTGCTTTAGCCGATAAGATTGCGCCGCTTATTGGGCTGCAAGAAACCGCTGATAGCGTGATTGAGGACTTGTTTTTTTATCGACAAACACAGGCCGCCACTTCTTGTTCAATGTGTGTGGTTGAACCAAGTATCGCACTGGTTCTACAAGGGGCAAAAAGCATGACCTTGGGCGAAGATGTGTTCAAGTATGACCCACACAAGTATTTGATTACCTCTATTGATTTGCCTGCAAAAATGCAAGTTCTCGAAGCTAAAGACGACGCACCTTATTTAGGCTTAGTGTTAAAGCTTGATTTGGCTATGTTAGGTGAACTGATTTCGCAAATACCGCTCGACAAATTAAACAAGCAATCACTCAATAAGGGAATGACCTTAGGTGAGATGACAGAACCGCTCCTTAACGCTTTTACACGATTAATTGAGCTGGTTGATGATCCGGAGTCTATGCCAGTGCTTGCGCCATTAATTAAACGCGAAATTTTTTGGCGTGTACTTAACAGTGAGCATGGGGCGGAGCTTCGCCATATAGTGTCAACCGGTAGCCAAGGGCTCAGAATTGCTCGTAGTGTTAAGTGGTTAAAAGAAAACTATGATCAACCCTTGAGTGTAGAGGACTTAGCGGGTCTTGCGAAAATGAGTAAATCGACTTTCCACCATCATTTTCGAGATCTAACTTCAATGAGTCCGTTGCAATATCAAAAGCGTTTAAGGTTAATGGAAGCAAGAAGGTTGATGGTTGGTGAGAGTATGGATGCCTCAGGTGCTGCTTTTAAGGTTGGCTACGAAAGCCCCTCACAATTTTCTCGCGAGTATTCTCGGTTTTTTGGTTTATCACCAAAACGAGATGTTGAGGCGTTTTTAGCAACGGCTAAATAATCCTTTTCGTATAAAAAACGAATGGGCATATCCCTATGTCCCATTCGTTACCATGACACGCTTTACTTAAAGACTTGCTGTGAAAAATTCAGCAATCTTAGTGAATGGAATTAAACTTACATCATCATATAAATCAACATGACCTGCATTTGGCACAACAAGTAATTGTTTAGGCTCAGCAGCTAAATCATAGGCTTGTTGGCTAAACTCAAATGAGTGAGCCTGTTCACCAGCAACAAACAGTAATGGACGTGGTGAAATAGTTTCAATATCGTTAAATGGATAAAAGTTCATAAAACGCACATTGCTGCTTAATGTTGGGTGTGTTGTTAAATCTGCTGATGAGCGCTCTGGTGTATATTCGCCACGCTCAGTGCGGTAAAAGTCATAAAACTCTTTTGCAATTGGGTGTGAGCTTTCATCAATGTGATGCGGGCAGCCGCCTGTGTATTGTACTTCGCCACCTAGGTACTCAACATTACGTTGCTCAGCGGCTTCATCAAGCATACCTTTACGCATATCAAGGTCGATAGAGTTGCCTAAACCATTGCGCGTTGCGCCACCCATGTCATACATACTCACTGTTGCCACAGCTTTTATACGTGGGTCAATTTTAGCGGCACTAATGATGAAACCACCACTACCACATACACCTAAACCACCAATGCTTTCTTTGTTGACGTATGAACGGCTAGCAAGGTAATCGATACCGGCACTGAATGACTCTGCGTATAAATCAGGCAGCACAGTATTACGTGGTTCGCCGTCACTTTCGCCCCAGAAGCTAAGATCAACTGCCAAAGTTACAAAGCCTAGCTCTGCAAGTTTAGTTGCATATAAAGTAGCACTTTGCTCTTTTACCGCACCCATAGGGTGACCAATTACAAGTGCCGGAAGGTTCGCACCTTTCTCTGCATTTTTAGGTGTAAAAAGATTACCGACTACATTCATTAGTAATTGGTTTTTGAAAATTACTTTTTCAAAGTTAACAGCATCGCTTTGGTAAAAATTATCCGTTGAGGTTGTCATAACACTCTCCTATTTTGTGATTAACAGGGACTGCAATTTGTTTTCACAATGCAGCTTTGATGAGGTTATTGTCGGTTATTTGTGCAGTTTGGCGTTATATTAGAACAGTCGATTTATTGCCTAAAAGTGTCGAATGTATTTTTAGGTGCTTAAAATGAACATTAGGTAGCCCAAGTATGAGCTACCTAATGATTTTTTAGTGTGTTTTTATACTGAAATAGCTGGCAATAGCTGCAAAAAATAAGATAACTGCGCTAACAAAGAAGGTAATAGAGTAGTCATAAACATCGAATAATATACCGCCAAACGTTGAGCCTAGCGCTATCGAAAACTGAATAATTGCGACCATCAACCCTCCTGCAACTTCAGCATCTTTTGGTAAAGCACGAGCTACCCAGCTCCACCAAGCAACAGGCGCTGCAGTTGCAATTAATCCCCATAATCCAAGTAATACGATGTTGATGTTAAAAAGAGAAATTTGATTAGCTAAACAAAATGCAATTAATGCCATAACTGCAGGAGCAGCTATTAATGCAAACGCTAAACTGAGTTTTATGACTTTGCTTATCAGTAAGGTTCCAATAAAGCCTGCAAAACCAATAACAAATAACACCATAGAGACTTGTTGGCTGGAGGCTTGAAATGCTGACTCTAAAAAGGGTCTTACATAGGTAAATAAAGTAAATTGCCCCATAAATAGCAGCGCGACAGCTAGCATACCAAAACAGACGAGTGGCTTTTTAAATAACCTAAATGTAGAAAAAGGTCCTTTTGATTGCTGCTGGGCTGGCATGCTAGGCAAAGCCTGCCATTGCCAAAATACAGCAATAGCAATAAATGGCACTAAACACATAAACGCGCCTCGCCAGCCAAGAACACTGCCTAAATAACTGCCAAGTGGTGCTGCAATTATCATGGCAAGACCATTGCCACCATTAAATACGGCAAGTGCTTTTGGCACTTTGTCATCAGGGACTAGGCGCATTGCTGAAGCGGTTGAAAGAGACCAATAGCCACCAATGACTAAGCCGATTAACGCTCGACCAAGCATATAAACAGCGTAACTATCAGCTATAAAGATTGTTAAAGTTGACAGTAGCATTAAAAGGGTAAGCGCAACGAGTAAGGTCTTTCGGTCACTTTTAGCAAATAAAGGACTCATGAAAAGACTCGCGATCACCGCAAAAAAGCCCGATATTGCAATCCCCTGACCAACCATGCCTTTACTAATTGATAAATCTTCAGCCATAGGTGTTAATAAGCTTACAGGCATAAACTCGCAGGCGATTAAGGCGAATATACATAATGTCATCGCAAAAACCCCACTCCAATTAGCTTGCTGCTCGATAGGCTGATCATCTTGATAGGTTGAGTAATTTGTCATGCTAGTCCATATAGTTAATTGTGAGGGAGTATTTTTTCAAACATAGGTTGAATAGACTAGCTAATGAATACTAATATGCTTTATTAGTAAAACTTATTAATAGGCTGGTAGATGATCAAACAAAACCTCAATGAATTGAACTATTTTGTCATTGTGGCAAGAACGGGAAGTTTTACGCGTGCTGCGGCCCAGTTAGGCGTAACACAGTCTGCTCTGAGCCAAGCTATTCGGTCACTAGAAGCAAATTTAGATATTCGTTTGCTAACCAGAACAACCCGAAGCGTCTCGCCTACACTCGCTGGAGAGCGTTTACTCAATGCAATAGGGCATCGTTTTGATGATATTGAAAATGAGTTAGAAGCGTTAACTGAACTCAGAGACAAACCTGCGGGTACTGTAAAAATTACCTGTGGTAACTTTATCATTCAGAGCACATTACTCCCCAAACTTGCCAATGTATTAAAGCAATATCCCGATATTAATATTGAGTTTAATGTTAACTATGGCTACACAGACATTGTTGCTCAGCGAATTGATGCAGGAGTGCGTCTTGGCGAAACTATAGATAAAGATATGATTGCAGTGCCTATCGGTAAAGAGCTCAATATGGCAGCGGTTGCAAGCCCAGAGTATTTTACTAAGCATCAAAAGCCTAATACACCAAAGGATCTTACTGCACATAATTGTATCAATATTCGCTTTCCGACTCACGGCGGTTTGTATGCATGGGAGTTTGAAAAAGAGGGTGAAGAACTTAATGTGAATGTACGCGGTCAATTAATCTTTAATACCTCTCATCATATTGTTGAGGCTGCGTTACAGGGGTTAGGTATTGCGTTTCTACCTGAAGAAGAGTTTGGTGAGCATATAAAAAATGGTAATTTAATTAAAGTGTTGGCTGATTGGTGCCCTGCATTTCCCGGTTATTATCTGTACTATCCAAGCCGCAGACAACCTTCGCCGGCATTTAAAATTGTGTTAGAAGCATTAAAACAGCAATAGAGTGCGGTATTTAGATACCACACTCTATATTGATTACTTATGGCGGCCTTGTAAACAGCTGACCACATCAGCCAGCGATAGGCCTTGGCGCTGCAATAACACAGTTAAGTGATACAGTAAGTCTGCCGATTCATTGGTTAATTCATCGTTATCATGTTTCATGGCTGCAAGGGCAACTTCAACACCTTCTTCACCCACTTTTTGGCAACTACGGCTTAAGTCTTTTGCAAACAAAGACGCTGTGTAGCTTTTGCTTGGATCATCGTCTTTACGCGAGACAATCACTTGTTCAAGCTCAGCTAAAAACGACAAGCTAGGTTTAGCATCATCGCCGAAGCAGCTTTGTGTACCTAGGTGGCATGTTGGCCCAAGTGGGTTTGCCAGCACTAATAGTGAGTCGTAATCGCAGTCGGTGTGCACCGAAACGACTTCAAGGTAGTTTTCTGATGTTTCGCCTTTGGTCCATAAGCGCTCTTTAGAGCGCGAGTAAAAGGTTACCTTTTGCTTGTCGAAAGTGGCAGCTAATGCATCTTGATTCATAAAGCCTTGCATTAAAATCACCCCAGAGCGTGCGTCTTGCACGATAGCTGGGATCAATTCGCTTTTGGCAAAGTCGACTTGAGAAAGAGTGTCTTTGGTTAATTGCATAGTCTTGCCGCTACATTATTATCAGTTAAAAATTGTTTTAGTTCGCCAATATCAATGACGTTCTTGTGAAATACGCTGGCAGCGAGCGCACCATCAACTTGGCTTTGCTGAAATACATCAACAAAGTCTTGCATCGTCCCTGCGCCACCTGAAGCAATTAGTGGAATATCGCACAGTGCTCGCATTTTTGATAGCTGAACATTGTCGTAGCCTTTACGCACGCCATCTTGGTTCATGCAGTTGAGTACAATTTCACCAGCGCCTAGGTCTTGCACACGCTTAACCCATTCTTCGGTTTTGTAGCGAGTACGGCTTGATGCATTTGGGTCGCCAGTCAGCTGATACACTAAATACTCGCCAGTGTTTTCATCATAAAAGCTATCAATACCCACAACCACGCATTGTTTACCAAACTCATCGTGTAACTCTTTGATAAGCTCTGGGCGAGCAATAGCGGGGCTGTTAATACTGATTTTATCTGCACCACGTTCTAAAACACGTGCTGCATCGGCAACAGATTTAATGCCGCCTGCCACACAAAATGGAATATCAATGTGGCGTGCAATATTCTCTACCCAATTAACATCAAGTAGGCGTTTTTCGACGCTGGCACTGATTTCATAAAACACCAGTTCATCCGCACCGGCATCGCTGTATGCCTTAGCAAGCGTTAAAATATCACCAACCACTTCATGGCCTTTAAATTTAACACCTTTAACGACTTGGCCGTCTTTTACATCTAAACAAGGGATTATGCGTTTTGATAACATGCTAGCGCCTCCTCAACATTAAAGGCACCATCAAGCAATGATTTACCTAAGATAACACCGCCAACGCCAAGTTTTTTTAGTTTTGCAATATCATCCAGTGAGCTTACACCGCCTGATGCTTGAACTTTAATCTCGCTGTTGTGGTTGGTTAAATCTTTATAAAGTGCAAACGAAGGGCCGGTCATGGTGCCGTCTTTACTGATGTCAGTACACAGAAAATCAACCACACCCAGTGCCACGTAAAAATCAACAAGTTCGAACAAGCCAAACTCAGATTCACTTAACCAACCATGTGTTGCTGGTACCCAGCCGTTATCAGTTTTATTAACATCTAGTGCGATAACAAAGTGTTCACTGCCAAATTTTTCAATCCAGGCCTTTACTTGTTCGCGCTTTTCAACGGCCATTGAGCCAATCACGACTTGGTTAGCACCGGCTTCAAGCCAGTCAGCAACATCTTGCTCTGAGCGAATACCACCGCCCACTTGATAAGGCACATTAAGCGCTTTGGTTGCAGCTTGAATATGCTGCCACTGTTTTTTATTTGGATCGCGCGCGCCTTCTAAATCAACTAAGTGCAGTTTGCCTGCGCCGCTGTTTGCGTATTCTTGTAAGCGTGCGCCAAGTTCGTAAGGGTAAAATTGTGCTGTATCATACTTACCTTGGTATAAGCGCACAATTTGGTTTTGTAATACATCGAGTGCTGGAATAATCACGTTTATTTCTCTTATTTTTTGCTGCGCTTACAGCTGCCAATCTAAAAAGTTTTGTAAAAGTCGGGTGCCTACTTTGGCGCTTCGCTCAGGGTGGAACTGCATGCCTGCGTAGTTATCTTTGGCAACAATTGCTGAAAAAGCTTGCCCGTATTCACCGCTAACTAGGGTGGCATCGTTTACTGTGTGCGCAAAGCTGTGCACAAAGTAAACTTGATCTTGCGCTGATAACCCTTTGGTAAGGGCATGCTCTTTTAGCACGCTTAGGTCATTCCACCCCATATGTGGTGAGGTTAATGTGCCCACTTCTAAGTGCTTAACAACACCTGGAATTTTGCCAAGGCAATCAACATTGCCTTCTTCTGTACTGTCACAAAGTAATTGCATGCCTAAACAAATGCCCATCAGCGGACGCTGATATTCATCAATTGCTTGCTGCCAACCACCGTCTTTTAAGCGTTTCATGGCAACAGAGGCATGGCCTACGCCTGGTAAAATAGCACGTTCAAAGCCTTTTAGTTGCTCAGGGGAGGTGATCACCTCAGGATTTTTACCTAAGCGTTCAAAGGCAAAACGAACAGAGTTAATGTTGGCACAACCGGTATTAATTATGGCAATCATAAACACCCCTTAGAACTTGCAGTTTGTTGCGAAGCATCTTTTGCAATAGCAGCGCGAAGTGCTCTTGCAAACGCTTTAAATAAGCCTTCAACTTGGTGATGACAATTACCATCGCTAACCGACAAAATAAGGCTCATGGCGGCATTATCACTTAAGCTTTTAAAGAAGTGCTCAACCATTTGTACGTCTAAGTCACCCACTTTTTCACGGCTAAAATCGGCATTTAATACAAACGAGGCACGGCCCGATAAGTCAATTTGCGCTTCTGCTTTACATTCATCCATAGGGAGTGCAAAACCATAGCGACCAATTTGCGTTTTTGTACCTAGCGCTTGTTTTAGGGCAAGGCCAAGTGCAATGCCAATATCTTCAACTAGGTGGTGCTCATCAATGTGTAAGTCGCCAGTGGCTTGAATATTAAGTCCGATATTGGCGTGTGTGCGAATTTGGTCAAGCATGTGATCGAAAAAGCCAAGGCCCGTGCTAATTTCGCCATTTTTTGTTTGGTCTAAATTAATTTGCACATCGATTTGCGTTTCTTTGGTGTTGCGAGTGACACGGCCTTCACGGTTCGCGGTTGTCAGCTTAGTGACAATGGCATCCCAGCTGCCGTCATACAAAATACCTTCGCAGCATAAGTTATTGGCAAGTCCAATATCAGTTTGGCGGTCGCCAATCACAAATGAGCGTGCTAAATCAACTTTACCCGAGCGCATTAGCTCAGTAAGTAAGCCGGTTTTTGGTTTACGGCAGTCACAATTTTGTTCATCAAAGTGAGGGCAGATCAGAACTTCATCAAATTTAATCCCTTGGCTGTTTAAGATATCCATCATCTTGTCTTGAGCAATATCAAAGTCAGCGGTGGGGAAGCTGTCAGTGCCTAAACCATCTTGATTTGAAACCATCACAAGGCGGTAACCTGCCGCTTGAAGTTGTAATAGAGCAGGGATCACATTCGGCAAAAACACTAATTTTTCTAGGCTATCAACCTGTTTGTCGGTGATAGGCTCTTCGATAATCGTGCCATCGCGGTCAATAAATAAATACGGGTTGCTCATGATAATTCCTGTTCTACTGTATTGCTGGTCAGTGATAAACCATCTAACCAAATTTTTACTTGTTCTAGTTCTTGCTCGTTACCGATAGAAATTCGTAACCAATCATTTTCGCCATATAAGGTGAACGCACGCATCACGAGTCCTTGCTCAAGTGCGATATTAAATGATTGTCTGTCTTTTAATTTTAAGGTGACAAAGTTACCTTCACCGCTCAGTACTTTGATAACAGCAGGTGATTGCTCAAGCCAGCTTTTCAGTTTGGCTTTTAAGCTATTTAAAATTGTCACCTGACGGCGCATTGAAGCGATGTTGTCGCTACTTAATGCATCTGCGGCAATGCTCGCAACCACCGTTGATACAGGGTAAGGCGCAATCACTTTACGAATAGGCGCAAGTAGCTCACTGTTGGCAAGCGTAAAGCCTGTTCTTAAACCCGCAAGTGCAAATGCTTTTGATAAGGTTCTTAGTACCACAAGGTTACTAAACTCGTTGATCAGGCTTGCCGCTGTTTGTTCTGGGCAAAATTCTATATAAGCTTCATCCACCACTACAATCGCTTTACCCGCAAGTTGCTGGGTGATTTTTCTGATTTTGTCTAGGCTTGTCATGCTGCCGGTAGGGTTATTTGGATTACAAATAAACACCAGCTTTGAATCAGCAACCGCAGTGACAATCTCATCAACTGTGCCTTTTAATAACAGCTCTTGAGTTAAACCGTTAATCGCAATGTTGTGGGTATCAGCAGTGACTTTGTACATGCCGTAAGTTGGCAAAAAAAGTGCAATGCTATCTTTAGTAGGGCTACAAAAAGTACGTACTAATAGTTCAATACCTTCGTCAGCGCCACGAGTCATCAGTACTTGCTCAGGCTCTAAATTAACATAGCAAGCGTAACGAGTGATCACTTGCTGAGGCTGCGGATCTGGGTAGCGATTTAAATCTGCTAAATTGATATTTGGCGTACGTGAATACGGGCTTTCGTTGGCGTTTAACCACGTTGTGCCTGTTAGCTTTTCACTTTTAGCTGAACTGTAGGCTGTAAGCGCTGCAATGTTATTTGGCAACAGTGTCGTTATTTTTAAATTATCGCTCATTGTTCATAGCCTCAAGACGAATTGAAACAGCATTAGCGTGAGCATCAAGCCCCTCTGCTGCGGCCAAAGGTAAAATTGCTTTAGATAATTCACGTAAACCATTTTTACTGATGGTTTGCACTGTGTAAGTTCTAAAGAAGTCCAGTAAGTTTAAGCTCGAATAGGTCGCACTGTAACCATACGTTGGTAGTACGTGGTTCGTGCCAGATGCATAGTCACCAGCAGACTCCGGGGTGTAATCACCCACAAATACTGAGCCGGCATTTTTCACTAAGCTTAAATAAGGCTGCGCATCAGCAAGTTGTAAAATAAGGTGCTCAGGGCCATATTGCGCAGACACCGCAAAAGCTTGCTCAACCGAGTCCACTAATATCAAGCTGGAGTTAGCAAGGGCTTGCTCGGCAGTGTCTTTACGACTTAATTTTGCTAGCTGCTCTGTTAAAGCTTGCTGTGTTTTTTCAATAATGCGTTCGCTGTTACACAGTAAAATAACCTGTGAATCCGCACCGTGCTCCGCTTGCGATAATAAATCTGCCGCAATAAACTCTGGGTTTGCACGTTCATCAGCAATCACTAACACTTCAGAAGGGCCAGCAGGCATATCAATCGCCATGCCTGGAATAGTTTGCGCAACAAGTTGTTTTGCCATGGTGACAAAGCTATTTCCTGGGCCAAAAATTTTGTTCACTTTAGGCACTGACTCTGTGCCGTAAGCCATTGCTGCAATGGCACCTGCGCCACCACTTTCTACAATGGTTTTAATACCACATAGTTTTGCCGCATATAAAATGGCAGGGTTGATAGTTTCATCGGCTTTTACAGGTGTAGTAAGCACAACGGTTTGTGCACCACTTAACTGTGCAAGTACCCCTTGCATAATCACTGACGATGGCAATGGCGCACTGCCACCTGGCACGTAAATACCTACTGCTTCAATGGCTTGATATTTAAGTTCACACAATACGCCAGGTTGCGTTGTTAACTTAATGTCTTTAGGTAATTGTGCTTGGTGAAAGCGTTTTACATTGGCATAGGCCGTTTCGATGGCGGCTTTTAACTCGTTTGATAATAACTGCTCAGCTTGGTTTATTTCTTCAACTGGCACTAATAAGCGAGGTGTTTCGCGCTTATCAAACTCCTTTGCCATCTTTAATAACGTCTGCGTCACCTTGTGTTTTAACTGCATTTAAGATGTCGATGCAAATTGCTTCAACCTCTTTACTTGCAGTAACAGCAGGGCGGGTAAGTACCGTCTGCTGTGCTTGTTGATTTTCCTCATTCCAGCGAAACATGGATATTTACTCCATCATTTTTTCAATTGGCATGACAAGAATTGAATTAGCACCCAGTGCTTTTAACTGTTCCATTGTTTCCCAGAAAAGGGTTTCGCTGCTAACCATGTGTAGTGCTACATAATCGTCGCTACCAGCAAGTGATAGTAAAGTCGGTTGGCCTGTACCTGGTAGTAAGTCGCATACTTCATCAAGCTTTGCTTTTGGTGCGTGTAGCATGATGTATTTACTTTCTTTTGCTTGGCGGACACCACGTAAACGCGGCATTAACGTGTTGATTAAATCAAGCTTGCTTTGATCAGTAAGGTCTTTGTTTTGAATTAAACATGCATTTGATTCTAAGATGGTGTCGCCTTGCATTAAGCCGTTTGCTTCTAACGTTGCACCAGTAGACACTAAGTCACAAATTGCATCAGCTAAACCAGCACGCGGTGCGACTTCAACAGAGCCCGTTAACATGACTGTGCTTGCGTTAATGCCTTCGCGTTTTAGATATTGGCTTAAGATTTCTGGGTAAGTAGTGGCAATGCGTTTACCTTCGAACCAGCTTTTATCTTGTGGGCCAAGTTCTTGTGGCCATGCAAGCGCTAGGCGGCAGTAACCAAAATCAAGTTTAGAAAGTTTATTCACTTCAAATGCCACACCTTGGCGTTCGCGCTCGGCTTGTACTTCGACTAGTACGTTTTCACCAACGATACCTAGGTCACATACACCGTCCATTACAAGGCCTGGAATATCGTCATCGCGTACACGAAGTACATCGATTGGCATGTTGGTAGAGTGTGCGATTAAACGTTGTTCACGAAGATTTAATTTGACACCAAGTTGCTTTAGTAACTCTTGGCAGTCTTTTGATAAGCGGCCGCCTTTTTGGATGGCGATTCGTAAACGGTTGGTATTGCTCATTATTCATTTTCCTTTAATTCAAAAACTAAAAACCCCGAGGGAACCTCAGGGCGAAAATAAATAATTTGGTTGATTGCTCGCCAGAGGTTCCTTTTAGGAATAACCTCTCAGCGAAAAACCTGACAGGCTATTCCGGTGAATGATGGTGATGATGGATAGTTGTCAGATTGAAGCGCATAATTTTTCCTGTGTTGCACTTGTTTGTGTAAACCAGTGCGTAAATCTGTTTAAATAAGTTACGTATATAGATAAACATGCTTTGCCAATCTTTGGCAAGCATTTTTTTGCGAAATTAAAGTATATGCTATAACTGCCGATAATAAATGGACAGATAGGAGGTACAAATGGATATCATGATCCCCTTTTTAGGTCGAATTACGCGCTTACAGTTGGAAAGTAAAGGTGCGTTTCATATTGCGGGCGTAAAAGATGCGAACGTGCAACGAATTGAGCTTGAAAAGCGCCAAAAACGTGAAATAGAACGCCGCAAAAAAGCTGCGAAAAAAGATGATAAAGGCAACAAAAGTGCCATAGAAGAAGATGAAGAGGGTAATAAACACCTAGATACATGGGCTTGATACTCAAAATAAGAATTTGTATTTATGCAACTGTGCGGCTTTTTCTGCTAACGTTAAGAAACACTTGTGCTGTAACTTACAAGGCAATTCAATGGAACGACCCTCAGTGCCATCAAATGAGCAAGCTAGGCTTGAAGAGCTTCGCTCATTAGATGTTTTAGACTCTCAAAGTGAACCTGCCTTTGACCGAATCACTCGCCTAGCTCAGCAATTTTTCTCTGTACCAATTTGTGTTATCAGCTTAATTGACGAGCATCGACAGTGGTTTAAGTCATGTGTGGGGTTAGATGTGACTGAGACCGCAAGAGACATTTCATTTTGCGCCCATGCAATTTTATACAAAGACCCCTTAGTGGTTGAAAATGCCTTAAACGATAAGCGCTTTGCAGACAACCCACTGGTAATGGGAGACCCAAATATTCGCTTTTATGCGGGCTGCCCAATTACACTTAAATCAGGAAATAGAATTGGCACTTTGTGCCTTATCGATCACCAACCGCACAGTTTTAACAAACAAGAAATTAAAGCCTTACAAGACTTTGCAGCAATCGTCGAGCGAGAGTTTGCAATCATGCAGTTAGCCACTACCGATGAGCTTACTTTATTGCCTAATCGTCGCGGTTTTATTAGCACCGCAGAGCATTACCTTGATTTATGTATTCGCCAGCATTTAAAAGCAAAATTAGTGTTTATTGATTTAGATAATTTTAAAGCAATTAACGATAAATTTGGTCATGCTGCTGGCGATAGAGTACTGAAAGATTTTGCAGGATTACTAGAGAATAGTTGCCGTAAGGCTGATTTATATGCGCGTTTGAGCGGTGATGAGTTTGTGATTTTATTTACAGATTTAAATAGCAGCGAATGCGACACCATAATGCAACGCTTGTTGTTGTCATTCAGTGACTTACCTAATAGCTTTAATAACCAAGTTGAGCTTGGCTTTTCTTATGGCATTGCCGATTTTTCTGGTCAGCAACCTTGCTCACTGACTAAATTGCTGTCTGCTGCTGACGCGCGAATGTATGCCGATAAAGCACAAAAAAAGGCCCGATAAACGAGCCTTTAGAGTAAAAAGTAGTGCTTAATTTTTTGCTTCTGCTGATTGAATACTACTTTGGATCAACGGCGAAATTGTTAAACCTTGTACGATAATCGAGAAAATCACTACTACGTAGGTGACAATAACAATTAGGTTGTGAAGGTCTGAGCCTGCAATCATTACTTGATCGCGTGGGATGGCAGCTGCCATTGCCAGCGCTAGACCACCCCGTAAGCCACCCCAAGTGAGTATTTTCACCGAGTGCTTATCGTATTGGCGATACTTTTTAAAGAACACAAATGGTGCACCTACACTTATAAAACGAGCCAGCAACACCACAGGTACCATCAGTAAACCCAAGCCAATTTCTTCAAGGGTAATCGGCATGGTGACAATTAACATACCGATGATCAAAAACAACAAGGCATTTAAAAAGCTATCGGTGGCATGCCAAAAATCTTTCACATAGCGAGTATCTTCTGGCCCCGTACGCTCAGTTGCTTTTGAACGGGTAATATTGCCTAGTAAAATACCACTGGTGACCATAGCAAGCGCACCTGAGATTTCCCAAATATTTGCTGCTGCAAAGCCGGCTGTTGGAATGGTCAGGGTTAGTAGCAAACGAATGTTCACATCACGGCTATTAATAATTAAAAAATGCCCAACTAGTGCAATCACGAGACCAAACACGATACCGCCAATGGCATCAACCAAGAACAATTCTGCAACGTCAGTAAAAGTGGCTTCGGTGCCATAAAAGGCCACAGAAAATATCGTTGTGAAAATCACCAAACCAATACCATCATTAAACAAAGACTCACCTTCAACTTGCACAGAAATACCTTCTGGGGCTCGCATTTGTTTAATAATGGCTAACACTGCAATCGGGTCGGTTGGGCTGATTAAAGCACCAAACAACAAGCAGTAAATAAACGGTACTGGCCAGCCTACAAAAGCAAACAAATAATAGCTTAAGTAACCAACAATGACCGTTGAGGTTATGGTTGAAAATAACACTAATGCGGTAATTTCCCACCGTTGTTTACGAAGGGCTGCTAAGTTTATTTCCAGCGCACCCGCGAACAGTAAAAACCCGAGCATGCCTTTTAGTAGCAACTGATTAAAGTTGATACTAGAGACAATTTGGGTCATTTCGAGGGCGGTAGTATCGCCAAGCATTTTAACGGCAAGTATAAGAAGCAAAGAAATAACAACAGAGCCTGTTGTTATAGCAATCGTGGTTTGCATTTTGAGGATATATTGGTTAGCAAAAGCAATAAAAATAGCTAATGCTGAAAGAAAACAAATGAGGTACCAAGCATTCATTGTTTGACCTTAAATATTTGTATAACAAGACGCAGAAAGCAGTCACTTTCTGGCCGCATATAGTACGCCTCTAATATAGGTATGTCACAGTGTTTATGCGATTTTTATGACATTTTAGAGTAAAAATTCAAGGTGCTGATTGCATATGTATAATCGCTGTTAATAATGTCTCAAAAGAGACAAAATAAACCTGACAAAAGCGCAATAGTGATAACCTCAGTTAGGTCAATCAGCCTGTTTAAATTGAGCTGATTCTTGGCTGGTATTAATTGCCCTAATTGGATAAGGGATCACAATTCCTTCTTCTGCGTAACGTTGATGTAATGCTTTGATAAACGCAGATTTCACCCAAAAGCGATTAAAATACTCTTTTACTCTTAACATGACTGTAAAGTTGATACTTGATTGATCAAAGGTATGAAAGACCACAAAGGTCTCGTAATCGTCGATGCCCCATTTATGGCTCTTTAAAATCTGTCTTGCTACATCCAAAGTCACTTGCTCAACTTTTTCAAGGTCTGAGCCATAATGAACACCCACCTCAACGGGAACGCTGAGCTCTTTTTCTGGGTAAAAATAGTTAATGATGCGTGATTTAGACAGCTGACTATTGGGGATCACTATCATGTTGTTCGGCAACATTTTTACCCAGGTTGAGCGCCAACCAATTTTTTCAACAAACCCTTGGTCGCCACTTTCAAGTTCTATAAAGTCGCCGACCCGAATCGGTTTATCAATCACCAACTGCACGCCAGAAAAGAAGTTTTCGAGTGTCGGTTGCAAAGCCAAAGCGACAGCAAGAGAGGTAATGCCCAAAGAGGCAATAATTGGGGTGATTGATATGCCTAACGTGCCTAATAACACCAATAAACCAACACAAACAATTGCACAACGGATCAAGCCCTTAATAATGCTATGACTATTCGAAACCACTATTGAGCGAGCACTGTAATAATCAACGGTACCAAATAAGAAATGGTCTAAAAATAACACTAAGGCAAAAATACAAATGGCTTTAGCGGTGGCTGCAATGGGTAAGGGGTGTTCGGCCATAAAACCGGTGGTGTTTAATAACTGACCAAAAACGATCACAAGCACCATCATTGTGCATAAGGTTAATGGTGTAGATAGAGAGTCAACCAGTAACGAGTCGAACACAAAGTCAGTACGTTGCGTCCACTTTTTTAGGCAGTAGATGATTACAAACTTTAATAAAAACAAGGTTGTGGCAGCTAAAATTGTCCCGCCAATGACGATTAACCAAGGCTCATTAAGCCATTCGCTTTGTATTAGATCAGTAATCATGCTTAGTCCTTAAACCCTAGGTACTTAGCATTGTTGCAAGTTATGTACCCAGACATTTTTATGGATATCTAAGCCTTTAAGCTGTGAATCACAAATAATGAGATGAGCAAAATAAAAACAAATAAAAGGTACAAATGTTTAATAAATGTTATTATTTTGTATCAATAATTTTACACTTTAAATGTATTTATTAACATTTCATAAACCTTTGAATTCCTATCCTGCTGTTAATTATGGCTTTTTAATTTAGAGCTAATACTTTATTTGTAAATTTTTTGTTTCATTTTCAATTTCGCTCCATTCAATCTAGGCTGGTCACTAATCGGGAACAGTGCAGTCCGGTTACTAGGAAAATATTAAATACATAACAATCTAACGGAGCGTAAACGTGAATTTATCTAAAATCACATTAGCAACTCTTGCTGCTTTTGCTTTGACTCAAGCAACAAGTGCAGTAGCTGCGAACAAGAAATACCTAAACGAACAAACAGGGATTAACCAAGCTTTGCAAACCAATGCATCATCAGTATTGAGTGCAAATCCAAATCAGTTAGTTGGTTTAGGTGCAGGGAATGATTTAGTTGTATTAAAAGAAATCAAAACCAGTAACGGCAACACCACGCGCCGTTATCAGCAGATGTATCAAGGTCTACCTGTTATCGGCGATACGGTTAGCCTTACATTTGATGGTAATGGCCAATTAAAGCGCGCACATGGTGCAGCGGTGTATGACATTGCCGCCGACATCGACTCAGTGTCTCCGGCACTAAACAAGAAAAAAGCAATGGCAAAAGGCCTTGCTAACTCACCGGCTGCAATTAAATCAGTTGGGTTAAAAAAGCATAATGAACAATCACGTTTAGCTATTTGGCTAGATGAAGACAGTGTTGCACACCTCGTGTATGAAGTATCTTATGTGACGTATGGCGACAACCCATCTCGTCCGTATCAAATTATTGATGCTAACAGCGGTGAAGTTTTATTTAGCTTCGATAACTTACAACATGCCAGTGCAACAGGCCCAGGTGGTAACTTAAAAACGGGTAAGTACATTTATGGTACTGATTTTGACAGCCTAGATGTTGCTCAGTCGGGCAGCACTTGTACGATGAACAACGCCAATGTAAAAACCATTAACCTAAATGGTGGTACAAGTGGTTCGACAGCATATTCGTTTACATGCCCAGAAAATACCTTTAAAGAAATTAACGGTGCGTACTCGCCTTTAAATGATGCGCATTATTTCGGTAACGTAATTTTTAATATGTATAACGATTGGGTCGGTACTGCGCCATTAACTTTCCAATTGCAAATGCGCGTTCATTACGGCAGTAATTACGAAAATGCGTTTTGGGATGGTAGTGCTATGACCTTTGGTGATGGTCAAAATACCTTCTACCCACTGGTTAGTCTTGATGTATCGGCGCATGAAGTAAGCCATGGTTTTACAGAGCAAAACTCAGGCCTCGTTTATTCTGGTAAATCAGGTGGTTTGAACGAAGCGTTTTCTGATATGGCAGGTGAAGCGGCTGAGTTTTATATGAAAGGCTCAAACGATTGGTTAGTGGGTCAGGAAATCTTCAAAGGTAACGGTGCACTTCGTTACATGAATAACCCAACCCAAGATGGCAGCTCGATTGACCATCAAAACAATTACTACTCTGGTATGGATGTGCACTACAGCTCAGGTGTATTCAACAAGGCATTTTATAACCTTGCAACCACACCAGGTTGGGATACGCAAAAGGCATTTGTTGTGATGGCGCGTGCTAACCAACTTTACTGGACAGCCAGCACAAACTGGGATTTAGCAGGTAATGGCGTGATGGATGCAGCATGTGATTTAAGCTATGACCCAGCAGATGTTCAAGCGGCACTTGCGGCGGTGGGTGTGACTTCAAGCTTAAGTGCGGGTAGTAGCTGTGGCACGACTGAGCCACCTCCAAGCGGTGATGAAGAACTAACTAATGGCGTTGCGCGCACAGGGATCAGTGGTGCAGCGAAAGATCAAATGTTCTTTACTCTTGAAGTGCCAGCAGGTGCAACGAATTTACAATTCAATACAACTGGTGGAAGTGGTGATGCAGACCTTTACGTTATGTATGGCTCAAAACCAACACTGAGCAACTTTGATTGTAAAAGCACTTCATCTACTAGCACAGAAAGCTGCGCTATTAGTAATGTGCAAGCGGGTACTTACTATGTAATGGTAGAAGCGTGGAATCAAATTTCAGGTGTATCACTTACAGGTAGCTTTGATTCGGGCAGCGGTGGTGGTGTAACACCAATTAACCGCATTGAGTCTAACTTAAGTGTTGGTACAAATAGCTGGACTCGTTTCACGCAAGACCTCGATGCGGGTTACTCGTCACTGGATGTGACTATTTCTGGTGGCTCTGGTGATGCTGACTTGTATGTGAACTTTGGTTCGCAATCGACAACATCTAGCTATGACTGCCGTCCTTATAAAAACGGCAATAGCGAAACCTGTACATTTACAAACCCACAAGCGGGTACTTGGTATATCGACCTTCGCGGCTATCGCGCTGCAAGTGGTGTAACTCTCACCATTTCGGCTAACTAGCCACCCTTTTAGGGAGCTTCGGCTCCCTTTTTTATTTTATTAAAATACACATCATAAAAGGATTGATTATGACAACCCGTCTAAAGCAGTGCCTCGTGGGTTTTACCACGCTATCACTGAGCCAAGTAAGTTATGCAGCGCAAGACGAAACAATTTGGGTCACCATTGATGCCCTTGCTGCACAACATTTTCAACAAGATACAGTGAGTAAACGTAAACAAAGCAGTAATTTTGCGATGCAAAAATCGGCTTTGAATCAAGTTAATTTTATGCGCGTTAACAAGCAGGATATCGCTGGTTTAAGTGAGTTTATGCACGATAACTATCATCGTCGCGGTGGTTTTGTCGCCCATGACTCATTAGCAGATGCCGAGCTTTATACTCAGCAATTAAATGCGGTTTCGCAAGGTACAATGAATGCGAGTTTTGTTAATTACAGTATTGATAATGCCGCGACAGTTAATGCGCTACTATCATCGATTGATAGTAGTGAACTGAGTGATACGGTTAATAGCATGATGAACTTTCATAACCGATATTATGCAGTGCAAAGTGGTGTTGATGCAGCAGATTGGTTAAAGAGCCATTGGCAACAAATAGCCAGTAGCCGCAGTGATATAACTGTTGAGTATTTTAACCATAGCTTTTCTCAATCATCAGTTATTGTGACCATTCCTGGTGCAGAAAAAGCAGATGAAATCGTCATTATTGGTGGTCATTTAGACTCAATCAATCAGTCTAATCCAAGTAATGGTCGAGCTCCTGGTGCAGATGATAATGCCTCGGGTATTGCAGTGCTCACACAAACCCTCAAAGCAATTGTGGAAAATAACTACCAACCTCAGCGAACCATTCAAATTATGGGGTTTGCCGCTGAAGAGGTAGGCCTTAGGGGCTCAAAAGATATTGCCCAAAGTTATAAAACACAGGGTAAGAATGTTGTAGGCATGGTGCAGTTTGATATGACTGGCAATAACGGTAGCAGCACAGATATTGTGATGATGACGGATTACACTAACTCATCGCAAAATCAGTATTTATCGCAGTTACTCGATGCTTACCAGCCCACAGTGAGCTATGGCTTTGATCAATGTGGTTATGGCTGCTCAGATCATGCCTCTTGGTATCAACAAGGGTTTGCCGCCTCAATGCCATTTGAATCAACAATGAGTGATATTAACCCATTGATCCACACATCAAATGATGCCCAATTTGATGCGGCTCACGCCAGTAAATTTGCAAAATTGGCAGTGAGCTATGTTGCTGAAATGGCAAAGAACGTTGGTGATGTTGTAACTGAGCCAACTAATCAGCTTGAAAATGGCGTAGCTAAAACAGGTTTGTCGGGCGCAGCAAAAGATCAGTTACACTTTACACTTGATGTACCCGCAATGAGCAGTAACCTTGAGTTTGTAACAGAGGGTGGCTCGGGCGATGCTGATTTATACGTTAAATTTGGCGCTAAGCCGACATTACAGGACTTTGATTGTAAAAGCACAACCTCTACAAGTAATGAAAGTTGTGTGATGTCGTCAGTTCAAACTGGCACGTATCATGTCATGGTTGAAGCGTGGAATGAGATTTCGAACGTGTCACTCACGGGAAGTTATAGCACCTCAGATGGCGGCGACAACGTTGATCGAACTGAGACAAACGTGAGTGTCGCTACCGGTAGTTGGCAGCGCTTTACTCAACAAATACCAGCAGGCTTTGGTAATTTAACGGTGACGATTACTGGTGGTAGTGGCGATGCTGATTTGTATGTTAACTATGGCTCAGCGTCAACAAGTTCAAATTATCTATGTCGGCCTTACAAAAATGGTAACGAAGAAAGTTGTCAATTTGATAACCCACAAAGTGGAACTTGGTACATAGATTTACAGGGTTACCGAGCTGCATCAGGCGTGACATTAACGATTCAAGGACAATGATTTAAATGCAATCATACTTTTAACCATGAGGAAGCCTTGCTTCCTCATTTAGTCTTGCCCTTGGCAAGTCAGTTACGTAAAATCTGCCCATCACTTTTAATCTATTGGCGAAGTTTATCAAACAACTTTTCAGTGCCACTGGCCCCCTTGCACTTTCTCTTGATGGATATATTCCTCGGCAGCCACAAATTGACATGGCTGTTGCAGTTGATGATGCCTTAAAAAAACGTCACCAATTAGTGGTTGAGGCGGGCACAGGCACGGGTAAAACCTATGCTTACTTAGCGCCTGCGTTAAAATCAAAAGGCAAAACCATCATCTCTACGGGTTCAAAAGCACTACAAGAGCAGTTGTTTCACCGTGATTTACCCAATTTAGTCAAAGCACTGAGCGCCACTAAAAAAGTCGCCCTTTTAAAAGGCCGCGCAAATTATTTGTGTACGTATCGTTTAAGTCAGCATGTTGCGCATGTGCCAACTGATGATCCTGATGTAATGCATCAACTCGCGATGGTAGCAAAGTTTGCAAGTGAAACCCGTTCCGGCGATTTAGCAGATTGTATCGGCATAGAAGAAGACGCTAAGGTACTGCCTTATGTTAGCTCAACCGCAGATAACTGTTTGGGTAAAGAGTGCCCCGATTTTCAAGATTGCTATATTCGTAAAGCCCGCTTAAACGCCATGGAAGCTGATGTGGTGGTGATCAACCATCATTTATTCTTTGCCGATATGGCTGTAAAAGACACGGGTTTTGCTGAATTAATGCCTACGGCAGATGCCTATATTTTTGATGAGGCGCATCAGCTTAGTGAAATTGCCAGTGACTATTTTGGTGAAAGTGTTAGCACGAAAAAGCTGGTGGATTTAATTAATGACTTACGAGCAATTTACCGTGCAGATATCCCAGATATGCTGCAATTAGGTAAAACCCTCAACAAGTTAGAAACCAGCGTGGCAGATTTACGCTTGCAGTTTGGGGTTGATGGGAGTCGTGGTGATTGGCGTGAAAAGCTGGCCGATAAAGATATTTGTGCAGCACTGCACCGAGTAATTAGCGACCTCGACTTTTTATACCAAGTATTAAAGTTATGCTTAGACCGTAGCGAAAAAATAGAGCATCCGTTTGAGCGTACGCTGGCCTTTAAAGGTCAGTTAGAGCGGGTATTTGATACAGCCCAAACGGGCTATAGTTATTGGTACGAAACCACTCGCCGATACCTAACGGTAAACATTACACCGCTAAATGTATCGGCTAAATTCGCACAAATGATGAAAGACACAGGAGCAGGTTTTGTGTTTACATCGGCAACTTTATCGGTCGATAACGAATTAGAACACTTTAACGCTAGCCTTGGCTTAAAGCCAACGCAAAGCATGATTGTTGAAAGTCCGTTTGATTATCAACAACAAGCGCTACTTTGCTTACCACGCTACTTACCTGAGTCTCATGCGAATAATATGCCTCATGCTATTATCAAGCTGACCCTTGAGTTGATTAAATCAGCAAAAGGTCGCTGCTTTGTGCTCTTTACTAGCTATCGTATGATGCACTTAGTGGCTGAAGGTTTAACCACACAAATGGATTATCCGGTTTATATGCAAGGGCAAATGTCTAAACGCATTATCCTTGAGAAGTTTACCCGTCACGGTAATGCCGTTTTACTCGGCACAGCCTCATTTTGGGAAGGCGTAGATGTTAGAGGCAGCACATTAAGTTGTGTTATCATTGATAAATTGCCGTTTGCCGCACCTGATGACCCATTATTGCAAGCAAAAATGCAAGATTGCCAGCTGCAAGGTAAAGACCCATTTGCGCATATTCAATTACCTCAAGCGGTCATTGCATTAAAGCAAGGGGTAGGGAGACTTATTCGCGATAGTAAAGATAAAGGTGTGTTGGTTATTTGCGATAACCGCCTAGTAACACGCCATTACGGCCAAGTATTTTTAAAAAGTTTGCCACCCATGCGCCGCACGCGCGACTTAGCAATGGCAAACGCGTTTTTAGAACAGATCAATTAGAGTAACTTAGATGATTAAACACAATATTCTTGCCTTAGATGCATCAACTGAAGCGTTATCGCTGGTGCTACATTATCAAGGGCAAACATTTCATCATTTTGAAGAGTGCCCACAGCAGCACAGTCAAAAGATTTTGCCTTTAATTGATGAGTTACTGGCAAAGGCGCAATGTAAACTAACCGACTTAGATGTTATTGGCTTTGGTCAAGGACCGGGTAGCTTTACTGGCGTGCGTATTAGTGTTGCGATTGCTCAAGGTTTAGCGTATGCCGCACGCTTACCTTTGGTTGGCGTATCAACATTGCAGATGATGGCGCAACAAGCGTTTGAACAAGACCAAGCCAGCGATGTGTTTTCTGCCATTGATGCACGTATGGGTGAGATTTATTACGCTCATTATAAAGCTGATGATAATGGTTTAATGCTGCTTGTTGATGAAGAGCAAGTCATTAAACCTGAGTTGCTAACGTTACCTGAAACAGCTGCAACTGCAGTGGGTACGGGTTGGCAGACCTATCCTGCACTTGTTACAGAACTTGCAAATGTAAGTCTAAATGAGAACATTTTATTGCCTGATGCAAAGTACATGCTGGCCTCGATTGCAACTGCCTATGCTCACGGTGATACAGTGACTGCAGCGAATGCGCAGCCTAAATATGTTCGTGATACAGTGACTTGGAAAAAGCTACCAGGCCGAGAGTAACAGAGAGAGTAACGGGACTTGCGTGCCCGTCAGTTATGGCACATAATTTAGTCATGTTTGATGTGGAATTACGAGTTTGACTTTACCTATTGGCTCAGGCTTTTATACCGGTGACATTCCCGGTCAATATAGCCGTAAAAATACCGTTACTGATAAGCCTAAAGCGATATCAGACAAAACGGCTGAGCAAAAATCGTCAACAGAGTATGTTAAATCAAGCCCTCAAGCTGTTGCTATTGCTGATGAGTTTAAAGCTGAGTCGCAAAGCTATCAGCAAACAATTTATGACAAACCAAGCAACCCAAAAACCAGTCGCGCTATTTCAACCTATACGGAATTTGCTAACTTAGAGCGTCGCGCCGAAGTGCAAAGCCTTATTGGCGTTGATGTATATGCTTAGCTAATTGCTAATACTGAATTCACAAAAAAGCCTAAACAAAATGTTTAGGCTTTTTTTATGATTGGATTGGATTACTAAGGTATATAAATTACTGCTTAATAAAATCAATCAGCTTGTCGGCAATCGCGGTATTGTTTTGCGAACCGTAGAAATCTTCTGCACGTTTACCATAGGCAAACACTTGCACATCAATAGCGGTGTGGCCGCCAGTAGTCCAACCCGTGAAGCTGGCATGATTGATGATATCTTTTACAGCAAGTAGCAGTGCTTTCTCGCCCATTTTCTTAGCTTCGCTTAGCTTAATGCTGTTAGCATCAGTGAATTCGATATCAGAATACTTTTGCCATACTGCTTTTAAGTCATCGCTTTCAAGTAGATCTTTTGTGATAGTGCCAGCTGTTGCTTTAACACCTTTAATTACGTCAGTTTCCCACTTATATTGACCATGAGCACCAAGTGTTAAGCCACCTGTTGAGTGGTCGGCAGTGATAACAAGCAGAGTATCAGGGTTTTTATCAACATACGCTTTTGCTTGTTCAATCGATTTAGCAAAGTCGTCCATTTCGCCCATAGCACATGCGATGTCGTTTGCATGACCACACCAGTCAATTTGGCTGCCTTCGATCATCACAAAGAAACCTTTGTCGTTTTGACCATCAAGTAAATCAAGCGCTTTAGTTGTCATTTGCGTAAGGCGCGTTGGATTTTCGTCAAGCGCAAACGGTAAACCTACTTCAGCGAATAAACCAAGTGCTGGAACCTGTTTTAAGTCACTCATTGCTGCAAAGTCATCGCTGTACTGATAACCTGCTGCTTTAAACTCTTCCACTAGGTTACGGTCTTCACGAACGTAATATTTCGTGCCGCCACCTAACATTAAATCAACCGGTAATTTACCCGCGATTTTGTTATCGATATAGTCGTTAGCAATCTCGTCGTAGTTACGGCGTGATTCGTTATGTGAAGCAAAGCTTGCTGGTGTAGCGTGGTTAATTTGCGAAGTAGCTACGAGTGCCGTTGTCATACCGCGCTCTTTGGCAACTTCAAGCATGGTTTTTACTGGTTTTTTATCAGTATCAACAGCAATTGCACCATTATAACTTTTATGACCACTGCTCAGTGCTGTTGCACCAGCAGCGCTGTCTGTTACATAGGTATGATCGTCTGGGTAGGTATGAGCCATACCACGTAAAATCGTATCGAAAACAGTTGGGTCAACAACTTTAGTATTTGGATCATCTTTAAAGTAACGATATGCAGTTGTGTACGCTGGGCCCATACCATCACCAATCATATAAATGATGTTTTTTGGTGCTGATTCAGCCATTACTGAGCCTGCTGAGCATAATAATGCTAAAAGACTTAATTTTAATTTCATTGATGTAACCTTATTATTGTGCCCTTATTTATACTGCGAGGATTATTGTATACTAGCCAGACGATAAATAAACGCCTTTAAGTTGAAACGCTTAATAAATAGGAGCAATTGTGCAACCTTTTTCTTTTCAAACTGGCACTCAGGCAATGCATGGCCTAACCTTTGGTCATGGCGAAGAGGTTGTGATTGCCTTACATGGTTGGCTTGATAACGCACATAGTTACATACCTATGTTACAAAATGCGCAGCTAAATCAGCGTTGGTATTGTCTTGATTTTCCTGGCCATGGTTTATCTGATTGGCGAAGTAGTGACGCCCATTATTACTTTATTGACTACATTGATGACGTCTATAAGTTTATTGAGTCGCTTGATGTAACGAAAGTGCATTTAGTTGGTCATTCTATGGGCGCCATGGTGGCTGGCGTTTTTGCTAGTTGCTTCCCTGAAAAGGTAGCAACGGTAAACTTTATTGAGGGGATCGGCTGCGTTACAACTAACAGCAATGATGTGAGCGGCCAACTTCGTAAAGCAATATTAAATAGAGCGCGGGTAAACAGTAAAGGCCCTCGCGCATTTGACTCAATAGCGCACATTATTAGTGCAAGGCTTGCAAGTGGCGACCTTGAATACCCACAAGCAGAGCTTTTAATGACACGAAATAGTTACGAAAAAGCAGGGACGTGGTATTTAACAACCGATCCGAAGCTTAAAAATCACTCAGGGTTTCGCTTTGATGAGGCGCAATGTATTGCAACCATCAAACAAATCAACGCACCATGTCAGCTTCTCTTAGGAGATAAGGGTTACCCTTTTGTTAGGGATAACCTAGAGGCATATGGTAAATATTACAAGGAGTTAAAAATTCATGATATACCTGGAGGTCACCATTGCCATATGCAAAGTCCTGCATTAACCTTAGAGCACATTCATGCATTTATTGGGCAGTATAAAGCAAGTTAATTGTATAATTGCACCAAATGTGGGATTATCTGCACCATTAGAGTATTTACTCCATTGAGAAACGGCCTTAGTTAGATTAAGGTTATTAAAAAATATAATTATAAACAGGAGCTAAGAGTGGAAAAAATCTGGCTTAAACGCTACCCAGAAGGTATGCCTGAAACAATCGACCCTGAGCATTATCACTCGCTACTCGACTTGTTTGAAAAAAGTTTTGCTGACTATAGTGACCTTCCAGCCTTTACCAACATGGGTAAAGTGTTGACCTATAGTGAGTTAGACAGTGCTACAAAACGTGTTGCGTCGTACATTCAAAATGATCTTGGTCTGAAAAAAGGCGACAAAGTAGCGGTTATGATGCCGAATCTACTGCAAACGCCTGTGACAATTTTAGGTGTTCTTCGTGCAGGCTGTGTGGTGGTTAACGTAAACCCACTTTATACAGTGCGTGAATTAGAGCATCAATTAAATGACTCAGAGTCAGCAGCAATTTTCATTCTTGCTAACTTTGCCGATACCCTAGAAAAAGCATTACCAAAAACCAATGTTAAACACATCGTGGTTACCCAAGTGGGTGACATGGTGGGAGGCTTTAAAAAGCACATCGTTAACTTTGTGGTTAAGCACGTTAAGAAAATGGTGCCAAGCTACACATTGCCAAATGCAATCAAATTTGCAGATGCGCTTGCTGGTAACGAAGCGAGCTACAAAAAGCCAGAAGTTGATTTAAATGACTTAGCATTCTTGCAATACACAGGTGGTACAACGGGTGTATCTAAAGGTGCAATGCTTTCTCATGGCAACATGGTTGGTAACCTTGAACAAGTATCAGGTTGTTTAGACAAAGTATTAGAGCGCGGAAAAGAAGTGGTTATTACGGCACTGCCGCTTTACCACATCTTTGCACTGACAGCGAACTGCCTAACATTTATGAAATACGGTGGTTTAAACGTACTTATTACTAACCCTCGTGATATGCCTGGCTTTGTAAAAGAGTTAGCACAACACAAGTTTACCGCGGTAACGGGTGTAAATACGCTATTTAATGGTTTACTAAATACCCCAGGTTTTGCTGAGCTTGATTTCTCAACATTAAAAATGTCACTTGGTGGTGGCATGGCGGTCCAGCGTCCAGTTGCTGAAAAATGGCAAGCTGTAACGAAAACCAAATTAATGGAAGGTTATGGCTTAACTGAGTGTGCACCACTTGTAACGGTCAGCCCTTACGACCTTGAAGGTTATAACGGTTCAATTGGTTTACCAGCACCTAGCACTGATATTAAGCTTATGCTTGAAAATGGTGAAGAGGCAGCAAAAGGTGAGCCTGGCGAGCTTTGGGTTAAAGGCCCACAAGTTATGCAAGGTTATTACAACCGCCCAGATGCAACAGCCGAATGCTTAAAAGACGGTTGGTTTGCAACGGGTGATATCGCAACTTACGATGATGAAGGTTTCTTCTATATTGTTGATCGTAAGAAAGACATGATTATTGTATCTGGCTTCAACGTGTTCCCAAATGAGATCGAAGAAGTTGTTGCTATGCACGAAGGTGTGCTTGAAGTCGCAGCTATTGGTATCCCTCATGAGGTCAGTGGTGAACAAGTTAAAGTTTTTGTCGTGAAAAAAGATCAATCTTTAACTGAAAAAGATATAATAAAACACTGTCGTGATAATTTAACGAACTATAAGGTGCCTAAACTCGTTGAGTTTAGAGATGAACTACCAAAAACAAACGTTGGTAAGATTCTAAGAAGAGCCTTAAAGGACGAACAAAAATAATTAAAGCCGGCATTAGCCGGCTTTTTTATGGTATAGAAAGGGGTATAAGTGCAATATCAACTGATCGAAACACAAAATCAATTAAATGATTTTGTAGAAAAAATTACAGGAAAACCGGTACTGGCAATTGATACTGAGTTTATGCGTCGTCGTACGCTTTACCCTGAAGTTGCACTTATTCAAGTATATGATGGTGAGCATTTAGCGTTAATCGACCCTCTGGCTGAGTTGTCGCTTTTTGATTTTTGGCAAGTACTTAAAAACCCAGAAGTGTTAAAAGTATTGCATTCACCGTCAGAAGATATTGAAGTGTTTCAAAAATACGCTGGCTTTGTACCAACACCACTGTTTGATACCCAATTTGCACTGCAAATATTAGGTCATGGTAACTGCATGGGCTTTGCGCACATGGTCAAAGAGTTGCTTGATATCGAAATTGATAAAAGCGAATCACGCACTAACTGGCTACAGCGCCCGCTAACAGAAAAGCAGTTAGATTACGCCGCTGCCGATACGTATCATTTACTGCCTTGTTTTGAAATTATTAAAAAACAAATTGATGAAGCTGGCTTTTTTGACATCGTGATCAGCGAAAGCGAGTTAGTTGCGCAAAAACGTGCTTACCAAACACCTGCAGAGCAGCTTTACAAAGACATTAAAAATGCTTGGCAATTAAGACCGCACGACTTAGCAGTATTACGAGAGCTTGCTGCATGGCGCCGTGAAAAGGCAGAGCGCAAAAACCTCGCGCTTAACTTTGTGGTAAAAGAGCATAACATGGTTGAAATTGCTAAGCGCAAGCCTGCAAGTTTAAATGCGTTACGCAGAGTGCCAGGTGTTGAACCAATGGAAGTGAACCGTTCGGGCGTTGAAATTTTAAAATGTATTGAGCGTGGTAAAGCCGTTCCTGTCAGCGAACAACCTGCACAACTAAAACGTTTAATCGATTTTCCGGCATATAAAAAAGCCGCTAAAGATATTAAACAAAAAATTACTAAAGCTGCAAAAGAGCAGGGTATTCCTGAAGATGTATTGGCCTCTAAAAAACAGATTAACCAACTGATCAGCTGGAATTGGAAGCTCGATGCCGATGAGCGTAAAGCTGCATCAAAGCCAGATCTATTCAACTCATGGCGCTATGAGTATGTGAAAGACGTACTTAAAGAGTGGCAAAACTAAGTAAGGTATAAGTACCTATAAAGGGCTTTCGTACGCTTTGTCTTCGTACTAAAAGCCCTGAAACTTGCCGCGCTTACGTGTAACCTCTAACCAATGCAGCACGTTATTATCATATCGTTTTAATCGTTGTTTTTGTTTCGACGTTAAATAATAAAATGGCGCGAATATAAAATAGCCATGACCAATGATTACCACACAATTAAAACCATATTTAGAGTATTGTTTAATTAGTTTAGTTTTGTTTGGCTCAATATGAACATTACCAAACGCTGAGCTATAAAATATACCGTGACGACATATAGTCAGTTCATTTTTACTGCTCAATACCAAAAAAGTAATGACTAACGATGTAAGCATAAAAGCCAGCAAAAGTAGCTCATAAAGCGGGTGCTTTTGGGATGTCGCTTTTAGAATAGACAATGTTAAAACAGCTAAAGTCACGAGGATCGCAAGTGTGCTTTTCTCTGAACTCTTCCTTAAATTCAATACGTTCATTCTCAGTCCTTGAGAGGCTTTTTTAATATAGTACTTCGCTACTTAGATAATACAATCTGCCGAACAAATGAAAGTAAACGCTGTTTTTAATGTTTTATTATTATTTTTTGCATTGTAATTTATTTAGCTTGTTGAAATTGAATGAGATATTAAAAGTTAAATGGTTGGATATAAGAATAAATATAATAGAGCATCAGAAAATCTAAATCCTAGTGCTGCATGTGTTTGAAGATAAAGTATTCTATAGTCCATTTTCATTTTAGCTAGCAATTAGTTAATGACTCTGGTAGTAATATCTTATTCAGAAAAGCGAGCCGTACTACGGCAGAAGACTACGAAATTCGTTCACTATAAAATGTTAGATTATTGGAGGCTTTATCGACACGTTGGCATTAATCATAGGCTCAATAATATTCTATGTTTTGGTCGTAAAATTGGAATCTATGATACCTATTAACTTTATGGATAAGGCGCAGAGAACGTTCGTTGATTTAGGTGATGCCGTAAAAGTGAGGGCAGGTGTGAACGCTCGCTTTTTTAACACCAATGGGCAATTGATTAAAAAGCAGGATATTGTGAAAATTCAGAAAGCAGGCTGTCTTTCTTTGTTCACTTACTCAAATAATGCAATCGATATCACAGTACATCCCCTGAACAGGAATTCTGTGTTTGACGAGGCTAAACGATTATTTCCAAAGGCTAAAATTGTTGAAATTGACATGGAAAACTAACAAGTTAAAACGTTATGTGCAGGGTAAAGGAAGTGAATCAAGGTCCAAAAATGAGTAGCTATTCTATTAGTTAAATATAGCGCATAACTCAGTGAGTTTGATATAAATCGTTTTAAGTGACTGAATTGCTAGCGCTAGGTTAGGATCCTCTTCGCTTCACAACAGTATTCGCCTTCATATGGGCGTTAAATTTTAAGGAAGATTCGGCATTGGAATCACTAAAGTTAAAAGACTTTCTTCACCCAAGACCTTCTCCAAAGGGGATTGATGTTCTATGTAAGTTACAACATTTTGCGATTATCACTTACGCTGTAGAACCTTCGAGGTTTTGTGGGATTTTTCCAAATCGATTTAAACTTGATACTTTAACAATTAATGGTCAAGAAAAAGCTTTAATATCTGTCGTTCCTTTTATTGATGTTGACTTTACATCAGCGGTATTCCCATTTCCTAAATTCACTATGGGGCAAACAAATTACCGAATTTATATCATCGATAAAGAAACAAATGAGCGATGCGTTTGGTTTTTGGGTACCACGTTAGATTCATGGACACTGGCGGTGCCAAGATTTTGTTGGGACTTACCTTGGTATAGCGGTAAAGTAAAATTTGACTGTGAATATGATGAAACACAACAAATATACCGTAAATACAAAATGACCACGGATGCTAAATGGGCTCCTGCTAGCGTAGAGTTATCTCAAAAACAGGGAACAACTATAGATTTAGCTGGTTTTCCTGATACAGAAACGGGGCTGGTCTATTTAACCCATCCATTAGCTGGGTTTTATCATCGTCGAGATGGCAAGCTTGGAACTTATCGAGTATGGCACAAGCAATTAGAGGTTTCTTCAGCAAATCTTGTATCCGCAAATTTTGGTTTGTTAAGCAAAACAGGGTTAGTAACTATTGAAGAGCAGCAAGTTGCGCATAGCGTACTTATTGAACCTATTAATGAATTTACTATTTATTTACCGCCTAAAGTTTTGAAATAGAAAATATAAAAAAATGAGTAAATGGACGTTTGAAACTTGGCTAACACTCGTTCTTCGCTATTTTTGCCATACTTAACACTCGCCATATTGTGGTGCTATGCATAAAGGTGTACTTATGAGATTTTTTATTCTCTCTTTTATTATTTTTTTTACTAGTACATCAATCGCACAAGAGAATGTATGCCCTGTGTCAGACAATGAGTCTTTGGATAAATTGAAAGAAAGTGACTTTTCAAAGGAATCATTGGAAAAAACACTCGAGGACCTCCTGAAGTTATTTGATGGAAAAATCGAAGTCGCTGATGAATTTATATGGCAAAGCCAGTTGATAATTGAAGGTGCGTACTATCGGATGGAACTGGATAAGTGGAAGGATGAACCCACCAATTATAAATATTCGGTGGAACGTTTTTGTAATTTCATGAAAGAAAGAGCTTACTACGTACATTAATACGCAGAACAAGCTGCTGAAGCCATGAAGGCGAAAGTAAGTTGTATTTTAGCAAACGGCGTTGGTACGGAAAATAGTGTAATTATTAAGAATGACGACACGCGTCAGATATATAAAAATTTATCTCGAGCTCTGAGACAAATTTCCAAAACTTATCAGAGCCAACTACAAATTGGAGCTTGATTTGTCTGTGAAAGGTTTAAACAATTAATTCCCTTAATTAGCAGCAACACAAAGAAGAGAAGAAAATATGGAAGTTTACGAATACGATTTAGTGGCACTAGTACTTCTTATCGTTGGGCTTTATGTTCTAAGTAAGAATGAACTTGAATTTCCCCTGTCTGTAGGCCTAACGAAACTCAATGGGCCTGTGG
Source organism: Pseudoalteromonas sp. Hal040 (assembly GCF_037162425.1). Classification (NCBI taxonomy): domain Bacteria; kingdom Pseudomonadati; phylum Pseudomonadota; class Gammaproteobacteria; order Alteromonadales; family Pseudoalteromonadaceae; genus Pseudoalteromonas; species Pseudoalteromonas sp. Hal040. Next base: position 280,042 of record NZ_JARLUU010000002.1, on the reverse strand, counting down.
ATGATAACAGTAAATACACAAAGAGTAGCAAAGGCAATTTGGGCAAGATTCAGACTAAAATTTTTGGTTGCGTGCTTATTGCTACTAGCTTACTAATATATTCAACCGTTAAAGGCGAGCTAGTTTTTTTACTGTGAATCAAGAGTCTATTTGTTATCGAAAATATTCAACTATTAAATTTCCCCCAATGAAGGAAAGTAAAGGTTGGCTTGTCGCTCGTTTAGCCTGGCATTATATTTTAAAGGTTCTTTCATATTAGTCGGTCTCATAAGGGTTGAAAAAACTTCCTAAGAAGTGGCATGCATTCGAGGCAAGTTTCTATGTAAATTCAGATCAGGAAAAAGTGATACAACTTTTAACTCATATAGCAAACTTGGTTTTTTGCCGGTTGGATTCGTATCACTAACGGCAATATTAAATACCTGTAATGAGTTACCTTAAGAGTATTGTTGCAAGTAATATTGAAAGTGTATTAACACTGACTTTGTTCGGTATTATAGGCTAAGTATATTTTCCTAAACGGGATGTTGGTACGTTTAAGGATATTCCCGCAATTAATTTTGGCGTTGGTATTTTTAACGAATAAACAGATGCATTGAACGGAAATTTAGGAGCGCTTTAGTGAAAGGGACTGCATTCATTCTTCTCATTGTAGCCGTTTTCGGTATTCTAAAACTCATTGCTCCGAAGATTGTGGAGTTTTTGCCTGAGTGGGTAAATGGACTTATTTTTCTCATTGTATTTTTAGTTTTGTGTTTTCAATTTGGGCGAATTATCTTTAAACACCGAAGAATGGACGATTAGCTGTTTGTTTTAAAGTGTATAACAAACAATTTAAGCCGTCGTTCGGTCGTTTTCACAGTATGTTTTTGACATCAATAGGATTAAGGTATGGAAAACTATGCACTAGCAGGCTTGGGGTTGCTAATAGTGTTCAATATTTTGATTAGTTTAGTAATTTATAAAAGAAATGATTTTGAAACTTTTCAAAAAGTAGCACAAATAGTTCTGGTTTGGTTACTCCCCGTCATAGGTGGAACTGGAATCTTAATATTCTATAAAAGTATAGACAAACCAATCAGGAAACCAGAAAGCTTTGCAAAACGTTCTGAAGGGAGTAGCTCTTGGCAAGATTCCCCTAAATATTAGGCTATGAGTGAACGACTATTTAAATTAAATCCAAGCCATGAGCTCACGTGTTTAAAGCAAGCTCATTCCTAAAATAAACCTACAAACCAACTAAGATCTTATCTAAGTTTTGTTTTGATTTAGCAACGCTTTGTAGTGAGGTTAGTCCGCTTGGGTATTCTTCTTGTTCAAGCACTAACCACTTGGTGTTGCCGTGCGACTCTAAAGTATCGATGATCGCAGGCCAATCAATATTGTTTTCGCCGATAATCGGGCTCATGTTGCTACCCTTAATCGTACGTACTTTAATGTGCGTAGCAAGAGTACGGTTAGGGTACTTTTTAATAAAGTAGATTGGATCTTTGGCAGCGTAATTGACCCAGCCTATGTCTAACTGCAATGGCATGGTTTTGGGAGTATTACTGGCAATGTAATCCCAAAACGTTGCATTATTAAAAGCATTAAACTCTTTATTATGATTGTGAAAACCGATCTTCATATCAAAGCGGGTCGCATAATCACTGACTTTAGTAAGCTCTTTAACCAGAGATTTAACTCCCTCAGGGTGCCATGCTCTTTCATCCCAAGGTACATAAAGTGTAGTAACGCCAAGGGTCTTGTAAAACAGCAGGGTGCTATCAATAGTGTTTTCACTGAGTGCATCAAAGCCTACATGGGCACTACTGGCAACTAAGCCTAATTCAGTGAGCTTTGTTTTTAAGGCTGCTGGATTATTTGAGTATGGGCCAAAGTCTCCGGCAAACTCCACGCCGTCAAACCCCATTTCGGCAAGAGACTTAAGCGTACCATGAAAGTCATTTTTTAAAGTGTCTTTGACTGACCATAGCTGCACACTCACTGGCAGTTTTGCGAATAATTGACCACTAAATACAAGGCTAATAATGAGCAATAAAATGCGGGTTTTAAACATACTTAAATCCTAAAAAAGCAGGGGAGTGACTCCCTGCACTGTGTTACAAATAACACAAGGGGGAAAGTTAATCGGTATAGGCGTACTCACTTAAACCAAGCTCAGCTAAAACCTGATCTAAATGGGCTTTTGCTTCATCAGAAGGACCAGGGTAATCACCTGCAATAGGAACATTACCAAGGTAACCAATGTCTTTACAGCCCTCTGGCGTACAGAAAAAGGCTGCCAGCACTAACTCTTTAAAGCGTAAAAAGGCTTTACCAATACGCTGAAATTGCAGAGGTGTTTGCTCGTTTAAAAACGCAATATCGTCTAAAATCGCGCGATGTTGCTTTTCATTAAGTGCAACAAATTGCTTTTTAAAACGAAGCTGTGCTTCATCGTTAAGCCATGCTAATGAATTTAAAATTTTAATTCTATCGCGTTGTTGGCCTTCATACGGTGCGCTCACCCATTCATTAATAACAGCCGGTACTTGTAGCTCACTGGCTGAAGGAATAGCGCCTTCGCGCGGTACAATGTAATCAGATAAAAGCGCTACCAACGTGAGTTCGTCTGCTGTTAAGGTCAGCGGCCAAGGTGATTCTGGTGGCATCACCAAATTAGGATCTTGACCATAGCCTTTAGCGGTTACAGGCTTGATATCTAAATCAGGCCAATGCTCTTTTGCAGAGACAGCAACGTCATCTTCAAGTGCTTTTGTGCAGCCAGCAGTTAAACCAATCGCTGAGCCCGCAGCTAATAAACCAAGCCATTTTAAAGACTCACGGCGGCTCATGTTAGAAACATAGTTATATGAGTCGTGTTCGTTACGATGATGCATAATTAAAGTACCCCGTTATCAATTTGTTGAGCAAGCCAAGTTGAATTACGCATTGCCAGTGTCATGATGGTGAGCGTACAGTTTTTATGAGGGTTAGAAGCAAATACACCGGCATCCATTACAAATAGGTTATTACAATCCCATGTTTGACCCCATTGATTGGTGACTGAGTCTTTCTTTGAGCTGCCCATTCGTGTGGTGCCCACTTCATGAATGATTTCGCCACCTTTTGAAATTGCTTTTTCAGCAGGCGGGAGCTCGCCAACGGTCGCCCCCATGTTTTCTAGAATTTGCTTCGCGGTTTTTAAACCATGTTCGATTTGCTTTAATTCTCTATCAGACCACTTAAAGTGGAACTTTGATACCGGAATACCCCATTTGTCTTTAACGTTTTCGTCAATTTCCATGTAGGTATCTTTGTTCGGTAACATCTCGCCACGCAGAGCGAAACCAACGTAAGAGCCATATGCATCACGAATTTGCTGCTTAAGGGCAGGGCCATAGCCTTGTTTATCACCCGATACACCCGAGCCCGGTTGTCTAAAGCCACCGCCAATTTCAAAGTGATAACCACGTGGGAAATCTAATTCATTGTTAGCTTGTGCTTGATGACCCCACCAAGGAATAAATAAGTGATTAGCGGTATGTCCATCTTCGTTATAACGTGGACGACCTTTAAGTGCTGGAATTTGCGCACCTAACCATGCACCCGTCGAATCCATTAAGTTTCGACCTACTTGACCACTTGAATTAGCAAGGCCTTTAGGGTGCTTTTTATTCTTTGAATTTAATAAAATACGCGCTGATTCACAGGCGCTGGCGGCTAAGATAACTACATCGGCATCAATAGCATGTTCGGTTACTGTGTGTTTATCAACATAAGTGACGCCAGTGACTTTACCTTGCTCATCAACCTTAACTGATTTAACCATAGCATCGGTAATGACTTTTAAGTTTCCGGTGGCTTTTGCCATTGGCAGTAATGATGTCGTAGTTTGAAAAGCAGCACCAATTGAGCAACCAGAGCCACAAGGTGTTGCATAAAAACAAGCCATGCGATCATCTTTCGGGCGGGTTAATACCGCACGGTGCATTGGCACTGCTTGAATGCCCATTTTCTTTGCAGAAGCGGCAATTAAAAGCTCAGGCACACGCGGTTTTGGTGGCGGTTGTAAAATACCCGGTGACGAATCTGGCATATCTTCATGGCCTGTATTGGTGCCACATACACCCACAAGTTCTTCGGTTTTATCGTACCAAGGTGCTAAATCAGCGTATTCAAATGGCCAGTCGGCACCATGACCATCACGGCTTTTGCCTTTAAAATCGTGCTCACTAAAGCGTAATGAATAGCGGCCCCAGTGGTTTGTTCGACCACCTAACATACGTGCGCGCCACCAATAAAAGTCGCTTCCTTTGGCGCTGGTGTATGGCTCATCAGGTACTTGCCAGCCGCCATCAACGGTTGCATCGTAAAAGCCAAAGTTTTTGTCTTTGTTACCTGCGCCCATAAGTGGGGCTTCGTTGTTTCGACGAAACATCGGGCTTTCTGTTTTCGGGTCATAATTACGGCCCGCTTCAAGTAATAACACCTTGTGACCAAGTTTGGTTAGCGTGTATGCGGCCATTGCACCGCCAGCACCGGAGCCTACAACTAATACCTTATGTTTAAAATCAGACATCTTATAGCTCCTTGATTTTTATATTTTTAAACCACACTTTGTCACCATGGTCTTGAAGCCCGATATGACCTTGTTCTGCCGTTGCAAAGTTTTTCCAAGTTGCAAACTTACTGCCTTTAACAAGGGTATTCCATGTTGTACTGCCAATCACAATGCTGGTGGTGCTGATACCGTTTTGCCAAACTTGTAAGTGGTTATCTTGCATTTTAATGCGTACATGGTTCCAGCTATTTGCTGGTTTGTGCGCCGCAACTGGTGCTGCAAATAAATCGTAAATTGACCCAGCCAAGTGCGAGTCAATTTCGGTATCTGGATGCTCTTCGTTATCAATAATTTGAATTTCAGGCGCATGAGAGTAAATCATCTGTCCGGTTTCATCAGCTAATACAAAAATACCACTATTACCTTTGGTAGAGATTTTCCAATCAATCTGTAATTCAAAGTTTTGGTACTGCTTTTTAGTAAGCAGGTCGCCACCACCTTTGGTTAATGTCATAGCGCCATCTTCAACGACCCATGCAGGATTTAAAGATTCGCTTTTAAAGTTACGCCATTGCGACATATCTTTGCCGTCAAACAACAACTGCCAGCCAGCTTGCTTTTCTTGTTGTGTTAGCTGATTGTCAGCCGCATTAGCGAGTGCACAGCTACTAACGGTGAGCATTAAAGTCAGTGCTTTAAGAGATTTAAACATAGTGTTCCTCGACGATTTACTTGCTTAAGACGCACATTTTTCTGTGCGTTTGTTGTTATTAATTACTAAATGCAACCCAATGAATGCGACGATTAAAATAATTGGGAAGATCAGTAGGTTTTGTAATACAGCCTGTCCGGCTAAAATTTCAATTTGTTCAGCGCTTGCGCCACTTGCCTGTGCTGATGAGCGTGCCGTATCTATCCAGCTACCAATTACAGGGTTCCAAATGCTCATAGCAAACATGCCTGCACCGCCCATTAACGACATACCCAGCGCCCCTGACTTTGGAATGTATTCAGCAACGCAGCCAAGCATGGTCGGCCAAAAGTAGGTAACGCCAAGTGCAAAAAGCATCGCTGCTAGATAAATCATGCTGCCCTCGGCTTGGCTCATCATAAAAATACCTAAGCTTGCACAAATGGCAGATCCAAGTAATACACCAGTAGGGTTGAGCTTATGCACAATGGGGCCAGCAAAGAAGCGGCCAACCGCCATTAGGCCAGTGATCAAGGCTAATACCACCATAGGAGAGGCACCCGATGAACCTAAAATACGCTCAATCCATTGTTGTGTGCCAAACTCAGTGGTTGCGGTGAATGTCATACAAGCAATTAAAAAGATGTATAACGGCGTAAATAAGTGGCGAATATTGCTGCTAGTTGAGTGAGTACGCGTATCAAAGCGTGGGAATTGCGCTTTAATCAACATAGCACCATAGATAACCGTTGGAATTAAAATTAACGCCACTTGCCATTGCCAGTTTAAACCTGCTCCCGACATATAATTCGACGCAAGTGCGCCAATCACAATGCCACCAGGGAACCAAACATGAAAACGGTTTAGCATAGTGGTGGTGTTTTTAGGGTACATTTCTGCAATCAGTGGGTTACAGCCAGCTTCAACAGCGCCGTTGGCAAAACCAATTAAAAAGGTAGAAACCAGTAAGCCCCAAAAACCATCAGCTGTTATCGTCAAAACAAGACCAAGTAAATGACAGATAAACGCTAACGCCACTAATTTCTTCGCGCCAATGGCATTATAAATAATACCGCCGACCATAGTCGCAACCGGAAAGCCTAAAAATGCCATGGCATTAACCCAACCTAATTCGGTGTCGGTTAAGCCAAACTCACTGCCAAGTTGACCCAAAATACCAGCACGAATGGCAAAGGTCATAGAGGTCACAATCAGTGCTATACAGCAAAGCCGAAAGACAATGCGGTTATAATTATTGTTGTCCATATTGTGTGTCCTGTGTGTTCTATTGTTGTCGGTTTTATAAACCTAAAATTCGATTATTACGCTCAGTGTTTGTTGTGCCACTGGCAAAATCGTCAAAGGCTTTGTCGGTTGGGTTTATTAAGTGTGCTTTAATAAACTCAGCGCCTTCTTTTGCCCCATCTTCTGGGTGCTTTAAGCAGCATTCCCACTCAAGTACAGCCCAACCATCAAAACCATATTGAGTTAACTTGCTGAAAATTTGCTTAAAATCTACTTGGCCATCACCTAAAGAACGAAATCGTCCTGGTCGGTCTTGCCAGTTCTGAAACCCGCCATAAACACCTGAGCGGCCATTTGCGATAAATTCGGCATCTTTGACATGAAACGCCTTAATGCGCGAATGATAAATATCGATAAACGCTAAATAGTCGAGCTGTTGCAATACGAAGTGGCTCGGATCATAAAGAATATTAACGCGTGGGTGATTATTGGTTGCTGCTAAAAATCGCTCAAATGTCACACCATCATGTAGGTCTTCACCCGGATGTAATTCATAACACACGTCCACACCATGCTCGTCAAAGCAATCTAAAATAGGCAACCAACGCTTAGCTAGCTCACTAAAGCCTTGTTCAACAAGTCCTTGTGGACGCTGTGGCCACGGGTAAAAGGTATGCCATAAAAAAGATCCCGAGAACGTCGCATGGGTTGTTAAGCCAAGCTTGTTACTCGCTTTCGCTGCTAGCATCAGTTGCTCTGTTGCCCACTTTGTTCGCGCTGCAGGGTTACCTTTTACATGCTCTGCGGCAAAGTTATCGAACATTTCATCGTAGGCAGGGTGAACAGCAATTAACTGGCCTTGCAAATGTGTTGATAGCTCTGAAATTGTAAGTCCATACTCTGTAGCAATACCAGTGACTTCATCGCAGTAATGCTGGCTTTGAGCTGCTTTTTCTAAATCAAAAATAGTCGGGTTTGAGGTTGGCACTTGAATCGCTTTGTAACCTAAACCGCTTGCCCACTCACATAAACCACGAAAGCTATTGAAAGGGGCTTGATCTGAAATAAACTGCGCCAAAAATATTGCTGGCCCTTTGATTTTATTCATTCTTTTTTATCCAATCTGTAATTCGTGCCATTTAGTATCTTGCTTCGATGAAGCAACAACATGCTCAATAAACGCCATACCCCGCACAGCCTCATTGATGCCAGGCACATCAAATGCTGAATTTGTTGCGTTATCGCCTTGCTTAAATGCATGGATCTGCGCTGCAAAATTGCGGTAAATATTGGCAAAGGCTTCAAGGTAGCCTTCTGGGTGACCGGCAGGGGCACGCAGGGCATTTTGCGTGTCAGGGTGTAATTCACCCACGCCCGCTCTAAGTAATATTGCGGCTTGATTGTGGCCTCTTAGCCATAAGCTATTAGGCTCAAGTTGCGACCATTCAAGACTGGCTTTATCGCCATAAATACGCAGGCGTAAGTTGTTTTCATCGCCAATAGCAATTTGGCTTGCCAGTAAAACGCCTTTACAACCATTATTGAATCTAAGAAGCACAGTGCCATCATCATCAAGGGCTCGGCCTTCAACCACATGATTTAAATCGGCGCAAAGCTCGGTGATTTCGAGAGCAGAGACATACTCGGCTAAGTTAGCTGCATGCACGCCAATGTCGCCCATACAACAGCTAATACCAGCCTTACTGGTGTCTAAACGCCAGCTCGCTTGTTTTGAACCTTCGTCTTCACTTTGAGCTAACCAGCCTTGGGTGTACTCTACAATGACTTTACGAATGGTGCCGAGCTCGCCTGCTTTTACGCGATGCTTGGCTTCTTTGACCATAGGGTAACCGGTGTAAGTGTGGGTTAACCCATATAAAACCTGCTGTTTTGCAATAATGCTTTGTAATTGCTCTGCTTCTGCAAGTGTGAGCGTTGCTGGTTTATCTGAGAGCACATGAAAACCATGCTCAAGCGCCATTTTCGCGACCGGAAAATGTAAGTGGTTTGGCGTGACAATAGCCACAAAATCAATACGCTGATCAGCAGGTAATTTTGCTTCTTCGGTAAATAGCGTATGGTAACTGTCGTAGCAACGGCTGCTATCAAGCCCAAGTAGTTCGCCAGTTGCTTTACATTTTTTTGCGTCTGAACTGAATGCGCCTGCAACAAGCTCAATCATTCCGTCTAACCGCGCTGCAATTCGATGAATAGCGCCAATGAAGGCACCATCGCCACCGCCTACCATTGCCATGCGGATCTTAGCTTTGCTCATCTTAAGCGCTCCTAAATTTAAATAGCGTCTGCTACTGTTAATGTCATGTTATTGATAATAGGAAAGCTTAGCCAATAAGCGCTAATAAAAATTCGGTTGACAATGCAACAAAATCGGCGTTTAAAATATATAGGGCTGTTCTTTATTGAGACAAAATTAAGCGATGGATATTCAAGAAATAATAAAAAAAGCTGGCGTAAATCAGCTAATTGCTGCATTTGATTTGCTGCCAGATATCCTCTTTTGGGTAAAAGACACAGATAGTAGAATCTTGCATTGTAATCAGCATTTTATTGAGCATCAGGGTTATAAAACACTGGAGCAAATATTGCTAAAAACAGACTTCGATTTTTCACCAAAGCACCTTGCGTTTCAGTACGTCAATGACGATAAACGGGTGATGGAAGGCTACATAGTGACTGACCGTTTAGAGCTTAACCAAACCCAACAAGGTGAGCTTGGTTGGTTTTCTACATCAAAGCATGCTTTAAAAGATCACGATGGCAATGTGATTGGCACTTACGGAGTGACCCGACATTTACAAAAAACCTCAAAAGCGCTTTCTCATGTAAGGGCAATTGAAGAGCCGGTAAAATTTATTCGCGAGCATTATCATCGTCAGATCAGCATTGATGAATTAGCAGAGCTTGCACACTTGTCGGTAAGTGCTTTAGAGCGCCGCTTTAAAAAGCACTTAGCAAAAACCCCCAATCAATTTATTAACGAAGTGCGCCTCGAAAATGCCCGAAAGCTACTGATTGAAACTCAACTGCCTATTTCACAAGTGGCCTATCAGTGTGGGTTTTCTGAGCCAAGTTACTTCAGCAAACAATTTCGGCGTTTGTTTGGTGAAATCCCTTCACAAATGCGCTCGCAATTAGATGATTAAATTGCAGCTCTTGCCATTAAAATAGCCCCTTGCTCTGCACTGGCAAGGGCGGGGGTTAAATGCGCTTTACTGGCATCAGGTAAGTAAGGCGTGATGGCACTGGCAATGCCGCCCATCAAGGTGACGTTTTCAATACCTTGTTTTTCAAAGTAAGCGATATAGCGGGTAATGTATGCGCACGCATCATTGATTAATTGCTGACAAAAAGCATCGTCAGAATGGCTAAAAACTAGGGGCGCAAATTTGGCAAGCTCAGCCGGGCGCGCTGATATTAAGCGCTGACTTAACGCTTGGTTTGAGTCGCAGTTAAGCTGGGTGAGTAGGGTATCTATTGAAGCTGAACTTTGCGCAACACCATCAAGCACTTCAAATGCTTTACGGCAAAGTTGTAAGCCTAACCAACCACCACTGGCACCATCGCTCAGTAATAAACCGTAACCACCTAATTCGCTAAATTGGTTTTGCTGCTGGTAACCCGCACAAAAGCCCGTGCCCAGAATAATCACCGCACCATCATGGTGTTGATGTGCGCCTTTACAGGCAATCAGCATATCTGTTGACAGGGTAAATTTAGCAAAAGGGTGCTGCCATTTGCTCATGGCTTGATAGGCAGAGTCGATATTAGCTCCGGCAAGTCCGGCATGCACATAAGTGTTTTTCAGCTCGCTTAAGGCAAGCCCAGCTTCATGAAATGCAAGTTCAGTGGCGAGTAGTATTGATTCTTGGCTTTGTTGGCAGCTGGTGGCCACATTTGCTGAACCACTTATGGCTTCACTAAGCAATGAGCCGTTTTCGTTTTCTAAACGAACTTTACACTTACTGCCGCCGCCATCAATACCTAAAAAATACATTGCTTTGCTTGCCATGCTTAATCCTTTGAAAGAAGCTTATTGATAGCCTCAGCGTTAATTGCACTATTTTCGTTGTGCACGCATGAGTGTACATGCACAGCTGCCTTTGCTGAATGGTTTTTTATTAATTGCCAAAGAGCTTCCGCGTTTTCTATGGTCACACCACCTCCCATAACAATTTCTATCTGATTAGCGCTATGTGCTAAGTATGTGTTGAGCTGATTTAGACCATCAACTGCACTTTGACCGCTTTGCCACGGCGTGCCTGCTGTTAAGATGCGGTCAACTCCTAAACTAATCAGTTTATCAAGTGTGTTTAACGGGTTTGTAAGGGTATCGAATGCACGGTGAAAGGTCACCATCTGGCCATGCTGTTTGGCTGTGGCAACTAAAGAGCGAGTCACTTCTAAATCAAGTTCGCCGTGTTTAACTGCACCAAATACCACGCCATGCGCCCCCGCGTTCGCTGCCATTGTTATTTGTTTTTGCATTGCGCTCTGACACTCAGCACTAACAAAAAAGTTGCCCGCTTCGGGGCGGATCATCACCACTAACTCTGCGCTATTAGTCAGGTTTTTCACAGCACAGTCAATCGCATTAACACTTGGCGTTAAGCCACCTAGGTCCAAATTGCTGCATAGCTCAAAGCGTTTTGCGCCTAAGTTACTAGCCATTGAAATGTTGTTAGCGAGCTGCTTTAAGCACCCTTCGTTTAGGCATACTTCAAGAAATTTACCATTGTTCATGGGCGTGTTTTTGCCATATCTATTACACCTATTGTTTAGTTACTCAATTTGCGAGTCATTAATAAATATATGAAAAGTTAAATTGTTACATACTATCAATGATTTAAATGTGTTTTTAAGTTTATTTTACTTAGCCAGTTAACTCAAAATCTCTGAGCTTAACTATAATTCAGAAAATATAAAAATGAATATGAAATATTCCTAACGCCGATTTTGTCATATCTCTCACCGAATTTTTATTATCACTTTTTGACCACTCACCCTATTCTGAGTTTGAGTTTAACAAGCTGTTAACTACCGATAATCAGTTTAAAAACCGACAACAATAAATCGTTTTTGCAGGGGCTAAAGACTCTTAAACAAAAACAGAACACACAACTGGAGATAGGCATGGGCAAGCAAACTGTAATAAAAACAAAAGGGCAAGGAAGGCATTTTAAGCGTAATGCAATTTTAATTTCGCTACTGGCTGCAATTAATACAAGCTATGCAGCAGAGCAAGCAAATGACGATGTAGAAGTGATTGAAGTACGAGGTATTCGTTCTTCAACTGCAGAAAACTTAGCAATAAAACGACTTTCAACGGCTACCGTTGATGCAATCACCGCAGAGGATATTGGTAAGTTTCCTGATAAAAACGTCGCTGACTCATTGCAACGTGTATCGGGCGTTTTGATTGACCGCGACGGTGGCGAAGGTAGCCGCGTGAGTATTCGTGGTACATCACCGGATTGGACACTCACTCAATTAAACGGTAACTATATTGCTTCATCAGGTTCTGGTACGCCTACCCGTAGTTTTAATTACACGTTATTGCCTTCAAGCATGATCAAAAGTGTAGAAGTGTACAAAAGTGCTGAAGCACGCATCGATGAAGGCGGTATTGGTGGTACGGTTATTTTACACACCCGAAAACCGCTTGAGATGGAAGCAAACTCAGGGGCATTAAGTGCAGAGGTAACATACGATGATGTGTCTGAAGACACTAAGCCGCAAGTCAACGTGCTGTATTCATGGAAAAATGACGACGAAAACTTTGGTGTACTGGCCGGTTTTACTCGTCAAGATCGTACCGTAACAACCATCACTAACAACGCCTCACACTGGCGTTTTCACTCAGATACCGTTGAAGGGGCAGAGCGCCCAGCGCTGGTAGACCAAGCCACTGGCGAAGTGTACAACAATGTATGGGCACCGCGTGCGATGAGTGTTAATAACTCAAACCAAGACCGTACACGCGATGGTTATCAAGTGGCTCTTCAGTGGGCACCGAGTGACAGACTTGATTTAAACTTTAACTATTTTGGTGCCAAGTTAGGCTACGACCAAACAGGGCAAAGCATTACCTTTGCAGAATGGAATGATAACCACAACCCGTATTACGGCATTGTGCTTGATGGCGATACTGTGGTTGCCTACGGTAATGGCGATAATGGATTACTCAATGATAATAACTGGGGTGATGCCGATGTAAATGGTGGTGTGGCTGTTCGCCGTGGTTTGTTATCACCGCAGTTAACAGGGCGTGAGCGTTTTGGCGAATCAAAATCAAATACCTATGATTTTGAAGGCACTTATTATGGTGATACTTACAGTGTTACATTAAAGCTGGGTCATACCGAAGCTGAAGGCGGCACCTCAAAAGAAACCTACGCCAATATTGATGCGCGTTTAGGCTCAGTAAACAGCTGGTTATGGTCAATTGAAAACGGTAAGCCAAGCTACGAAGTGTCGACTGATTTAGCCACTGATAAAGAAGCATATCAATATTACGATTGGTTTGACTCATACTCATCTGAAAATGAAGACTCAGAAGATTATATTCAAACAGATGTAAAATTTGACCTTGATGGCAACTTTTTCACCCGTGTATATGTAGGTGGTAAATACCGCGACCATGAAATTAAAGGCATTCGTAACGACTTTCGTTGGGATGACGGCATCGCTGATAACGGCGGTTACCGCGGTTACTTGCCAGGCACTGAGTGGTTCCATAATCCAGATTTTCACCCAGATGCACCAACATTAGTAAGCGACCATGTGGTTGATAACAGTGCCGGTGATACAGGCGCATTTAACTTTTTAGCGTTTGATTTTGGAGCGCTTGATAACTACTTAAAAGAAAACTTTAGCCAAACAGTAGTGCCAACGCTTTCGGGTACCTATGCCCTTGAAGAGAAAATTTGGTCTGTTTACACCCAAGCTGATTTTGAATGGCAAGATTTCCGCGGTAATGTCGGTGTGCGCTATGTAAATACAGAGCTTAGCACTTTGACTTACGATGATGTCATTGGTCAAGACGATGACGATACCGAACCGAATGAGCGCAGTAGCGATGGCAGCGAAGTATTACCAAGTTTTAACCTTGCATGGGATGCAACCGAAGACCTTGTTGTTCGTTTTGCCGCAGCACGCACCATGGCAAGAGTGAGCTATTCAGACTTAAGCCAAGCCGAGTCATATGGTCCTCCAGTTAACATTAACTCACCTGATTCATGGACAGGCCGTGGTAATGGCACCTCGGTAAACACAGGCCTTGAACCTATGTTATCTGACCAATTTGATTTAGGTATTGAATGGTATTACGGCGATGGCTCTGCATTGGGTGCGACGTTATTCTCTAAAGATATTTCTAACTTACCAATCTCGACCGTAGAAATTGTAGAGCGTGAACACGATTGTTGTAACGGCCCAATTGAGGTCGAAATGAACACCAAAGTAGGTGGTGGTGATGCAAAATCAGAAGGTTTAGAGCTGTTCTTCCAGCACTCGTTTGATAATGGTTTTGGTATTTTAACTAACTATACCTATACAGATACCAGCACCAGCGAAGTCTCGACAGACGGGCAAAAAACAGAGGCCGAAATACCAGGCACCGCTAAGCACCAATATAATGTGTCGGTGTACTTTGAGAATGACGACTTTAGTGTTCGTGCGTCATATAACTGGAAAGATGACCGTGCCAACGGTATTCACCAAGGCTACAACTTGTATACCAAAGACTATGGTCAGCTAGATGTGAATGCCTCATATAACCTAACAGAGGATCTTTCGTTTACTGCGTCAGTAGTGAACCTAACAGAAGAAATAGAAGAAGGTTATTGGAAACAAAGTAATCGCTTTACCTATAACCAATATTCGGGCCGCCGTTTTTACTTAGGCGCAAATTATAACTTTTAACCATAGGCATGTTGTTTGTTGCAACCTAAAAAGGTACTTTTATTAAAGTACCTTTTTCTTTTTTAAGACAATAATGATTAAGTTTGTAGCAGCTACAGAGCAAGACAAAGCCTATTTACTCGACTTGAGATTAAATACTATGGCTGAGCATTTAGAAAATCAGGGGTTATTTTTATCACTTGAGCAGCATCAAGCAAGAGTAGCAGAACATTTTGAGCACAGTCATTTAGTGTTAAATGATGGGCAATGTGTAGGCACTGCAAAGTTCATCGTGAGTGACCAAGCTATCAGTTTATTACAGCTACAAATTGCACCTAAAGAGCAGGGCAAAGGGTTAGGCACTAAGGTGTTAGATGCACTCAAAGCGCAAACAGCAGAGATCAATTTAACGGTGCTAAAAGCGAATCCAGCGTATGGATTATATCAACGGGCAGGGTTTAAAACGCTAGGCGAAGACGACTATGAGTTTCATATGCAGTGGCAGAAATAAAAAAGGGCGCTGTTAAAAAACTAAGCGCCCAATTTTGACTATTTCTTTTCTTCGTCAGGTAAGGTGACGTTTAGCTCAAGTACTGCTAAGTCATCTTCGTTTTGGTCAAACTGCACCTGAACTGCATCAGTGTTTACATTCACGTACTTACGAATAACATCAAGGATGTCTTGTTTTAGCTGTGGTAAGTAATCTGGTGTACCACGCTGTGAACGTTCGTGCGCGACAATGATCTGCAATCGCTCTTTTGCTAATGACGCACTGCTTTTCTTTTCTGAGCGGAAGTAGTCAAGTAAAGACACATTAACCTCCAAAAATCCGTTTGAATAAGCCTTTTTTCTCTACGTCTAAGAAACGAAAATCAACAGTTTCGCCTAATAAACGATTGATAGCATCAGTATACGCTTGGCCTGCATCCGATTCAGAATCTAAGATAACCGGTTGACCAGAGTTTGATGCACTAAGTACAGCTTGTGATTCTGGAATAACGCCCAGTAATTTAATCGCTAAGATTTCTTGTACGTCTTCTACCGAAAGCATTTCGCCTTTTTCAACACGCTCAGGATTATAACGTGTTAATAGTAGGTGTTCTTTTACGCTTTCTAGGCCTTCTTCAGCACGTTTTGATTTGCTGTGTAAAATGCCAAGAATACGGTCAGAGTCACGTACTGATGATACTTCTGGGTTCGTTGTTACAATCGCTTCATCAGCGAAGTACATTGCCATCATTGCACCAGCTTCGATACCCGCTGGAGAATCACACACAATGTAATCAAAATCTTTTTTCAGCTCGTTTAGTACGCGCTCAACACCGTCACGGGTAAGGGCGTCTTTATCACGGGTTTGTGAGGCAGGTAAAATATATAGTTTATCGACGCGCTTATCTTTAATAAGAGCTTGATTTAGGTTTGATTCACCATTGATTACGTTTACGAAATCATAAACAACACGGCGTTCACAACCCATGATAAGGTCAAGATTACGCAGACCAATATCAAAGTCGATAATAACGGTTTTAAAGCCTTTAAGCGCTAAACCTGTGCCAATCGCAGCACTCGATGTGGTTTTACCAACACCACCTTTACCAGAAGTAACGACAATCACTTTTGCCATGAGATTTATCCTTTAACCAAAGCTGAAATTTCTAATGAATCATTTTTTTGTTGGATTTGTACTGCGCTGCCCCAGTGTTCACCCTGAAGAGAGTCGCTGATCCAATAACTACCATTAATTGAAACAAGTTCTGCTTCTAATTTTTGGCAAAATATATTTGCTTCGTTGTAACCTTTTGCCCCTGCAATTGCACGGCCGCGTAAGGTGCCATAAATATGCACATTACCATCGCTAATCACTTCGGCACCATGACTTACAGCGCCAATCACGATTAAATCGCGGTCTTTAGCATACACTTGTTGGCCCGAACGTACAGTGCCATGAATAACTTGCGCAGGCAGGTGAACGGTTTTTTCAACGATAGACGTATTTGTTTGTTGTTTAGCGGTCGCACCCTTAACGTCTTGTGAATAATTTAACACCGACAGGCCTGCAGCTTTTGCGCTTTCGTTTTGCTCTTGAGAGCCATTACAAACCCCAACGGGGTTTAACGAAAGACCACTTAACATTGATTTTAAGAAAGAGAAATCAAGCGCTTCATCTTGTACGTCGCTTAAGTTGATTACGATAGGCGCACCGGCAAAGAACTTAGGTGCTTGGGCGATTTTCTCATCTAACTGCTTACTTAAAAGGGCTGTATCTGCTGAAAATAAATGTAAAACAGATAACGTAAAAAGGTTCCCTTTTAATTCAAAAATTTGTTCCGACATACACGCTCAATTGAATTGTCTGGATTAGCATTATTTAAGTATAAACACAGGCTGAACAAGGCATATACAGTAAAAATCTAATCTATTTTTTCTAACTTATTATATGACTCATGTTATAGTGTGCGCCTTCGTTAAGCAAGATATTATAGGGTCATAATGCTAACTGCGGTGTATAAAAGTATTAAAAAAGCGGATACATACCTTTTTGTAGAAAAAAGAGATGATTTCTCTCGCGTACCTGAACCTTTACTAGAAACGTTCGGTCAACCTAAGTATGTGATGATCATCAATCTAGCAAGCCGTGAAAAGTTAGGCGTGGCAGATTTAGAAACGGTTAAGCAAGCGTTAATTGATAAAGGCTTTTACTTGCAATTACCTCCGCCGGAAGAAAATCTGTTAACCCAATTTAAAAAAGACAAGGGAGTTGAGAGTGATTAAAAAACTTGCCGTTATTTTACTCAGTGCTTCATTAAGCACTTCAGTATTGGCAGAAGAAAAGACACAAGCTGATTTTGACGTTTACGTTGCTGCATTAAAAAAAGAAGCGATTGAAAAGGGCTATGATCAAGCACTTATCGACCAAGCATTCGCAACGGCTAAATTTAAAAAGAAAGTTATTTCAGCAGATAAAAATCAGCCAGAAGTAAAAGAAACCCTCGAAACCTATTTACCAAAACGTGTGCCGCAATGGAAAATTGACCGCGCCCGTAAATTATACAAAGAACACCAAGACGTACTTGAAAAAGTAGCCAAAGAATACGGCGTTCAAGCGCGTTTTATTGTGGCACTTTGGGGCCTTGAAAGTAACTTTGGGAAAATCCAAGGTGGTCACAGTGTGATTGCATCATTAGTGACGCTTGCTTTTGATGGTCGCCGCGAAACCATGTACAAAAACCAACTTTGGGCAGCGCTTGATATCTTAAAAGAGGGCCATATCACCCTTGATAAGTTCAAAGGCTCATGGGCTGGTGCAATGGGTCAAACACAGTTCATGCCAACGTCGTTTAATTCATACGCAGTAGATTATAACGGCGATGGTCGTAAAGACATTTGGACCACAGAAGAAGACGCTTTTGCCTCAATTGCTAACTACCTTAAGCAAGAAGGTTGGAACGATGATTTAACTTGGGGTCGCCAAGTTAAATTACCTGAAGGCTTTGATAACGCAAACATTCTTAAGCGTGGCACCAAAACGCGCGGTCAATGGCTAGAGTATTGGAAAAACTCAGAGCGCAGCCTTGCTGATTGGCAAGCTCTTGGTGTGCGTAAAATGGATGGCAGCGACCTACCAAACGTTGATGTTACCGCTGCAATGGTAATGCCAGATGACGTAAACGGCCGCATGTACCTAGCCTACGATAACTACAAAGCACTTATGCACTGGAATCGCTCGTATTACTTTGCAACCAGTGTTGGTTACTTATCAGATCGCATCGGTTACCCAGCGATTAAGTGATTAGTAATAAAAGTTAGCAAGGTTCAAGGGTAAAGCTATAAGTTTTACCCAAGCAACTTGCTAACTTATTCGGCGTTAAAACGCCTCCAACAAACTTTACTCTCGTAACTTGTAACTTTCCCCTCAATCGCGCTAAAGCACACCTACAAGACAACGCGCGAAACAAGTTTCACTCCTACGATAGAAAACATTAGGCTCTAGGGTTTAGGCTCTGGGACGCGATATAAAATCGCTGCTACATGTTCGGCGTTAAAACGCCAGATTCCCTTTTCCTGTGATTACACTTTTACAAACAACGTCATAAATTTCATCATAAAACATTATTTGAAAATGCTTACAGCCAGCGATTTCATCTTGATTGAATGATAGTAGCCAATTCGAATTAAGCACTTCAAATATGGCTGCCACACACTTTGTATTCGCAAGAATACAATCATGAAAATCATCCGTTGCCATTGAATATGCTTTTACGTTATCTAATCTTATATGCTTAAGGTTAGCTAATGAATATTCATCATCGGGATTGAAGTACTCAAAGCCTACAAGGTCTTTACCATTTCTTTGCCAAATAACCTTCTGTAGTTCAGGTCCTCTGCCATCATGATAAAAGTGTTTTTCTAAAATCGGCTTCGCAGTCATAGTAATTCTTTAAAGCTAAAATATTTTAAGTTTGTATAGTACTAAGAGCCCAACACCCGTGACCAATAAATGCAGTCTGTAGTTTAAAATCGAAAAGGTATCACTCGACACTATTTTTAAATAAGAGTCTTCTTTGTTAGCAACTCCGACAGGTAAAAAGTCATATAAGAACAGAAGTATGCCTGCCAAAATTAATACAATACTGGTTATCAAAAGAAGCTTATTCACATGATTATCCTTATTTTTAGCAATTTGTTCGGCGTTAAAACGCCTCTTACAAACTTTCCCCTTGCAACTTTACTCTCGCCCCTAGTAACTCGCTAACTTACTCACTCTTCCCCGGCTTTTTCAAAATCTTATCTTTAAAATCAAGTACCTTGCCAATGCCAGAACCCAGTTTCATTAGGCTGTGAAGCTGTTCAGGGCTTAAGCGTTGTAGCTCTGCAGACCATTTGGTTACGGTTTCGAGTAGGTCGTGAATTTCTTGCATTTGCTTTTGAGCAAAGCGCTCATCATCTGTGTGGGCTTCTTCTAAAATGTTATCGCGAAGCAGGCTTAGGGTTGGGTCTATCTCGCGCTTTTTACGCTCTTCGAATACGCGGTTGGCCATATCCCAAATGCTGCCAGCAGGGCCGTAGTATTCTTTACGGTCACCGGGAATATGATGCACTTTAATTAAGCGCCAAGACTGTAGCTCTTTAATGCCCATACTTACGTTTCCGCGCGAGATACTTAAGGTATCGGCAATTTCATTGGCGGTCATTGGCTCTTTAGTAATGGTTAATAATCCACACATTTGACCAATGGTGCGGTTAAAGCCCCAACGGCTACCCATTTCACCGCAGTGCATAACAAAAGCTAAGTTTTTTTCAGATAGGCTCATAATTTTTAGTATTCAAAAATTTCAGAAATTAAATGCTAGCATGCTCGGGGTATAACTAAAAGAAATAGCCACTATGCAATCTGCTACTACTAAAGTGTAGATATGCCATATTTGAAATTTAAGTTATTGAATTTAAATAATAGTTTAATTAAATGCCGCAGTGATTAGCTATTTGATGTGGATCAATAATAGTGACAGTTAATAAGTTTATCGTATAGGCTGAAATCCAATAATACCATGGAGGAAGGTTATGAAAGCTGCAGTAAATAAAGAGTACAAAGGTAAATTAACTATCGAAGATATCCCATGCCCAGAGGTGGGAATTAACGATGTGCTAGTTAAAATTGCCGCGTGTGGAGTGTGCCACACAGATTTACATGCTTGTCATGGGGATTGGCCAGTTAAACCGAAAATGCCATTAGTGCCGGGCCATGAAGGGGTAGGTACTATCGAAAAAGTAGGCGCAAACATTAAACATTTATCAGTAGGCGACCGTGTTGGTGTTCCTTGGCTATATAGCGCCTGCGGTCATTGCGAATTTTGTTTAGAAGGCAAAGAAACCTTATGTCTTGAGCAGCACAACACAGGTTATTCAGTCGATGGTGGTTACGCCGAATACTGTGTTGCCCATGGTGATTACGTGGTTAAAATTCCTGAAGGATTAGGTTTTTCAGAAGCCGCACCTTTGTTTTGTGCGGGGGTTACTACCTATAAAGCGCTTAAAGTGACTGATGCAAAAGCGGGTGATTGGGTTGCAATTGTTGGTGTTGGCGGCCTAGGCCATTTAGCAGTGCAGTACGCAAAAGCAATGGGCTTTAATGTGATTGCCGTTGATACCGGCGACAGCAAGTTGGCATTAGCCAAAGAGCTTGGCGCAGACATTACCATAGACTTTATGAAGCAAGTGCCTTCAGAAACCATATTTGAACAAGTGGGCGGCGCACATGGTGTTGTGTGCACTGCTGTATCAAAACCAGGGTTTGAACAAGCCTATAAAAGTGTACGCCGTGGCGGTAAATGTGTGCTTGTAGGTTTACCACCAGAAGATATGCCATTGCCAATTTTCGATACTGTGTTAAATGGTGTGTCTGTTGTAGGCTCAATCGTTGGTACGCGTAAAGACTTACAAGAATGCCTCGACTTTGCAGCCAAAGGTAAAGTTAAAGCGATTATTGAAGAAAAACGCCTAGAAGATATCAACGATATATTTGACGATATGTTAAAAGGCGATATCACAGGCCGAATCGTAATGACGCTTTAAGCTTAGTCAGTTAATGCTGTCAGATTTGGTTGAGTGACTCAATTGAATCTGGCAGATTTGCTTTGACAAAAGTGTAACTTTGCTTGGCCAATTATTACTTGAATGAGTGGCTACAATTGTATAAACGGCTACTTTGAATGAATAACAGATATTCGCATTTAATCGTATTATCCCTGAATATTTTAGCAATCTTATTTAGAGTGCATTGTGGGCGACCATTGATAAAGTTAAACTCATTAATAGGGTTCATAACAGATTGATTTATTGTTGATTTCTGTTAATTTTGTGAAAGGTGAGTAAAATGCTTGTCGTTAACTCCACATTAGTTAGCCAAGCATTTCTGCGCTCAATATAGCTGCGTTATATACATACGAAAATTAAATTAAGGATCAATAATGTTAAATCTCGATGGAACACCATATTTACTCGATACTGAGGCTGAAAAAGGAATCGTAGCACAAATAAAAAGGCTGGAAGAACGAGTTGAGCTATTAAGAAGTTCCGGAACTTTAACGGAAGAAACGCTTGTTAAATACTACGGTGCTCGTAAGTTCGAGCAAGTAGCAGAGTCGAATGCTATTGAGGGTAGTACTTTATCAGTTGGTGAGACAGAACTAGCGGTTCTAAAAGGAATTACCACAACTGGACACGATCCTGCATATGTAAAAGATGCGATTTCATTAGAAAAAGCTCTTGTACGACTAGCTGAAATGGCTAAGAATCAAGATTCAGTTACAGAAAAGCAACAACTTCGAGAGCTCCACGAAATTATTTTAGGTGACAGGCCAAGTGCTGGTTTATTCAGACAAGAGCCTGTCCGAATAAAAGGTGCTGATCATAAGCCTCCAAAAACTTGGGAAGAGGTAATGGATGCTATGGATGAATGGGAAAAGTGGTCTATTGAAAGCCAGTCACTTCCTGCAGTTGTTCGTGCGACAATATTACATGCATGGCTTGCTCATATTCACCCTTTCATAGATGGTAATGGACGAACAGCGAGAGCTATATCTAATTTGGAACTTGTTAGAGCTGGTTATCCTCCAATAATTCTCCGTAAGAAGGAAAGAGATCGTTATATTGAAGCATTAGCAGAATCTGATTCTGGTGGAGATATACGCTCATTTTTTGAACTTATTATTGAACGTGCTGACGGAGCACTTACTGGGCTAGAGTTAGCAGCAAAACAAAAACAAGATTACAACCCAGTTATTGAAAGAATTAAACAAAAACAGACTAACAATCTTAAAATTTGGGAAACAAGTGTCTCATTATTAGTTAAGACCACACAGCATTATCTCGACGAACTGCTAGAACAAGTTGGGGGCTCAACTTACATCAAAGAGTTTGAATCACCTCTAGACCTTGAAGATTACTTGGGATTAACGAAAAAACAGAGTGTTTCTCGCAGTTGGTGTTTTATTGTAAATGTCTCAGTTCCAGGCATTGAGAAGTTAGAAAGGCTTGCATATATAAGCTATCGCCAACCTCAGCTTTTTCACCATATGGGTAACAAAGGTGGGCCAGCAATTTATTGGTCAAAGAAAAATCCTGAAGGATATCCGAAGTGGATTACTGATGAAGCCTATACTCCTTACTGTACAGAAATGACCATAGAAGAGGGGGTTGGAGATGCTTGGTCAGCTAGGTTGATAGATGGAACTATAGTTAAATTATCGACATCTGAATTGGCAAAGAACATAGCACACTCGTTAGTAGAACTTGCAGCAGATAATAGGTAATTTAATCGACTTATTAAAGTTACGTTTTCTAGTAAAATGCATTTAACTAAATGATTGGCCTAGCTTAGATTTACCAATGGCTGCTTTTGGCACTTTTGCGAAGTTTAGCTGTGTGCGAAGAGCTGCCTTCTAAGGTATTAGCGGAGCGCCAGCACTAAGCCTTAAAGTATAGACTGCTAGGTTTTATAGCAATCAATGGTTAACTTAATAGTCTCTACAATAATGAATTTACATAATTACCTTTGCTGGACTTGCTTTGATAAATGCCTTTGTTGCAGATACTAGAGTTCTTATTGCATTTTAATTAGTCAAGGCTTAAGTTTATGTAGTTATAAAATTTAAGTTAGTTGGTGTATTGTTTTGAGTGTTAATATTAAAAAGTAATATACGCACCTCTTGTGATTAAGCGGTTATATAGCCAATAAAAGGAGTATTAATGGCAATCTTTGATTTATTCTCTAAAAGACAACAAGCTTTAAAAGGGGATGTCCCTGATGTTTATGTTTACGATGACTTGCCAAATGCTTTGAGAGTACAAATCGTTCATATTTGGACAGATGCACTTGGAAGTGATAAAAATTATTTCGATGAATATGGTCCTGGGTCAAATGTCCGAACAACTTATAAATTTATCGTGGATACTCTCTGTAGAGAGTATGGAATGTTTCAACTCCCTACTGCAGAAAAACATAGAGGGAGAATGTATCTTAATGAACTGGCAAATTATCTATTGCAAGTTGATGATGTTGAAAAGCAGCTTGATATAGTCGAGTTGAGTTTTAGGTATATCGATCGTCTTACACGAGAATACGACTATTTAAGAAAACGTAATGCTTCCGAGAGTGCGGACGCGGCAATCAGTGAATTGAACTCAAGATTTAAAGAGCATGGTATAGGTTACCAGTTTGTTGAAGGTGAAATTATTAGAGTTGATTCAGAGCTAATTCACACTGAAGCAGTTAAACCTGCATTGCGTTTGCTTAACGAAAAGAGCTATCAAGGTGCCCAACAAGAATTTTTAAGCGCTTACGAGCATTACCGCCAAGGTAAAAACAAGGAAGCTCTCAATGATTGTTTGAAATCCTTTGAAAGTACCATGAAAGCAATTTGCTTTAAGCGAAGTTGGTCGTATCAACCAAATGCTACATCAAAAGCGTTAATCCAAACCTGTTTTAATAATGGCCTTGTTCCATCATTTTGGCAGCACCAGTTAAGTTCGTCGCGAAGCTTGCTGGAAAGCAGCATTCCTACTGGACGAAATAAGCTAAGTGGTCACGGACAAGGAGCAAGCCCAACTAAGGTGCCTGACCACCTTGTCGCATATATGCTACATATGACGGCTTCTACATTGGTATTTTTAACTACTGCAGAGAAGAACCTTGCGTAACAAGGTGCTACTTCGGAAAGTTCACTCTCTGACGCCCCAAAATTTGCAAATAGCAGCGTTATACATTTTAAAGGATTAGCTTTGTTCAAAGAAACGGAAAGACTAAACGAGCTATTAACTGGTTTAGAAACAGGTGAATCAATAGATCCTGAAGCTCCTTTATCTTCTTTAGGAGACTGGATTAACCAATTTGAAAAAGAATTAGAGTTTGACAGTGAGTTTATAGAATTGCTCACAGATAAGTTAAATGAACTGGAATCGAATCCTGAAAATCTAGTTAAATTAATTTCTTCGACAATTAATTGTCAGCTACAAACAATAGTAGAAAGTAATAATAATACTCCAGAGTTCGAGCAACTATTGCAACTTTTTAAAGACGTAAATTCTATTTGTCCAAAGCGCGTGGAAATATTAATCCATAAGTCTGGAATACTTAGCTCATCTGATAAGCAATTAGAGAACTACAGCTTTACTGCACAATTGGAAGGTCTAAATGGTGAGCAATTAGTAAAAAAGATAATAACTATAACACCAAGCCTTATTGAGGATAGTTATAAAAGGTATTTATATTTTTTAGTAACTTGCAAATACACTTTGGATTCAAAAGATAAAGCACCAAGTAATAAAATTGGTGTAATGTTAGATCAAATCACTAGTTTAAAACTAAAATATCCCCTGTTAATTGACTCTGATATCATCTGGATAAGAAATGCGACTGCTCATAGGAGTTGGGAATATATTGTCGAGACTGGCATGGTGCGTATGACTGATAACAAAGATATCGCACATTTCTTTAGCCCAAATGGCCTAATGGAAAAAGTTATGAAGCCTTTTTTAATTTCAAGTAAAGTATTTTACGATGCAAGTTTGTACTATAAATTAAATTTAATGAATAGTAGAATCAAGAAAGCCTTGAAAATGTTAAGTTCCACAACAACGAACTAACAAATTTAGATTCCAAAATTGTTGCTCGTAAAGTAACTTTTGCTTTTTAAAGAAAAGATTCAGCTAAACACGTTATAACACCTCTATGACCTATAGAAAACTATATTCTTGAAAGGGAGAAATAACTTTCGATTTGGATTTAGCTAGTGATAGCAGCAATAACTTTTCGACTCCAGTTTCGTTAATTATAAAAGATAAAAATTAAAAACAAAGAGTCATGCCTAATATGCAAATAAATTGGTAACACTAAAGTTTTACCCTGTTTTCGCTTTGATTTTACCATGCGCTATTTTCCTTTGTTTGGATGTTGGCACAATCTGCCTTTAGGACACACTACCTCTCTATTTGAAAACTACATAGCCCAAAAAACTACAAAAAAAGCGCGACCCAACTAAGCCACGCTTTTTGCTATTAATTCACAATTAAAGTGTGTAGCTAAAGGTTAATTTAGCATTACGCTCTTCACCTGGCGTGCCGCCTAAGAACATTGCTTTTGAGTAATAGGTTTTGTTAAACAAGTTATTTAGGTTTAACTGTAGTTTCCAATCATCTGTTTGGTATTGAATTGCGGCGTCGTAAACCGTGTAGCTTGGTACGTAGCCATCAGGTATACCAAACGAGGTTGAGTTTGTGCTGCGGTCATCAACATATTGTACGCCTGCGCTAATTGTCAGTGGCTCGGCTAAATCAAACCATTTAGCGTCATAGCTTAACCAGCTGCTTGCTGTTACATAAGGCACACCTTTTTGGCGAGTATCGAAAGATGATGAGTTAGGGTTTTTCTTATCGCGGGCGTCTTGATACACCGCGTTTACGTTAAGTTTCCACTGCTCGTTTAAATCGGCATTTAAATCAAGCTCTACACCTTTGGTTTGCTCTTCACCATCGTAAAAGCTTTTTGGTACTGAGGCATCAGACACACCGGCTTCGTACTCTGGGTTGGCATACTCAAGGTTGGTACGGGCACTATCAAATACCACAAGTGATGCTAGTAGTTGATCGTCAAACGCTTTTACACGCATACCAATGTCGTTACTGACTGACTCGGCGTCATCGCGGTCTGCTTCGTTACCCGATACACTGCCAAGCACACTGTAAGCTGTACGGCCTTTAGAGTGGTTTACAAAGAACGAAATATCATCGCTAAGTTTGTAGGTTGCACCTAGGTTGTAGGTCATGCCGCTGTCTGATGTATCTGCTTCTGGCGTTGGCTCGGCGGCACTTGCACGGTAGCGTGCATCAACACCAAAGTGTTCATAGCTTTGTTTAATACGGTTAAAGGCAACGCCTACTCGGGTTGTAAAGGTATCGTGAATATAGGCAACATGTTGAATACCCACACCCCAAGCCTGAACCTTTTTATTGTAATCGCTGGTTTTTAGCGGGTCGTAATCAAAAAAGCTGCCTTCGCCCCAGTTCGGGTTACGAATATCAAAAATGTAAGGTAATTGACCTTGGTAAATAACCTCTCCATCTTTGTTTTTAATGACCTGATCAGCATCGTAAATTGAGTATTGTTTAAAACGAATATCGCGGTCTTCGTAGTTGGCGTTTACAAGTAGTTCGTTATCAATACCGGCAAAGCTAAAGTCATATCGCAAGTCAGCAAAGTATTGCCATGATTTTTCGTCAGCTTCTACTTGGCGGTATTCTTGGCGACGCGCTGCAAATGGGTAAAGTACGTCATCAACCACTAAAGGAGCGCGCGGGTCGGCATTGATCACGCCATTACGGTTCCAATAAACGTAGTTATAAGCACCCGTTTGGCGGGCAAAGCTCGATTCGTAATTACGATACTGCAGTTGCTGATTTAAAAATAAATTATCAGTAATAAAGTAGTTATGAGTTAACTTAAAGCGTAGCTCTTCGCCTTCGTTATCATTTGCCATTGGCGAGATAATACCGTTATGGCCAAAGGTGTAAGGTGTTAGGCCATCATTTGCTGCCAGTGAATCTGCTAATTGTTGGCGTTGCTGTTCGGTTAGTTGCAGGCCTTTTGCTGTTGCATCGTTAATTAAATCGTCAGCGGTTACTTCACCTGCGGTTTTACCATTCACTGAGTCACTGTTAAAAATTCGAATAGGGTGGCCAATTGAATCAACAGCAATGGCATCTTTGATATAAGCGGCAGAGATCATGATGTCTTGTTTGTCGCTTAATACATATTTTAACGCGCCATAAATTTCATCACGGTCGTCTTTTAAGTCGCGGTAACCATCGCTACGAGCAGTTTTTGCGTTAACGCGATAAGCAAGGTTGTCGGTTAATGCTGCTGTGCTATCAAAGCCTAATGAGTAGCTATCCCATTGACCAAGCTCTGCATTAACGGTGTGTTTTTCAGTGAATTGTGGTTTCTTTTCGATTAGGTTGATAACACCACCTGCGCTACCCATACCATATAAGCCTGTAGCAGGGCCTTTAAGTACTTCTACAGATTCAACGTTGGTCATTGAGCGGGTTGGGTTAAAGGTGTTACCAAGGCCTGCACCGCCGTACATGCCATCGTAAGTATAGTTTGCACCTAAACCGCGGATCACTAAGTTATCGCCAATACCGTAATTATTACCGGCTTGGGTTACACCACTGATGTTACGTACTAAGTCTTGTAAGTTTGTTGCGCCTTGCGAGTTGATAAGCTCTTGATCAACAACTACAACCGGGGCTGGCGTTTCCATTAGGGTCATATTTGATTTAGTGGCAAGGCCCGAATCAAGTACTACACGGTTTTGTTTGTCGTAAACGGTGATACGTTCAACTGAGTCTAAATCGTTGGCGTTTGCATTGAATGCGCTTAAGCAGGCTAGGGCTAAAATTGAGTATTTGTGTGTCGTCATTATAGGTAATTTGTCGAAAATTTTTCGGCAATGATAATGCGAGCTATTTTCATTTCAAGTTTTATTTATCTGTTTTGGGTAATTTCTTTGTTTAGATACAAGTTGCTAACAACTGGTTTTATGGTTGGTTATTTTGTTTACGATATAGATACAAGTGAGGGTTGCTGACTTCACTCATGCAAAGCCAGCAAAATAGCTTATTTAAAAACCTTGCCGTCTTTCATAACAAATTGTACATCTTCAAGGACTGCAATGTTTTCAAGTGGGTTGCCTTTAACGGCGATAATATCGGCTAAGAAACCGCTTTTGATTTGGCCAAGTTGATCATCAGCTTTAAGTAGTTTGGCACTATTGATGGTGGCAGACTGCAATGCTTGCAGTGGTGTCATACCAAACTCAACCATACGCGAAAACTGCTTTGCGTTATCGCCATGCGGGTAAATGGCTGCATCGGTACCAAACACCATGTTTACGCCAGCTTTTACTGCACGACTAAAGCTATCGCGCTGCTTTTTAGAGACTTGGCGTTCTTTGTTAAGGTTTTCTTCTGCAACCCCGTTTTGTTCGCCAAAGGCAAGGGTGTACTCAGTGTTGTAAATATCCATTGAGAACCAAGTGCCGTGTTTTTTAGCCAGTTTAATGGCTTCGTCATCGACAAAGCTAACGTGCTCAACACTGTCTACACCAGCAACAATGGCTGCTTTAATACCACTGGTACCGTGCGCATGGGCTGCAACGGTTAGGCCACGTAAATGAGCTTCGTCAACAATGGCGTTCATTTCGTCTTGGCTATATTGTTGAATACCGACTTTTGTGCCTTTTGAAAATACCCCGCCTGTAGCGCAAAACTTAATGGCATTAGCACCGTACTTAATGTTTTCACGTACTTTAGCGCGCACAGCCCATGGGCCATCAGCAACGCCTTCGGCGGTGTATTTCATTTCTGGTGGTAAACGGTTGTTATCACAGTGACCGCCAGTAACACCTAAAGACGGGCCTGCCGCCCAAATACGTGGGCCAACAATATCGCCTGCGTTAATGCCATCGCGTACTGCAATCACACTGTAGCCTTCTGCGCCTAAGTTACGCGGCGTTGTAAAACCTGCATACAGTGTTTTTTCGGCAAAGTGCGCCGCTTTAATTGCTTTGCGCGGAATCGATTGTCCAATTCGCTCACTGCGCGGCACAGTAGGATCGCTTGTTAAATGCACATGCATATCCATTAAACCCGGCACCAAAGTCAGTTCTAATAATTGAATGTGCTTATCGCCGTCTTTTAAATTTGGCTGTTTATTGCTTTGTACAGCTGTAATTTGACCGTTATCTATACTAATAAGTGGTGATTTAATCAGTTTACCTGAATTTACATCTACCATCGCTTTTGCCGATAAGTAGGTGGTTGCGTAGGTATTTAAAGAGGTTAGGCAAGCTAGGCCTAGGCTAATAGCAAGAGCTGTCTTTTTCATTTTTATTCAAAATTGGGAAGTCGAGCCGCCACTCTAGCAATCAGCTTGCAAAGTGTAAATAAACTGCGATAAGTTGCAGCGATACTTGCTAAATAGGGAACTAAACCCTCATAATTTACGCGTACTTAATATAAGGGCAGGGAAAGAATGAAAAACGTAAAACTAGCACTACTTAGTTCGGCAGTGATGTTTGCATTACTTGGTTGTAATGAATCAACGCCAAGCAACGAAAAA
The DNA here is from genome assembly GCF_037162425.1 of Pseudoalteromonas sp. Hal040. Classification (NCBI taxonomy): domain Bacteria; kingdom Pseudomonadati; phylum Pseudomonadota; class Gammaproteobacteria; order Alteromonadales; family Pseudoalteromonadaceae; genus Pseudoalteromonas; species Pseudoalteromonas sp. Hal040. The sequence continues at coordinate 250,462 of NZ_JARLUU010000002.1, read as the reverse complement.
ACAACTCAAGAAGTGAGCAAACAAGCGCCAAGCGCAACGTCAGCCACAGAGCAACTTGATACATTACTAGCAGACTACTTTGAAGCAGGCTTAAAGTTTAATCCAATTGGTGGTACTTATATTGGCCGTAGCGAATATAACGACCAATTTATTGCACCTATTAGTAAAGCAAACCGCGATGAGCAGCTTAACTTTGTTAAAGAATACAAGAACAAACTAGCAAATATCGACAAAGCGCAATTAACGGGTCAGTCATTATTGAGCTACGAAATTCTAGCCCGCGATTTAGATCTTGCGATTGAAGGCGCTCAGTTTCCAAGTTACTTAATGCCAATTAACCAAATGGGCGGGGCGCATAATACCTTTGCTGCGCTAGGCTCTGGGCAAAGTGCACAACCTTTTAACACGGTTGAAGATTATCAAGCATTTGAAAAACGTGCTGACGGTTTCATCGCTTGGTTAGATAGTGTTGAGCAGTCAATGCGCCAAGGCATGAAAGACAAAGTGGTTCTTCCTAAGCCTCTTGCTGAAAAACTATTACCGCAATTTCAAACTCATATTGTAGAAAAACCAGAAGAGTCATTATTCTGGGGGCCAATTGCTCAGTTACCTGAGTCTTTCAGCGACGAACAAAAAGCACAGCTAACAAGCGCGTACACGGCGATGATCAGCGAGCGTTTAGTGCCTGCGTATCAAAAAATGGCTGACTTTTTAGCGAATGAATATATTCCAAATGCCCGTGAAAGCATTGGTTACAGTGACCTGCCAAATGGTAAAGCATGGTATGAGTATCAAATTAAGCAGCATACAACGCTGAGCTTAAACGCCGATGAAATTCATGACATTGGCTTAAGCGAAGTATCGCGTATTTTATCTGAGATGAAAAAAGTCAAAGAAACGGTCGGTTTCGAAGGCGATTTAAAAGCGTTTTTTGAACACCTAAGAACCTCAGATGAGTTTTACTACGATACGCCAGAAGAGCTAATTGCTGCGTACGAAGCTGTAAAAGAAAAAATTGATGCTAAGCTGCCGCAAATGTTCGATATTGCGCCAAAAGCGCCATACGTTGTAAAAGCAGTTGAAGATTTCCGCGCTGAATCAGCTGCGGGTGCATCTTATCAGTCGCCAGCGCCAGATGGCTCACGCCCAGGTATTTTCTATATCAATACCTTTAACCTAAAAGCACAGCCTAAGTTTTTACTTGAAACCCTATCTATTCACGAAGCAGCGCCGGGTCACCACTTTCAAATTGCCTTGCAGCAAGAAATTGAAGGATTACCGCTGTTTCGTAAATTTGGTGGCTACACGGTATTTGCAGAAGGTTGGGCACTCTATGCAGAAAGCTTAGGTAAAGAGCTTGGCTTATTTACCGACCCTTACATGTGGTACGGCCGTTTATCAGATGAGCAATTACGTGCAATGCGCTTAGTGCTTGATACTGGTTTCCACGCGAAAGGTTGGACACGTCAACAAGGTATTGATTACATGTTGGCTAACTCATCAATGGCAGAAAGCGACATTATCGCCGAAGTTGAGCGTTACATTGCGTGGCCGGGCCAAGCGCTGTCGTACAAGTTAGGTCAGTTCAAAATTCAAGAACTACGTGACTACGCGAGCAAAGAGCTAGGCGATAAGTTCGACATTAAAGCCTTCCATACGCAAGTTCTGATTGATGGCGCATTACCTATGCCAATTCTTGAAGAGAAAATTAAGCGTTGGGTTAACGAGCAAAAGTAATAGCTCAAACACGCTAAACTTTGCGCGCATGCTGGCTTTACGCTAGAATGCGCGCTGTTTAGGGGCTTTGAGTAATACCATGTTAGAAGATCAATTTTGGCTTAAGCGCTCGCTTGAGCAAATGTCACAACCCGAATGGGAAGCTATTTGTGACGGCTGTGGTAAATGTTGTTTAAATACATTTATCGACAGTGAAGACGAAGATGAATTTACCGCAACGGATCAACTTCGCGAGGGTGAAGAACTCATTTTCACTAATATCGTTTGCCAATACCTAGACAACGACACCTGTGGTTGCAGCGAATATGCGAACCGCCAAACTTTAGTTCCTTCATGTGTAAAGCTCACTAAAGAAAACCTCAAAGATATCTTTTTTATGCCGCAAAGCTGTAGCTACCGCCGCCTTTACGAAGGCCGTGGCCTTGCGTCTTGGCACCCGCTACTGAACGGTGGCAGTAAAGATTTAATGCATGAGCTGGGTATTTCTGTGCGTGACAAAACAGTGAAAGACTGTGATGTAGACCTAGATGACTTTGATCTTTACGTGGCCGAATGGCCAACCAGAGACATTGATTAATGAGCGCCCTTAAAGCAAGCATTGGCTTGTTAAACCCCAAAAGCCCAACCAATGTGGGTGGGGTATTACGTGCCGCGGGTTGTTACAATGCTAAGCAGGTGTTTTTTACTGGTAGCCGCTATTTACGCGCTAATAAGTATCACACCGATACCAAAAATGTGCTTGAGCATATTCCGCTAACGCAAGTTGAAAGCCTTGAGCAAGCAAAGCCTGAAGGTGCCACAACGGTGGTGATTGAGCTTGTTGAAGGTGCAACGCCACTGCCTGAATTTAAGCACCCTGAAAACGCATTTTATGTGTTTGGCCCTGAAGATGGCTCGGTCAGTAAAGACGTGCTGAAATGGTGTGATGAAGTAGTGTATGTACCAACCATAGGCTGTATGAACCTAGCCGCAACTTGCAATGTTGTGCTGTACGACCGACTTGCAAAGCTCGGTGGCATAGAGAGTTCAAACGACACCATTTGTAATAGTCGAGACACTAACAACTCACTAAAATGGCAACAAAAAAAGAGCGCTAAATAGCGCTCTTTTTAGATTCAAACCCAAAATTACTTTTTAGTAATTTGTACGTTACTTTCAAGGCCAATACCGTTATCGGTAATGTCTGTGGCAAAATAAACACCGACAGGTTGGTCGCGTAGCGAATCAAGCTCAGCCATTTCTTCATCACTTAATTGACCCGTTGATGCAATCGTATCAAGTAAAGGTAATAAGATTTTTTGTACGTCGAATGCCATGTTCACAAAGCCATTTTTAGTAACACTTTGCGACTCTAAAGTCTCGGCAATTTGTGCAGATTTATCGCCAGTGAAAATCACAATATGATTGCCTTTAAGGGCCATTTTAATATCAAAGTTAAGTGGCACAGGCGATGGAATGTATTCATTGATCAACACTGCATCACCATTGGCTGGTAGTTTTATGTTAGCAAGCGGCGGTACAAAACCTTGCGCAATTGAATACAAGCCATGGGCGTCGGTCGCAGATAGGGTAACTATGGCATCAAGCTCATCAATTTGTGGGCCGTTGTAGTCATCGATAGTGAATGCAGCATCTTGAACGCTGACACTCATGCCTTGTACGCCATTTGCAAAACCCGACACCATAGCAAGGCCTGCCGTGCTTACATCTTGCATTTCATTTTGTAGTGCGACTATTGGTCCACAGTTAAACTCAGCTGACTTAATTGCACCCGTTAATGTGTTAGCTAGTGGCAGTACTTTTGCTACATCAATACCATAAGCAACACTCATCATTTGCCCATCAAGCCCAGTGGTATGTTTTGGTACAAAGCCACGCACGGCTTGTAGTGTATTAAGTAAGTCTTGATCTGTGCTTTGCAATACTGCTTTTACGTCAAAGTCGGCGTAGTCGGCAGTAATACGGGTTTTTGTTGTGCCAGATACTGTTGCAGGCCATTTAGCGGCAATGGCAGCAATATCATCTTGACACTCAGGTGTTGAAATTGCTGCTAACGCATTCGCTTGCTGGGCTTTATCAAGTAGCTCTTTGAGCATCTGGTGTAAGCGAGAGTCTTCTTTGCCAGTTACAGCATTGGCGATACGTTGATGATCAACAAAGCCAACCGAGTTACCATCAAGCGAGAAAGTTTTAATTAGCTCAGGTAGTTTTTGAGTTTCAGCTAGTGATTGAGCCGGTTTTTCTACGCCAAGGGCAATACGTAAATCTTGATCGTTAGAAAGCGCAGTGGTTAGCGTGATAGTAGCCCAATTGTTGTGAGTTGATGCAATTAGGTTGAAGTTATCTAAGCCTTCAAGCTCAATGGCAAAGCGTGTGTAGCTTACGCCTTCAAGGCTTTCAGTTGTATAAGCAATACCTGCTTCATCAGCTGATTGTTTAATGCTATTGATGATGCTGCTTTGATCAGCGACTTGAAAACGCACAATCGGCATTAAACCTTGCGCATACATCATGCCCTTGTAGTCATCACCAAAACCCCAAATCGATTTGAAGGCATCGTAAGAGCTCAGTGATTGTTGGTATTTTTCCATCAGTGATGCAAGGAATAGGGCATTCTTATCATCAACTGTTTTAAGCTCAGCAATAATGGGCGTTAAATCGCTCGTGCCTTTCATTGCATCTGGCATAAGCGCAAAGTATTTGCTGTACGGAAACGGTTTAAGTTGACCATAAAAAACCGCCGTATCGGCAGGTACGTAGGCAAGCTCAGGTAAATCTACATCAACACTGGCTTTATTTTGTGAGTACAACAACGCACCTGCAACAATCGCAATCGCGCCCCCAGCAAGAAGCTTATTATTCATAGGATGAATTCCTTTTTCTTTAATTAGTTAAAAAACATACCATGAAATAGAAACAAATTACTAGCGGGCTAACGACTAAAACTGATAGCTCACGCTTATTTGCGGGCCGTGGGTAAATGTATCATAACTAAAGAAGTTTTTATTTCCGCGTTGGCCTGTTTGGTAATCTACATAAGTGGTTTTATAGCTCATTCCCAGATCCCAATGCGGGTTTATTTGATACACCGCACCTAATTTGAAGCTGCCAGTCAATTTAGCATTTAAGTTAAAACCACCGAGATCTCCAGCGGTTGTTAACTGCCAATGTTCGCTTAATTGTTTGTTAAAGTGAAAGCCAAAAATGAGATCAATCCAATCTTCATCTCTGTCGACCACTGACACTTGCGACATAAAGTTAGGGTCAAGATCGAATTCGTAGGTGTTATCCCAACGACGAATACCCACATAGTTAACCCAATCACCCATCGAAGGGCTAGAGAAACGATAAGCAACACTTAATTCGAGCACGGCTTGTCGCACCCGGGCACTGAGCACGCCAAGTTTTGGGGCGTTATGAGATTTACTTAAATCCATATAGCCCCAGTCAGCAATAAAACCCCAGTTTGATTGATGATAGCCCTCAAAATGGAGCATAAATGCGCTATCGAGGTTGTTTAAAATGGTATCAAATTCCACCTCAAGGGGAGCTTCTATAGTGCCGATTGCCGAACTGCCATCAATCGAAGTGGCCATTAAATAAGGCTCTACAGAAAATTGCCATTGGTCGGCATAAACAGTTGGTGAGGCGAATACTAAACCGAAAGATAAAAGCGTTAACACACGAGGTTGTTTTAAAGTGAGCATAATCAAATCCTTTTAAGTAAATCACAGTATTAATTATAGAAACGCTGTGCTTTTTTGCCTTGATTTGATGATGAAATATTTTCGTTTTGTTATTCAACGCAAAGCGCAGTTTTAATCTTTCAGCTATGTCATATTTTAATAACAATAATAACGACATGGAGTAGATGTTTTGCAGGTAACTCAATATTTTAAAAGCGCTACAGCGATTGCTATGACCGCCATTTTAGCTGGCTGTAGCGTTAAACCTTTGCCACTTGATCCAAGCGTTGGTGATACCGGTCAACCATTATCGGCAGTTGCACTAAAAAGCGATGTGCAATTTTACGACTTATCACTTGAAGTGTTTCCTGATGATAAACGCATTAAAGGGGTGTCGAAAACGCAGTTTAAAATGCTATCTGCAAGCCAATTTGTTGAACTAAAACTTGATAGCCGATTTTTAATCACTGCCATAACCTCTTACGATAAAACACTTAACTATACCCGCAATGCAGGTGTGCTAAACATTGATTTAGGTAAGCAATATGCTGCGGGCAGCACAGTGAGTGTTGCTGTGGCCTATGAGGGCAATCCCCATATTGCTAAAAACGCGCCTTGGGATGGCGGGTTTGTATTTGCTGAAACAGAAAGCGGCGAGCCGTGGATAGCTACCGCAGTGCAGGGCGAAGGCTGTGATTTATTCTGGCCATGTAAAGATCACTTTGCTGACAAAGCCGATAGCATGCGCATAAGGCTCACAGTACCAAATGGTTTAAGTGCGGTAACCAACGGGGTATTGCAAAGCGTAAAACCAGTCGGAGCAAACAAACAACAATTTGATTGGCTGCTATCTGTGCCTGCAAGCGACTATAACATTGCCCTGAACATAGGCCCTTATCAACGTATTGAGCGCAGTTATACCAGCATTAATGGCACTGAGGTTCCGATTGAATTTTGGGCACTTGCTAAACACACACAGCAAGCGTCGATGCTAATAGAGCAGGATTTACGTTCTCAAGTCGCGTTTTTTGAGCGCTTTTTAGGGCCTTACCCATGGGGGAATGACAAACTGGGCTTTGTTGAAACACCGCATTTAGGTATGGAACATCAAACGATCAATGCTTATGGTAAAAAATATAAGCGTGATGCAGGCGGTTATGATTGGTTATTACAGCATGAGTTAGCTCATGAGTGGTTTGGTAATTTAATGACCCATGAAAAACTCAACGATGCATGGCTACACGAAGGCTTTGGCAGTTACATGCAGCCAAGTTATAGTTTGTATAAATTCGGTGAAGCGGCCTATAACCACAGCATGTATAAGTCGTATTTAGGGCTGAAAAACTGTAAAGCCATTGTTCTTGATGGCGATATAACCTCAGATCAAGCATTCAACCCAGATATTTATGGCAAAGGCAGTTGGACTTTACATACCTTGCGCTGGTTAATTGGTGATGAGTTATTTTGGCAAGCCACCCGCGAGCTGCTCTATGGGGTGAACGACACTAAGCAATTGGTTTATCCAATTTCACCGCGATATCGAAATACCGATGAGTTTATTGCTATTGTTAACCGCTTAACGGCGAAAGATTATAGTTGGCTGTTTGATGTGTATTTAAAACAGGCTCAATTACCTGAACTTGATGTTATTCAATCAGCTAACAGCTTGACGCTGAAATGGAACAAAAACTCTTTGCAAGGTAAGCCATTCCCTATGCCAGTTCCGGTGCAAATAAACGGCTCGTTGCAAACTTATTCTGTTGAAAATGGCGAGATTAGCATTGCTTTAAAAGCGGGGGATCATGTGGTGATCGATCCAAACATGAAGGTGTTTAGGTATTTACCGATTATTGATAAATGTAAAGCTGAGCAATAGCGAATAAGCCCGGCATTAATTACTAATGCTGGGCTTATTACTCAACCTAAACAAAGCTCTAGGCTAAATCGGCTGCGCTTGGTAAAGACGCAAATGCACCATAGCGGCTAACTGCAAAAGCGCCAGCTTTAGCTGCATAAGCAATGGTTTGTTCGATATTCTCTGGCGTTTGGCAAAACGCTTTAAAGCTTTGTTTGTTTTCACAGTGCTGACCAATCTTTGACAGCATGCCGCCAATAAACGCATCGCCTGCGGCTGTGGTATCAATTACTTTTGTTGCTGGTGGGCTAACTTGGCCTTTAAAGTCTGAGTGATAAAAGCTGATTGCTTCGCCGCCATTGGTAACTAGCAAACAGGTTACACCGGCCTTTAAAATGGCATCGATAGTATGCTCAAGAGGCATTTCTTGATGGCTTTTTTGATTTAAAAACTCAAGCTCTTCAAATGAGAGTTTAACGATATCTGCCAATGAAATAACATGCCACATTCTATCTAGAGTATGGCGCATACTTGGCCATAGGTTTTCGCGCAGATTCATATCAAAGCTACAAATTGCACCGGATTTTTTCGCCTGCGTTAAAGCATAAATTGTTGTTTGATAGATGTTGTGCTCAGTTAAACTGTTGCTGCATACATGCATGATGGCGTGATTTGCAAACATTGCATGGTCAAAATCGTCTACGCGATACAGTAAATCAGCGGCTGGTGGGCGATAAAAACTAAACGAGCGTTCGCCACTGTCATCAAGTGATACAAACGCCAGCGCTGTTTTCGCGGCATCGGTGAATGTACAGTACTGGGTGTTTACCGCATGCTGGTCAAGTTCTTGTTTAATAAAGTGACCGAACATATCATCGCCTAACATGCCGCAAAAGCTGGTGTTAAGGCCTAGTTTTGCTGCTGCAACAGCTACATTAGCAGGTGCGCCACCTGCATATTTGGTAAATGACTCTGGTTGTTTACCATCTGATAAAAAGTCGATTAATGCTTCGCCAAAACACACTAAACTCATTATGCATTCCTCAAGGTTAAGGTTCTTAATACTTCGTAGCAGGCACCCATAGTATGGTAGTCGGTTTTGCCTGCTGGCGATTTTTCGTCACTGTATGGTTGGTTTTGTGCTGATAAAATACGGTACCAAGCACCATATCGGTGATCTACCATATGTTGCCAACTGTACTGCCAAATTTTTTCGTACCATTGCCAATAGCTTTCATCATTTGTGGCATCAGCGAGTAGGGCAGCTGCGGCTAGTGATTCGGCCTGCACCCAAAAGTATTTATCGCTATCACAGATTTGTTTATCTGGTGCAAAGCCATAGAAAATGCCTCCATGTTGCTGATCCCACGCGATGCTTAGAGTTTCATCAAACAGGCTTTTAGCCCTAGTCACCAGCCAAGGTTCATCAATATGGCGGTTTAAAATAAGTAACAGTTTTGCCCACTCAGTTTGATGACCAGGTTGAAATCCCCAAGGCCTAAATAAATGCTGCGGGTCATCTTTATTGTAATCTAAATCGATTTGCCAATTTTTAGCGTAGTGCTCCCACACCAACTGCTGGCTGTGGGCTGCCAGTTTTACTGTAAAGGTTTCGGCAAGCTCTGTAGCACGTTTTAAATAACGGGTCTCGTTGGTTGCTTCAAAACACATAAGTAAGGCTTCGCATAAATGCATATTGGCATTTTGGCCGCGATAGTTATCTGCACATCTAAAGTCGGTATTTTGCTCATCTAAATAGGCATTATGCTGTGGTTCAAAGTAGTGCTGCTCTAATAAATCCCATACCTGCGAAATGGTATTTTTGCAGTCGTTCACCCCTGCTTTTAAAGCAACCGCGTTTGCAAGCATTACAAAAGCGAGTCCATAACAATGGTTAGTATCGTCTAACACAGTGACTGCGCCGTTATCACCTTGCTCAATAAGCCAAGCATAACCACCAGATGCTTGTTTATGCGCATGTTCAAGGTGGGCTAAACCATGTTTAGTGAGGCTTAAATATTCTGGATCTTTAAACTCGATATACGCCATCGCGTAATTAAAAACAAAGCGTGTACTCGAGACTAAATGGCGAGTGTGTTTATCGTAAACCGCGCCATTATTTTTAAAGAACTGATAAAAGCCAGCTAAACCATGAGCTGAATGGTCAACACAATGGGGGTGATAAAAAGCAAGGGTATCTTGGATATGCTGCTTAAGAAAATCAGGGCTTTTAAAGTCAACTGTTGCCATGGTCTATCAATAAATCTGTTTATATCTAGCAACTATAGCAGGAAATAAAAATATTGGAACGTTCCTAGTAAATCTTTGTGCTATTTTTACTTCAATGTGTAGAATCAAAGGTAACTTGTTAACGGAGTGAAAACCACGTGAGTGAAATAAATACAAACCAATCGTTTGTCGCCGATGGTTCGCAGCAAAATAAAAACTACCTGCTACCACTGACGGCAATGACAACCCTGTTCTTTTTATGGGGTTTCATTACAGTTTTAAATGACGTGTTGATCCCGCGCTTAAAAGGGGTGTTCGATTTAACCTATACAGAGGCAATGCTGGTTCAGTTTTGTTTCTTTGGTGCTTACTTTATTGTTTCGCTACCAGCGGGCATGTTGGTTAAAAAACTGGGCTATAAAAATGGTGTGCTAACAGGCTTAGTCGTGGCATCAATTGGCTGTATGTTATTTTACCCAGCAGTTGTTGTGCATGAATATTGGTTATTCTTAGGTGCGTTATTTGTTTTAGCATCAGGTATTACCGTATTACAGGTATCTGCTAACCCGTATGTTGTGGCATTAGGTCCTGAAAAAACGGCGTCGTCACGTTTAAATTTAGCTCAAGCACTTAACTCACTTGGTACTACAGTTGGACCATATGTGGGTGGTATTTTATTCTTCGGTACAGCGGGCACACTAGCTGCCAACGCGGCCACTGCTGAATCTGTAAAAGTGCCTTACCTTATGCTTGCTGCAGCACTACTGACCATAGCTGTGGTATTTGCCTTCTTTAAATTACCGGTAATTTCTGAGCACTCAGAAGAGCAAGACTGCAAAGCGAAAGGCCACAGCCTTGCCGAAGCGCCTCATCTAATGATGGGTGTTGTAGGTATTTTCTGTTATGTAGGTGCAGAGGTTTCAATTGGTAGCTTCTTAGTAAACTACTTTGGCGAAGCACACATTGCTGGCCTTGAAGAGCATGCGGCTGCAAGCCTAATTGCTTATTACTGGGGCGGTGCAATGGTGGGTCGATTCATTGGCTCTGCAGCACTGCAGAAGATTGCGCCTTCAAAAGCGTTATTCTTTAATGCCATGATGGTTATTGTATTACTGTTAGTGACTATTTTCACAGAAGGTAATGTTGCGCTTTACTCAGTACTTGCGATTGGTTTATTTAACTCAATCATGTTCCCAACGATTTTCTCAGTTGCTATCGAAAGCTTAGGATCACTGACCAGTAAAGGGTCGGGTTGGTTATGTTTAGCTATCGTTGGTGGTGCATTAGTACCGTTACTGCAAGGTGTAGTTGCAGATACTGTTAGTATTCAACAAAGCTTCTTTGTACCAGTGATCTGTTATGCATTTATCGCTTGGTACGGCTTAAACGTCGTTCGCTTAGCTGATAGCTGGAAAAAACGCATCGGCTAAAAATCACGATTAATAAAACCCCGCACTGAGTTGCGGGGTTTTTTTGTGCCATTTTTTGCTAGAGCCAACAAAACTAGATGACAAAATGATTTAATGAATACGTATTCAGGGGCAGTTTAAGTAATAATTTATAGGAACGTTCCAATTGGTTTTTGCTGCTTTATTATCAATGCGACTTAAGAAGTTGAATGTGCTGCCGTTAACAAAGTAATTGATTTTCAAAGAAAGCGTACTTTAATAAAAGGAACGTTTTTCTAGTTTTAGCTTAATTTTATAAGACAAAGAGCTTTAAATTTGTTAAATATAAAGAGGCTAACAACGAAAAAAATAACAAACAGGTTTGTCATGCAAAGCACTCTTAAATTTACCACCAAGGTAACTGTGGCTGCATCACTGGTTTTAGTGATAGTGCTCGGTTTATTCACGATTAATAACTTCATCTCTATGCGCAGCCAAACGCAGGAGCAGCTCTCGCTCGTTCTTCAAGAGATTTCTCAATCAGTGTCGCAAAACATAGCTAACTGGTTAAATGCTAAATTAGCGATTGTTTCGTCTGTTGCTGATACCTATCAACTTGGTGATAGCAAAGAGCTTACGCTCACACAGCTCAATACTGCTGACAAAGCCGGTGGTTTTAAAAACACCTACATCGGTATCACTGACGGCACCTTTGTATTGAATGACCAATCGGTTGTTTTACCACCGGATTACGATGCTACAACACGCCCGTGGTACAAACTTGTAGAAAACAAAACGAACACAGCATTTACGGCGCCTTATATTGATGTAACCACCAATGAACTAACTATTTCGGCCGTAGCGCCAATGCAAGCTAACGGTGTGTTTAGCGGTGTTGCGGGTGCTGACATCGACATGAAAACCATAACAAAAATCGTCAACGAAATTGACTTTCTAGGGTTTGGTTATGGCTTTTTGCTAGATAGTGAAGGCCGCATTTTAAGCCATCCAGAAACTAAATTTAATGACAAAAACATGCGTGATTTATTTGGCAAGAGCCTGTCGTTACAATCTGAGTTTGTAGAAGTACAAGTAGGTGGTTTAGACAAATTAGTGTCATTCACCAAAATCAAAGGAATTCAAAACGTTGATTGGTATTTAGGTGTGGTGATCAACGAAGAAATTGCTTATTCATCGGTTGCCTCATTTAGAAATATGGCGGCTATTTACATGCTAATGGGTATTGTCGCGATTGTATTAATGATGCAATTTTTGCTTCGTTATTTAATGCGCCCAATGCAGCGCTTAAACGATGCAATTAAAGATATTGCGCAAGGAGAGGGTGATTTAACCCGTCGTCTTGAGGTTGAAAATAATGATGAGTTTGGCGAGCTAAGCCATTACTTTAATGCGTTTATCGAGAAAATTCATACATCAATTGAACAAGTTAAAAATACCACCGTTGAGCTTGAGCGTTTAGTTGAGAGTTTAGTTAACCAAACTCAAGGCACATTAGCCATGTATGCTGATCAAACAAAGCGTACAGATAACGTTGCCACAGCTATTAACGAGCTGACATCAAGCGCAGTAGAAATCTCAAACAGTGCAAGTCATGCGTCATCCTTAGCTACGAGTGCGAATAGCCAATCATTACAAAGCCAATCTGCATTAGCTGATAACTTAACAGCAATTAATGCCTTGTCTCGCAATATGGAGGAGGCACAAAAAACCATTAATAGTTTAGATGCGCACACCGTAAGCATCGGTCAAATACTTGAAGTGATCAAAGGTGTTAGTGAGCAAACTAACTTACTAGCCCTTAATGCAGCTATTGAGGCGGCCCGTGCGGGTGAAGCAGGTCGTGGCTTTGCGGTTGTAGCAGATGAAGTACGTCAACTTGCGCACCGTACCCAGCAATCAACACAAGAAATCGAAGACACTATTTCTCAGTTACAACAAGGCTCTGCGTCTGCGGTGGAGGTAATGACAACCAGTATTCGCGATAGTGAAAAGAGTGTTGAACAAGCTCATATAGCGGGCGATAAAATGGCTGAGGTTACCCGTGCTATTGAGTCAATCGATGAAGTGAACCACAGTGTTGCAAATGCCACAACTGAGCAAAACCAAGTAATTCAAAGCTTAGACAGTGACATACACTCAATTAGTGAGCTGTCTACTCAAGGTCAAAGTAATCTTAATAACACCTTGAGCGAGTGCACTAAATTAAAAGCCCAGTTCTATGAGCTTGAACAATTGGTACTTAAATTTAAAGTTTAGTTGTTAAGAGACTGCAATTTTGGATCAAAATTGGCTTAATGCCATTACCTTAAACAGTGTTGACACGGCGGATAAACAGCGCCGTGCCTTCACGCTATTTACCATGGCTTTTTTTGCCATCGTATTAATTACCTCGTTAGTGTTATCTAACTATCAAATTTACGCCTTACCGCTCACTATTATGTTAGTGGTGAGCGATATAACTATTGTGCTGTGCATGCTCTATTACTTTCGCACTGGTGCTTTAGTCTCTGTAAGCTGCATTATTTTATCGATTATTTTGCTGCTTTGCGTGGCCTTGGTGTACACCGGCGGCAAAGAAAACACCGCTTTATATTGGCTTATGTTTTATCCCATTGTGGCTTATGTCACCTTAGGGTTAAAAGTGGGCAGTGTGTTGGTTGGGATTATGTACGCTAGTGCAGTTGCACTGCTGTTTAGCCCCAACTTTGGCCAAGCGCATTACGGGCAAGTTGAAACTTCACGCTTTTTAGCCTCTTTCACTATGGTGATTTTATTCTCTGCAATTAGTGAATACTTTAGGCAAAAAAGCCACCAAAAAATTGCTGACATCACTTTAATAGAAAAACGCGATGCATTAACCGACCCACTCACAGGTCTTGCTAATCGTCGTTACATTTATGAACATATTCAGCCGCGCCTTGAAGCTGAAGCGGCAAACTACTTACCTATGTCGGTATTATTAATAGATTTAGATAACTTTAAATCTCTTAATGACAGCTATGGTCATGATTTTGGCGATCAGGCATTAATAGCCTTTACCTCTATGCTGCACGATAAATTACGTGGTACAGATATAAAAGCCCGTTATGGCGGTGAAGAGTTTATTATTTTGCTGCCAAAAGCAGGGCTTAACATTGCCCATGCAGTGGCTGAAAAGCTGCGTAGTTATGTTGCCGAGAAACAGATCCCTTATGATGTGGGGCAGTCTGTGACTATTACGTGTAGTATTGGTATTGCCAGCCTCGAACGAGGCAGCCAATTTAGTAAAGCGATTAAACAAGCTGACGACAACCTCTATAAAGCCAAAGCAAAAGGGCGTAATGTAGTGGTCTCTGATCTAACTGAGATAAGCTAAATGGCAAAGCTAATTTATGTATACGACCCAATGTGTAGTTGGTGTTGGGGCTACAGAGAAACCTGGTTAAAACTAAAAGCGGCCCTTGGCGATAAACTGGCTATTGAATATAAAGTGGGTGGCCTCGCGCCTGATTCAGATGAGCCCATGCCAAAAGAGATGCAGCAGTTTTTACAGCAAACATGGCAGCGTATTGAGCGGCAACTTGGCACGCTATTTAATCATGAGTTTTGGCATACCGCGCAACCACGCCGCTCTACTTATCCAGCATGTCGTGCAGTGCTTGTTGCAAGGCAGTACAATAAAGAGCACGAGATGCTCTATGCCATTCAAAAAGCCTACTACTTAAATGCACATAATCCATCGGACATCAGCACCCTTGCAAGCCTTGCTGAGCAAATTGGGTTAGAAAAAAACGCATTTATTCACGAAATTGAAAGTGAAAAAATAAATTCATTACTTATGGACGAAATAAACCAAGCGAGAAGCTTACCTATCCAAGGCTTTCCGTCTTTAGTCCTTGAAAATCAAGGACTCTATATTGCTATTCCTGTTAATTACCAAGACTGGCAAAGCACTTATCAGCTAATAACATCCCATATTTAGTTCCTGAAACCCTGCAACTTTTGCCTTATCTTTGCGCAATATAAACTAATTGTTACAGCTGTCATATTTTTGTATTTTTTGCGCAACATGCTTGTCATTTTTCATCGTTATCCTTTCGCACAATAAAACAACCCAACTAGCAAATTAAGCTAACTTAACGAGTAAAGGTGTATGCGATGAAAGGCGTTAAACCACTGATTTTAGCAGGTATTGTAGCGGCATCTGCAGCAGTACATGCAAACGATCTAGATAAAGTAATTGATAAAAGCAGCGAGATAAACAAATCTGCAGCGCAATCACAAACTAAAATCGACAAGATTGCAGATTCAATGCAAGGTCGTTTACAACAATTCAAAGCCCTTAATAAAGAAATTGATGGCTTAACTGTTTATAACGCGCAACTTACTAAGCAATTAAACAACCAAATTGCTGAAATGGACGCGTTAAACGAGTCAATGGATCAGGTATCGGTTATCGAGCGTCAAATTACGCCGTTAATGATGCGCATGATAACAGGTCTTGAGCAATTCGTTGCACTAGACGTGCCTTTCTTAACTGAAGAACGTAGCAAGCGTATTGCATCATTAAAAGAAATGATGGACCGCGCAGACATCAATTCAAGTGAAAAATTCCGCCGCTTACTTGAAGCTTACCAAGTAGAAGTGGATTACGGTCGCACTATCGAAGCGTACACATCATTACTGAATGTAGATGGTCAAGAGCGCGAAGTGGATTTCTTACGCATCGGTCGTTTAGAACTTATTTATTTAACACGCGACGGCAAAAAAGCAGGTAGCTGGGATAAAGAAACAAAATCATTTGTTGAATTACCAGATTCTGCAATCAGCCAAATCAATAAAGGTTTACGCATTGCACGTAAGCAACTTGCCCCAGATATGTTAACACTGCCAGTCCACGCTGCTGAATAAGAGGTTTGAGATGAAATTATTAACGAAAATGACAAAAATGGCCGTGTTTGCAGCTGGCCTTGGTTTTGCTGGTAGCAGCCTAGCGGCTGAGCCAATGGATTTAGACTCATTACTAAAAACATTAGAGCAAGGTAAAGCACAGCAAAGCGTTGAGAATAAGCAACGTGAGCAGGAGTTCGTGGCGCGTCAAAACGAACAAGTACAAATGCTTAAAGATACACAAACAAAACGTACTGCAATGCTCAACGAATCAGAGCGTTTAGAAACTCAGTTTGAAGAAAACGAAGTAAAGCTAGCTAACTTAACAGACACACTTTCAAACCGCATGGGCTCACTTAAAGAGCTATTCGGTGTGTTACAACAAGTAGCGGGTGATTCAAGCAATAAATTCATGACGTCAGTTGTTTCTGCAGAGCTTCCTGGTCGTAGTAACTTCATGGATGAACTTGCACAAAAAATGGGTTCAACGTCAAAGCTTGCTTCTATCGATGATATCGAAAAAGTATGGTTTGAATTACAACGCGAAATGACTGAGCAAGGTAAAGTATCTCGCTTTACAACTGATGTCATCGTTGAAGGTGGCAGCAAGGCACAAAAAGAAGTGGTACGTGTTGGTGCATTTAACTTAATCGCAGATGGTAAATACCTAGAGTACACACCAGCTACGAACACAATCAGCCAGCTTACACGTCAGCCTAGCAGCCGTTACACAGCAACTGCAGCTGATTTACAGCAAGCAAACTCAGGTGTTGTACCGTTCGCGCTTGACCCTACAGGCGGTTCAATCTTAGGTCTTTTAGTACAAGCACCAGATACTGAAGAGCAGGTTCATCAAGGTGGTACGGTTGGTTACATCATCTTAGGTGTTGGCTTAATCGCTTTACTAATCGCACTTGAGCGTTTTGTATCTCTGATGATTATGGGTAGCAAAATCCGTCGTCAGCTTAAAGACACCGTGGCACGTGATGACAACCCACTTGGTCGCGTAATGAAAGTAAAAGATCAGTACCCAGATGTAGCGTACGACACGCTTGAGCTTAAATTAAGCGAAGCAATCATTCGTGAAATGCCAAAAATTACTCGTAACCTGACGCTAATTAAAATTATCTCTGTGGTAGCACCGCTACTTGGTCTACTAGGTACGGTAACCGGTATGATTAACACCTTCCAAGCAATTACCTTGTTCGGTACAGGTGACCCAAAACTAATGGCGGGTGGTATTTCTCAGGCACTTGTAACAACGGTACTTGGTCTAGTTGTGGCTATCCCAACAGTATTCTTATACACACTTCTTAACACGCGTTCTAAAAACATGCTGTTGATTTTACAAGAGCAAAGCGCAGGTATCATCGCAGAGCGAAGCGAGAAAGGAGCATAAATCATGGTGCTATTGATTGATGCAATCAATGCTCTACGTGATTTCCTCGACACAGGTGGCCAAGTTCTCTTGGTCATCGGGGTCCTCATCTTCGCGATGTGGTTATTGATACTTGAGCGTTTTATGTATTTCTTTGGTGGCTTTAAACGCTACAAGAAAGACGTAAAAAGCACTTGGAGCAATAGAGCAGAGCGTAACAGCTGGAACGCAGAGCAAATTCGCCAAGCGATGATTTCACGCGCTGGCATGCAACTAAATAATAACCTTGCGCTAATCAACGTAATGGTTGCGTTATGTCCACTTTTAGGTCTGTTAGGTACAGTAACCGGAATGATCGAAGTATTTGATGTAATGGCAATTACAGGCACAGGCAGTGCACGTTCGATGGCATCAGGGGTGTCTAAAGCCACTATCCCAACAATGGCCGGTATGGTGGGTGCACTTTCTGGGGTTTTCGCATCAACGTTCTTACAACGTCGTGCAAAACGCGAAGTGCAATTACTTGAAGACAACATGGTCTTAGACCACTAAACGAATTTTAGGGTGATGTGAGCATCACCCACTAGGAGACTAACAATGAGAGCGCCACTAGGTAACTTATTTCAAGAAGACGACGCAGAAGAAATCAACATGACGCCAATGCTAGACGTTGTTTTCATCATGCTTATCTTCTTTATCGTAACAGCATCATTCGTAAAAGAAGCCGGTATTGATGTAAACCGCCCTGAAGCGGCAACGGCAGTGAAAAAAGAGCGTGCCAACATCTTAGTTGCTATTTCTGACAAAGGTGAAATTTGGATCAACAAACGCCAAGTAGATATTCGTGCAGTACAAGCAAATATCGAGCGCTTAAAAGCTGAAAACCCACAAGGTAGCGTGGTTATTCAAGCTGATAAGAAAGCCACAACCGATGTACTTATCAAAGTAATGGATGCATCGCGAGCTGCAGGCGCATTTGATGTGTCGATTGCTGCGCAAGAAGCATCATAAGGAATGTGAGCGATGCGTTATATAGTTGCATTAATCATCGCGGGTATCGTGACTGTTATGCTGTTTTTAGGCATGCAGGCACTGATCACCGGTGGTGAAGGGGCCATGTCTGAGCCCGTAAAAGGAAACGTACTTGATTTTGTTCGTCTGAAAAAAGAAGAGACAGTGCAAAAGAAAGAACGTAAACCGCAAAAGCCACCAACGCCAAAAGAGCCACCTCCGCCAATGGAATCACCGCAAATGCAAAACAGTGATCCTAACGCGAGCAATGCGAACTTTGACTTTGGTGCCAGTGTTGAAGCCGACGTTAACTTAGCCGGTGGTTTAGCCCTTGAATCAAGTGACGGTGAATATCTACCGATTGTAAAGGTAGCGCCTGTTTATCCGCGCCGAGCTTTATCGCGTGGTATCGAAGGCTATGTGATAGTTGAGTTTACAGTAACTAAACAAGGCACAGTACGTGACCCGAAAGTAGTGAAAGCTGAACCAGAATCACTGTTTGACCGCGTCGCGATGGATGCAGCACTTAAATTTAAATATAAACCGCGCGTTGTTAACGGTGAAGCTGTTGAAGTAGCGGGCGTACAGAACAAAATTTCTTTCCAAATTAACGGTTAGAAAAGAGGAATGCGATTATGAAACCTTTAAAAGTTGCCGTGATTTGCGCGGCTGCTTTCACAAGCAGCCTGGTAATTCCAAGCGTTGTTAGCATGTTACCAGGTGTCACACTGGCAACAGCTTACGCTGAAGAACAAAAAACCAAACGCGTACCTGCACTGCGTGAAAAAGTGTATAGCCAATTAGCACGAGCACAAAAGCTAGCTGATGATGGTGATGCAAAAGCAGGATTAGCAGCCCTTGATAGTATTCAAGAGCGCTCTTCGAGCATGAACTCATATGAAATTGCCATGATGCATAATTTCTACGGTTTTATTTACTACAACGAGAACGACCTTGATAAAGCAATTGCGTCGTTTGAAAAAGTAGTAAACGAAGATGCGATTCCAGAAACATTACGTGTAAGCACCACCTTTAGCTTAGCGCAACTTGCAATGGCTAACAGCGATTACGAAAAGGTAATCAAATATTTAGCGCAGTGGGATGTGATTAACGACAAGCCTAAAACAGATGCTTATTACGTATTAAAATCACAAGCATATTATCAGCTTAAAGATTACCAAAAAGGCATTGAAAACATTAACCTTGCTATCGCAGAAGCCGACAGCAAAGGTGAGATGCCAAAAGAAAACTGGTTAATCTTACAGCGTGCTATGTACTACTCACTTAACCAGTCTGACAAAGTGGTCGAGGTACTTGAGCGTTTAGTTAAGCTTTACAACAAGCCTGAGTACTGGGTTCAGTTAGGTGGCATGTACGGTGAAACGGGCGCAGAGAAAAAGCAATTAGCGATTTTAGAAGCGGCATATCAACAAGGTTTCATGAAATCTAAATCAGATTTACGTCAATTATCACAAGTGTATTTATACAACGGCCTGGCTTTTAAAGCGGCGAACGTGATGAGTAAAGCAATGCAAGATGGTGTCGCTGAAAAATCAGCGAAAAACTATGCCTTTGTTGCAGAAGCGATGGTACAAGCAAAAGAGGGTGAAAAGTCACTTCCGTACTTTGCAAAAGCCGCTGATTTAGTTACGCATGGTCAGTACGAACAACGTATTGCAGAGGTAAGCATTAACCTTGAAAAATACGAAGAAGCAGCGGATGCAGCACGTAAAGCCCTAGATAAAGGCGGCTTAGATTTTGAATCAAATGTGTATGTTGCCTTAGGTATGGCGCAGTACAATTTACAAAATTTTGATGCCTCGATTTTAGCGTTTGAGCAAGCGGAAAAACACAAAAAGTCACAGCGTTTAGCTGAGCAATGGATCAAGTATGTGAAGCGTGAAAAAGTGCACGCCGAAACATTACGTACCGCTTTACTCTAAATTGTATTCAACAGGTAAGCGTACAAAAGAACTAATTTATAATCGCAACACCAAAGCTGCCTTCGGGCGGCTTTTTTCCGTTTCAAAAATTAACTAACTTACTCTTTTTTAAATAATTAATATTGTCATTTTATGTTTATTAAAGTGTAACTAGTTTGTCATACAGCTCCCGTAAGGTAGTCGCAGTTTAAAACTCAAGTGACCCAAAAGCATTATTTTGCAGTGCTTTTTCGGTGACTTGAGTTTATGCGCTAACACAATAATTAAATATCTATCTTAACGGAGTGAACAATGAAATTATCTGACTTATTCAAAGTTAGTTTGGTAGCTGCAGCAGTTTCTTTAGCTGGTTGTGGTGGTGATTTAGTCGTTAAAGAAGGCGACACCACTGTCAACGAAGGTGATAACATCACTAACATCATCGATAATGGTGGTGACAATGGTGATAACGGCGGCGACCAATCAGGTCGTGATGATTCTCAAAACGCAACAACTGGTTTCCCAACTGACATCGAAAATGCCTTAACACAAGGCTTAGCAACAGATGTTTCTTCACAATTCCCTACGATTACAGATAAGCCAGTTTACCGCTTATCAGCAGACACTACATTCACAGCTGATGTAACACTAACTAACGATGCTCACTGGATTTTAAATGGTCGTACAGCTGTAGGTAATGACCGTGCTGATAACGCTGTTCTTTATATCCAACAAGGTACTACATTAATTGGTGAATCGGGTGACGACTTCTTAGTTGTACGCCGTGGTTCACAAATCGAATCAGTAGGTACTGTAAGCCAGCCAATCACAATGACTTCGATTCAAGATGTAACTAATGTTGAAACGTCAATCGGTCAGTGGGGTGGTTTAGTTCTTCTTGGTAATGCACCAGCAAACTCATGTGGTGACCAACAAGGTGAAGCAACTTCAGACGAACTTGCAAACTGCGGTGTTGCAGCTGAAGGTGATGCAGGTCAATTCGGTGGTAACGTTGCAGATGATAACTCAGGTACATTGAAATATTTAGTTGTTAAACATGCAGGTAAAACACTGGGTAATGGTGATGAATTAAACGGTATCTCATTTGCCGGTGTTGGTTCAGCAACGACAGTTGATTACATTCAAGTACACGAAAACTTAGATGATGGTATCGAGTTCTTTGGTGGTACAGTAAACGTAAGTAACGTGGTACTTACAAGCATTGGTGATGACTCACTAGATTGGTCATTTGGCTGGACTGGTACAGCGAAAAACGTATACATTCAACAAGCTGCGAACTTAGGTGACAATGCGATTGAAGCGGATAACTCTGAGTTTGATTCAAACGCTACACCACTGACTAACCCTACCATTGAAAACGTAACAATCGTGGGCGCTGAAGGTAACAATGGTATTCGTTTACGTGCAGGTACTGCAGGTATGCTGAAAAACGTTTTCGTTACAGGCCCTGCAACCTATGAAAACTGTTTACGTGTTGGTTCTGACTCAGTGCCTCGTGCAGAAGACGGTTCACTGACTATCACAAACTCTATTGTTGCATGTCAAACACCTGCTAATAACTTCGGTAGCGAAACAATTAATGGTGGTACTGTACAAGCATGGTTTGAAGGTCAAGACGGTAACCAAACTCTTACACCAGCAGATTTAATGCTAGATGATAATGGTTATATGCCTTTAGCTGGTTCACCATTATTAGCGAATGGTCAAATCGGTGCATTTAGCGCAACAAATAACTGGATGGAAGGTTGGACTGTTGCTATCAATGGCGGTTTCCCAACTGATATTGAAAATGCAATGGCGCAAGGTCTTGCGACAGACGTTTCATCTGAATTCCCGCAAATCACTGATAAACCTGTATATCGTTTAGCTGAAGATACAACCTTCACTGCAGATGTAACATTAACAAATGACGCACACTGGATCTTAAATGGTCGTACAGCAGTGGGTGGTGACCGTACTGATAGCGCAACATTATATGTTCAAGCAGGTACTACATTAATCGGTGAAACAGGCGATGACTTCTTAGTTGTTCGTCGTGGCTCGCAAATTAACGCAAATGGTAATGCTACAGCACCAATCACCATGACATCTATCCAAGATATGACAGGTGCAGAAACAGGCATCGGTCAATGGGGTGGTTTAGTATTACTTGGTAATGCACCTGCTAACTCATGTGGTGACCAGCAAGGCGAAACAACACCTGAAGAGCTAGCAAACTGTGGTGTTGCAGCTGAAGGTGATGCAGGTCAATTCGGTGGTGATGATGCAGAAGACAACTCAGGTGTTATCCGTTATGTTGTTGTTAAACACGCAGGTAAAACACTGGGTAATGGCGATGAGCTAAATGGTATTTCATTCGCAGGTGTTGGTTCTAAAACAAAAGTTGAATACATCCAAGTTCACCAAAACCTTGACGATGGTATCGAGTTCTTTGGTGGTACTGTCAACGTTCGTAACGTTGTACTAACTGATATTGGTGATGACGCGTTTGACTGGTCATTTGGTTGGACTGGTCGTGCACAAAACGTATATATCCAACAATCATCTGTTGAAGGTGACAATGCAATCGAAGCTGATAACTCAGAATTCGATTCAAACGCTACACCATTAACTAAGCCACTACTTTCAAACGTAACGATTGTTGGTGCTGACGGTAAAAACGGTGTTCGTCTTCGTGCAGGTACAGCGGGTGTTATCCGTAACATGGTTGTGACAGGCCCAGAAGGTTACAAAAACTGTTTACGTGTAGGTTCTGACTCTGTAGCAAATGCTGAATCTGGTGAGCTTTCTATCGAGAACTCAGTGGTAGCATGTAGTGCAGACAATAACTTCGGTTCTGAAGCAATCGGTTCTGGTAATGTTCAATCTTGGTTCGAAGGTCAAACTGGTAACCAAACACTTACTGCAGCGACATTAAACCTTGCTACAGATGGTTTCACACCTAAATCAAGCTCGCCGCTATTAGGTGCAGGTGTTGATGCGTCAGACCTTGACCCATTCTTCACTAAAACAAGCTATATTGGTGCATTTGACGGTGACAATAACTGGATGGAAGGTTGGACAGTTGCTGTTAACCCTAGCTTCCCTACAGATATCGGTAACGCAATGGAACAAGGTCTAGCGACTGATGTTTCTGCAAGCTTCCCACAAATTACCGATAAGCCAGTGTATCAACTAGCGCAAGATGTTGTTTTCACATCTGACGTGACATTAACTAACGATGCTCACTGGATCCTGAAAGGCCGCACGGCAGTAGGTGGTGACCGTACTGATAGTGCAACGCTTTATGTTCAATTTGGTACAACATTAATCGGTGAAAGTGGTGATGACTTCTTAGTTGTTCGTCGTGACTCTAAGATTGAAGCGGTAGGTACTGCAACTCAACCAATCGTTATGACATCAATTCAAGATATGACAGGTGCTGAAACAGGCATTGGTCAATGGGGTGGTGTAGTGCTTCTTGGTAACGCACCAGCTAACTCTTGTGGTGACCAAGTGGGTGAAACAACGGCTGATGAACTAGCAAACTGTGGTGTTGCTGCAGAAGGTGATGCTGGTCAATTCGGTGGTAACCAACCAGAAGATAACTCAGGTACACTTAAGTATGTTGTTGTAAAACAAGCAGGTAAAACACTAGGTAACGGTGATGAACTTAACGGCATTTCACTTGCAGGTGTTGGTAGCCAAACTGAACTTGATTATATCCACGTTCACGAAAACCTTGATGACGGTGTTGAGTTCTTCGGTGGTACTGCAAGCATCAGCCACTTAGTACTAACAAACATTGGTGATGACTCGCTAGATTGGTCATTCGGTTGGACTGGTAATGCACAATACGTATTAATCAAGCAGTCTTCATCTGAAGGTGACAATGCAATTGAAGCTGATAACTCAGAGTTTGATTCAAATGCTTCACCTTTAACTACACCTACTATCTCTAACGTAACTATCATCGGTGCAGATGGTGTAAACGGTATCCGTTTACGTGCAGGTACTGCGGGTATGCTGAAAAACGTAGTAGTAACAGGTGGTGAAGGTTATAAAAACTGCTTACGAGTTGGCGCAGATTCAGCACCTCGCGCTGAAGATGGTTCACTTACTATCAGCCACTCAGTAGTTGTATGTGCAACAGATAACAACTTCTCAAGCCAAGCAATTGGTACGGGTAATGTTCAATCTTGGTTCGAAGGCCAAGAAGGTAACTCTATCATGGACGCAGCAATGTTAGGCCTAAGCTCTAACGGTTATCAACCAAGTGCTGAATCAGCACTACTTGGTAGCGGTTTCGATGCTTCAAGCCTAAATAGCTTCTTCGACCAAGTAGATTACATCGGTGCAATGGATGCGCAAACAGACTGGACAGCAGGTTGGGTAAAAGTAGGTCTTAACTAAGCCCTTTTAATCCATGGTCGGGGGCAACCCCGGCCAGCTTCTAGTTTTGTTTTCGGAGTATAATAATGAAATCTTTTACCCCTCTAAACTTGTGCGTTCAAAGATAAACCACGCAGTGCTTGCAGCATTAGTTGGCTTATCAGTGAATACTGCCTATGCAGCGGATGAAGCACAAGAAATTGAAGAAGTGGTTGCTGTAGGACAGCGTTTAAAAGGGAGTGCTGGCGCGGTTCTTCAAGAGCGTCAAAATCAAGCTTTCGTTGCCGATATCATGGGTGCAGAGCAAATCTCTCGTACTGGTGATGGCGATGCTGCATCAGCACTTCGTCGTGTAACAGGTTTGACACTTGTTGATGGCAAGTTCATTTATGTTCGTGGTTTAGGTGAGCGATATTCGAGTACTCAGCTTAACAGCATGTATGTACCAAGTCCTGATCCAACTCGCTCAGTTGTACCGCTTGACTTATTTCCATCAGATATAATTGAAAGTTTAAGTGTTCAAAAATCGTTTTCACCTGATATGCCAGCGCATTTTGGTGGTGGTAACGTAAATATTAGAACCAAATCAATTCCGACTGATTTTTTATTTAAAGTTGATATTGGTACTTCTTATAACACCAATAACAGTGATACAGGCTACTTCTATGAAGGTGGTGATGATGACTGGATGGGGCGTGATGATGGTACTCGTGCGTTACCAAGTGAATTCATCGATGCCTTTTATGGTGCGGGCCTTGAAGGTGATATCAATACAACATTGGCTGAGCGCCAAGCATTGATGTCGGCTCTTGATTGGAACATTTCAGCAACTGAAAAAGACGTTGATCCTGAAATGAGCTTTTCAGTTTCACTAGGCGATCGCTTTGAAAGTGAAATGGGTACATTTGGTGTGCTAGCTGCGGTTTCTTACGAAAATGAGTGGGAAGTAGCACAAGAGAAAAGTGGTACAAACCTCGGTAGCTTAGGGTGTGAAGACAAGTGTTTTGCTCAGTATTACGATGGTACATCGACTGAACAAAATGTGCGTTGGAGTGGTACCTTCAATATTGGTTATGAGTTTAACTCAAACCATAAAATTGAACTGACTAATATTGCCCTGCATGACATGCGTGACCGTGTTCGTAATCGTAATTTCTATGATGCCAACGAAACGGAAGAAGGTGTACGTGATCTTCGCCGTGTTGATGTTGTGTATGAAGAACGTGAAATGTTCTCTAGCCAGTTAAAAGGCACACACAACTTTACCGACTTTAACAATTTGTTTGTTGATTGGTACGCAGGTACAAGCCGTGCAAACCGTGATGCACCAGGTGGTGTAGACGCTGTTTTCCAACGTAACTACGACGATGGTGTGTTTGTTTCTGAGCAATTACAAGACGTTTCAGCAACTAACGTAACACGTGAATTCCAAGTTCTTCATGATGAAGTTGATACCTGGGGTTGGAACATGGGCATGCCATTTTATGGTGAAGGCTATGAGCTTGAGCTAAAAGTCGGTGGCGACTTCTCAGAGAAAACCCGTACAGCAAACAACACCACATTCGGTATTACACACCGCGGTATTTCAGATGATTATTCATTTGGTTCTCGTTTAGATGAGATTTTTGCTTACGATAACATCAATAATGATGCTTTCTATGCAAGCTCAACGGGTTCTGGCATTTTTGATGACAGAACAACAGACGGTGATAAATACAGTGCGGCACATAAGTTAGATGCTTATTACTTTATGGCTGATTACTTCCTAGACAACACGTGGCGTATTACCGGTGGTGTACGTTGGGAAGATTTTGCTCAAGTATCAGTACCATTTAAAGCGCATAGTAACTTATTTGATGCCACAACGGATGAACTCGCTGAAGTAGCAATTAAAGAAGATGATTTTTATCCGTCTTTAGCTGTGACTTATATCATGGATGAAGAAATGCAATTTCGTTTAAATTTAAGCGAAACAACGATTCGTCCAGATATGCGTGATGTAAGTTCTACGTTCTTCGTTGACCCATTAACAGAGTTCTTAGTTCGTGGTTCACCGACACTACAAAGTTCAAAACTGAAAAATGCTGACTTCCGTTTTGAATGGTATATGGCATCGGGTAATAACCTATCAGTTGCATTGTTCTACAAAGACATTACAAACCCTATTGAAATGGTAGAGCTTGCAGGTGTAGGTGGTGCTGCGCCACAGTTATTAACTGCAAACGCTGAATCTGGTGAGTTAACGGGTATTGAAGTTGATTTCTTGACTGACTTTAGCTTTATCAGTGCAGATTGGTCGAGTGTCTTCTTGTCGGGTAACGTTACGCTATCTGATTCAAGTGTAAAACTAGGTATCAATGATTCTGACGGCGTTGATTCGTTGTTTGAGCAGCAGTTAAAAGATGCACTTGATGCAGATACAGTGTCTAACATTGTTACTAATGATGAGCGCCGTTTAGTGGGTCACTCTGAGTGGGTAGCAAATTTACAGATGGGTTATGACTCCGCTGATGGTTTCCATTCGACATCACTTGTCTATAACGTGTTTGGTCCACGTATTATTGTACCAGGTACTCGCGGTAATGAAGATGCTGAAGAGAAGCCATTCCATTCGCTTGATTTAGTTTACTCTTACTTCCCGAACTTCAACACAAAAGTTAAGTTCAAAATTGAAAACATCCTTGGTCAAGATAAAGAAATTGAACAAGAAGGTTTATCGCTTTGGAAGAAAGAAGAAGGCACTAAGTTTAGCTTAGGCTTCAGCTACGAGTTTTAATTAAACTCCCCAAGGAAGGATACAATAATAAATCCTAACGTTGATTTAGCCCTGCAATAGCAGGGCTTTTTTGTTTCTGTATTGTCTATACCCAAACCACCTCAAGATGCAGAATTCAGCGTTTCACAGGTGCTTAATATCAAGGCGTTACTTTGCAAGAATGGCAGTCCCTTTTAAGAAGTAACAACGATGAGAGTAAGTGCCTGTGAAGCGCCCAAAGGGTTGGTTTAAAAGCGATTTATACTGCGTTATTGATTTTAACAATAGAATCACTATTACTTGCAATCAATGCCTTGCCTAAATCGCTTTTAATTCCAACTGAAACTCGCATCTTGAGGTAGTTTGGGTATATTAAACCATTGCGTGTTATGGTAGTTCTAAGTGTTAAAACAGGGATTAAAAATGGACTTACGGTTAATTGTAAATGGTAAAAAAGCGGCTGATGAGCAGCTTCGTGACGCCATCGGTAAATTTCGAACTAGTCAGCCACTTGCAGTGCGTGTTACCTATGAAGGCGGTGACATTGAGCGCTTTATTAATGAAGCCGTCGCAGAAAGTGTAAAACGTATTGTCGTAGCTGGTGGTGATGGCACCGTTAATGAAGCCGTTAATGCATTAATGAAACTGGAAAAGTCACAACGTTTAGAGCTTGCTATTTTACCTATGGGCACAGCGAATGATTTTGCCACAGCCGCTAATATTCCTCATGGGTATTTGCCAGCGCTGAAACTTGCCGCACAGGGTCAGCCGTATGAAATTGATACGGTAGAGGTTGATAAGCGTTATTTTGTGAATGTAGCCAGTGCTGGCTTTGGGGCAAAAATTACCGCAACCACACCGCCTGCATTGAAAAACTTACTCGGTGGTGGCGCATATACCTTGGCTGGGCTTGTACAAGCGCTAAGTTTTGTGCCTTACAGTGGCGAGTTAACATTGCCTGATGGTGAACGAACTTCGGGCGATATTATTGCCGCTGCCGTGTGTAATGGCCGCCAAGCGGGCGGTGGTCAGCCCCTTTCGCCCCATGCGTACATAAATGATGGCTTGGTTGATTTAGTGGCGTTTACATCATTTGCAATTTCAGATGTACCAGCGGTTATCGAAGAGCTCAGCAATTACCCTAACTCATCACAACAGTGGGTAAAACGCTTTCAAGTGCCTTGGCTTGAATGGCAAACACAAACTGAAATGCCAATAAATTTAGATGGCGAGCCAATCACCTCAAAGCAACAACGTTTTGAAGTGCACGCTGGTGCGCTAAATATGGTGCTACCAGACGCTTGTCCATTACTTAAATAAACGATGATGAAAAATTTTGATGTTACTCGGTTAGCGCTGGTTTTGCTAAGGCCGCAATGCTAGATTACTCCTGTAAAAATTAAATTCTCACGCAATGGACTTTAATTTTTAACAGTTTAGGTAATTGGAATGAATCAAACAGTGGAACAAACAATGAAAAAAGTAGGATTAGTCGGTTGGCGGGGCATGGTTGGCTCTGTGTTATTAGAACGTATGCAGCAAGAAAATGATTTTTCTAATATCGACACGACTTTTTTCACCACCTCACAAACCGGTCAATTAGGTCCTGATCTTGCGGGTCCTGCTAAACCGCTTTTAGATGCTAATGATATCGCTGAACTTGCGAAGATGGATATTATTGTTACTTGCCAAGGCGGTGACTATACCAAAGCCGTTTACCCGCAATTACGCGAATCTGGTTGGCAAGGTTACTGGATTGATGCGGCATCGGCACTGCGTATGAGTGACGACAGTATTATTGTGCTAGATCCAGTAAACAAAGACGTTATCAGTGCAGGCTTAGAGCAAGGTGTTAAAACCTATGTGGGCGGTAACTGTACTGTATCACTAATGCTATTAGCCCTAGGCGGTTTATTTGAACAAGACTTGATTGAATGGGTAAGCCCAATGACATATCAAGCGGCTTCTGGTGCAGGCGCACGCAACATGAAAGAGTTAATTGCGCAAATGGGTGCAATTCACGAAACAGTGGCAGACAAGCTCGCAGATCCAAATGCTGCGATTCTTGAGATTGATAAGTTAGTCACCGAAAAAATTGCCTCAAGCGATTTACCACAAGACCAGTTTGGTGTGCCTTTAGCTGGTAGCCTTATCCCTTGGATTGATGTACCAATGCCAAGCGGTCAAAGTAAAGAAGAGTGGAAAGCGCAAGTTGAAGCAAACAAAATTTTAGGTAGCAGCGAACAACAAGTACCCGTTGATGGCTTATGTGTTCGCATTGGCGCAATGCGTTGTCACTCACAAGCAATGACAATTAAGCTGCGCAAAGACATTAGCGTTGAGCAAATTGAAGAAATTCTTGCTTCTCACAATGAGTGGGTCAAAGTGATCCCGAATGATCGTGGCATTACATCAACTGATTTAACGCCTGTAAAAGTAACCGGCACACTGTCTATTCCGGTAGGTCGTATTCGCAAATTAGCAATGGGCCCAGAGTACATCAGTGCGTTTACAGTGGGTGACCAACTGCTATGGGGGGCTGCTGAGCCACTTCGTCGTATGTTACGCATCATTGTTGATGGTCAACATTAATCACACAACTCAATATTAAGGCTAGCAGTTTGCTGGCCTTTTTTAGCACTAAAGGAAAGTAATGCACACCCCTAATAAATGGAAAATGACACCAGAGCGAGTATCGCAGTTCATCAAAACCTACAGCTTTGGATTGATGGTTGATAGTGAGTTTGAGGCAACCCATCTACCATTAGTGTATAAACCCGATGAGGGCGAGTTTGGTACCTTATATGGTCATGTGTCACGGGCAAATCGTCATGGCAAAAGCTTGCAAGATACCCGTGTATTGGTGGTTTTTAATGGCCCACATAGTTATATTTCACCGACTTGGTATAGTGAGAAGCCAGCTGTATCGACTTGGAACTACGTCGCGGTGCATGCCAAGGGCAAAGTAGAATACCTCGATGATGACCACACCTTAGCCTGCCTAGATGAGCTAATTAGCCAATACGAGCCAAGTATTTTAAACGACACCAGTTTGTTGCCAGCTGATTATCAAGCCAAGTTACTCCGTGGCATAGTGGGTATTAAAATCGAACTTGATTCAATTCAGGCAAAAGAGAAGTTAGGCCAGCATAAATCGGCAGCGGATCAACAAGGTGTTGTAACAGGGTTAAAATCAGATAAACACCCAGATGCCCAAGCCTTACTTAGCTATATGCTTAAACATGAAGTAGGAATAGGCAGCTAATTTGCATCCCGCAAATGCTGCCAATTGGTTGGAAAGTATCTAGCACTACTTTGTTAAAAGCATGTTAATTACTAAAACTAAAGTTAGTACATTCCATGCCCCTGTCAACTAAATGTCATATTTAGAAAAGGTAAGTTTAGAGTTAAGGCAATCGAAGTCGGTACGTTAAACACTTTGATTTTATCTAGTCTAAGCTTCTTTGTTCCATATAAATAAGCACTTAATTATTTGCTGAACTTCCAAGGTCTCACTATATTTTCCTAAGTGCTTAGTTGGAAGTTGGCTATGAACATTTCAAAAAAATTAAAACTCGCCTTTGCGTCAGCCATTGCTCTGCCGCTCATCATCATTGCTGTGCTTGTGATTACACAAACAAGACAGCAAGCCCTCGATAATTTTGCCGAACTTAGTAAAAGAGAAGCGAGACAAGTTGATAACGGTATCAGTATGTTTTTTGCTGAAATCGAAAAAAACGTCGATTATCTTGCTTCTCATGCCGCTATCTTAGATGCCAAGCAAGGCGTTCAAACCCATATGCAGTCACCTAATGCAGAGATGCTTGATCATTTAAGTGGTAGTAACACCGAACAAAACGCCTTTAGTTTGTTTGATCACTTTGGCGCCACCCACCCGGGACTTGCTTATATTTATATGGGTAATGAGCAAGGCGGTTATATTCAATGGCCAGAGGGGGAAGTAACAGCGAATTATGACCCAAGAGTGAGGCCTTGGTACGAAACTGGCAAAGCAGCAGATGGTAAAACGGTAAGAACCAATGCCTACTATTGGGCAGCCGATGACATGGTAATTGTTTCTACTGTTAAAGCGATTAAACAAGCGGGGGAGTTTATAGGTGTGCAGGGCATGGATGTATCCTTGCAAGGCCTTACCGATATTATTGCGAACATTAAACTTGGTGAAACTGGCTATTTAATGTTGATTGAAGACAGTGGCAATGTACTCGTTGACGTTAAAAATGCTGATTACAGGTTTAAGCAGCTAGCACAAGTCAATAACGGAAAATACAAGCAGCTCGCTGATAATAATCAGGGGCAATTTGAAATCGACATTAATGACAAAGATTACTTAGCGAATATTTATACCTCACAAAAATTAGGCTGGAAATTTATAGGTTTAGTTGAAAAATCTGAAGTGATGAGTGCTGCAAACGCAATGACGATTACCATTCTAGTCATCAGTGCAATCTTGATTGCTGTGTTCATTTTAGTAGCTAGTTATATTTCTAAATTAATTTCTGCACCTATTGTTGAAGTAAGTGATGGTCTTACCGAGATATCGCAAGGTGGTGGTGATTTAACTAAACGTTTAGTGATTAAAACACGCGATGAAACGGCCAAACTGGCTAACAGCTTTAACTTATTTTTGAATCTAATATCGGATTTAGTCACGCAAATTAATGATTGTGCGCAAAATGTTAGTGATACCTCAGCGCAAACATCATCACAGGCGGCGCAGTTATCTGGCTCAACATCACAGCAACAACAAGCCCTTGAAATGGCGGCCACTGCGATTAATGAAATGGCAGCGACTGCTAATGAAGTCTCTGCTAGTTGTGCCAATGCAGCCGAACTTGCATCGCAAACACAACAGGCCTCTGAGCTTGGGCAAAGTGTTATATCTGAAACGGTTGATAGCGTTGTATCTTTGTCTGAGGTGATCACCAAGGCAACCCAAGATATAAACCAACTCGACGCTGAAAGTGAAAATATCATGTCGATTTTAAGTGTCATAAGAGGCATTGCAGAGCAAACCAATTTGCTAGCCTTAAATGCAGCTATTGAAGCTGCGAGGGCCGGCGACCATGGTCGAGGTTTTGCGGTTGTTGCAGATGAGGTGCGTGCGTTATCACAAAGAACCTCAGAATCAACAGAAGAAATAGCAAGTCAGTTAGATACGTTACGCAAGATGTCTGATCAAGTGTCAAAAGAGATGACAACCAGCTTAAACCGTACAAATAAAACGGTTGATTTAGCCCATTCAGCACAGCAACAATTTAGCGAAATAACCGCGTCTATCGTTAATATTAGCGATTTAAATACACAAATAGCCACTGCAGCCGAAGAGCAACAGCATGTAGCCGAAGACATTAACCGCAATGTTGTTGAAATAAAAAATGCGGCTGATGATGTAAGCGAAATTGCTGATAATGCAAGAGGTAATGGAGAAAAACTAAATCTGTTATCGAATACACTGACTGATTTAGTAGGTAAATTTAAAGTGTAAGTGAGGCATTATTGAAACTTTGTTGTTATTTTTTTAAGTAGACTTACGAGCTGGATCAATTTATCAAAAAATAATTACCCGTTTTAGGTTCTAGGACTTGATTTGATAATACAATATGATTAAGTTTTAACGGCAACCAACAACACCGTAATGAGCTATGCAGGGAAGAACATTCAACTTTAACAAATTGCCACTTATTGTTTGTTTACTTATGTTCTTTCTAACCTGCGTTTTTCATGTGTCTGTAAGTTATTTTCAGGTAAGACACCAAAAGCAATTTTCGAACGTTTTATTAAATAAGGCTGAGCATATCTCTGCAGATATCTCATCAGCAATAAATGCCGCTTCACAGATATCATCTCGTCAATGTAACACTCAAACCATTAATAAATTACGGGTGATCTTGGCCAATTATGAATACGTCCATGATCTAGGTTTAATTAGACAAGGTAAGGTTAAGTGCTCTGCAAATTGGGGTAAGCTAGACAAAACAACTTTACTTACTCAGCAATTATATAATTCATCTTCAGGGTATGATTTTGCGGCAGAGGTTGCAGGCGTTTTTCCGGTAGAAACAAAGTATGACGTCACTAAACGTGACGATATCATCGCATTCACTGTAAACAAGGCTTTCAAACATATTGATGAATTAAACAAGCAATTTGAATTTAAAATTATTTCTAAAAATAAAGAGTATGTTTTTCATCACTATGAAACCCAATATCAATTTAACAGCAAAACATTATTGCCAACTCAACAGGTAGAAACGTGTAGTACACAATTTTCTTATTGTGTTGTCACTGAGAATAATCGCCCAGGTATTTTGTATTTCCCGCTGTACATATCTGTATTGATCATATGTATGCTTGGTTTAATTAGCTTTTTAATAGCGTATTCTTTGAGCTCATATTTTGATATGCAAAACTCCATGGAATTCAGACTTCGAAGTGCAATCAAAAATGCACAGTTGTATCTTGAGTATCAACCAATCATAGATGTTAAAACTAACAAAATAATTGGTGTTGAGAGTTTAGTCCGCTGGAAAGACGAAATACATGGCCAGGTTTCACCGGAACTATTTTTAGGTGTTGCTGAGCAGTTATCTTTGTATCCTATGTTGGCCTATGAATGCGCGACGAAGGCCCTTCAAGAATTAGCACCAATTATGAAAACCGATCATGGTTTTTCTGTCGCAATTAATGTTAATGCATATGAAATTGAAAACCCCGAGTTTTTAGATTACTTATATCAGCTTTGTAGTGAGTATGAGCTAAGGAATGAGCAAGTAAAGATAGAGATCACAGAGCGCATTGGCCTGCCTTTAACTTTATTAGCTTGCTTCGCTTTAAAGGCTAAAAAATATGGCTTTAAAATAGCGCTCGATGATTTTGGAACCGGGGTATCTAACCTTGTGTGGCTTACAGAAATCAACTTTGATGTAATCAAGATAGATAAGGTATTTACCCAATCAATTACAGATGGTGTTAAGCAAAAAATGATTTTGGCGATAATGTCATTAGTCTCAGAGCTCAACCGAACTGTTATCTTTGAAGGGGTTGAAACTGAGGACGAGTACAATTTTATCGAGAGTCATAACGAGGATTACCAAATACAAGGTTGGTATTTTTATAAATCATTGTCTTTGCAAGAGTTACAAAATGCTTTGGTTGGTAATGACAATGCTCAAACGCTCTAGACTTATTTTGCTGTTACACATTAGTATGTAACCGGCAATCGCTGTAGAACAAAATGGAAAACAATGAAAGTAGACAATGTGAACGCTGAAGATTACCCAGAGCTACTTGCTGTATGGGAAAACTCAGTACGAGCAACCCA
The DNA here is from genome assembly GCF_037162425.1 of Pseudoalteromonas sp. Hal040. Lineage (NCBI taxonomy): Bacteria > Pseudomonadati > Pseudomonadota > Gammaproteobacteria > Alteromonadales > Pseudoalteromonadaceae > Pseudoalteromonas > Pseudoalteromonas sp. Hal040. The sequence goes on along the minus strand of NZ_JARLUU010000002.1, from coordinate 215,874 downwards.
TGATTTTATAACAGAAGACGACATCGCTTTTTTTAAGCCAATCATTATTGAGCAGGCGTTTCCTAATGTTATTTTAAAGTGCATTAAGGATGAGCATCAGGCAATTTTAGGCTTTATTGGAGTACATGAGTGCAAAATAGAAATGTTGTTCATTTTAGATGCCGCAAGAGGTAAGGGGATAGGTAAAGCACTCTTGAACTATGCGGTTGAGCAATTAGCTGCCAACAAAGTGGATGTTAATGAGCAAAACCCACTTGCAGTGGGGTTTTATCAGCATATGGGTTTTATAGTGGCCTCACGCTCGCCCTTAGATGATATGGGTAAACCTTTTCCAATATTGCATATGGAACTCGCGTAGGAACGGCTTCAGCCGTGAATTTAGATGTTTGGCGTTGAAACGCGCCTCCTGCAAACTTTAGTCTCGTAACTCGCTAACTTTCCCCTCAATCGCGCTAAAGCACGACCTACAACGCGCGAAACAAGTTTCACGCGTAAGGTAGAAAATATTAGGCGCTAGGATTTAGGCGTCTGGGACGCGATATAAAATCGCAGCTACTTGTTCGGCGTTAAAACGCCTCCTAGAAACTTTACTCTCGTAACTTGTAACTCGCTAACTCAATAATTTGTTACAGCTTATCTTTTGCTTAATTTAATGAACGCGATATGCTGAAGCAACGAATAAAGCATTACATGGGAGTAGCAAATGAATCTCAATCAGGTGACGTTACCTGTAAAGGATATGAATGAAGCGGTGGCTTTTTACTTAACACTGGGAATGATTCAGATTGTGGATACCCCACATTACGCACGCTTTCAATGCCCTGATGGTGATACTACATTTTCGTTGTTATTAGAAACTGAAGAGTTTAGTAATAGTGCGGTCATTTATTTTGAACATGAGCAGCTCGATGAGCTCTATGCAAGCCTTGTTGAAAAAGGTATTAGCTTTGAACAGCCACCTACCGCCCAGCGTTATTTATGGACGGAAGCAATTCTAAAAGACCCATCAGGGAATAAAATTAAATTATATTGGGCCGGAGAAAACCGCTTAAACCCACCATGGAAGGTAGAAAAAAGAGGGTAAAAAAAGGCGCTAGGTTCTAGCGCCTAATATCAAAAAAAGCCTTACTGCTTTTCTTTCAATAGTTGTTTGAGTTCGGCCATTTCAGCTTGTAGCTGAGCAATTTGCCCTTTGGTTGCAGGCATGTCGGCATCAGATGTTTGTTCTTCACGGGCGTTACGATGCTCTTCAGACATAACTTCTAAAATCGCACCAACCATCATGTTTAAAAATACAAAGGCCGTTAAGAAGATGAACGTTAGATAGAAAATCCAGCTGAGTTCATACACAGCCATCGTTTCATACATAACATCGGTCCAATCCTCAAACGTTGCAATCCTAAATAGGGTTAGCATAGAAATTGATACATCGCCCCACAATACTGGGTTAATGTCAGCAAACAGCATGCTACCCATGGCGGCATAAATGTAGAAGATCACGAACATAAGCAGGGCGATATAGCCCATTTGCGGAATAGCTTTTAGAAGCGAGTTAACCAGCAATCTAAGTTCTGGGATCATCGATACTAGTCGCAATACGCGGAAAATACGCAATAATCGGGCGATGAAAAGGGTTGAGCCAGCAGCAGGGTAAAGGCTACCAACCACGATAATAAAATCGAAAATATTCCAGCCTTTGCTGAAGAAATCTTTAAAGCCACGACTGGCAATAAAACGGATCACTAGTTCAACTAAAAAGAATACTGTAATCCCTAAGTCCATCCAGTGTAAGGCAAGCTCGGCAGTTGGATGTAATGAATAGGTGTGTGCCCCTACTGTTAGCGCTGAAATAACAATGACAGCAATAACAAATGATTGAAAAATTTTACTTTTATCGATACGCTGAAACAGCTCTTGTAACTGCGACAACATCATATAGAACCCTTTGGTTATAATATTTAAACCCCCGCAATATACAGGAAAACGCAGCACCAATGTATAACTACATAAAGGAAATTTAATGTTTTTTAATGCTTTAAAATTGGCCGTGATCGCAACGCTTGCTGTGGTTTTATCTGCGTGTAGCTCAGATGCCCGTTATCATGAAATTCAATCAGCGCGCTTAAGTGAATGCAATCATATGGCAGATAAAGAGTACCATGAGTGTGTAAAGCGCCAGCAAGATAGCTACGAAGAATTTAAAAAACAACAAGCAGAACATGACTAAAACTGAAAAGCGCATAGATAAGGCTATTCGAGAGGCTTTAACGCAAGCCTGCGAACAAGCAAAAGAGCACGTACACGAATTTTCATGGTTAACGCATACTGCTGACCTAAAAAAGCTACCGCAATCACTAAAAGTAAGTTGTTATTGTAAAGAGCTGCCGATAAACACTGAGCAAACCCAGTTAATTAGCAGTCTAATTATCAAAGAATTGAGTGCAATAGATTTAGCTATCAATGCAAAAGCAATTGCGTTTTTAAAGGAATAATAATGTACTTAAATTTAACCCCTAAACAGATGGTTAGGTTAAATCTAGCGCTTGCTATGTTATTTATTGGTGTAGGTTTATACAGCTTGCAATCAGACTCATTACCTATTTCAAGTTTTACCGGTTTTATATTTGCAATAGGTTTTATGGTGCAAGCATATCGTTCAACAGAAAAATTTGCAGCCAAAACAGCGCTTAGTAAAACACTCACTGCAACAGACACAAGCCTTACGGTTATGCAGGTGTATTATGGCGAGCAAGAAAAGACTCTTGAATTAAGCCGTATTACGCAATTGAAAGTTGCTGATAACTATTTAGCCGTCATATTAGATGGCAACGGCCAAGGCTATGACTTTCAAATAAAAGGTAAAGCTGAAGCCATCATCGAACGTTTAAATGAGGTATTGCCAAAGGCGCTGCTTAAAAACAGCCCAATCAAACAGGTTTAATTTGGTAAGCCAGCGGCAAATGGCTATAATCGGCAAAAATTATTGAAAGAGATATAGCAATGGCAGTGCCTACGCGTTCACAAATTTCAATTGGCTGCGAAGTCAACATTGTATTAAAACAAAATCAACGAACAGGTCAGTTAACTCAAGGTGTGGTGTCACGTATTTTAACTAAATCCCCAAACCACCCGCATGGTATTAAAGTTCAGCTTGATGATGGTCAAGTAGGGCGCGTGAAAGAGATTTTATCATGAGTGTTTTAAGCGAAAGTGAATTTTGGCAACTCGTAACCGCCGAAGATAAAACTGCCGAGCCTGAGTCTGTTTGTAACGCATTAAAAGCAAAGCTGACTGATTTATCTGACCAGCAGCTTATGGAATTTGATAAGCAGTTTAACCTACGTATGCGTAAAGCCTATACCTGGGACTTATTTGGTGCCGCTTATGTAATGGCTGGTTGTAACGACGATTATGGCTTTTCTGAGTTTTTATGTTGGCTTATTTCACGTGGTGAACAGGCTTTTTTAAAGGCACTTGAAAACCCAGACTCAATTGCGGAGTGTACGCCAGTTTATCATTTAAACGAACAGCCTTACCCGTATTTAGATGAATACGATTTAATTGCCGGTATGCTTTACGAAGAACGCAACGATGACGAATTACCCTTTGTGCCATCAGGCCTAGAGCAACCAAAAGGTAAACGCTTTAAAGATAAAGCCAAGTTTTTAAAACAAACTTACCCAAATTTATACGCCAAATATTGGCAACAACCGAGTTAATTAAAAGCACCTAAGGGTGCTTTTTTATGGCCTATTACATACCTGTCTAAAGCTTATCAACAATTTCTTAGTACCCAAATCCAATCATTTTGTGTTATATTATTCATACTTAATTCAGCACTATTAACAACATAAATCAGCAGACTAGATTAATTCGGTTTGCTACAACACATATCAAAGGAAATGACAGTGTCAGAAAACGTATATCAAGCCCCAGAAGCAAACCTCGCTTCGGCATCAACAGAAACTACCACTTTAACGATGAAAGAAATTTTATTTTCTTTTAATGGTCGTATACCTAGAAAAACCTATTGGTATTCTTTCTTAGGTATTATCGTAGCTTCATTTGTTTTTATGTTCTTAGTCGCATTATTAACAGCGGGTAATGAAACAGCAATTTCTGTGATCACACTCATCTTTTATATCCCACTTATGTGGGTTTCGCTAGCGGTTCAAGTAAAGCGCTGGCATGACCGTAATAAATCAGGTTGGTGGGTACTGATTGGCTTAGTTCCCGTTATTGGTGGTATCTGGGCGTTAATTGAAAATGGTTTTTTAGCGGGTGATGAAGCTGAGAATCGTTTCGGTCAACCTACTAGCTTATAAGCTATACTGTGTGCTCTGAATATCAGAGCACACAAAGTAAACTTACACAGTGAAGCATTTAACTACGATTCAAATAGCTCGATTTATTATCAGCTTTAGTTGGCTTTATCATGGGCTGATGCCAAAACTTATTCACATTGCCCCCCTTGAACTAAAAATGACAGCTAGTTTTGGTTTTAATGCTGAAATTTCAACACTTATTACCCGAGCTGCTGGTATAGGTGAAATTATATTTGCCGTGCTGTTTTTTATTTTCTATCGCTCAATGTTAATCAATATCCTTAATATAGCCGCCCTCGTAGGGTTAATGCTATTTGTTGCTGTTTTACAACCTGCACTTTTAATCGAAGCGTTTAATCCTGTAACTACAAACCTTGCAGTTATCGCGTTTAGTCTAGTGCTTATAAATGAGCAAAAAGCTTTAAACAATAAAACTAAACCGCGTAACAACGCTTAATTTCGTCAATCATGGCGTTTGCTAGAGGCGAGCTGGCATTTGTTTTTGAGGTGATCAATACTACAGGAATATCGTAGTGATATTTACTCGGTTGAATAGCTTTGAAAATACCTTTATCAACCCAGAACTGTGCGTAGTGGTCGGGTAAATAACCAATAAACTCACCCGATAAAATTAAATGTGCAATACCTTCATCGTGATAAGCAACAGCACTATTTTGATAGTTTAAACCGTCGTTTCGGCTTTCTTTATCGCGCATGTAGTTACTGGTGATGACTTCGGCTTCTTTTATGAGCTCATTTATTTGTTTGTCTTCACACTTAAATAATGGGTGACCGACTGCGCAATACAAAAAGTTAGTTTCGTTGTGTAGGGCGGTGTAATCTAACCCGCGAATATGATGGCGGCTAACACCAATTCCCACTAATGAACGGCCATTGGCTACTGCGGTTTCTACCTCTCGTGCCTCGCACACATTAATATCGAACTGAATGTTTTTACCTTTGCCTTTTAACTTTGCGATTACGCGGGGAATGGCACAACGTGGGTCGCTGACCATGGTATCTATCATGGCAATACTTAAACGCCCCGATAACTCGTTTTTAGAGCTGGCTACGGTATTAGCAAAGGCTTCGCATTGCTGAAGCAGTTCAATCGATGCCTGATAAGTGATGGCACCAGCGTCTGTAATTTCAAAACCACTGCGGCCACGTTTACATAATTTAATGCCAAGCCTTACTTCTAAATCAGATAAATGCGCACTGATGGTTGAACGGCCAATATTCAAACGTGACTCTGCGGCTGAAAGCCCGCCACACTCAACAATTGCTACAAAAACGCGCAATAAGCGCAGGTCTACGTCATGAACTTGCATAGCTCTTCTTTTAGTTCGATAAATTTGGAATGAATAACGATAATTATGCATTTGTAAAACAACTAGAGCAAGCTAGACTCCATCTAAATAAAACTTAATCCTGTTCTTTAGGAGTTATAAATGACATTTAAGTATGGTGTTGACCAATTAACGTTAGACAGCGTTAATGCTATTGCAGCCGGTACGTTACAGGCAGAGCTTTGCCAAGAAGCAATTGATAAAATTAATAAAAGCCGCCAAAACGTAGACAAAATGGCTGCCTCAGATAAAGCCATTTATGGTATCAATACGGGCTTTGGGCCATTATGTGATACACAAATTTCTCCAGAAGAAACCAACCTATTACAAAAAAACTTATTGATCACACACGCTGTTGGTGTGGGTGAGCCAATCGCTAAACCGATTTCAAAGCTAATGCTTATTACCAAAGTACATGCATTAAGCCAAGGTTTTTCAGGTATTCGTTTAACTGTTGTTGAGCGTATGCTTAAGTTTATTGAACTTGATATTATCCCTGTTGTACCAGAGCAAGGCTCAGTAGGCGCGTCGGGCGACTTAGCACCGTTATCACACTTATTCTTACCTCTTTTAGGTGAAGGTGAGTTTTGGGTAAACGACACAATCAAACCAGCAGCAGAGGTATTAAAAGAGCACGGTTTAGCGCCTTTAGATTTACATGCTAAAGAAGGCCTAGCATTAATTAACGGTACTCAGTTTATTTTATCGCATGCCATTACAGCTCTTACTAAAATGCGTTATTTATTAGACCTTGCAGATATCGCAGGTGCTATGAGTATTGAAGGTATGCAAGGTAGCGAATCGCCGTTCCGTGAAGAGTTACACGCAATTCGTGCTTTTAAAGGTAACGTTGAAGTTGCAGCGCGCATGCGTAGTTTTTTTGCAGGCTCTGAAAACATGGCTTCACACACTGATTGTGACCGTGTACAAGACCCTTATTCACTACGTTGTATTCCACAAGTTCATGGTGCATCACGTAACGCCTACTACCATTTAAAAGAGCTTGCTGAAACAGAAATGAATTCTGTAACAGATAACCCAATTGTGATCAGCGAAGAAGAAGCAATTTCGGGTGGTGGTTTCCACGGTCAACCACTTGCTATGGTTTTAGATTACGCATCAATCGCGGCGGCAGAGCTTGGTAACATTGCTGATCGTCGTTGTTACTTATTGCTTGAGGGCTTACACGGCTTACCACGCTTGTTAACGACATCGGGTGGCTTAAACTCTGGCATGATGATCCCGCAATATGTAACTGCGGCATTGGTAACAGAAAATAAATCATTGTGTTTCCCGCCATCAGCAGACAGCGTACCAACATCAATGGGCCAAGAAGATCACGTATCTATGGGTAGTATTTCTGGTCGTAAGTTAAATCAGATTTTAGGTAACCTTGATAAAATCTTTGCTATTGAGTTGATGTATGCAGCGCAAGCAATCGAATTTAGACGTCCTAACAAGTGTTCAGACATCATTGAAGAAAACTTTGCGCTCATTCGCAGCAAAGTTGCCAAACTAGAAGAAGACCGCTTACTTAAGCCAGACATTGATGCAATGGTTGCACTTGTTAAATCGCAAGCGTTTAAAGTTAACTAAGGGAGCAAATAATGACTTTTCAAGAACAAATTAAGCAAGGTATCCCAAGCGTATTGCCAGAGCCAAAACCGTATCCAAGTGATGCAAACCGAGCTCCAAAACGTAAAGACATTTTATCGGCTGACGAAAAGCAATTAGCAATTCGTAACGCATTGCGTTATTTCCCTAAAGAATGGCATCAAGAATTAGCCGCCGAATTTGCCGCTGAGCTGAAGCAATTTGGCCGTATTTACATGTATCGCTTTAAGCCCAACTATGAACTTAAAGCGCGCTCAATCAACGATTACCCAGCTAAATGCGAACAAGCTGCCGCTATCATGTTAATGATCGACAATAACCTTGATCCTGCAGTAGCACAGCACCCTGAAGAGCTAATCACTTACGGTGGTAACGGTGCGGTATTCCAAAACTGGGCGCAGTACTTATTAACTATGAAGTACTTAAGCGAAATGGAAGAAGACCAAACGCTACACATGTACTCGGGTCATCCTATGGGGTTATTCCCATCATCAGTAGAAGCACCGCGCGTGGTTGTGACAAACGGTATGATGATCCCGAACTATTCAAAGCCGGATGACTGGGAAAAATTCAATGCACTAGGTGTAACTCAATACGGTCAAATGACTGCGGGTTCATTTATGTACATTGGCCCACAAGGTATTGTTCACGGTACAACCATTACGGTCATGAATGCATTCCGTAAAGTACTGGAAAAAGGCGAATCACCAAAAGGTAAAATTTTCTTAACTGCTGGTTTAGGCGGTATGAGTGGTGCGCAGCCTAAAGCGGGTAACATTGCTAATTGTATTACTGTGTGTGCTGAGGTTAACCCTAAGGCGGCTATTAAGCGTCACCAACAAGGTTGGGTTGATGAGCTAATTGATAACATGCCAGAGCTTGTTGAGCGTGTACGTACGGCTCAGCAAAATGAAGAAGTGGTTTCAATTGCCTTTATCGGTAACGTGGTTGATGTATGGGAAAGCTTCTTAGCTGAAGATATTTTCATTCACTTAGGTTCAGACCAAACTTCACTTCATAACCCATGGTCAGGCGGTTACTACCCGGTTGATATCAGCTATGAAGAGTCAAATCGTTTAATTCGTGAAGAGCCAGAAGTATTTAAAGAAAAAGTACAAGCGACGCTTAAGCGCCACGCCGATGCTGTTAACAAGCACACGGCAAAAGGAACTTACTTCTTTGATTACGGTAATGCGTTCTTGCTAGAGGCATCACGCGCTGGTGGCGATGTAATGGCTGAAAATGGTATTGATTTTAAATACCCATCATACGTACAAGATATTCTTGGCCCAATGTGTTTTGACTACGGTTTTGGCCCGTTCCGCTGGGTATGTACATCAGGTAAACCAGAAGATCTTGATAAAACAGATGCGATTGCTGCAGACGTTTTAAATAAAATCATGGCGGACTCGCCAGAAGAGATCCAACAGCAAATGCAAGACAACATCACGTGGATCAAAGATGCTAAACAGAACAAACTTGTTGTAGGTTCGCAAGCTCGTATTCTTTATGCAGACGCACAAGGCCGCGCTGAAATTGCTAAAGCCTTTAATGATGCCATTAATCGTGGTGAAATTGGTCCGGTTGTACTTGGGCGTGACCACCATGATGTGAGTGGTACGGATTCACCTTTCCGTGAAACATCAAACATCTATGATGGTAGCCGCTTCACAGCAGACATGGCGATTCATAACGTAATTGGTGATGGTTTCCGTGGTGCTACTTGGGTATCTATCCACAATGGTGGCGGTGTTGGCTGGGGCGAAGTGATCAACGGTGGATTTGGTATGCTACTAGACGGAAGTGAAGCTGCCGAGCGTCGTTTGAAATCTATGCTATTATTTGATGTAAACAACGGTATTGCTCGTCGTAGTTGGGCGCGTAACGAAGAAGCTAATTTTGCGATTAAACGTGAAATGGCTCGTACCCCTAAACTTAAAGTTACTTTGTCTAATAACGTTGATGATGAAGTTTTATCAAACTTAGATTTCTAAGTTGTGTCAATGCAAAAAGGCCATGTTGTAAGTGCAACATGGTCTTTTTTATTGCCAAAAATCATTAAATAGCGCATCGTTTAGGGTATAAATTTTTAGCTTAGCGAATAAGGAGATAAATATGACTAAAACACTTACTGGCGGATGCTGCTGCGGCGAAGTGAGTTATAAAGTCGCTGATAACTTTAGGCGTTTTTTCTTCTGCCATTGCGAACAATGCCGCAAACTGACTGGCACAGCTCACGCTGCAAATTTGTTTACCTCGCCTGATGCTATCGAATGGGTTAAAGGTCAACAGCATATCACGCGGTTTAATTACCCTGGTCGTGCATTATCTAGGGCGTTTTGTAAAACCTGTGGCTCTGCGTTGCCATTTGAATCACAAGACAGTAAATACCTACTTGTACCTGCAGGCAGTTTAAATGAAGAGCCAAGTAAAGAATTAGACGCGCAAATATTTTGCGAAGAGCAAACCGAATGGCATAAAAAAGGATTAAATGGCAAAAAGCTGATAGGTTTTGGTCGCGATTAAGCTAGGTTAAAGAGTAAAGTTAGCGAGACTCAAGGGGAAAGTTAGCGAGACTCAAGGGTAAAGTTAGCAAGTTGCAAGGGTAAAGTTTGTAGGAGGCGTTTCAACGCTGAACAAGTAGCAGCGATTTCACATCGCGTCCTAGAGCCTAAACCCTAGTACCTAATGTTTTCTAACGCAGGCGTGAAACTTGTTTCGCGCGATATTATGTAGGTCGTGCTTTAGCGCGTGAAAAGAGAATTTAGCGAGATACGAGAGTAAAGTTTGACCAGTTGGTCGAGTTTGATTAATCTGTAAAACACATTTTAAAAGGAGGTTTTATATGTTTAAAGTTTTAACCTTAGCTGTTTTAGTCTCGTTAGCAGTACCTACCAACGCAAATGAAATTACAAGCGAATTTCTTAAAAAAGAGCTAGAACTTGCTCATTCTCAGTACATCAAAGGTTCGAGCGATAGTGCGCTTTATGCGTTAAATGCACTTTCAAGAATTCTTGAGCTTGATAGCGCTAAAACGCTGCAAACAGAAATAGGTCCTAATAATCTTGCTTTTACTTATCTTCGCATTGGACTCATTCATGAGCATGCAGGTGATCAGCAGCAAGCCAATAGCTACTTTGCAAAAGCGATGAATGCTCACCAAGGCGAAAAACTTCAGCTTGCAGAGCTCAAAGCGTATATAACTAAAGTAGATAAATCAGCTGCTCACTTAATTTAAATATAATTGGAAATACAAGGAAGACGATGATCAAATGGCACGAACTAAATAAATATCAAAAAGCTGCATTTTGGTGCTTGATAGCTATTGTCGGTTGGTTCTCACCTGAGATTGCACTGTTATTTCATTTTGGTGGAATAGAAGTTGTATTTGCTTTTTTAGCTATGTACAGCTTGCCTATCATCAGAGTAGTGCGTTCTTACCTTCAAAAAATTAGAGAAAAACTGTTACTTGCCTATGTGTCATTTCAAAAAAGTGCCTCTGGTAAACCCAACGTCTTTTTAATGCAAACGGTATTCTGCTGTATTGCAGTTGCACTCACCGGATCATTTTCTTTTGCAATGGTATTTTTAATGCCAGGAATGATGTTAAACAATATGCTTATTTGATTGGGTTAAAGTTAGCGAGATACGAGTTACAAGAGTAAAGTTAGCGAGTTTCGAGGGTAAAGTTTGTAGGAAGCGCTTCAACGTCGAACGAGTAGCAGCGATTTTACATCGCGTCCTATAGCCTAAACCCTAGTGCCTAATGTTTTTTCACGTAGGCGTGAAACTTGTTTCGCGCGATATTATGTAGGTCGTGCTTTAGCCCGATTAAAGTGTAAAGTTAGCCGGTAGCGTTTTAACGCCGAATAACTAAGAATCACGGTCCAATCCGTTCCTTCGAGTCCAATAAAAAACACTGTAAATTATGAATGAATTGATAGAGATAGGTTTAAGCACAGTAAAGCAACATCCGTCTTTACCGTTTTCGATTTACTGCGCTAATGATGAACAGCACATTGTTAATGTGCCTATCGCAAACCCATTACTTGTCGTTGTATTATCTGGCAGCAAAACGCTAATAGATACAGAAGAAGTTAGCTGCGATGCAGGTGATTTTGTCTTTATGGCAAATACACCACAGGTTGCGATGCGCAATATTCCGCAAAACTTTGGCTATATTGCTTTGTTGATTGAATTTGATTACACCGACTTCGAGTGTTTGAAATATCAAGCCAGCACAAAGAAAAAGTTCATTACGGGGCAAGTCGACCCACTGTTTAAAATGAGCTTAAAACAATTCATTGAATGGGCTGCAGTAACACCACCACAATTATGGCCAATTAGAAGACAAGAGCTGCTGCAAGTACTATTTTCGCAAGGCTTCAAAGACTTAGGCTCAATTATTGAGCCACCAACACTGACTCATAAAGTACATACTATTATCGCTAGTGATTTAACGCGTGATTGGGATGCAAACAATATTGCAACGACGTTAGCGATGAGCGAATCGACACTCAGAAGAAAGCTAACCGCAGAAGACAGTAGTTTTCAGTTAATTAAAGATAACGCGCGTTTAAGCCATGGACTACATTTGATTCAAAGTAGCTCACAATCTATTGGCACTATTGCCCAGCAATGTGGTTTTTCGTCGCAGTCTAGATTCACCGATAAGTTTAAACTTTTGTTTAATACGACTCCAACAGCCCTTCGTAAAACAATAATGAGCGAAGCAGGCTAATAATTGACAGTTTTGGTACTAATTTGATCTGTCTTTGCTAGGTATTATGATTATTATTATTACTTGGAGAATATTATGAAATCATCAACATTGAAAATTGCTACACCGTTATTTCTGCTATGTTTATCTGGCACCACATTCGCTGAGACATTTACGCTAACAAGCAAAGACATTGCCCATGGTGACTTTATGGGGAGTGCGCAAGAGTTTAAAGGGTTTGGTTGTAATGGCGATAACCTTTCTCCACAACTTGCTTGGCAAAATGCACCTAAAGGAACTGAAGCATTCGCATTGACCGTTTATGATCCTGATGCGCCTACAGGGAGTGGCTGGTGGCATTGGCAAGTTGTGAATATCCCTAAGTCGGTATCAAGTTTAGCAAGCGGTGCAGGCAGTGCAGAGAAGAACGCAATGCCAAAAGGCAGTGTGCAGATCACAAATGATTATGGTTTCAAAGGCTTTGGCGGCGCTTGCCCTCCAGAAGGCCATGGCGCTCACCGATATCAATTTACACTACATGCGTTATCACAAAAACTTGAATTACCAGAAAACGCATCAGGTGCGTTAGCAGGTTATATGATCAATGCTTATTCGCTTGATTCAGCAACAATTGAAGCGCTTTATAAGCGTTGAGAGAATTAGCGAGATACGAATTACAAGAGGAAAGTTAGCGAGTTTCGAGGAGAAAGGGTAAAGTTAGCGAGTTGCAAGTTAGTAATAGGCGTTTTAACGCATAACAAGTAGCAGCGACTTTACATCGCGTCCCAGAGCCTAAACCCTAGTGCCTAATGTTTTCTAACGTAGGCGTGAAACTTGTTTCGCGCGTTTGTTTTTAAATAGTCGCGGCGGATAGACGCCGCTACTTGTGAAACTATATAGGCTCAAAAATCAATGACTCGCAACTTTAATCTTCTTTCTTTGCTTTTTTCGCGAGAATTTCAACTTCGGCTTTTTCAGTTACACCTGCCATACTAAGGGCTGTGCTGCCTACCGATTCATATTCCAGTTTGATTTTATCGAGTTTGGCGTCGTTCTTGTCTGGCAAACTTAAGCTACGTGATGACATTCCTTTGGTTAAAACACCAAGGTTATCAAATACTTTTTCTTCACCGTTGTTCATAACGACTTTAATTTTTTTAAGATTCACCGTGCCATGAGTGCATTTGATTTTAATATGGCTGTAGTTGCTGCTGGTGATAGGATTAACGGTATCGGTTTCGCTTTTGTAGCTGACTTTTTTCTCAGCAATCGTTTTCCAGTCGTCATCACTTGCTAGGCTTTGTGCGCTGGTTAAGGCTAAAAATGTGGTTAAAGCGATAAGTTTGACTATTTTCATTTGATTCCCTCCAAAAATTATCATCATTAAAATTTATAGCATATAAACAGATTGGTTGCCTATGCAAAGTTCATAATATAGAGCCAAATTCATGTTTTAGTCGTATTCACTATTACGTTATAAATTCACCAATCTTAATCAGCATGCTATGCTAGTAAAGTGTCTATAAGTTTATGGATTTTCAATGAGATATTACTTTTGTTTAGTGGCTTTTTTACTATCAACTTCGTCAATTGCTAGCGCTCTGCTGGATGTAAAGCCGAGCAATAAAACACAGTTTTTGGCTCTGATAAAAGACAAACAAGGTGACTACAAAGCAAAAGAGGGTAGTGATGCGGTGTGTCAAAACGCATCCTTTTCATTGATAAAAGAACCAACGAAAGGCTTTAGCTTAGGAACGTTAATCGACTTTAGTGATTTGCATAACGGGACGCAGGTAAAGAAGATACCTAACTTTTGCGTTGTCAGTTCTAAACTGAAGTACTTTGTAAATGGCATTGTTAGAACCAAGCGATATTTTCGTTGTGATAATGAAGACGATAACGGTTCAACAACAGAAGACCTGCGTTTTAAAGACAATGGCAATATCACTTATACACTGAGTAAACCTGATGTTTCTTGTGTGTTTGAAAGGCAATAATAGTTTGCCTCATACAATTTTAAGCCTATGATGGGCTTTATTTTTACTTGAAAACCTTATGACTAGCCAACTTATTCAAGCATTTTTAGTGCTTGCTGCTTTTTACATAGCAAGCCTTATTATTGACCGTGCTATTAAACAGTTTCAACGTCGCTTTGATTCAACCGCTCTTGAAACTTTTCGGCTTATTTCTAACTCGCGACGCGCTATTTTATTATTTATTGGTATTGTGCTTGCGTTATCGAAACTGGGTTTTGACGTAGCCGCATTAGTTGCCGGCTTAGGCCTAACAGGCTTTGCATTGGGTTTTGCGCTGAAAGATGCTATTTCAAACCTAGTAGCAGGTGTGATGATTGTGCTTTATAAGCCCATTAAGCTTGGTAATTACATTGAAGTGAGTAATTCAAAGGGCATTGTTATCGACCTTAATCTGCGCTATATCACAATTAAAGGCGAGGGAGCGGTGCATTTAATTCCTAACTCCTTAATTTTAAGTAATAAAGTGTCAATCATTGATCGCGAAGACGATTAAGCACAAATTTTAGCTATAAAAAAAGCAGCCTAGGCTGCTTTTTTAAGTTTTAGCAAATTACATTTGAGATTGCAGGTAATTCTCAAGCCCTGCGGTTTTGATTAACTGCTGCTGTGTTTCAAGCCAATCAATCTGTTCTTCTTGCTCATCTAAGATGTTATCTAGCGCTTCACGGCTGATGTAATCTTTTTTCTCTTCAGCAAGTTTAATTGCCGCTTTAAGATCAGGTAATGAATCAAGTTCAAAGCTCATATTCGCTCCGATCATTTCTTCAGAGTTTTCACCAATACGTAGGCGACCTAAATCTTGTAAGTTTGGTAAACCTTCTAAAAACAAAATACGCTCAATTAAACGGTCGGCGTTTTTCATTTTTTGAATAGATACTTTGTAATCAGCTTTATCTAATTTTGAAAAGCCAAAATCTTTAAACATACGAGCGTGTAAAAAGTATTGGTTAATACCTACTAATTCATTCGCTAATACTTTATTAAGTGCAGCAATGACGCTTTTATCGCCTTTCATACAATTAGCCTCTATTCGCCCATTTGAGATTGATGGTAGTTTTGGCTACCAATTTTGTCGATTAGACCAAGCTGTTGTTCTAACCAGTAAACATGATCTTCTTCTGTATCAAATAATAGCTTTTCAAGCACTTCGCGTGACTGATAGTCTTTTTCTTCTTCACAGATAGCAATTGCTTCTTTAACGCAGTCAACGACTTCTAGCTCAAGTGTTAAATCATTTTGCATCATGCTTTTTACGTCGGTACCAATTAATAGATCACGACGTTTAGTCATGTTTGGTACGCCTTCTAAAAATAGAATACGTTTGATCAACCAATCAGCGTGATCTTTTTCTTCTTCCATTTCGTGGTTAAGACGCTCATACAGCTTATTTAGGCCCCAATCATCATACATACGAGAATGAATAAAGTATTGATCTATAGCGGCTAATTCGTTTGCGAGTAGTTTGTTAAAACTATCGATGACTTTTTGGTTACCTTTCATAATGCTGTCCTCGAATTCCAAGTTGCGGTAATTGTAGTATATAAAAACAAGATTGCAAACTTTTTCCTTGTAAATCAGTTGTTTACTATTGAGTGTGATTCTCGTTTAAGTTTGCGTTAATGGTTGATAAATGAACAATCTATCGTTTCTATTCTTAAATGAAAAAAGCCCTTACTAAGAAGGGCTTGTTGTTCTTCATTAAAGTAATTTAGAAGCTATAAGTTGCACCAAGTGTAACAGTGGTACCTAAGCCTTTAATGTTATAGCCACCGTAGGTGTATGACTGGGCACGGGCAGGGTAGTAATCATTGTTAAATAGATTTTCAACCCCCATAAACGCTTGCCAGTTTTTGCTAAAGTTATAACGACCGCTTAGGTTAAATAGGTTGTAACTGCTAATTGGTCCTTGGTCGCCAACATAGTCGCCGTCTGCATTTGGTTCAAAGCGTTTGCGAGAACCCACATATAAATAACTTACCGTCAGTGATAATTCATCATTAGGTTGCCAGTTTAGGTTAGCAGTGCCTTTAGGTGGGCTTATTTGGCGCGAGCCTAAGTAAATGTCGTCTTCGGTGTTTTTGCCTTCAACATAGCTGTAAGTTGCAACCAGTTTTAGAGTTGGGTTAATTTTATAATCGACTAGTGTTTCGTAACCCCAAATCTCTTGCGGTGCACGTACCGGCTCATAAACACCGGTTACTTCATTAAAGCTATTCGTGGTGCCAAATTCTGATGTGCTGCGATAGGCTGCAAATTCAAAACGTATGTCATCAAACTGTGAGGTAAAACCAATTTCATAGTTATCGATGATTGATGCTTCTGTTTGAATTAAACCAATATCGTTTACCGTTGCAGCACGTAATAGGCGGCCAATATCTGAGATATCAGACCCTTGTGAGTAATTGGCAAACGGGCTGAAAGCCTCAAGTAAATTGTATTTCACACCCACGTTATAAGTAGTTGCATCGTAATCTATGGTGTCACCTTTTACACTAAGCGGCACTGAGCACTGTGTTTCAGAGCGGCAAAGCTTTAACGTTTCGTAGTCATCAACGGTTAAATCAATGCTCTCTTGGCGCACACCTGCTTTAATAACTAAATCATTATCGATTACCCATTTTGTTTGTAAAAAGCCAGCAAGACTTTCCATATCCATTTCTGGTACCCAAACACGGCCATCTACAAGTGGTTGAGAAGTCACATCATTTAGAGCATCTAGGCCATAAATGAAGGTGGCTTCAACATTGTCAAAATCAACAAGGGTATTGAAGGTAGCGCGTGCCCCTTTCTTTTCAGAGCGAATAATTGATTGGCCGCCTTCGTAGCCTTCGTCTGGGTTAGCTAAGTTTGTAGAAAAGAAAAACACATTCTCGATGTCTTGCATGTAAAGGTCGAGCGTCATTTGGGTATTAGTAAACAGGGCATAATCTGTGTATTTTAAGGTAATGTTTTCGTTACCATCTGGGCCTTGTGGTTTACCTTGCTTTTGCAGCTCTTTAGGTACATGAATGGCATAGGTTTTTTCGCCATCATTAAGATCCCCTACAACATCCCCTAAATCGGTTTTTTGTTGAGAGCTAAAGTAGTTATAGCTAAATTGCAGTTGCTTCTCATCGTCAAAATCATAACCAAGTTTGGTGAAGTAATTTTCTGTTACTGCATCAGATAAACCGTACTGTAAACCAAGAATATCGCCTTCGGCGTCACGTTGAACGCCATTTTCTTCGTAACTTGCGGTAAATAAATAGCTAATTTTATCAGCACGACCATTAATTGCCGCAGAGACTCGCGCACCGGCGCTTTCTTCTAACTTAACTGCACTAAAGCGTGACGATAGGCTGATCTCACCTTCTGGCTGACCATCACTTGTAGCCTGCTTTGTGATGTAGTTAATAATACCGCCCGATGCGCCATTACCATAAACAGAGGTCGCCCCTTTGATCACTTCGATACGCGCAATGGCGCTTGGGTCGAGTGTTTTAACTCCTAACGAGCCGTTTCTGAGCGGTGTAGATTGTGGCACACCATCAATCATCACAAGTGGTGCACGGCCACGCAAACTCTGACCTGTATTACTCGAACTACCTGTATCTGGTGCAAGGCCTGGTACCATTTGCGCAAGTAAGCTTTGTAGTTCTGGATTAACTTTTAAATGCTCTTCAATTTGCTTTTGGCTAATAATCGTGACGGAAGCGGGTACTTCATCAATGCTTTCAAATACGCGGCTGCCGGATACAACAACGTGTTCCATTTCTTCTGCGGTGAGTTTTTTATTGATGGCATCATCAGCAAATGCCTGGCTGCTAATTGCAAGAGCGACCAGAGTCAGTGAAGTTTTTAACATGCTTGTCCTTGTTAAATCGGTATTTATTATGTAATTGTGCGGCAGTCTAAATGTAAAGAAGTGTAAAGGCAAGGCTAATGATAATTATTTGCAATAATGACTTGGCAGATTTTAGCCATTTGTATTTGCTTGCTTAAGCCAAAGGGCTTAAATGGATAGTCATGATAAATAGGGGGATTGTCGTGTTTAATAGCTAACAAGTAACTGCAGATTAAAGCGGCTTTAGCTTAAAAACCGTTTCAAGTCATCAGGTATAGGCATTGGTTTGAAAGGGCTAACATCAGTGCCGCCGGTGTTACCGAGAGGAACCCAAATACGTGAAAACACAATTGAAGCAGCCATGCGAGCAAACTGACCAATTATTTCCTTGGCATTATGGGTTTTAAAAACAATTTTACACATCCACCAATGTGAGTAAGTATGCGCAATGATATATCTTTGACCCAGAATATGAGCTCGCTCTAAGTGATAAAAAGCGGTTGTGTAATCTGCTTTCTCATAACTCGTTTTAGCCAATATCATTTCGGTGTTAAAGGCATGTTTAAGCTCTCTATTCATGGCGAATGTCATTTTCAGTAATGATTGTTTATTTGTAATGCCGTTTGTACCAAAAGTAAACACCTGAAATCGTGAAAAATAACGGTGACAAAGCCAATAGTAACCACAGTAATTGCACGATAGGGCCTGCAAAATCACCAATATGAAACTTATATTTAAAGTTCCATGTTTGCGTGGTCCATGAGCTTTGGCTGGCATCATAGCTTGCAACAATATCTGCTGAATATGGGTTTGCCCATACCCAACTATAGGCATGGCTTTCACCCGGGTTCTCTATTCTAAAACCAATGTTGTCAGTTGGTTTTTTCGGTAAATAAATTCTAAATAATTTACCCTCAGGAAATACAGTTTGTGCGTTATCAAACGCTTTTTGCACCTGAAAAGGCGTATCCGTTAAAGGGGGAATAACGGCTGGTGGTTTAGGTCTATCTTCAACTGTGCCTTGCATCACAAATTCTAATACGGCTTTGGTTTGTTCTTTCCAGTTAAACGCCATACCTGTGTAAGCAATTAAGATGAGAGGAATTAAAAAATACACACCCAGAACGGTATGTAGCTGATACATCAGCACTCTAAATTTTGCTTTACGCTTAATAGCCATGCGTTTGATGCGATTTTTTGGCTTAACCCAAATATAAAAGCCGAGCAGAATTTCAATAATAAGAATAAGCGCACACACTGATACCCAGTTTCTTAGGGGGCGGTTTTTATCGCCATCTTCATAAAGTAGCCAGCGGTGCAAAGCCATGGTAAAGCCATAAATCGTAGTGTAGTAATCGTACTCATGTAACACTTGACCGTTGTATGGATTAACACTGACATAGCGGTTGTTTGCCAACTGTAATTGCCAGGCAAGATCACCGCGCTGCTCAGGCATTAACAGGGTAACTGGTTGTTTAGTCGAAGCTGAAACATGTTTTATGAGGTCATCAAAATCAAGTGCTGAAGCCGCAGGTGTTACAGTCCATTTATCGCTTTGAGTAAGGTATTGAATGTCTTTTGCGTAAATAAGCAACGCACCGGTCAAACTTAAACAAATCAAAAATAAACCACTTACTAAGGCAAGCAATAAATGCGTACGACGTAACCACAACTTCAACAAGGTTTGTTCCTTCAGTTTGCTGTTAAAACAAAACTGAATAGTAAATGATAACGCGTAACATTTACACTAAAACTTGTTCAATGGTGCAGCTTTCAATTGCAAAGTTATCATGTAAAAAGTGACGTATTTCATCGTTATTGATATTGTGATTGGCACTAAACTTGAGCTCGCAATGAACGTGATGATCATCTATTTGCCACGTTTTGAGGTAATCAATATTAGTGATGGCAAATTGGGCTTTCAGCTCCGTAATAGCTGCTGTTAAAGCAAAATTATCAGGGGCTGCTTGCATCAAAATTTTACTGCTCGCCATTAATAGCAAAATACCATGGTAAATGACATACACAGAAATCAGCATAGTGGCAATTAAATCAACAATATACCATTGATAAAGAATAATTAAGGTACCAGCTATGATCACCACCACTGAAGCTAATGCATCAGACACATTATGTATAAACGCAGCACGAATATTCATACTGTCTTTAGCACCTGCTTTGTATGTTAAGAGGGCGGTGACAAGGTCAATAATGAGCGCAAACCCAGCGACCCAAATGATGATCCAACCATCAATGGGCTCAGGGTTTAAATAGTTGGAGATAGCTTCAATAATTAGGTAACCACCAATCACAATTAAACTTAAGCTGTTAAATAGGGTTGCTAAAATTTCAGCGCGTTTGTAGCCGTATTGATAACGAGCGTTGGCAGGTTTGGCGCCAATTTTTCGGGCAATTAGGGCAATGAATAACGACGAGGCATCACTCAAATTATGCAGTGCATCAGCAATTAACGATAAGCTGCCAGAAACAAGGCCGCCAATCACCTGAGCGACCGTTAATAACACATTGATTGCAACTGCCAGCATGAGTTGGTGGGTGCTTTGGTTATTTGTATCGTGATGATGGTGGTGGTGTCCGTGTCCCATAAAAATACCTAGTTATTGATTTGCTTTATTTTTATACCATGCGTGCCGTGGTATTGAAATGTTTGTAATGATTTGTTCGTGTACAGATTATAATTTACTGTTCAAATGCGGGTGGATTTGTTAATTTAGCGCCGTTGTACCAATTTTTAGGTTTAATGTGAAAGCTGCATTTATTATTTTGATTAGCGTATTATTGCTCCAGCCACTGCTGGATAGCTTTGATGTGGCCGATCATAATGCTGCGTTTAATCACACCTCGGTACTGCTATCAGAAGAAATTGACCTTGAAGCCCATTGCACTACCAATGGCGATCACCAGTTACATCAATCAGAGCATGCCGAGCTTAACAAACAGTTGTCTGACTCAGCCGAAAAAGGCCATTGTCATGTTTGTCACAGCCCTGCGTTTGTTGATTCGCTGCAATTATCTGAACCTACTGATATCTACTTTACTAAAATTGAATCATTTGATTTAAATTTCAAATCGGCTGACTTAGCACCGCTTCATCGCCCACCTATTTTAGCTCTTACTTAATCCAAAACCCTTTTTAGATTTTTTGGGCTTGGCCCATTTTAAGTAAGAGACACTCTATGTATTTAAGAAATTTTATGCGTTACGCATTGCTGTGCGTATGCTATATGACTGTGACAAATATTTATGCGACAGAGCAAGCGCATAACCATCAAGAAAATGAGCAAGCTGAACATGCTAATGAAGTCAGTTTAACTGAGCAGCAACAGCAACTAGCTAATATCAAGGTTGAGCGCCTTGTGTTGAAAAAACACAATCAAACCTTGTATGCACCGGGCGAAATTAAAGCCAATGGCTACGCCAGTTATGTGGTGTCACCGCGTGTTGATTCAATTGTTGTAAAGCGCCATGCCTTATTAGGGCAGCATGTAAATAAAGGAGACTCTTTAGTTACTTTATTTAGTGGCGAAGTAGCCAGCCAGCAAACTGAATTTAGATTAGCAGAAGCACAGTGGCAACGTGTTACTAAAATGACCGCGGGCACAGTCAGCGAAAAACAAATCTTAACTGCCAAAGCCGAGTATGAAGTGGCTTATAGCCGGTTAGTTGCCTTTGGTTTATCAAAACAAGCTATTGCACAAACACTCACCATAAGCCCAGAAAAACTCGGTGAATACACCTTGTTTGCACAAACATCGGGGGCTGTTTTAACCGATAACTTTGCCCAAGGTCAGCGAGTTGATTCGGGGATTGAGCTGATGCTAATAGCCGATGAATCTGCGCTTTGGGTTGCTGCTCAGCTTTCAGCTAATCAAGACCGTACTATCAGTAACGGCTCTACGGCGCTGTTAGAAGTTAACGGCAATCGCTATCAAGCAACGGTTATTCAAGAAGCACATACCATTGATGAACAAACACGCTCACGAACCGTTAGGCTCGAGGTAAAAAACACGCAGCATAGTTTGCATCCAGGCATGTTTGCGGATGTGTATTTTCATTTTGAAACAGATCAAGCGGTACTTGCTGTACCTGAAAATGCATTAACACGCAGTGCAGATGGTGATTGGCAGTTATTTGTCGTTGATGACGATGGCGGCTTTGTTGCCCAAGAAGTAACCCTTGGCAGAAGCTTTGGTGATTATCGTGAGGTGGTAGATATTAAAGCCGGGGTTGAAGTTGTCACCCAAGGTGCTTTTTTTATTGCATCACATCTAGCTAAAGGCGGATTTGATCCGCATAACCACTAGAGGTGACGCATGTTTAATTTATTAATAGAGGCGGTAATAAAGAACCGGCTACTGGTTGTATTGGCCTTACTTGCAGCGATTGCAGTGAGTGCATTTATGATCCCAAAGCTTAATTTAGATGCCTTTCCTGATGTGACGAATGTGCAAGTTGCGGTGAATACCGAAGCGCCAGGGCTTGCGGCTGAAGAAGTAGAGCAACTGATAACTTACCCGATAGAAGCGGTTATGTATGCACTGCCCGATGTAGAGCAGGTGCGTTCTATTTCTAAAACGGGGTTATCTGGCGTCACTGTGGTGTTTAAAGAAGGTGTTGATATTTACTTTGCTAGGCAACTGGTTTTTGAACGTTTGCAGTCTGCTAAAGAGTTGATCCCAGATGGTGTGGGTATGCCAACCATGGGCCCTAATACATCAGGACTTGGACAAGTCTATCAGTATTTACTTGAAGCAAAGCCAGATGCCAAGATAGATAGCATGGCACTGCGTAGTTTAAATGATTGGGTGGTTAAATTACTTATATTACCCATTGATGGTGTGACCGATATCCTGTCATTTGGCGGTGAGGTAAAGCAGTATCAAGTGAACATAAACCCCAATAAGTTACTTGCTTATGACTTAACACAGCAAGATGTTAGTAACGCACTAGATGCTAACAACAGTAATGTGGGTGGCTGGTATATGAACCGTGGCCAAGAGCAGCTTGTTATTCGTGGTACAGGTTGGTTTACCCCTGGCGAAAAAGGGCTTGCTGAGATTGCGCAAACACCTATCAAAACCATTGATGGTACAGTCGTTAAAGTGGCTGATGTTGCGAATGTTGAGCTTGGTAGTGAAATTCGCCAAGGCGCTGTCACCTTATCTAAACGCAATGAACAAGGCGAAATAGTCAATCGTGGTGAAGTGGTGACTGGTATCGTGCTGAAAAGAATGGGCGCTAATACCAAGCAAGCGATTGATGGCATTAACGCGCGTATCGAGATGATAAATCAAGCACTGCCAAAGGGGGTTGAATTTAAAGCCATTTACGACCAAGCAGAGCTTATTAGCCAAGCGGTACAAACGGTTATTGATGCACTGCTTCTAGCTTTTGTATTTATTATCATTGTATTAGTGCTATTTTTGTTGGATTTAAGAGCAACATTTTTGGTGTTACTGTCAATCCCTATCTCGATTGGCTTAGCATTGAGTGTAATGGCATGGCTTGGCTTGTCGGCAAACTTAATGTCGTTAGGTGGGATTGCTGTTGCAATCGGTATGCTGGTAGATGGCTCTGTTGTGATGGTTGAGAATGTATTTAGGCACTTAGGGCTTAAGCATAATCAACATAAGCATCCTTCGGAGCTGGTTGCTATTGCTGCAAAAGAAGTCGCACGGCCCATCTTTTTTGCCTCTTTGATCATACTAACGGTATTTTTACCGCTGTTTAGCTTTGAAGGCGTTGAGGCGAAGTTATTTCAGCCAATGGCTGTAAGTATTATGTTGGCGATTATTAGCGCTGTGATCGTTGCCTTGGTTGTAGTGCCAGCTCTGTGTGTGTACTTATTTGCTAAGGGTGTGACAGTAAAACAAAGTACTTTGTTAAAACCTATCGATATGCTTTATCAACGGGCTTTACAAAAAGCATTGCAGGCTAAGCGTAGCGTTTTAGCTATAGCAGGGTTATTACTGATTGTAGCGGCCGTTATGCTACCTAGGCTGGGTACGGAATTTGTGCCAGAGCTTGAAGAAGGCACTATTAACCTACGTGTGACACTTGCTCCATCTGCAAGTCTTGATACGGCAATCTCCGTTGCACCAAAGCTTGAAGCCATGTTGCTTGAATTTAGTGAGGTTGAATATGCGCTGAGCCGAATCGGTAGGGCTGAAGTCGGGGGAGATCCTGAACCAGTTAACAACATTGAGATCTATTTAGGCCTAAAGCCACACGAGCAATGGGTAAACGCGAAAACGCGGGTCGAATTACAGCAGCTAATGGAAGCTAAGCTTGAGCAATTCCCAGGGCTCTTGTTTAACTTTTCACAGCCTATAGCAACCCGAGTAGATGAGCTTTTATCCGGTGTTAAAGCGCAATTGGCCATTAAGTTATTCGGTAGTGACTTAGCCGTTTTAACTGAAAAAGGCCAACAAATTGAGCAGTTAGTTCAGCAAATACCTGGCGCTAAAGATGTCGCGATGGAGCAAATAGGCGGTGAAGCACAGCTGATAGTTAAACCTAACCGTTTGGCCCTGTCGCGTTTTGGTTTATCGGTGGCTGATTTGATGGATGTAGTTCAGCACGGTATTGGCGGGCAATCCGCAGGGCAAATCATTAATGCCAATGAGCGCTATGATATTTATGTGCGTATAGCAAAAAGCTTTCGGCAAAACCCAAATGTGATTGCTGATCTTAGATTGCAAACCCCCACGGGTGCCGTTGTAAGGGTGGGGGATGTAGCCGATGTACAAATTGAGTCTGGTGCTCCACAAGTTCGTCGTGATGATGTTCAAAGACGGGTGGTTATTCAAGCGAATGTGCAGGGGCGAGATATGGGCTCTGTAGTTGCAGATATTCGCGCTGCCATTGCCGATAAAATGCAGCTACCTAGTGGTTACAGTTTGGCGATTGGCGGTCAGTTCGAAAACCAACAACGGGCACAAAAGCGGCTAATGATAGTCGTGCCAGTGGCCTTGTTACTGATTGCATTATTGCTTTATTTTGCTTTTAGTAACCTATCGCAAGTGGTGCTTATTCTTGTCAACGTTCCCTTGGCTGTAATTGGTGGGGTTATTGCATTATATGTCTCTGGGCAATACTTATCTGTACCCAGTTCGGTAGGGTTTATTACACTATTTGGCGTGGCGGTCTTGAATGGTGTGGTGATGGTCGAAAGCATTAATCAGCGGATTAGTGCAGGAGATAGCAAAGATAAAGCAGTATTTGAAGGCGCTGTTTCAAGACTAAGACCCGTACTCATGACCGCACTTACTTCAATGCTTGGGCTAATTCCAATGCTCCTAAGCACAGGAATAGGCGCCGAAATACAAAAGCCCCTTGCCACGGTTATTGTTGGCGGATTGGTCAGTGCAACCTTCTTAACTTTATTTGTACTTCCGGTACTTTATAAGTCGATGAGTAAATAAAGCATAATGGGGCTAACTTTTAGTAGCCCCTTTTTAATGCCGTGTATTTCTGTAAAGGGCGTTTACACCATGCTAAAGCCCTTATAAACTGGGCGTTACAATAATGATGTAAAAAAGGAATACAGAGTGAGTAACGCAATTACAATTCGTCCGGCAGTCGCGAGTGATGCTGCAACAATCCTACATTTTATTACCGAACTTGCTATTTACGAAAAAGAACCCGACGCAGTTAAAACAGATGAGCAAGCTATTTTAAAAACGTTGTTCAGTGAAGGCGCAACGGCGCATAGTGTCATTTGTTTAGAGGGCGACACACCAATTGGTTTTGCTGTGTATTTTTATAATTACTCAACATGGCTTGGTAAAAATGGTTTGTATTTAGAAGATCTTTACGTCAGTGCTGACAGCCGTGGTAAAGGCGCTGGTAAGCAAATTATGCAATATCTTGCTAAGCAAGCACTCGAAAAAGACTGTGGTCGTTTTGAGTGGGTGGTACTTGATTGGAATAAACCAGCCATTGATTTTTACGACAGCATTGGTGCTAAACCGCAAAACGAATGGATTATTTACCGCCTAACAGGCCAAGAGCTTATCGACTTTGCGCATCAATAAGTAATGTTATAGCTTAAAATTAGCAAATAGCAATATAAATAAAAATCATTTGCATTTAATCTTTTCTGTGTGTAGTTTAAATACACATAGAATGATTGGTATAAGTGCAAGTGATTTTTATGGCTCAAACAACACGCCACACACAGTTAACTTCGAACGCCATTGATGACGCGCTTGCCCCTTGGCAAAGTGTAATTTATCAAGGCAACTTAGCATTTGAATCTGGCGAGCTTATTACTGCGCGTGATCATTACACGGTTGCGAGTAGCTACGCCGAAACACTACTCGCACAGTTTTCTAATATTCCAATCAACCAGTCGGTTACTCGCTCGTTAGAGCATTGTATTGCAGCATTTGTTGTTGCCACTTTGAATCTTGCCGACACCTTTAAAGTCATGCAAAAACCCGATAAAGCCTGCACCTGGCTTTGCCATGCTCATCAACGATTAAGCGTGCTATTAAATCACCCTGAGCAGCAAGTTCGCACCTTGGTGCTGCACCATCATCATAAAACCTATTATGAGCTGGTTAAATTTGCCAGCATGGCATCGGCATTTCCGACACTCATTAACCGAATCAACCAGCTATTAGCTGACCATCCCCATAAAACGCAGTTATTACATTAACGATAAGGAATCAGTATGCCTTTTACATTACCCGATTTAGCGTATGACTATGATGCACTTGAACCGCACATTGATGCGAAAACCATGGAAATACATCACACCTTGCATCATCAAACCTATATCAATAAAGCGAATGCTGCACTTGAGGGTAGTCATTACTCTGAGCAAGATGCTGAAACATTACTACGCACTATTTCATCAATGCCTGAGTCTTTACAAAAAGCAGTACAAGAGCATGTGGGTGGCCATCATAATCACTCATTATTTTGGCAGGTTATGTCACCTAATGGCGGCGGTACGCCAAGTACAGAGTTAAATACCGCCATTGTTGATACATTTGGTAGCTTTGACGCATTTAAAGAGCAATTTACTAATGCCGCGGTAAGTCGCTTTGGCAGTGGCTGGGCGTGGTTATGTGTTGATGAAAATAACCAATTGGTCGTTGAAAGTAGCCTCAATCAAGATAGCCCACTGATGAAAAATCACACGCCTATTTTAGGGCTTGATGTGTGGGAGCATGCATATTACTTGAAGTATCAAAATCGTCGTCCAGAATATATTGCAGCATTTTATGAAGTGATCAACTGGCCAGAAGTTGAGCGCCGATATTTAGCCGCAATTAAATAGCTGTTTAAACAGTTAAGGTCCGAAACTGGCTAGTCAAAAAATAATATTCAGTTAATCTAACGGTATTAGCGTGTAACGAGAAAAATTATGACTAGCCAACAATGGCAAACTGCAAGGCAAAGCCGCGACCCACGCTTTGATGGGGTGTTTTTTGTGGCGGTAAAAAGTACTGGCATTTATTGCAGACCCATTTGCCCCGCACCAACGGCACAAGAAAAGAATGTTGAGTATTACCAATACGCGCATTTAGCTGCTCAAGATGGTTTTCGGCCCTGCATTCGCTGTCGCCCAGATAGTGCACCGAATAGCCCTGCTTGGTTAGGTACTAAAACCACCGCATTACGCGCCAAACAACTGATTGATAAAGGTGAGGCCTACGACTGTGAGGTTTTAGCCGACAGACTCGGCGTGTCGAGCCGCTATTTACGCCGTTTGTTTAATCAACATTTTGGACTGTCGATCACCCAATATCGATTATTTAACCAGTGCAATTTTGCCAAGCAGCTTTTACAACAAACAGATTTATCGGTAGCAGATATCGCATTTGCTTCTGGTTTTAATAGTATTCGTCGTTTTAACGATGCTTTTTTAAAGCAGTTAAATATCGCTCCTTCAAAGTTACGCAAGTCAGATAAAAAACCAGCCTCAACATTAACTCTAACACTGGCATTTAGGCCGCCTTATAACTGGCAAGCACTCCATGACTTTTTGCAGCGCCGTTTAATCAGTGGCCTAGAGTGGTTGAGCGCAACGAGCTATGGTCGCACTTTTAAAGATAAATATTGCCAAGGGCAATTCACAGCGCATTTTGTTGAGCATAAAAACCATTTTAAAGTGGCAATTGATATCGATAACACCCGCTATTTACAGCAAGTGATCCATAACATTCGTCGTGTGCTTGATTTAGACGCCGACACGCACACCATCGAACAGCATTTACATGCAGAGCTTAAAGGCGCGATGCCACTGTGTGTTGGGCTGCGTTTACCGGGAATTTGGTCAGACTATGAAGCGGGCATACGAGCCGTACTTGGTCAGCAAGTGAGTGTTACTGCGGCTCACAATCTCGTTACACAGCTTGTAAGTGAGTTTAATCAGCAAAGTAATAACCACTACTTTCCAAGCCCTGAATGGGTTGCCAATTCTGAACTCGATTTTTTTAAAATGCCACAATCACGTAAAGATGCGCTAAGACGTTTGAGTGCTTATTGTCAGCAAAACCCAGATAATCAAGAGCTTGATAATTGGTTAGAGCTCAAAGGCATTGGCCCGTGGACAGTTAATTACGCCAAACTACGCGGTCAAAGCCACCCCGATATTCTATTGGCGGGCGACTTAGGGGTTAAAAAAGCCCTCGCTGGAATAAGCGAATTTAACAGTGAGCACTGCGCGCCATTTCGCTCTTATTTAACTTTTCAACTATGGCAACAATTATGAGTATGCAACAAGTTATTATGCCAAGCCCCATTGGCGATATTACCATTCAAAGTACATCAAAAGGCGTCAGCTACGTTGGCTTTTACCCGGTGGTTGCAATGCAAACAGAGGTTGTTGATGAGCACACCCTTACACCTATTTTAATGTGTATAAGTGAGCTTAATGAATATTTTAACGGTGAGCGTACACGTTTTACTGTTCCCCTTGATACCCAAGGTACTCACTTTCAAAAGCAAGTTTGGCGTGCGCTGATGGATGTTGAGTTTGGTCAAAGCAAAAGCTACCAAGATATTGCACTTGCGATTAATAACCCAAAAGCAGTGCGTGCAGTAGGCGCTGCAAATGGAAAAAACCCAATTAGCATTATTGTGCCGTGCCATCGAATTATTGGCGCAAACGGTAAACTCACAGGCTATGCGGGTGGCATTGAAAGAAAAGAGTGGTTACTGAAACACGAAGGCTTGTTATAAAACAGCACTTTTACTGGGACAACGATTGAGGTAATAAGAGTAAGGTAATAGATGATGTTGTCGCGCGATTAAGGTAGCATATTGCGACTTTAAAATTTGGGCAACATCATGGCACAGCTGTACTTTTATTATTCTGCAATGAATGCAGGCAAATCTACCACACTTTTACAATCTGCATTTAACTACCGCGAACGTGGTATGGAACCGGTTATTTTAACAGCGGCTATTGATGATAGAGCAGGTGTTGGCAAGGTGTCTTCACGTATTGGTTTACAGGCTGATGCGCATATTTTTGATGCAGATAAAGATGTATTTGAATTGATCAAATCATTAAATGCAGAGCAAAAGCGCCATTGTATTTTAGTTGATGAGTGTCAGTTTTTATCAAAAGACCAAGTAATGCAATTAACAGATGTGGTTGATGAGCTTGGTATTCCGGTGCTGTGTTATGGCTTACGTAACGATTTTAGAGGCGAGTTATTTAGTGGCTCACAATACCTACTTGCCTGGGCAGACAAACTAATTGAGTTAAAAACAGTGTGTCATTGCGGTCGTAAAGCTAACCATGTACTACGTACTGATGAGCATGGCAATGCGATTGCAGACGGTAATCAGGTAGAAATTGGCGGCAACGACCGATATGTATCGGTGTGCCGCAAACATTATAAAGAAGCGTTAAATCTCGGCCGCTAATACCGAGATAAAACTATCAATATCTTGCTTAGTGACGCCTAAGTGGGTCACTAAACGCAGGGGTTTACCCGGTGAAAACAGCATGTTTTGCTCTTTTAACGCATGTGCCACTGCTTTTAAATCGATATGTTCGGCAACATTTGCGTAAACAATATTGGTATCGATTTGAAAAGTTGACGTATCAAAACCAGTTAACGTGTTTAACTGCTCAGCTAAATACGCCGCGTTATCGTGATCCTCAGCAAGCCTTGCTACGTGATGCTCAAGTGCATACTGGCCAGCGGCTGCCAGCATACCCGCTTGGCGCATACCACCACCGAGTACTTTACGCCAGCGGCGTGCTTTATCAATCAGTGCTTTACTACCTAGTAATAGTGAGCCAACCGGCGCGCCGAGTCCTTTTGATAAGCAAATAGAAACTGAATCAAAATACTGGGTGATCTCAGTGATATCAACACCTAACTTAACCGCCGCGTTATACACGCGGGCACCGTCTAAGTGCAGAGCAAGGTTATGTTTATCAACACACTCTCTGGCTTCTTTTAGATAACTTAGCGGGAGAACTTTGCCACCAATGGTGTTTTCTAAGCTAAGTAGTTTGGTTTTAGCGAAGTGAAAGTCATCAGCTTTAATTGCAGCCACAACTTTGTTTAAATCTATACTGCCATCGGCATTATTTTCAATTGGTTGTGGTTGAATAGAACCCAATACAGCGGCACCGCCACCCTCAAATTTGTAGTTATGTGCTTGTTGACCACAAATGTATTCGTCGCCACGTTCACAATGTGCCATCAATGCTAGTAAGTTTGCTTGCGTGCCAGAGCTACAATAAAGAGCACTTTCGAAGCCATGGCGCTCAACAGCATATTGTTCAAGCTGATTAACGCTTGGGTCGTCACCATAAACATCGTCGCCTACAGGGGCGTCATTCATTACCGCGCGCATAGCTGCTGTTGGTTTTGTAACTGTGTCTGAACGAAAGTCGATCATCTTATTATCCTTATACTAGTTCGTTAAGAATGGCTTCGCGGTCGGCTTGGTCAAAATAGCTCCAAGCAATAAAGCGACTTATTTTTTGGCCTTGTGCCATTTTTATAACTTTTACTTCTTTCACATCAAGTGTGCTAAGTAGCTTTTTTACATGCGGTAAAGTGTCAGACTTAGAAACAAGTGATGTAAACCAAATACATTGCTCTGCAAACTCTTGGCTCTCAATACACATTTTACTGATAAATTCGCGCTCACCGCCTTCACACCAAAGCTCGTTTTGACGGCCACCAAAATTAAGCGCTTTTTGTGGCGCTTTGTTTAGGTTTTTCCATTTACGCTCAGTACCTGCTTTGGCCTGTTGCTCGCTGGCATGAAACGGTGGATTGCATAAAGTTAGGTGAAAAACATCTTTATTCGATATCACGCCAGTAAACATTTTATTGGCGTTGTTTTGCTGCTTAACATTAATTTTGAGGCGGTTGAATTGCACGATTTGTTTGGCAATTTTAACAGACAAGGCATCAATATCGGAGCCTGTGAAGTGCCAGCCATATTCGTGATTACCAGTAAGCGGGTAAATCACATTTGCACCCGTGCCTACATCAAGCACTTTTACTTGCTTACCCGTCGGAATATGACCTTGGTTATCGTTTGATAATAAATCGGCCAAGTGATGAATGTAATCCACTCTGCCAGGAACCGGTGGGCAAAGGGTGTTGTCGGGCAAATCCCAAAAATCGATTTTATAATGGCTTTTTAATAACGCTTGGTTGAGGGTTTTAACCGCTAATGCATTGGTGAAATCAATGGTATCAGTGCCCGCTGGCGTTTGCGTTATATAAGGTGTTAGGGCAGGAGTATCTTTGCATAGCAAAGTAAAGTCGTAGCCATTTAAGTGGCGATTTCGCGGATGCATTAAGGAAAACCTATCTGTTAGCCATATCAAAGGCTAATTGTACCAAATAAATCTTTGCTCTGAGTTAGTTTGCGGTGGATATTTTTGCTTAGTAGCATTAATACATGGTGAGTAAAATAAGTTGAAAACTGATCGAGTAGATTTGCTTAAAGTATGGGCTACTTGAGGTTAAGAGCGAAAGAACGGGCATATTGGCGATGATACAAGCAACTAAAATTTGTGTTTAAAAAATTTCGACACAAATTGGGTCACATTGGGTACTACCTTAAAACACCTAAAGCTGATAAATTCGTAAGTGACTCAATCAAGGAAAAATAATAAAAATCATGGTTAAAAAGATACTTAAAGGAATTGGTATAACATTTTTAGTGTTAATTAGCTTATTTGTACTTTTAGCAATTTGGACTGCGAATAAATCCTCTGCTTACAAAGAAACTGCCGTTCCTTACCTTAATTCAGCAATTACAGACATCTCTAAATGGGACCCTCAAACTCTCAAAAACTATATGACCCCATCATCAATTGAAAATGCCACAGATGAAGATATTTCTAAAATCATGCGTGCATTCTCAAAGTTGGGCGAATTAAAAGAACTAGGTGAATTTGAATTTATAAATGTTAGCTCTAAAGCTGTCACTGGAGGTGGTTCTGGTACTTATGTTACTTATTTAATTCCAGCTTCATACACTAATGGTGACGCAAAAATAACCGTCACGTTAAAAGAAGAAGGTGAGTCATTCTCTATTTATAACTTCAATTTAAATTCGATGGCGCTTATTGATTAAGTTTAGGGGTAAGAGTAACGACTGGTTTCATTGTTATAGCCTTTTCAATAATAGTTGATGAGCCAAAATGTCACGTATCATTTCTCAAAGGACTAAATATGCAATCGCATGAACCCTCTACTAGGCCCTTTATGGGTTCATATTTTGTTTGGAAAGCCATAACAACAAGGAAGCCAATGAAACAATTATTCGCAGTGTGTTTATTCATTTTTGTATCTTTTACATCTCAAGGAATGGGAAATACTGAGCAAGCTGAAAAAGTACCATTTGCAAAATCAGATGAAAGGAATGAGAAAAGTAATCTAAGGCTTTACGAAATTTTTGTTCCTAAGAAAAATGGTGATCTTTTCTTAACAGAGATTAATTTGTTCAAAGAGAACGAGCAAAGTGTTAGCTTAAAATTTGAAGATGCTCACATTTACCCAGATTTTAAAGAAACATACATCGTTATTAACCCTAACTTGGTAAACACTTTCGAGATTTATTTAAATTACTCAACAACCAAAGATGGTGGCCTTGTGATGTGTGGCGGTAATAGAGTAAAGCTAAATATCAATGATTTATTATTCGTTGAAAGCCCTCCTGAAGTTATCCCACCGCCGAGGAAACCATAGCAAATTTTGCATGATATAAATTAAATTACTCCTAAAAAACATTGTTGTAAGGGTTAAAAGGTAAGGCCAGTTTATGGCTCTTCGTCGAGAGTTAAACAGAGCTGTAAAATATTTTGCTGCATTTTCGAATGGTTAAATCGGTTTCACTATGATTTAGTTTTATCAAAAATAGCAAGCGCAACTGGTTGTATTTAAATAGTTTATTTTCAAAGGAATGTTTATGTCTAAAGTTAAAAAAATAGTGATAGCTTTAGTAATTGTGCTAAGCCTTGGCGCAATTGCTAAACAATACAATGAGCACAATCACACAGAGATGGCAATTAAAGAGTGTGGCAATAAAGACAACGTCGCCAAAGTCGACTCTAAAAGTTTTGAGTGTAAAGACTAATAGAGAATAGCGACAGTTGATTGATGTTATAAATACAAAGCAGCCGTTACGTTAAATAATGCTTTATGAAAAAGGAGTTAGTTTAAACTATGAATGAAGCAGAGAAAAAAATCCTACAAGTCATTGAGCAATATGGGTGTTATGTAACATCAGTTTTTGATCCTGAAGGTGAGAGCCCCAACTTTACATATTCAACAGGTATCAGTAAAACATATGATGCACCCGAACTTATTATAATCGGTTTAAACAGCAAACTAGCTCACTCAATAGTAAATAATTATGCAGGACGTTTAAAAAATGGTGAGAAATTCTCAATTGGTGAATTCTATGAGGGGTTCTTAGAAGGTTTTGATGTTACTTTCTGTGAGGTATCACAAGAAAATAAACAAGAGTTTATGCTTTCAGCTTGTTGGTATAATAATGACAATTTTGAAGCATTACAGTTGGTGTATCCTACCACTAGTGGTATTTGGCCTTGGGATGCTGATGCAAACCAGAGCTTTTTAACACTTCAGCCTTGCCTAGCAACAAAGAGTGCGTGGTAATTTTTAAAAGGTCGTTTAGTTAACATTTGAGCGAGGTAGGTTCATTCACCTGTGTTAGCTGAATTCATGATGGTTTCAAAAGGTTTTTATAACTCGAAAGTGAAAGGTTTGAATAAAGAACAAAGCAAGGAAAGTGGTATCTTATATGCTGTATTTACAACTGTTTTATTGTACTTCCTTTTTAAAATTACGTTAATTTTTTCTATGCAGTTAAATTGGCATTCAACCTGTCTAAGTTCGCTTTGGGATAATGCCAACTCTGTAGTGACACCTTTTTTAGGGTTTTCCATTGTCGCTGTATTAAGTTGTATTTGGTTTTTTTATTGCGCCATAAAATACAAACAAAAAGCAGGTAAAGCGGTATATCTTTTATTAGGCGTAGGAGCTGTGTTCTATTATTTTTGGTTTAGAGGCTTTTACGGTTTTTGGCAGCTAATGAGCTACGAACAGAAAGAAATAACAGTACAAGAGTTTTATGAAAAAACAGGTGGTACAGATAGACTCACTTCGTTGTTTGGTAACCGCCTCAGGCATCATGAACTGTGTAAGTCACCACTTGACTAGATAAATTAAAATGCAGATGAGACGTTTTGTGTGGTACTAGTATAGGTTGCTGTATAAATATAAAAGGTAGTTATTTCGCTCCCATATTCAAAAAATGAGCGACGAGCGCATTTTCTTTTTCTGAATACCTTTAGGACTAATTAAAAATACGAGTTGCCGATGCCTTACGTTATTTGTTACTAATAGATTTATTAATACCTGAGCGTGACATTGGCAGAAAGGTGCGAGACGCGAGCACTATTAAAAAGTTATTTTTTGCTTTCACAAATATACAGCCCCGCGCTATTGCCGTTGAGCTGAGAGTTAGGTACAACGAGAGGTTAGAGATGAAATTATCAATCGTATATATAATTCTAGCTTTTTCGTTTGGTATTTTATCTGTCGTGAGTGTTCCAAGAAATGGATGTTATGGCGCAGTATGTAGTGACTTTCAATCTGTTGGTGTTATTGCATTCATATTTTATGGTTTAGCTTTATTGTTTTCTATTTTAGGCCTGTTGCGTTTATTAAAAAAAGTTAAACTCAACCAGTTGTATAAATATGATAGTAAAGACCTAAATAACCTTGATGGGTAAGTTGTACCTAACAAGTATCTAAACCAAAGGACGCAAAACAGCAGGCTTGTGCTCCTTCGTATTTTGTGCCGTTTATTACGGCGTAAGGTGAAAAAGTTGAATGGCACTACCTAAAAAAGGAATTAGAAAAATTGAGTATGAAGGGCATACATACAGTTGGTTAATTCGTTCAAAGCCAACTTACACTCAGGGGGCATTTCAAAGCCCAATGACCATAGGTATTCAAGAATTGGAATGTGAAATGCCCAAGGTTTTATATGTTACTCTGAATATCGATCGGCCAGATAATTGGCTATCTAGCCATCAAACTCAAATAACCCCAAATATCATTCGTAATATTATTAAAGGGGCTATCGAAGAAGGTTGGATGTTTAATGAGGGTGGAGCGGCATATGAGTATGAATTTGGTGTAATAAAAAATGTGTAGCCAGTCACCTAACAAGTTTATCAACCACCGCCACTGCTTGGCTGGACAGATTAAACGCTGTTTCGCAGCAGTCTGCCGGTCATAAAGGCTTTGGCTGAATTCAAATCAACAAAGGAGAAATGATATGGGTGCATGGGGAATGGGGGTGTTTGATGATGATACTTCTTGTGACTTACTTTATGAAGCTATGGAAACAGACGCTCTCAGCTTTATCAAAAAAGCACAAAACCATAAAGATGCGGAGTATCTGGAATACGATGAATGCCACGAAGTTATTGTTGCTGCTTCTATAATGGACTACATATTAAACGGTACAAAATATAATCATAATACCGAAGGCTATGACGAATGGCTATCGAAGCAAGGAAAAGAAGGAATTGAAGATTTAAAGTCAAATATTTCTGAAAGCCTGCGGAGAGTTTTATCCGAAGAGTCAGAACTAAATGAGTTGTGGCTAGAAAATGAAGAAGATTACCCTGCATGGAAGGGGAATATAGAAACTATATTGTCAAACTTAAATGGCTAATAAATTGCTGCACCTGACACATACTGCTACGCTCGTTTTGTTTGTGTCTGTCGGTGGCGCTCTTTTTTACACAAAGCCGCTCTCTCCAATATGTGCAGGTGAGCAAGGGAGTAGAAGCCTATGATGTTTAGAGTTCGAGAAGAAGACAAACATTTCTATTTAAATGAAAGGAAAAATGGTGAATATGAACTAATGCTACATACTGGTCCGCATTTAGATGAAAGTATATGTTTTTCGAAAGAGCGTTAACTCAATTTAAAAAGTTGCTTAAAAACAGGCAAACAGGGAATATTCATCAAAAACATAGAATTTTTAGGCATTCAATTACTGTCCAAAAGCAAACTTCGCTAGTTATTGAATTAAATAGAAATATTGAGTTGTTTAACGCACTAATTGTAGATGAAAATTACTCTGTTAATATGTGCGAAAATGACTTAGAGCAGTTCATAAACAGGTTTGAAGAATGCGGTTTCTAACATGGCAATTATGTGTGGGACGTCTAAAGCTTAGCTGGTGGTCCTTTGTCGCTGATTTTAGCCAAGCATTTACGCGCCAATTAGTAAGGAGATATGCCAAAGGAAGCATCATAAACGAATGATTTATCTAACGCTTAACTCAAATAACTTTAAGGAAACCAAAGAGTTTTATTGCACGACGTTGTCCTTATTTAAAGCTCAATCTGACACAAGGCTAATATGCTTAGCAGGAGAGTTAATTTTAGATTTAGATGGTTCTTGCCCATGCGCAGAGTTTGGAATTCATATAGGCGATAAACAAATAACTATTCTAAAAACTCTCGAAAAGACTGGAGTTGTTTATTCTTTCGAAATCAACATTGCTGGAGATTTTTTGGAGCTAGTTGATCCATCGGGTAATAAAGTAGGCATATGGGCGCATGGTGGTTCAATAAAATGATTACGCATAACAAAAAATTATGTCGCCAGAAAGCGGGCTGGGGCGCATATATGAAATACGTTTTAGGAATTCTAATAATGATTTGGAGTATTTTTTCTTCCGCCAAAGACTATCCAGAAGTAGTTGTTGGAGAGGAAGAGGGTTTTGTCGATCTGACCTTTACAATTTCAAACTCCAAGAAGCTCGAATCTGGTTCATATGAAGTTGTCGTTAAAGGCAACCTGAAAGGCAATATAGTTGGGTTTGCAATCGAGCTGTTGCCATCGTGGAACCCGCAAGCAGTAGAAGGTATTGATGATCCCTTTTATTGGGGAGAGGCATTCTTCAAGAACACCGGGGCGGAGTCAGTTGCCTTTATAAGATCACTAGCTACTCTCTACGGAGCTACCGTAAGTGGTGCATCGGTTTCAAATGAGGTGTACGCCCAAGTGGTTGGGCTTGCATGCAATCCTGAACAGCTTGAGGTCTCACCCTGCAAAATGAAGTTCTTCTTCAATCCTGACGGAGAGGAAGAACTGTATTCAGAGATTTTTATAAACATTGATCTCTCTGAGAAAAGGCTCGAGTTCAATGAGAAGGACAATGATTATCGTGCGCCATTATTACGTTCATTGTTGCAATAAAGGCTTAATAAGCTGCAGCACCAGACAAATTTCCGCTGTCATCTTTTTGGCGTGGCAAAAAAGTAACCATCAAAAATTTGCTTGTTGAGCCGGGCGTTATGTTTCTATGGAGGGGGAAGTGTCTACTAGGTTAATTATATTCTTATTCTTATTTTATCCAGCCGCTTTATACGCAAAAATTGGACCTGTAACTTGGGAAAGTTTAGTTGATGGTTCTGAAATAGTTGCTTTAGTAAAAATTAAGAATATTGAAGTAGTCGATGATGGTCATGGGACGACAAAGGTAATAATAGTTGATTTATTAAAAGGCTCTCAAAGCTCTAATGAAATTAATGTAAGTTGGCATTTAAGCACTGTTAGTAGTGCCTTATATGATATTCATGGTTACCACCTTTTATTTTTAAAAAAGACTGAAGATGGCAAATATAAGCAATCAGTAATAGGTAGATCGTTTTGGAAACTTTATGGTCGAAACAGAGAAAATTTGACTATCAGTCTAGAAACAGAGGATCCTCGCTTATCTACGATTATAGAATTACCGAGTGAATTTTATAAAATTGAGTCAGTACCAGTTAGGAATTGTACAATAGGCTATATAGATTCACGTATAGTTAGTTACAAGAAATTAAAAGAGTACTTTAATCAATAAACATAACAAGCCAAGTCAACAGGACAATTTTAAGCTGGCTCCCGTCGCTGCGCTCCTAATTTTAGCCAGCTTAAAAGTTGCTTCTGCTTGAGGTGTTAGGTTACTACGAGAATATGAGAGTAATTTTAGCTTTTGCTGTATTTTTGTCTTTGCATAGTTTTGCGTCTCAAATTATTGAAGATTCAGACATAGCTAGAATTAATGCTAGCTATCCAGAAGACCTTAAGATTCGCAAGGAACTTAATATTCGCCATGACATTAATGTTCCAATAGAATTTTCCATAACCTCCAAAGGTAATGGAGGTTTTAGTTTACCTGGTTTGTTTTTAGTTCGTTTATTCGATCAACACGATGATGGCAGCTACTTTAAATCTGGTTTACTTCGTAACGAACTGATAGACCTCGATGAGGATGGCTACAACGAGTTATTGTTTTGGGGAATTGCGATTAAAACAGACGATGAATCTGAAAAGGTTTTAGGGGAAATTCCTGTAGTCGCAATTTTAAAATATGATCCCAAAAGTAAAACTTTTAAAGTGATCAAGAAAAGTAACGAAATAGATATTTACATTGAGTGAATCGTAACCTAACAAACGGTTTAAAGTGGACAAAATTCAGTTGGCTGGTTTCGCTCTGCTTCACATTATAGCCAACTAAATTTTGCCCATTAACAGGGCGTTAAGTTTTCCGCCTGCTACACTTGCTACTATCTAAACGATGGAGGCATTATGAAAATACAAATAAATAGAATTATATTAGTAACCACCTTCGCAGCCCTACTATCTGGGTGCCCTTTAGACGGAGATGATGGCAAAACTGGACCTGATGGACCTTCCGGGGTCGATGGATCTATCGGATCCGCTGGGCCCGCTGGGCCCGCTGGACCCGCTGGACCTACAGGTGCTACAGGGTTGGCGGGTATCAATTGCTGGGATACCAATGGTGACCGAGTAAATGATCAGAGTGAGGATGTAAATTTTGATGGCCAATGGAATGCCGCTGATTGCCAGGCTGCCCAAGCGACATCACAGAATCATGATGCTGAATTTAACCATCAACATATCTGTGAAGCATTAGCAAACCTCGGGCAATATCCTCAAGGTTGCCCATCTGCCGCGGCTGTTCCACCTAGCGGCACATTAACCAAGCTTTATGAAAATACGAGTGCCAATTGGTATGATGATGGTGCTAATGGCTATACGAGCTGTAATACCGCACCTAATGACGGACTTTTGAAAATAGTAACCAGAGATGACTTAGCTTTCTTTGAAGCTGAAGAGGTCTTTATTGCTAGCGTTACTCGCTTGGAAAGGGCTAACGAGACACTAAATGATACCTGTTATAACACATGCAACAGCGACCCCAAATGTGTCGCGTCTCTAGCAAGAACCGTTACGAGTTCAGACGGACAAGCAATGGACTGTGTTATTTTTTATCACTCAGACACTGTAGCCAATTATGAGCGCGTGTGTGGTGCTAACACATCTGTAGATGTAGATGCACGCGACATATGTCGAATTTCGAGTGGCGCACAAAATCGCTGGTCGGCGAGATGCCCCTAGAAGAAACTTAACCAGTCAAAGCACACCGACGCAGCCAAGCTGCGCCGGTGTTTGAAGCGTTGGTATGACTCCCACTGTCAAGTTAAACACACTGATCCTTGCCTAACTTTAAGCCATAATTTCTTAACTCGAATTAGAGAGAGTTAACGCATAGGATGAAGCAAGTAATTTCGTCGGTTTTCATGCTGGTATTCGTTGGTTACTCATTTTCATGAGCAGAGCAGACCTTACTTAACTCGACGTGGCACCTGTCTTCAGTCTATGTTCGTGGTTCAATGTTGCGGTAGCAACATTGCCATCCTAACGCCGTCGGTGGTTGTGCCACACCCGATGCTTGACCCAATGCATTAACTCTAATTCGTTCATATTAAGCAGGTACTCTAGATAATCTTAATTTAGGATTTATCGGAGAGAGTACAATTTGTTTTGCAATTGCCCAGATATAGGCAATCATTTCTCGCGCAATGGCGGTGACAACAAGGTTGTAATGCTTACCTTTATTAATGAGCTTTTTATAACGTTTACAGAGCCTTAATTGTGCTTTCCATGCGATATCAACAATCTGTTTTGGTAAACCTTCTTGTCGTTTTTGTAACTCGGTCGATATGTTGGCAGCATGACGGTAACTATGAGCACCTTCGACTAATAAGCGCCTTGCTCGACCATTGCCGCATTTAGTAATTGCGCCAATGTGCCTTTTACCCCCGCTCGAGTGTTCACTTGGTACAAGGCCAAGGTAGCTCATCAGTTTACGCGGATGGTCGAAGCGCGTTAAATCACCAAGCTCAGCAACAACGCCAGCGGCCACGAGTAAGCGAACACCGCGCATAGCCTGAATGGCTTTAACAAGGGGATAGTATCGCCATTGATAAACATGGTGAGACAGTTCGTTGTCGAGTCGCTCTAATCGTGCAATTCGCTCATTTATAGTTTGAATAAACTCTTGTAAAACGATTTGCTGTGCTGGATGCGGCAGTACTAGTTCAGTAAGCCATCGTAAGTGTTTGAGAGACCAGTTTGCAGTGCCTGCATAGTTGATATTGTTGCGAAGAAGCAGTGCTTTCAGTTGGTATTTGGCATCTTTTAAGTCTTTCATTGCAACCTCTCGAGCACGAGATAAATCACGAATAGCTTCGTCTTCAGGCTCAGGCACATAAATAGGGGTTAAATCTTCAGACTTGAGTAATTTAGCTAACTTAAGCGCATCACGCTTATCGGTTTTAATACGCTCGCCAGGCTTTTTAGGGATAAGCGAAGGAGCAACCACGTAGCAACAATGTCCCAAAGAAGTAATTAAGCGATAAATCCAGTATCCACAGGGGCCAGCTTCATAAACGAAATGCAGAGTTGCATTAGGGTATTTAGATTCAAATTGCCTGATAAGTTTTTTAATAGCGACTTTAGCAGAAGAAATGCGGCCGAAATGAATGGGTTGTGCGCCACGATTGTCTTCAATATAGGCAACTTCAATGAATTCTTTATGAGTATCTAAGCCAATGAAAAGTATGTTATGTTTAGTCATGCTAGCCTCTGCTGTTTAGTTATTTGACAAACTAATTATGGCTCTGGCTTTAAGCTAACCCACGAAAATGCGGAGGCTAGCACCGTGTGGGAGTCATTATGTCTAGGTGCTTTAGTGAAGGAGCGTTAAATTGAAGCGTAGTGTTCAGTTTAAAATGTATTTGATTTTGTTATTTTTATGCGTCATAGGCTATCAATTCCAATATACAAGCGTTGATAATTTCTTTGTTAACCCGTTTTACATCGGTAGCATAGTTCTCGGTATTCTATTAGTCATTAAAGCTTTAGGTTATACCTGCCAAAGGTGTCTTAGAAATCAAGTAGTACAAGGCTTTTACAAATATCGTCTACCATCTTCAAATTGTTATAACTGTGGTCATGATATTGATCAAAATCGCACCTAACAATGCCGTTTACGGCAAGAGTTCACCATCCGTTTCTGGGACAAAGCACGCATCCGTTTTAACTCATTTCTGTCCATTGACGAGTTATA
The DNA here is from genome assembly GCF_037162425.1 of Pseudoalteromonas sp. Hal040. Lineage (NCBI taxonomy): Bacteria > Pseudomonadati > Pseudomonadota > Gammaproteobacteria > Alteromonadales > Pseudoalteromonadaceae > Pseudoalteromonas > Pseudoalteromonas sp. Hal040. The sequence continues at coordinate 174,004 of NZ_JARLUU010000002.1, read as the reverse complement.
AATATAACTCGTTTTGCCCCATTCTTTGTTTCGGCCTACTGAACACACACTTCACCAAATGATCATTTGACTTACTTTTCGTAATCGCAGTAATGTGAGTATAGATACGGATTAATTTTATTATGCGAAAAGGTACAAATGAGCATTGAAACTGCAATTGAAGCAATTAGTAAATTTCAAGGAGATTCTCTCACTAAAAGTCTTTCTCTCTTGGAAGGTGACATTATCGGCGCTAGCGCTGCTGACTCATTAGAGTATTGCTCTGAGAGAAAAATAGATGATGATTTTGTTGCTTCAGCCTTGGCTGTAAAGAAAGTTGCAGGACAGATCAATGTTATTATTCATGCCTCAGGAATATTGCACTCACTTAAAGATATTCTAAAAAAAGGGGAAGTTGTTCAAAGTGTTTCTTTAGGGGCGGGAAATACTGGTCGAAAATTTGATCTCGAAACAAACTTTCAAGTAGCTGAATTCAAGTTTATCGATTGGAAAGGTGGGGCTGAGTCAATACGGCAAAATGGGTTATTTAAAGATTTCTATGAACTTGCGGAATATGATACTGAAAAGGCAAAAAATCTCTATGTTGTAGATACTCATTATCCACTGAAATTCTTGAATGGGAGAAGAGCCTTAAATAGTGTGCTATCAAAGCAACCAACAATATACAAAGGTATATCAGATAAGTACGGTTCATCGATTAAAGTAGTCAGAGATTACTACGAGATACATAAAAGGTCTGTGAGGGTCATTGATATTGCTCCATATATCGGCCGCGTATGATAATAAATTAAGTTAAGCGGGTTTCGTGACAGTGACTCGGTTCCGCTACTATATAAGTTAATTCATGTTTTATTAAATTAAAAAAGACAACTCGAATTTCCCTTTTGACTTTTCAGTTCAATGCTCCACTGTTCCATAATCTTGATGAAGGTCTTTATGCCTACTAGAGAAAGTTTTTCGTCAAAAATAATCGTTCCTGTTTAGTAAAGGAAATACCAAGCTTTGATAGCTTAGAGACATTAATAAACCTAAATTATGCCTAATAAAACAAGCAATAAAGCATATAATGCCTACTTTATTGTGCATCATGATTGTTAGAACTTATGACTGAAGCCCACCGAAAATGTTTGTTGGTGAGGCATGCCCTCACGTTTCGTTTTGGTGTTACTTACATATATTTTGTGTCTTTATCTATAAAGACATCAGCCCCGAAACCATAGAAATCATCAAATAAACTTTTTCAGCACCATTTCATAGCTTTTAGTTAGAGATCATTTAGCCAAAGGCTCCTGCAAGTCGAACTTCTAACTTTAATGAATAATGGCTCTGCATTGGTGTTACTATTTAATCAAAATCTCATCGTGCCTGAGATTCTCATTTTGAGTGGCAATCGCCACACATGGCGATTGCCACATAATTTGAGAATCTCAGGCAGCTACTATTATTTGGATTCAAAGAGTTGAAGATTCGAGAAAATAAGAAATTGCCACTCAATTTGAGATCCCTTATAAAATTGGCGTTCAAAATGAGATTCATAAAACACTAACCAACTGGCGTTACTGAGCAGAGTATCGGCGTTGTACTCGATTATCGAACTTGTATGCTACATATGAAGCCAGTTACTGGTCAAGTGGTTTGTAGCGCACATAAACAGGTGAAGTGGCCCAAAAATAGGGCTTTGGTGACGGTGATTTTGACTGGCTACCGAACCATAGTTAATGATGTACCTCAAATTCAACAGATACATAAAGGCTGTATACCTTTATTGTTTGGGGGATCTGAGCAATTAACACTTTCACTTGTCAGGTGCTAGTCGCATGTGCGCTCTGGAGAGTTATAGAAATTATTACACTCGAAGGTTGGTTTATACTTAAACTTCCATGAGAGGAGATAAACACGTATACAGAGTATTTTATTTGAGTATCGTGACACATCATTATTCATTTTTATTACCTTCATCATTGAACATTGAGTCTATTTCTTTGTTTAGCATCGTAAAGTCTGTGGTGATTCGAGGTAAATTTGACCTGGCGATAGTTGATGTTGCAGGTTTTCCACTTGCTTGGTTATTTGAAGCAAATGGATCTTGTAGCGAGTCATTTTCTTCAAAAGTAGTAGGCCAAGTACTGTCAATGTTATCCCATCCGCTTTTACCCTGCGTGATGCTTAATTCTAAATTTAATAGTGATAAATATTTAAGAAGGTACTTAATTCCACCATCAAAGATGCCATTTTCCATTTGTGATATTTGCCTACGACCAATATTAAGAACTTCTGACACTTTTTCTTGAGTAAGTCCTTTCGATTTACGTGCATTTTTTAATTTTTCACCGTCATACAGTTTCATAGGTGCACCTATAACGCTTCTTTCTTGTTACTATATCATAATAAGGCATAGATTAAGTTACTATATAGTATCATTTAACTATGTTGTTACTATATAGTAATGTAGGGCTTTTTGATGCATATTAAAGGTGTGACTTTAATAGTTTGAATAGCTAGAGGCTGCAAAATCTGTTCTCCTGTTTCCAATATTCTGAATAAACGTTACCAGTATTCTGCTTATTCGTTAGCACTTTACTATGGTAATAGTCAGGATTAGACCCACGCTTCGGTTATGTTATTAACCCAGATTTTTCTATCATAGGCCATCAAATAAATTGAGTTGTGGCTTATGAATACCACCGTAAAAAATTGGTATATTGTTGCGGTTATGGATGGGGAACAATTGGTCGGTGAAGTGTTATACGGGACCGTGCAAGAGGACCAAACTTTTCGCTTTTATGGAGGGGACTACGTGACTACATCACGGATCGTGTGGAGAGATCTTAAAGCTCATCAGGTGTTAACATCCAGCCATTCACATTATCAACTCATTGGTAAAGGAAAAAAAGCAATCATCGATTTAGACGATTTTGAACTGTTACGCCACGGATTTTCACCTGAGCAAATTAAAATTTTAAACAATCCATCATCACTTGTTGCCCATTAGAAATTTTGGCACCAAACCAAAGGGCATTAGTAGCAGAACTTTTTGTTGGTAGGTTTAGGCAAAAGAAAAGCCAGCAGTGCTGGCTTTCTATGACTTCTAGGCTAAAAAGGAGTAGCTATATATCTCCCCCAATTAAAGTATGGAACTCAATTGAAACCCACATAAGCTCTACGTAACTTATTAACAGGCCGCATATAAAGGTTGCTAATAAAAAAGCAATTGAAGTACTTACTTTTTTGTAAACGTAGAAACTCATAACAAATGGTAATGTAAAAATTAGTAGCACTAAACTATTGTACCAACCTTGTTTCTGTTCTAGTAATAATACAAATACAAGATCAAGTGAGCATAAGAACATCAGATAAATTAAAGCAATTAATGCAAGCATACCCATATGCTTTACCAGTTTGTTGCTCATCACTATTTGCCACCTTTACCCATAATGTTTTGCAGCATTTCAAGCTGTCCATATCTTTTTATTACATCCGTTACAAAGTCTTGGCAGTTATTGGTAAGAAAATTATAGCCATCATTTGGGTAATTTTTCTTCACATCATTCACTGCATCTCGAATTAGATCATCATCATAACTCTTGGCATCACATTGATATTTGCTTTTATTTTTGCTGTCATCAAATAAACCACCTTTAGTATAACCCCAGTTATCTCCAGTACCATCTTCGGAAAAGATATGTTCGTGGAAAACACCTAAGTCTAGACCTGTTGCTCCACTAGTTTGAAAATCCCCAGCAAATGAAAGGGGCCTTTTGCATATTTGAGCAAGACCTAACGGGTCTATTCTTGAGATAGGATTACCACCTACATAAGCATAAGTATTCATACCACCAAGCAATCCAATTGGGTCAGATTGAGTATAGCGGCCCGTTTCTGGGTCGTAATAACGGTTCCAGTTGAACCAAAGCCCTGATTCACTGTCATAGTACTGCCCGGGGAAGCCAATATTAAACTCGCCAATTGACGTCGTTTTCACCGAGCGGTCAAATGCCTTGAGGTTTGCTCTCCATACAATGGCCTGACTGGCATTGGTAATGAGCTCAGGGCGGCCAAGTTGGTCGTTGTGGACATAGTAAAGCGCGTTGTTTTTAACGTATGCCACAGGTTGGCCATTGAAATAGATGTACTCTTTATTGGCATTCGGCTCGGCCAGCAACAAACCGCTGAGGTCATACACATAACGCCGCGTGTTAGCCCCTGATTTTTTATACACACGTTGGTTTGCTAGGTTATAACCATATTTGGTTGTTACCCCACTGTTAGTGACGCTGTGCATCCGGTTAAGGCCATCATAGTCGTAAGTTTTACCATTGTTACTGGTGATGTTGCCAAACGTACCAATGCTTTATATTGACAATTGATTTTCATCTTTATTTCCGATTTCGCATTTGACGATCCCGTATTTGGAAAAGACCTCAATAACAACATCTTCATTTATATTTTTACTATTGTAGTACAGATTATATCTTCCCTCTTGATGGCGGACAGCGATGCCCGGCAGTTCTTTTGAGAGGATAGCCATGGACACTAAAGGGTCTGTATGTATATTGCAACTTTCTATTGAATTCAACGTAAGCGCCCCCCAAGATAAGACACTCCAAATGGCAGGGCAACAACTGTAATTAATGTCATAGGTAAAGGAGGCCACCTTTTGATAATTTCATTTGTTGTCCAAATACAGGCGGGAATAAAACCCGCGCAAACAAAAAGTAACGCGGCTATATCATGTCTCAACTCCCAGTACAGTAAAACTTTTTGAAACACTAAGTCAAAGTATATAAATGGGAAAATTCCCCACAGTAACGCGATTACTATTATCCGGTATATCACAATCATATCATCCCCCCACATTAATCATATCATTGGACCAGTCGATACAGTTGTTATGTACCCATGAGTAATCTGGCGGAAAAATTTCTAATGAATTCTGAATATTGTCGTAGACTTGCTGGTCAAAGTCATCTGTTTCAAATACTGTTTCAGTTAAGATGTCTGGATAGTTAACCATTACCTCTTGGTGTATTTGGCCGGGTACATATTTCCCTCCACTTAACCAGTCTAAATAGCTAAAATTCTTTGCTCTCGTATTTGGTCCAAAACTCCACTGCCCATTAATGCTCGGATTGCTTGAATTTCGGATTTGTATCGAGGGGTGGGGCCCGGTCCATATACGGGTAACTTTTAAGCCTCTCAAGTCATACCTCATTACAGGATTCCCACCCACATACGTATAGGTATTAATCCCACCGGCTAAACCAATCGGGTCACTCTGAATATATCGGCCAATTTCAGGGTCGTAGTAACGGTTCCAGTTGTACCACAGGCCCGACTCGCTGTCATAGTATTGCCCAGGGAAACCGATATTGAACTCGCCGATTGACGTCGTTTTCACTGTGCGGTCGAACGCCTTCAAGTTTGCTCGCCATACAATGGCTTGGCTGGCATTGGTAATGAGCTCTGGGCGGCCCAGTTGGTCGTTGTGGACATAGTAAAGCACGTTATTTTTAACGTACGCCACAGGTTGGCCGTTGAAATAGATGTACTCTTTTTTGGCATTCGGCTCGGCCAGCAACAAACCGCTGAGGTCATACACATAACGCCGCGTGTTAGCCCCTGATTTTTTATACACACGCTGGTTTGCTAGGTTATAGCCGTATTCGGTTGTGACCCCACTGTTAGTGACGCTGTGCATCCGGTTTAGACCGTCATAGCCGTAAGTTTTACCATTGTTACTGGTGATGTTGCCGTTGGCGTCATACACAAAGCCCGCGCTACCTTTGTACATTATGCGATTTGAGGTACTGAAATAGGAATACGTATTTTGCCCATCGGTCAGTCGATTACCCACATCATCATAACTGTAGTCGTTACTATAGGCCGGGGTCGAGACCGTATCCAACTGATTGAGGTCGGTATAGGTCAAGCTGTGCGTATAGCTGGCGTTATAGGCATTGGTTATTGAATTGATATTGTTGGCGGTGTCGTAGCCAAAATACAAATCCTGCTTACCTGCTGTTTCGATATCGGTTAGACGATAATCCAAATCAAACGCCTGCGAGCGGGCAAGGCCATTGCCATAGGTCCAAGATGTGGCAGGGCCAAAAGGCTTGTAACTGATATTCGATAAGATGGTCTTACTCACACCACCGATAACTGCCGTAATAGAGCTTACTTTATTGGTGCTGTCGTAGTGGTAGGTCACCTTGTTGCCGCTTGGATAGGTGACATCGCGCATACGACCATAACCGTCAGGGGTATAGCTTGTAGTGAGGCTTTGCCCTTCGATGTGGTCGGTTTGTGCCGCCAGTTCGCCATAGGTGTTGTAATTGTACGACGAGCAGCTATCGCTAGTAGCCACGCCGGTCATAAAGCCTTTATCGCCGTTGCCGTCGTAAATGAACTGCTGCATTTCGAATCCAGCAATCGCAAGGGTTTGACGATTGAGCGCATCGTATTCGTATTTTGTTACCGTACCTTTGGCATCCGTTTTTTCAACCAAGTTCCCCGCTGGGTCATATTTAAAGGTGGTGGTTCCCGTATCTGGGCTTGTTTGCGATACCAACTGGCCGAATCCGTCATAGATGTAAGACGTTGTGTTGCCATTGGCATCCGTTACCGACGTCAGTAACCCTTGCTGGTTATAACCATAGCTTGTGACATTCATTAACGCATCCGTGGTCGTTTTCAATCGACCAAGACTGTCGTAAGTGTAGCTAGTCTTATTACCTTTTGCGTCTGTAATATCTTTAACATTGCCATCGGAATAGTAAACGATGGTTTGGCTTTGACCGTTTTGACCTTCCACTAAGCGTACTCGTCCCAGTTCATCGTATGAGGTACTGCCAATATAATAGGTCGTACCGCCGGATTTGTACCGTACTTCCTCGGGGTTACTCATGGTGTCATACGTATACGATTGGGTTGCACCGCTGTTGTCAGTGATGCCTATTGCTCTATACCCATCATCGAAGCTGCGGTCTATATATGCACCTCCTGGTGAAGTAACTTTATCTAGTTGACCGAGTGCATTATAAGTGAAGGTCGACGATGCACGGCTTCCTAGTCTGATAGCTTCTAATTGATTGTTGATGTTATATGTATACGTTGTAACTAATCCATTAGGGGCCGTTTCAGAAAGAATATTACCATTCTCATCAAAGCTATCGTAAGTAGATTCATTGCCTATCGCATCGACCTCCTTGGTGATAAAACCTTGCTCGTTGAAATAAATAGTAGTGATGTCATTCACATCTGTTCTAGGGCCGTTGATTGTCATGCTCTTTACGGCACCATTTACATATTCGGTGTACGTCATAGTAGTAGTTCGGACACCGTCATAAATCAAATCAGTCTGAGTAATATTTTTAATACGCTGCTTATCATCATAGTCGAACTCTGTACGTAAGGAGGGTTTTTCAATCTTGGTTTGTAAGTGTTTGAATGTTGTGTGCCAAGTATAATTCGTTTGAATTGCATCGGGCGTATCAAAAGCTTCCGTAACAGAATTAAGCTGCCCTTCATCATTGAAGTCATAATCTGTTACACGCCCTTGCCAATCGGTTACCTTATCTTCAAATCCATTAGTATCATAAGTGTACTGCTGGTTCGCTGAAGCACAATACGTTGCATCTTGGCGACTGACCGATGATAACCTTTTTTTATTGTTAATTTTTATATAGTCGTAATCGGTAACTAATCCCAGCGGATTGGTTACCGTTGTTTTATTCGAAGAGTAAGCAAATGAGAACCTTTCTATATTTGCGTCAGCTCCGTGAGCACTAGAGAGAGCCTTGCCCGTAATTGGGTCATAAGTGAATGTTGCGTACACCTCACCATTTACTCTTATTTGAGTTAACGCATTAGGGTTATTGCTATCGGTGTAATAAAACTGTTTATACGAGCCATCAGGCATGGTTTGTTTTGACAGCTTACCGCTAGAATATTCATACACGTAACTATTATTTTTACTGTCTGTCACTTTAGTGACACGCCCTAGACTATACTCTAAGTTTAAGTAACTACCGTTTGATGAGCTAACTTTAGTTGGTAGGTCATTAGTGTATTCGTAAGTATGAACTTGACCTGCGGGGGTAGTGCGGGTTAAAACTTGCCCTTGGTCATTATAAACCTCAACTAGTCCATTTATTTCTTGCAGAGTAAAGTGATTATTACTGAAAGTAATTTTCGCTCCATCCTTAAAATCATTATCATGCCACTCATATTGAGTGCCACTAGGTTGAAAAACGCGTTTTCCTCCATCTGGTTTCAGTACTGTGATTATAGCATTTGTGTCTGGTTGTGATGGAAACCCTTCCCAGCATCCAGGTGTAGGGATACCTTCAGGATCAATAGTGCAAACAGTTGTATCAGTATAAAGCAATTTATAGTCGAAACTACTCAACCACATTTTACCAAACACTCCCGTACGTTCAGCAAAATGATTATAATTCTTTTCAATCGTCAGAGGGAAACCACCGGCACCAATAAAGTCTATTTCTGGTTGAATTTTATTTCCAGATGCAATTACGATAGGATTACCTGCACATAGCCCTTTGTCTCCTTCACCTTCTTGACGTTCACTATCACTGGAGTCATTTGATGCAGAGCCTGAGTGACTGCCCCCTCCTGCACCACTTGTATTCCCTCTAAAGCCTCCGCCTGCTCCATCAAAGTCAGGAATATAATTATTCCAGCACGTCAGACTAGTACTGCTGTAAGAAATTCCATTCTGGGTGACTATCACGGTCGTATCTCGACATTGTGTCGAAATTCTAGCTTCACTTTCTGTGGAAAAAATAGCACCGACAAGCCCTGTACTGATTATTCCTAATTTAAATATTTTTTTCATAAGCTGTACTTCCTTAAAGTGCTAATGGACATTGTGAAGCAGGCATTTTCACGCTTACAGCGTACGATGAACTCCATACGCTGCACCCAGCTTGGTTGCAAGCTTTGACTCTGTAATAATATGTTTGTGGTAGTTTAGAAGAGAATGTCTGACTTAAAGCCGTGCCAACATCGACAGAGTTACCCCAACCGGTTCCATTTGGATTTTCTTGTATGTAGTACTTTGTAGGTGTATGACCAGTTGTGTGTAACCAGTTCACTATGAAACCGGCTTGACCTGGTTGATAACTAATAGAGACGTTTGGTGAACCTGGCGGTTCATAAACAGTGACATCTATTGATGTCGCTTGTGAACAGCCATAGGGGTTACATGCTCTTAGTTCAAACGCATAATCACCATAAGCTAAGTTATCAAATGGGATAGCACTGACATAACCAATGTTTTCCCAATTTGAAAATGAGCTGGCTTCATAACTGGACCGCAGTTCAAAATAGGTGACATCTGGGTATAAGTAGTCGGTTTGGTAATTAAAGCCTTGATAGGTATCCCAATTTAATACTAATTGAGCTGTCATTAAATATTCATCACCACTATTCCCTATATTATCTGGATCTAGAGTGATGGCGTCACTTGTATAAATAGACTCAGGCTCATACGGTTCGATTTCAAAAAAGTAATTTTCTGCTGAGACCGATATAGAAGCTGCATTCAATTCGGTGACAAAGTTATCTTGTTCATCAAAAACCAGTAAATCAAATGAATAGTTTCCCGATATAGCAGGAGATATAGAAAACCCCGCGCCTTTTCCAAAATAAATAATTTCTGGATCACCATATGCAATTGATGGCACTTCTTCTACGGGTGTTCCATCAATCTGTAATCTAATCCCATAGTAAAACCCTGAACCTTGCTCCCAAGTTACTCTTACACCTAAATTAGCCATTGGATCATACTGAACGTATAAGCTGCTAGGTATAACTTCAGTGCCTGGAATAGGGTCTGATATGCTGGCAGATAAATATTCCCTTTTTGTTATACCAAGACTCTCCATGTATAAATCGATGAGTGAAGCTGTAGATGAGGTTGGGAGTTCATAAACTGGTATATTATTTTCGAGAGGGACAGAGCTTGGGACATCTTCTTTATTAAGTTTTTTAAGCTTACTGACGTCGAATCTAAGATGCTTACGCTTAAACACGTTATCTTGTCGGTTAGGGTCAAAATTTTTTGCTTTATATTTATTACGCTGTTGAGTTTCGTTGGCTTGTAAATTAGCTTTTGCTTCAGGTATGAATTGATGTGAAAAAATCAGTAACAAAACTGTTAAGATTCCTTTATTCATGGCTCTTTGCATTTTTTCTTCCGTGCCGAGTTTATATGTTAATGAGACTTTAATGAAAGCACGAATTTAACGGCTAGAGTGTACCAATGTGTACCAATGTGTACCAATGTGTACCAATGTGTACCATTTCTGAATTATGTATATCTGTCTTAAATGAAGCATTATTCTTTAAATACCCAAACTCCGTCATTATTACTTATTTATGTTTTATGGAGGTTAATATTCAAATGAAGGTGTTGTTATGGCAGATAAACATACGCCATCGAATGGCCGAGTGAATCGACATCAATAATCTAGAGACTTCTCAATCGTTCTTGATGTCGATTTAATAAACTCAAAAACTCAGCGGTGTAACTAATCATGTGGCAGTTGGAGTAGCATTTGCTTAGTTAGTTGCGCTTTTTGTAGCTTCACAATTTCATTATACGAACAAAACTTTAGAGAAAAATCATGGTCCCATGGGAGCTTTTTAATTATTCCATTCTCACGAAGTGACAATAGTTTTTTTTCAGTTAAACCGGTTAGTTTACTGGCTTCTGATAGGGTTAATTTTTGGAGCGTGGACTGGGATTTTAGCGCTTTTATAAGTTCGAATAGACAATCAGGGTCCACCCTAAGAGACGTTAGGATGTCATAAGAGGGTAGATAACTCGATGCTAAGCGTTGTGTTAGTATTGCTTCCAGTATTTTACCCACAGTTATATTTGACGCATGTAGGAGCGGCATAAGCTCTTTAAGCGTTGGCACATGTTGGAGAGTGGTGTTAAATGACAGTGCGTTAAATACAGGGCTTATGTCAACTACTACGCCCTTATTGAGGTTTGCGACTGAGGTAGTAATGATTAGTTCGAATTGCTGAAGCTGTTTTAGTTCAAACAATTCAACTCCGAATAACTGCATAGCGACATCAGCATGAGTCAATAATGGCGGAACTGAACAATTTGAGCCAGCGGCATTGTTATACTCACATTGCGCGAGTTGCTTGAACACTTCATTTGCAGGCCAATTTTTAGACTTTAGATGACGTTGCAATAAGGCTATGGGGATAGTGCGAAAGGTAATTGGCAATTGGTGAGAAAAGTTATTCATCGTCTCCGCTAACCACCTTTTTGCGCGCCTTTCCTGAGTCAATAATTCGAACCCGTCCTCGATGATTGACCGGATGTGATAGCACTTAGCAAACGTGTGCGTTTTGATGGACAGTTTATGTGGGTTGCGAGCAAAGATACCTGCGAATAGACAGTCACTTAAGTCTTGTGGTGGCAGTGAATTGGGCAATACTGATTTGCATGCGCGCAGGGGGCGCTGGCACGACGCATTCGTGCATCGCGCATTAAGTAAATCTACATCCCAGTGAAGCGGATGGGTGCAATGACTGCACGTATCGATGAGCACAGCATTGTGTTTTTCGCATCGGTAAATGAAAGGGGATTGGTGGCTGACTGGAATTACATTATCTTGCGCAATGCATGTAAGGCAAATGCGCGGTAATATGCTGTGTGGATTTTTAAATAACACACAGCGAACACTTGCTTGACCCATTGATGCTGTGTCTGGGAGAAGCGCGTCGAGTTCGAATACGCCCGACTTTAGTCCTTTGGCGAGTCTCAGTATTACTGGATCGCTTAACATGTCTCGGATGGTGGTGAAACCATTGCGTTTGGCGAGGCGTAAGCAATAGCCGATGATGCTCTCTTGGGGTTTGCAACAAGGTGTGACGGCAAACTGCATACTAATCCTCAGCTTCAAGTTGTTTAAAGTAGTCTTGTTTCACGCATAGCATGGCCTCATTGACCTCGTCTGCGTCCATTAGTTCGGTATCGAAAGGGTTAATTGCGCGTTTAGAGGTGAGCAAAAAGCGTTCGCTGAGATAAGCTAACAACTGAGGTGTGTCCTCAATGTAGTTGGGACGTTCTTCATCAAGAAACAAATCTTCAAGGGTTGAAAATGCGCGCTCTGTGTAAGCTAAGTAAATCCGGTCAAACAGTTCTTTGTCGTCTGGTACCAGCAATTCTCTGAAGCCAATTTTTTGAACGAAGTAGTTCGTGACACGTATCCACTGGGGGGAGCGAGGCTCAATGCGATCGAGTTTGACTGGTCGCAGCATGCGACGAGATAGTTGCTCATTATCGTCGACAGTATTTTCGCAGGCGCCAAATGCAAGCAAATGCATTGCACGCGTGCTGCCAACAAATACAAAGCTAGTCTACAAATCTTCCGCGTCTATTAATGCACACAGAAATTTCAACATCTCTAACGCGCGTTGTCCGTCGGTTTTAGGAAGCACTTGTTGAATTTCATCAATGATGAATAACTCAATGCACTTTTCTCGAACGAGTGTTTTGAATTGATGCAGCAACACACCCGCACGCGGCTTGCCTTTGGGCGGCGTTTGGCCAAGAGCAAGAATGAGTATGCAAAGCAGGTCATCGGGGGTTTTCTTTGACTCATCGAGTCGACAATAAAAGACTGGCGCTTTAAGCACCTCCGTGGTTTTGATTGTTGGAAACAGTGATAGATACTGTTTTACAGTGAATGTCTTTCCTTCACCGCTGCCGCCATATAGCAGCAGCGCTCGCTTGCCTGAAACGCGCTGATGTAGCTTATGCACAGCGTGAAGAAACTTCCACGCCTTGCGCAAACTGTCGTGAGGGACAAGTGAGGTCGGCATATCTTGTGTTGTTTTTACTACCATTGCGAATTATCTCGTCTCTTTCTGTTTTTCTTGGTTTTTTTGCTTTGAGTCCAATCGCTTGGTGGCCCTTCGTTTGCTTGCTGAGCCTCGCGCTGAGTAAGTGCAGTGTGGGCATCAGGGAGTGATGCAGATTGACTTTCACTTAAATGTGACTGCTCGACACGCGCTTCGGCGCTGAGTGACCGCGTATTGTTTTCTTCAAAACTGGCTGCTTTTGTGCCTGAACGCTTAGACTTGTTGCTGTACTTCGGTTTGCGCAGCTTATCTACATCGCCAACCAACTTGCCACGCGGTGGCTCAGCATAATCGCTGTAAATTCCAAATGACTTTGGTTTTAATCCAGCGAGCTCTTCGTATGATATACGTTCAGCATCGGGGTCTAAGTCGCGATTGTAAGCCAGCACTTCTTTGTGTGAATTTTCACCAGGTATAAGCGCGGTAACAGACACGGTTCTTGCGTCAAATGGGTTGTAGTGCACTGCGACCTTCGGGGCTTTGCCGCTACTTTTGTCTTTATATAAACTTATTTGCTGGAACAGCGACTTCAAATCAGGGCTGGCGAAATCGTGACCATGTAATCTTACTGAGCCGCGTTTATCGAGTCTGTTTGAGCCTTGCTTTACAAATACGTTGAAAGCCGGTGCCATGGCTTCATAATCAGGCAATGCTTGAAGAGACACATGGTGATGCGCGTGCATTGAGTCGTTCCACATCTCAGTTGGCGAGCGATTAGTTTGACCATGAGTCTTATTGCTGTACTCGACCAGGTACCGGTGTAACTGGTCTTTAAACTGACTGACAGTTAGTCGTGCTTCTTTTTGGAGATTAACACCCACATCGGCTGCGGTACGTTTTGCATAGTAACCAGGGATGCCAACATGTGCGTTCCCATTGCTGTCAAAAATTGTCCATCCTTTGAAAAACTGTTTACGCATCACGCTGAAGAAAGACTCGATAAAAGGTTTGGCTTGCGGTTTCAATGCAGGTGTGTAGATGAGCGAGCTTTTGAGTCGTTTTACAATTTCTCGGACAATATTATTGTTAAAGCCAGGGCCGTTATCCACCACGTAATTCACAGCATTACCTTGGCCTATCAACTGACTGTCTTTTAACAGCATATTTTGAAAGAGATTTACCACATTTTCTTTGTTTTCAGCTTCGCCAATCTCAACGACGACAGAGACTGGCAGTCGTGAATAACAGTCAATAGCGACCAGTAAACTCACTTTTTCAGTGGCTTTCCCAGTATCATCATCGATGAGGCACAGATTCAATGTGATGCGGTCCATTTCAACACGTTGCAACGCATAATTTTGTCGATATTTTCGTGTGAGAGTCAGTAAAAGCTGATTTCGTTGTGCTTCATTTGCCGACTCGTATTCATGGTCAAATGCTTTGAGTTCATCGATTCTTCGACGAAATGTTCGCTCGCTTGCAATGTGCGATGGTCGTCGCTCAAGCGGCATGCGTTCGATATGTTCGCAATAGGCTGTATAGTGCCCGCGCTTTTGCTCTGATTTTGACCCATTGAATGTATTTGATAAAAAGCTCAAAAGAACAGATTCTGAATAACTGTCGAGACGCACTTTGCAATCGCGCGATTTCGAGGCCAGTGCATCATCTTCTTTGAGTGATTGGACCCACGTTTTGTACCAGCGCGAGATGGTTGAGCGTCCTGGGTGGCCCTTGCCACCGAGCTGTGGATTGGCACTTTGAGTATCTGGATGGCGTTTTTCAACTTCCTTTATCAAGATGTTATAGGTCGATAGCGTCGTGTGATTAAGCCCACGCTCGGTCACGAGCTGATGCAGTGTGTGAATGTATTTAACACGTAAGTCACGCACACGAATTTGAGGTTCTGTCAGCGTGGGTCTGGGCGTGAAATCAAGCGCCGGCTGCAACTCACAGGATTGCAGTTTATTTTTGAACTCCTCCACCGATAGAGGTAGAGCCGAGGAGGGGTTATCATCTTCTTGGAGAATGACTTTATAGGGGTCTTCATAGAGTAAAGAGACCGAGCGCCCGTCGTCAAAGTTCAGTTTACCCCCAATCCCTATCCCGAACATGAGTCACCTCCGCGAGCTTTTTGATTAGCAGTTAAGATAGTTTCACTCGACAAGCAGTTGCGTAGGTCTGTGTTATACCAGGCGTCAATAATCAGCTTGTAAGCGAGTGATAGGGGCGCGTCATCTCTCTTTGCAAGCCAAGAAACGAGCTCACCGAGCGTTAGACTGTGCGGCAAATCACACAGTAGCAAATCATCCGGAATCACATCCGCAGCAATAAAGAGCATTTGCTCATAAGCCCGTGTGCAACCAAGGTTTATGTAACGCTCTGTGACCAACTCAATTGGGCGGCCTGTGGTTTTGACAGAGTAAGCAGAGAACTTTTTAAGCTTCTGTGCATGCTCAGCGTCAACGCGAGAAGACTGGTGTACTTCAATGTATTTGCCTCGGCCACTGTGATAGACAACCAAAAAGTCGGGCGTGTACGATAGCCCACCACATGACATGGTTTCAGGCTGGCTCGCATAGCTTTTAACGTTCGGGTCTAATTCCAAACCTCGCGCAAAGGCGGCTTCTAAAGCGCTCTCTAGCTTAACCGCACATTGATTCTTGGGAGAGTACATACGAATTATGTGACGCCCGCGATGTTTGTTTGCTTTATAATGAGTCATAGCAACCCCCTAAAAGCGCATCAATCCATTTCATTCTTGCTGTCTCTTTTTTCAAAATAGAACAGCGGGAACTTAACAATTTTTGCCTTTTCACTAAATTATGAGCCAGAGAATTTAATGGAAATTTTGGCTGTCGGAGGTTCTTTTTTTGTCTCGCAGCAGGGTAAATTGACGCAAAATGAGCGCGAATAGGAAGAAATGATGAGCGAAATAGCTCATAAAATTGGGACGATTGCATGGTCTGACCACCTTTCGATTACAGACGAAACAATCTGGATCTTACCTTACTCTTGTCGTTTCCAAATGTCACGAACAATTGGTTGAAAAATAACAAGCTTATGATTTTGTTGGTAAACACTTTGTTTTTTGAGCTTGTTACTGACGTTTTACCGGAATGCTATAGGCATAAATACGCTGATTTTGGGGGCGCCTACACCAAAAATGCGTTTTACAGCAATTATAAGTGCCGTTTTTGTGTGCCAAAAGGAGGGGATGGCTAAATACGTTTCATATTTCTTCATCAAAGAACAGAGATGCCTCTTATTCAGAACTCGATGAGATGAACCAGCGCAAATCATAATTATTGTGTTACATCAATTATGAGAGAAATAATTCGGGGTACTTTGAAAATCAGCTCTCGGTGGTTATGGCAAGTTCGCGACAGAATTCTATTGTGCAAAATCCTAAGTGAATGAGGACGATACGGCCTAGAGCATGAGGTACTATTTGTCAGTCCTAAAAAGAAGATAGATAAAAAGCTAACTTGTTTTTGCCCCAAGACGTGTTGACGTAATTACACTAAAGATCAGTTTTGATATCCCGACTTTACAATTTCCCTATATTAAATAAATGAGCAAGTTGCTCATATTTATCGTGAGGCCAATTTAAAAGTTTTTTAGCTAGCAAAAGGTTAACTGATTTGATAAAAATGTAGTAACCAGAAAGGTGAGCCGTTGTGTGGTAGAAATTGCGCGATTTGCGCACTATTAAAATATTAGTGCTTAAGGGTGGCTATGAATAGAAATCCTCCAATAGATGTAATTCGAAAGCTAAGAAACGAGGTTGGCTTTGGCTGTCCTATTGATGAGTGTGCTAACCCTTATTTAGAATGGCATCATTTCGATCCACCTTGGCATGTTGAAAAGCATCACAACCCAGAAGGAATGATCGCTCTTTGCACTACACACCACAAAAGGGCTGATGGTGGTGCATACACGAAAGAGCAGCTTATGGCCTTTAAGAATAATAAAGCCCATGCTGAAAAAGTTAGAGGTCAATTTGATTGGTTGCGAAACGACCTTTTAGCAGTCGTTGGGGAAACTGCTATTACGAGACACTTAAAGTGTTACAGATCGACGGTAATGACGTGGTCTGGTTCAACAGAGATGAAGATGGATATCTTCGATTAAACGTAAAAATGTTGAGTGTTTTAGCTGAAGAAAGGGCGATCATCGAAGATAATATATGGACCAATATTGGTAGCCCTTCGGATATGAACTCCCCACCACAAGGGAAGGAGCTTCGAATCGACTATGTAAATGGCGATCATTTGTTTGTCAAATTCATGGTTATGCAGACAGCCGAACAAGCATATAAAAAATATAAAAACGAACACCTTCTAAACTCAAGTGATGTGAAGTTTCCAATTACAGTTGTAGAGGTTAACTACAAAATAGGTGGTACAGGCATTGAGTTTAAGCCTTCAGGCACAAGCATTCAGACAAACAGCTTCAAAGGTGGTTTCATTTCACATTGCGGAGCGGGAATGGCAATAAGTACAGGCCTTGTTTTTCGGCAAAATCCATCATTATTGCCATACAAGCCTGAATCTAGGCTCAGCCCATGTCCTTGTGGTAGTGGTTTAAGGTTTAAGCATTGTCACGGTTTGCTGGTGTGAGCACTAACAAAACGCTGCTAAGGGCGTACCATACATTTGTCCAAAGGCGTGTTATAAATATAACTCGCCTTTGACCCACAATAAGTTAACGTAAATGCTCTAAGGGAGGCTTTTAGTAATAAGCAGCTCTTCATCCTTCCACCTAAATTACTGTTTCTATATCCATAACCATTGAATTTCTTCCATGGTCAGGAAAACGACCCAATGGGTTGTTTTTGTCGTGTCCAAATCTAGAGTAACGTAACCTAAATACTGGTAAGTACTTTCTAAATTTGCTATCAATGGTCATAGGACAAAAACAAGACAGGTTGCGGTAGAAAAAAGAACCAACCGCTCGATATTAAGTTGTTATAACCCTTTTCAAATGAGGTGCTCATGTCTAAAGGATTGGGTCAATGGAAAAATTCACTCAAGCCTGCTCAAATTGCAGAGGGGATGAATGCTGCCAACAAAAACGCCCGACGGTTAATCGAAGATGCAGAAATATTGTTTGATCTAAATCGCTTTCCTTCTGCATTATCTTTGTCGATTTTATCTATCGAGGAGTCGGGAAAAGTCAGTATTTTAAGGGAGCTAGCATTGGCTAAAAATGGAGAGCAAGTAAAAGAAGCATGGAAGGCTTATCGTTCACATACCAAAAAGAATATCATGTGGCTACTTCCTCATTTAGCTTCAAGTGGCGCAAACAAACTAGATGAGTTTAGATCCTTGTTTGATAAAAAGGCCGAACATCCATTACTCTTAGACAACCTTAAACAAATAGGTTTTTACACAGATTGTCTTGTAAAAGCTCATTGGTCAGTTCCTGAACAAATAATCGATAGAGATAATACTGAAGATATACTCAAAGTAGCCAAGTTGATGTGTAAAGATAGAGTTTATACTACGAAGGAAATAGAGCTTTGGGTAAAGCACATTAAACCAGTATGGAAGGGCTCAATGGGTTCAATGAAAACGGCTTTAAATAACTGGTTTGATGAAATGGTAAAAGAAAATCTTATCTTTGAAGGGCAGTATAGTTTTAAAGACTTTGTTGGGTAGCCAGCGGGTTATATCAAACGCTTAACCAAGGGACGCAAAACAGCAGGCTTGAGCTCCTTCGTCGCTAATTTTAGCCTGCTATTTTACGCCGGTTAAGCGAGGCATTATAAGCCTTTTTTTGAATATGGAGTTAAATTGAAGAAATCAACACATAAACTAATTATGAAACATCTATTTTCAAAGTATAAAGTTAAACATGGGAATGACGTTTCGTATATAGAGAACTATTCTTTTGGCTTTTTATGTCTAAGTGAGATTGAGGGCTTAAAAGAACAAGTAAATTCGGCAAATAAGCCTAATGAACTGTTAGAGGTTTTGACTGTTGGTGGTTATCTTAAAGAGTATAAAGTTCGTTATTACTTCACCGAAAAAGGTTTCAATGACGCTTGGAAAATTTCTGAACCTATCGGTTATTTTTTTACAAAACATTGGCAGTGGGCAATCGGAATTGTCGGCATTGGGTTACTTATTGCAACAGCGACAGCACTGAGTGGCTAAGGTGCTAGCAGGTTTATAACAAAGCATTTAAGACGGGTTCCCAACGCTTGGCACTTTCAGTTTGATTCAACTTAAGTGTTTACGGCACAATGGCTTAGGTCGGGTGGTAGGCGTTGCTTACCACTTAACGCAACGCTATAACGATCGGTGGAAAATGAAGAATAAGAAAACCTCCAAAAGCTCTTTGGTAGTAGGCTTGACTCCTGAAGGTTACAAAGTATCGGACCTAAGGATGACAAAACCAACGTTTCACTATGCCAAAGGTGGAAATGGATCCATGTTGGTGCAAGACATTGACACCATCAAACTTAATCGCTCGCGAAAAATTAGTTATTTTGTTCCCAACAACATTGGGATGCTGATGAGTGTCAGTGCAAAAGCTTCACGTCGCGCGAAAGAAATTTATGATCGTAAGTTCAAAAGTCCAACCTATGAATTAGATGTGACAAAACTGACTGGAGACAAAAAAGAAGCTATCGGTGCTATCTCTTCAGACGTTTATGATTATGTTGAAGAAATACAATCAGCAATTTTTTTGCCTATACAGCGTTAGAAGCTTTCGCTAATTTAAGCATTCCGCAGGATCATATTTATCAAGCCTCAAAAAACTCTAAAGGTATTACCGAGTCATACGATAAAGTTGCAATTGAACGCTGGCTTAGTCTGAAAACAAAAATTAAACATATACTTCCGAGTGTCTACAGTACAACAAACGTTGAAAAACAAAAATGGTGGGGACAGTTCGTAACCCTAGAAGAATATCGAAATGAGATTATCCATCAAAAATCTATTGGTGCTACAGAGTTCTACAAATCGTATTTCAAAGATTCAATCTTTAACATCATTAATTGTGTTGAAGCTGTAATTTCCTTTTTCTACGTGGCTCATCAGAATAACGGTAAAACCAACGAGGTTTGGCCATGGCTAAACGGACATGCTGATATTCCGTCAATAGAATTTGAACAGAGCCAATTTGAAGTTGTAGGAAATGCCCATCAAGGCTGGTAGAAATCGTTATAAAAAAGAGTTTAAGACGGATTCCCAACGCTTAGCATTTTTGGTTTGATTCAGCTTTAGTGTTTACGGCACAATGATTTAGGTAAAGTAGTCTGCGTTGCTCACCACTTAGCGTGGCGTTACCGAATAAATACTCTAACGTGTTTTTGTCCATTGACGAGTTATAAATATAACTCGTTTTGCCCCATTCTTTGTTTCGGCCTACTGAACACACACTTCACCAAAGGATTATTTGACTTACTTTTCGTAATAGCAGTAATGTGAGTATAGATACGGATTAACTTCATTATGCGACAAGGTACAAATGAGCATTGAAACTGCAATTGAAGCAATTAGTAAATTTCAAGGAGATTCTCTCACTAAAGTCTTTCTCGCTTGGAAGATGACATTATCGGCGCTAGCGCTGCTGACTCATTAGAGTATTGCTCTGAGAGAAAAATAGATGATGATTTTGTTGCTTCAGCCTTGGCTGTAAAGAAAGTTGCAGGACAGATCAATGTTATTATTCATGCCTCAGGAATATTGCACTCACTTAAAGATATTCTAAAAAAAGGGGAAGTTGTTCAAAGTGTTTCTTTAGGGGCGGGAAATACTGGTCGAAAATTTGATCTCGAAACAAACTTTCAAGTAGCTGAATTCAAGTTTATCGATTGGAAAGGTGGGGCTGAGTCAATACGGCAAAATGGGTTATTTAAAGATTTCTATGAACTTGCGGAATATGATACTGAAAAGGCAAAAAATATCTATGTTGTAGATACTCATTATCCACTGAAATTCTTGAATGGGAGACGAGCCTTAAATAGTGTGCTATCAAAGCAACCAACAATATACAAAGGTATATCAGATAAGTACGGTTCATCGATTAAAGTAGTCAGAGATTACTACGAGATACATAAAAGGTCTGTGAGGGTCATTGATATTTCTCCATATATCGGCCGCGTATGATAATAAATTAAGTTAAGCGGGTTTCGTGACAATGACTCGGTTCCGCTACTATATAAGTTAATTCATGTTTTATTAAATTAAAAAAGACAACTCGAATTACCCTTTTGACTTTTCAGTTCAATGCTCCACTGTTCCATAATATTGATGAAGGTCTTAAAGCCTACTAGAGAAAGTTTTCCGTCAGAAATAATCGTTCCTGGTTAGTAAAGGAAATACCAAGCTTTGATAGCTTAAAGATATTAATAAACCTAAATTATGCCTAATAAAGTAAGCAATAACTCATATATTGCCTACTTTATTGTGCATCATGATTGTTAGAACTTATAACTGAAGCCCACCGAAAATGTTTGTTGGTGAGGCATTCCCTCACGTTTCGTTTTGGTGTTACTTACATATATTTTGTGTCTTTATCTATAAAGACATCAGCCCCGAAACCATAGAAATCATCAAACAAACTTTTTCAGCACCATTTCATAGCTTTTCGTTAGTGATCATTTAGCCAAAGGCTTCTGTAACTAGAACTTCTAACATCGATAAATAATGGGTCTGCATTGGTGTTACTATTTAGTCAAAATCTCATCGTGCCTGAGATTCTCATTTTGAATGGCAATCGCCACGCCAAAAACTTGCTTTGCTAAATAGACTGGCGTACCTTAACACTGGTACGATGAGTCTATAAGAATAAAAAGGTCAAACGTGACGATTAAACAAGAATCGGTGTTTATTAAACTCGCCGAAAGCCAAACTTTACATTTACGTCGTATCAGTAAAACTGATGCGAAAGGCCCTGCGGTGTTTTTTATGCATGGCGCTGTTGAAAATGGCAAAATCTTTTATACCCACAGCAATAAAGGTTTAGCGCCATTTTTAGCTGAGCATGGTTATGTTTGCTATGTGGCAGATTTACGTGGTCGAGGTGAAAGTAAACCCGCGATCTCGAAACATGCAAAGTATGGTCAAACCGAGGCTATTTTAGAAGATATCCCTGCATTTTTAGATAAAATCAAACAGCTTGAAGGCGAGCCTGCTCGTTATTGGGTGGCACACTCATGGGGCGGGGTGTTAATGAACAGTGTGTTTGCCCGTTTTCCTGAGTTGATTGATGATGTTAAGGCCTGTGGCTATTTTGGTTCTAAACGGTCTTTGTATAACCATCATCCAAGCAAGTATTTTCAAGGTAATTTAATTTGGTATGGTTTAGCGCCATTAGTTGCCCGTAAGCATGGTTTTGTGCCGGCTAAAAAATTGAAATGGGGCAGTGATGATGAAACCCGTAAATCACATTATCAAAGTATGCAGTGGGCTAAGCGTAAACCTTGGGTCGATACTGACGATGGTTTTGATTACGCCAACGCATTAGCTGATAAGTCACTGCCGCCCATTATGCATGTGGCAGGTGTTAAAGATAAAGCCCTATGCCAGCCGATTGATATTGAAAAATTTATGGAAGAGTCGGGCACCGGCAAGCAAACGATGACCATTTATGGCCGTAAATTTGGCCATAAGGTCGATTATGATCACATTAATATGCTTACTCACCCACAGGCGCGTTTTGATCAGTTTGTTGACTTGTTGAACTGGTTTGAGACTCACGCATAAGTGTGTGCATTGCGTTCTCGTAGCGTTTGTATTTTTCTAATGCTTTATCACTTAACGGCTGTCTTACAGCCGTTTTGCTGAGCGTTGCCACCGGTTTTTTTGACTTATAAAAATCTAAAAACTGTGTGCTGTACTCAATTTCTAAGAACTTACACAGGGCTGTTAGTGTTTGTTCGCTGTCACTAATAAGTGCTTCATAGCTTAAATCAAAAACCGCCTCTGGCATCACGTTTTGCCAATGCTCCATTAACTGCTGATACAAATCAAAGTACTGTTTAAACTCTGGGAGTGAACAAAAATAAGGTTCGTTTTCAGCAAAATAGTTGCTAAACACCGACCAAGCAATTGCATCAAACTCGCGCTGCATATTAATAAACTTGGCACTAGGAAAAAGTAAGTAAATTAATCCGAGTGACTGATAGTTAGCAGGCAGCTTATTGATCATAAAGGGGCGCACAACTGGCGCTTGTTTTATTCGTTCAATATAAATATTGCGGGCATTGTTAATTAGCCCTTGGTTTAGCTCTGCTAAGCAATCTGGGTAGGGGAGTTGTGTTTGTTGTTCAAGGTATGCAACAACCTGATTACTGATACTGGCATCTTCGCCAAGGCTGGCAAAGTCATTGTGGCTTGCCAGCATTTGCTCTACCAGCGTTGAGCCACTTCTTGGCATGCCAATTATAAAAATGGGGGTAATTGTGCCTGTGAATGTTTTGTCTCTGGCATCAATTAGCTCAGCTGTATTTTGCTCTATGATGCGCTGATAAAAAGGCACTAAGTCACGGGTTTTAAACTGCGTGAGTTTTGTTTGTAGCTTATTAGCAAGGCTGAAGTAGTTAAAAGCTTGTTCTGTATCATTTAACTGATCATAGCTTTTACCAAGTGCATAATAACACACCATTTTTAAGCGCAGATTATTGGTTAAAGTTAAAAACTGGTGTAGCTCATTTATGTAATTTTGTTCGTTGTTAAAACGTCCAAACTGCACTAACTCAAATAAAATGTATGCTTTTACAGGGTAATTTCCCATACCAAGGGCATGTTTTAAAATATTGTAGGTTTTGTCTAACTCACCATAGGTTAAATAATGCTGGGCAAGATAGTAATGTGGCTCAGGGTTATGGCTGGCAATTGACTTTGCATATTCGAGTACGGTTAAGGCATCTTGTGGCGAATGCACGCCATTAAAAGCATCGGCAAGGGCATGGAGTGGTTCAAGCATGTGAGGTAGTCGTTCACAGGCTCTTTGTAGAAGGTAAACCGCTGCATCATAACGCTCTAAACGCAGGGCAATGCGGCCTAATCCAAATAACGCTTCGCCATTTTCAGGATCTGAATCGAGAATGGTTTTAAAATGAAATTCAGCCTCTTTAAGCTTGTTTTCATTCAGTAGTTGGTTCGCTTTTTCTAACAGCATAGGAATGGCGGGTTATTTGTTATTTTTATTTACTATAAAACGAAAAAGGCGAAATGTCTTTCGCCTTGAATAACTATAAATATCCAGAATAAATCCGGGGTATCAACTTTCTAGGCTGATTGCTCAACCTAGAAAGCGGTTCTATTTAGAAAGTATACGTAGCTTTCACGTAATAGAAGCCACCGTTGATACCGTACGGCGACGTTTCGTAGTATTTACCACCCCAGTTGTTGTTAGGGATGCCAGTACTGTCATAGAAATCAAGTTTCTCTGCTTCTTGGTCGAATAAGTTTGTAGCACCTACAGAGAAGCTAAGCTCTTCAGTTAGGAAGTAAGTTACTTCTGCATCAATCGTTACTGCTGCATCAGCTGTTTTAGCTGTTGCATCATAATCTACGTGAACGCCTTGGTATTCGCCATAGTAGTTAACACGTGTAAATGCAGAGAAGTTTTCCCACTGCTGTGCCCAGCTAAGCGTTGCACGGTGATTTGGTAAGTCATTTTCTAAACGGCTTACTTTAAACTCACCAGTAATGTCTGTTGACTTAGTTACTTCAGTGTCGTTCCAGTTGTACGCTAAGCTGAATGTTGAACTACCGCCTAGTAGGTCAGTTGAATAGTTAGCAACTGCATCAATACCTTGCGTTGTTGTATCGAAGTCATTCGTGAAGAAGCTTACTTGCGCTAAGTTTTGTACGTTTGGTACACCCGCTGCTTCAAGTGTGTCTTTATCAGCTTGGCTTAACTCAATTTTATCTGATTGACTGATACGGTCATCTACTTGGATGTTGTAATAGTCAACAGTGAAGAATAAGTCACCAATTGTCCAAACTGCACCAAATGTATAGCTTTGTGATTCTTCAGGTTCAAGCTCTGTACCACCTAATTGCACGGCAATTGGGTTTGTTGGTGGTAAAAGTGCTGAGTCAACAAGTACACCGCTGCTTAAGTTTGTTTGAACGTTACTTACGTTTGCTTGACCAACGGTTGGTGCACGGAAACCAGTACTGATTGAACCACGCACGTTTAGGTCTTCAGTTAAGTGGTATTGAGCCGTTAACTTGTAGTTTGTTGTTGAACCAAATGAATCATAATCTTCATAACGTAGTGCTAAGCCCATTAGGAAGTCTTCTGTGAATGGAGCTTCAACATCAACGTATGCTGCGTAGTTACGACGTGTGTATTCACCCGCATCAGATGGTTTAAAACCAGGGAAACCATTTGAGCCGATACCAAAACCTTGTTCAGTTAGTGGACCTGCAGTGAAAGACGCTTCGTCACCAGAAACAACTGTGAATGTTTCTTCGTGCCATTCTAGACCACCGGCAACGTTTACATCGTATGCTAAACCAAAATCAAACCCTTTTGATAAATCAGCGTTAAAGTTTTTCTCTAACTGTGAGTATTTACCTGGGCTGAAATCACGAGGGCTATCTGGACCTAATGACGCGTTGATTGTGTCATAGATGAAATAACGTGATTCGTTATAACCAACTGTACCACTTAAATCATAGTAAGCACCTTCAAGGAAACCAGATGTGATTTCACCTTTAGTACCAATTGTTAAAGCAGTATCTGTGATGTTACCACCGAAGTTAGGTGTAAAACCACCCGGTAAAATTTCGTTAAATGCGAAACAGTCAGGGTTGTTAGCAACACCATTGATGTAATCTGGGTTATCTAGAACATTGTCATCGATTAAGATGTTTGTCGGACAGTTACCGCTCATATCGCCAGTTAAATCACCAACAAGCAGTGTTTCGCCACCATCATTTGAATAAACACCTGGACGAGTGTGTGGGTTACGATAGTAGAAACCACCACGTACATCACGCTCTGAGTAGTTACCAAACATGTAGAATTGCGACGTGTTGCTTAAGTCTAAACCGATGTTACCGAAGATTGAGATATCATCATCAACTTCAGGTGCACCCCAAACTTGTGCTAAAGAAGAAACGTCTGGCACACCTGCAGCGTTAAGCGCTGCTGCATCAGGACGTTGCACTGAGCGGCTAGTTGCATCAGCGGTTTTATATTGGAAGCTTAAGTTAGCAAAGCCGCTGTCAGTAAATGGTAAACCTACGTTACCTGAAATTTGCGTTGTATCGCCATCGCCTTCGTAGTATTCGCCTTGGCGGATTTCAAATGAACCGCCTTCTGACGCGTCTTTTAATACAAAGTTCATTACACCTGCGATTGCATCAGAACCGTATTGTGCCGCAGCACCGTCACGAAGTACTTCTACTTGCTTTAAAGCAATACTTGGAATAACTGAGATATCAGCACCTTGAGCACCATCATTGATACCACCACCTAAGAAAGCGATAACAGATGCACGGTGACGACGTTTACCATTAACAAGTACTAATGTGCTGTCAGAAGGAAGACCACGTAAATTAGCAGGGCGAACAAGTGACGCTGCATCACTGATTGGGTTTTGGTGAACGTTAAAAGAAGGAACTGAGCCTTTTAAAAGCTCAAGCATATCAGTGTTGCCGCCTTTATCTAGCTCTTCACCACCGATGATATCAATCGGTACTGGTGAATCGCCGATTGAACGTGGTGCTGAACGAGTACCTACCACGGCAATTTTTTCTACATTTTTATTAACTTTAGTTTCTTCTGCTGCTTGCTCTGCAGCAACAACTGAACCCGACACAAACAGGCCTGCTGTTGTTGTCGCTAAAGCAAATTTAATTGCTTGTTGTAGCGCATTATTTTTGAATTTCATTCCGACTTCCCCAGTTAGAATATTTATGATTATGTCACCAAAGCTAATCAAAAACCTTGGTGTAAATCTTTTATACAGCCTGTAAATTTATTTTGCAAATTGTTAATGCGATGTTGTTTTCGGCTTTTTTATTTGCACGTTATTATTGTTTTTTTAATTATGTGCATGAAATTGCAGGGGATAAATTATTCTTGTTTTTTCTTTTATGCGTAAGAAAGTATATAAAATATCCAAAAATATTTTAAAAAAGGAATTTTTTGATTGGTTTTTGAGCTAAATTGGATTTGGAACGGTCTATTAGGCTTGTTGCGGAATGTTGTTTAATTGCCATTGTTTTAATTTTTCTCGGTATTCATCCCACACACATGGGCAACAACTACCACCACCACAACATTCATCTGGGGCCGGCTTTTGGGGTTTTGGCTCAGCCTGTTGTATAGGTGTGTTCATTTTTAATACTGAAAAATAATTACGAATAGAGTATGAAGAATAAAACAAAAACTAATATAAGTAAATTATGCTTTGTGAACTTCGCATGCTGTGTGAAAATAGCCAAATGCGATTATACAAAGTTATTCATCGAGCCCCATTCAGAGTGGCTAAAATTACCAAAAAGCGTCAGACCCTACGTTTCAAGCGCGCTATGGTAGCACTTAAAATCGCACTTGCCCAAGAAAAGCAAGAAACAAAAGAGATGCTTCATATCTATAGGCGATACACTCAAGGTCTAGCTACTAAAGAAGAGTTACATACAGCGAATGAGCAATTTTTAGATATTTTAAAAGGGCTCGGTTTAGGTGTCTTTGCTGTATTGCCATTTTCACCTATCACCATTCCTTTAGTTGTTAAACTAGGGCAATGGGTCGGTGTTGATGTTTTACCTAGTTCGTTCAATATGAACCGCTCAATTAAAGAGCTTGATCAACAAGTCGAAAAAGAAGAAAAAGAGAAGCAAAACAAACACTGATTTGGTTTTGCTTATCTGATTTTGCCTATACCTTTTGTACCAAGTTATTGGTATGCTTAATTACCTTTTCTTTATATCGAGTCGTTTAATGAGTTCATTAATTCGCCATTCTTCTACGGGAATTCCCCTTTCATTTATTGCTAAAGCTGACCTAGCAACGTGGTTAACCAAGCAACCACAAGCTTTACAAAACTGGCTAACAAATTGTGATTTTAAAAACAAAGGCATCGCGCTAGTTGCAGATAGTGAATCAGGTTCGCTTGAGCATGTTTATTGTTTAGTTAATGATTTACATGACTTTTGGTTAGCGGGTGACTTATCAACAAAACTGCCAGCGGGTTGCTACCAAATTCAAGGTGATGATAGTTTTGTCGAACAGGTTGCACTTGGTTTTGTACTAGGTGGTTATGAGTTTAGTGAATATAAAGAAAAACCATCACCTCGTGCCACACTTGCCATTCAAGACGAATCTTTAGTTAAGCGTTTATCGCAGCATGCAAGTGCGATTAATTTAGTCCGTGATCTAGTTAATACGCCTGCTGCAGATATGATGCCGCAACATCTGTCTCAAGTGATGGCAGATTTAGCAGACACCTTTGATGGTGAGTTTAGCGAGTGGGTTGGTGATGAATTATTAGAGCAAAATTACCCAACGATCCACATGGTTGGTCGCGCATCTGAGAATAAACCGCGTTTACTTGATTTACGTTGGGGTGCAAAAGATGCTCCGCAGATCACCTTAGTAGGTAAGGGTGTGTGCTTTGATTCTGGTGGTTTAGATTTAAAACCAAGTTCAGGCATGCGCAACATGAAAAAAGACATGGGCGGTGCTGCGCATGTTATTGGCCTTGCACAGTTAATTATGGCTGCCAACTTACCAATTCGCTTACGAGTATTGGTACCTGCGGTTGAAAATGCGGTTTCTCGTAATGCATTTAGACCCGGTGATGTGATCAAAACACGCAAAGGGATCACTGTAGAAATTGATAACACGGACGCTGAAGGTCGTTTAGTACTGTGCGATGCACTTGCTGAAGCGCAAAACGACAACCCAGAGCTGATTGTTGACTTTGCAACCCTAACAGGTGCTTGTCGTATCGCTTTAGGGACTGAATTGCCGGGCTTTTTCGCAAATGACCGAGATGTTGCGAACAAATTAATGGATGCCGGCGAAAGCTGTCATGATCCAATTTGGCAATTACCGTTATTTGATCAATACAAAGCATTATTAAAAAGCGACATAGCTGACATTGCCAACTGTGCATCAAGCCCATTCGGCGGTGCAATCACTGCTGCGCTTTATTTAAAAGAGTTTGTCGAGCCAAGCACGCCGTGGGTTCATTTTGATGTGATGGCTTGGAACTTACGTTCATTACCAGGTCGTCCTGCAGGCGGTGAAGCACTGGGTATTCGCGCCGTGTTTAACTACCTACAAGATCGCTTTCAATAATCTAGAGTTGGTAAAGCTCTAACGGTAAATCATCGGGATCGGCAAAAAACGTAAATTGCTTCCCGGTGATTTCATCCACTCTTATTTCTTCAACTGAAATACCTTGCTGCTCTAAATATTCCTTAGAGTTTGCAATGTCGGCAACTTTAAATGCTAAATGTCGAAGCCCTTGTGCCTCTGGATAGCTGGGTCTTTGTGGCGCTCCGGGAAACGAAAACAATTCTAATTGGCTGCCATCAGGAAGTGCTAAATCTAATTTAAACGAGTCACGTTCCGCGCGGTATAGCTCGTGAATAATCGGCAGTTTTAATACTTCACTATAAAAATGCTTGGATTTCTCGTAATTACTACAGATGATTGCAGCGTGATGGATGCCTAATAATTCCACGATCGATTCCTTTTATGCTCATAAAAAAACGCGGACTAAGCCGCGCTTTTCTATTAATGAGTGCAGTTTTTTATTCTGCCGCTTTACATGCCGCAACAGCCGGTGCAACAAGTTCAAGACCTGTTTTATCACACTCAGGTAGAGCTGCATCAGATACCGCAATTGGTGTCACGCGCTCGCCCCATTTAATGTAACTTGCCGCCCACGTTAAGCCTGCACCAAATGCCGCTGACATAATGTTTGAGTTTGGCTTGATTAGGCCTTGTTCAACAGCTTCACAAATTGCAATCGCAATTGTCGCAGCAGACGTATTACCGTAATCGGCAATGTTCACCATGACTTTTTCGTCAGCTACTTTCAAGCGTTGCTGAATAGCTTGGATAATACGTAAGTTTGCTTGGTGAGGAACTAATACGTCAATATCATCAAGCTGTAATTGTGCTTGGTTTAGCACGTCATCACAGGCTTCACTCATACCTTTAACAGCACGCTTGAAGATTTCACGACCTTCGAATAACAAGTTAGACGGGCCAATTGGCTCGTATTTATTTAAATCGCTACCAAAGTTTTCGATGTGTAAGATATCGCGATCTTCACTGTCACAGCCTGTTTTAGTTGCAAGTAAACCAGATGGTGTATCTGAAGCTTCTAATACAACCGCACCGGCACCATCACCAAATAATACAGCACTGTCGCGACGCGCCCAGTTGATGTACCAAGTCATGCGCTCAGCAGCAATAACGACCGCTTTTTTGATCATACCTGCGCGAATTTGTGCCGTTGCTGCTTGTAATGCATATAAAAAGCCTGAACATGCAGCGTTAGTATCCATTGCTGCTGCGCCAACCGCACCAATATTTTTCTGCACTAAAGAGGCCGTATTTGCCACCATAGTTGATGGTGTACAAGTCGCAAGAAGTACAAGATCAATGTCTTTACCATCAACACCAGCACAAGCAAGAGCTTGCTTTGCGGCAACTGTTGCTAAATCGGCAGTAGAAACATGGCTGACACGGCGAGATTTGATGCCTGTACGTGTTGTGATCCATTCATCATTGGTATCAACAATATTGCTAATTTCATCATTGCTGATGCTTGCTGGTGGTATACATTTACCCCAGCCAGTAATTTGGGCATAAGACATAATGTGTTCTCTTTATGTGGTCAGACTTGTTAAATTTTCCAGAAGTTATATCAAAATTCACTTGTTAACACTAGTTCATTGCTGCGCTATGTCGTAAATAATGGCATTTACTCAGTATTTAAGTTAAACCTAGTATAAAAAAGAGGCGATTATGAAAAAAATAAACCTAAAAATAAGCACATTATCGGTACTATCTTTATTATCAGCGTTTGCGGTCAATGCACAAACAATGCTTATATATGCTGGAAAGGTGCTGGTAGGCACGGAACAAGATGTCAAAGAACAACAAACACTGGTTATTGAAGATAGTAAAATTGCTGCAATAAAAGCAGGCTATTTAACAAAGCAGCAGTTAAACCTGAGTGATGCAGATATTATTGATTTAAAAAATCAGATGGTATTGCCGGGTCTGATTGATATGCATGTTCATGTTACTTTTGAGCGTGATGCAAAACGTAACCCACATCAGTGGACAACTGAATACGAAGCTGACTTTGCACTTCGTTCTTTAAAGTACTTACAACGTACAGTTGATGCAGGTTTTACCTCTGTGCGTGACCTAGGTAGTAGCTATCAAGTTATCTTCCCATTAAAGCGAGCGGTTGAACGTGGCGACATTGTTGGCCCGCGCATTTTTGCAGCAGGAGATATGATCACACCGACCGGTGGCCACGGTGATATGCATGGTTATCGTCGTGATATTACCAAAGCAACAGAAGGGGGTGGCTTGGGTGTGTGTGATGGCGCTGATGATTGTACTCGTGCAGTGCGTGATGTAATCAAAAGTGGTGCCGATGTGATTAAAATTACCGCCACAGGTGGTGTTTTAAGTAATACCGTCGCGGGTGTGAACCAGCAATTTACAGATGAAGAGCTCAGTGCCATTGTTAACACGGCTCATCATTTAGGCCGTAAAGTCACCGCTCATGCTCATGGCACAGAAGGTATAAAAGCAGCACTTAGAGCGGGGGTTGATTCAATCGAACATGGCTCTTTTTTAGATAAAGACACGGTAAAGCTTTTCAAAAAGCAAGACGCGTATTTAGTTCCAACGTTACTCGCTGGCGCTACAGTAAAAGAAGAAGTACTAAATAACCCAAATATGCCAAAAGCGATTGCTGATAAAGTCGAAGTAGTCGCCCCAAAAATGGAAGCATCGTTTAAATTAGCGTTAAAAAACAACGTTAAAATAGCCTTCGGTACTGATTCTGGCGTATCTAAGCATGGTGATAATGCTAAAGAGTTTGAGTTATTAGTTAAATATGGCATGACACCAAAGCAAGCAATTAAATCAGCTACCGTCGAAGCTGCTAAACTATTAGGTCAAAGTGAAAGCCTTGGTGACTTGAGTGTTGGTAAACAAGCAGATATTATCAGCGTAAATATGAATGTGCTTGATAACATTAGTGAACTTAGTCAGGTTCAGTTTGTTATGAAGGGCGGTAAAGTGCTCAAACAGTAAGGGTTACTATGGGCGGTAAAATTAAAGAGACGTTATTTAATCATTTAATTGATGCAGAACGACAGCTTCTTGAGCCAGAGGTTCGGCAATCTGCTGAAGCGCTTGATGCATTACTAGATGATGATTTTATTGAAATAGCCGCTGATGGCACGTCATTTAATAAGTTCCAAGTTTTAACCCGCCTACCAACTGAGGTGGTACCGCAGTTTTATAATCAACATTTTAAAGGTCGTATGCTCAGTGACGATGTTGCACAGCTGAGCTATCAAGCGGCCTTTAGACGTTCTGCTCGCTCAGAGTTTAACTACTCAGTGCGTATGTCACTGTGGCGTTTTAATGGTAAACAATGGCAAATGGTGTTTCATCAAGGAACGCCTTGTGCTGTTTTTACTATTTCTATGGACGATGATTAAGCTTTAAAGAGTCCGTTATGCAAACCGATCCGGCGATAAGTCGCCTGCTAATTTTAAGAAGCGCCGCAATCGCTGTGCAGTTTTTTGCTGTGATAGCGGTGTATTTTTTATTTGAATACCAAATTCCCTTACTGCCTTTACTTGCTGTTATTTGTGTTGAAGCAATCTTTCAGCTGTTAAGTATATTTGCTTATAGAAAAGTAACGAAAGCCAAGCCTGCTGCTGTGTTGATGCAGTTGACAGCAGATTTACTGTTTTTAACTATTTTGCTCTCCTTAAGTGGCGGGGCAACCAATGCGTTTGTTTCGCTATTGCTGTTACCAATAATGATAGCGGCGGTGTCTGTTAATGCAAAAGGGCTTGCTTACACGGCCGTGCTTGCAATCGCCGCTTATAGTTTTTTACTGATTAAAATGCCAGAACACACCATGCACCAAATGCAGATGACTCATCACTTTATTGGTATGTGGATTAACTTTGTTATCAGCGCCATTGTTATTGCCTTTGTAATTGGTACATTAAATAGCACATTAAGAGCGAGAGAAACCACCATTGCACGCACTCGTGAGCAACAATTAAGGCATGAGCAGTTATTAACACTTGATGGCGCAGCAGCACAAGTAACCCACCAGCTTGCAACGCCGATAGCAAACTTACAGCTGTTATTTGAAGAGCTTAAAGAGCAACAAGCTAATGACCCCATTGTGCAAGAAATGGCTAAGCCATTAGCACAGTGTAAAGAGCAACTTGAGCACTTTAGGTCACTTTCAAATGCACTAAGAACCGGTGAAACACAACAAGTGATTAGCGCTAAAACACTACAAAACACCATTCAAGATGCGATGACACTGCATTTTCCAGAGCAAAGCTTAGAGTGGCTAAATAACGCCCCTGAATGCTCGATTTTAAGTGATGCCATGCTGTTGCCAGCTATTTTAAACTTACTGCAAAACGCCGTAGCGGCAAACAACCACAATCAGCAACACAACATTGAGGCTAAGTGGCAAATCGATAAGCAAACACTTTCATTGTCGTTGCGTGATTTCGGTCAAGGCTTTAGCGAGCAACAAATGGCATCATTAGGCGGTCAGCTCATGCCAAGTAGCGATGGAATGGGAATGGCAGTTATGCTTTCTAATGTCACCTTAGAGCGCTTAAATGGCTCATTAACACTCAGTAATCACCCACAGCAAGGTGCGATTGCGATGGTTAGTTTAAAAATTGTATGAAACTCTTAATTATTGAAGACGATGCAAACCTTGCCAGCACGCTTGCAAGGCGCTTTACAAAACAAGGCTTCACATGTTCACTTGCTCATAACGCTGAGCAAGCTTTACAACAAATAACCACTTTTGAGGCAAGCCACTTTTTGGTGGATTTAAAACTCGGGGATGATAACGGGCTTGCGCTAATTAAACCCTTAAGAGAACAATTTCCTTCAGCGCGTATCGTATTACTTACTGGGTTTGCAAGTATTGCCAGTGCGGTAGAAGCGATACGACTCGGTGCAGATGACTACTTACCAAAGCCTGTCGATTTTAATTCATTGTTAAAAACAATTTTGGGTGATGTTGAAGCAGGCGTTTCGTTTGAAAGCACAGAGCCAAGCCAAATAATGTCTCCAGAGCGCCTTGAGTGGGAGCATATTCAACATGTTTTGCATAGCAACAATGGTAATATCTCTGAAACTGCGCGCCAACTGAATATGCACAGAAGAACCCTACAACGTAAATTACAGAAAAAACCCGTACAACACTAAATTGATTGTTTATTAAACTGAAATAATGCAGGATTTAATGCAAAAGTATGGTTTAAGTGTAAATGGGTACAAATCTAAACCTTTTTGATTTGCCGCATCGCTGATCCTTAACTAAAGTCAAATTAACCCTGTTAGTTGTATGAGTCTGGTGTATGCATTTTTCTGAACTTAACTTCTTCGCGATTTTTTTTGCTGCCCTTGCATCTTTCCTATTGGGCGCTGTGTGGTATTCACCTTGGCTTTTTAAACGTATTTGGATGGAAAGCTGTGGTTTAACTGAGCTTGACCTGCAAAGTATCAACCCGGTTATGGTGTTTGGTGGCAGCTTTGTTTTATGTTGTTTAATTGCCTTTAGTTTATCGTTATTTATTGGTGCAAATGTCAATGTGGGAGTGGCCGTAGGCACTGGCTTTATTATTGGCTTGTGTTGGGTAAGCTGTGCTTTAGGGATTGGTTATCTCTTCGAACAACGCCCATTAAAATTGTTTTTAGTTAATGCAAGTTATTCAATATTACAGTTTTCTATTATCGGCTTAGTTTTGGGGCTCTGGCCTTAACATGGTAAAGTAAGGTTTTAATTTAGCAATGTAGTTGTCATGGCAAAACCTAACAAAAAAGGCCCGACTAAAACGGTCGATATTTTTTGCTCTCAATGTAAAAGCCAATTATTTAAATACCGCAAAGGTGGAAAGGGCGCGTTGGTTAAATGTTTTGTCGAACGCATAAGCCAAGACTTTACCAATGAAACCGGCACATGCCCTGACTGCCAACGTCAATTCGCCCGCGAAACCATGATCCGCGGTGCACCTGCTCTAAAAATCATCGGTGGTAAGGTGACCCATAAATAGAGTTAAAATACGGACATTTATCCTCGTTTCTCCCTCATGCTCTGATACTATTGACCGGTTTGCTGTTTCAATGAATGAAAACAACCCTCCCCATGGATTGGGCCAGTTGTATGGGTATAAACACATGAACAAAATGGATTCACGCACGTGATAGCACTTTTATTTGATATTATTGGCATGACAGGCACATTCTTAGTGGTTGGTGCTTTCTTTTTATTACAACTGAATAAAGCATCGCCAACTGGCCTTGTGTATAACATGATGAACTTAACAGGTGCAATCCTGTTACTGATTAGCCTTTGTTATAACTTTAACCTTGCTAGTTTTGTTATCGAAATATTCTGGATAGCGGCGTCACTTATTGGTTTATATAAGTACATCAAAGCAAAGCGTACTGGAAATGTTGAAACAGCTTAATTAAGCTTAACTCAATAAAATTAAAACCCATTTTTAGCTGAAAGT
Source organism: Pseudoalteromonas sp. Hal040 (assembly GCF_037162425.1). Classification (NCBI taxonomy): domain Bacteria; kingdom Pseudomonadati; phylum Pseudomonadota; class Gammaproteobacteria; order Alteromonadales; family Pseudoalteromonadaceae; genus Pseudoalteromonas; species Pseudoalteromonas sp. Hal040. The sequence continues at coordinate 138,398 of NZ_JARLUU010000002.1, read as the reverse complement.
GGGTTTTTTTGTATCCACTTCCGAGAACTCTTCAACTAAAACTATAAAAACATTGCAAGCTTGCCAATCTTTTGTATTAATAGTGTAAACAAGGTGTTGCTTTTGCAGCATAGGCTATTAGTACAGGTATCTCGCGACGTGAAGCTTTTAAGATGTTCAGCACTTTTTTCAATTGCAGTTGCCTCAACCATTCCACTGGTTGCAAACGCAACAGACGAGCAAGACTTATTCTCTTTAAGTTTTGAAGACTTGCTTGATGTTCAAGTCGATATTGCTAGTAAAACCAGCGAAACCCTGTCTTCTGTTCCCTCGACAATGAGTGTATTTAGTCGTAAACAAATTCAAGCACTTGGTGTTGATAACGCTTATGAAGTAATGAATTTTGTGCCAGGTATGCAATCAACCCGTGGTGATTGGGTTGGTGCCGTGCCTAAAGATCATGCTCGGGGAGTGTATCTTGATAGCGGTAATGTACTGGTGATGATCAATGGTGAGCGAGTCAATGAATCATCATTTGGTAAAGCCTCTGTTTACATGCCTTATATTCCTATTGAAGTGATCGAAAAAATAGAGTTTATTCGCGGCCCCGGCTCGGCGCTATATGGCAGTAATGCGTTTTTAGGGGTGATGAATATTGTTACCTCTAAAGAACGAAACGCACTGCAATTTGTGGTTGGCAGCAATGGTCGCTATGGGGCAACAGGGCAGTTTAATACCTCCTTTAGTGATGATACATCACTCTTTGCGAGTATTTCTTATGATCAAAAAGACGGCGAAAGCTATCCGCAAGGGGTAAAAGATCCTCTTGAGGCGCTTTACTTAGAAGCGGGTGTTGATTACAAAAAGCTTAAACTACGCGCACGCTACAACGAAACCTCTCTTGATGAATTTTTAAACCTTGCTGGCTATTCAACACAAAACCAACACACCAGTGATAACACCTTTGTTGGCATTAAATATAACTGGGTTAATAACGATAAGTTAAAACTAGACTCTAGTTACTCGTACACCAAACATAATATCTCAAGTGCTGGTTTAATCGCTGCATTTGACGATATACCTGACTTTTTACTTGGCCCAGCTTGGCAAACAACTGATAGCAAATTTGAGACTGAACTGAGTTATCAGTTTGAAAATCAATGGCAGCTTGCTGCGGGTATAGAATACGCAGAGGCTAAACAAGTCGAAGCAGGGGTGCGTACTAGTTACTATGATGATGAGTCGATGTTAGTCATTATTGATCCAGCTTATTATCAGCAAGGTATCGTGACTGTGATGGACTTTCCTGAATTTGCATCACTTAAGTATACCTTCGAAACATATAGCGCCTACGGGCAGTTAAAAATTCCATATTCAGATGCACTTACTTTATTTGTAGGGGCACGCTATGACGATGTGAAAGACATCGACAGTAAATTCTCGCCTCGTCTTGCCGCTGTTTACGTTATAAATCCTAAGCATACTGTGAAAGTACAATATGGCGAATCGTTCAGAACTCCGGTTACTAATGAGCTTTTTTCAAATGATGATGTCACCGTAGGCAACCCGTCACTTCGCTCTGAGTCGGTAAAAACGACTGAGCTTGTTTGGCATTATCAAACCTCAGAGTTACAAGCTAATGCTGTGCTTTTTTATAATGAACTCAATGATTTTATTAACATTGAGCCAACGCAATCTACGGACGCTTTGTTTACATTTGCAAACTCATTTAATACCCAAAACAGTGGTATCGAGCTTGATGGCACTTGGCAATCAAGTAAAGAGTTCTCTGTAACGGGCACTTATACGCAATACTTTGAAGATCCAATTAATGCGAGCTTTAAACGTTTTGCAAGCTTAGTGAGCAGTTATAACTTATCTGACAGCTGGCAAGTGAGTTTAAACCTATTGTGGCGTGATAAAGTAGAGGTAAGTTCGGTAACGGGTGCTCATTTTAAACAGTCGGCCTATAGCTTAGTCGGTGGTAGTTTAAAATGGCAGCTAAACGCCAACAGCCAACTCATGCTGAAAGCAGAAAACCTATTCGGCAAAAAATATAACGTGTTTGATCCACGAATGGACAATGGCGCAGTCGCTGGTACAAGCGAAGATTTATCGTTACACTACCAATTCAATTTCTAGTTGCGCTGCTCGCAAAGGTTTGAATGTCGTCATTAAGTAAAAAGTTAGTTATTGCAGGTGCAATGCTTTTGTTGTTGCTTGTGTTAGTTTTTTACGTTGGACGCGCTCACGATTATCAACAAGCAGAGCAACAAAGTCGCGTACAAGCGACTCAGTTAAGTCATTATTTTTCAAGTGAATTAGCCCGATTTAAAACCATTCCTACCCTAGTGAGCGCCAATGATTTAGTTAAATCCTTTGTTGTAAAGAAAGGGATTGGCGAGCAAGCCGTTAATTATTATTTAGAAGATATTCAACGTGCCAGTGGTGCATCTGATGTCTATTTGATGGATTTAACAGGCTCAGTTGTGGCAAGTAGTAACTGGCAGGTTGATTACACCTTTTTGGGCAGCAACTTTGCTTTTCGACCTTATTTTTATTTAGCCAAGCAAGGTGAAAAGGTTGCTTATTTTGCTTTAGGCATGCGCTCAAGTGAGCGAGGCATATACTTTTCAGAGCCGGTTATTGATAAAGGTAACGTTATTGCCGTTGTCACTTTAAAAGTGAATGCGAAAAAGTTTGAACAAGACCGTCAGCTACTTAATGCATCAGACAGCACCCATTTTTATATCGCATTAGAAGACAGTGTTATTGTGATGTCAGACGTTGAGGATTGGCGCTTAAAAGCACTGACACCACTTAATGATGAGCAAATGGCCGCTTTGATTAAGTCGCGGCGCTACTTGTCTCATAAACCGAGTTTACTGGCTTATACTAATAAGCCCCTAAGTGAACAAACCGCTCAGCAAAATATTCAACTTGATAGCAAACAAGCGCGCTTTATCAGCGCTTCAGAAAAAATAGCGATTATTAACGCAAAAGCTAGTGTGCTGGTGGATGTGACTAATGTGGAAATTGCACAAATTCCAAGGCTTTTGTGGTTTAGTGTGTTTTATGTCATTGCGGTGGTGTTAATTCATATGGCAATGGTGCGTTTTGCGGGCTATAAAAAGCTACTGTTTTCCAGACACAGCCTTGAGCAAGAAGTGATCGAGCGAACTCAAGCGCTCGAAAAAGCCCAAAAAGCACTGATCCAAACAGCCAAGCTTGCAACGATAGGTCAATTAAGTGCGGGCATTAACCATGAAATCAATCAGCCATTAAGTGCCATGAATACATATTTAGTGAGTGCAAAGAGGCTGCTTATTAAAGGCAATATTGAGCAAGCCAGTGAAAATTTAGTGCTGGTGCAATCTCTAATAGAGCGTGTTCACAAAATTGTCGCGCAGCTTAAGCACTTTAGTAAACCTGCGCAAACTCAATTGAGGCAGCAAAGTTTAGCGAGCATGTTAAAGAATGCATTAATGATTGCCAGCGCTCAACTTAAGCAAGACGATATCGAGGTAAAAGCCGCTGATATTGATGCAAACATCACCGTGTGGGTCGACAGCGTTAAGTTTGAACAAGTCTTGGTAAACGTGATCACCAATGCCAGCCAAGCAATGAGTGAATCTAAAAAGCGCGAATTGAGTTTCGAGCTCGAACTATTCGACGACCGCGTAAAACTCTCTATTCTTGATACGGGTCCGGGTATTGATCAACACGCATTAGGTAACATCTTTGAGCCATTTTACAGTACTAAAACCAGCAACGGTTTAGGTTTGGGCTTATCTATTTCACGGCAAATTATCGACTCATTCAATGGTCGATTATCTGCGCACAACCGCCCTGAAGGCGGCGCACAATTTATAATAACCTTACAAACAAATAAGGAACCCTCATGAGTGTAGTTGCAGCGACCTGTAATCAGGTAATCGTTATTGATGACGAAGCGGTGATCCGCGATTCATTAAAGCAACTCCTTGAGATTGAAGGTTATCAAGTTCAGTGTTTTAGTGAGCCAACGGCGGCACTTTCAAAATTGAGTCGTCGTTTTGAAGGGATTGTTTTAAGCGATATAAACATGCCCAAAATGGACGGTTTGGCATTTTTAGAACAAGTTAAAGCCTTTGATAGCGAACTGCCGGTTATTTTTCTTACCGGCTTTGCTGATGTATCTGTGGCCGTTAAAGCCATGCAACTTGGCGCATATGATTTATTTGAAAAGCCACTGACAGAGCAATTGTTAGACTGTATCGCGCGCGCTTCAGAAAAACGTGCTTTAGTGATGGAAAACCGAGCCTTAAAAATTGCTGTAGAGAAAACCTCTGCACCGGGTGTGCGAATTTTAGGTGAAACCGAGCAAATGCAACAAATGATGCATTTACTCAATGCGGTAATCGATACTCCCGCCGATGTGCTTATAGAAGGTGAAACAGGCACGGGTAAGGAGTTAGTCGCTCGTTACTTGCACGATCAAAGTAATAGATCAGCGGCTAATTTTGTTGCCATAAACTGTGGTGCAATCCCTGAGCAACTTATCGAAAGCGAACTCTTTGGTGCAGCCAGTGGCGCATACACTGGGGCAACACAATCTCGCCAAGGTAAGTTTGAATTTGCCAAAGGCGGCACTGTCTTTTTAGATGAAATAGAGTCAACGCCAGCAAGTTTACAAGTAAAGTTATTAAGGGTACTTGAAGAGCGAAAAGTAACGCCTGTAGGTGATAATCATGCTATTGATTTAGACGTGCGTATTGTTGCTGCCACCAAAGTTGATTTAATGAGCTTAGTTGAAGCAGGGGAGTTCAGAGCTGATTTATATTACCGCTTAAACTTAGTGAAAGTGAGCATCCCGGCATTACGCGATAGAAAAGCTGATATTCCACTGCTGTTTAAGCATTTTAGCTCGATAGCAGCGACACGTTTTCATAAACCACCTGCACCTCTGAGTAGTGAAGCAAAGCAGCGGCTCCTTGCATATGATTGGCCGGGAAATGTGCGAGAGCTTAGAAATCAGGCTGAGCGTGCGGTATTGCTAGGTTCTGATCTGGCTTTTGCTTCTTATAGTGATACAAACAATGAAAACGAACTTGCTCAGGATTTAAGTCTTGCCGAGAAGATTAGCTTTTATGAGCAATCACTTATCGAAGAAGCGCTAGAACGAAACAACGGCAGCATAAAAGACACCATGGTCACATTACAAATTGCACGTAAAACCCTCTACGACAAGATGACCAAATACGGTATTAATCGCGAAATGTTCAAAGATTAAACAAACCTCTCACATTAAACGCTTCACAATGGGTGGAACTGGTGACAGCATATTTTTAAAATGTGTGGATATCCACCCATAAAAGCCAGCCTAAAAAATGTCAATTAAGTTAGTTCGTTGTTATTTAACAGCTTTTTCAAAATTAACTAAGTTGGCAACCAACTTGCCTTAATAGTTAGGAACAACAATTTGAACCTAATAAGGGGCGCATAATGACAACAATATTCACTCATACAAAAACACGTGTAGCAGCGGCAGTAGTGTTAGCGAGCACAGCAGGCTCAGCAATGGCAGCAGATTACGCGGTATATGGTAAAGCAGAAGTTCAAATAGCAAACACAGATACAGGCGTTATGCGTTATGCAGAAGAGGGTACTCAAATAGAAGCCCCTTTCTCACGCATTGGTATTAAAGGTAGCCACAAATTAACTGAGTCGCTTAAAGCCGTATTCAAATACGAAGTACAAGTAAAAGGCTTTGAGCATGATGATACTGATGAGCCATTTTCAGCTCGTAATACCTACTTAGGCATTGCAGGCGATTTTGGTGAAGTCGTTGTAGGCCGTAACGACACGCGATTTAAATACTCAGAAGGTAAAGTAGACGGTTTTAACGAAACCCAAGCAGATATTGCACAGCTGATCCCAGGTCAAGATCGTATCGGCGATACCATTACTTACAGCTCAAAAACGTATGGTGGCGCATCACTTGCGCTAACTTATGCACCAAAAGATGATAGCAGCAATGATGAATCTGGTTATGCTGCAACGGTTATTTATGGTGACCGTGCATTAAAATCTAAAGACTACTATGTTGCTATCAGCCATGTTGATGCACTAAATAAGTTAACAGCAAGCCGTGTGGTTGCCGCATGGAAACATGAAAACCTACAGTTAGCAGGTTTATTCCAACGCAGTGAATCTACCGACGGTACGAAAGAAGGCAATGGCTATGCAATTAGTGCAAGCTACGCAATCGATAAATGGGTACCAAAACTGCAATACGTTAAAGATGACTCAAAGATTCGCCATGCTGAAGAAGGTAAACAATGGACAGCAGGTGTTGACTATAACTTCGATAAACAAACTACAGCATACTTATTCTATACTGATTTAGATTTAGAACTTGAATCAGACAACAGCGTTGCACTTGGCCTTAAATACAAGTTCTAAGGAGTCGGTATGTCATTAGTAAATCAAACAAAAGATGGCTCACAGCCACGCCCATTAATGAGCACAGTAATGTTACTGCTAGGCCCATTAGTGATGTTATTAACGTGCTTAATTGATCCACCAGCGGGTATGAGTGTACCAGCACTTCGTACCGCAGGCCTTGCTTTTTGGATGGCTTCTTGGTGGGTGAGTGAAGTTGTGCCAATTCCTGCAACTTCATTATTGCCACTGGTTATATCACCTCTTGCTGATATTGCAGCAATCAAAGGGGTCGCGTCACCTTATGCACACCCTTTGATCTTTTTATTCTTAGGCGGCTTTTTGATCTCAATCGCGATGGAGCGTTGGGGTTTACATAAGCGCATTGCACTTAATACTATGCTTCGTGCTGGTACTAAGCCAAGCCTACAAATTTTAGCCATGATGTTAGTAACGGCATTTTTATCAATGTGGATGTCAAATACAGCGACCGCTGTGATGATGTTACCGATTGCTATGTCGATTACTATGTTGGTTAAACAGTCTAACCCTGATAATGACCAATTTGGTAAAGCATTGTTATTATCAATTGCTTACGGTGCAAGTATCGGTGGTATTGCTACTTTAATTGGTACACCACCCAATGCATTAATGGCTGCGTATTTATCAGACAGCTACAAGATTGATATTGGTTTTGCACAGTGGATGAAAGTCGGTGTACCACTTGCAACCGTGATGCTTATTTTATGCTGGGTGTGGCTAACTAAATTTGCCTACAAAGTAGATACACAATGTGCAAAAGCAGCGAGTAAAGATACTAAATCGTTATTCTTATCGCAGTTACAAGAGCTTGGTGCAATGCAACGCGCTGAAAAAGGCGTAGCAGCCGTGTTTATTTTAGCGGCAGTATGCTGGATCTTCAGACCTGTACTTGCCGACTTATCGGGCTTGAAAATCTCTGATACCGGTATTGCTATAGCGGCAGCATTATTGCTGTTCGTGTTACCAGCAAACAAAGGTGATGGTGAGCGTATTCTTGATTGGGAAAGTGCCGCTAAAGTACCTTGGGGCGTGTTGCTATTATTCGGTGGTGGTTTAACACTGGCTGCGCAAATTAAATCTTCAGGTCTTGCTGAATACATTGCTCACATGATTGAAGGGGCGAGTGCAATTCCATTGGTATTAAGTGTACTTGCAGTGGCAACCCTTATTACTTTCTTAACTGAGATCACCAGTAACACAGCCACAGCTGCAGGTTTCTTACCACTATTAGGCCCAGTTGCTGAGTCAGTATTTGGTACACCGCTTGTATGGGTTATTCCAGCGGCTATTGCATGTAGCTGTGCGTTTATGATGCCAGTTGCGACGCCGCCGAATGCGATAGTGTTTGGCTCTGGGCAAATACAAATGCGCGATATGATCCGCTCTGGTTTTGCACTGAACATTATTGCTATTGCGATGATCACATTAGTGACCATGACTATTGCTGCAGTAGTGTTTGGTTTTTAGTTAAGCCTTTAAGTTTTCAACCTATTCCAACCAATAACAGCGCTCACTTTGAGCGCTGTTTTTACATTTATTAAGTTGCTCAGATAAATTTAGCTCGTTATAGTGGCTAAAATCGTTTATCAAGAGATGATGTTTTGACTGATATACACGCACAATTACAGATCGAATTTATAAAACTCAATAACGCCTTTTTGGCAGAGCCTTATTTAGCGATTGATAAGCGTATTAAGCTGTTAAAAACGATAAAATCCCGCCTTATAGACAATGAGCAAGCTCTAGTTGGAGCAACAAGCAAAGACTTTGGTTACCGTACTGAGTTCGATACGGTACTGGGTGATTTACTGCCAACGGTAAAATCATTAACTGACATTATTAAGCGCTTACCAAAATGGTCGCGCAACGAATCACGCAGTGTGGGTATAAGCTTATGGCCTTCATCGGCACATATTCATTATCAGCCTAAAGGAATCGTGGGTGTTATTGCGCCGTGGAATTACCCAATTCAATTAGCATTAGTACCGGCAATTAGTGCATTAGCGGCGGGTAATCGCGTGATGTTAAAACTGAGCGAATTCACCCCACATACCAATGCTGTTATTAAGCAGATAATGGACGGTGACGTTGCTGAGCACTGCATTATTATTGAAGGCGAAGCCGACACCGCGGCTGCGTTTTGTGATTTACCTTTGGCTCATTTACTGTTTACTGGCTCTACATCAGTAGGGCGTAAAGTGATGCAAGCGGCCAGTAAAAACCTCACTCCGGTTACCCTTGAGTTAGGCGGTAAATCACCGGTTGTGATTCTTGATGATGTGAATATTAAAGAGGCTGCAAAAACCCTGTTATTTGGAAAGTTAAACAATGCAGGGCAAATATGTGTTGCGCCTGATTATGTGTTTGTGCCGAAAAAGCTTGAGCACCAGTTAGTTTTACAGCTATGCGAGCTTTATAAAAAGCATTTTAAACACGGTGTTGAAGGTAAGAACCTAACGTCTATTGTCTCTGATAGGCAGTATCAACGTTTAATTGCGACATTAAATGATGCAAAAGACAAAGGGGCTCAAGTATTCGAGCCAATAGAAGGGCACCAAGTCGATGAACTTAAACATCGCATGGGTTTGCATATTTTAACGCAAGTAAATGATGATATGCAGGTAATGCAAGATGAGATCTTTGGTCCTTTACTGCCAATTATGAGTTATGAATCACTGCAGCAGGTGGTCGACACTATTAATGCCGGTTCATCACCTCTTGCCTTATACATTTTGGGTCATGACAAAGACAAAATCAGTAAGTTAAGCTCATCAATCAGAAGCGGTACATTGGCAATTAACGATGTATTAATGCAGGTAACAGCCGATCAGTTACCATTTGGTGGTATTGGTGAGTCAGGGATGGGGCACTATCATGGTGTTGAAGGCTTTAAAACCTTTAGCCATGCACGAAATACCCTAGTATCAGGTAAGTTTAATCCACGTACCAGCTTATTGTTAAAGCAAAATAAGTTGCTGATCAAACTATTAAAATGGATGTACTTGCGCCGTTAAGCGCAAGTACACTGCTTGTTTATAGACGCCCGTCAGGTGCGTATAAACCAGCCTGAATTTTTGCATAAATCGCGTCAGCTTTTTCTTTCGCAGCTTCAATTTCTGCTGGCATCATATTGCGCTCATCAAGCTTACGGCTATGGCTTGCATCCATGTTGCCGTTGTATTCCGCAATGGTATTCCAAATGTATGATTTCTCGAGGTTCTTAGGTACTCCTAAACCTTCATAATACATCAAGGCCATATTGAATTGAGCAAGAGTAAAGTTATTCGCTGCCGCCTTTTGGTACCAGCTGAGTGCTGTGCGGTAATCTTGAATTACCCCTTCGCCATTGGCGTACATAACCCCTAAATTAAACTGCGCTGCTGGGTGATTTTTTTGTGATGCCATTTCATATAATGAAATTGCTTTTTCTTTATCAAGTTTGACACCTTTACCTTCTTGATAAAGTACACCCAATGCAAACATTGAATCAGCATGTACTTTTTTTACTGCCTTTTCATACAACTCTGCCGCTTTACGGTAGTCGCGTTGTACACCAAAGCCACCTTCGTACATTTTAGCAAGCTCATACATTGCAGGGGCGTAACCTTTGTCTGCAAGGTAATTAAATTCATGAAGCGCTTCTTCAAAACGACCTTCATTTGCCGCTAATTGGGCATCTTCAAGACTGGCATTTGCTAAAGGTGACAAGATTAACGTGCTAGCGAGCAATAGTGATTTTAAATTAGGCTTGATCATAGTCTGCCTCCAAATGTGTGTTAGGTATCAATAACAAAGCATTCAGCTATTGATAAAATGCATTGCCAAACAGCCACTGAGCAAAACATCACTTTCAGTTTAGACCCAACAGCTGCAAATGCCCAATTTATAGACAGCGGCAAGCTTTGCAATTAACAAGTAGGCTTAAGATACAGATTTTACAGAAAAATTAAAGAAATAAAAAAAGCCCGTAGCGGGCTTTTTCGTGTCATATCTACCGTCACCGATATGAGCAATGTAGCAAGTAAAGTGTAACGTTTTATGTCTATGTTTGGGTCGAGGAAACAGACGACAATCAAGAGTTACGTCTTGAACTAACTTGGCAAAACAGCATCAAAGCCTTTAACAGTATGATGTTGCTGTGAGAATAGTTTAGCGAACCAAGTTGTTGATAACGATTATTACTTAGGTTTAATCGTTCGTCAACACCTAAATGATAATTAATTTCATTTAATTGAGGTTGCTGAATTTTTGTTCTTAGTGGTAAGTTTACTTTGTTTTGAAACAGGATTTTAAAAAACTACAATGAAAAAGCTATCAAAGTATCTAATCGTTTTTAGTTTATTGTTTACAGTAGCGGGGTGTTCTCCGAGCTTTACTTACAATAATTTAGGTTGGTTATCAGGATTTTGGATTGATGATTATGTCGATCTCAACAGTGACCAAGCTGATAAATTTGAGCATATTGTTAAAAGCAGCCGCGATTGGCATCGAGAAACACAACTTCCTTTATACAAACGTGATCTTGAAAGCTTAAAGACTATGTTAGATAAGCAAGTTGACCATAACGAACTTAAAGCACACTTTGTTCAAGCAAAGCAGCATTGGCAAACGCTGGTTGATAAAATCGAGCCTGAACTTATCGATTTAGCAAACGCTCTTTCTTATGAACAACGTGTTGAGTTTGTTGCTGCACTGCAAGAAAACATTAACGATGAATACCAAGAGCACGAAGAGAAAACGCCAGAGCAACATAGAAAAGAACGTTTAGAAGAAAACCTTGAAAACTACAAAGAGTGGTTCGGTACAAAGCTTTCTTCACAGCAAAAAACACTGATAGAGAACTCATCAAATACGCGAGTCAGTACATTTTTACTGTGGATGCAGTACAAGCAAAAGCGTTTAGATGCATTAAAAGCGCTATTTATGCAAAAGCAAAAACCAGCAGATTTTGATAGTCAACTCGCTGTTATCATTAATGACCGTTTTGCATTTATGAGCGATGAGTTAGTTGCCGCCGATGATAAAAATCTCGATAACTACGTTAACTTACTATTGGAGCTAAAACCTACATTAACCGATAAACAGCGTCGTAACGTACGCGATGAGTTTGATGAGTTAATTGAAGAGGTCAGTGACTTAATTAATGATTAGCTGCTAGGTGCTCGCTGTGTTTGGACGCACTGTAAACCGCTGCTTCTTAGCATCTTGTACCTCGCAACACATTTTATTATTTGAAAATAAAAGTTAAAAAGTATTAGTTTTTCTGGCGTTTATGTAATCGTTTGCATTTTTATACGAGTTTACTTAATAACTTGTTCCTAAATTTATTGTTTCGCGTTAAAATTAAGCAACGACAACAATAACGAGAAACTGGATGGATATTGGGGCGCTAAGAGGCACTCAAGCTTTACGAAATAACGTTCTTAAATGGATGGGCTTTTGTTTGGGTGTATTGGCTGGAATATTCGCCGGTTTTAATCTTTTTATTAATGACTTTTTTGTCCTTGGGGCATTAGAAGTCTTTTTTGCATCGTTTTGTTTTTATATCTTTTTTTATACTCGAAAACGCAATGGCCATCTTTGGCAGTCGCTTACCTTATGCGTGTTTTTAACGCTACTCATCACATTAGGCACGTATCTCAGTAATGTTAAAAGCTTGCTGTTTATTTGGACTTGCTCATTACCGGTTTTATTTTATCTATTATTAGGTAAACAATATGGCAAAGTCTTGTCTTTGGTCGTTGCTCTGCTGCAAGGCGGGATCCTATTAACCAAATCAAGTCTTGAGCCTCTTAATAGTATTAACTTTTTACTTAATTTTTCGTTTACCTACATCAGTATTTGGGCGGTATCTCATACTTTTGAGAATAGTCGTGCAGAATATGGTAAGCGGCTAGAAAACTTAGCATTACTTGATCCTTTAACCGGGGCAGGGAACCGCTTGGCGATGACCCATTATTTTGAAGTTGAACTAAAAAACAAGAATGGTTTGTTCATCTTAATGCTCGACCTTGATTACTTTAAGAATATTAATGATCAGTATGGTCACGATGTGGGCGATCGTATTTTAATTGAAGTCACCAGTTTCTTTAGGCAACGTATTAGTAAAGGCTACGTATTTCGTATCGGCGGTGAGGAGTTTGCTATCTTCTTACCTGAGAGCGACCCGCAAAGTGCCTATGAATTTGCAGATATGCTGCGCGAACACTTAGCAACAACCATCCACAGCATTGATGAGCAAGCTATTAATTTGACCATTAGTATTGGTGTTGCTTGCTACATGCCAAACCAAACCCTTAAAAACTTTATTAAACGTGCTGACGATGCGCTATACCAAGCAAAACAGCAAGGCCGAAATAGAGTAGTAACGGCTTATGAATTAAGCCAACAAAATAAAGCGAGTTAGTACTTTAAAGTTAACCTTTGTACATAGTGTCAAAGTCAGGAATGTTTGCTTCCCATACTGGAATATCTTTGCCTATGTATTCACGCATAGCATCAAAGAATAAACGTGTTCTTACTGGTAAGTCTCTGTGTGGGTAAACTGCATACACTGCGCTGTAATCGAGTAATTCCATATCGGTTAAAATAGGCACGAGATCGCCACGTTTAACTTCATCGTCAAGAATAAATGCCGGTGCTAGAACATATGCATTGCCTGAGATAGCCTTCATTAAAAGTACTTCGGCATCATTTGCACGAAAAACACTTTTAATATTTTGCTCAATAATATCGCCATCGGCATTACGATAACGAATACCGCCAATGCGTTTACTTGGGCTTGAATAGCTCGCAGCAGGTAGATCTTTTAAATCCTCAACATGTTTTGGCATACCGTAGGTTTCAATAAACTCAGGTGAAGCCAGCAATAACATACGGTTGCGAGCAATTTTACGGGCAATAAATGATGAGTCTTTTGGTTCGCCAACACGAAACGCTAAATCATAGCCTTCTGATACTAAATCAATCAGTCTGTCGTCTAAACGAAGCTCTACTTCAACTTGTGGAAAGCGCTTTTGAAAGTCGTTAATGACTGGTTGAATATAACGCTTACCGATAATACTTGATGAGGTAATTTTTAACGTACCACGGGGTTCTTGGTGGTAATTCTCTGCAAGTCTTACGGTATCAGACAACAAATCTCTAAGTTCGGCTGCCTTTTTTACCATTTCAGCGCCAGCGGCAGTCAACGAAAAAGAACGCGTGGTACGATTTAGTAAACGCACTCCTAATTCATCTTCAAGACGGCTAATTTGTTTTGAAATGACAGAACGGTCTATATTTCTAGACTCTGCAGCTTTAGCAAATGAGCCTCGTTCAATCACTTCAAGCAACATTAATAAGCGGCTGGTGGTATCCATAGCAGTTCCTTAAACTTTATTGGTGCCATTCTGGCATTAAAGAATTTAAAAATCTATCATTTTTATCCGCTAATTAGTTCCGTAACATTGTCTCCAATCTATTAACAGGAGAGTCGTGATGAACAAATCTATTCTTGCAGTGGCTGTGACCATTGCGAGCTTAACGCTTGCAGGGTGTGGCACAGAAGCCAACCAAGCAGCGCAGCAACAGCATTTACAACCTATCGATGTAGCACAAGTACTTGTAAAGCCGGTACAAAATTGGCACACCTATACAACGCGTTTAGAAGCGCCACAAGAAGTTGCGCTAATGCCACGTGTTTCGGGTGTAATTGATAAAATTAACTTTAAAGAAGGCGACAGCGTTAAAGAAGGTGATTTGCTTTTCACCCTTGATGCACGTCCTTTTGCAGCCGTAGTCGATAGCTTAAAAGCGCAAATCGAAAGTGCTAAGGCGGCACTTGAGCAAGCTAAAAGTGAAGCTAAACGTGCAGAGCGCTTAACTGAGCGTAAAGCAATTTCAACGGAGCAAGCTGAGTCTCGTAAATCAACACTAAGACAACGCGAAGCGCAATTGCTAGCGTTACAGGCTGAGCTTACTGCGGCAGAGCTTGATTTAGCATTTACCCAAGTGCGTTCACCCATTGATGGCGTTGTATCGCGTGCGAATATCACCAAAGGTAACAACGTGCTTGCTGGTCAAAGCGTGTTAACAAGCATTGTGTCAAACCAGCAAATGTATGCTTATTTTGATATTGATGAGCGTACGTGGAATCAGTCATTTGCTGATGTAACAGCGCAAAGTGAACAAGCAGTTGTGATGCAAAAAGTGGGTCAAACCAGCTTTAACTACAATGGCAAAATCAACTTCATTGATAACCAAATCAATCAAACGACCGGTACTCTTCGTGTGCGTGCGGTGTTCGAAAACGATGAGCAACAACTGCGTGCAGGTTCATTCGCACGTATTAAGCTTGCCGCAGATAAAGTAAGTGAAAAAGTTATCGTGCCTGAGCGTGCAATTGGGACTGATTTAAAGAATCGCTTTGTACTCACTGTGGGTGAAGGGAATGTTCTTGAATATAAATTAGTGACGGTGGGTGAGCGTTACGGCAGCTTACGCGCGATTACATCGGGTCTAAATGAAAACGATGTGATAGCTGTGAATGGCCCAGCACGTGTTGGCCCTGGTATGCCAATTTCACCAAACACAGTCACTATTAATAGCGATGGAATTGCATTCACTCTTTCAAATAATCACTCAGATTTGGTTGCAAAACAGTAGGGCAAAATGAAATTTTCACACTTTTTTATCCAGCGACCCATCTTTGCAGCGATGCTGTCGCTTATCTTTCTCATCGCAGGGGCAATCTCGTTATTTCAATTGCCAGTGAGTGAGTACCCAGAGGTAGTGCCTCCAACTGTTGTTGTGACGGCAAGTTACCCGGGTGCAAACCCAACGGTGATCGCTGAAACAGTGGCGACGCCGCTTGAGCAAGAAATCAATGGTACTGAAAACATGTTGTATATGTTTTCGCAAGCAACCAGTGATGGCCGCATGACGTTGACGGTAACCTTTGCATTAGGCACTGATTTAGACCGTGCACAAGTTCAAGTGCAAAACCGTGTAAATAGTGCACTACCACGCTTACCACAAGAAGTTCAGCGTTTAGGTGTTGTAGCTGAAAAATCATCACCAGATTTAACCATGGTGGTGCATTTATATTCACCAGAAAAAACGCATGATACAACTTACTTAGCGAACTATGCTGATTTGTATATCAAAGATCAAATTGCACGTCTTCAAGGGGTGGGTGATGTGCGTATGTTTGGTGGTGGTCAATATTCAATGCGTGTTTGGCTTAACCCAGATGCACTTTCTGCACGTGACTTAACAGCGATGGATGTAGTAAATGCATTACGCGCGCAAAACCAACAGGTTGCTGCGGGTAGTTTAGGTGCGCAGCCTACGTCGAAAAGTAATCAATTTCAAATTCTGATGAATGTTAAAGGACGTTTAAACTCTCAAGAAGAATTTGAAAATGTGATCATCAAAGTGGGTGAGCAAGGTCAGCTTACACGCCTAAGTGATGTTGCACGCCTTGAATTAGGTCAAGACACTTATGCACTAAGAGCAATGTTAGATGGTCAACCAGCCCTTGCTATGCCGGTATTCCAACGTCCGGGGTCAAATGCGATTGAGCTTTCTGATCAAGTACGTGAAACCATGAAAGTATTATCAAAAGACTTTCCGGCAGGTGTTGAATACGACATTGTTTATGACCCAACTATTTTCGTACGCGGCTCAATCGATGCTGTTATCAAAACGCTACTAGAAGCAATCGCGTTAGTGGTAATCGTTGTTGTGGTGTTCTTACAAACTTGGCGTGCATCGGTAATCCCACTGATTGCAGTACCAGTGTCTCTGATTGGTACGTTTGCGGTTATGCAATGGTTAGGTGTATCGATTAATACCTTATCGTTATTCGGCTTGGTACTTGCCATTGGTATTGTTGTTGATGATGCCATCGTTGTGGTTGAAAACGTTGAGCGTAATATCGAGCAAGGTTTATCACCACTTGAAGCAACCCGAGTTGCGATGACCGAAGTAACAGGGCCGATTATCGCCATTGCACTAGTACTGTGTGCGGTATTTATTCCAACGGCATTCATTACAGGTTTATCTGGTCAGTTTTATAAGCAATTTGCTTTAACTATTACTATTTCAACGGTTATCTCAGCGTTTAACTCGTTAACACTATCGCCTGCGTTATCGGCGTTACTATTAAAAGGTCATGATGCAAAACCAGACCGTTTAACTAAATTATTAAATCGTGTATTCGGTAATTGGTTGTTTAAACCTTTTAATCGCTTGTTTGATAAAGGCGCCAATGGCTACGAAAAGCTGGTACAAAAGCTAATTCGTATGAGTGTCATTGTCTTAGTTGCTTATGTTGCACTTGTCGGTGGCACAGTTAAATTGTTTGATGCTGTACCGGGGGTTTTATTCCACAACAAGATAAGCAATATTTAGTGGCTGTAGCACAGTTGCCTGATGCGGCAAGCTTAGACAGAACCCAAGAAGTTGTGCAAGAAATGGAAAAAATTGCATTACAAGTACCGGGTGTTGCAAACACAGTGTCGTTTCCTGGTTTATCGGTGAATGGTTTCACAAATAGCCCTAACAGCGGCATTGTATTTACTCCGCTTGCCCCTTTTGAAGAGCGTCAAGATCCGAGTATGTCGGCAATGGCAATTGCGGCTCAGTTAAATCAAAAGTTTGCCAGTATTGATGAAGCGTTTGTTGCGGTATTCCCGCCACCGCCAATTCAAGGTTTAGGTACAACGGGTGGTTTTAAACTACAAATTGAAGACCGTGCTAATAAAGGCTTTGAAGCACTCTTTAATAGCTTACAAGCAACCATTGCTAAAGCGCAGCAAGACCCAGCATTAATGGGCCTTTACTCAAGCTTTAGAATTCAAGTGCCGCAAATGGATATCGACATTGACCGTGAGCAAGCGCTTATCCAAGGTATTCCACTTGATGAAGTATTCAATGCATTACAAGTGTACTTAGGTTCGATGTACGTAAATGACTTTAACTTGTTTGGTCGTACCTATCAGGTTAATGCACAAGCTGATGCTGACTACCGCCAAGATCCTGAGCAAATTTTGAATCTTAAAGTGCGTAACCGCATGGGTGAGATGGTGCCACTCGGTTCTGTATTAACGGTAACGCCAACAACAGGCCCAGATCGTGTAATGCACTATAACGGTTATCCAACAGCTGAACTAAATGGTAGCCCAGCGCCAGGTTATAGCTCAGACCAAGCACAGCATGCGATAGAAGCAATCCTTGCCGATACATTACCAAATGGTATTGAGTTTGAGTGGACAGAAGTAACTTATCAGCAAATATTAGCGGGTAATACCATGGTGTATGTTTTCCCACTTGTTGTATTGCTTGTATTTATGGTACTTGCTGCGCAATACGAGAGCTTAAGATTACCACTGGCTATTATTTTGATTGTGCCTATGACGATTTTCTCGGCTTTGCTAGGTGTGTGGTTTGTTGGTGATGACAACAACATCTTCACGCAAATCGCATTAATCGTACTGGTTGCACTAGCAAGTAAGAACGCCATCTTGATGGTTGAGTTTGCACGAGATCAGCATAAAGGGGGGATGTCTCACCTTGAAGCTATCATCAAAGCGTGTCGCTTACGACTTCGCCCAATTTTAATGACATCAATTGCCTTTACGGCAGGCGTTGTACCCCTTGTTTTAGCAACAGGTGCTGGTGCTGAAATGCGTCATGCCATGGGTAACGCGGTGTTCTCAGGCATGATTGGTGTAACTGTGTTCGGCTTATTGTTCACCCCGGTATTTTATATGTTAGTCACTAAAAAATCGCAGAAGGAGCAAAACGATGCATAAGCCTCTTCATGTACTCTTTAAACACGCTAAACTAGTCAGTGCGATGCTGTTAGCCGGAGCACTGGCAGGCTGCGCACAAAGCGTCGATATGCAAGAGCAGCAAGTGAGCTTGACACAATTTGTAAGTGATACACAAATTGGTGAACAAAACGAAGGTGCGAGCGAAAATAACTGGTGGCGCCGTTTAGATTCGCCACAGTTAAACAATTTAGTGACTGATGCATTAGCAATGAATCACGACCTAAAAACCAGTCAACTTCAACTTGATGCAGCCATTGCTCGTTTAGGTGCAGCCCGCGCGGATTATTATCCGCAGGGCAGCCTAAGCGTAGGCGCAGAGCGCAGCAGCTTAGATGGCGTTATTACACGCCAATCAAACGCAGGTGTGAACGTAAATTGGCAGCTTGATTTGTTTGGCCGTATTACCGCGCTTGTCGATGCTGCTAATGCGGGCGCTCTAAACCAAGCAGAGCAGTTAAGAGCACTACAGGTTGAAGTGGTTTCAGCTGTGGTACAAGGCTATGTCAGCTATCAAGGTAATGTGCAAAAGCAAGCTATCATTGAAATGCAAATCGAGGCGCTCGAGCAAAGTATTGATGTGCTAAAAGCGCGAGTAGAAGAAGGGGTTGCGAATGAGCTTGACCTTAATCGTACCCTTGCGCAGTTAAAGCAGCAACAAGCGCTTATTCCTGAGCTTAGCTACTTGCAATATCGCGACCTCGCAACCCTTGCGGTACTAACAGGGCGACTTGCAAGCGATATAACACTGGTTGAAGAGCCTGAGTTATTAAGCCACGAATTTAGCGTGTCGTTTAATAAAGCGAGTGAAGCAATGGCTCTCAGACCAGATATCACCAGCGCTTTGTATCAGTTTAGTCAGGCCTATTCGCTAAGTGTTGCCGCCTCAAAAGCACTACTGCCAGATATTAGTTTGGCCGGGTTTGCAGGTGTGGTGAGCTTAACCAGTAATGGCTTAGAAGATACTGTGCAACAATGGCAAGTAACGCCAAAAGTTGAATGGTCATTACTCAGCTATCCTGCATTATTAGCGCAGCGTGATGCACAGCAATTTTTAAGTGAAGCCGCTTACAGTGACTATCAAAGTAAAGTATTAAAAGCCATTAGCGATAGTGAACTTACTTTACAAAGGCTAGTCAAACAGCAGCAACAGTTAAGTTATGCTGATCAACGTTTTAATTATGCGAATAAAGCATTTGGTCAAGCTCAAGCAATGTACCAAGAAGGACAAATTCCTTACTTAGAGTTGTTAGATGCGAGACAGGATGTTTTAATAGCGCAAGAGAACGCTGTTGATTCAACAATTGCTTCATTACAGGCCAAAGTAAGTGCTTATCAAGCATTTAATGGTCGTTGGAGCTTTGAACTAAACAACCTTTAACCCAGAGTATTAAATGTCACATATTCAACAAACTACAGAACTTCCGTCAACAATGCGCGCGCTTGCACTGATTGAGCCGAATGACGCCATAACGTTATCTGAGCTTTCTGTGCCAGTACCGAGCCCTGAAGGCAATGAGCTTTTGGTCAAAGTTGAATATGTGGGCTTAAATCATGGTGATGCCAACTTTGCAAAACAAGGTTTTTGTAAATGGCATTACCCTCATGTACTAGGTCACGATGCTGTTGGCGTGGTTGTTCAGGCAAGTAAAGGTGTATTCCCAGGTGTTGGCGCACGTGTTGTATGGCACGCCAGCCTTGGCGACCAAGGTGTGTTATCTGAGTACACAACGGTACCAAACTATGCGGTTTCGGTTGTGCCAGATAACGTATCACCGGCAGATGCTGCAACCTTACCTTGTTCAGGGATGACGGCATTAATTGCCCTTGATAAGTTGCAGTTAAGCGAAGGGGATTCACTGTTTATTGATGCAGGTGCGGGCGGCGTTGGTCAATTCGCTATTCAATTTGCTAAGCAACGTGGTGCCACCGTGTTTACCACTGCCAGCAAACACAATCATAAGTTACTTAAGCAATTAGGTGCTGATGTGGTGTTTGACTACAAAGACCCAAA
Source organism: Pseudoalteromonas sp. Hal040 (assembly GCF_037162425.1). Lineage (NCBI taxonomy): Bacteria > Pseudomonadati > Pseudomonadota > Gammaproteobacteria > Alteromonadales > Pseudoalteromonadaceae > Pseudoalteromonas > Pseudoalteromonas sp. Hal040. The sequence goes on along the minus strand of NZ_JARLUU010000002.1, from coordinate 118,124 downwards.
ACTTGAAGATAAGATCCGCCGTGAATTAGGCCCGCAAGGCTTTGATGCGGTGCTTGATTGTATTGGTGGCGATACCACCATTCGTAACGTTGAGTTAATGCGCTTTTGTGGCCGTATTGCCTGTTTAAATGAGTTACCTAAGTTTGAACAAGAACTTATGTTTAGACGCGCACCAAATATTGGCATTGTATCCTTAGGTGGAGCATGGCTTGCAAATAGCTTATGTGCGCAGCAAAAGCTGAGCTTTATGGGTAACTTATTACTCGATAATGCAGCCCGTGGCGAGATCAAATTACCGCAAATCCATGCTGTTGATTTTACCGCCGAGGCTGTTTCAACTGCTTTAAATAAACAACTTGCTGGTGGCTTTACCGGAAAACAAGTTGTGCAGGTAAGCGGTTAATCTTGCAAACTCACTGCCCAGTCATCTTGTTTGATGGTCAGTGCAATCTGTGCCATTTTTGTGTTCAGTTTATTGTTCGCTTTGATAAGCAAATAACCTTTAAGTTATGCCCAATGCAAAGCGATAAAGGTGAGCGTTTACTAAAGGCGCATCAAATTGACGATCCACTATCCTCAATGGTAGTCATTGATAATAACCAGCTATACAAACAAAGTGACGCTGTGTTATTTATCGCAACTCAATTAGGTTTTCCATTCTCTTTGGCTAAGGTGTTCAAGCTGCTGCCAAAAGGCTTTCGCAATCGTATGTATGATTGGGTTGGCCGTAATAGGTATCGTTTTTTTGGCAAACGGACACAGTGTAAGTTACTGACCGAAAAACAAAAGCAGCATTTTTTATAAACATTTAAAGTAAAGCTTGCTATTCTCGTTATTGGGAACAAATAACAATAATAAGAATATGAACATTCTCTTTCTAATCCTAAGTACGTTTTACATTGCTTTATTGCTTTTACAGCCAGCATTACCTCAGCCTTTTATGGCGTTATTTAAAACATTACCAATCGGCCTTTTGATTGTGATGGTGTTAAAAGGGCGCAGTCAGTTACAAAATCGCACTTTTATTACTTTATTATTCGCTCTTAGTTTTTCAGCACTAGGTGATGTGTTGCTAGCCCTTGATACGGGGCAACTGTTTATAGGCGGTTTAGCGGCATTTTTTATAAGCCATACCTTTTATATCATTACCATGTTGCCAATTAAAAACTGGCGACTAGACGTTTTACTTCTTTATCTATTTTTGGCCATCATCATTTTTTGCTTATTTTATCCAAACCTGAATGACATGCTCATTCCCGTGATTTTCTATATGTTGGTACTTAGCATAATGACAAGCCTTACTTGGATGACAGTTAAATCTAACGGCTTTTTAGTATTAGGTGGGGCAGTGTTTGTTATATCAGACTCTATTCTTGGCCTTAACCGCTTTTATTTAGAAATAGTGCATGCAGATATAGCAATAATGATAACGTATTACATTGCACAATTTTGTTTGGTGACAGGGTTTTTGCAGGCAACAAGTAAACATAAATAGCCGCAGTGGCTCAGTGTTGATTGCCGTGATAAAATACACGCGTTTTAATTTTCGAGATTTTTCATGGCAAATACAGCGCACGCACTGCACATTCTTGTTAAGCACAAAGAACAAGCTGAAGACATCATCAAGCAACTTAAAAAAGGTGCGAAGTTTCAGACGTTAGCTAAAAAATATTCAACCTGTCCGTCGGGTAAAAAAGGCGGCGATTTGGGTGAATTCAGACGCGGTCAAATGGTGCCCCAGTTTGACAAAGTAGCATTCAGCGGCGAAATCTTAGAGCCACATTTAGTGAAAACGCGCTTTGGTTGGCATGTAATCAAAGTGCTATACAGAACGTAAAGCCAAAACCTGACTAAATAGTGTAAGACATGTTGTTAGTCTTATACTTTTCATCTCAGTGAGTTAAAGCGCTAGGTTTAACTCACTTTGCCCAAAATCAGACCGTTATAGTTTGTAATTCAAAGGGCTATTTTAAGTCTTTAGTTTAATAAACTTGTTATATTTCTTTAAATTCAGGTTTTATTAAACCAAAACATTTTAAATCATGGAATTCGTTTTTCCAGAAACCACTTGAACGCCTAATTCCTTCCTCTTTGAAACCTAGCTTTTTTAACACTGACTCAGAAGCAGCATTTCCAATCATAATATCACCTTGGATCCGGTAGAGTTCGCCTAAAGGTTGGTCATTAGAGAATGCAAATTGGATAATCGTGTTAACAGCTTCGCAAGCATAGCCAAGCCCCCAATACTTTGAGGATAACTCATAGCCAATACCTGCATTTTTCATCTTCAAGTTTATTGAGTTAAATCCACACGTACCAATTAGTTTTCCTGAACTCTTAACTCGAATAGCCCAACGAACACCTACTTTGTCAGCAAAGCGTTGATTAAAAAAATCAATTAACTCCAATGATTGTTTTTCTGAATTAAAAACATCGATATCGTAATATCGAACAACGTTTTCATCAGTGAAAATATCAAGTAAAGCCTGTCCGTCACTTTTTGATAACTTATTAAGAAATAAACGAGATGTTTCTAGCTCTGGAAATTGCACTTAGTCTTCCTTGAAATAAAACGCCGTTTTAAGCGGCAAAAATAGTTGGCCATAATTTGTGACGAATGAGCACAAGCCAGTTTTTTTAATCAGCCCTTGATTGCTTCGTTTTGCTACTAGAACGCTTTAAATTGTATATCACTAAAAAACTCTTCTGCATTTTGAGCTAACTCAGGATATTCTTTACCCTTATAGTGACGCAGAGAGTATTCCGTATGCACAGCAATAGATTTTTTAAATGGGTGTATGCAATTATATCCAAGATACTCTATCTGCATTACGGCTGTTTTATTGCCACCGACTTTAGCACTGTTATCTTCAGAAATAGTTTTGTGCTTGACGCACGTTGCACCATTAAGTTGTACCAACTCTTCTGAGTTTTCCACAAGATCAAACCTGCCAATATCAGGTGAGTTTGCTCGATGTTTGACTACATGCGAAAGAAACTCTTCATCGGAGGCAAACTCGGGAATTTGATAGAGTGACAAATTTATAATGCCACTGCTGTCATCATTCAGCTTAGTTCCGAGAGTAAGCTGATACCCCGTTGACGTAATGACAGACCAACTACCATTTTTAGGTGATAACGAAGAAACACCATAAATATTAACAGGAGTACCTGAATTAAGCTGTGGGGAAGTTGATGCGCACGACGTCACAAACAACAACGATATTAAAATAGTGGTAAATTTATACATTTAAATTTCCTTGTAGCACAACTAGTTTATAGAGAGTGAATCGCGCGTTTTTCTACCAACGCCGTTTTAAGCGGCGAGTCATAGCTTGCTAAAATGTGAAACGAAGTTAAATCGAGCAATCTATTACGAGTCCGACTTAAAAATCCTTGTCATACGAATTATTCAGAGTGAAAATCTTCTGATATTTTTACCGCTTTTTTGTATTCATCCAAACTATCAAATACGAAATAGTCGGTAACTCTATCCCATGCGACACAGCTAGTGACACCTGATACCCAATTAGATTCAGTGCACCCATCAGGTGATTCACCTACGATAAAAATACGGCCTGCTTGATTTTCAAATCTAGGGTTATATAGATCGTGACTGGCATCATCATCCACAATGGATATTGAAAGACATTTACCTGAGAAATTTGGAAAGTTATCCATTGCTGATTCCCTTATACGTATAACGCCTTAATAAACGACATAAAATAGCAGGCTAAAAATGGTGACGAAGGAGCACAAGCCTGCTGTTTTTGTGTCCTTTGGTTTAGGCTCTTGTTATGTTTTAATTACGGCTTTCTAGCGCATAAGTTATTGAACCTTGAATACTATTGTATTGTAAATCATCTTCGTTACTAATGTATTCCAAACCATTTCTTGAAGTGACCTTAACTTCATAAGTATGTAATCCTGCACCTAAATCTCCGGTGCATTCAACTTTCGCAATTGTTTGTGATTTAGCTTCTTTTGCTACTGATGTATCACAAACCTCGTTGTTCAAAAAAATGGTGATCGCTATTGGGTATTCTAGCTTTTGATAAATTTCACTTTCGAGAAATACTTTAAAACTAGTTTTACCACCGATATCATACTTGACTTGAGTAGAAAGGCCTCTCTTAAAACCTCCGATAGAAACACCCTCAGTCCATTCTTTTTCAGCGCATCCGATTAGTGCTATTAATAATGCAAAAGGTAAAAATTTACGCATAGGTTTCCTTAAAAATAACAATTTAATAGTGCGCAAATCGCGTATATTTCTACCAAACATCTACTCGTTTTTATCATTTCTATATTTTTATCAAATTAGCTAACCATTTGCTAGCTAACAAAATATTTTTATATTGGTAAAGTGGCCTGATGACAAATATGCGCTAATTGCTCATTTTCCTGAATATAGGGGAAAGTTGTAAAGTCTGAATATAAAAAATGTATCAAAAGAAATATTCAATGTCCGCTCATAGCAAACTTTTAAAGCAATTACGTTAACTATATTTTGGGGCAGAAACGAGTTGCGACTAAAGATATAACTCTATCACATAGCCATCCTGCTCAATTTTATTTCTATCCAAAGAAGTGCTTCTCCCCGTAAATCTTAAACAACAAAAAAGCGCCTTTGGCGCTTTTTTACTTTGTATTGAATTAAGTTTATTTAGCTAAGCCAAATGGGTCATCAATGCTATGAGCAGGCTCGGTAAACCAGCGCGGGCCTTCGTTTGTCATATAAAAATGATCTTCTAAGCGAATACCAAACTCATCAGGTACAACAATCATAGGTTCATTGCTAAAACACATACCTGTTGCGAGTGGGGTAGGGTTACCACCCACAAGGTATGGCCATTCATGAATATCTAAACCAATACCATGACCTGTTCTATGTGGGCAGCCTGGTGTTTGATATTCTGGCCCCATGCCATTTTCGGCAAGATATTGCCTTGCAGCATCGTCTACTTTGCCACATGGCTCACCAATTTTTGCGGCAGCAAAAGCAGCAAGTTGGGCATTTTTCTCGTGTTGCCAAAACATGCGTTGACGTTCGGTTGCTTCACCAAATACATAAGTACGGGTAATATCAGAGAGGTAATCATGTACTTTACAGCCAGTATCAATCAGTACCACGTCACCTTTTTTAAGGGTCTGCGGGTTTTTAACACCATGCGGGAAAGAAGACGCAACACCAAATAGCACAATACAAAAATAGTTACCCGGCGCGCCGACTTTTTGGTGCGCCTTTTTAATAAAGGCTTCAACCTCAGTGGTGGTGATACCTTCATAAAGCATACTTGCCGTTGCTTTGTGTACTTCTAAAGTCATGTCCATAGCACGTTGCATTAAGGCAAGTTCATTGGCTGATTTATGCATGCGGCAGTGAGCTGTAACGCACTGTGCGTTAACAATGTTGTAATCGCCGTTCGCTTTATTAATACCGTCGTAGATGAAAAACTGTGCGCTTTCATCAATACCAAGGGTGCCTGTTTTGCTAATGCCCATTTCTGACAGTACTTCAACACACAATTGGTAAGGGTTTTCGTGCTCTTGCCAACCACGAATTGGGCCGTCAATCACCATAAAATCATTTAAGCTGCCGATTTCAAAAAACGGCGCTATGTATTGCACATCACCTTTGGCAGGTAAAATAGCGCCAACTAAACGCTCACTTGCGTACCAACGCATTCCTGTAAAATAGGCTAGGTTAGTGCCTGCATTTAAATAAATTGCATCAATATTGTTTGCTTGCATATACGCTTGTGCTTTTGCGATACGCGCATGAAACTCGTCATTTTGAATAGGGGTTAAATCTGTTGTCATATCTGACAAAGAGTCAAGCGCCTGCTCTGGCGTTTGTGTGCCAATACCATATGTTGTCATTGTGTACTCCTTGGTTTTTTGTGCATTGTGGCTTGAGTAAACACCCGATGCAAACTCACTGCGACTAATCGCATAATATTCGTATTTATGACTATAACTGTTAGCATGCGCAAAAAATAAGGAGCGACAATGCAAGTTAATTACTTAAAAAGACAAGCTGAATTTAAAGCCTTGCTAGAACAACAGGGTTACAGCGCAATGTTAGTACTTGGTCATGAAAATATTCGTTACTTAAGTGGTTTTAGCGGTAATGCTGCTTATGCATTAATTACTCAAAATGCGTGTGTGTTGATCACTGATTACCGATACCACCAACGTGCAATTGCTGAAACAACAGGGTTTGAAGTTGTTTGTCGAGACAGAGACAACGAAACTCTTGGCCATTGTATTAACAGGCACCTTAACCAAAACAGCCATGTCGCATTTGATGCAAGCTATGTCACCGTAGCTATTTGGCAAGGTGTGGCAGATGAGCTAAGCGGCCACACATTGACTGCGGTAAACGGTTTAATTGAAAAACTAAGACGCGTTAAGGATAGCTGGGAAGTTGCTCAAATTAAAGCTGCTGCGGCCATCGCTGATGAAGCATTAGCACAAACGCTACCTTATTTTAAACCGGGTGTAACCGAGCGAGACCTTGCCTTAGAGCTTGAATTTAGAATGCAAAAGCTTGGTTCAGAAGGAATGTCGTTTGCCACAATCATGCTGTTTGCAGAGCGCTCAGCCTTGCCGCACGGTAACCCGTCAGATCAGGTTTTAAAGCAAGGTGACTTTGTAACCCTTGATTTTGGTGCAGTTGTTAATGGCTATCGCTCTGATATGACTCGTAGTTACATTATTGGTGAAGCATCAGAAAAACAAACCCGTATTTATAATACTGTTCTTGATGCGCAAAATGCGGCACTTGAAATGGTTCAACCGGGCGTTAATTGTTTAGATTTAAATGCTATGTCAAACAAGGTGATTGCTGATGCCGGTTTTGGCGAATACGCGGGTAAAGGCCTTGGCCATGGTTTAGGGCTATTTTTGCATGAAGTACCATTTATCAACACACTGACAGACTACAGCCTTGAAGTTGGTAATGTGATCACCATTGAGCCCGGCATTTATATACCAGGCTATGGTGGTGTGCGCCTAGAAGATGACATAGTTGTCACAGAATCTGGTTTTGAGGTGCTAACCCATGCCCCTAAGCCATTTATAATCTAGTGCTTAAATCAAAAGTTACTTTTTAGCATACGCTAAGCGGGCTAAACGTTCAGTTACATGGTAACTATCTAGCCCGCTCACGGCGACTGTACCAATGGCTTCAATATCGACAAAGCCATCTTCTTGCAAACACGCCTCATCTAAATAGATATCGGTTATTTCACCTATGATCAGCTCAGTACCATTGATAGCAAGGTGGTGGTGTTCTTTCAGTTCAAGTGCATATTTAAGCTTACTTTCTTTAACAAAAGGCGCTGTAAAGTCATTTAGGTATTCAGTACTGAGCCCTGTTGCATCAAATTCAGACTCGTTTTTATCGTAGCGTGCTGATGTTTGATGCGCTTTGTTATAAATATCTTTGTTCACATGGTTAATCGTGTACTGCTTAGTGGCTAATAAGTTCTCTAGGGTATGGCGAGGCACTGAATGAGGCCTAATAATCATGCCCACTAAAGGGGGATGTGCCCCAAGATGAAATACTGAACTTACAATCGCTAAATTAGTTTGGCCGTTACTATCTTGTGTGCCAACTAAGTTGGCACTTTTAAACCCCGACAAACTATTAATTAAGTGGGCGCGGTAGCGGTTTTCTAAATCAGCAATGACTTGCTTTGTTAAATGCATAATTGTCCTGTTACCAGTCTATGGGTTTACCTTGCCAGTCAAAGTAGCCAGGGTTTTGTGATTGTTGTAAATAGTCAGCATCACTTATAAATGAATACAATTGCTCGGCTACAAACCCAGGGGTAAATAGCTTACCTTCGGGCACATTTGCCTGAAAAGGTTTTGATAATGGCGTATCAGTAGTTCCTGGGTGAAATAACACGCAGTGGCATTTTTTATAGCGTCTGTTAAGTTCAATCGCTGCAGATTTAAATAACATATTTAATGCCGCCTTAGATGCCCGATAGCTATACCAACCGCCTAACTTGTTATCACTAATGCTACCAACACGTGCACTCAACGCACAGATAACCGTAGCTACTTGCGGCTTTAAAAGCGTTGAGAATAAAGTCACACAGCGAATTGGTAGTAGGGCGTTTGTCTGCATGCTGTTTATAAAGTGATGCTCAGATATTTGTTCAAGCTTACGTTCAGGCGCATTATCTGGATCATGAAGTAGGCCGTTAAATATCATCAGTTGTGTTAATTCAAAGTGGCCATTGGCTAGTTCTTTAGCTATGCCACTTAAGCTTTGCTCCGTGTAATCAGTTTTGAAATGCTGGTGGCTGATCTCATTGTTTGCTGGTTCATCAAAAGTTGCCTTAAATTCACCTCGACTGATAGTGACAATATGACCACAACGGATATGATTTTTTAGCGCAGTGAAATAAGCTTTCGCTATTTCACTGCTTGCACCACACACTATATAAAGCTGCATTTTTGACCTACTAGTAAAAATAATTAAAATTTTTTTCTCTCAAATTCTCATCAGTGAATAAAGTAAAAATTACGCTGTTGTTCTTCTCTCACAATTCATACACATAAAAAAGGCGGATAAAAATTTGACCAAACTCACAGTAGCGATGCCTTAATTTATGCGGTTTTTGTCTTTTAAATTGGTAAGTCCATTTTACCAATTGTATTAAGTGTCAAACGATAAACCAGACTAGAGTGCGTATTTATTACACTTTTATGTTTATAGATTGGTTATTCTTTTTTACGAGTATGTTAGAAAATTCGATCTATTAAATTAACGCTGACAATGATATTAATAAAAGGGATCAGTGTTTAGCTGCGTTCGTGCTTGGCTAAATACTGTGCAGTAAGTACTTTCAACTTAGTAAAAGAAAGGAGTATGAGAATGAGTGAACAATACGCTGCACTTCGCGGTAATGTTAGTATGCTTGGACAAATGCTGGGTCAAACCATTAAAGATGCACAAGGACAAGCCATTTTAGATAAGGTAGAAGAAATTCGTGCTTTATCTAAATCGTCACGTAGTGGTAACGAAGCCGACAGAAAAGCGCTTATCGATGTACTACACGCTCTCACAGATGAAGAACTATTACCGGTTGCACGCTCATTTAATCATTTTTTGAATCTTGCTAATGTTGCAGAACAATTTCATACCGTTTCACGCTTTAATGATGTTGGTTTTTGCCAACTAAACCCTCTCACTCAAACATTAAAAGCGTTAGCAACAGCAACAAAGCATGGTCAGGTTGATCCTAATCACTTGGCACAAACACTCTCAAAACTCCACATAAACCTTGTACTCACCGCACACCCAACAGAGGTGACGCGTCGTACTATGATTAACAAACACGTTGAATTGAGTGATTGTCTTGCATCACTCGAGCGTAAAGACAATTTACCTAGTGAGCGTGCTGACTTATTAAACCGTATTGCTCAGCTAATAAGCCAAGCGTGGCATACCGACGATATTCGTCGTTCACGCCCAACGCCAATCGACGAAGCTAAATGGGGCTTTGCGGTTATAGAAAATAGCCTATGGCATGCCGTACCTCGTTTCTTACGGGAGTTTGGAGAAGACGTAAAAGCAGAGCTTGATTTAGAATTACCGATTGATTACAGCCCAATTGAGTTTACTTCGTGGATGGGCGGTGACCGTGATGGTAACCCGTTCGTTACCGCTGAAGTGACTCAACAAGTGCTCGATCATGGTCGTTGGATGGCGCTTGATTTGTATTCGCGTGATATTGAAACGCTAAGCAATGAGTTATCTATGTCGGATGCAAGCGATGAGCTTATTGAGCTTGCTGGACAAGACTTTGAGCCTTACCGTGCGGTACTTAAAAAATTAAAGAATCAAATTGCTGAAACTGTGACGCATTTGGGCGCTAAAATTAAGAAAAAGCGCACTGATTCTGAAGATTTAATTACCGATATCGCGCAAATTAAACACCCTATCGAAGTGTGTTATCGCTCGCTTATTAAGACCAACATGAAAGTAGTTGCCGATGGCTTGTTGCTTGATGTTCTGCGCCGTATTAATAGCTTTGGTCTGCGCCTTGCAAAACTCGATGTCCGTCAGGATTCGTCCCGCCATGGTGATGTTTTCTCTGAGCTAACACGTTATTTAGGGTTAGGTGATTACCATCAATGGCAAGAAGAAGACAAACAAGCGTTCTTACTTGCTGAGCTAAATTCGCGTCGTCCGCTTATTCCAAAACATTGGCAACCAAGCCCAGAAGTACAAGAAGTGCTTGATACATTCGATGTAATTGCAGCGCAAGATGCGCAAACATTTGGTTTGTATATTATTTCGATGGCTCGCACTGCATCTGATGTACTGGCAGTGCAGTTACTGCTTAAAGAAAGTGGTTGTAAGTTTAACTTACCGGTTGCACCATTATTTGAAACATTAGACGACTTAAATAATGGTAAAGATGTTATCGAATGTTTACTTGATAACACCTGGTACCGTGGTCATATTCAAAACCAACAAAATGTCATGATCGGTTATTCAGACTCTGCAAAAGATGCAGGTATGATGGCTGCTGGTTGGGCACAATATGAAGCAATGGATAAGCTGGTTCAATTAGCCGAAAAGCGTGGCATTGAATTGATTTTATTCCACGGCCGTGGTGGTACGGTTGGTCGCGGTGGCGCGCCAGCTGCGCAAGCACTACGTTCACAACCACCAGGTTCATTAAAAGGTGGTCTGCGTGTAACAGAGCAAGGTGAGATGATCCGCTTTAAGTTTGGTTTACCAGCTGTTGCTCTACAAAGCTTAAATATTTACGCTGGTGCTGTACTCGAAAGTAACTTGCTACCACCGCCAGAGCCGAAGAGTGAATGGCGTGATGTTATGGAACTGATCAGTGCTGATTCGTGTGAGCATTACCGCCAAGTTGTGCGTCATGATGAAAACTTTGTACCTTACTTTAGAATGGCAACGCCAGAGCAAGAGCTTTCTAAACTGCCACTAGGCTCTCGCCCTGCGAAGCGTAATCCGAACGGTGGGGTAGAAAGCCTTCGTGCTATTCCATGGATCTTTGCATGGAGCCAAAACCGTTTAATGCTGCCAGCTTGGTTAGGTGCGTTAACCGGTCTTAAAGCTGCGCTAGATAAGTATGGCATCGAGACACTTCACGAAATGAGCTTAAAATGGCCATTCTTCCGTGCTCGTTTAGAGATGCTAGAAATGGTATTTAGTAAAGCCGATAGTTGGTTAAGTGCGCATTACGATGATGCATTGGTAACGGAGCAATATAAGCCACTTGGTGTAAAACTACGTCAAGAGCTCAGCGAAGCGATTGAGCTTGTTCAATCACTAAGCCCACAGAAGAGCTTACTTGCTGATCAACCTTGGATCAAAGAGTCAATTGCGCTTCGAAACCCGTACACAGATCCACTTAACTTATTACAAGTTGAGTTGCTGCGTCGTTCACGTGAAGCAGACGAGGGCTCTGAAGGCGATATTGATAATGCCTTGATGATCACCATGACAGGTATCGCTGCAGGTATGCGTAATACCGGTTAATAGCTAGTATCATCAACCAATCGAGCATCGATTGGTAGGCTAATCACAAAACGAGCGCCGTGTTTACATGACTCGGCGCCGATTTTCCCTCTTAGGTTATATTTAACCGCGTTAAATACCACGTTCAAACCAAGCCCTAAATGATTACCGCCTAAATTTGTAGTGTAAAATGGGGTGAATATTTCATGCAGTATTTCGTCACTTATTCCTATACCGTTATCTTGAAAAGTAATTTCAACCACATGTGTATAGGCCTTAACTGAAACTTCAACCACTCCTTTATCTGAATTAACAAAGCCATGCTCGCAGGAATTTATAACTAAGGTTTTTAATACATCACTTAAGATAGTTGGATAAGATGTAATAACTGCCTCATCGCCATGAATTTTAAACTCAATTTGTTTACCTAGATATTTGCTCAAGGGGTGTAAACGATGACTAAGAAAGCCAGGGAGCTGAATTATGCTCATTGGTTTATCAAGGTGTATCGACACATTGAGCGCTTTGAATTCTTCGACGATTCCGGCAAGTCGATTAATGCTACTGATCACCAGCTCTTTAGCGCTATTGGTATCAGTAATAAACTTATGAAAATGCTTGCTAGATAGCTCCCGGGCTTTAAATTTTTCTTCTAAACCTTCCATATAATCATCTATTAATGAACTTGCTGTAACTATAGTACCTATAGGGGTATTAAGTTGATGCGCCATACCGGATACCAGTGCTGTTAAAGAGGCTATTTTTTCGATTTCAATCAGATGATCTTGCGTATCTTTTAACTGCTCTAATGCTTTAGCTAATTTTTGTTTTTGTTTGTCTATACTGTTAATTGCGATAAATGAGCCAAATAAAATAACGACTAAACAGATGCTTACTACAATCGTGAGATCTTTAAATGCATTCGCTTTAGTAGCTTTAATTTGCTCAGCACGTGTCAGGTTAGAAATTCTTACTTCTTTTGCAGCAACATCGGCTTCTGCAAGCGCTTTTGCTAAATTTACTTTGGCTTGCACTGGTTAAAATAGCTTCGTTAATGTACGAGTATTGTTTATAAGCGGTTAGTGCATTTGCGTAGTTTTTTTGTTGCTCGTAAAGCTCTGCAGTTAATTTTGTAATAGATAGTAGATCTTCAAAATTAGCATGGCTAACAGAGTGTGTATCAACGGATGCAAGCGTTTTGAGCGCTTTGTCAGTATGTCCTTGTGCTTCATACGTCTCTGCTAAGCATAAAATAATATTAAGTTGTTCACTCTCAATCTGTTTATCTTCAATAAGTGTAGAAGCCTCGATTAGCACCTTTTCTGACTCAGATAATAACCCCTGAAAACGTAATACCTTGGCTTTTAGAACTAAACTTGCAGCAAGGTGAGTGGTGTAGTTTTGTTGGATTTGTAACCCTATAGCTTCATTGATAACTTTAAGTGCTTCCGAATACTGTTTTAATCCAATTAAAGCAAGCGCTAGGTGATTACTTGCAAATGATTCATTGAGAGTTTGATTATTACTGTGGGCATAATCTCGATAGTATTTGAACGACTCAGCAGCTTCTTTATAACGGTTTAAACGTAGCTTTACCAAAGCAATATTATTTTCGGTTTGATAAACTAAACGTTCATCTCGAGATTGTGCAAATGGCATGGCATCGCGATAATAAGCTAAGGCCTCTTCATATAGACCTAAGCGCGCATAAATGCCTCCTGAAATATTGAAATAGCCATACATGAGGTCTTTTTCATTAGACTGAGAAACCATATTCATGTACTTGACAATGGTTTCCATAGCTTGCTCTAACTTGTCAGTTTCCAGTAAAAACCACGCTTTATAATTAGTGACTATAATCTTTTGTTCTAAGGTGAGTTCGGTCGTTTCAATCAGCGCATTGACAAACTCAAGCCCTTCTTGAGGTGAACTGGCGTAACTTTGCCTTATTGAGGTTCTAAGCTTTTCAAACTCTTTAATGGGCATCGCTTTAGATGGAGTTGAAATTAATAAAATCAACAAGATAAAGCCAAATAATTTAACCAATCGCGCTTTCATGACACACCAATCCATTCAAAAGTGAGCATAAAAAACGCTCACCCATTTTACTGTCTAAATAACGCTAAAGATTATAAATTTTAACTAAATATAGGTTTATCTGAAAAAGCTGATTCTATGAAAGGAAAACTCATACTTGTGTATAAAGTAAATGGGATATGAATTCGGATAACAATTACTTAATTTCAATCTAATCCTAAAATCTTAATTTTGCAACTGGTCATACCTATTTTATTGCTAGGTATTGACTAGAGAGACGATATAAATAAAATAGCCCAGCTTTTTGATTCAGCTACTGTTAAGCCAAATCGATCCCCACGCTTTTTTAGAGTAACTTATGCCAAACGTGTCTACTTGCATCACATATGATGCATCGACGTCACTTGTGATGATGACGTTAAGAGGGACTGCTAGTGCACAGGACGTGATTAATTTTTACCAAATTGCCCAACAATACTCGGTTTTATATGGGTCAGAGAAAATACTCGTTGACGTATCTGAGTTAACGCACAATTTCGCACCTGCTGATTTATTCACCATCATGCCAGAAGTGGCAAACTCTTTGAAAGAAGCTGTTGTTGCAATTGTCGTAAGTTTTGATGGTTTTATGCACGATTTATTTATGCAAAAAGCAAAGCGTTATAACTTACAAGCTGAAAATTTCGAGTGTTTTAACAAAGCAAAAAATTGGCTAGTTCGTCAGTAATTGATGATTTAGTCATCGCTATTTTGATGTGTATATCTGGGCTTACAAATGTGGCTTATTTTTAGCTTTTATTGTGCGATTTACCTTGATGTTTAACGCCAAAACCTAGCAATTCACTACGTAACCTTTTAAACTGTTTAGCCAATTAATAATTATAATTTGTTATGACAGCAACTAGGATTGATGCAAGCGAATACGCTCTAAAATCAGAGCCGTTTAGCTTTGATGAACAACAAAAAAACACGCTATTTGCCCAGCTTAAAAAGCAACGTGGCATCTTATCTCAAACAGATATTTCTTCTCTTTGTCAGCAGTTTCAAGTGAGTCAACTTGAGTTACTAAAAGCCTGTGTACCCGTCGCAAGTTTGTTTTCTGTGGCTCCAATTTCAAAATTTTATGTGGGCGCGATTGCAGAAGGGTTAAACAAGCAAGGCGAAACAAATTTCTATTTTGGTGCGAATGTTGAGTTTTCTCATCAAGCATTGAGTTTGGTCGTTCATGCTGAGCAATCAGCGATTAATAATGCATGGCTCAATGGCGCGCAAGCAGTGCAAAAAATTGCTATTAGCGATGCTCCATGTGGTTACTGCCGCCAATTTATGAATGAATTGAGCACTGCAGATTCATTGAAAATTTTATTACCAGAGCGTGATTTTAATTTGCACGAGTTACTCCCTTATTCATTTGGACCAAAAGATTTAGGTAATGAAGCGTGTTTATTCTCGCATAAGCAAAGTGATAAACAATTTACTGATCTTACGATTGATGACCCTAAACTTGTTGCATTGGCACTCAATGCATACGTGCCATACACAGGTAATTTTAGTGCGGTGAAATTAACGACTTTTGATAAAGGTGACTTTTACGGTAGTTATGCCGAAAATGCAGCCTATAGTCCAAGCCTTTCGCCATTACAAAGTGCATTGAGTCAGTTTTACCTTGCTGGCTTAACCTTTGATGATAAAACAGTTAAGTCAATTACCTTGTTAGAAACGCAAGGGGCAGAAAATCAGTATGAGGTGGCTAAAAGTGTGCTGGCAAGCTTTGCAAACCCACCAGCATTTGAACACTATGTTGCTAAACTAAGTAACGTTTAATTAAGTAATAGTTTTGCAGCTTCAATGACGACGGCGACTGATTTTTTCTCAATCTCGCCGTGGTCAACATTCGGAATTTCTTGTTTAGTACGGTTTACAAGAACACCTGCAACACATGCTGCGCGTAAGCCAAGGGCTGCACACATAGTAAATAGTGTTGCTGATTCCATTTCGTAGTTCATCACGCCTAGTTTTTGCCATTCTTCGCAGCTACCTTGGAATGAACGCGGAACATAGCCTGAATAGGTATCGTAACGCTCTTGACCTGGGTAGAAGGTGTCACTTGATGCAGTAATACCAATATGGAAGTTAATGCCTAATTTATCACACGCATTTACCATCGCTTGAGTGGCAAAGAAATCAGACACTGCAGGGAAGCTCAGAGGAGCGAAGTGCTGGCTTGCACCATCTAAACGTACAGAAGCTTGGCTAATTAAAATGTCGCCTTCGTTAATGTGTGGCTGAATAGCACCGGTCGTGCCGATGCGCAAAAAGGTATCAATACCTAGCTGTGCAAGCTCTTCAACAGCAATTGATGTTGATGGACCGCCAATACCAGTTGAACAAACTACAACGCTGTGGCCGTTTAGCTCACCTCGGTATACATGAAATTCACGGGTCTTCGCTAAGCATTCTGGGTTATCGAGAAGAGTTGAAATGCGTGCTGAGCGGTCAGGGTCGCCTGGGACAATCGCAAGGGTTGCGCCGTTTAAGTCCTGACGAGTAAGCCCTAAGTGAAATACCTTTTCCATTATTAAACCTTATTTTTGTCTAAAGCGTAATACTTTAATCATATGTGTTTAAAGTACAGGACAGATGTCCTATTCGATCACCAATGTTGCAAGAATTGCACAGATAACCTAAACCTAAAGATGTCACGATAAAAGAGGATATATTATGCCTGCTTCATCTTCTATGAGTAAACATCATGAGTTTGCACGTTGTTTAGAAAGCTCACACATTTCAATGAGTGCGCCTTTTCATTGGTTAGCACTTGCATTTAAAGATATCGCGAATGCGCCCATACTCAGTTTAGTCTACGGATTAATTTTTACGCTGATACCTGCAACGATAATGTATTTTGTTTATCAGTTTGATACACACTTAGTTATTTTGCCTGCGGTGGTTGGTTTTGCGCTCATTGGCCCTGCCTTTGCTGCCGGTCTTTATGATGTTGCTTGGGAGCTTGAAAAAGGCCACAAACCTACCTTAATGCACAGCCTTAAATCGATGTTCAGAAACCCCGCAGGAGAGTGGGGCTTTGCCGTGTTACTAATGGTGATTATGATCGTCTGGATGCGCTTAGCAGCGCTTATTCATGCATTGTACCCGAACGTTGTTAACCCGAGCTTTGAGCAATTATCTGCGTTTTTAACACTCGGTAGTATTGTCGGTGGTATCTTACTGGTCACTGTATTTGCTATCTCAGCGTTTACCCCGCAAATTATGATGGAGCGCCGTGTTGATATTATGACTGCGGTAATATCGTCTATTAATGCCGTTAAAACAAATGCGGGTGCCATGATTGTTTGGGCTGGCTTGATCTTGTGTTTAGTGTTTGTCGGCTTTATTACGGGCACTGCCGGATTTATCGTAATCATGCCGTTACTTAGTTATGCCAGTTGGCATGCCTATATTGCGGTGATCAAAACTAAGAAGCCAAGAGGCTACGAATAATGAGTATTCACTCTGTCTGAATATAAATCTAATGCGGCAATCGCCTAGGTTGCCGTAAAATTTGACTTTCTTTTCGCGCATGTTATACCTGCCAAAATACAGCGCTCTTATTTAACTAGAGCAGTTTAAATTCATCTGCATTAAAATTATAACTCTTTAATATCAGTATGTTATTTGTTTTGTTTGTTAGGTGTTTATTGGGACTAAACAAACTAAACAAACTAAACAGACTACAATCCTGATTGCGTAACTTTTTTAATTACGCATGAATATGCAGACAATGATCAGCGGAGTAGAGATGAGTAACACACAAAAAGCATTCCACGAAAAACTAAGTCAGTGTCTTTGTCCTCCAGGCGATGGCGTATTTACTGTAAATACAGCAAAAGAGCGTAAAGATGCATTACGTAATAAATTATATGGCCAAACAGAGAATGTTGATGTGCTATGGAAAGAGTCACTTGAAACACTGGCTGACTCTGAGCACAAAGCGGTGATTTTAGGTATTAGCTCTGACTGTGGTGGTGGTATTTTACGTGGTGCTAACTGGGGCCCACTATTCTTACGCTCTACTTTAATTGATCAGCAGCCACAAGCGCGTGCCTTTGATTTAGGCGATGTACGTGTGATCCCACATTTACTGCATGATAAATACCTTAACGATGCGACTATTACAAACTGTCAAAAAGCACTCTATGCTGATGAAAAAAGCGAATACCATGTATCTCCTTTGTCTATCACTGAAGATGTCTGTGACGGCTTTTATGCCAACTACCCAGAGAAGGGTATTTTTGGTATCGGTGGTGACCACTCAATTAGTTACCCGCTGACTAAAGCTTACCTAAAAGCAAAGCGTGATGCAGGTAAACGTACAGCAATTATTCACTTTGATGCTCATACAGACTTATTAGTTGAACGTTTAGGTATCGATTTATGTTTTGGTTCTTGGTGTACACATATTCTTGAGTACTTACCAGCTCCACGTAACTTAATTCAATTTGGTATCCGCTCAAGTGGTAAGCCTAAACAACACTGGGAAGACACGTTTGGTGTTAAACAACATTGGGCACACGAAATTATAGAGCGTGGCGCTAAAGCTGTTGCCGAAGAAGTTATTACGCAGCTAAAAGCAGATAATGTTGATGAGCTTTATGTAAGTTTTGATATTGATGCACTTGATGAAAGCTTTGCTTCAGCGACAGGAACACCAGAAGCGGGTGGTTTAACACCAGAGCATGCATTAGACATTCTAGTTGCATTGGCTGATGAGTTCCCAATTACTGGTGCTGACATGATGGAAATTGCACCATTCACAGATAGCTCATTAATCGGTCAGACAAGTTCTGAAACAACGCTAAGAGAAGGCGCTAAAATCTCAGCGTTTTTAATTAATGCAATGAATAAGTAATTGACTCTAGGGCGGAAACATCCTGTTTTCGCTCATTCTTTTTTACTAAATAATATTTCAATATCTGCAACTTCGAGCTATATTATTATAAAAAATAATTATAATTTATTTGGTATCGCTCATTATGCGCACAATTCTAACCGTGTTATTGCTGCTTTTTCTGCAACCTTGTTTTGCAGCAATTACTGTGGTCACCGAAAACTTCCCTAATTTTCAATACCTAGATGAAAACGGTGTATTAACCGGCTCTGTGGTTGATAAAGTAAAATCAGGTTTAGCTAAAAGTGGCGTGGAATATGAGATTTCAGTAAACACTTGGTCAATTTCGTACAACGCAGCATTGCGTGATAGCAATACCTGTATCTTTTCTATGGCGAGGCTTCCTGCGCGCGAGGATAAATTTTCTTGGGTAGCGCAAATTGGTGGTTTTTCGGCGTCATTCTATTCATTTAAATCTGATCAAGTAAAAATAGCTAACTTAGATGAAGCAAAAAAATACCGAATTGCAGTTTTGAAAAATAACTATTCACACATCTATTTAAAAGAAAATGGCTTTGATGAGCGTAATCAGCTGATCTTACTTGATAGCTTTGACAACATTTACGATGTACTTAAAAGCAGACGCTCAAGCATTGATTTAGTCATCCTCAGTGATGAACAGTTTAAACATGAACGTGATGGCGATAATACGCTTGAAGATTTAAAGCCTATATTAAAACTGCCCGTTGGGACACCACAGTTATACTTTGCGTGTAATAAAAACATCAATCCCGCTATCCTTGAAAAGTTAATCAAAGGCTTTGCTGATAACGATTAAAAATAGCACTTGTTGAATGTTATAAAGCGGCTATAATCAGCTGCTTTTTGTCCATTCTCGCCAAACTCTAGCCAGCCTAAACGAGCAAAAAGTTGTTTGCATTCAACACTCTGAATGCGGTTAATTTTTAGGAGCTACAATGAGTGACTTACTCATTATTATGATTTTAATTTTGATTAGTGCGTTGTTTGCTATGAGTGAAATAGCCATAGCGGCATCACGTAAGATCAAATTACGAGTGATGGTGGACGAGGGCAATAAAAAAGCCCAAGCGGTGCTGACTTTGCAAGAACAGCCAGGGGCTTTTTTTGCCATGATTCAAATTGCCCTCAATGCAATTGCCATTTTGGGTGGTATTGTTGGTGAGCAGGCATTATCGCCTTATATTGAACAGATCCTAGGGATGATTTATCAAGGCCCGTTACTGAGTCAAATCAGTTTTCTAATTTCGTTTTTTAGTATTACTTCGTTATTTATCTTATTTGCTGACTTATTGCCAAAACGGTTAGCGATGATAATGCCAGAAGCTGTTGCAGTTAACGTGGTGTCTATTATGCGTTGGGTGACCTTTGCGTTAACTCCTTTTGTGGTATTTTTTAATGGCATTACCAATTTGGTACTTAGAGCATTTAAAGTACCCGCAGAGCGAGAAGACATTGTTACGACAGAAGACATTGTCGCGATGATGGATGCAGGGGCAGAATACGGCAGCTTACAGCAACAAGAATATGAATTAATTGGTAATGTGTTCGACTTAGAAGCGCGTTTCTTATCAAGTGTGATGACGCCTCGTGATCAAATTGTGTTTTTTGACGTAAAAGCGGATGCACAAGAAGTGGCGACTAAGATTATTGAGCACCCTCATAACCACTTTTTAGTATGTGATGGTAGCTTAGATAAATTAATTGGCTCTGTTGAATCAAAAGATATCCTTCGCAAGGTGCTAAAAGGGCAAACCGCTGAAATAGATAACGAATTGATCAGCCGCGACATTTTTTATCTACCAGAAACATTAAGCCTTTCTGAAGCGTTAAACACCTTTAAAAAAGCGGCAGAGCCTTTTGCCGTAGTGGTTAATGAATATGCGCTCATGGTGGGCATTGTGACTGTTAAAGATTTAATGAAAGGATTTATGGGTGATTTAATTACCCATCAGGGTGAAGAATTAATCATTAAACGTGACAATTCATCGTGGTTAGTTGACGGTTTAACCCCTGTTGTTGAGCTTGCCAAGGTACTCGAAATTGAAGAGTTCCCAGATCAATCTCATTATGAAACAGTCGCCGGGTTTTTAATTTACACCATGAAACGCCTGCCTAAACGTGCAGAGTTTATTAATTATGGTGGCTATAAGTTTGAAGTGGTCGATGTTGAAGGGGTGAAAGTCGAGCAACTACTCGTTACTCGTATTTCTGAACCTGTTTAGGTTAGTGTTTAAGGCCGCATATTGCGGCCTTATTCAAATGCCCCTTTAACAATTGCTTTGCCTTTACTCACCATATGAATACCATTTGACCAGCATTCTGTTGGCGCAAGCGTTGTTTTATCAAGTAACACAAGATCGGCTTCTGCATTGTGCTTAATAACACCTTTATTAATACCCAGTACCTGTGCAGGGTTTGATGTAATCGCCATTAAAGCGTGTTCAATCGAAACGTTAAACTTTTGCACCGCTTCTACAAATGAGCCATGCAATGTAGACTCTTTTCCGACTTCAAGGCCAAGCAGATTAAAGCTTTTGTCAAAAATAGGAAGGCTTGCATGGCCATCAGAGCTCATGGTGAGCTTTGTAGGGTCAACTTTATTTTCAAGGCAATAGGCAAGTGCGTGTGCGGCAGAGTATTCGCCATGAGCAAGATCATACTCAGTTGTACTTGTTGAAAAATCGATAGTGCCACCGGCTTTTGCAAAATTGTATGCCTGCATTTAGCAAATCAATATTACGATTCATGTGAGTTGGATAAAATTGTGTCAGCGAAATATCGGTTAGCTTATCAACTTCGTGTAGTAACGATAAATGCGTTTCAACAGGGCCAACATGGATGCTGACAGTGCCTTTTTTACCACTTAACATGCCAGCCACTTTTGCCTCTGCAGCCAGCTCCGCCAGCTGTTGTACTGTGGGTTGACTACTGCGATGATCAGATATGGCCACTTCACCCACACCAATAAACTCATCTATATACATTAAGTCGCTGGTGATAGAATCTGTGAGTGTTTTAGCAGGTAAATGATAGGAACCTGTATGGCAATAAACATTGAGCCCATGCTCTTTCAATGCCTTTGCTTTAGCAATAAGATTACTATGAGTTCGGCTACTTGAGTCAGTGCCAAGGGCTGCAATAACCGTTGTTGTGCCATATTGTGTTGCATCAGTAAGGTTCATTTCGGGTGTTCTGCTGGCAAATCCTGCTTCGCCACCTCCGCCAGTTATATGAACGAGTGAATCCACAAACCCCGGGGCCAAAATACAATGAGTGCCATCGACCGTAGTAATCCCCTGATAAGTATCGATGGTGATTTCAGGCTGTATATCAACTATTTTTGTGCCAGCAATAAGAACATCTTGAATGCCTAAAGGTGAGGGGGCGAAAACGTCTGCGCCTTTTATAAGTGTTAACATAATAAATTCTTTTACTGATAGTTAATAAAGTGTGCGAGAAAAATAAAGCAGCTAGCAAGGCCAAATAAAGCTAAAGTAAAACGCCAAATAAAACCAGCCCACTCACTCCAATCAAGTTTAACAATACCTAAACAGCCAATGAGGCTTGCTGAGGTAGGAATAAAAATATTCGTCAATCCATCTCCCAATTGAAACGCTAAAACCACAATTTGTCGTGAGATATTTAATAAATCACCGAGTGGTGACATGAGCGGCATCGTTATCGCTGCTTGACCAGAGCCTGACGAAACAAAGAAATTAAAAATACTTTGAAATAATAGCATGCCCCATGCAGCGATATAATCGGGCACAACAGAGATACTGCTTGCGCTATAGTATAGCAAGGTATTCAGGGTAGAAGGTGACGTTAAGTCGCTACCGCCAAGAATCAAAATAACCCCTTTAGCAAGTGCCACTAAAAGCGCTGCAGGTAAAAGCTCTTGCGCACCTTCTTTAAATGCGTTTGCGCTCTCATTTGCCGTTTGTTTTTTGAATAGGCCGGCGATTACAGCACTAGCAATACCTAGGCAAAAGAATTGCGCTGCTAATTCAGGAATATAATACTGCCTCGCCATTACGCCCCAAATAACCCAAACAATGCCTGCAATAAAAGTTAGTAAGATTAGTTTATCTGCAGTATCTAAACTAATAGAGCTGTCTTGGTGTTGGTTAGTTTGTTGTTTTGTGGCTCTGATTGAATTGGCATATTTAATAGTAAATAGAAGGCCAAATGAGGTAAAAACAAGCCAAGCAACCATTCTGAAGCCAGCGCCAGAAAAGACAGGTATCTCTGCAATGGATTGGGCAATAGCGATGCTAAAGGGGTTCATCCACGACGTTGCAAAACCGATTTGTGTGGCAACATAGGTTGTTAACACGGTAACTTTTGCATCATAGCCAAGCTGTTTCATAATCGGAAATAACACGATACAAAAGGCAATCGCTTCTTCTCCCATGCCGAAAACAGCGCCACCTAATGAGAACAGTATGAACAGCAGCGGGATAAATACCCATTCAATATGCTGTGTTTTATTAATCAATGCCATGATGCCATTATTAACAGCACCTGTTTTTAAGATAATACCAAATGCACCGCCAGTAATTAAAATAAACGCCATCACGCCAATTGCAGCGCCATACTTATCACCTGATACTAAACCTTCAAATAAAACGTTAGCGAGGCCTATGTCTCCACCTTCTGCAAAAAGCGCTGGCGGGGTATGGTCAGAAACTGTTTGATATTGAGATAACTCAACACTATGACTGTCTTTTTCGGCATTAAAGACACCAGGGGTGATAAATAAACTGGCAAAATAGGCGATAACGGCGACGCACAACAAAATGATGCTGGCATCAGGCATCGCAAACTGTTTGTTTTTCATAAAATCACTTAAGTTAATTCGGGTTTTTAGATAAGCAAGGTATTGTATCCCTTGCTAATAAAGAAAAACACTGAGTGTAGTAAGATTGAGTCGTATTGTTTAATGAATTGCATATTGTGGGCGGTATTTAACCGCCCACAATAGGTTTAAAAACGATAACTCAAACTTAATGTATAGCGACTACCGTAGGCATTATGGTTAATAGAATCAAATCCTCGACTTGAACCATACAGTTTAGGGGGTTCTTTATCGAAGATATTATCGATACGAGCACGGATTGATAATGCATCATTGATAAAATATCCGGCTGATAAATCCCACACCAGCCAATCATCAACGTCACGTTTTAACTCATCATTAAGCTCACCAAGCTCTTCTAACTCGTCTATTTCACGGCCTCGGAGCCCTTCAATATCATCCTCATAGCTACTGGTATAATTGGCGCCAAGGTTTAAATAATAACTATCGGCAGCCCAATCGATAGAGAATCTGCCTATATTTTCAGGGTAAAGATAAGTGCCGATTAGCTTTTCGATTGCATCTGAACCGGGTTTATTTCTCTCAAACTCTAAATAATGTGTACCATCGAAAGCGAGTGTTAAACTACCTTTTGCAAAAAGAAAACGATGATCGAACTTAAAGTCGATACCCGCTAAGGTTTGCGTGCCGGTATTTTCAAGAGGAATAACATGATCTCTAAATAGTGGTAGGAATAGCTCATCTTCTCGCGGGTTAAACTCACTAATATAGTTTGTTAGGATCTCAGAGAGATTAGCACCATCACTTTCGATATTAAGCCCTGCATTATCGGTTATTTCACACAGCTGCTCCTCGTACGAAATACCTTGTTGGCCTTGTGGTACTAAACCACAGTGACGCAGAGAAGCATCCGTGATTGCTCTATCTAGCACTGCTGTCATATTGGTATCGATGACTTGTTCATGATCAAAATGCCAATAATCGACAGTTAGATTGGTATTTACAGATGGACTCCATGCAAAGCCAATACTGAGCGCTTCAGACTCCTCGGCTTTAAGTGCTTGATTACCAAGTTCTAGGCTGTTAACACTGACTTCTGTACCATCGCCCATACAGTATAAATCTGCAACAGCCTGATTAGCGCCACAATCAAAGCTTGATTGTGTGGTAAGTAATTTTACGCCTGCTTGAGTTAATGAAGGTGCTCTAAACGATGTTGACCAAGAGCTTCTAATGATCAGAGAATCTGATGGGCGATAACTTAAACCTACTTTAGGATTGAATGTTCCACCAAAATCATCGTAATGATCGTAACGACCAGCAACTTGCAGTTCTAGCTGCTCAGTAACTGACATATTCAACTCTACAAATGCAGCGTACTGCGTACGGTCTGCTTCTGATAGACTCGAGCCAAATCCAAAAACATCGACTAAATAACCATTTTCAGCACGCGCTTGTGAATCTAAAGAAGGAATATCTTTTAATTCTTCTCGGCGAGCTTCTATACCAAATGCAGCATAAATGGGTAACTCATTGAACGTAAATAAATCGCCATTAAAGTTTAAATCCCAACCGTATACTGTACTTTCACCACTTCTACTTGGGTTTGCTTTTGCAAGCTCAAGCACGGCATCGTTATTTGCGTCCCCTTGCAAAAATGGGTTGTAGAATGGCATTAGCTGACCTTGGGCACAATTGAGCTCTGTTCCATCGTATGTAGCTAATGATCCGTCAGAGCATAATTCGCCAGTGATTGCAGCATGAAATTGGTAGCGGTTGTAAATTCCATCAATCGCTTCTTGCTCTGACTTAGAGCGAGAAAATGTTACTCCTGACTCCCAGCTCCAATCACCAATGTAACCGGCTAGGCTACTGACTAAGCGAAAGTTTTTAGTTTCAACTTCAACAGTACGCGGTGAATTAAAACGTGCATCAAATGCAAAACCATAAACATCTCGACCTGCTTGAGTGGTAAATGGATCAATATAAAGTTGGTCCATTAGGTCGTTACTGCCATCAGCGTTATCATAAATGAATAGCGCATCTTCTAGGATATACGGACCATCATCGTCATTTATTTGATTGATTGGTGCAGGTGATGAATAGGCTTTTGATTTAGTTTGGCTATAGAAGAAATCGGTATGCCAATCTAAATCACCTAAGGTGCTGTTAAACATAAAGCCAGTTGAAAGGCTTTCAAATGGGGTTTCTAGGTAATCATCTTGGTTAGCATAGTAAGCACAAATTTGCTCACCATACTCAGTCGTGACAAGCTCTGTTTTACAGTTTGGCGCTGGTAGTTCATTGCCATCTCGGCTGCTGAAATAATAAATGTTTGGTGAGTTCTCAAGTTTCGGTAAATATGAGTAACCATTCACTAGATTAGGTGTTGCGGTATAACTTCTGTCAGTCGCTTTAAAGGCATTGCGGTCGTAAATATCAGCAAATACCGTTAAGTTACTTTCACCGATATTGGTCCCGTAGACTAAGTTAAGTTGTTTCTTACCTTCGTCATGACTGTCAAAGCTATTGGTGTAAGAAGTGTTTACTTCAGCTCCTTGATAGTCATCTTTGAGAATATAGTTAATAACACCAGCGACAGCATCAGCCCCATAAATTGCTGATGCGCCAGTGGCTAAAATATCAATGCGCTCGATTGCAGCAAGTGGTATTGAGTTTACATCAACAAAGTTTTCAGTGCCTGCTGCGAATGAGCTAGGTGCTACACGTCGGCCATTTATGAGTGTTAATGTAGCAGAAGGCCCCATACCTCTTAGGCTAGCCGCTGATTGACCCGCTGGTGTTGAGGTTGATGTACCACCACTTTCAGATGTTGAAAAGGTACCTGAACCGCCTTTGAAAACGGATAAATCTTTTAATAACTCATGAATGGTGTTCGCTCCTGAGCGCTTGATTGCATCTTGGTCAAGCACGGTAAGCGGAATGGTTCCTTCTAAATCAACCCCTTTAATTCGTGATCCTGTTACTTCTACTCGTTCAATTTTTTCTGATTGTTGGTCGTTTTGAGCATACACAGATTGTACTGGGCACAGCACAGCGCTGATTGCTACAGCAATTGTTAACTGACGAAACATATTGATTTACCTTTGTCTTAAAAACACACGGCAAAACCGTGACGTTTTGAATAATTGTTATAAGTTTTAGACAGGGCAGTGGGTTATAGACACAACTAGCCCCTCACAGGAAGTGAGGTGTGGCTACTCGTCAAACCACTCCGAAAGGTAGTGTGGAGAGTAGAAATATGTGCAAAGCGATAATGCGTTTTTCAACATAATTCCAATCTGTAAGGTCTTTTGACAAAGCTAGCGATACAGTGCTAGCTTACTCGCGTTTTTAAATGTTCCTTTTTTTATAGCAAGCAACAAAAAGCTGCGCAAGCAATTTTCTAATATTTTTTTACAAGAGTGTAACAATATGAACATCCTTAAGGAGCAAAAGACTAAATATCAAACTTCAGCTTTTTCTTTGGTATTTGGTTTGTTTTTCGCGTCATTTGGCAGCAAAGTCTATGCAAATGAACAACAGCAAACGTTGGTCTTAGTCGGTGGTGCCTTGACCACTTGCTCAAGTATGAGCCCTAAAAATTGCCTTTCGAATAAACAGATCAGTGGTAAAAAAACTAATCAATATCGATTAAATAATGATGCCTTAAGTGAAATTAAGACAAACTGGCCAACCAATAATAAAGAAAATCGTCAGCAAACGCTCAAGGTATTAGCACAGATTGCACGTGAAAAGTCAGGTGTGATCACTAAAAGTGATATTTTATGGGCATGGCGTGATTTAGATAACAAGTTACTAAACGAACTCACTGATTCAGAATACAACTTTGTCATAGACTCACTTGAAGTTGCTGTATTAAATACAGATTCGACCCGTCAAAAAGAGCAGGTTAGTACAAGCGATAATAACGAAAGTGCAGCCAATGATATTTTAGACTTCGTGGCTGCTTCATTAAAAACAACCACCGAATCACCAACAATTTTAGCGGTTACTGCTTCAAGCAGAGACCCATATGAATCAGCTGACTTTTATGAAGGGCTATTAAACTTTAAGGGTGTAGAATCAAGCTGGTTACCTCTAACCCCCGCCTTAGCAAAAGCGATTAGCAGTAAGCAATGTGAGAGTTTAGATTCTTTACGCACTGACTCTATGGGCGTTTTTAATCGTGAGACAATTTACCCTGATCGAATTAAGGCCGAAAAAGCGCTTTGTGATAAAGGGGTAGATCATTTAGTTAAACTGATTGAAAACGCGACTGGCATTATGTTTAACGGTGGCGATCAGAGTTTAACCAGAAAAATACTATTTGATGATAACGGTAAGCAATACCCTTGGACTCATGCAATTTTACAAAGGCCATTACTTGTAGGCACTAGCGCAGGCACTGCGGTGCAAAGTGGTGGTAAAAATGCCTATGGTTCAGTACCAATGATCACAAACGGCAAAAGTTTAGCTGCAATGAGAGAAGGTGCGTTTGCGGTATCACCGCCAAGTGAACGCTGTGATAATGAATGTGGTGATAAGCTTTCAGCAGATTCACTCACTTATGAAAAAAATGGTGGACTAGGCAGTTTTACGTACGGTGTTCTTGATACACACTTTAGTGAGCGTAACAGAACAATGCGTTTGGCTAGATTACTGGCAGATACAAAGCAAAAGCATGGTTTTGGCATTGATGAAACCACAGCCCTTGTATCAATACGAGCAGGTAAAACCTCATTAATGACGGTGATTGGTAAAAGCGGTGTCGTGCATGTTCAATCAGACGCTAAAAACAGTGGAGCAATTAGTTATTGGCCTGCAGGTGCAGTTATTGATGTAACAAAGGATGGCTTTAATCTCGCTAAACGAACTGTTGATAATGCACTCCCTAATATTAACATTCCGCCACTGCCTATGCAGCGTTTTGGCACTATTTTTTCAGATGCTAAATTACGTTCGCTTGTACAAGCTATGTGTTTAACCCAAGAGCAACAGGCAGTAGCCCAGCACGATGAGTTTTTATTGGATTTAAATGCCACTGACAATACTCATTATTACCGTGTAAATACGAGTAGTACAGGCTGTGCAGTAGAAAACCTAGCATTTAAAGTTAAGACCTTTTAGCAGTTAAGGTACTGAAAAAGTAGTGGATTATTTGTTCATTATTAGTTAGCGTAAAACTAATAATGAACAAACCATGGAATGGAGTTATGAAATATAACGTACTACTTTTATTTATTTTTGGCTGTTTATTTGCCTATTTATCTATACCAGTCATAGGTTATGGTGCAGCTATAGCGATACCTACAGTAGTACTTTCCCCGCTTTATGGATTGTCACCTAACTTTGCTTTATCAATGGTTGATATCGTTACTTTAGGTCTTCCTTTATTAGCGTTACTTTTGGTGTTTTTATTAATAAGTAAGTCGCTGTATCTCAAAGACAAAGCGTATTCATATTTTATATTGCTGACACCATTTTTAGCGCTGCATTTATATTTTGCTGTTAACACCTTTTCTGCAAATATTAATAACACCACTTTACTGACTAGTCTGCCTAAGTATGTATTACTAGTGCTATTTGTTGCGCTTTTTTCTACGCATAAAAAACCAGTTTTAGTTGATGTAAGTCATACGCGAAAGTTCAACATATAAGCTAATCTCTAATTAATCAGTGAACGAAGTTGGTAACACAATGAAAAAATTACTGCTATTAACAAGTGGGGGTGATTGCCCTGGGCTTAATGGGGTGATCAGAGCGGTGGTTAAAGCAGCCGAGCATGATGGTAATTGGCAGGTGTATGGTAGCCGAAGAGCTTACTGTGGTGTGCTTGAAAAGCCAAACGATATTATACACTTAACCAGTGAAGTGGTGGCTGGTATTCATGTTCGTGGTGGAACAATTCTAGAAACTGTTAATAAAGGGAATCCTACCGCATTTCCTGCTGAAATAGCTGGCGAACAAGTGTTTATTGACCGCTCTGATGAGCTGATCAGTACGATAAAGCAACTTGGTTTTGATGCGGTAATAAATATAGGTGGTGATGGTTCGCACAGAGTGTCTCAGCATTTATTTGAGCATGGCTTAAATATCGTAGGCGTACCAAAAACCATTGATAATGATTTATATGGCACTGATTACACAATTGGTTTTCAGACTGCCGTCGATACAGCTACCGAAGCCATTGATCGGTTAATACCAACAGCGCAAAGTCATAATCGGGTGATTGTGACAGAAGTAATGGGGCGCGATGCCGGTTGGATTTGTTTGCACTCTGCTATTGCTGCCGGTGCTGAGGTCGCACTTATTCCAGAAATTCCTTACGATATTGAAGCGATTAAAACCAAATTAACGTCACGTTTTGATAAAGGTCATGGATTTGCCAATATCGTCATTTCAGAAGGAGCTAAACCTATTGCTGGTGGTGTTGTTAGTAAACAATCAAATGAACGTGGCTACGAAAACCCTGTACTAGGTGGCATTGCTGAGCAACTTGCTTCGCAGATACGTGTTGCGCTTGATCTTGATGTAAGAGTCACTGTGTTAGGGCATATTCAGCGGGGTGGTACACCGAATGCGTTCGATAGGGTACTTGCAGCAGAGTTTGGTGTTCAGGCATTCGAGCTAGTAAAGAAAGGTCAGTTTGGTTTTATCCCTGTCAGTAAAGACGGTGAAATTAAACCAATCAGTTTAAAAGAAGCTACTTCAGAATATCGCGTCATTCCTTTAGATCATTCTTTAATAACAAGTGCCCGCGCTATGGGCATGTGTTTAGGCGAATAATCTGCGAATTGATATACTTTCAATTCGCATAACTAATAGTTTTAAAACAACTTTCTCAGTAATCTTCGCAATAATTCAATTAGCAATTTATGTATTGCACAAAATTCATGCGTTAAAGCAAGCTTTTTATTTAATGTAAAGTTCTTTAAAGATGGTTGATCTGTGCCTTTTTTAGTTTAGAATGATCGTTCACTCTAAACTAAGGAACTACACATGCAGCGCTCTCGCATTCCATTTTTTGCACTTTCAGCTTTGGCTGGTGCTGTTTTATTATCAGGCTGCGGCCAATCTGAATCGGCTCAAGGGCAAACGCAGGCAGCACAAGCTGTACCTGTTGGCGTTATTGAGATGCAAAGCAAACCTCTTACGCTAACTAAAGAATTGCCAGGCCGTGTGGCTGCTTCACGTATCGCGCAAATTCGCCCACAGGTTAACGGTATTATTCAATCACGTATGTTCGTTGAAGGTGCTGAAGTAGAAAAGGGCCAAGCCTTATATCAAATCGATCCATCTACTTTTGAAGCTGAAGTAGCGACTAGCAAAGCGGCTATCACAAAAGCACAAGCAAGTATTGCTAATGCAAAAGCAAAAGCTGAACGCTATAAAGAACTATTGAGTATCAAAGCAGTAAGCCAACAAGATTACGACGAAGCAGATGCAGCATACAAAGGTGCAAAAGCAGACTTACTAACAGCTCAAGCGCAGCTTAAAACTGCTGAAATCAATTTAAACTACAGCAAAGTGTTAGCACCAATTAGTGGTCAAATTGGTAAATCAGATGTCACTGCCGGTGCACTTGTTAGCGCTAATCAAGCTACAGCATTAGCAACCATTACTCAATTAGACCCTATTTATGTTGATTTAACCCAGTCGAGCAGTGAACTAACACGTTTAAAAAAAGCCATTGCTGCGGGTGAGCTTGATAAAGATGCTGCTTTACATTCAAAAGTTGAATTAAAGATGGAAGATGGCAGCACTTATCAACATAAAGGCACATTGCAATTTTCTGAAGTAACCGTTGATCCAAGCACAGGCTCAGTAACGTTACGTGCTGAATTTCCTAACCCTGAAAAATTACTACTGCCTGGTATGTATGTTCGTGCAGTGATTGTTGAAGGTGTGAAAAGTGATGCGATTTTAGCACCGCAACGTGGCGTAAGCAGAAACACCAAAGGTGAGCCTACTGCCATGGTTGTAAGCAAAGACAATACCGTAGAAGCACGCGTGCTTAAAACAGATCGTACTGTGGGCTCAAACTGGTTAGTGACAGATGGCCTTAACAGTGGCGATAAGCTAATTGTTGAAGGTTTACAGAAAATCCGCCCAGGTGCACCAGTCAATGCCATGCCTGCAGAATCAGCAGCTAATAGCCAGTAACGGAGAAACTTAATGTCACGATTTTTTATTGATCGGCCCATATTTGCATGGGTACTTGCTATCGTTGTGATGCTGGCAGGTATCTTAGCAATTAGAAGTTTGCCGGTTGCGCAGTATCCATCAATTGCACCACCTGCAATTAGTATTCAAGCCACATACCCTGGTGCGTCGGCCCGTACTCTTGAAGATACGGTTACACAGGTTATTGAACAAAAAATGAAAGGGCTAGATGGCTTGCTTTACATGTCATCAACCTCTGAGTCAAATGGCTCAGCGACGTTAACCTTAACCTTTAGTGCAGATACAGACCCTGATATCGCACAGGTTCAAGTACAAAACAAACTGTCGCTTGCAACACCGTTATTACCTGAAGAAGTACAACGTCAAGGTGTCTCGGTTGCAAAATCTGCTCGAAACTTCTTAATGGTTGTAGGCTTTGTCTCTGAAGACGGCAGTATGAATAACATCGATATCGGTGATTATGTTTCATCAAACGTGCTTGATATTATTTCGCGTGTAAATGGTGTCGGTGAAGTACAGCTGTTTGGCTCTCAATATGCAATGCGTATTTGGTTAGACCCAGCTAAGTTACTTAAATACTCATTAACTCCTGCAGATATTAGCGCTGCAATCAGTGCTCAAAATGCGCAAGTGTCGGCAGGTCAACTAGGTGCCTTGCCAGCAGTAAGTGGCCAACAATTAAATGCAACGGTGACTGCACAAAGCCGTTTACAAACACCTGAGCAATTTAGAAATATTTTTGTAAAAACCAATGCTGATGGTTCAGTTGTTCGCCTAAGTGACGTTGCGAATGTTGAATTAGGTGGTGAAAACTACGGTGTTGTTGCGCGCTTTAACGGCAAACCTGCATCGGGTTTAGGTGTTAAGCTTGCCAGTGGTGCCAACGCACTTGATACCGCAGACGGCGTAAAAGCCGCGCTTGCTGAACTTGAGCCTTTCTTCCCTGAAGGTTTAACTACGGTTGTTCCTTACGATACGACGCCATTCGTATCACTTTCAATTGAGAAAGTAGTAAGCACTCTAATTGAAGCTGTTGTACTGGTGTTCTTAGTAATGTACTTATTCTTACAGAACTTCAGAGCAACACTTATTCCGACCATTGCAGTACCTGTTGTATTGCTAGGTACGTTTGCCATTTTACAAGTGTTTGGTTTCTCAATTAATACCCTCACTATGTTTGCGATGGTACTTGCCATTGGTCTACTGGTAGATGATGCCATCGTTGTTGTTGAAAACGTTGAACGTGTAATGACTGAAGAAAACTTATCGCCATTACAAGCAACACGTAAATCGATGGATGAAATCAAAGGCGCACTTGTCGGTATTGCGATGGTGCTGTCGGCTGTATTTGTGCCTATGGCGTTCTTCCCAGGCTCTACAGGTGTAATTTACCGTCAGTTCTCAATCACTTTAGTAACAGCTATGAGTCTATCTGTGCTAGTTGCGTTGATTTTAACACCAGCGCTTTGTGCGACTATTTTAAAACCAAGTCATGTTCACAATAACAAGTCATTCATTGGTCGTTTCTTCCTTGGTTTTAATCGTGGTTTTGACAAAACAAACTCGGGTGCGCAAGGTTTTGTGTCTCGCATGATCAAACACAGTAAACGCTACTTACTTATTTACGGTTTAATCGTGGGTGGTATGGTGTTTATTTTCTCACAATTACCATCGGCATTTTTACCAGATGAAGACCAAGGTATTTTGTTTAACCAAGTGAGCTTACCTGCGGGTGCGACAACAGAGCAAACGTTAAAAGTTGTTGAAAAGATGGAACACCACTTCTTAGAAGATCAATCAGAAGCAGTTAAATCTATCTTTACGGTAACAGGTTTTAGCTTTGCAGGCTCTGGTCAAAATGCGGCAATCGGCTTTGTTGGCTTAAAACACTGGGATGAACGTCAACGCCATGATCTATCAGTCGGTGCAGTTGCGGGTAAAGCCATGGGTTACTTTTCAACCATTAAAGAAGCGTTCGTATTTGCTTTCCCACCCCCAGCGGTTGTTGAGCTTGGCACTGCAAACGGTTTTACCTTGTTCTTACAGGATAGGGTTGGCCTAGGTCACGAAAAACTACTTGAAGCACGTAACATGTTTTTAGGTATGGCTGCGCAGAATCCTGTGCTATCGGGTGTGCGCCCGAATGGTCAAGAAGATAAGCCAGAGCTTGAACTTGATATTGATTTAGCAAAAGCCGAAGCATTAGGTCTTACTCAAGCTGATATCAATAATACGTTATCGACAGCGTGGGGTAGTAGCTATGTAAATGACTTTATCGACCGTGGCCGTGTGAAAAAAGTGTACTTACAAGGCACACCTGAATCACGCATGGTGCCAGAAGACTTAGATGAATGGTATGTACGTAACGCAAGTGGTGACATGGTGCCATTTACGGCGTTTGCTCATTCGTATTGGACTTATGGCTCACCGCGTCTTGAGCGTTACAACGGCTTCTCAGCGATGGAAATACAAGGTGCGGCTGCGCCGGGTTACAGTACTGGTCAAGCGATGGCTGAAGTTGAGAAAATGGTTAAGAAATTACCAGCTGGCGTGTCGTTTGAATGGACAGGTATTTCATATGAAGAGCGCTTAAGTGGTGGTCAAGCACCATTGCTTTATGCACTTTCATTGTTGGTTGTATTCTTATGTCTAGCGGCATTATACGAGAGCTGGTCAGTTCCTGCTGCGGTTATGCTAATTGTACCTCTTGGGGTATTTGGTGCATCGATTGCCTCGTTTGTATTTAATTTATCTAACGATATTTATCTACAAGTAGGTCTTTTAACTACCATAGGTTTGGCATCAAAAAATGCCATCTTAATTGTAGAGTTTGCGATTCATAAAATGGATGAAGGTATGAAATTAGTCGATGCTGCTGTGGCTGCTATTCGCCTTCGTTTACGTCCAATCTTTATGACATCAATGGCGTTTGTCTGTGGTGTACTACCCCTAGCAATTGCATCAAGTGCGGGTTCGGGTGCGCAAAACGCACTCGGTATTGCTGTTATCGGCGGTACACTTGCGTCATCGACCATTGTGGTGTTGTTTGTACCATTGTTCTTTGTACTGGTGCGTCGTGTATTCCCAGGTAAAACAAAATCAACGAATGAGGAGCAGGCATAATGAAAGCTAAACTAATCTCAGTGTCTGTTGCTGCACTTATGTTATCTGCCTGTAATATGGCGCCAGATATGGAGGAGCGTGAATTACCCGTTGCTCAAAACTATGATATCCAAGGTACAGCAGGCGATATCAATGCGCTCAATTGGCAGTCATTTTTCAGTAATGCGCAGCTGCAACAGCTGATTGCGCTCACACTTGAAAACAACAAAGACATAAAAACTGCTGCACTGAATGTGCAGCAGGTAAGAGCAATGTACCAGATTGAAGATTCAGCGCTTTACCCAAGCATTGATTTGAATGCATCGGGTACGCGTCAGCGTCTTCCGGCAGATTTATCTGGTACCGGACAAGCAACTATTTCTGAAAATTATTCAGCGACTGTTGGTCTAACCGCTTATGAAATTGATCTTTGGGGCAAAGTCCGCAACCAATCAGAGCAAGCTTTACAAAACCTCTATTCGGCCGAATACAGTCTAACTAGTGTACGCATTAGTTTGATTTCAGAATTAGTGAATGCATGGCTTAACTATGCGACGGACAAAGAGCTTTTGGCACTTGCAAACGAGACGTTGAAGTCTCAGCAGGAGTCTTTAGAGTTAACCCGTAAAACATTTGCCCTTGGTGCAGCTTCTCAGTTAACGCTATCGCAACTTGAAAGCACAGTAGCAACCGCGAAGGTTGATATTGCAAACTATCAGCGTTTACTTAAGCGCGATAAAAATGCCCTCGATTTTCTAGTGGGTAAAACCGTCACTGCGGATTTATTACCGAGTGAAAGTATAGATGATGTACTTAGTTTGCCAGATGTGCCAGTAGGGTTACCGTCGGAGCTATTGACTCAGCGACCTGATATTAAAGCAGCTGAGCATGATTTACTGGCAGCCAATGCAAACATTGGTGTGGCAAAAGCGGCATTCTATCCAAGTATCAGTTTAACCGCGAATGCGGGTACGGCTTCTGCTGACTTGAGTAACCTGTTTGATTCAGGCTCAGGTACTTGGAGTTTTGTACCATCGGTAAATTTGCCTATTTTTAATATGGGTCGTAATCAAGCTAATCTCGATGTTGCAAAAGCTCAGCAAGAAATGGCACTAACCAGCTACGAGCAAACCATACAGCAAGCGTTTAAAGAGGTTTCTGATGCACTTGCTGATCGTGAAGGTTATATGCATCAGCTAGATGCGCTCAATGACTTATATCAAAGTAATGAGCTATCTTTTACTTTATCGGATGCGCGTTTTCAAAAAGGGGCAGACAGTTACTTACAAGTATTGGATGCACAACGAAATTGGTACAGTGCTGGACAACAGTTAATTTTGGGTAAGCAAGCATATCTGGCGAGCCAAATTAATTTGTATAAAGCACTGGGTGGCGGCTGGAATGCACAAAAATCTGTGCAATAAATCAGCAAAAGCATAATTTATTTAAGGTTTTGCAGGATCTTAGTTGTTTTGACTCTCCTCTAAGATTAAGATCCTGTAAACCTTGTTTAAATTTAAGTTAACCATAGTCAGTAAAGCTTGGAGAAACCATGACGCAAAAAACGAAAAGACACAATGACCCTGCGCTTGCTGAGGCAAGACGTAATCAAGTGCTTTGTGCCGCGCCGGATTGTTTTCGACGTAAAGGCTATCATGGCGCGGGAATGGCCGAAATTTCTAAAACTGCAGGCATGAGCGCCGGCCATATTTATAATTACTTTGCCAGTAAAGAAGCAATTATAGAATCGATTGTAGAACGTGATATGGAAGAAATGTTCTCAATTTTTAAAGAGTTTGCTGATAAACCAGGCGACCGCGTTACTGTGTTGCTTGATGGTCTTGACAGAGGTGTTGAGCGCCATACCGATTTAAATCAAGGTGCACTTGATTTAGAAATGTTGGCCGAAGCTGCGCGTAATGAAAAAGTAGCTAACTTACTACGTGGCTCAGATAGCCACGCTCGTGATTCAATGCGCGAATTATTAGTAGGTGAAAGAGGGCCGTTACAAGGAACGGCACTTGAAGAAGTAAATGCTCGTATTGAAGTGATGTTTTCTGTCATGGGGGGCTCTTGTTGCGTAAGATGTTAAACCCAGATCTTAATATCAATGAGTTACATAAAGCGTTGCGTCCGGCAATGAAAACCTTGTTGTTACCGTTTGAATAAAGCGCTTGTTAAAAGCGCTCTATAGACCATTGGATTGCCATAATTGCAATTACCACTGAGCCTGCTGGCATAATGGCTTTTTTGTACCAGGGGTTATTTCTAAGTAGCATTAGTAGCGGTAAACAAATGGCTAAAATAACCAGTTGACCAATTTCAACCCCTAAATTAAACGCTAAAATACTCATTAGCTGGTATTCATTTGATAAGCCAAGCTCACCTAACACACTCGCAAATCCCATACCGTGCAATAGACCAAAGCAGAAGGTGATCCAACCTAAACGCACAATCATTGGCCAAATATTATTTATTGCAGCAAATAAAACTGAAAGCGCGATACCTAATTCTACCCATCGGGTGTTTGGCGATATGATATTCATTGCAGTTGCTGTGAGGGTCATTGAGTGAGCAAGCGTAAAAGCGGTGATGATCCACGCAGTATCAACAAGGATTTGTTTTTTAGACTCGACACGTTGCCACTCGCCTTGCTTACGAACTAACACACAGCCCAGCAATAGCGCGATTAAGAACAAAATATGATCTGAGCCCATCCAAATATGTAATATGCCTTGATGTACATATTCAATAAACGTTGTGGTGAAGCTTTGCTCTTTAAAGTTGATAACTTGTTTTGCCGTATTTTGTTCAAATACGCGGCTTGATTTAGCAATGGCGGCAATTGCTTGATGATGCTCATCTATATCAAATAGGGCTGTGTAATTAACTGTTATAGAACTATCAGATGGACAATCAACTTGTAGTGGCACATGGATATACGACTGATTAAAGTGGTTATCTATACTAAGTGCACCATCAACCGTGACCTTGCAGCTTTGATTTTGTTGTAACACATTAAAATGGCTATTTAGATAGTCTAATACTGCTTGTTGCTGTGATGTAATTTCATGCCATGTAATTACATTATCTTGATTTTTATCGAACTTGATCGCTTTATCGAGGTCAGTCACAGAGGATTGCCAAGAGCCTGTGAGTGAAAGTGTATGACTCGTTTGTTGTTCTAAAGTAAGGTAAGCGGTACTTTGCTGGTGGGCATAACTGGTAAAACTAAAAATCAATAGAAATAGCGTAAACAACAACGACTTTTTCATGTTTATTCCTAAGATAATACTGGCGGGCAAGTCTTATGCTCGAATGACCGCATTTCTTTTAAGATAAGTAAAAAGGGGCTGTTACTATAGCAAGTACACAGGTTTAACGGCTAGGTCATCTGTCTTAGAAATAGTGGCTTTGCTCGTGTTTTAATAATGAGTGTTTTGGCTTTGTATGGTTAGTTGACGTTAAGTTCAGCTGTATAAATAATTTCACTTGGGGAGCCTGATTGTGAACCGCCAATCGGTTCTCGACTTATCGCCAGTAACGCAATATTTTGCGGTTTAAATAATGCATTTCGGGCAATTTCTTTACTGTCTGTTTTAGGTAATAAAGCAATAGGGATGGCGCTAGGGTAGCCTTTTAAACGGATCCATAACTGGTAGTCATTATCAGTTTGAAAACTCATGTCACTAGCCGCTTTTAGTAAAATGCTGTGATCGCTTATATCTAAACTCCAAAGTGGCTTATTTGATGAATCATAAAATGTCACTGAATGAGTGACTTTATCGCTAAATGACTCTTGCGGTTGCCAAGTAATTAACACCAATACAATACAGACTGCTGTGGCAATTGCACCCCAAGCCTTAAAAATTCCATAGTTAGGGTCTTTTGCTTTCTTCTGTGTTGGTAAAAATATGGGGTCAATTCGTTTTGTGATTTTATCCCACACTTGTTGATCGGGTGGGTTAGATTCAATCGCGTTTTCTAAATTCTTTATATGCCTTTGCCATAATGAGGTTGCGTATCGGGCTCGAGGAGAGGTGCGCATTAAGCGGCTAAATCTATCACGGGCATGGCCATGTAATGTGCCTAGAACGTATTCTGCTGCAAGTAAATTAAGTAGCGTTTGGTCATCGTATTTCATAACGAATTAGGCTCGAATTGATTTAAGTTTTTGACAAAAGCGACACTCAAACTCTGTGATTATTAGTTTTTGCTTTTAATTTAGACTAGCAGGGAAAAACAGCTTGGCAAATTTATCAATCGTGCCTTGTGTAAATAATTGTAAGTTATTCATAAAGTTGTGAAAAAATGTCCTAAACTTAAAGTATAGGTTTTTAAGTGAACGCTAAGTTACTGATTTTAAATAGCCACCAAGTTTAAATAAGGCGGTTTTACTGGAGTGAAATTTGCAACGTACTTTGTAATTAGAATAACAAGGAGTGATTATGTGGGCAGCATTTAGTTACTTAGCACTAGCGATTGTATTTATAATTGCGGCTATTCGGGTTGAAACAGTGTATTTTGCGCTGTTCTTTTATTGGACTGCATTGTCGTTACTGTTAGTCAGTGGCGCATACTTTTTTAATATCGCACGTATTTTTAGAAAACGAGAAAATGGTGTCATCCCCATTTACATACGGTGGGCATTCATTCCCTTTTTACTTGGCGCGCAACTTTATAATGCGTGGTCAAGAAAAAATGACAAAGTGCCACCACTGCAACAAATTAATGAGCATTTATTTTTAGCTTGTCGTTTATTTCCTTCAGATATAGACACCATGAAAGAGATGGGCATCACGGCCATTTTAGATGTCACGTGCGAATTTGATGGCCTTGAGTGGTCTTCTACCCAAGAGAATATTCGCTATTTAAATATCCCAGTACTTGATCATAGTGTGCCAACACGCGCGCAATTACACCAAGCAATTAATTGGATTGATCATCAAGTTAAAGAAGATAGAAGGGTGGTTGTGCATTGTGCCCTTGGCCGAGGGCGCTCTGTCTTTGTGATGGCTGCTTATTTACTCAGCCAAAACAAAGATGCCGATGTGCACCAAGTACTGGCACAAATTAAAGAGACACGTGAAACTGCAAATTTAAATAAACGTCAGCTGCGTCATCTTGTGAAACGTCATCGCCGTGGTGACTTATTAATAAAGAATAAAGCGGTGCTTATTGCTAATCCGGTTTCTGGCACAAAACTGTGGGAAGCAAAACGTAAGCAAATTACATCCCGCTTATCTGAGTATTATGATTTAACTGTTTATACAACGTCGGAGCAGGTAAACGGTACTGAGTTAGCCAAAGAAGCACTTGAATTGAACCCTGATGTAGTCATTGCTTGTGGTGGTGATGGCACAGTAACAGAGGTTGCAAGTGAACTTGTTAATACAGACTGTAAGCTGGGGATTATCCCCCTTGGTACCGCCAATGCACTGGCGCATGTGCTAATGGGGATTAAATCGAAACTTATTCCTGTTGAACAAGCGTGTGAACTGATAATTGAAGGGCAGGCAAGCCGAATAGATACCGCTGTGTGCAATGGTGAGCGTATGTTATTACTTGCAGGCATTGGTTTTGAACAAAAGATGATTGAAAAAGCTCACCGTGATGCAAAAAATGAGTCAGGGCAACTTGCGTATTTACAAGGGTTTTGGCAAGCATTAGGTGAGCATGAGGCGCAAGATTATCTGGTTACGCTTGATGATAACGAACCGCAAACAATTAATACCACAAGTTTAATCATTGCCAACGCCGCGCCATTTACTACCTTACTTGCTCAATCTGCAGGGCAGCCAGATCATCAAGATGGTTTACTTGATGTAAATTGGTTAACACCCAGTGCGGACTCTAAAGCGAGTACACTCAGTATTGCTGAGTTAGTGTTTTCGAGCATTACGCAAACTAGTTTTGCAATTAATAGCCACCACACAAACGCAAAACGAGTAACAGTGAGTGCAGATGCTGGCTTAAGTTATGTAATAGATGGTGAGGTGAAAACAGCGGAAAAAATTGAAGTAGAGATATCACCGAAATCGCTTTCGGTGATTGTCGCTGAAGAATAGCGCTTTTGCTTTATTTCTTAATGCTTTTCCATTGGAACGAGCCGTCATCAGCCGCGTTGTTATTGATAAAAGTATCAATATATAACTGTTCAACTTTTTCGCGCGCCCATGGTGTTTTTCGTAAAAATTTTAGGCTCGATTTTACACTCGGATCATTTTGAAAGCAGCGTACATCGACATGCGCTGCCATACCATCCCAACCAAGCTTTTCTTCAAGTTTAGTTACGATGTCAGCTAGCTTAATGCCATGCAACGGATTATTAGGTTGATTGTCCATGATAAATCTTAGGTTATTTGCAACCGCGCAATAGTAACCTATCTGTGAACGTTAAGCTAATTGACATGAATCGTTTTAGCCTGTTTGGGATAAATAATTTCACCATTTGCATTGAGTCTTAGCCATGCCAAATCACTGTTTGAAAAATTAGGCTGTTTGGCGCTGCAAATTAACGTCATCTCGCCAACGACGATATACGCACCTTCGGTATAGCGCTTATTTTCGTACCAGCATACTCTGTGATTGTTCAGCGTTTCTTGACCATCAATCACAACGAGGGGTTTTTCTTTCGCCATTGATTTATTTAAAAACAGTAAAATAACCAATGTAGTTAGAATTAAAATTTTCTTTAACAAATTACGTCTCCCGTTGGGCAGATTTGCATAACTACACTAAGCTTATGACAAGGAATAAATAATAAAAAGGTGAACACATGCAATTTGATAAAAATATGATTGACGAATTAACCCTCCTTGCAAAATTTCCCCGCGATTCTCAAATGCAGGGAATTAAAATTCACTCAGATGCCGAAAGCTCTATCAGAGATGCAGCAAAACGTCTTTATGATAAAGGCATCACGGATAGTCCTGATGGGGGCTACTTAACCGACTTGGGACTCGATTTAATTAATCATGTGAGTGTGATTAACTCAGCGCTAAGATAACAAATAAAAAAGGCCCGAATTATTCGGGCCTTTTACATTAATCATAGTAACACTTAAATCGCATCTGGTTGATTTTGTGGTGCAGCATCAATAAAGGCATCAAGCTTATTACATTGCTCATAAACTGCAGCAATTTTAGGGTATTTACACATATCAACTTTAAAGCGTAAGGCATTAAATACTTGCGGCACGAGGCACACATCTGCAAGCGTTGGTTTGTTACCCACACAAAAAGTGTTCGCTTCATCAAGTAGCTTTTCGATACTTTCAAAACCAACTTCTACCCAATGCTTATACCAGGTCGTTTTTGCTTCTTCATCAACACCAAGATCATTAGCTAAGTACTTTAATACGCGTAAATTATCGATAGGGTGAATATCGCACGCTACG
The DNA here is from genome assembly GCF_037162425.1 of Pseudoalteromonas sp. Hal040. Classification (NCBI taxonomy): domain Bacteria; kingdom Pseudomonadati; phylum Pseudomonadota; class Gammaproteobacteria; order Alteromonadales; family Pseudoalteromonadaceae; genus Pseudoalteromonas; species Pseudoalteromonas sp. Hal040. The sequence continues at coordinate 76,129 of NZ_JARLUU010000002.1, read as the reverse complement.
GCATAACATAAATTACGGATCTGAGCTTTTTGCCACGCATCACCCGTTAGTAACGGTGTTTCTGGGTGGGTTTCTTCGAGCCACTCTAAAATAGCTAACGATTGTGCAAGTACACCTTGCTCAGTTTCAAGTGCTGGTAATAATCCTTGCGGGTTCTTTGCTAGGTACTCGTCACTTTGCTGTTCTGATTTTAATAAATTAACCGTCACTAATTCGTGATCAATATTCTTTAAATTAAGCGCAATGCGTACTCGGTATGCAGCTGATGAACGAAAATAGCTATAAAGTTTCATTATACGTCCTGTTTACCTGTGAAATGTTTTTTAATAGTGCGCCAACAGTCTGTGTAGTTAGGCTGACGCTCTTTACCTTCAAGGGCATATTTTGTCGGTGAAATAACGTAACGTGATTCAAACATAAATGCCAAGGTGTTTTCGTAGCGTTGTGGTTCAAGCTGAGCATTTGATGCTTTTTCGAATACATCGGCTTCTGGACCATGTGGCGACATACAATTATGTAAGCTCGAACCACCTGGTACAAAGCCATGTTCTTTGGCATCGTATACACCTTCGATGAGGCCCATAAACTCACTCATGATATTACGGTGGTAATAAGGTGGGCGGAATGTGTTCTCAGCCACCATCCAACGTGGAGGGAAGATAGCAAAATCGATATTAGCAACACCTTCTGTACCCGATGGTGATGTTAATACAGTAAAGATTGATGGATCTGGGTGATCGTAACTTACTGTATTCATGACATTGAATCGAGCAAGGTCATATTTATAAGGTGCGCTATTACCCGTCCAAGCAACGACATCTAAAGGCGAGTGGCCAATATCACAACGGAACATATTGCCGTTGAATTTAGCAACTAGGTCAAAATCACCTTCAACATCTTCAAAAGCGGCTACAGGGTAGTGGAAGTCACGGTCATTGGCATAACCGTTGGCACCGACAGGGCCGCGCTCTGGTAAAATATAAGCATGGCCATAGTTTTCACAGATGTAGCCTCGGGCTGTATCAGTAAGTAAATCGACAGCAAATTTAATACCGCGAGGGATAACCGCAATTTCACCAGCTCGAACGGTGAGTTTTCCGCATTCAGTTCTTAGTAATAGCTCACCTTGTTGCGGAACAAACAGCATTTCACCGTCAGCATTATAAAAGTAACGATGTTGCATTGATTTATTAGCAACATAAATATGAATACCAATACCTGTTTGTGCATTGGCACTGCCATTCGCAGCCATGGTGATTAAACCATCAATAAAATCAGTTGGCTGTGCAGGAATCTCAATTGGATCCCAACGTAGCATCGTCGGTGGCGTTGGCACTTCGGTGATAGGAGCTGTACGAATAAGGCCATTATCGATTGGCGTGTAATCACCTTGTACTACTGACGGGCGAATACGGTAAAACCAAGTACGGCGGTTATCAGCACGCGGCGCTGTAAATGCGGTTGTGCTGAATTGCTCAGCATATAAGTCGTATTTTACTTTTTGAGGGCTGAATTGACCGATAGGTAATGCACCGGGTAAGGCTTCGGTCTCAAATTCATTACCAAAGCCTGTCATATATTGTAATTCGTTATTCATCACTAGACTCCTGAAAGGTTTTAGGTAAGATACTCTCATGTGAGACTAAATTCAAACTGCACAGAATTTACTTGTGTAAATTTTTTTGACAGTAGTGAAGCCATGACAACAGAACGAAAACAAATACTCGATTTACAACAGTTCTTACCTTATTCGTTAACCAACATTTCGATGCAGATGAGTGAGCAATTTAGTGAACTATATCAACAACAGTTTAATTTGACCGTGCCACAATGGCGTGTGATTGCAAATCTAGCGCAATACGGTGAGTGCAGTGCTAAGGAGCTATGCGATATGGCTCAAATGGACAAATCCACCGTGTCGAGGGCTGTAAAATCATTATTATCAAGGGAATTGATAGTTGCTAAAGCGAACCCGACAGATAAACGTGCAAGTTTGTTATCACTATCTGCTGGAGGAATAGCGTTGCATGAACAGATTGTACCGCTTGCAAACGAGTGGCAAGCACGTTTAGTGAGTGGCTTAGATAGCCAAGCACTTCAACAATTTATGGACACGCTGAGTACACTTTCTGCGCAATTAAATAAAAATGTTTAAATCTGTAATCAAGGCTTTATAGCAATTGATTTAGACAATCGATACATATATGATAATGGCTATCATTTACAATTAGAAACTTGGATGTCCCCTCTTATGAAATTAGCGTTAAACACCGTGAAAACACTAGGTCTAAGCCTAGTATTAGCATCTACTTTTATTGCCCAACCTGTATTGGCAAATGGCCCAATTGGTGAGCACGTTAATCATCTAAAAGAAAATTTAAAAGATTATTCTGAAGACGTTGAATGGATGATCGGTAAAGTCGACACCATTGTTACCGATTACGAAACTAAAGGCGCAAAGGCTGTTAAAAGCGATGACTTAATTGAATTCTGGGAATCAGTAAAGTTTCACAGCGCGATTGAAACAAACTACGTACCGGTTTATGCATCAATCTGGCAAGGTATTTATGGTGTTAAAATGGCCATTGATGATAAAAAACCAGCAAGCGAAGCACGTGAGCATCAAAAGGCCTTAAATGCTGCCTTGTGGCAGGGTCTTGGAGCTGTTAAACTTGCTGCCGACTTCCAGCAAAAAGGCTTATTAAAAGCTGTAAAAGCAACTGCTTCTGAAACAATGACGCAAAGTGCTACTATCGATGAAATCAAACACAAATTAGACCGCGTTGTTGCAAAATACGCAGAACGTTTAAGCGATGAAGCGACGCAAATTGTACATGATACTTACCTTCACTTATTCGAAGGTGTTGAAGGTACGCTTATCGAAAAAGATGCGAAGTTAGTAGAAGTTCTAGAAAAAGATTTTAACGTAACCCTGCCAAAAGCTATTTCTGATAAAAGTACTGTTGACCAAGTACGTGCAGTGGTTGTTGATATGCAAGAAAAATTAGATCGCGCTAAGGTGTTACTAGAAGAAGCCGACAAAGCACGTAAGGATGTATTTTAGTGAAGCGTAGGACCTTTATTCAAGGCCTGGCTGCGTTTGGGGTAGTGGGCGCAATGCCACTACCTCTTTCACGTGCCTTTGCAGCAACAGCTGCAAGCCCAATTTCAGTGAATGACTTACCCGCCCTTGAGGGTGACCTAACATTATACCTAGGCCGTGGTGAAGGTGGTTTGTACGAAAACGTACTGCAATCTATCCAAAAGAAAAACCCAAAACTTAACTTATCAATTCGACGTGGCCCGACTGCTGCACTTGCCAACATGATAGTGGCAGAAGCTAAAGCAGGTGTTAAACGTGCTGATTTATTTTGGGCTGTTGACTCTGGTGCGATTGGTCTAGTCACCGACGCAGGTTTAGCTAAAGCCTTACCATCTGACTTAGAAGCGCAATTACAACCGCAGTTCCGCTATCCGGGCTGGGCACCTGTAACAGGTCGTATTCGTACATTGCCTTATAATACTAAGCGTTTAAGTAAAGATCAGATCCCAGATAGTATCATGGCAATTGCAGATAGCGATTTATCAATTGGTTGGGCACCGGCTTATGCATCATTCCAATCATTTGTCACAGCAATGCGCATTCTTGAAGGGGATGATAAAACCGCTAAATGGCTGAAGAAAGTTCAAAAACGTTCGAAAACCTATGCTGGTGAGCTTGGCGTAGTGATGGCCGTTGAACGTGGCGAAGTGGATATTGGTTTTGCAAACCATTATTACACATTACGCCTTAAGTCAGGCAAACCAGATGCTAACCTTGATCTTGCTTTCACCAATCAAGATGCAGGTTGCTTAGTTAATGCATCAGGTGTGTTATCGCTAACAGATAACCCGAATGCAATGAACTTTATGCGTTACTTACTTAGTGCTGAAGTACAAAGTTACTTAGCACGTGAAGCGTACGAAATTCCATTGATCCAAGGCATTGACCAGCCAGCTGGGTTACCAGCGTTAACGGATGTGTCACCGCCGAAAATAGATTTAACTCAATTGGCAGATTTAAGGCCAACACTCGACCTTATGCGCAGTAGCGGTGTTTTATAATGCGCATACCTGCTTCTTATCCGATGGCGCTGCTTGCAGCGCTTTTGGCGTTAGTGCCAGTTTATATATTGATCACTTTAGCGAGTGATGCGACGGCTGTTTTTGATAGTCACAATTTAAAAATTCTTGGTAACACCTTGTCACTTATGGTGTTAACAGTAATCGGCTCTATTTTAATTGGCGTGCCTCTGGCGTTTATTAGTGCCTATGTTCAACTTCCTTTTAAAAAAATTTGGCTTGTATTGTTTGCCGCTCCTCTGGCAATTCCAAGCTATATTGGTGCGTTTACCTTGTATGCAGCATTTGGCCCCGGTGGTGAGATAAATCAGCTGTTGGGCTTTGAAACGCCGCCTATGTATGGCTTAACGGGTGCTGCCATTGTAATGACGCTCTACACGTTTCCGTTTGTTATGCTTACGACGCGTTCATCTTTACTCAGTCTAGATGCCAGCATGGTAAATGCAGCTCGTACTTTAGGTATGTCGATGACAATGAGCGTGTTTAAAGTAATCTTTCCCCGTGTTATCAACGGTATTGCGGCGGGTTCATTGCTGGTTGCGCTTTATACCTTATCAGATTTTGGTACACCGGCGATGATGCGCTTAGACACCTTTACTCGGGTGATCTATGTTGAATACAACGCCTTTGGCTTAAGTCGTGCCGCGATGTTATCGTTACAATTAATGGTGATAGTAGGTTTTTTACTGTTCATTGAATCGCAAATTAAAACGGCTTCAGAGCGCCACGGTAGACCGCTGATGTTATTCCCATCGAACAGCCAGAAATTAGCCATGCTAGTGACTTTTCTACCTGTTTTATTACTGGCTATTTGTTTGCCGCTAGCTATTTTTACCCTGTGGCTTGCCCGTGATGGTATTGCTGATTTTGATTTCAGCATTGCGTGGAATTCGGCTTATGCGTCTGGCATTGCAGCTATTGTCGCTGTTGTTGTTGCAGTACCTGTAGCGCATGCTGCCTTAAGCGGTAAATTAGGGCGCATTATGGAGCGGGTGACTTATTTCGGGTTTGGTATTCCGGGTATCGTGATGGGTACAGCACTTGTTTATGGTGGCCTGCAATTACCACTTTTATACCAAACTCTGGCATTATTAGTGATTGCCTACGTGCTGCGCTTTTTACCGCTAGCTGTTGGCTCTGTGCGTACCAGCACTGAACACTTAGATTCGAGTTTAATCAAATCGGCACGTGTATTAGGTGCCAGCCCCCGCGAAGCCTTTATGCGTATTACCTTACCTTTAACACTGCGCGGTATTATTGCTGGTGCAGCTTTGGTATTTTTAGAATCAATGCGTGAGCTTGAAGCGACATTGTTACTTGGTCCAACAGGGTTTGAAACCCTTTCAACCTATTTATGGCGTGTTTATGAAGCCGGTTACTTTGGACGCGCTGCTATACCTGGCTTATTGTTAGTAGTGATATCAGCATGCGGCTTAGCTATAATGCTCTCAGGTGAAAAGCGCAGTCAATTAGAACATTAAGGATCAGTTTAATGCTATCAGTTAGTAAGCTGTCTATCGATTATGGTAGCAATCGTGTGGTAAGTGAACTCAACTTATCACTTGGGGAAAGTGAGATCCTCATGCTAGTTGGTCCAACTGGCTGTGGTAAAAGTACAATCTTACAAGCGTTAGCTGGACTTATTCCTATCAGCGAAGGCGAAATTAATTTAGGCTCATGGCGGGCAACACCTAAATTAAAAGTACCACCAGAAAAACGAAAAGTAGGAATGGTATTTCAAGACTTTGCGTTATTTCCGCATTTAACGGTACAGCAAAATATTTGCTTTAGATTAACCGATACCTCGAAAGCAGATCATTGGATTAAGTTATTGGGTCTTGAAGCATTTCGTGATAAAAAGCCTGCCACCTTATCGGGTGGTCAAAAGCAGCGTGTAGCGCTTGCCCGTACACTTGCTCACGAACCAGACTTTGTATTGCTTGACGAGCCTTTATCAAACCTAGATGCGGCTTTAAAAGACACCCTACGTTGGGATATTCGTAATGCATTAAAAGATGCTGGTGTTCCTGCTATTTGGGTAACCCATGATCAAGAAGAAGCCTTATCTGTCGGTGACCGTGTTGGCGTACTGAAAGAAGGCATAATTCAGCAAATAGATACCCCTGAACGCTGCTTTAGCTTACCAAGCAATCGCTTTGTGGCACGCTTTTTAGGTGAAGCAAGTTTCATTGCTGGCAACTGTGAAGGTGATATCGCCACCACTGATTTAGGCAATGCCCCAGCTATTAAGGTTGATCATGATACCGCGAAGGTTGATGTATTGCTTCGCCCTGATGATATTCACCTTATTCAAAATGCTAATACCAGTAATGGTAAAGTGACATGGGTACGTTACGAAGGTGGCAGTCGCTTATGCGCGGTTAAATTAGCGTGTGATACCGTGGTGACAAGCCGAGTAAGCCATGAAGTGATGGTTCGCCCAGGTGATGCAGTGCATGTTTCTATCAATACAACACACCCACTTGCGGTTTACGCAGCTTAAATAAAAATATCTGTGCAGGTCTCACTGGCCTGCATTTTTTAGAAAGCGTTCAGCTGTCAGCCCTCAGACGCTATGTAAAATCGTCGCGACTTCTTAATTTGCTAACTTTATTCTTGAAACTCGTAACTCATATCTACAACCATTCCCGGCTAAAGCCAGTCCTACGAAAGAATTTATCAGGTATTAGGTTCTAGGCTTTAGTTACAATGACGCGATGTAAAATCGCTGCTACTAGTAACTTTCTAACTTTACCCTTGCTCACTTTCCCCTAGTAGCTTTACTCTTGCAAACTTCCACCAAAACGTAAAAAGCCCGCCAGTAGGGGCGGGCTTTTGCTTTATAACAAGGTTAACTCGTTATTAGAATGTGTAACGTACACCTACACGCATTTCCCAAACTGATGCACCGCTTTGAGTTGCAGTTTTACCATTGTTAGGGCTGAAGTCAGAGTATACGTAACGACCTTGGTCATCGATTGATGTTTTAATCATACGGTTACCAACGAAGTTACCTTTCTTAAGTACGCCCCAGTCATCATTTAACATGTTTGTTAAGTTATCGATAACGAAGAATACTTCACCTTTGTGACCAGGCATGAAACCAGGTAACTCTTGAGTCATCTTGAAGTTAACTTTTGTGAACCAATCAGCATTTTGGCTGTTACGACCAACGATTTCACCACGTTCAAGGCCTTGAGCAGAAATCCACTCGTTAAACTCAGTTACTTCTTCAGGAGTCATGTCGTAAACAACGTTCGGGTCATTCACTTCAGGGATATACATTAGCTGACGGCTACGGTTTGAGTTGCTATCACCCCAAACACTGTCGCTACCGTTATATGTATAGCTGTAAGGAAGGCCTTTGTACGTTTCGCTGAATAGGTTGAAACGTGTGTTGTAACCATCGAACAACTCAGTTGTGTAACCTAATGTCATAGTAAAGCGATGTGGGATTTCGTAATCAGATGTGTGTGCACCTGGATTAGTCGGATCGTATGTCGCCATGTTACCGTAGTTTGAGCTAGCTACAGAGCTAGTCATAGGGTTAACATCTGTTGAGTCAGTGTAAGCGTAAGCTAATTGAACGCTAATACCGTTATCAAAACGCTTACTCATTGCAGCAGAAATGATGTGAGACTCACCACTGTCACCACTTACATTTGTAAGTAGTAAGTCGCCGCTACGACCTTCAATAGACTCAAGAATTGGACGACCATCAAACGTTGTTTCACCAGAATCTTGTAACGCGATGTCTTGTAAGATTGCAGCATCTTTACGTTTAGTGAATAAGTAATCTAGTGAGAATACGTACTCATCTTCAGTTGTGTATGTTGCACCTACTGAGTATTTCCACTCTGAAGGCATTTCGAAATCTGGGTCAACAGCATTTACTGAAGAATCACCCGCGCCAATTGTTGTATTAGCAACTTCATCATACATATCTTGTGGTACTTCATAACCTGGAGTGCCACCGTTTACTGTTGGGGTATTGAATAAATCTACACCTGCACGGAAAGTACCAATGTTTGTGATACCGTCGTTTGAGTATGAGTTAGATAACCATACATTCGGGTTACCACCAGAGAATAAGCCAACACCTGCGCGTACTTCTAATGCATCCGTTGCGTACCATTCAAAGCCAACACGTGGTTGAATTAAATCGATGCCGTCGAATGTACCTTGGTTGCTGAAACCGTAACGGTTAGTAAAGTTTTCATTGTAGTTAGGTTTGTCATCACTTGTGTATTTGTCGTAACGAAGACCAAACGTTAATGTCGCATCTAAATCTGTGAAGTTGTACTCATCTTGAACATAGAAAGTATGTTGAGCGTATGAGAAGCTTGCAGCAGCATCTGTTGGATCGTTTGTACCAGCAGCATTGTTATAATAAATACGTGCTGCTTGACCAGCTTCAAAATCATCTACAGAATCAAAACGCCACTCACCTTGAGTGTGCTGAACGAATTGGTTAAACACGTCTAGCTTTTCATACTCATAACCACCAGTAATCGTGTGTTGATCAAGGTAGTAAGTACCTGCAACTTTTACAGTCGTTGTTTCGTAGTCTAGGTCGTTTGACTGACGAGAGTCATCTGGACCAATGAAAATTGTACCGCCGTCAGCTGTACTAATTTGCATTTCACCGAAGCTGCTCGCTGCATCTAAAGACTGTACTGTTGCATCTAGCTCTGATTTACCAATACGAACTTCAGTAGAGAAGCTGTCTGACCAATCTGAGTAAAGTGAACCGATGATTGATGTAAACTCAGCACCTTGCTTGTAGAAGTGGTTGTCTAAAGCTACTGTATCACTGTATGCATCTGATTGAGATAGTGTGAAAGCGTCATTGTAGTTATAGATCAAGTTTGCACGGTGATCGTCGTTAATGTTCCAGTCAAGTTTAACAAAGATTTTTTCATCTTCAACTGGTGCGCTCGATGGCATGCCACCTGCATCATAACCGTAAACGTCTTGTGCGATTTGTTGTACACGAGCAACGTCTGCAGCTGAAACACTACCCGTATTTAAACCGCCGTACTCGTACTGCTTAACACCTTCTACTTTTTCATAAGACGTGAATAAGAAAAGATTATCTTTGATTAGTGGTAAACCAACATTGAAGCCGTAACGTTTTTCAGTGTAATCACCGTTATCGTAGTCTTCGCCTTCGATTTTATCGCCTTTCATTGAATCATTTGTGTAATCGAAGAACATACCACCGTGTACTTCGTTACCACCTGATTTAGTAACAGCATTGATGTTACATGATGTGAAACCACCATATTGAACATCAAAAGGTGCTAGCTCAACTGCAACCTGCTCAATTGAATCAAAAGAGAAAGGAGCACCGATTGTAGGGTAACCGTTTGAGCTTAGACCGAAGTTATCGTTCATACGAACACCGTCTAGCGTTAAGCTGTTGAAACGTGGGTTACCACCACCACAGTTGATTGAACCGCGGCTATCATCGATTGTTACACGTGGATCGATACGGATGATATCTTTTAAATCACGGTTGATAGCTGGTTGGTTTTCTAAATCTTCAAGTGTGAAAGTCGCAGCAGGACCTGTACCACCAGACATACGGCTGATAGGACGACCAGTAACAACAATTTGCTCGATGTCTGATTGCGGCTCTAACGTAACATTAACAGGGTAGTCAGCACCAACTTGTAGGTTAATGTTGTTGAATGTTTGATCTGCGAAAACGTCAGAATCTACAACAACGCGGTAAGGACCACCTACACGTAGGCCTTTTGCTGTGAAGTAACCCGCATCGTTCGTTTCAGTTTCTTTAGTTGAACCTGAAGGTAAGTGAACGATAGTAATCTTAGTGCCAGCAGCAGGGTTGCCGTTTGGACCTTTGATTTGACCCTTGATAGCAGATGTTGTTTCATTTGCTAACGCTGCACCACTCACACCAACACATGCTGCAATAGCAAGTGATAGAGCTGTTTTGCGGAGTTGGATTTTCATTATGTTATTTCCCGTGTTAGAGGTTATGTTTCATTTATAGTTTGCTGTCAGTTGGCATCTTAAGTGCCTTTACTAACGGTTTTGCTGATTTATCAAATAATGTATTTAATAAACCCGCTAATCTTATCCCACCTTGTTGTAGGCGAGTTTTAACAACTGGTAAGTTTTTATAGATATAACTATAACTTACGTTTGTTTCATTTTCTTTATACAGAGAGTTTGCAATGTTATTAGATTCGATCAACCAATCGCTAGGTGAACTGGCAAGATAGTCCGTTATTAACGCTTGATTTGTTGTATTTATAAATTGCGCAAACTCAGTATAGGACAAATTTTCATTTTCAATGAGTTTTGTGTCCCATAAGCTATGTAAATTGGTATCTTGACCGAAAAATGTGACAGAAATATTGTTGCCACCACGATCTTCACCGCGACCGGCATGAAAAGGTTGGTGGCTATCACCAACAAGGTGAACTAAAAAGCGTAATGCAAATTGCTTTTCACCGAGAGAGGCTTTTGGGTTTTGTAAAACTGATATTGAATATTCCATGCCTTCAAGGATGTCTGACACGGTTTCTTTATTATGGTGGGCATGTGAGTCGTAATGAGGCTTAGCATCGCCTTCTTTGAAATTTATGTAATGCCAGCGTGAAGATTTCTTTTGCCAAAACGTTTCAGGCGCAGAACGCATTTCATCAGCCCACGTTGCAACTTGTGGTAAAGAATCACCATCAAGTAAAGGAACTAATGCTTGCTTAGTGGCGTCAGTAATATGCTTAGATGCAATTTCACCAATAATACGGTGACCATTCTGACCCCATGCATTTGCAGGGTTACTTAACAACACAGAAATAACTGGTGTCGATAACAGCAACATTTTTATTGTTTTTTGTAACATTGACTCAGTGTCCAAAATGAATGTGCCCTGAAGCACGATTTCTTGGTGTGTATTTTCCTGAATTTAAAAACAAATAGAAAGGACTCAATAAGATTCATAATTTCTTGTTCATATATATTGTTTTTCAATGGCTTACAATATTCAGGTAAAATTACCTGTTGTAATGAGTAAGAATAATTGTTCAAATAGAGACAACGGAGCGTTGTTGGCTATTAAAATTGAATTTAAGAACAATACTAATAAAAAAATCGTCGATTGTTACATTTTTGTTTCTGTCACTAATTTTGTTTTTTTATATCGGAATTTTGCAGGGTAAACCGCCTGTTTCTGATATCGATGCATTTATTGAAACATCATTCCAATGTGATACTAAATCAGAGGTTAACCTTAATGAACTGGTGGTGTATTCATCAGGTAAAGTGTTGGCTGAGGATGTTGCTAAAACCCTATGCGCAGATGACATCATTAGTAAACAATATGGCAAGGTCACCTCTTATTGGGGTTATAAAACCTCAGACACAATTGAGTTTTTAGGTAAAGGGATAGCAGATTTGATCCTTGCTAAAGAAAACTTGATTAATGCTTTTATGGCCGAGTCAACCTATAACTATCAAGCGGTTGTTGGCTTCCCAGATTACACTGCTTATTTAATTTCGAGTAAAGAAAAGCCCCGAATTGAAAAAAGTTATTTTTTAGACAAGCGTATTGGCTTACTTGATTATCCAACGAGTCGCTCTGGGCACATTTTACCTAAGCAATTATTTAAAAAATTAGACATCAACCTAGAAAACCTAAATATCACTTATGCCAGTTCACATACAGAATTAAGAGAGTTACTTGCAAGCGGTAAAGTCGATTTAATCTCTTCTTATTGGCAAGATAGTGATCAGCAACGCTTTTCAATCAATTACATTACGCCTATCCGTGACAATATAAGTGGCAGTCGTTGGTATTTAAAAATGCAAGATGAGAACACCGACCTTTTATGTGCTGTTCAAACACGCCTAACTCAGTTAGCCCATAATCAGAATTCCCATTACTTTAATCATGTTGAGTCTTTTTGGGAATGTGACTCAAACCAGCAAACAATCAAAGTAGGGGATAGCAATGCTGCCAATTAGAATAAAGCTTGCTTATGGGGCGGTATTTCTATGCTGTTGTTTGGCTTTATTTGCCACCTTTATTACTGCAAAAGCTTATAAGACAAAAACTAATGATGCACTGACTCTAGCAAAAGTTGAAAACCGTATTGCCCTTGATTTAAATCACTTAAATTTACCTGATGATTTTTTAAAGCATTCAGGTAGTAAAGACATGGTACTCAACTATATCGCCCGTCTTAATGCTCAGTTAAAAGACTCAGGCGTGATGGTTTATTCAATTGAAGGGATCTCTGATTATCCAGCCCGTGCAGATTTAATTACTAAACAATTGCATGCACCACAAAAGTCGTTAACGGTAAGCTTTGTTGTCGCATCGTCTTTATTTTCAAAAAATGATATTGCTGTATTAATTCTAGTGAGTTTGGTGTCTGCTGCACTAACGTATTTATTATTTATAAGTGAGCGTACTAAAATTCAAATTGCAAAACATGAGCCTGAGGTTGAAATACAAGCTGTAGAAAAACCTAAATTGATAGTCGATCTTCAAAATAAAACCTTGGCTGCCAGTTGTGCTGTTGATAAAACCGTTGCACTTGCTAATAAACCGCTGTGCTTTTATCTTGCATTGGTTGAGTTTTGTATTGAGCACCCAGATGTAGTGCTTAATCAAAATAAAGATGTACCAGAAGAATTGCTGACTTTAGCGAACAAGTATTTTTACCGGTTAGTCGAGCTTGGTCATACAATACGTAAGCGCCCAAACTTTACTAATAGTTTAGAAAAAACATTAAGTGAAATTCGTGCTGCACTTGATGAAGTTTGGCAAGAACAGCTAGAAATAAAAGAAACCTATTATCCGCCTAAGGCCCATGGTGAAGGCTCCCGTTCGCGTTTACATCATTACGGATTGAAATCGATTGAGATTGCCGATATTGAAGTCATAGGCAAATAATCTACTTTAAAAGTAAAAAGGGAAGTCTTTGACTTCCCTTTTGCTTGTTAAAGATTATTGAGTACACCTTATTGTTGTTTAGGCGTATAATCAGCCGCTTTAACAGGGCTATTTTGCTCAAAGAAACGTTTTAATGCCTGTGCATCTGTATCATCTGTACTTACAAAGCCTTTTTTATCGGTAAGAGTAGGGTAGCCGTCACCACCAGAGGCATTATAACTGTTAATACTCATACGATATATTTTAGCCATATCAAGTGGCTTTCCTGCAATCTTAACATCAGATAAGGTGTCATCGTCGCGTTTAAAGCTCAACTTATAATATTGTAAGTAGGCACCTGAATCAGGTGGGAAAGACGTAACCACAGACAAGTAATCAAATAACTCTTGGCCTGTCATATCAATATAGGTGATACGATTTTTAAAAGGATGAACTTTTAAAATATCTTTATAACTGACATCACCTGCTTGAATGCTATCGCGAATTCCGCCACCGCTGATCAAACCAAAATCAGCACCCACAGATTGCATTTGAGCAGCAATTATTACGCGTGCTAAGTTAACTTGCTCGTAGCGCACCTTGTTACGGTCACCTTCAAGTTTTGCATCAACGGCGCCAATTTTACCGGCAATTTGTGCTGCGCCTTTTTGCTGATAAACAGCAAGTACGTCTTGTAAGCTTTTGTTAGGTTCGATGTAATCAGCTGCCAACTTCTTATTGCCATTTTCATCATCGATATATAGGTTAACTGGAATAAGTGCGTAATTAAGAAGTGTTAATTTGCCCTTTTCTAATTTGAATTCAGCCTTACCCACATATTTACCCCATTCATGGGCTTGCATGATCCAAGTGCCATTTTGTTGATCTGGTTTACATGCTTTACCTGGCATGAAGCTTTCGTCAGCGATATTTGCCTCTTTCATACAAACAGGTTCTTGTGAATGTCCGCCAACAATAATATCAAGCATGCCTTTAGGTAAGTTACGCGCCATGGTTACATCACCCGGCGCATTAATCCCAAAGTTCGCATCAACATAGTGACCCATGTGCGTGACAGCAATGGTGATATCAGGGTTGTACTGTTTTTCAATTTCTGGGGCTAACTTTGCAGTAACCTCTGTTGGGTCTTTAAATTCTAGACCACCGATATATTGAGGATTACCTATTTTTGCTGTATCTGTGGTTGTTAAGCCGATTACAGCAATCTTAAGGCCATTTTTTTCAAAGATTTTATAACCTTGGTAGCGTGCTTCACCGGTTGTTTTATCAATGATGTTGGCAGATAAAAATGGAAAGTTAGACCATTTTTGTTGTTGATCAAGTACTGCCAGAGGATTGTCAAACTCATGGTTACCAATTGCCATAGCGTCATAGCCAATTAAAGACATACCTTTAAAATCGGGCTCTGCATGTTGTAAGTCTGACTCTGGAATACCGGTATTGATATCGCCGCCTGACAGCAATAACACAGCATGGCCTTTTGCTTTAGCATCGGTACTTAATTGATCGATTAAAGTTTTACGGGCTGCCATACCATACTCGCCTTGCTCGTTGTGCCAAAAGCGACCGTGGTTATCATTGGTATGAAGTAGAGTTAAATATTGTACTGAATCAGTATTATTCGAAGATGAGCTACATGCGGTTAGGGTAACCAGTAGCGAAGTTAATAAAAAAAGCGCATAATTGTTTGCCTGATTAGAGCAGTAGGTTAATTAAGCGCTTAGTTTAAACGACTTAAGTTTAAATTAAATGTCTTTTATAAACTTTTGTTGCTATTTTCTGTATTTATTTGTCCTGTTGCAGCGAGTTGCCGGCGTTGCAGTTCTTGTTCTGCGTAATGAGACTTTTGGTGATTATTGCCCACCATCCAATTTAAAAAACTAGCTGGTAACTGGCTGTAAGGCTCACCTTGGTGTAGGCCAAAATCGCATATTGCGTTCTCTTCATTCGCCATGGTTAATTCCTGTGTGTTCATTGTTGTCGTGCAAATACTAACAAACTGAGTCAATTTGATAAGACGATTTTGATTTAGTGTTTATATTTTTTATAACTAAAATGAATACGCGATGTAAATTAATGTAACTGAGTTGTAATTGCTATGGCGTGTTTTGTGTAACTATTTTGTTTGCTATTTATGCATCAACCATTTTTGTTTAAGCTTCGTGCAGTTTTATAATAAAAAGTATCAGGAAAGATAAACAATGAAAAAACATCTACTTGCAACTGCTCTTTTTGCAAGCTGCTTTACAGCCAATGCGACGATTGTAGAAATGCAAACAAATCAAGGCACCATTACCGTTAACCTTTATGATCAACACACACCTATCACAGTGGAAAACTTTCTAAATTATGTAACTGACGGTAGCTATGACGGTAGTGTTATCCATCGTTCTGTTGACGATTTTGTATTGCAAGGGGTGGTTTTAAGTTTGATACGGACTTTAATTCGATTGAAACAGCTGATGCAATTACCAATGAGCCTGTTTTATCAAACGTTAAAGGCACGATTGCAATGGCGAAAGTTGGTGGCAATGCGAACAGTGCAACAAGCCAATGGTTTTTTAACTTAAAAGATAATAGCGCTAATCTTGATTTACAAAATGGTGGTTTCACCGTGTTTGGTGAAATTACAGCTGATAGCTTTGAAACAATCGAGACAATTACATCATTAGTTCACTGTGGTGAAATTCCAACGGTTGGCTTAAATGAAGATCAATGCCCAACGACCACTAGCGGTTTCAATGCTGAAAACTTAGTGATGATTAATAGTGTTGTTGTGATTGATGATGATCCGAATTCATCTGCCTCTTTATCACCAAAAGAAAATACGCTTATTGACGAAGATAATTCATCCGATAATGGCGGTGGTAGTTCAGGTGGTAGTCTTGCGTGGATGCTATCTTTATTAGCCCTTGCAGGTTTTACTCGTCGTAAATAATTCCAACCAACAAAGTTAATAAGGCGCTAAAAAGCGCCTTTTTTCTTTGTATCACTAAGTACTAAAAGATTCTTACTAAAACCAGCACCCACATTATTAGCATAATGAAGCTACTGACAACGAAACTATAATAGCGCGCCTTCAAGGTATTTGAAGTTAAGTGAATTACGCTATGAATAATTCTTAATGCTACATAAACCCACGCAAGGGCAACAAAAACAGTACCCACCGCATTGACCTGTAGAGCTGTTAAACAGCCGATAAAAAACAGCACGGGCATTTCGAATTGATTGATAAAATTGCGATCTGCAACACGCACATCAGTGCCTGCTTTTTCTAAATCCATTGTTAAGAAATCTTTCATCTCAATGGTTTTTTGTTTTGCCGCACGAAAGCGGCGTTTACCCATAATGTACATCACAATGAACGTCAGTAAGACCTGAGCGAACATTGCTACAATTAGCCACTTTTCCATAGCTCATCCTTTGTTATAGTTATTGCTATTAATCTTAACCGTAAGTACTGCATTTTCACAATGTGTTACAAAGTTTTGCTGTAACTTAGCTCAAAAGCATTGAATTGCGGCGCTCTAAAACACATGATAAATAAAAATTTATTCAATTTCTAATGGATACTAAATAATGAAAAAAATAATGGGACTCAGTGCAATCGCTTTTGCAGTGTTAGCAGGTTGTTCTTCTACTTCTACCACAGCGCCTCCTGCTGCTAATACTAACCTTATTCCTGACTCGTTAGTTATCAGTCCAAACGATACTCGTGAGTACAAAACATTAAAACTTGATAACGAAATTGATGTGATTTTAATTTCAGACCCAAGCGCTGAAAAATCAGCTGCTGCATTGAGTGTCGGTGTTGGTTTATTGCACGACCCTATGTCGCAACAAGGTATGGCACATTATCTAGAGCATATGCTGTTCCTTGGTACAGACCGTTACCCAGACACCAAAGGTTACAGTGATTTTATGACTAAAAATGGTGGGGCGCATAACGCTTACACCTGGTTAGATATCACAAACTACATGTTCAAAGTGAACAATGATGCTTACGATGAAGCACTTGACCGCTTTGCGGATTTCTTTAAATCACCAAAGCTTTACCCTGAGTACACAGACAAAGAAAAAAATGCGGTAAATGCAGAATGGTCAATGCGCCGTGAAATGGACTTTTTTGGTCAGTTTAAATTGGCACGCCAAATGATGGGCTCACACCCAGCAAACCGCTTTTTAATTGGTAACCTAGAAACTTTAGGGGATAAAGAAGGTAGCAATCTACACAAAGAAACCGTTGCTTTTTATAACAAATATTATTCATCGAACATTATGAAAGTGGCGATGATTTCTAATCGTCCACTGGCTGAAATGGAAGCAAAAGCTAAACAGTATTTTGCTGACATTGAAAACAAACACATCGAAAAACCAACGGTGACTGATAAGTTAGATTTCTCTGTGGCAGGTGGTAAACGTGTTTACTACTCACCGAATGAAGATGTTAAACAGCTACAGTTAGAATTCACTATTGCTGATAACAGTTCACAGTTTGCGGTAAAACCAAACCGTTTTGTTTCGTACCTTTTAAGCAACGAAATGCAAGGTAGCCCGGCACAAATTTTACGTGATAAAGGCTGGGTGTCACGATTATCTGCTTCTGATGCTCCAACTCAATACGGTAACTACGGCAGCTTAACAGTTAATATTGAATTGACTGATGCGGGCATGCAAAACCGCGAAGAAATTGTCGCTATGGTTATGCAATACATTGCGCTTATTAAAGAGCAGGGTGTTGATAGCAAATACTTTAATGAAATTCGTACCTCTCTAAATAATGAATTTCAATTCCTAGAAAAAGGCGATGAGTTTGGTTATGTCAGTAACTTAACTGATAGCATGCAAAAATTCCCTGTGAACAACGCAATTAACGCACCTTATTATTATGCAAAGTTTGATGCAGATGCGGTGCAAAATGTGCTTTCACAATTAAACGAAGATACGCTACGTATTTGGTATATTTCAAAGCAAGAAGAAACAGATTCACAGCTGCATTTTTACGATGGTAAATACCGCATTGAAGATATCAGCGAAGCAGAAGTTGCAAGCTGGAGCAAACCGAGCGAATACCCTTTAGCATTACCAACAGTAAACCGCTTATTACCAGAAAGCTTTGCAATTAAAACGGCGGAGTTTAAACAACAAGCGCATCCTGAACTGGTATTTGATAAGCAAGGTGTAAAAGTTTGGCGCCAAGCAAGTCAGCAATTTGCTGAGCAACCTAAGGGTCTTGTTGAGGTTTACATTAATACACCTGATGCCCTTGTGAATGTTAAATCACAAGTTCTTTATGCAGTGTGGGCTGATCTTTATAACTTACAACAAAGCAAACTAAGCACAGAAGCAGCCGTTGCAGGTATGAGCTTAGGGCTACAACCAAGTAACGGCCTTGTGTTATCACTAAGTGGTTTTACTGATAAACAAGACGTGCTGTTAGCTCAAGCGCTTGAAAATCTAACGTTAGATGTGTCTGAAGAAGGATTTGCCCAAGCAATCGATCGTTTTAAGCGTGATTTACTCAATCAACAAAAGCAGTTCCCGTTCTACCAAGCATTCGGTGAATACTCAAAACTGACTCGTAGTGGTAAATTTGATACCGAAAGCTTAATTGCTGCGGCAGATGCGCTAACTCTTGCTGATTTTGCAGATATTAAGCAATCAACTCTTGCTGCCAATGATCTACGCGTATTCACGTTTGGTAACTATAACCAAAATGATGTTGACTCTATTGCGAGTAAACTAACCGCTATTTTACCTAAAGGCCATAAAACGACTGAGTTTGCTAGAAGCAAAGCATGGTTACCTCAACCAGGTGAACGCATCGTATTACAAAAAGATATTGATGTAGCAGATGTAGCAATCATTGATATGGTTGTACACCCAACACCTGGCTATAAGCAAAAAGCACAGGCGCAAATCTTACAAAGTCACTTTAGAACCGTAGCGTTTGATAAGTTACGTACTGAAGAGCAGCTGGCTTATGCGGTTGGTGCGTTAGCGCGTCCTATCGAAGACTACTCTGCATTGGGTCTATATATTCAAACACCGGTTAAAGGCCCTAAAGAGATGCAAGCGCGTTTTGATGAGTTCAAAAAGCAATACGCTGTTGAGCTTGATAACATGACAGAAGAAACATTTGCACAACTTAAAAATGCAACGCTTGTGTCTTTAAAAGAGCAGCCTAAAAACTTAAGTGATGAAATGTCACCACTTATCACAGATTGGTATCGTGAGAACTTTAAGTTTGATTCTAAGGAAAAACTTATCGCAGAAGTTGAAAAAGTAACCTTGGCTGATCTTAAAGATTATTACAAGAAAACCATGCTTAACAGTGAGGCTCCACGATTAAATATTCAAATGCGTGGTAGTAAGTTTGCGGATAAGCCATTTGCAGATCTTAAAAACCAAACAAAAGTTGAAAACTTAGAGAGTTTTTACAAAGGCATTAAATTCCAAAACTAATTTAATAGCGGATAAACAAAAGCCCAAGCAATTGCTTGGGCTTTTTTATTTATGCGATAAGCAAAAATCCTATAAATGCAGCGCTTGCTGCAAGTAAGGTATAAGGCAGTTGCGTGATAGCATGGCTGACTAAATCACACCCTGAGCCTTGCGCGGCAAGTACCGTGGAATCAGAATAGAAGCACGCCTGACTACCAAATGACGACGCCGACAGCAAAGCGCCAATCACTAAAGGAATATTGGCATCAATTGCGTAAGCCAGAGGCATTACAATAGGAATCGTTAC
Source organism: Pseudoalteromonas sp. Hal040 (assembly GCF_037162425.1). Lineage (NCBI taxonomy): Bacteria > Pseudomonadati > Pseudomonadota > Gammaproteobacteria > Alteromonadales > Pseudoalteromonadaceae > Pseudoalteromonas > Pseudoalteromonas sp. Hal040. Next base: position 56,324 of record NZ_JARLUU010000002.1, on the reverse strand, counting down.
TGCGAAAATCCCCCAGCTTGAACCTGTTGCAAAAGCAAGTACTGCCATTGCTAAAAACACCACGGCAGGTAGGTACTGGGCCGTCATATAAGGGCTTAATGTATTAATAACATATTGCGGAAGCATTAATTGGTCACACACATCTTTAAATATAAATGCTGCAACCACAGTCCCAATAGCGGGGATCATACTTTTAAAACCATCAAGCATACGCTCAACGAGTTCTGACAATGTCATCAACTTTTGTAACATATAAAAAGGTAAAACAACGGCAAAGGTTGCAAGCAATCCTTTGTATACGTCAATGTCAAAGTAAACAGTAAATGCAACAAGTAAAACTATCGGCACTAAAAAGTTATAGAGTTTGCCGTTTGAAGCGGCTGTTTCAAAGTTTTCTTCCGCTGCTTTTACTGCGTATTCATCCGCTGTTTGAACATCTGTGTATTGGCTATTTGAGATCTCGATTTGATTATTCATGGCACGTAGTTGTGCTTTTTTCATCGGACCAAAAGCAGGGATGACATTTAAGCTAACCAGTAATACAACAATGACTGCAAACCAAGCATATAACATGTAAGGTATTGCTTGAATGTAGACGGCAATACCTTGACCTTCTGGTGCAACATTATTATCAACTAACAAGCCACCAAAAAATACGGCCCATGTAGAGAGTGGTACCAGCACACAGATAGGCGCGGCTGTTGAGTCAACAACATAAGCGAGCATTTCACGGCTAATTTTAAACTTATCGGTGATACGTTTCATGGTTTCACCGACGGTTAATGCATTTAAGTAATCATCAATAAAAATAATCACACCTAGCACAAATGTCATCACCAACGATGAGCGCTGGCCTTTGGCAAACTTTAACGCTAATTCGGCGAAGGCACTTGCACCCCCGGTTCTCACTAATAAAGCGATTAATGCACCAAATCCACCACAGACTAAAATTAGCCAGGCAATGGTTTCGTCTTGCATTACTTTTAATGAAATATCAGCAAAATTGGCTAACACAGCGGTTGGTCCTAGCATGGCTAAACCAAACAAAGCACCAATTAGTAAAGATAAAATAGGGCGGCGTAAAAATACGGCCAAAACCACCACCAATACTGGCGGCAGTAAACTTAACGCAGAAGGTTCTTGCATTATATTTTTCACACAGTTAAGCAATGCGAGATTGCTTACAGAAATCAGAAGTCTATAGACTCAAGTAACTGCTTTACGCGAACACACTTTTATGGACCATTAGGGAAAGTGCCTGCGTTGGCTGGCGCCAGACAGTATAGAGGGTATACTGCTTTTGTTTTGCCCAAAACATCGCAAGAAAAATAATCCTGAATATTAATTTAGTCAATAAGAATTTTTATTGCGATGATAATTATTTTACACTCTTCAACTGTATTACTTTTTTAACTTTATTAAGCTAAGGTTTATGGCATTTTCAGATACATACAGACTCAGTAGTCACGCGGTTATCACTAACAACCAAGGGCAAGTGTTATTACTAAAAGCTAATTATGGTCAAAAAAGTTGGGGGTTACCTGGCGGGGCTTTAGATAAAGGAGAAACCATTCATCAAGCGTTGCTACGTGAATGCCAAGAAGAGCTTAATTGTGACGTAGATATCGCTTATTTAAGTGGTGTTTATTATCACACAGCGTTTAACTCTCATGCGTTTATTTTCCGTGCTCGTATGGCAGAAAATGCTGAAATAATGTTGAGCGATGAGCACACAGAGTATGGCTATTTCGATATTGATGAGTTATCTAAAGTACAAAAAGAGCGTGTTCTCGACTGTCTCAATTTTGCCAATGATGTCGTTAGTAAGGTGTTTTAACCTATGTTAGATATATATTTGCGTGCCGGGCAGCCAAATGATGCAACCTTTATTGTTGATCTTTTAAATCAAGCAACATTCTTAGAGCATATCGGTAATAAAAACATTAATACGCCTGCACAAGCTGAGCATTATATACAACAAACGTTTATAAATAGCCACCAGCAATTGGGCTTTGGCAGTTATATTGTTTGTTTAGCTGATGATACACCGGTTGGAATGGTAGGGCTCTTTCAGCGCGATGCGTTAGCTATCCCCGATTTAGGATTTGCCTTGTTAGCTAAATATGAAGGCAAGGGTATTATTACAGCTGCTGCTCGGTTATTGATGGCAAAAAAACACGTATTAGAGCTTGGTGTGCTTGCTGCAATAACCTCGCAAACAAATATTGGCTCACAGAAGGTGTTACAGAAACTTGGTTTTGAGTTTATAGGCGATGTCATCATTAACGATGACAATCAGCCTCTAAAACTCTTATTAAAGAGCAAGCTTTGATACTTCGTTTGCAACCTGTTTGTTTACCTTTAGCCACGTTGACTCAAGTGTTGCGACAAGCCCTTCGTAATCACTGTCTTGAAGTGGTGTAAGCTCATTAAAATAATTGACCGCCTTTAACTTTCGGCCAGATTCAGGGTTTGTATAGTACAAACGCCAAAGCCCTGCAATGTTGGCATTGCCTTGCTCATCACCGTTGAAGTGATGTAGCTCATATTCTAATTCATAGAAACTTTGCTGATCTAAATCGGTTATCACCGGTAAACCTTTTATTACCATCCAATTATCAAGTTCAGTATAAAGCTGTTGATGGGCACTGGCGGTTAACATTAAATCAGGTGATTCGCTCCATAAATGGTAGTTAGCAGCATTGACTCTGTTGTTTTCGAGAACCATCGCAATGCCACGATTATTAAGCGCACCACGTAACTGTACGGTGTTAATTCTGAGCTGAGCTTGCGTATTCTCAGCTAAGCGCTGCATTGCAACAATTGGCTGCGAAAATTGATAATACTCAATGGTTGAGAATGACGTTTGACTGCAGGCCGAAAGTAACAGCACTGATGCCACTGAAGCACAGAGTTTATAGTTCATTATTGTTTCCTCGGCGTTGGGTCTGCTGGTAGCTCTTTATCAAAGATCAACATATTAGGTTGCTGGTTTAAACCTCGAGTGAATGGCTGTAGCTCTTCACTTAAACGTTTAAATTCAGATAAAGTCGTTTGCAACTGTTGGTGGAATGTTGAACCTTGCTCGTAACTTGCCATGGTTTTTTCAAATTGCTTCATAGTTTTATCGAACTGTTGCATGCTCTTTGTCATTTCTGCAAAGTTGCGATTTATATCACCCGGTAAGTCTTGCGTATCTTGTTTATTTAGTAGCTCTCTCATGTCATGAGCAAGCGCTTGGTACTCGGCAAAGGTGGTCTGCATTTGCGCTAAGCTATCTTCAATTTTAAGGTTATTCACTTTATTTAATACATCAGAGACTTGGTCTGCTATGACCGTAATTCCGCTTGATACACTGGGGAATACAGTGTAATCGGCAATTGTTTTTAATTCAGCAGGTTCGGCATTATCGTAAATATCTAAGTCAACGTACACGGCACCCGTGAGTAAATTGCCTGGCTTTAAAGACGCTCGCAGGCCATTTTTGATCCATCCATCTAAACTTGAATGCCAAAACTCGCGTGCTGCTGTACTGTCATGATACAGGCGCCCATATTCAATTTTTATCAGGGCTGGTACTGCGGTGTTATCGGTTCTAAAATGTGCAGGTTTGCCATCTATAATGACACTTGCAGGTGCTTCAACCACACTACCGATACGCATACCTCGGTATTCGACAGGTGCGCCAGTGCGTAAGCCGCGAATTGATTGCTCAAAGTCGATTAAGTAGTAGTCAAAATCATAAAAGCGTTCTTCTAAAGCGGCTTTGTAGCTGTTACTTAAAGAAAAACTATGGCCGTTACTGGCCACTTCACCGGGCGTTTGTTGTTCTGGAATGCCGACTGAAATACCACCTTTAAGCAATTTACTTAATGAGCCTGTGTTAACATTAATACCATCTGCAGAGAGGTCAATTTCGATCCCTGAATTAACCCAGAAAATAGAGTTTAAGGTGATCAAGTTTTGATAAGGTTCATTTATAAAAATGCCATATTTCATCGCTTGATTCTTCCAATCAAACGTGGCGGTTTCTATTTGGCCTATTTTGTAATCTTTAAAGTAAATACCGGTACTTACATCAAGTACTTCTGCGTTATAGCTTAATAGGGTGAAGCGGCCACCTTTTACATCTTTACCAATTAAAGCCGGTTCATCTTGTAGCTCAAATTTTTCGGCTAGCTTTTTACTTTCACCCGGTGCAAATTCTAAATACACACCAGAGAGTAGGGTACTCATGCCGCTAATTCCGGTGTCATCAATCCGTGGTTTTACAACCCAAATTTTCGCATCATCAGTGAGTAAGTCATCATAATGTTTATCGATTTGCGCCCGTGCGATGACACTATTTTGTTTGTCTGATAAACGAACATGGTCGATTTGGCCAATCTTTACACTACGTACCTTTATTTCTGTTTTACCAGCCACAATACCTTCTGCATGAGGCATTTTGATAAAGATGGTAGTGCCTTTATTTGCTTGATACTGGTACAACATCCATGCGCCAATTAATAAGGCAATAACGGGTATGATCCAGATTGCCGATATATTTGGCGCTGTTTTTATTTTAGCGGTTTCGCTCATGCCAAGGTCTCTTGTTTCGCAGTACTTAAGTTATCTGGGTTATCCCACAATAAACGGGGATCAAACGCATGGGCTGCCAACATTTGGCATATAACCATGGTCGTAAAAAATATTGTGCCAATGCCAGGTGTCACTGACATTAGGTTTCCTAGTTGTACTAAGGCTACTAGAATCGCCACAACAAATACATCGATCATTGACCATTTGCCAATAAATTCAGTCAATTGGTAGATGCGTGTATAGCTTTTAGTTTGTCTGTTTGCTGGTCGCATCACCATAAAGCATAAAAAACTTAATATGAGTGCTTTGGCGAGGGGAACAACCACACTCGCTAAAAAGATGATCATTGCGATAGGGTACGAACCACTATTCCATAAAATCATCACGCCACCAATAATCGTCGATGGCGTTTCATCGCCAAGGCTCGTGGTATACATAATAGGATAGACATTGGCAGGGATATAACAGGCCACTGAGGTTAATAACCATGCTGCGGCTTTTTGCACACTAAAAGGGTTACGACTGTAAGTTTTAGAGTCACATCGTGAACAGGTTTCGGTTGCACACAGTTGTCCACAAACATGACATGCTCGTAAACCTTGGTCAATGGCCCGTGTGTTAGGCTTTGTTTGCTCAATATATTCTGGTTCTTTTAATTGTTGCCATAAGGTGTGCTTATTTAATTTTGCTGTGGCTGCTACATAACAGATAACAAAAGCGCTATAGGCCCAAAAGCTTACACCAAACTCGATATCTGCCATCGACATGATTTTGACCATACTGACCATCACGCCAATTAAAAAAATCTCTGACATGATCCAAGGTTCTAATGCAAAGGTGGTTTTTAACAGTCTTTTTCCCCATTGATACGGCAGCGCTTTTAGTAAGCCTAAATGCAAAGGAATTATGAGTATTAATAAAAGTAGGGGCAGACCAATAATACTGGTGTCAATGAACAAACCTAAAAAGTCGTTGTCGTAATTAAAGAGAATTCGTGCGGCATCGGGTAAGGTGATTGTTTGAGTAATGCCACTACTGGTAAAAGATAGGAATGGATAAAACATACTACTGAGTAGCATAACAATAGCACTTAAACTCAGTGCTACGACCATACTATCTTGGTTAGCTTGCGATGCCGAAAGCTTTGTATTGCAATGTGGGCATATTGCCACTTGTTTTGCACTTAGATGTGGGATCTCAATCACAAGATCGCAGCTAGGACAGGCTGTTTGCAAACTTAGGGTCTCTTAAACAAGAACTTAGTTAAGTTTGCATCAAATAGTGTGTAAATACAAATGCACCTTTGTTTAATATAAGCTAATATTTGTACAAAGCGATTACGCTTTTTAATACATTTAATTCTTTAAGGTGAGCAGTGAAGCAATTATTTATCCTTTTAATGTTGTTTGTTAGTGTTAAAGGTGAGTGTTTATCTGAGCCAAATACGCAAAAGCCCATTGTTGTTGCTGCAAGCTCGTCTTTACCTCCTTATGTTATAGAAGACACTAACAGTGGTATTCAACTTGAAATATTGAAAGCTGCTTTTAAATCGCAAGGCATTTCTAATATCGATATCCATTACATGTCTAATAAGCGCGCCGAACAGCAGCTTATGCAGGGCAAGGTAGATATTGCATTAAATTTTCCACCTGTACTCACGCCGCATGTTTATAAAAGTGACGAATTACTGCGCTATCAAAATGTGGCGGTTAGCCTTGCCAATAAAGAGCTGAAAATTAATAGTATTTATGATTTAGCTGGTAAAAGCGTGCTTGCCTTTCAAAATGCCACTAATTTCATCGAGGCACCTTTTAAATCGGTTACCAATATTTTGCGTTCTTACGAAGAAGTGGTAAATCAAGAAGCGCAAGTTGATCACCTTATGAAGGGCTGGGTCGATGTCATCATTTTAGAGCGTCGAGTGTTTTTATATTATTTAGAAAAATATAAACAAAGCGCTGAGGTAAAGCCTTTTATTGTGCATGCAATTTTTAAAGAAGCACCAAGACCTGCGTTTTTTTACAGTAAAACGTTAAAAAACACCTTTAATTTGGGTCTTGGTGAGATTATTGAATCAGGCGAGTACCAAGCAATTATTCGCCTTGATGGTACTGAGTACGCACAGCTTTCAAAGCCTGAGTTACGCGAATAACGCAACAGTTTGGCGGCTAAGCGCAATTAGCTTACCGTCTTCACTCCAAATGCAGCCATCTTCTAGCCCATAGCCATCCTTACTATGATGTGTTACTGCTTCGTAGCCAATCCAAGCATCATGGTTGATCGCAGGCTGTTCTACAAATTCTATGTACCATGACATACTACTTGCTGGTGCAGGTTGCTTATACATTTGCAATAAGGTTGGTGGCCATGCGTCTGTTAGGGCAATGATTTGGGCTTCACTCATTTGCTCTGGTGCATGTTTGAATTTCATCCAACCACCTAAATGTGATGTGCCAGCGCCAGAGAATGGCATATTGCCGTCTTGTAAGCATAACGCCACATGTTGAAAAAATGCCGGCATCACACCTTCTTTATAAGGTAGGATGAAACGCTCATCAACCGGTTTTAGCTGCATGGTTTTAGTGACATCTACACGTACACTTGATTGGCGCTCAGCCCCAAAGCACGCTTGGGTGATAACACAGACATCGCCATTTTGAATTACTTTAGCGAGTACCTGTGCACTGTTTTTTCCCTCACGTAAGACTTCAACGTCGATTGTAAAATCACAGTCAGCGATTAATGGCCCAACAAAGTTAGTGCTTAAAGATAATAAACGACGAGAGTTATCGATATGCTGACGAATAGCTTGATACAGTAAAGCTGCTGATAAACCACCAAAGGCAGTGCGACCCTGACACCAGTTTTCTGGAAACTGCATTACTTTAGTTTTATCTTTGCCAAGTTCAGCTGCCATGGCGAGTAATTGATCAAAATGCATAATTTTCCTTAACATTTATAATTATGTTATTTGTTATAGCATAGCCAAAGTCATCAGACCAGTTTGTTTATTCTGCAAGCAGGCTGAGAAAACAGCCGTTATTGAAGAAAAAATGCCCATTTGGAAAATATTTCAAAAAAAGTAAATTTTTTTCATTTTTACAGTTGAATTCAGTTTCCTGCACCCCTATCTACTAGTCATCGAACGTTTTAACGAATTCTGAAGTTGGAGAAGATTCATGGGTAAAATTATTGGAATCGATTTAGGTACTACTAACTCGTGTGTAGCAGTACTAGACGGTGATAAAGCACGCGTTATCGAGAACGCGGAAGGCGATCGCACAACACCATCGATCATTGCATATACGCAAGACGGTGAAACACTAGTTGGTCAACCAGCAAAACGCCAAGCGGTAACTAACCCAACTAATACATTATTTGCAATCAAGCGTCTAATTGGTCGTCGTTTTGAAGACGAAGAAGTACAACGTGATATCGGTATCATGCCTTTCAAAATTGTAAAAGCTGATAACGGTGATGCATGGGTTGAAGCACGTGGCGAAAAACGTGCGGCACCTCAAATTTCAGCAGAAGTGCTGAAAAAAATGAAGAAAACAGCAGAAGACTTCCTAGGTGAGCCTGTAACAGAAGCAGTAATCACAGTACCTGCATACTTCAATGACTCACAACGTCAAGCAACGAAAGATGCTGGCCGTATCGCTGGTCTTGAAGTTAAACGTATCATCAATGAGCCAACAGCCGCTGCACTTGCATACGGCATGGACAAAAATAAAGGTGAAAACGTTGTTGCAGTATACGACTTAGGTGGTGGTACTTTCGATATCTCTATCATCGAAATTGACGAAGTAGAAGGCGAGCACACGTTTGAAGTTCTTGCTACTAACGGTGACACTCACCTAGGTGGTGAAGATTTTGATAACCGCGTTATCAACTACTTAGTAGAAGAGTTCAAGAAAGACCAAGGTATTGATCTTAAGAACGACCCACTTGCAATGCAACGTGTTAAAGAAGCTGCTGAAAAAGCGAAGATTGAACTTTCTTCTGCACAGCAAACAGAAGTTAACTTACCGTACGTGACTGCTGACGCAACTGGTCCTAAGCACATGAACGTTAAAGTTACTCGTGCAAAACTTGAGTCACTTGTTGAAGACTTAGTCACTAAGTCAATCGAGCCACTTAAGCGTGCACTAGCTGATGCTGATTTATCAGTAAGCGACGTAAATGACATCATCCTTGTTGGTGGTCAAACACGTATGCCTTTAGTACAAAAAACAGTTGCTGAGTTCTTTGGTAAAGAGCCACGTAAAGATGTCAACCCAGATGAAGCTGTTGCAGTAGGTGCGGCGATTCAAGGTGGTGTACTAGCTGGTGACGTTAAAGACGTACTATTACTTGACGTATCTCCGTTATCACTAGGTATCGAGACTATGGGTCAAGTAATGACAGCATTAATTGAGAAGAACACGACGATTCCTACTAAGAAATCACAAGTTTTCTCAACAGCTGAAGACAATCAATCAGCGGTAACGATTCACGTACTACAAGGTGAGCGTAAGCGTGCAAGCGACAATAAATCTCTAGGTCAATTTAACCTAGAAGGTATTCGCCCAGCACAACGTGGTACACCTCAAATCGAAGTAACATTCGACGTAGATGCGGACGGTATCTTACATGTATCTGCTAAAGACAAAGATACAGGTAAAGAGCAGAAGATCACAATCCAAGCTTCTTCAGGTCTAAGTGATGAAGAAGTAGAAAAAATGGTACGTGATGCTGAAGCGCACGCTGAAGAAGATAAAAAATTCGAAGAGCTAGTAGCGACTCGTAACCAAGCTGATGCAATGGTTCATGGTACGCGTAAGCAAATCGAAGAAGCGGGTGATGCATTACCAGCAGAAGATAAAGAAGCAATCGAAGCTGCGCTTACTGAGTTAGAAGCGGCGATCAAAGGTGATAACAAAGAAGAGATTGAAGCGAAAACTCAAGCTCTTGCTGAAAAATCACAAAAGCTAATGGAAATTGCGCAAGCTAAAGCACAACAACAAGGTGGTGCGGATGCAGGTGCACAGCAATCTTCTGCAAAACAAGACGACGATGTTGTTGATGCAGAGTTCGAAGAAGTGAAAGACGACAAGTAATTGCTTGTTTCGCTTCTGCCTAACGCAATAATGGCTGCTTTGTTTAGCCAATTAAGTTAGGATGAAATGATTGAGGCGCGCCAGCGATTTCGCTTGACGCGCCTTTTGCATGTATATAAACGGTAAAGTCGTTCGACTTACCTTACGCAGTGTAACTGCAGTAAAAAGAGTAGTGTGATAGATATGTCAAAAAGCGATTATTATGAAGTTCTCGGCGTGAGCAAAGATGCCAGCGAACGAGACATAAAAAAAGCGTATAAGCGCTTAGCGATGAAATATCATCCAGACCGTACCGCAGGCGACAAAGAGCTTGAAGCTAAATTCAAGGAAGTAAAAGAAGCCTACGAAGTATTAACTGATTCACAAAAACGTCAAATGTATGATCAATACGGTCATGCAGCCTTTGAACAAGGCGGTGGTGGTCACGGCGGCGGCTTCGGCGGCGGTCATGGTGACTTTGGCGATATTTTCGGTGATGTGTTTGGAGATATCTTTGGTGGCGGTGGTCGTCGTCAATCGCGCCAACAACGTGGTTCAGACCTTCGTTACAACATGGACTTAAGCCTTGAAGAAGCGGTTCGTGGTAAAGACGTTGAAATCAAAGTACCAACGTGGGTTAGCTGTAAACCATGTGATGGTAGCGGTGCAAAAGCGGGGTCGAAACCAAAAACATGTACTACCTGTCATGGTGCGGGTCAAGTACAAATGCGCCAAGGTTTCTTCGCTGTACAACAAACATGTCCTACGTGTCAGGGCACAGGTCAAATTATTTCTGATCCATGTGATAGCTGTCACGGTCAAGGTCGCGTAGAAAAAACCAAGACCTTATCGGTTAAGATCCCTGCAGGTGTTGATACAGGTGACCGTATTCGCTTATCTGGTGAAGGTGAGGCGGGTATGCATGGTGCACCAGCTGGTGACTTATACGTTCAGGTTTCTGTTCGTGAACACCCGATTTTCCAACGTGATGGCAATAATTTGTATTGTGAAGTACCAATTAGCTTTACAACAGCTGCACTGGGTGGCGAAATTGAAGTGCCGACCCTTGATGGCCGTGCAAAACTGAAGATCCCAGCAGAAAGCCAAACGGGCAAAATGTTCCGAATGCGTGGCAAAGGCGTTAAGTCTGTACGCAGTGGCGCTCAAGGTGACTTGATCTGTAAAGTGGTTATTGAAACGCCAGTGAATTTAAATGACCGTCAACGTGAATTGCTTGAAGAGCTTGAGCAAAGCATGGGTAAAGATGGCTCAAAAAACCGTCCAAAGGAAAAAGGTTTCTTTGACGGTGTGAAAAAATTCTTCGATGACCTAACTAAGTAACTCCTAGTAAAGTAACTTCTATTTAAGTAACTTAGTTAGACAGTAAAAAGGCGCTAATAAGCGCCTTTTTTTATTGATAATTAGTTATTTTAGTGATCTAAGAATAAGTAGTTTTGCCAACTTTTCATTCTGATTAACACTTTACGCATCACTGACACATGTTCGAAATGTTCAGAATATACTGCGACTTCTGTGCTTGTTCCTTGTGGTAGATGATATTCACTCATGTCATCAGTGATTTTTAAGGTAACAATAGCGCGGCCTTGTCGTGCGAAAAACTCACTGCCCATTAGTGTGCCTTGCGCTTGTACTTGTCCTTCACCAATAGCGGGTAATACATCGATTACTTCACCTGCAAAAGTTTTACCTGGAATAGCTTTAAAGATAAAGTCTGCTTTGTAGCCTGGTTCGAGTCTTAATAATGAATTTTGTCGAAATGCAGCGACGTAGACGGTATCTTCTTTGTGTACAAAGGTCATCACCGGACGAAGTGGCATGGGTACAGCAATCATGCCTGGGCGCAATGTTAGTTGTGTAACATAGCCATCGGTAGGGGCATACACACTGGTGCTGTCTAAGTTAAACTGAGCTTGCTCTAAATTCGCGCGAGCAGCGGCAATTTTAGTTTGTTCGCCGTTAATTTCTGACTCAAATGCTAGTTTTTGGCGTAACTCTTCGGCTTGTGCCGCTTCATAACTTGCCTTTGCAGCTAAGTAGACCCCTAATTTATTATCAACTTGACCTTTTGAGTAAGCACCGCTTTTTGCGCCTTTTTCATAACGTTCGTATTCTTTCTTACTGCGGTCATGTTCTGCTTTAGCCATCAGCGCGCTGGCTTGCGCTGATTTATAGGCTGCTTCTAACCCGAGTACTGATTGTTTGGCATCTTGCAAAGCCGCAATTGCTTGATTTAGCTTTGCTCGGTATAAGGTGTCGTCTATTCGAAACAGTAAGTCACCTTTTTTAACGGGCTGATTTGGCTTTACTGCGACTTCTTCAACTGTGCCACGCACATTTGGCACTATTGGCGTCGTAACATACACACTGCTTGCCATATTTGAATGTGGGTGATTATAGTTCATTAACAGAATTAAAGCGCCTATCAGCACTACGCCACCAAGTACCGCGGTAGGTACTGTCCATTTATTAAGTGGGATTTTAAAAACTTTGAAAACACCAATGCACAATGCGGTATAAGTGAGTATTAATAACAAATCCATAGTTTATTTCTCTTTATTATTCGATTGAGCATTTACTTGTGCTTGTAGTGCTGCCACGGTGGCTGTTAGGCTTGCCACTTTTTCAGCTAAGTCTTCTTGTTCCTTTTGAATCTGGTTAAAGCCCCAGCCGCGGTCATCACGCCATAATGTGGCCCATACCCATAAGAATGGCCACAGTACATGCAAGGTAAATAAGCTAACCCAGCCGGCATAATGAATGGCATCTTGATGAGGGTGATTACGTTTTTTGGCAATTTCGTAGGGGATATCGTGAATGGCAATAACACCATAAAATATTACTACCGTCACAAACACTAGCATGACCAGCGCAAAGTAGTCTAAAAACATGTACTTTCCTTTGTTTAACTTATAATCAATTTAATAATACGTGAAATTTCCCTAATTCCTAGTCGGTATTTTCAGATTTAGTTCAGTACAACGTAGTAGTCGGTATCAGCAAGGCAACGACATAAAGTCACATCCTCTGAAAAAGTTGTGTTTTGTATTCGGCCTTTTTCTAAGCCAAGCGTATGGCATTTGCTTTGACAATCCATATAGTCATTCCATGCGAGGTATTCGTTACACACAAAATTAACTGCATACAACATCATTGTTATGATACATATTTGTTTGAGTAGATAGAGCCCAGTTCGTCTAGACATATTTATTACTCTGCCCAGTATTCATAATTTAAGTTTAGTTCAATTAGTTTAATTAAGTGTGCTTTGCTTGTGCATTTCTATTGCCTTGTGCTCCTTGTTCACGCTATGTTTTATAAAGTTACTGCTAATGAATCAGTTATGAGAAGTTTAATGACGCCAGCTATTAATTTATTAAAAAAGAAAGGCATTAGTTTCGATGTGCTCAGCTATCAGCACGATCCTTCACATCAACAGTTCGGTCTTGAAGCTGTTGAGAAATTGAACCTTCCTGCTAAACAAGTATTTAAAACCTTAGTACTTGAAGATGCTGACCACCAGCTTTTGGTTGCTATTGTGCCAGTTAGCCAGCAAGTTAATCTTAAAATGCTAGCAAAAGCGGCAAAGGTTAAAAAAGTACAGATGGCTCCACAACAAAAAGTCGAAAATACCACAGGTTATATTTTAGGGGGAGTGAGCCCGCTAGGTCAGAAAAAGCGCCTTACTACTTATGTACATCATTCTGCAGATAGCTTTGATGTTATGTATGTTTCAGCAGGTAAGCGAGGCCTTGAGATTGCAATAGCCCCTAAGGATTTATGTAGTTTATTAAATGCTAGTTTGGCAGACTTTTAACAATGTATTTTCGGTAGGTTATGCCAGCGGGTTGTGTAATGAGGCGATAAATATTCGCGTTTCATGTGCCAACGGGTTGTAGGAGTTTCGCTGGCTATGGCAAGGGTACCCACGCCATAACGAGCATTGATGCTATCAAGACACGCCATCAATTTGGGGTTATCGATAGGCGCTTGAAATAAATCAGGTTGCTGAAACATTTGGCTTGATAACTCAAGAGCACCTACACCACATTTATAAAATCGCACCCCGGGTTTATAGAGGTACTCAAATACCTCGCTGATAGCATTGGCAAACACGCAACTATCGGCGGTGGCGACACTAAACTCATAAATATAGGACTTTTTATAATAGCCATCTTGGTGAGGAGAGCTGGCCACAAACATTAATAAGCGTTGAGTGTGTGAGCCTTGCGCACGTAGTTTTCTTGCCACAATCACACAATGATTGATCAGTGCCGTTTTCAGCGCGGTGGCGTCAGTAATACGCTCTCCAAAACTACGGGTCGAAAAAATCTCTTTTTTGTCTTGGCGTACGTCATCCCAGGCTAAACAGCTTTTACCGCGTAACTCGTTCACTGTGCGCTCTAATACAATACTAAATAGGCGTTTCATTTTTCGTGGGTCTTGCTCGGCTAAATCAAAGGCTGTATTAATATTCATTGCTTTGAGTTTTTTAGCTAAGCGTCGACCAACGCCCCAAACATCTTGTACGTCCATGGCTTTTAAAATGGCTACTCGTGAAGGTTCTGAATCAATCACTGCAACGCCATCAAAGCCGGAGAGTTTTTTAGCTGCATGATTGGCGGCTTTGGCAAGGGTTGCTGTTGGGCCAAAACCCACTCCAACAGGTAGCTTTGTTTCGCGCCATACGGTACGGCGAATATCATGGCCATAACGATGCCAATCGTTAATAAGCTTGTTGAAACCTGTAAAGTTTAAAAACGACTCATCAATAGAGTATATGTGCTGATTATCGCAAAAGCGGCCAATCACGTTCATCATCCGTTCGCTTAAATCCGCATATAGCTCATAGTTAGATGAGCGGATCACCACTTGGTTATCTTCGAGTATTTTCTTTACTTGAAAATAGGGTTGAAATTTTGGAATAGCCAGCCTTCGCGCAATAGGGCACACGGCACAAATACAGCCATCGTTGTTGGTGAGAACCACAACCGGTTTACTACGAATAGCCGGATCAAATACTTTTTCGGCGCTGGCATAAAAGGCCACCGCATCGACTAAGGCGTACATGCTAATAGCTCTTTACTACTGCGATGTAAGCGAATTGAGCGAGTGACCACGCCTTCTAATTGAAATTCATCCGATTGACGTAGTTGCACTGCAGGGTATTTAGGCGAGGCTGATAATAACTGTGCGTTGTGTTTATCTAATAGTTTACAAACAAATAAACCATTTAGATTCGCGACAATGACATCGCCATTTTTAACGTCTTCGGCGCGATCAACCAGTAATAAGTCACCATCAAAAATCCCCACACCTTGCATTGATTCGCCAGAGGCAATACCAATAAAAGTTGCATCAGGGTGTTTAATTAATAGCTGATCTAATGATAAGCCGAGCTCTTTGTATTGTGCTGCCGGTGATTCAAAACCACATACGCCAGCTTCGATATAAATAGGAATAACACGCATAACAAAACCACTATACTGTACGTTTGTACAGTATAGTGGTTTGTGGTTATCTTGCCAATAAGATCACGGGGTGTTGTGATTGATATTTTCGATCATGGTTGTGGCAATAGCGATAAAATCACGTACTTGTTGATCAGTTAAACCGTGGCAAAGTTTGCCATCGACCTCTTGCTCTGCAACTTCTAAACGCGAGAACAGGGCGTTACCTTGCTCAGTAAACGACAAAATTAAACAGCGTTTGTCATTTTCGTCGGCACATTTAGAAACCAGTTCAAGCTTTATAAGCTCTTTTACTAAGCGTGCTATTTGTGCTTTATCACGACCCGTTTTGGCAACAATATCATTGGCGGTACAGTGCTGTGTTTCGGCAATAATATGTAAACAGCGTACATGCAGTGCGTTAAGACCAAGCTCGTTGGCGTTAATGGCTTCGCGTACAGTGACACGGTAACTTTGTGCCAGTGTAAATAAAGCTGAAGAAAGAGAGGTTTGTGGCATGGTTCACCTAAGTTAAGTAAGTTTGCATTAGTTGACAAAGTCAATTAAAAGCGTATAGTTGACTATATCAACTATTGGGGCGTTGTGCAATTTAACCAGCTAGGAGAACAAGATGGCTAGAAAAGTTCGTCGTGCAAACGTATTAAGTACTACACGTATTTCCCCTCATCTACAAAGAATTGTTGTTGGCTCAGACGAGTTTGCTGACTTCCCGCAAGACGCAAAAGGTGCGTACGTAAAAGTGCTACTCCCGCATGCTGGTGAATCTAAGGTTGAACTTGATTTACGCGCTGAGCACCCAGCATTAATGCGCTCTTACACTATTCGCGATATTAACCCCGTTAACGGTGCAATTACTCTCGATTTTGTGGTTAATCAACATCAAGGCGTGGCAACCAAATGGGCACAAAATGCGTGTGTAGGTGACGAGGTAGGTATTGCAGGCCCAGGCCCTAAAAAACTCACTGATTTTACGCAAACACATTATTTAATGCTGGCAGATTTAACCTCTGTAAATGCAATCAATGGCTACTTACAAGCATTACCACAAGATGCCACTGTCGATGTTATTATTCATGTTGCAGATAAAGCCGATATCATTGAGCTTGAACAAATTAAGGCACACAGCCAACATAGTGTTGAATGGTTAGTTACAGATGAGCCTGAGACAGATCTTCTCGACCAAGTAACACGCTTATGCGCAGTTTATAACACGCAACCTATGGTGTTTATGGCATTAGAAGCAAACTTGGTGAAGATAATTCGCCGTTTAATTACAAGCAGTTTTGAAATTGACCGTGAACACATTGTTGCATCGGCCTATTGGAAGCGTGGTATTGATGCCGATGGCTTAAAGGTGGAAAAACAGCAACAAAGCCGTGCCTAATTAGCATTTGAAAAATAGCCATTCGCTCTCATTAACTAATTATAAAGAGTTAAATTTTGGAGAGCGAATGTCAGACCTTACTAACACACCTTTTTCATTGCTTGAATTAAGCCCAATGAAAGAGCGCGAAACCGTTTCGCAAACACTAGCAAATAGCGTTACCTATGCGCAAACAGCCGACAAACTGGGTTTTAATCGGTTTTGGATGGCTGAGCATCACAATATGCGCGGTATTGTGTGTGCCGCAACTTCAGTATTGATAGGTCACATCGCAGGTAAAACCCAGAATATCCGCGTAGGTGCAGGTGGGGTAATGCTACCTAACCACCCACCGCTGGTGGTTGCTGAGCAATTTGGCACCCTAGAGAGTTTATACCCCGGTCGCATTGATTTAGGTTTAGGTCGAGCACCAGGTAGTGACCCAATTACCAGCCGAGCTTTGCGCCGTGACGAACAACGCGCTGAGCACTTCAATGATGAAGTTACGGAACTGCAAGCTTTACTTGGCCCATATAAAGGTGACTCTCCAGTACGCGCAATCCCGGGTGAAGACACTAATGTGCCAATCTGGTTACTGGGCTCAAGCCTTTATAGTGCTGGACTTGCTGCTAAAAAAGGTTTGCCATATGCGTTTGCGGGTCATTTTGCCCCACGCTTTGTTGAAGATGCCATCGCATTGTATCGCAGAGAATTTCAGCCATCTGAGGTATTAGATAAGCCATACGTCATGCTTGGCTTACCTGTTGTTGCCGCTGACACCGACGAACAAGCACAGTTTTTAGCAACCACAGCGAAACAACGTATCTTAGCTCTTATGCGCGGCAAGCCACTTTGGCTTAAAGAGCCAGTAGCAACAATGGAAGGCTTGTGGACAGCGCAAGAAAAAATGCAAGTAGAAAGCTTTTTAGGGCTTTCAGTTGTGGGCGGTCAAGCGAGCGTTAAGCATAAGCTGAGTATGATTAAACAAACGCTACAGGTTGATGAGTTTATTTTTACAAATGACCTGTATGAATTGAGTGACAGACAACATGCGCTGGAAATATTAGCAAGCATCATGCACTAATACGGTTTGGCAAATAGTGAATGCGTATAATGAGTTTTTATGCGCATAGCTTAAGCTCTGACACTCATTTATTAAACGGTTTTATAGATTAAATCAATTTATATAATCCGTTTTAAGGATTGAATTTAACTTTATACAATACATTTATTAACCATTACCCTAGGAAGGTGCACCGTGAAATCTCAAACAATTGCCGCAGTAGAACCACAAACAAAAACAGCATTAATCGCTGAGGGTGGTGGGCAACGAGGGATTTTTACCGCAGGTGTACTCGATGCGTGGTTAGAAAATAATTACGATCCATTCGATTTATTCATTGGCACGTCGGCAGGCTCACAAAACTTAACAAGTTATTTAGCGCGTCAAAAAGGCTATGCAAAACGTTTGATCAGAGGGCTTTCGCGGCATAAACGTTTTTTCCAACTTGGCCGCGGGCTGTTTGGTAAAAGCATTGTCGATCTTGATTGGTATTTTGATAAAACCAAAGAAGTAAATCGCGCTTTAGATTTTAAAACAGCAACACAAAGCCTTGGTAATCGCGAACTGTTGATCACAACCACTAACGCGGCTGACCGTAAGCCCTATTACTTGAGCCCAAATGGTGAAGATACGCAATGGTTGGCTCTGTTAAAAGCATCAAGCGCATTACCCTTTTTATATAAAGATGGTGTTAACTTAACTCCTTGGTTAACAACCAAGGCTGCAAACGATGCCATTATTCAAAGCTCTAATACTGATTTAGTCCATGATATGTATTTAGATGGTGGCCTAGCAGCACCTTTACCCGTGAAAGAAGCCTATAATCGTGGTGCCCGCGATATTGTGGTTATTCGTACTGTTGATGAAAACTTCCAAGTACAATCTGAATGGGTAAATAAGTTAAAGTCACTCGTTTGCGTATCTGGTTATTGCCCTAAAACCATTGATTACTTGGTTCAACACGAACAAGCTTATCAAGATGAATTAGATTTCATTGCAAACCCGCCAAGTGATGCCCGTATCACACAAATTTTTGCAGGTGATAAATTACGCAGTAAGCTGCTGGGTAGTACAGATTCAGATCTTCGCTATGATCACAAGTTAGGCTTAGCGGCAGGTCGTGCCTTTTTACAGCAACAACTGCTAAATTAGTTGGGAGTAGGCTCAGGTAATTAATCCCATTGCCTACTTGAGATATTTGTAAATGGAGTTAAAGTGGTTAGCTATTCACTTTTTGTGATTTTTTATACCAGCTCGCTTAATTAAGTATTGCCGGGGGTTGGTGTTAATCTATAAGAACAATAAAGGCTTGCCATGTTTAACAGCGCTGTATCGACAATCAATGGTCTTCTTTGGGGAGAAGGCCAAATTCTTATCTATATTCTTCTGTTTGCTGGGATCTGGTTTTCGGTAAGGTTAAAAGCGATTCAATTGGTTAAGTTTCGCCATATGTTTAGCCTATTAAAGTCGAGTAGCAGCACCGATAAAAACTCAATCAGTTCATTTCAAGCTTTATGTACAGGTCTTTCAGCGCGTGTAGGTACTGGTAACCTTGCAGGGGTTGCGGTTGCTATTTCGTTAGGGGGCAGTGGCGCAATATTTTGGATGTGGGTGATTGCCATTTTGGGCATGGCCACAGGCTTTGCTGAGAGCGTACTTGGGCAAGTCTATAAAGTCAGGGATGCCAACGGTGAATTTAGAGGCGGGCCTGCTTATTATATTCAGCAAGGCTTGGGCAGCAGAGCGCTTGCGGTGTGTTTTGCCTTTTGCTTATTCCTTGGTTATGGCTTTACGTTTAGTGCCATGCAAACGAATACCATTACCGATGCCCTCAATTACGCATTTGAAATTCCAACACTGTATTCAGGTATTGTGATCACAATACTGGCAGGCTCTATTATTTTAGGTGGCTTTAAAGCTATTGCTCGCTTTGCTGAACGCATTGTGCCAGTCATGGGCATTTTATTTGTACTCGCCGCTATCATAATTACTTTACTGAATATCGGTAAAGTGCCCGCGATGATTGAAGATATTTTACTTTCAGCCTTTGGTTTACAAGAGGCCGGCGCAGGGGCAATGGGAGCGGCAATTAAAAATGGTATTCAGCGAGGGCTATATTCGAATGAAGCCGGAGCGGGGAGTGTACCGCATGCATCAGGCTGTGCATCACCCGTACCAAATCACCCGGTCACTCAAGGCTACATTCAAATGCTAGGGGTGTTTTTCGATACCATTGTGCTATGTAGTTGTACGGCAGTGATTATCTTATTGGCTGATATTGATATTAGCGGCGAAATGGAAGGAATACGCTTAACTCAATCTGCGATGACAGCGCATATGGCTGCTGGTGGCATTTACTTTGTAGCGGCTGCAATTTGTTTATTTGCGTTTACTTCTGTGGTTGCAAACTATGCCTACGCAGAAAGTAACCTACATTTATTTAAGCTGGATAATAAACTCGGTCGTGGTATTTACACCTGTTTATATTTATCAATGATGATTTGGGGCGCATCTGCCACCATTAAACAAGTTTGGGATCTTGCAGACATTGCGTTAGGTTTAATGACAGTGGTGAACGTTATCGCTATCATACGCTTAACGCCAACCATCTTATCTGTGACAAAAGATTACCATAGTCAGCGTGAAGCAGGGCAAGAACCAAGTTTTGATTCTGAAAAAGTGCAGGTTCAAGGTCAAACAGAACAAAGGATTTGGCGCAAATAAGCTAACACAATAACGAGAAAAGTGACCATGATAGATATTTACGCAGGGCCAAGTGCTGTAAAAGTAATTCAAGAGCAAGGCCTGTCTGCCGATTTGTTTAATACCTTTTTAGGGGCAAGCGGTGGGCCCAAATGGTTTACATTATTTGGTTTAGATAAATATCTATTTGGTGAGTTTTTTAAAGACCGTACCACGCCTCTAAACTTATTAGGATCAAGTGCCGGGGCATTTAGAGCTGCCTGTTTTGCACAAAACGACCCTGTTGCTGCAATATCTCGATTAGCAAAGTCATACTCTGAAACACGTTATTCATCGAATAAAGCAAAACCAGAAGAAATAACAACAAAAGCACGAGAGTTGTTAAGCACTGTTTTTGCTGAAAATGGTATTCACGAAATCATTAACAACCCTATTTTTAAAGCCCACTTTATAGTTGCAAAATCGAATGGTTTTACAGCATCAGAAAACAAAATGATGCAGTTAATGGGGTTATCTAAAAGCTACTTAGTCAATCGAATGAATAGGCGTTTGTTAAGTAAGCAGTATGAGCGTTATGTATTTCAGCCTGCAGATAGTCAATTATCGTTTTCAGATAATAATACCTTCAATACCCACACTATTGACCTAAGCGAAGATAATTTAGCCGATGCGTTACTGGCTTCAGGGTCAATTCCATTAGTCATGCAGGGCATTAAAAATATAACAGGCACACCGCCTGGTATGTATCGTGATGGCGGTATTATCGATTACCACTTTGACCTAAGTATTCATAATGATGGGCTTATTTTATATCCGCATTTTAATAACAGCCCTAAAGCAGGTTGGTTTGATAAGAGCCTAAAGCGAGGTATTACCCCGAGTAACTATGATAACGTAGTGATGATCACTCCATCAGCTGACTTCATTGCTTCATTACCTTATGGCAAAATCCCCGATCGTAAAGACTTTACTGAACTTGATGCTGATACACGAATTAAATATTGGCAACAGGTATTCAAAGAAACCGAACGACTCGCAGAGGCATTTGATGCGGTGTGTTCTAATAAGCACACACCGAAAATAAACCTTATCAAATAGTATTGCTTTCGCTACTTAAACTGATTAATCAAGGAAGTTTGCTCTGTCACTTTACTGAGGAGCGCTTCGCAAAGTTGCTGTGATGTATGGCTAAGTTCAGTACACTCATGAGCAAAGTCTTGCGCCGAAGTTAAGTTGGTAGCAATAACCTGGCTTGCTGTGAGTTGCTCATTCATTGCATGGGCTATGATGCTATTGAGCTCGCTTAGTTTGATCGACTGGGCTTTAATATGGTCTAAACTATCGCCGCTTTGATGTGCAAGCTCAACACTTTTAGCCGACAAGTTAAGTCCATCGTTCATGGCAAGTTGTGCTTGTTTCGAGGCGTGTGTGAGCTGATTTAATACATTGTTTATTTCTTCAGTTGATTGCTGTGTACGTGATGCCAATGCACGAACTTCACCTGCAACAACAGCAAAACCACGGCCATGATCACCCGCACGGGCAGCTTCGATGGCTGCATTTAAAGCAAGTAAATTAGTTTGATCAGCAATGGCGTTTATCTCAGATAAAATTGCCACAATGTGTTGATTGCCTTCAATTAAGTTTGCCACTTGGCTACTTGCAGCTTTGAGTTTTTCATCAAGTTCACTGATTGAAGTTATCGTTTGTTTGACCGCAAGTGAGCCTTGTTCAGTTGCTTGGTTTGACTCTTCAGCAGCCTGATTTGATTGCATTGTACTTGATGAAAGCTCATTGATTGAGGCCGTCATTTGCTCTGTGGCAACAACAATTTGCGAGACTTCATCCGTTTGTTTATTTAAAAGTTCAGTCACGTTATGGCCGGACTCAGCACACTGTTGTGCGTTATGATTAACGCCCATGGTTACATCATTAACACGGCCAACGACCGCTTTTAATTTAGCTTGTTGCATCTCGAGGGCAAGATGTAAAAAGCCAGATTGATCATTGGTACCAGAATACAGATAAGCCATAAAAGGATTATCGTAGACTTGTTTTGCTTTATTTATAAGCGCTAAATATTTTTGGCGCCAAAAATACATAAGTCCATTAGCTGACGCTAAAAGTAGTACCAGTACACAATTAAAAATAGTAAATCCAGAACTAAATACGCCTGCCAGCGAAGCTAAGAAACTAATGAGTAATAGGGCATTTATGTAAAGAGTGGCATCAAACTTTGCAGCAGTGGCAAGAGATTTTTGGTTATTGTTTATTTTTGCGTATTCATCGGTTGCTCTTTGTATAACCTCATCACTTTGCTTAGTTCTTACAGATTGAAACTCAACTGTACGGCCACTGCTATCTTTGATTGGTGTTACAAAAGCATTCACCCAATAGTAGTCTCCATTCTTACAACGATTTTTAACAGGTCCCATCCAAGATTGACCGTTTTTAAGATGCTGCCATAAATCAGCGAAAGCAAGTTTTGGCATATCAGAGTGACGAACAAGGTTATGAGGTTTATCCACCATTTCGTCTAATGTGTAACCCGCTATTTTACAAAACTCATCATTGGCATAGGTAATATGGCTTTGTAAATCTGTCGTTGAAAGAAGAATGTCAGATTCAGAAAATTTAACTTCGGTATTGGTATTAATTCTATGTTTCACGTTAAAATCGCCCAAGTACAGCTTTGCATTCAGGTAGTTAAATTAGCGGACTAAATAAACAGGCTGAGAACAAAAAATGAATCAGTGCTAAATTAGCAAATAATGTTTATAAATAATTTAGCGATAAATAAGTAAAAAAGAACTAGGAAAATTCAGGTTTTATATTGCAAAAGTTAATATTATTTAACTAAAAAAGGTAGGTGCCTGAATTAAAAGTTGGCTAAAATTGTAAAATTTAGCCAACTTGATTTTTAAAAATACATTAATCACGCAAAATAAAATCACTTTGACAGGGAGCTTCACCAGGGCTGTGATCTAACTTAGTATTAGGACAATTTTTAGTAAAAAATAACGCTTCTTCCAGCGAGTTCATTTGACTACAGTATTGTCGGTTATCACACTCATACTCTGGCTTATCATAATCAGAAATTGTGATATCTCGATTATGGCTGTAATTAGATCTTACGGGATCAATAATTTTTGTTTGTAGCGTTTCAGTTGGTGAGATACCACCATAGTTCACGGCATAATAATCCCATGCGAAATAGCCTATGATGATGATTAGAAAAAACTTCCTCATAATGAGTCCTTGTTATTTTTTTAGACTAAGTGGATAGTGAACAGGTACTGAGATAGTAAGCCTTATAGCCCAATCCGAAAGTCTTAATATAATAAGATGCAGAAAAAATATTAAGTAAAATAAGTGGCTTATTAATTAAATACGAATTTTCTGATGGCTGTACAAATCAAAAGTTTGAACTAAATAGTAGTTTCAAGTATCAAATTATTAGAAAAGCTTATTTGGAAAACTAGCTAAATTAATTGATGATACCTAAATATTAAATCGTAAATGAATACCCATAAATTACGTTATGTTAAATCAGCTAGAATAATTAAAAGTGGGAGTTAGGTTGCTAACTAGCCCACTTTTAGAAGGGTTTTTAATGGCTTAATTTAGCTCAGAATCTACCCAAAACTTAGTGCCTTTAAGTACAGCTTGTAGTGCAAGGCCATTTTCGGTCAAAGAGTAAACAGTTACTTGGTCGGCAATAGCTTCGGCAACTAAAGCACCACCTTTATCTTCATATTTTGCCGCTGCATCAGCGTTTCCACCGAATGCCCAACCGTGTTCAATGAAGCGATTTACTGCTGCTTGATTATGAAAAACCATAACAACATTAAAGTCTTTAACACCTAAACCTAGGCCTAAACCTGCTTCACCCATATTCATATAAGTTGATTTACCGGTTAAGTTATTTTTTACTACACCATAACCACCACCAAAACTGGCTAAAACAACATTGACGTTGGCATTATCAAAAACCGCGTAACCGGCAGAGTTTGATATTTGTTGTTTAACATCTGGTTTTTGTGCATAAAGCTTACTTAATGTATTATTTTTCATGCTTTGCACTAAAGCACGTTTTTCATCGGGTGATGCACTACCTGTAGTAGCGCAACCAGTTAAAATTGTCGTGATCAAAACTAAACTAATAGCGATATACTTTTTCATACATATTCCTTGAATATTAGTATGGCAATCTAGTAAATGTTGCAAATACTAAAGATAACTTAAGTCCAATACTAGACAGTATCGGACTTTGTGGTAATCTTATAACTAGCTATTTTACAAGAAATTACATCATTATGCTCGTTGCTCTCGTCGATACACTAAAACAACTGCGTTACCAAATTGCCCATCTTGAAGATGATACTCTTGCAACAGAATATCCAGAACTTGATAACTTTATACATCACGTTGGATTGACTGTTGCTGAATCAAAAAATGACTTAGTTTTTCTTTATCAGTTTTTGTATGTGTATGGCCGAAAATCAGAAGCCACATTTAATCGTTTTCGAAATGAGCTTGAGCGTTTTTGTTTATGGTCGTGGTTGGTTGCTGAAAAATCTGTATTTGATCTAAAACGTGACGATATTGAAGCTTATGTTGATTTTATGGTTGAACCAGATTCAGCCTGGTTATCAAATTCAGTGCAATGGCGTTATAAAGATGAACAAGGGATAAGAAGACTAAATACAAATTGGCGCCCTTTCATCAATAAAGAAAATATTGCTAGCCAACAAACACTCGCAGCTATGTTTACAGCACTCAATGTTTTTTATAAGTTCGCAATTTTAGAAGAAAAAACGTTTGCTAACTTTGTACCCGTTGTTAAAAAGAATAGCCCTTACTTAGTGGTGCAATCGCAAATCAAAATCCCTGATACACTCAGTGATATTCAATGGGAATATGTTTTTGGTGTTACTCGGGATTTATGTGAACAACAACCTGATTTAGAAAGAAATTTATTCACTCTTGCTTGCTTAAAAGGATTGTACTTACGAATATCTGAGTTATCAGAACGACCTCAGTGGTCACCCGTTATGTCACATTTTTGGCAAGATAATGATGGCTTTTGGTTTTTAAGAATAATGGGGAAAGGCAATAAATTACGTGATGTTACTTTAAGCGAAGATTTTATCACTTATCTAAAACGTTACAGACTTTACCGTGGTCTACCTGCCCTACCCCGCGTTGATGAAGCTGAGCCGCTTGTTCACAAAATTCGTGGTAAAGGGGGAATGACTGTTCGACAAATTCGCCGTTTAGTACAGCAAAGTTTTGATTTAGCAAAACAATCATTATTAGATGACGGCTTTAAAGATGATGCGGAACAACTAGAAGCTGCCACTGCTCACTGGCTAAGACATACAGGTGCAACACACGATGCACAAACAAGACCTCTTAAGCATTTATCTGAAGATTTAGGTCATGCCAAAATAGCTACAACAGATCAAATTTATATTCAAACTAATATAAAAGAACGCGCAAAGTCTGGAATAAAAAGGAAAATCTAATGGAATATACAATACTTGCGTTAGTCGGTTTAGCTTTATTGTTTTACTCACTAACGATTCGGCAATTAGAGCGAACTGAAATTACCGGGCCAATGTTTTTTGTGTTGGTCGGAATTGCAATGTCTTACTTTTTACCGAGTGAGTTCAAATTAGGCGAAGCCGGACTCAGCGACATTTTACCTTTGGTTGAACTTACACTCAGTATTTTTTTATTCACCGATGCAGCAAAATCAAAACTTCCTGTATTAAAACATAGTTATCAGTACCCTAGCCTGTTACTTTTTGTCGCTTTACCAATGACATTATTGTTAGGTGTGGCCGGTGCTTTGTTTTTCTTTTCGGAATTGTCACTTTTTCAATCTGCATTGATTGCGGTTATCTTAACGCCGACTGATGCCGCGCTTAGTAAGGGAATTTTAGAATGTACATCGGTTCCAGAAAAAGTTCGCGAAGGAATAAATACGGAAAGTGGTTTGAACGATGGCCTTTGTGTACCGATTTTTTTAGTTTTACTTTTATTAGCTCAAAATCCAGAAAGTGCTGTAACTACCGTTGATACTCTACTTGTTTTTGCAAGAGAGTTAGGAGTAGCACTTGTTATTGCAGGCGTGTCGATGGCCGTGTTTATTCCACTTTTAAAAATTGCATTAGCACGTCATTACTTTGCAAATAATAGCAGTCCATTTTTATTGATTGGTTTAGTCATGGCCATTTTCTCTTTAACACAAAATTTTCATGGAAGTGGTTTTATTGCCGTTTTTGTAGCGGGACTTTTATTTGATTACTTAGCACCTAAAAAAATTCGCTCTACTTTAGTTAAAGATTCTGAACATATCGCAGAATTCGTTGCGTTACTAATTTGGTGTTTATTCGGTTTTGTATGTGGTCACTTAATTATGAATGATATTACTTGGCAAATTGTCTTTTATGCGCTATTAAGTGTGACGATTTTTAGAATTGTGCCTGTACTACTTTCACTTTTGTTTACTAATCTAAATTTCAAAGACAAATTTACTTTTGCGTGGTTTGGTCCACGAGGATTGGCGTCTATCGTTTTCACCTTAATGGTGATGGATACCGCAATTTCAAATAAAGAACAAATTGCCACCGTAACATTAACAACCATTTTATTTAGTGTGTTCATTCATGGCATGAGTACCAAACCCATCGCAAAAAGTTACCAATAAAAAAGGCGCGTTAAGCGCCTTTATTATTTTTTAAAACTTAAAGTAGCTCTGCAATTAATTGCAGTGGATGCTTTGGTTTAAATTTTTCATAGCGTTTCACTTGGCTACGACAAGAAAAGCCAGTTGCTAAAATAGTTTCAGGCTCATTATTAGAAATAATTGGTTTCCAACTCATTTCATAAAGTGCGCGTGAATTTTCTTGGTTTTGTTTTTCATGGCCATAGGTTCCTGCCATACCACAACAACCTGTACTGGTAGTATTAAGCTTTAAATTTAAATCAGCAAAAATGGTTTGCCAAACTTTAGATGCATTTGGCATAGCTGTTGTTTCAGTACAATGACTTAACAATTTAAATGGTGAATCGGACTTAGTGGCAAGAGTAACTTGTTTAAAGTTTTGCGTTTGAAGCCATTCATGCGCAAGTTCAACTTTAAAGTCACCACGCTCATCATTTAATATTGAGACATACTCATCTCTGTAACACATAACCAAAGATGCATCGAGCCCAACTAAAGGAGCGTTGATTTCACTCAGTGAATTTAAAAACTCAGCTGCATTTTTTGCTGTTGTTTTAAATTCATTTAAAAAACCTTTTACATGCTGAGCTTTACCATTTGGTTTGAACGGTAATAGCATCGGTTTTTTGCCTAGCGCTTCAATCACTTTAATAAAGCTTTCTACTAATTCAGCTTCGTAAAAACTAGTGAATGGATCTTGAACTATTAGTACATACTCGGCTTGTTGTTCTTTTGAAAGCGAATTAAGTAATTCAAAATTAAATTGCTGATCTTTAGAAATACGTTTAGATAGTTGCGGTAAGCTTAAGCTTGGCGTATCAACATAACCAATTGTATTTTTAATTAAACCTGAAACAAGTTTTGTATTTACAATTGGATTTACCACTTTAGCAAACTTTGCCATCACCGGCGCAGTTTGCTCGATACCTGCTACTAAGTAATCTTTAGCAGGACGAGCATAATAACTGTGGTAGAAATTTAAAAAGCGTGAACGAAATGTTGGTACATCAACTTTTATTGGGCATGCTGTAGTACAAGCTTTACAAGCTAAACATTCATCCATTGATTCTTTCACTTCGTGAGAGAAATCATAAACACCTTTTTTCTTATCGCGACTATGTTGATAGCGTTCCCACCAAGTGATTACTTCACCATTGATCAATTCTTTTTCAACATTGAGTAAATCAATATTTTCAGATTCTTGAAGTCGTAACCATTCGCGCATTAAACTAGCGCGACCTTTAGGTGAATAACGGCGGTCACCTGTTACTTTATAAGATGGACACATTGGTGATTTTTCATCGTAGTTAAAACACAGACCATTACCATTACAGGTCATCGCGTTATTAAATTCTGTTTTAACATCGATAGAAATTTCTTTGTCGAACCAGGCACGCTTTTGATCATCAACAGAAACGAGTGAGTCTTTACTTTCAATTGGCGTACAGATTTTACCTGGGTTTACCCTGTTATTTGGATCAAATGCCGCTTTAATTTTTCGAAGTTGTGTAAATAAATGCTCGCCAAAAAATTCAGGGCCATATTCACTTCGATATCCTTTGCCGTGCTCACCCCACATTAAGCCGCCATATTTGGCAGTCAATTTAACGACTTCATCTGAAATATGACGAAGCAATTTTTCTTGCTCAGGGTCACACATATCTAAAGCAGGTCGTACGTGTAAAACACCCGCATCAACATGGCCAAACATACCATATTGAAGATTGTGGCTATCGAGAAGTTCGCGAAACTCGACAATGAAATCTGCTAAGTTTTCTGGTGGTACAGCTGTATCTTCAGCAAAAGCTAATGGTTTTTGATTGCCTTTTACATTCCCTAAAAGACCCACTGACTTTTTACGCATTGCATAAATTTTTAAAATATCAGCCTTGTCATTCGTTAACTGATAACCGATCACGCCATTAGTTTGCTTTGCAACACATTCATCAAGTAACTTACAAAGAGTGTCTACTTTGTCTTTTATGTCTTCTGGTGAAACCGCATTAAACTCAACCATGTTGAGCCCTTGCATATCTTTGTTTTCAACATCGGTTATTAAGTCCGATACTGAATGCCAAATGATATCTTCTCGCGCAAGGTTAAGTACTTTACTGTCGACTGTTTCTACCGAAGTTGCATTTGCTGCGACTAGAAAGGGGGAATGACGAAGTGCAGAATCAAAGCTATCGTATTTAATGTTAATTAAATTCTTAAATTCTGCAATTGGCGTAATGTTAAGTTTCGCTTCTGTAACAATACCTAAAGAACCTTCGGAGCCAGTAATTAATCGACTCATATCAAAGGTTTGTAAATCATCAGAAAATATATGTTCTAAATCGTAACCGGTAAGAAAACGGTTTAAACGTGGGAATTTTTCTAAAATAGCATCACGGTTTTCAAGGCCAATATCGATAACTGTTTTATATAATTTACCTACAGTCGTGTTTTGTTCAGCAATTACTTTTGCTTTTTCAATAGGCATAGGGGTTGTTGACATTTCAGTGCCATCAACAAGATAAGTAGTAAGGCCTAAAACGTGATCACTGGTTTTGCCATAAACCAAAGAGCCTTGACCAGAGGCATCTGTATTTATCATGCCACCGATTGTTGCTCGGTTACTTGTTGATAAATCGGGTGCAAAGAAAAAACCATAAGGGCGTAAAAAGTCATTTAATTGATCTTTGATTACACCCGTCTGCACGCGTACCCAGTTTTCTTTGACATTGATTTCTAATATTTCACGCATATAACGTGATAAATCAACAACTATTCCGGGTGTTAGCGATTGGCCATTAGTACCCGTGCCGCCACCGCGTGGACCAAAGGTCAGTGATAAAAACGGATCACGTGAAGCAATTTGCATAGCAAGTTGTATGTCTTTTGCTGACTTTGGAAAGATGACACCTTGAGGTACTTGTTGGTAAACGCTGTTATCGGTCGATAAACTTAAACGTGTAGAAAAGCTTGCATCGGTATCACCACTAAAACCTTGTTTTTTAATTGTTTCTAAGTAATTAGATACGAGTTCTGTGGCAGCTTGTTGTTGGCTTATTGTTGCTATCATGACGGTGATAAATTAAGGCATTTTGCAAATTATATCATGCTAATAGCTAAGATAAATTGAAGATTTTACAGTTTGTAACACTCTTTTTATCGATTTAGGGTGCAATACTTTTATACTGTGTAATAAAGCAGCAAATGGAGATAATCAGATGAAAAAAATTGCATTAATCAGTTTAGGTGCCTTGTGCATGTTATTGGGATTAGTTTTTGTCATTATTCCCGGACCGTCGTTGATCTTTTTTATTGCAGGTCTTTTCTGTTTATCTTTTTATTATCCTAAAGCGCGTGATTATTTAACCTTGTGTCAAAAAGCACTCACTAAGTCATGTGCATATATTGATAAAAAACTTGCTCGCTGATTTCTAATTGAGTAATAAAAATGCCAGCTAAGTGCTGGCATTTTTTATATTAGAATCTTTATTTTAGTTAAATAAAGTAGTTATTCGGCTAATTTTTTAGCAAGATATAACCAAGTTTCTAATACTGTATCTGGATTTAGAGAAACAGAATCAATGCCCTGCTCAACTAACCACGCTGCAAAGTCTTCGTGATCTGAAGGACCTTGACCACAAATACCTACGTATTTGCCTTTTGCTTTAGCTGTTTGAATAGCCATTGATAATAGTTTCTTGATTGCTGGGTTACGCTCATCAAATAGATGTGCAATTAAACCAGAATCACGGTCAAGACCTAATGTTAACTGAGTTAAGTCGTTTGAACCGATAGAGAAACCATCGAAATACTCTAAGAACTCATCTGCTAGTAAAGCGTTTGATGGTAATTCACACATCATGATTACTTTAAGACCATTTTCGCCACGTTTAAGGCCGTGCTCTTCTAGTAATTCAATAACGCGTTTACCTTCTTCAAGTGTACGAACAAATGGGATCATGATTTCAATATTAGTCATACCCATTTCGTTGCGAACGCGTTTAATTGCTTCACACTCTAGCGCGAAACAGTCACGGAAATCTTCAGAAATATAACGTGCTGCACCACGGAAACCAATCATTGGGTTTTCTTCTTCTGGCTCATATTGCTGGCCGCCAACAAGGTTTGCATATTCGTTCGACTTGAAGTCAGACATACGAACAATTACACGCTCTGGTGCAAATGCACAACCTAGTGTTGCAATACCTTCAACAAGCTTAGAAATATAGAATTCAACTGGCGATTCATAACCAGCCATCATTTCTGAAATTTCAGCTTTAAGCTCATCAGATTGCGCATCAAAATTAAGAAGCGCTTTAGGGTGAACACCAATCATACGGTTGATAACGAATTCAACACGCGCTAGACCAACACCTGCATGTGGTAAGCGAGCAAAGTCAAATGCACGATCAGGGTTACCCACGTTCATCATGATTTTCATCGGTAATTCTGGCATTTCATCAACACGTGAAGTAAGTACTTCGTAATCTAAAATGCCTTCATAGATGAAACCTGTGTCACCTTCGGCACACGAAACAGTTACATCTTGACCAGCTTTGATTAAATCAGTTGCATTACCACAACCAACAACAGCAGGAATACCTAGTTCACGAGCAATGATTGCTGCGTGACAAGTACGGCCACCACGGTTTGTAACAATTGCGGCTGCACGTTTCATGATTGGTTCCCAGTCAGGGTCAGTCATGTCAGTAACTAGGATGTCACCTTGTTGTACTTTATCCATCTCATCAATCGAATTAAGTACACGAACAGTACCTGAACCAATTTTGTGACCGATTGCACGACCTTCAACAACAACAGCACTTGTGCCGTTTAGTTGGAAAC
The DNA here is from genome assembly GCF_037162425.1 of Pseudoalteromonas sp. Hal040. Taxonomy (NCBI): domain Bacteria; kingdom Pseudomonadati; phylum Pseudomonadota; class Gammaproteobacteria; order Alteromonadales; family Pseudoalteromonadaceae; genus Pseudoalteromonas; species Pseudoalteromonas sp. Hal040. The sequence continues at coordinate 24,475 of NZ_JARLUU010000002.1, read as the reverse complement.
GTTCCATTACGTTTGCGTCTTCATTTGAACGAACTGTTTCTGGACGCGCTTGAACGATATAAAGTTTACCGTCGTTGCCGTCTTTCGCCCATTCAATGTCCATTGGACGACCGTAATGTTTTTCAATAATCACAGCTTGCTTAGCAAGTTCTTGAACTTCTGCATCTGTGATTGAGAATTTGTTTGAAAGTGAAGAATCTACATCAACAATTTCAACTTGCTTACCGTGTGATTCATCCGCAGAGTAAATCATTTGGATTGCTTTTGAACCAATGTTACGGCGAACTACTGAAGGTTTACCGTTAGCAAGTGTTGGCTTGTGAACATAAAATTCATCTGGGTTTACAGCACCCTGTACAACCATTTCACCAAGACCATAGCTTGAAGTGACAAATACAACATCTTCAAAGCCAGATTCAGTATCAATACTAAACATAACACCTGAAGCTGCTTTATCTGAACGAACCATGCGTTGGATACCAGCTGATAATGCAACACCGCGGTGGTCATAACCTTGGTGAACACGGTAAGAAATAGCGCGGTCATTAAATAGTGAGGCAAACACGTGTTTAATAGCAGTCATTACTGCATCAATACCACGTACGTTTAAAAACGTTTCTTGTTGTCCTGCGAATGAAGCGTCTGGCATGTCTTCTGCTGTAGCAGATGAGCGAACTGCAAATGAAACATCTTGTGATGCGTCGCCGTGTAATTGGCTATATGCGTCGCGAATGGCTTGGTCTAGATTAGGTTGGAATGGTGTGTCGATAATCCATTGTCGGATTTCGGCACCGACTTTAGCGAGTGTATTTACATCATCCACATCCAATGTGTCTAAAATATCGTGGATTTTTGAGTTTAAACCAGATTGCTCTAGGAACTCGTTGAATGCATCAGCGGTTGTAGCGAAACCACCTGGCACTTGAACACCAGCGTTAGCTAGGTTTGAGATCATTTCACCCAGTGAAGCGTTTTTACCGCCAACACGTGGAACATCTTGCATACCAAGCTCTTGATACCAGAGAACGTATTCTTGCACGGATCTTTCTCCATAAACAAATTGTAGTACTAACTGTGAGAGTTAAGAAAGAAAACCTTCTAAAAAGGTCGTAGTCATTCTACACTGGCAACAGACCTCACGTAAACCGTGAAGCCCCTATTTTGCAGATAAAGGTAATAAAAAGGTTAATTATGAGAACTGCATTTTATATCTCTGATGGAACAGCAATCACCTCAGAAGTCTTTGGTCACGCGACCTTATCGATGTTTCCTGTGGAATTTAATCACAAAACAATTCCTTTTGTTGAAACAGAAAAAAAAGCAAATGAAGTTAAGAACTTGATTAATTCAACAGCGCAACGTGATGGTGAACAGCCTCTTGTGTTCTTTACATTTGTAAATCATGAACTAAGTGGAATCATAAAATCGTCGTGTGCGGTGTGTTATGACTTTTTATCACAATACAGTGATAAAATTGGCGAAGAGTTAAAAGTTGCGCCGGTACCTAAGGTTCATAGAACACACTCAATGCATGAAAAAAGTTATGATTTTCGAATTGATGCGGTGAACTATGCGTTAACCAATGATGACGGCGCTAATATTAAGAACTACTCTGAAGCTGACATTATCTTAGTCGGAGTTAGTAGAAGCGGTAAAACACCAACAAGTTTATACTTGGCATTACAATATGGCATTAAAGCGGCTAATTATCCGCTTACTGAAGATGATTTAGAAAGAGGCACTCTGCCTGAATGTTTAAAAGCTTACAAGCATAAACTATTTGGGTTAACGATTGACCCTATTCGCCTTGCTGATATCCGGCAGCGTCGTATGGCTAATTCTAAATATGCGTCTTTAAAACAGTGTCGTATTGAAGTGCGTGAAGTAGAAATGCTTTATAAAAAACAAAAAATACAATACCTGAATTCTACGCATCATTCAGTAGAAGAAATTTCAGCGAAAATTATATCTGATACAGGCCTTGAAAGACGTAAGTACTAACTAATTCTAGTATCGGACATTAAAAAGGCTGCAATGTGCAGCCTATTTTGGATAACTTAAATGTTACTTACGTGCGTCTTTTAATAAATCAGCAACTAAGAAACCAAGTTCTAAAACTTGATCTGCATTTAAACGCGGGTCGCACTGTGTGCGGTAGCGTTGTGCTAAATCTTCATCAGATAAACCATACGCACCCCCGGTACATTCAGTCACGTGCTGGCCAGTCATTTCAAGGTGAACACCACCTGGGTAAGAACCTTCAGCTTTGTGTACTGCGAAGAACTGGCTAATTTCACGAAGAATATTATTAAAGCTACGTGTTTTATAACCTGAACTCGCTTTCTCAGTATTGCCATGCATTGGATCTGAGCTCCAAATAACTTTACGGCCTTCTTGTTGTACTTTACGTACTAGTGCCGGTAGTTTCTCTGGCAGTACATCAGCGCCCATTCTTGTAATTAACGTTAAGCGACCTGGAATGTTATCTGGGTTAACGGCATCGATAAGTTTAATTAGCTCATCTGGGTCCATTCCCGGGCCAACTTTCACACCGATTGGGTTTTTAATACCTTTGAAGAATTCGATGTGGGCGTGATCTAGCTGACGTGTACGCTCACCAATCCAAACAAAGTGTGCAGAACAATCGTACCAGTCACCTGATAAATGGTCACGACGTGTTAGTGCTTCTTCGTAACCTAATAATAATGCTTCGTGTGATGTAAATAAGTCTGTTTCTTTTAAGCTTGGAGCAACAGTTGAGTCAATACCACACACTTCCATAAATTCAAGCGCATCTTGAATTCTGTCTGCTAGCTGTTGATATTTCTCTTTAAGTGGATTTGCAGCAACAAAACCCATGTTCCAACGGTTTACTTGATGTAAATCGGCTAAACCACCTTGCGCGAATGCGCGTAATAAATTTAATGTTGCTGCACTGTGATGATATGCCGTCATTAAACGCTGTGGATCCGGTACACGTGCTTGCTCTGTAAATTCAAAGTTATTGATGATATCACCACGGTACGAAGGCAGAGATACACCGTCAATTGTCTCATAATCTGATGAACGTGGCTTTGCATACTGACCAGCCATACGCGCAATTTTAACGACAGGGCATTTACCGCCATAAGTTAAAACAACGGCCATTTGTAAAAGCGTTTTAAATGTATCGCGAATATTTGCTGCATTAAAGTCACTGAATGACTCTGCACAATCACCACCCTGTAATAAAAAGGCTCTGCCTTCACATACAGCTTCTAATTGTTTGTATAAGCTACGCGTCTCTTCAGCAAATACTAAAGGTGGTGCGCTTTTTAATTGCCCTTCAACTGATTTTAGGGCTTCTTGATCTGGGTACTCTGGCTGCTGAAGTATCGGCAGTTTTCTCCAGCTGTCTGGGTTCCACGATTGCATGTTCTTTCCTCATTCCTAACATAGACCGTTAACGAAAACTAACTTATTGCACGTACTAAGTTCAAGGACAATATTCAGCTATTTATGATTATTTCGTTATTTGATAAACAGTTTCGATATTAACAATTAGAACTCCAATATTTTATTGTTCTAAACCAGTTAGTTACACCTGTTTCGCGATGCTTTCGTTGATGCACCATAAAAGAACACATCTTACCTAAATCAAGCCATAGTGTAACCTCAGCTTTACATACGTAAAACATCCTTTTTTACGTTTACATTGATCAAATTAAAAAGTTGTACTAGCAAACATTATGAAGAACACATCATACTTCTTTGTTTTGAATGTAAGGTCAGCAATAACAAAAAATAAACTTTAAATAATCAAGCGATAAGGTTAGAATTAAATCAGCTTTAAGTAAGATGTGTTCCTATGAGTTCCAAGTTAGAAATACGCAGTCAGTTTGATTTAGTAAGTGAATTAACTCATTTGTTTTGTGAAGAATTAAAGGAAGTGGGTTTTCATAAGGCATCATATTATCAACTGCCTGATATCGATATAAACGACGAAAAGAAAGTTCCTTCTTCAATTAGTGTACATAAAATTGAAGGCGATGATGCTCATAAATTAATTCTAAATTCCTTTGGTGATTTTTATAAAAAGACAGGATTAAGTAGTCGAGTTTTAAAAAGACATCCAGGCTTATTAGTTTTAAAAGATGTCGATAAGCAACATTTCATTGCAAGGATAAATCAGTTAAATAAAGCCAAAGCTGATTTTAAAAATAGTGTAATAGCTATCGATAATAATAATGCGCGGTTTGAAGCGGTCCACAATGCTGTGCCTAATCTCATTACACTTGCTGCATATCGTAAGATTCATTTTGAAACTGAATCGCCCTACTCTGTTCGTTTTACTTGGATGCACAAACATGCAACTAAAACGCTAACAAAAAAAATGGCTTTAGCAATGTTGGATAAATCGGCTAGTTATTCTAATCCAAGAATGATCGACCAACACTCTTGGCAAGCGCTAGTTGCACAAGAACAAAGTCGTGTTGCAAGTTTAGGTGATAAAGAAAAATTACGAATTCGCAGGCCAACAAGAGTTAGCCCACAAGTTAATGTAAGATATACCGCTCAAAACCGATATCATGTTAGTGCTGCTTTACCTTTTATTTTGATCAATCCAGAACCTGATGTAAAACTTGGTACATTAACTGATTATCAAAAACCTGAGAGCCACCCTCGTAAAAGAGAATATGATTTCTTAGTAGATAGACTTTACTTAGAACAAGTAACAGATTGATTATGTTAAAAAGGCCACATCAGTGGCCTTTTCTATATAGTAGAGAGTATTAAAGAAATTAGTCTTCGACTATTTCTTCAATTTTGTCTTCATCGATTAATACCGCATTCTCAACGATACGTTTTCCACCTTGAATTTCGATTCGCTTGTTATGCTTATTAAGGGTAAGGATCTCATCACAAAATTGGTCAGACGGATGCATCTCGTAAGTGTAATCAATAATATTACCTGTTTTGTCATCTTTAACATTGGTAATGTTATATTCAGAGATTGCACCTTTCTCTATTAAATCTTTCATTGTTGTCGTCATATCACGACGCAAAGCTTTTAATTTATTTTCTGTAATTTCATCTGTCGAATAGATAGAGCCGTATTTTTCCATGATTGATAATAGTCGGAAATGGTAGGTCTTACCCGGTGCCGCATAACGCCATAAATGATATAAACGAAGCATCATCCAACGTGACAAACCGCGTTTTAATTCTTGCGCACTATTAAAGTAATAACCTTTATATTCAAGGTTATCGATCATGTTATGAACGAAGGCATTTAAACATGCAACACACTTTACGTTTCCGCCTTGCCCTTTTTTACCACTAAAGTGAAGTGACGACAAAAAGTTCATATTCGATTCGTAAAATGAATCATCAATATCAGAATTGCGAGTGTCGGTTGCTGAGTATCTAAAAGAAAGTTTAGAACCTTGTAAAGCTTCTAATGATTCTTTGATTTGCGGATACGGCATTGACTGGCCAACCGCTTTCAGCTCTTGCGCTAATTCATTCATTGAAAAAACAACCGCGTATTGAATACCCGATTTAAAATTAATTTTTACAATTTTACCTTTAGAGGCTAAACGAATTAAGGCACGCTCGACCTTTTCTTCACGATCAGATGGCCAAACAAGATATTCAACATCTTCACCATCTTTTCTTGTGCTTACTACCGCTGGCGTAATTTTGATTTCGCCATCATAAAGAATGCCGTCAACTTTTTCAGAGATTCTTCTTGTTACGATGGTTTTCTTTGGTGCTTCTTCAACCGGAAGCTTCTTATGACCAGAACGGACAAAACGTCCCCATAAATCATAATGATTAAAAGTATTTGAGTAAGCTCTCAAACCATGTGCAGCATTTTCAATTGAAACGCGCACATCTTTGTTGTCTGTAAATAGTGCAAGACTTTCATTATCTATTGCACTTTCCACCCCGTGGATCTGCCCGCGTAATGTATCGGGTAAGTTATCTACCGAGATGTTGACCTTTCGGCTCATTGTTCTTATTTCCAATTTTTCTTCGACAGTTAATAACAACACATAAAACTTCAAAAGTTAAATGTTTAAGTTAGTATAAACTTGATCCGATCTTAATTAATTTCTTAGGATCAGTTTTATACTAACTCATACGTAAAAGCTAATTTTCAGATCAGATTTTTACTAAGTTATAGTTGATAGGTCGTGATTTTACTAACTCAGTTCAAATTATGTCCTGTGAATCGCCTTGTTAAGGCTAATTAACACGACATAAATCTCCATTTTTGAAAAGGCATGTGGATAAACCAAGTTCAAGTTAGCATAGATCTGATCTGTACCAACTATAGATCAGATCCATACTAACTAAATGCATTAGTTTACCGAGTTCTCAGTGCATAACTTTCTAATTTAGTTAGTAAAATTATGATCTACTCATGCATATTTGTGAGTAATTTAGTGATTAAACTGTGCATAACTCAAAAGCCTGTTTTTTACTTAGTAATAAGCTGATCTGTGAGTAATAAGAGATCTGATCTTAACCAAGTAAAACTATGATCCGCTATTTTATAAAATATTCAATTAAATCAGCTAGATATTATTCTATTTTAGCATCTTAACCTTATATACCTATATACTTAACCGATATTAAACTTACTTATTTATACTTAGCATCAGTAAAGTTACAAATTTTTATTAAATGTCTTATTAATAAAAGGCATGTCGTCTTAAATACTTGTTTACAGCAATTTGAATGGACATTATACTTAAAGCATAACTTTGAGGAAGAAAGTATGTCTATCAATAATAATGCGCTAGCCACCTATAGGTTACTAAAAGCGACGGCAGAAGTTGCTGAAAAATCGCTAGAAGGACGTATTCAACATTATCGTGCCCACCTTAAGTCTGAAGAAAAAGAACTTCGTACTTACACCCAAAAAGCAGCTGCTGATTTATTAGGCTGTAATAATCGCACTTTAAAAAGACGTCATGATAATGGTGATTTTGACGAACTTAATATCAAACGTGGTGCGAATGGCCACTATGCTTACACACTTGTAAATATTTTTGCGATGGCCGATATCATGGATATTAAGCCTGATCACCGTACTCCTGATGATAAATTGCAAGTAATTGTGATCAATTCACTTAAAGGTGGTTGTGGTAAAACGACTAGTATGGTGAATATTGCAGCGGCCCTAGCAACGACCAATATTAAACGTTATAGAATTGGTATTATTGATCTTGATCCACAAGGTTCTTCGTCAAGTTTCTTCCCTCCAAGTGAGCCTGATCCAATTACAGTTGGTGATTTAATGCGTGATTGCATTGAGCTTGAAGAAAATGAAACCTGGGATGAGTTAGTGAGCAACTCTTTCCTACCTACTCATATTCCAAATATTCGTATTTTACCATCTGGTATGGACGACTTTTATTTTGAACATGAAACAGCAACTTTATTAAAAGATAGCTCTAGTTACGATAAAACACGTCATTATCATAAACTGCTAGAAAAAGTTATTGAACCGGTAAAAGATCAATTTGATATTATTTTAATTGATACAGCTCCATCTCTTAACTTTATGTTTTATAACGCATTAATGGCTTCAACATCGATGCTTATTCCTGTTCATCCAGAGGCTGTTGATTTTGATGCAAACAACAAATATTTAAAACGTTTAGGTGAGATTTACCATACAGTTGCAGCCCTTGGTCACGAAGGCTGGGATTTTATGCAATTCTTAGTGACTAACTATGTTAAAGGTAACCACTCACAGCGCGACATCGTTAAAGATGTACGTAGTGCCTTTGGACGCCAAGTTATGAGCTATCCAATTAATCATAGTTCGGCAATTACTGCCAGCTCATCATCTTTTAATACCATTTTTGATCAAAAAACGTCAGATAGCCTGGCGAGTCGTGAGTCATTACTCCGCGCTCAAGAAAATATCAAAGATGTGGTTGATGAACTTGAAATGCTGATCCGTTCGAATTGGCAATCAACTCAATCGACTCTCAATCCAGCTAAGTAAGGTAATTAATAAAAATGGCTAAAAAACGTAAAAACGATACCAGCTTAGACCCTTTTTCAACGTCTATCGAAAGCAGCAGTTTAGATGCTTTACTAGAGCAAGCTTCTGCTGGTGATGTTATCAGTATGCCTGCTCCAAGCGATCCTAATCGCCAAATAACTTTAGTGTGTAAGGTCATTCCAAGCTCAGAAATCGAAGCTAAAACAAAGGTATATGGTAAAAACCGCCGAGTACAATCATTGCTAAATGAAAAGTCAGTTGCTGATATTCTACCTGCAATTGCCGAAGACGGCCGTAACCAGCACCCTGCCCTATGTTGGGATAAAGGTGATGAAATGCTTGTATTAGCAGGCTCTCGTCGTCGTAAAGCATGTATATTAAGTAACTCTGATTACTTAGTTCTAAGCTCTGAAGATTTCACAGATCAAGATGCTAAAATTCTTGCTGTATCATCAGATCAATACATTGCGCCAAGTCTATGGGAGCTTGGTCAAGCTTATCAACAGACCCGTGATGAGCTTATTTCTGAAGGTAAAAAAGGCTCTTATCGTGAGATTGCAGCAATTGAGGGGGTATCACACACCGCCATTGCTGACGCTATCAAAGCCTACGAGAACCTACCAGCGTCGGTTTTAAGTCTCTACCCTACGGCGAACCATGTTGGCCGTGAAGTGGCTAAAAAGCTTATTAGCGCTAAAGAGCGTGATGAGCAACTGTTCACCAAGCTAGTTAATGACGTAAGTAGTGATGCCGAAATTGCGCAAATGACTAGCGATGATAAACGTGCTCTTGCAATTACTAAGCTATTAACCGCTGAACCAGCAGCCCCTAGCCGTCGTGAAGCGCTTATCGACAGTGAGTTTGTTAGCGTACAACGCAATATCAAAAGCGGTGATTTATCTGTTAAAATCGATAATAAAGTGATGACAGACAAACGCTTAGAGCAGCTAACTAAACTTTTAAATAGCTTTAACTAGTTAGTAAAATAATGATCTATCGCGCTTTTACAGTTAGTAAAAGCGTGATCTGCTCTTCCTTTTTGTTAGTAAAATGATGATCTGAAAAAGCTAAATACAGCTCTATTTGGGTTTTCAGATCAATTTTTTACTAACTTATCGCCCCTTTACAGGCTTTTTTGCACTTTACCCTGCTTGGTTAGTAAAAAAACGATCTGTAAAGCCCCCACCTTGTTATTAACCTGTTTATATCTTGTGCGATTGTTGTTTGTTAAATGCTCAGCCTTTCACTTTTTCGCATTTACTTTATCTAAATACAGTTTTTTACCAAGTTATCAGCTCCAACCAGTCTAATATTGCTCAATAGTGCTTTAGCTCTGGGCCGATCGATCATATACTGGCAGAATTATTTTTTGTTTTAACTGCCAAAAGCGTTATGTCTGCTAACTTATCCAAAAATGACTTATTAGCTATCTTTGAAGAAATCAAACAAGAGCAAGAAACTCAGTTTCCTCTGTCTGAGCGCTTCATTAAACAGCTGTTTAAGCCACATGTGTTAAGCAAAGCAAAAGAGTATCACCAGAACGGCCAAATCAATTGGTTAGAACATAACAGTGATTTTAGTGTTATCGATGCATCTATGTTTGGTAACGAAGGAAATACCTTCACACAGCATATTGAGATCAGTAAATTACCAAGTGGCTTTTCGGTCGATTCACATTGTACTTGTGGCTCTAAAACCAAATGCCGTCATATTGCGGCTGTGCTCCTTAAGCTCAAAATAGAACATTCTGGCGATTATGGTGAAGACTACATCATTAACGACTGGTTTAGTGAGCTTAAAACCCTTAAGCAAATTGCCAACGATAATGCCAAACAGGTTTTATTATTCGTCCTTGATGTAGAGAAATCTGTTGTCACCCTTACCCCTAAAATTGCTAATTATGATGCTGAGCATAATTATACTCTCGGACGTAACCTTACTGAGCAGCAGTTAAATAGTTTTGTAACCCCCACTGATTTATTAGAAACGGATTTTCGTTTATATAGCTGGATCCGTTCTCAAAATGCCCTTGGTAAATTAGAGCTAAAAGGCCAATGGGGTTTTGCAGCACTGCAGCAATTAATTGCTACTCAGCGTTTGTTTTTAGGTCGCTCTCGCCAAGCAATTAAAGCTGATAGCATGCAAGCACTAGAGTTTGATTGGAAACAAAACAAAGACTTAACGTCGTTGAGCATGACGCTTGCTGGGCAAGATAATTGGTTATTGTTAAAAACAACACCCCTACTTACCTTGACCCTGAAAAACTAAAGGTAGGTCGTATTCGTACTCCGTTAACGGCAGATGAGATTGCTTTGCTTGCCAATATGCCAGCTATTCACTCAGAGAACTTTGACCGCGTTTATCAACAACTCAATGATAATTTTGGTGAAGGTGTAATCCCTCATGCATTTAAGCAAAGTAAAAAAAGCCTAGCTCGAACCGTATTCCCAGTCATCAGTATTAATAATGATGAGGGAACAATTCGTTTATCATTGCAGTTTAATTATCAAAACTCTTTGTATGACTTAAGCCAAGCGCCAGCGGATATACTAAATCAGTCATTAGAAAACACCGTTGTAAATGAGTTAACTAACCTTGGCTTCGAATTATGTAAAGGGGCTTTACAGTCAGAGTTTATCTTTAATAAACAATCAGTTATTCATGAGCATTGGTTAAAGTTCGAAATAATTCCAAACTTATTAAAACGTGGTTGGAAGATTAATGATGAGTTAGACGTAGGCAAAGTTCTAAAACAACTTTCACTGCAAGTTGAGCGTGGTAAAGGCCATCAGATAGTTGGTAAAATCGTGATCTCTGGTGTCAAAACTCAGCAACTATTTGTTACAGATAATAATACTTATCAGTCACTTAACAGACAAAGTGAACGCTTTTATTACTTTACAGTAGGGAAACGCTTTGCGGTGGTAGAAAAGGCCGCGATGATGCAACTTAATGATTATCGTGAACGTTTTGAGCATATTAAAACCCGTGACGAAATCTTAATGCCTTTATCGTTTTTGCCTAAGCTTATCGAGCAAAAAGCAATTAAGGTTAATATTGTCGACGATGCACTCGATGCGTACTTATCTGAACTAAATAGCTCACAACAACTTATTAAAAAGTCCGATATTCAAGGCTTAAACCAAGGTGTGCAATTACGTGAGTACCAACAGCACGGTGTTGATTGGCTTAACTTTTTAAAACGTCATCAACTTGGTGGTATTTTGGCAGATGACATGGGGCTAGGTAAAACCTTACAAGTTATTGCCTTTTTAGCTAATGCCAAGCAATCACCACAAGCAGGCCCTACGTTAATTGTTTGCCCAACCAGCTTGGTCGGTAATTGGCAAAGCGAAATCAATAAGTTTGCGAGCAACTTAAAAATCACCACCGTATTTGGTGCTGCGCGCGGCGACCAATTACAACAGTTGTCGCAAGCAGATTGTATCTTAACAACTTACCCACTGTTGAAACGTGACATTGCCTTTTATTCGCCGCTGTATTTTGAAAACATCATTCTTGATGAAGCGCAATATATCAAAAACGATGCCGCGCAGGTTTCGCGCTTGGTTAAGCGCCTTAATGCTGACTTTAAGCTTTGCTTAAGCGGCACGCCTATTGAAAATAACTTATTTGAGCTTAAATCTTTGCTCGACTTTGCAATGCCCTCTTTGCTTGGTTCGCAAACACATTTTAAGAGTTATTTTCAAACGCCTATTGAGCGTGATAACGATGTTGCCCGTGCAGATGAACTTAAATCGTTGATCATGCCATTTATCTTGCGTCGAACTAAAGCTCAGGTAACGCAAGAGCTACCAGAGAAGACTGAGCTAGTTAAAGAGTTTGAATTTGAAAGCAAACAAAAAGAAATCTACACCGGTATCACTGAATCTTTAGAACAGAAATTAGTCGACCTATTTGCGCAGCAAGGTGTGCAAAAAAGTAAGCTAGCCTTTTTAGATGCATTGTTAAAGCTCAGACAAATCTGCTGTCATCCAAAATTGATTGATCCTAGTTCACAGGCTGGCAGCGCTAAGCTTGAGTGGTTATCTAAGCATTTGCCTATCATGCTTAGCGAAGGTCGAAAGGTGATTATATTTAGTCAATTCACCATGGCACTTGATGTGATAGCAGAGCGATTAAATGAATTAGGCATCAGCTTTAGTATGCTCACAGGGCAAACAAGACACCGCGACCGTGTTATCGAAGAGTTTACTCAAGGTGATACATCCGTGTTTTTAATTAGCCTTAAAGCCGGCGGTACAGGGTTAAACCTAACTCAAGCCGATACTGTGATTCATTTTGATCCTTGGTGGAACCCTGCCGTTGAGAAACAAGCGACAGATCGTGCCTATCGAATTGGCCAAACGAACCCTGTGTTTGTTTATAAATTGATTATGGCTAACTCAATTGAACAAAAAGTATTTAAAATGCAGCAGCATAAGCAAGCCCTTGTTGATGCTTTATTTACCGAAAAATCAATGAGTTTCACTCAGTTTGATGAAGAGCAAATGCTCGCACTGATAAAAAATTAAATTTTTTTAAAGTTTTTTTGAACTAATCAATTTTTGGGGCGTCTATTATTATGCTTGTTGTTAAATTGCAGTTTACATAAGCATTATGTTGATTTCCCATTTGGTTACTAAATTTTAGTAATGTTAGAGCCAGCTCACCTTGAGCTGGCTTTTTTTATGCCTAAACCCCCTACTCTGCTGTGCGCTAATTCGTTATGATGATGTGTCTTTAAGTTATTGAGTTTTCGTTATGATTACAGAGCTAATTACACAGATTAATTGGCAAAGTGGAGTACTTGGTGCTGCTGTAGGTGCTGTTACTAGTGGTGTCATTTTTGCCCTACAAAAAAGTCGCTTAAAAAATCAGTTAACTGATCTGCAAAATAGCCAGCAAATCCTGCAAAATCATTTAGAACAAAAGCAGCTGCAATTGCAAGAAACCCAGCTTACCCTTTCGCAGCTACAGCAAGATTACGCTGAACAACGTGATGAGTCTCAACACTTTAAAACCCGTTTCGTAGAACAAGAAAAACAAGCACAACAATACAACCAATTTTGGCGTCAAGTTGAAGCTGAGCTTGCTGATACAAAAGCTGCACTTAATCAGCGCGATGTTGATTTAAGTACCTTACGAAGCACAGTAGAGCAAAAAGAACTGCATTTTAAAGAGCAGCTTAGTCATATCAAAGAAAGCAAAGAGCAACTCAAAAAAGAGTTTGAAAATCTCGCAAATCAAATCCTTGAAGAGAAATCACAACGTTTTAAAACCTTAAACCAAGAAAGTATTGAGCAATTATTAAAACCGGTTCAAGGTGAGCTAAAAGGCTTTCGCGATAAAATGGAATTGATCCACGTTGAAGATCTAAAGCAACGTGCAGCACTAAAAACTGAGTTATTGCATTTACAAGCTAAAAGCCAAGCTATCACTGAACAAGCTGATAGGCTGAGCACCGCATTACAAGGGCAAAAGAAAACCCAAGGTAATTGGGGAGAGTTAATGCTTGAAAATGTACTAGACAGCGCAGGGCTGCGTGCTGGAGTAGATTATCAGCGTGAAGTGTCGTTTAACACCGAAGATGGCCGTTTACGACCAGATGTTGTGGTGTATTTACCTCAACAACGTCATTTAGTTATTGATGCTAAAACCTCTTTAAACGCGTATACACGTTATGTAAATGCCGATACAGAGCTTGAGGCGCAGCAAGCGCTTAAAGAGCATGTTATGGCGGTGCAATCGCGTATAAACGAGTTAGCAAGCAAAGCCTACGACAGACTACCGGGTATTAACTCACCAGAAGTGGTGATCATGTTTGTACCAATAGAGTCTGCATTTGTTGAAGCGCTTAAGTACCAAAGTGATATTTATCAGCAAGCAATCGAAAAAAACATTTTAGTTGCTACTCCAACGACCTTATTGACTAGCTTGAATATCGTAAAACAACTGTGGCGTTTTGAAGAGCAAACTAAATACTCAAAAGAGCTTGCCGCTCGTGCAGAGCGTTTTTACAACAAACTCAATGGTTTCCTAACCAGTATGGAAGGGGTTGGTAAGCAATTAGATCGCGCCAAAGAAAGCTATGATAAAGCGTTTTCTCAGCTGTACCGCGGTAAAGGGAACTTGATTAAGCAGGCCTCTGAGTTCAAAGAGTTGGGGGTTTCTGTTCAAAAAGAGTTACCCGCGGAAAGTGTTGAAAAAGCCCAATTAGAGTTAGATTAAATGCGATACAAAAAAGCCAACGTCATGTTGGCTTTTTATTAGTTAATAAGTTCGGCTGAAACTATATCGTTGAGCATTAAAAAATGGTTAAGTACAGACTCTTCAAGCTCGAATACCTGCGCTAGTTTTTCGCCACTTGCTGACATCCCCGTTTGCGCACCAGCAAACTCAATGTGTAACCCTAAACGCTTCAGGGTTTGGGTATCGTAACTATAAATAGCAGCATCACGTTTCTCGGTAATACCAGGCATCATCCCTATGATAGTAACCGCTTGTTCAACATTGATAATATCGAAAAATTGTCGCTCTGCGGTTTGCCATTTTGCTATATAGTTAGCGACCTCGCGGGGCTGCTCCATCGGCACGTATAATGGCTGTAATGAGCCGCCATGCCAACCGATAACGGCTTGCTCTTCAACGAGGACATGTGGGCTTGCTGTAAGCACATAATTGGCGCAAGACGATGCACAAAGCTCGTGTACCACAACATTGAGTTGATATTCATGAACCAAACCACCTAAATGTAAACCCGCCATCACATCACCACCTTGGCTATTAATAACCAAGGTGTTGATTTGTTGGCTGCTACTTACTAATAACTGTTCGAACTTTTCAACATTTTGCTTTGATGTTTCGCCCTGAAAATAAATAGTGCCCGGCGATACTTCACTAATTTCAGCAACGCTTTGCTGTGTTGTTTTACAACCAACCAGCAGCACGCTCAATAATAATAAAAAACGCATTAACAATGCCTTGAAGTTTTGTTTGTATACAGTGCGCAATTTAATAATATGTCATTAACGAACTGCAAAAATGGCATAGTACGTTTTTTTACTTGAGAAATAAATCCACGTAATAGGAACAATTGTATGAATATTGGAATTTACATCTATGATGATGCCGAAGTGCTCGATTTCTCAGGTCCGTTTGAGGTGTTTAGTACGGCTAAGCGCCTAGCGAATAATGACTGGCAAGTGAGTTTAATTGCCGAAAGTGATAGTCCTGTTCTTGCCCGTGGTGGTTATAGTGTAAACCCCCATTACAGCTTTGCTGATTGCCCTTTGCTTGATCTCCTTGTTGTGGTTGGTGGCGACCATACACGAGAGCTCGAAAAAGCAGAGGTTATTACTTGGTTAAAACACACAGCCACTAACACCAAGCGTGTTGCGAGTGTTTGTACGGGGGCGTTTTTGCTTGCTAAAACTGGGCTTTTAAAAGGTAAAAATGTCACGACTCATTGGCAAGATCAACCTGAGCTAGCTGCTATGTTTTCTGATCTTAACGTGATTGCAGATACTCGTTGGGTCACTGACGGTAAGTTTACCAGTTCTGGGGGAATTTCTGCTGGCATTGATATGAGCCTAGCTTTAGTCGCTGAGTTTATTAGTTACGAACACGCTCTACTGACTGCCAAACAGATGGAATATCAATGGCAGACTTTATAATTGTTCAGCAATATAGTCGGTTATAAACTGTTTTAAACAGGCAGCCTTTTTACTCAGTAAACGTGCGCTTGGCCAGATAGCATAAATGTCGCGGTTTTCCCCTCGCCAGTGTGGCAGTACTTGAACTAGCTGCTGAGATTTTAATTCATCTATAACCTCAAACCGAGGTAACAAAGCGATACCTTGCTCATCACAAACTAAGTATTTTACAAATCCAGTATCGTTAAACGTAGTAGCAAAGCGGCACATGTGAGTATAAGTTGCATTCGTTTTTGTATTGGTTAGCTGCCATTTATTTCTCAAAGTGGTGCCAATTAACCTATGCTGCTTTAAATCAGCAGGCTCTTCTATGGCAGGTGCCGAATTAAGGTATGTTTTAGTGCTTACAAATAAGGTATCAACACTGCCTAACTTTTTTTGATGGAGCATAGAATCAGCCTGCGGCCCGACTCTTATTGCTATATCAGCTTGGCTTTTACTCAGATCTTCAAGTTTATTATTAAGCAATAACTCAAGTTGAATATCAGGGTACTGTTTAGTAAATGCGAGCCACATCGGCTTTAAGAAACCATGACTAATATTCAGCGGTGCTAAAACTTTAAGCTTTCCTGACAATTGTGCTTTTTGCTCATTAAGCTGGCGGTGAGTTTGTTCAAATTGCTCAATTAATTCAACATAACTTTGAAAGTATACCTCCCCTGCTTGTGTTAACGTGCATTGCCTTGCTGAGCGATTTAAAAGCTGCTCGCCTAGGCGTTGCTCAAGTCGTTGCAAGCGTCTCGATACAGTTGCGGTAGGCAACGACAAGCTCTCAGCCGCATTACTTAGGCCACCTTGTTTAACAATCTGTATGAATAGGGCAATATCGTCAATCATGTTCTCATTTATGCAATCATAGTTTGTTTATCTTGATATTTTTAGCATTTTTGCAATTAGATATCATGTCTTTTATTAAATCATTTAAGAGCATCTAATTATGAGTGTTAATGATATTTATGTGATAACTTTTGTAGGCATAGCGGCGACTTTGTTCATTGATCTTTATGCTTTTCTGCTGGCTAAAGTGTTTAAGATATCGTCATTAAACTTTTGTTTAGTTGGCCGTTGGGGCTTGGGTTTATTAGATGGAAAGTTTAAGCACCTGAATATAGCAACTAGTCCAGTTAAGCAGTTTGAGTGCGTGTTTGGCTGGTGTTTACACTACTTTATTGGTGTTTTATTTTCGTTTCTATTTATATTATTGGTCGGTATTGCTTGGCTTGAACAGCCCACCTTAATCGCTGCATGTATATTTGGATTAGCTAGTGTATGTATGCCATTTTTTGTTATGCAGCCCGCTTTAGGGATGGGGATAATGGCTACGAAAACAGCAAACCCACTTCAAGCCCGCTTAAAAAGTGCTGTAACTCACCTACTTTTTGGTGTCTGAATATATTTATCAGCTCAATTCATTCAATTTATTTAGGAGTATGTAATGGACGCAAAGCATTGGCATCAACGTTGGGAAAATAACGAAATTGGTTTTCATGAAGGAGACGTTAACCGTTATCTAGATCAGTATTTTACTAACTTGAATTTACAGCAAGGCGATACTGTTTTTGTGCCACTGTGCGGAAAAACTCACGACATTCATTATTTGCTAGCGCAAGGAATGCGTGTTGTTGGGGCAGAACTTAGTGAGATAGCCATTAAGCAGTTATTTGATGAGTTAAAGCTAGAACCCGAAGTTAGCCAACACGGCGAACTATTACGTTACCAAGGCGCAAATCTAACCGTTTGGGTGGGTGATATTTTTGCACTTACGGCGAATGAAATTGGCCCTATCAACGCAGTTTATGACCGTGCCGCCTTAGTTGCGCTACCAAAGCCAGTGCGCATTCGCTATACCCAGCATTTACTTGAATTAACCAATAGAGCTAAACAATTAGTGGTGGTCTTTGAGTATCAGCAAAGTGAGTTTTCGGGCCCGCCGTTTAGTGTGGTCGCCGATGAACTACATCAGCATTACGATGCTTTTTATCAACTAACATTACTGTGTAAAGAACCTCTCGAAGGTGGCTTAAAAGGGCAAGTCCCTGCCATGAACGTTGCTTGGCAATTAAGTTAGTACTTACAAACTAGTGGTGTGTAAATTCACACCTTAGTTGTGCGTTTTTGTGGCTAGTTATTGTACCTCTGTGCGTGCACTATAGAGATACCAATGCGCAATAATACTTAATCATTTTGAGGGATTAAACCTGTCGCTACCTGCGTTAAAAATTTCTGATTTAGAACAACTAAATAACGAAATTTTTGCCTTGTTATCAACGAGGTTTCCTTGCCTCAAAATAGACTACTTAATTAAGCGAATTGGTATGAAAAGCATATTTAAGGAGCACATTTATGCAAAAGCCACGCGTTTTCTTTGTTTCACATGGCGGCGGTCCTATGCCTTTACTTGGCGATCCAAGTCATGCCGATATGGTCACATGCTTGCAGTCTATTGCAGCAAAAATTAAAAAGCCATCAGCTATTTTGATGGTGAGTGCACACTGGGAAGCGAACCCAATTAGCATTACTTCGAGTGCTGCTCCTGAACTAATTTATGATTACTATGGTTTTCCTGAGCCTGCTTACAGTATTGAGTACCCAAGCCCTGGCGAACCAGCCCTTGCCGAAAAAGTACATCAAGCATTGGCAAAGGCTAATATCGATAGCACATTAAACCCATCTCGTGGCTTTGATCACGGTATGTATGTGCCTTTGAAGATTATGTATCCAGAGGCAGATATACCTTGTGTGCAATTGTCCTTACATCCAAGCCTTGAGCCAAGCTTACACCTAGCGATAGGTGAGGCTTTACAACAGCTTGATTACGATAATTTATTGATCATTGGTTCTGGCTTTACTTTTCATAATATGCGCGCATTTTTTACGCCTGAAACAGCTGAAATTAAAGCGCAAAATATCGCTTTTGAGCAATGGTTAGTCGATGTATGTGGCAATACTGAGCTGAGTGAGCAGCAGCGACAAGCTAAGTTATTAGAGTGGCAAATGGCCCCTGCGGCGCGTTTTAGTCACCCTCGTGAAGAGCACTTATTGCCGTTACATGTTTGCTATGGTGCGGCGATGCGCTCTTGTAGTGATATCTACGAACTACGTATTGCCAACAAGCAAGCCAGTATGTTCTTGTGGGACGATTAAGTTTAAGTTCAACCCCCTGATAACACGATAAAAGCTCAGATTTTATAAGTTTATTTTGGTACGCTAGGTAAGTTAAAACCTAGGAACAACAAAATGAACTTAATAAAAACATCAACCCTTGCGTTTGCTGTGGTTGCGGGTTTAGGTTTGCAAGCATGCTCAAGTACTGAGCAAGCGAGCACCCCATCAGCAACAGTGAACGCAACGGCTAATCCGCTCTCGCTTGAACAAATTTATAAAGAAAAAGACTTTAAAGCTGAGCGTAGCACCTATTTTACGTGGCTCGATGATGGTACTGGTTATACGGTACTTGAAGAGCGCGAAAGCGATAAAAACAACCAAGACGACAAAGCTAAAGACGATGAGCACGGCGTAAAAGGCAATGATATTGTGTTTTATAACGCCGATGGGACGGGTCGTAAGGTACTTGTTAGCTACGAAAAATTAATTCCCAAAGGTGATAAAGAGCCACTCACCGTTGAAAGCTACCAATGGTCTAAAGATGGTAAATGGCTGATGGTTTTTACCAATGGCGAGCAAGTGTGGCGCTCACGTAGTCGTGGTGATTTTTGGCTTTTAAACCTCGAAACTGATTCGCTATATCAGTTAGGTGGCGAAAGCATCGAAGCGAAAAAGCTGATGTTTGCTAAGTTCTCACCTGATAGCTCAAAAGTAGCTTACGTGCGTGATAACAACATCTACATGGAAAAAGTGGGTAGCAAGGCTGTGACTGCTTTAACCACTGATGGTAACGACACCATTGTTAATGGTAATTTTGACTGGGTATACGAAGAAGAATTTACCATTCGTGATGGTTTCCGCTGGAGTCCAGACAACAAATCAATTGCCTATTGGCAGCTTGATACCAGTGGTGTGAAATACTTCACCATGATCAATAACACTGATGATCTCTACCCTACCCTTAAAGAATTTCCGTATCCAAAAGCCGGCGAGATGAATTCTGCTGTTAAAGTGGGTGTGGTAAGTCTTAGCGACAAGAAAACCCGTTGGGCTGAACTAGGTGGCGATAATCGCGATCGTTATATTCCACGTATTAGCTGGGCAGGCACAGGTGAATCTTTGATGATCCAAGATCTTAACCGCCCGCAAAGCCACAACATGGTTTGGTTATTCGACTGGCAAAAACAACAGCTGACTAAAATTCTTGAAGATAAAGACGATGCCTTTATTGAATGGTTTTATAAAGCAAACTGGTCAAAAGACGGTAAGTTCTTTATTTGGCACAGCGAGCGTGATGGTTGGCGCCATTTATACCGTGTATCTCGCGATGGCAAAACGGTTGTTGATTTAACACCGGGCGAGTACGACATCATTGATATGCTAGCGCTCAACGAAGATAAAAACGTTATGTACTTTACTGCATCACCGGATGATCCAGGCCAGCGTTATTTATTCCGTACCTCGCTTGATGGCAGCTCTAAGCCAATGCGTGTAACGCCAGCGTCATTCGATGGTTCAAACAGCTATTACATGTCTAAAGATACCTCTTGGGCAATGCATACCTTCTCTAAGTTTGGCACGCCACCAATGAAAGAGATCATCAAAGTAAGCGATCACAGCAATGTGAAAACCTTAGTTGAGAACAAAGCATTAAAAGAGAAATTAGCGACTGAGCAATTACCGACTCACGAGTTCTTTACGGTTAATGCGCGCGATGGTGTTGAGCTTGATGGCTACATCATGTTCCCTGCGAATATGGATAAAAGCAAAAAATACCCAATCGTTTTCTATGTCTATGGTGAGCCATGGGGATCAACAGTACAAGACCGTTGGGAAGGCGACAGTTACTTATACAAGTCGTATCTAACTCAGCAAGGCTTTATTGTTGCCTCTGTTGATAACCGCGGCACACGCGCACCAAAGGGCAGAGATTGGCGTAAGTCTATCTACAAAAAAATAGGCTCTATTACTGTGCGTGACCAAGTTGACGCCCTTGATGCAATGGCAAAACGTTGGGATGTCATTGATACCGACCGTGTTGGTGTATGGGGTCACTCAGGTGGTGGTAGTTCAACGCTTAATTTGTTATTCCGCCATGGTGATAAATATAAAGTTGGGATTGCCTCAGCCCCTGTGCCAGATATTCGCTTGTACGATACTATCTACCAAGAGCGCTATGCGGGTAACCCAAATACCGATCCTGAAAGTTACGACAACACGTCTCCGCTCACCTTTGCAAAAGACCTGCAAGGTAAGTTGCTACTGATCCACGGTACCGGAGATGATAACGTACACTACCAAGGTTCAGAGCGTTTAATTAACGAATTAGTTAAGCACAATAAACAGTTCGAGTTTTTCTCTTACCCGAACCGTTCTCACAGCCTCCGTGAAGGTGAAGGCACTACCCTACACTATCACACTATGATGGCTAACTTCTTCGAAAAGCATCTACTTAACAAGTAAATATGCTTTATTAAAAAAACCGCAGCTTAGATTTTAAGCTGCGGTTTTTTTATGCAAACTGTAAACCCCCGTTACACAAGAAAGCGATTAGATGAAAGCTATCAAATGTTTGAAGCAAACTATCAGTGCTGGCAATGGCGGCTGCGAGCTATTGGATTATCGATCGAAGTGTGTAATGAATATCTTGTATCACAGTTAAGTCGGTGAAAGAGGCTAACTAATACCCTGTTACAATTGTCTTATTAACTAATATTTATAATTGAAGTAGTGTCATTAAGTTATTGATTAAGGGGATAAAATGGCATTACTAAAATTTAGATTTCAGTATCTAGCTTGGCTTATTACATTTGTTTTGTTAGCTACAGGCTTGTATATCGCGATGAAATACCAACAGCACTATAGTTCACGCTTTATTGATATAGATATCAAGTCGAATGCGCTTTCAGAAATGCGCCGAGTTTTCATTCGCTTGCCCAAAAACTACAACCCTAACAAAGCTTATCCGCTCATAATTAAAACTGACGGCAATTTTAACCTTGATACTTGGGATGACGCTTTAAGTTTTCTTGAAAGCACCGATGACAAGCATGAGGTTATTCTCGTGGCCATCCCGAACCTTTTTTGGCATGACACACGAAATCGTGATTTAGTGCCACCTTACGCCCGTAAGGATGTGGCGATAGAAGCGCGCCCAATCAATCAAAATCAACGAGAAATATTTGGTAAAGCTGATGTGTTTTTAAAGTTTATTGAAACAGAGCTAATACCCTATTTAGAGGGAGAGTACCGTATTAGCGGGCAGCGCACACTAACAGGTTTTTCGGCGGGAGGTAGCTTTGTGTTATATACCATGGTTACTAAACCAGAGTTATTTAATGCATACTTTGCTTTTAGCCCTGCGGCTTGGTATGACGATAATGTTGTCGTAAAACAGTTCAGTAAAAGCTTACCTAATACAGCAGGCAACACCCACTATTTTTATGTCACATTAGGTGGTGATGAGAATCCAATCATAACCGGTGCATTTAATGGCTTAGTGAATGCTCTTCAAAAGCATGCACCAAACGATCTTACCTGGCAGCACCACATCAACAAAGGAGCTGACCATGAACAAAACGCAAAACAATCCGTTCGCAGTGCACTAGATGGGGCTTTTAATCATTTTGATATGGCTAAGTAATGGCAAAACAGGGCCTTATTTGGCCCTTCTTACTTTTAAAACAAAGTTACAAATAGGTGTTAAACCAATTAACTAGTTCTGATTCTAGTTGTTCTTTATGGTCCATTAAAAAGTGATTGTCACCGTCATACACCACGAGTTTATGGGGTATTTGATGCTTATCTAGCGCTTTGGCAAATTGAATTGAGTTCTCGACCGATACTCGTTTATCGTCACTGCCATGAATAAGTAATATGGGCACTTTAGGCGATAGCTTATCAACCCAGTTCATAACAGAGCGTGCTTCAAGCTCTGCTTGTTTGTTCTCTTTATAATTGGGGATACGACGCACATACACGTTTTTTTCCATGTTAGGTCTAAACGTAAGCTCTTTGACTAAATCGGTCGCCCCCGCAATGGTTGCAATGGCTTTAATCTTGTTTGTGTGTTGCATCGCAAGGTGGGTTTGCATGCCGCCTCTACTTACTCCTAACATACCAATACGGTTTTCATCTGCGCTTGCTATGTGCGGAATAAAATCAATAAGCGCAAGTACGTCGTTAACATCTTTGCCGCCAAACTCATCTAAATCATCATTTTTAGTTGATGTACCGCGGTATTGGCTGCCGATAAGCACAAAGCCTTGCTCTGCTAAAGGAAATAAATTACGCATCATTGCTGCAAAATAAACATTGCCAAAATTACCATTGCCGCCGCGGTTATAAATTAATACTGGAAGCTTATTCTTGATGACTTTAGGTTTGATGATATAACCAAGTACCTCAACATTATCGACCTGATATTTAAAATTATGGCAGGTTAAATTAGCTTTAAAGTTATCGAACATATCTTGTGGAAAGGTTTCTTCAAAGGCTTTAATACGCTTTAAGTATGCCTCTTCGTTTTTAGCTTTGCGTTTATTCTTTTGCGCAATAAATTGGTGCCACGAATCATAGTTAGCAAAGATGCCTGTGAAGCAGTCTGTTTCTTTTGTGACGTGTTCATCATCGATAATTTTCGCTGCGCTGGTAGAAAAAACAGCGAGAAATAGACTCGCAAAGAGTAGTAATTTATACACAACAACATCCTTATTGGTGACTAAAAGTTACGAATCCACAGTAACTTAAATGATGGTTATTTGTATATAACTACTTTTTTACGTATCAAAACTTTTATATTATGAAAGTTAACTTATTGAATTGGAAGTCATAATGAGCAATAAACCGCCGCATATATTAGAGTTGCTACCTAAGCGTTACACCTTGTGGGGGTTATTATGTTTATCCTTGGGGTTCGCTATATTTGTAATTATATGGTCTCGAGCTCCTGAATACCGGCCTTTGGTACAAGATATGCGCTTAGTCAATGCTGTCAAGATAGTTGATGTACTGGACGTTGAAGAGATCCCTTACAAGGCTGATATTAAAAATCATATTTTGTACGTCGATGTTCTTCATTCAGACCAAGCGAGGCTAGCACTTGCTAAAGTAGGTTTCGTCTTTGATTATCCAAATAAAGATACATTTAGTTCAATACCACAAGCATGTGCCTTACTTGAATCACAAGAAGCAAAGGAAAATAGGCCTATTCATCAAACTGAATGGTTTCTCCGATTAGTTCGCATAATAATGGCCGCGATAGTACTTATTACTTTAATCTTGGTCGTTGTACGACCCATTTTAAAGAATCTTATTCTTGAAGATAACAACAAGGATTAATATACCTTTTAGCAAATAAAAAGCCGCAATAAGCGGCTTTATCTGTAATGGGGCTTTACACTAAAAATAGGGTTTGGCGTTATTCAACCGAAATGAATACTTCAACTTCTTCACTGCTTTTATAAAACTCATAGTCAGTTTTATATGCTCGAATATGCGGGCACTGTTCATTACTAAAGTACTGCCAAACTTGACCCCAAACATCGATAACGGTTTGTGGCATTGCACCTTTGCCACTAAAGCGAAGGTAGTTACCTGTGGCGAGTGTCGTTTGTTCTATCTCTGATGATGTGACTTGCAGATCAGTACA
>NZ_JARLUU010000001.1:3267500-3788806 GCF_037162425.1 Pseudoalteromonas sp. Hal040 | reverse complement strand
GATCCGAATTGAGATCAACTGTTTTTTTAAGTTTTTATGAAAAAAATGACTGTTCGCACAAAATACGAACGAAACGCGCAAAAACAGCACTAAAAAAGGCCCCAAAGGGCCTTTTAACGTTATTTTACTATAAGCTTCCAACCTACTTTTGCTTGTAGCTTGGACTCTAGTTGTAGTTCACTGGCCATTAATGGGTGATATTTTAACCAATCGCCATCAAATGTCAGTGTGAGGGTGTTTTCATTAACACTAAGATCTATCGCTGGCAGTACATCATCTTGGCGACGCATTGATAAGATCACGGCGATCCGCACAACTCTTGTTAAACATTCTGCGAGTACTTGATGACAACCTAAGTGAGCAAAGCTGTTTTTAACAAGATCAGCACGATGCTCATTAGCAACAGCTGTGATCAGTTTATGCTCAGATTGTGAGAATCCTGGCATATCTGTGTTTTCTATAATGTAAGCTGTGTGCTTATGATAAAGCTTATACTCTATCAGTAAGCCAATCTCGTGCAGTTTTGCAACCGTTCTTAATAATGCGATTGCGTTATCATCTATTGACTGCCATTGCCCCATGACGCTTTTTGCCAATTGCTCTGCTAGTTGCGCAACACGGCACGCTTGTTTTTGATCAACATGATAGCGATTCATTAAGCCATCAACAGTTCGTTTTCGAATGTCGTGGTTATGAAGCTCTGGCACCATGCTGTATAAAACACCTTCGCGTAATGCGCCGCGAGCAAGACCCATTTGTTTTATATCTAACGATTCAAACAATGCGATCAAAATAGCGAGGCCAGAAACAAACACTAGACGGCGCTCTTCGCTCAAGCCTGCAAGCTCAAGATCAGCAATAGTGTCAAATTGTACTGATTGTTCTTTAATGGCGAGGAGTTTATCGAGCGTTAAAAGCTCATCTTGGTTTTGTGCAACCATGATCTCTTGAATAGCTTGCACAGTACCCGATGCACCGCTCGCTATTTGCCAGCCCGTTGCTTGGTATTCATCAACAATTTCAGCAACCACATCACTAGCCGCTTTAATTGCTGCAGCAAAATTTTCGTTACTGAGTTTTTGATCTTTAAAGTAGCGTTCTAGGAAGGTAACACACCCCATATGCAGGCTTTTATAGTGCAGTGCATCAAAACCTTGGCCGATCACGACTTCAGTACTCGCGCCGCCAATATCGATCACCAGTTGTTTGCCGCTACAAGCTGAGGTATGCGCCACACCTTTATAGATTGTCTTTGCTTCTAACTCACCGCTGATGACATTGATTTTATGACCAAGGATCTGTTCAGCTTTTTGCTTGAATACATCAGCGTTAGTAGCAAGACGTAAAGTTGCGGTCGCAACAATTGTGATGTTTTTCTTTGGTATGTCTTGTAGACGTTCAGCGAACAAGGCTAGACATTCCCAGCCTCGTTGCATGGCTTCTGTACTTAGGACGTTGTTTTCATCAAGTCCTGCAGCAAGCCTTACTTTACGTTTGACTCGACCGATCGTTTGCAGACCGCCAGCAATCGATTTAGCGATCAGCATATGAAAGCTATTTGATCCTAAGTCGATTACTGCATACACATTTTTTTGCGGTTGAAGTTGCCCCACCGTTCAAAAACCTCTAGTTACTACTAAGTCTTCAACAACGGTCGCTTATTACGACCGTGATTTCTGGTAACTATTATTTGGTCGACGTCCGTTGTTATTACGACTACGTGGGCCTGTAGAATAGTTCCGCTTTTTCTGAATAGTAGGCTTAGTTAAATCATCAAGCAATGCACTTTTATCATAATGTGATAATGGAATGCTGTGTTCTATATATTGCTCAATTTCGTGGAGATTATAGGCATACTGTTCACAGGCAAAGCTAATAGCGTGTCCTGATGCACCAGCACGTCCTGTACGGCCAATACGGTGTACATAGTCTTCACAATCATCTGGCAAATCAAAATTAAATACATGACTTACTTCTGGAATATGCAAACCACGGGCAGCAACGTCGGTTGCTACTAAAAAGTCTAAATCGCCTTTGGTAAATTGAGCCAAAATTGATTGACGTTTTTTCTGATTTACATCACCGGTTAATAACCCAACTCGATGACCATCCGCTTTCATCCATGCATAGACATTCTCACAACTGTGTTTCGTATTTGCAAACACAATTGCTTTCTCTGGCCATTCTTCTTCAATTAAAGTTAACAGTAACTTAATTTTGTCATCTTGTGATGGATGGAACAGCTCTTCCTGAATACGCTTACCTGTTTTTACATCAGGCTCGACTTGTACATGCTCAGGGTTAGTCATATGTTCAAACGCTAATTCCTGCACGCGATAAGACAAGGTTGCAGAAAACAATAGGTTTAAGCGCTCAGACGTTTCTGGCATGCGTCTAAACATATAACGAATATCTTTTATGAAGCCTAAATCGAACATACGATCTGCTTCATCAAGCACCACAACTTCAATTTCATTCAGGGTGTAACAGCCCTGTTTATAAAGATCGATAAGGCGTCCGGTGGTCCCAATTAAAATATCCACGCCTTTTTCTAGTTGTGCACGTTGTTTTTCGTAATCTTCGCCACCATATACTAAACCTAAGTTAAGATTACAGTGTGGCGCTAAAATTTTTGCATCTTTGTGTATCTGAATCGCCAGCTCCCTTGTTGGGGCCATGATCAGGGCTCTTGGATGTTTACTAGGTGCTTTGCTAGATTGTAATAACCGATGGCACGTGGCAGTTAAAAACGCCAACGTTTTGCCCGTACCCGTTTGTGCTTGGCCCGCAATATCGCGGCCTTCACAAATAAAAGGTAGGCATTTCGCTTGAATGGGTGTGCAATATTCAAACCCATTTTCGGTTAAACCGGCAACCACTTCCGGTGCGATAGCAAAGTCTGAAAACTTTTTATCGGTCAAATGTGTCTTAGTCATAGCGTTTAAGCATAACGTTTAAACTTGCAATAAGAAACAAGAGTGTTTAAATACGCATTAAATATTTCGCCTAACTAATCGGAGATCGCAATGAGCGAGAAAATTATTCAATTAACTGACGATAGCTTTGAAGCTGACGTACTACAATCAGACAAACCTGTACTTGTTGATTTTTGGGCTGAATGGTGCGGACCTTGTAAAATGATCGCCCCTATTCTTGACGAAGTAGCTGGCGAGTTTGATGGCCGTGTTACAGTTGCAAAACTTAACATCGACCAAAACGCGGGCACACCACCTAAGTTTGGTATCCGTGGTATCCCTACATTACTTCTTTTCAAAGATGGCCAAGTTGCAGCAACTAAAGTTGGCGCTCTTTCTAAGACTCAATTAGTAGAGTTTTTAGAAAACAACATCTAATGAAAATATAAAAAAAGGGCTTTTTGCCCTTTTTTTAGCTTTATTTTGTTTAAAGACTGGACGCCTTGCTAGTGACCTGCTAGTTTATAAAGCCAACTAATCCTTAGTTATACCAACAAACCTCACTCATGTATCTAACGATGATTTTGAGTATGACAATTGTAATAAAGAACCCACCAATATGCATTTACGCGAATTAAAAGACAAGTCTATCAAAGAGCTTGTAAACTTAGCTGAGTCCATGGGGCTCGAAAACGTAGCCCGTTTAAGAAAACAAGACATTATTTTCGCCATTTTGAAAGCGCACGCTAAAAGCGGTGAAAACATCTATGGCGGCGGTGTTTTAGAAATCTTACAAGATGGTTTTGGTTTCTTAAGATCATCAGAAGCATCTTACTTAGCCGGTCCAGATGATATTTATGTATCACCGAGTCAAATCCGTCGATTCAGCATGCGTACTGGTGACTCTATTTCAGGTCTTATTCGTCCACCTAAAGACGGTGAACGTTACTTCGCATTATTAAAAGTAAATGAAGTAAACTTCGACAAACCTGAAAACTCTCGCACAAAAATTCTTTTTGAAAACCTTACCCCACTTCACGCAAACGAACGTTTACGTATGGAACGTGGTAACGGTAGTACTGAAGACATCACAGCACGTGTACTTGATTTAGCCTCACCAATTGGTAAAGGCCAACGTGCGCTAATCGTTGCTCCGCCAAAAGCGGGTAAAACGATGCTACTGCAAAACATTGCACAATCAATTAGCTACAACCAGCCTGATTGTGAGCTTATGGTTCTTCTAATCGACGAGCGTCCAGAAGAAGTAACAGAGATGCAGCGTCTTGTTAAAGGTGAAGTAATTGCTTCAACATTTGATGAGCCAGCGAGTCGTCACGTTCAAGTTGCTGAAATGGTAATTGAAAAAGCGAAGCGCCTTGTTGAACACAAAAAAGATGTGGTTATCTTACTTGATTCAATCACGCGTCTTGCTCGTGCTTACAATACCGTTATCCCTTCATCAGGTAAGGTACTAACTGGTGGTGTTGATGCGAACGCTTTACACAAACCAAAACGTTTCTTTGGTGCGGCGCGTAACGTAGAAGAAGGCGGTAGCTTAACAATTATCGCAACAGCCCTAATCGATACGGGTTCGAAAATGGACGAAGTTATCTACGAAGAGTTCAAAGGTACAGGTAACATGGAATTACACTTAAATCGTAAGATTGCTGAAAAGCGTGTATTCCCTGCGATTGACTTTAACCGCTCAGGTACGCGTCGCGAAGAGTTACTCACTAAACCTGATGAACTTCAGAAGATGTGGATCTTACGTAAGATCGTTCATGAGATGTCAGAAATTGACGCGATGGAATTCTTAATTGATAAGCTTTCGATGAGCAAAACCAATGATGAATTCTTTGACTCAATGAAACGACAGTAACGATTACTGAGTTTTTAAAAAATGCCTGTTTAATACAGGCATTTTTTTTGCGTAAAACTAAGGACATAACACCTTAAAAGTTATACTTTTACAGAATAAGTTTATTGGTAATAAATAGAAATTTGTTCTATACATTATAGGATTAAAAGGTAAGGACCCCCTCAATGACTCGCATTAAAGTAGCTGTAGCTCTATTCTTAGTAAGCTTACTTAGTTGTATTGCTAGTTTTACTGTATTTGATACTTCTACTCCTGCTATGGCTGTGCTTACACTTGTTGTAATCATTCCATGGCTAGCTTTGATTGCTTTTGTCTATACAACAGATAAAAAGCAACAAGATCATTTAAGCTACTTTGTTAAGCAGATTACTTCTGAGCAAGGCATCGATTTCACTTTCCGTTTTGACGAAAATGATCGTCAATTACCGCAAGCTTGTCATGCCCTCAATGCAAGCCTGACGATGATTGAGCACATGCTTGGCGAAATATACTCGTCATCTGCCCGCTTGTTACCTATGGCTGATGCACTGCGTGACACTTATGCATCAATGACTCAGAAAGCCACGATACAAGATGCCCACGGTATTGATTTAGCAGATACTATTACCCGCACCATTGAAGTATCTAAAGAGCTAGATAGAAGCCTAGAACAAATTTTTAATTCAGTATCTGATGCCACTAAATCAGTACAACAAACCCGCTTAGACACAGATAAAAGCCAAGCAAGTCTTATCAAGCTTGCCGATAATATTAACCTCACCAGTGAGCAGATTATTTTACTTAAGCAAGACAGTGATGCGATTGGCTCCGTTATTGACGTTATCAATAGTATTGCCGAGCAGACTAACTTACTTGCGCTAAATGCTGCAATTGAAGCAGCTCGAGCGGGTGAACAAGGTCGCGGCTTTGCGGTAGTCGCTGATGAAGTAAGAAATCTGGCTGCCCGCACCAGTAAATCAACACAAGAAGTACGTGAGATGGTAGCTAAAATCCAGCACAGTACTGAACAAGCATATCAATTAATGCAAACGGCACTAAAGGAAACCGAGCGTACGGTTGAGCTGTCTGAGGCTTCAACCAAAGAAACCAATAAAATTGAACAAGCAATGCTTGAAATTAATGCGTTTTCTGAGAGAGTTCATGAGCAGGTGGCGATGCAAAGCCAAATGTCGGATGAAGCCCAAGCAAGTATTGATGCGATGGTGGAGCTCAACTCTGATGCACTTTCAAGTTCACAAATTCAGGCTGTATCGAGTAAAGACTTGGTTCGCCTTGCCCACACCTTAGACGATAAGCTGTCGATGTTTCATATCACGCCACCAGAAACCGATCACGAACAGCGAATTGATCGCTCTCGTTTCGATACAAACCAAGAAATTGAAAAAATTCAAGACGGTGATATTGAACTGTTTTGATCAACCGAAGCATTATGTAGTTGCTCAAGTAGTTGAGCAACTAAACCTGTTAAATCGGTAAGTTTGTCTTGCTTTAACGCCGACTCAAGCGCCATAGCACTCATTGCAACATCATCCAGCTCAAACATTTTAGCTGCACCACCTATACGGTGAGCATCCTGCTGTAAGTTAAACAATTCATGAGCTGCAAAGTGCTGTTGTATCAATGCGCTTTCATGCTCAAAGCTATTGATAAAGCTTGCCACTAAGTCACTCATATCATGCTGGGATTTAGTTGTGGTGCAGTCTTTTTTGCAATGCTTCGCAAGTTGCGTGTAAAACACTTTTTTATCAATTGGTTTGGCAAGGTAACCTGTAAAACCAGCTTCAAGGTAACTGTCGATTTCATGGCTAATTGCATTAGCCGTTAATGCATACACAGGCTGGGTAAAGCCACATTCTTGTAATAGCTTGAGCGCCTGTAAGCCATCCAATACTGGCATTTGAATATCCAGCAGCACCACATCAGGGAATTCCTTGAGGCACTGCTCAACAGCTTGCTCACCATTTTCAACCGCAATCACCTCAAGGCCCATCGACTCTAAATAACGAGAAATTAAACGGCGGTTATCTGGGTGATCTTCAGCAAGTAACACTTTACCTGATAAACCTTTTGTCACTGGCTGCACATACTTTGTAAGCTCAACTGTTTCAGAGCTTGGCGTATGCTCTTTACACGGCAAGTAAAACGAAAATATGCTGCCTTTATTCAGTTCACTTTCAACACTAATATAGCCACCCATCATCATCGCAAGCTGCTGTGATAGGCTTAAGCCAAGCCCGGTCCCACCAAAGCGACGGCTGATGCTATTGTCGCCTTGCCTAAAACATTCAAATATTTGCTTAAGCTGCTCGGCGTTCATACCAATGCCCGTATCAGCGACACGAAACCAGACCCCTTGCTCTACTTGAGAGACTTTTAACTCTACTTCACCTTGATTGGTAAATTTAATTGCATTAGCACACAGGTTGATAAGTATTTGTTTAATACGGGTAAAGTCGAGCTGACTGTAAAACTGCTCACCCAACTCATTGTGAAAAGCAAAGTTCAGCCCTTTATCTTTAGCCTGACCACTGAGCATGGAGTGGACGTCAGTAAGTAATCGAACTAAATCACCTTCTTTTAGGCTTAACTCAAGCTTGTTAGCCTCAATTTTACTTATATCGAGTACATCGTTAATCAGTTCTTTTAAGTGATCACTTTGCTTTTGAATAACCGCAAGCTCATCGTTTAACTGCTCTGGTTTATAAAAACCATTCATTAAATTATCTGTTTGCCCCAAAATTGCAGTTAAAGGTGTACGGATTTCATGGCTGATATTTGCTAAAAACTGACTTTTAATTTCGTTAGCACTACGTAATTGCTCCGCCGTCTCTTCAAGCTCTTTGGTTCGTTTCGCGACCATTAACGAAAGTTGCTCTTTGGCACCTTTTTCTATACTACGACGATAAATAGTAATCCCCGTTACCACTATCATCACAAACAGAATAAACAACATAATGCCCAACTGGCGCTGTTTAGACATTTCGAGCTCTTGCACATGTTGTAGCTGCTTTAGCTCAACAATTTCTTGATTAAGCTGACTTGCTTGGATTTGACTTTGCAGCTCACCCATCGACTTTAATAATTTTAAGCTTTGCTCGCTTTTGAATGAACGTACAAACTGATCAAAACTAGCAACGGCCCCTGCATAATCTCCTTTACCAGATTTAATTAGGGCCATCATCCCTGCGCCGTCTTGTACTCTCAAATCATCTTTATATTGTTTAGCCATAAAGACCGATGTAGTCAGAGTTGCTTCAGCTTCAGCGAGCTTTCCTTGTAATAACTCGATTTTTGCTTGCGATAATAAACCGGCAAGCTCTAACGTTTTATTATCAATTTGTTTTGCAAATTCAACGGCTTTCTCTGCATGGCTTAAGGCAAGTTCTAAATCACCGGTACGCAGATAAACATTGGCTATGTTTGCGTGGCGCGACGAAAGAAAATAAGCGTTATTTGTCTCTTGGTAGTATCGCAAAGCTCGCTGATAGTAATGCAAAGACAGCTGGTATTGACCAAGCTCAGAGTACGCAACGCCAATATTGCCATAGGATTGAGCAACGCCATCTTCATCCCCTAATTTTTGGAAAATCTCTAGCGTTTCTCTATACATATCAAGCGCAATGTCATAGCTCGACAAACGAATATAAATACCCGCTATGTTGTGTAAGATATCTGCTTTATCTTGTTCACTGCCATGCTCTTCGTATATGTCTTTCGCTTCTTTGTAATACTTAAGCGCTTGATCCATATTGAACATATCAAAATAAGCAAGGCCAATATTACTAAGTAAGTTCGCTTCGGCAATTGGCTCTGGTAGCTTTTTCGCAACGCTTAATGCCTTACTGTAAGCAAGCACAGCTTGTTGCATCAAACCTTGATAATAGTAAGTAACCCCTTGCATTTTTAAACTACGAAAATACCGTTTTGGGGTTGCAGCAAAGCTTGTCGATTGCTCTGCCAATTGGTAGTTCTTTACAGCCGCCGAAAAATTGCCTTTATCAAGCGCAAAATCCGCAAGTTGCAGGTATATATCAAGGCTTTTTTCTTGGTTAGTTGTATCTTGCTTAAGCAGTTTTTTGGCAAGCTGTTGCTTTTCTTGCCACTGCTCGGATTCACTAAATTGTTTGAATAATGAAGAAATAGCAAAACTGGGCTGCGAAAAGAGTACACTGCAGCCTATCAGGATGGCTGTAAGCAAGTTAATACGCAGTGATGTGAACATATGACGAAATCCCTTAATATCAACTTAGCCTGAAGATGCTGTTAGTAAGCTTGGCTAAAAGTATTCCCTAGTATCTAAAAAACAATAGCGTAGTTTCAAAAAAGCAGCTGTGATAGCGTATACCACTGTAGATTACACTAAAGATAGGCTGACGAACAATGGTTAACCCACTGATTGATGAGATTTTTTACCTTCTTTTGGAACAACCAACGTGGAAGGTTCATACGCTTGCCAGCGCTCTCAGTGAATCAGGAAAAATTGAACCATTAGACGCTGACCCACAAAAAGATCTGTTTAAACGCAACTTTTTAGTTATGAATGGCCTTTATCAGCTGCAAACACAACTCGCACCAGAGCAACAACTACAAATTGCGTCACTTCACATTGAACTTGTTAGTAAGCAAACAGGTAACGCACTAGAAAGTCATGATCCGCTAAGGGATTACTATTTAGATTGGCAGAACTTTGATACAAGCAGCGAAGAAATTGATGCGTTATTAACTGATTTTTGGCAGCGTTTTTCGTCATTTAGCCCAAAAAAGTCACTCACTCATTATCTCAGCAGCAGCTATTACATTTACAACAGGCGTGGCAGCTACCTAGTGATTTTTCGGAAAAACAGTTACAAAGGCGTTGGCGACAACTGGCGTTAAAACACCACCCAGACCGTCAAGGCTGTGCAATTGAGTTTAAGAAAATACAACTCGAATATGAGCAACTTAAAGCAAGCTGCTCATAACTCAACAATTTACCTGCTCAAACGTCGTGCGCGAATCTTACGCTTTTTAATATTACCTTCAGTTAATTTGCGTAACGCAGGTTTTGCAGCAGCTCGCTCCACAGCAATAAAGGCCACATTATCAAGTACATTAATTTTACCTACCTGATGACCAGCAATTCCCTCTTTGCCTGTTAATGCACCTAAAATATCACCGGCACGAATTTTTTGCTTCTTGCCAGCATCAATCATAATGGTTGCCATGGTTGGTTTATAAGCGGGCTTTTCTAGCAAGCTAAATGGCGGAATTGGTTCAGGGTCAAAGTCACGCTCGTAGTGGTCGCCAATTTGTGCCACTTTAAATTGCTCAGCTTCACCATAAATAGAACATGCAATGCCCTTTTTACCTGCTCGACCAGTACGGCCAACACGGTGTACATGGGTTTGTGGATCATGCGCTAGGTGGTAGTTCACGACCATATCCATATCGTTGATATCTAAGCCACGCGCGGCAACATCCGTTGCAACTAGAATACAGGCGCTTTTATTAGCAAAGCGAATTAAAGTACGCTCACGTTCACGTTGATCTAAATCACCGTGTAAGGCAACCGCACTAAACCCTTCAGCATAAAGGTCATCACAAATCTGCTGTGTTTCAACCTTGGTGTTACAAAAAACCACACAGCTTTCTGGTTGGAACTTCAACAACAACAGCTTCAATGTATTAAAGCGCTGTTTATTATTATCTAGCTTGTAAAAGTATTGCTTGATTGTGCTTTTTGTTTGCTCTTCTTCTACCTTAATCATTTCTGGGTTGCTAAGCACTCGCTCAGCTATCGCAGCAATTGATTTTGGATAAGTCGCACTAAACAATAATGTTTGGCGTTGGTTAGGAATGCACTCAACAATAGCATCAAGGGTATCTTGGAAGCCCATATCTAGCATTTGATCAGCTTCATCTAACACTAGGGTCTCGACATCATCTAAACGCAATGTGCCTTTGCGAATATGGTCATCAACACGACCAGGAGTACCAACGATGATATGCGCACCATGCTCTAATGAGCCAATTTGTGGACCAATAGAGACACCACCACATAAGGTTAAAACTTTAATGTTATGAATACCACGGGCAAGCTTACGAACTTCTTCAGCAACTTGCTCTGCTAACTCTCGGGTTGGACATAAAATGAGAGACTGAATACGAAAGCGTTTCACATTTAACTTAGCCAGCACACCTAAACTAAATGCAGCCGTTTTACCCGACCCCGTTTTGGCTTGGGCAATAATATCTTTGCCTTGCAAGATCACTGGCAAACTTTGCGCTTGCACAGGCGTCATTTGCGTATAACCTAAAGTTGATAAGTTATCGGTTAACTCTTGCGGCAAAGCCAAAGATGAAAAAGCAGTAGCAGTCACAGTAATATTCCAAACTTGATAATTGAGGGACATCCTCGAAGATGTTGTGGATCATAGCAGAGAATGTGCTGTTTCTCTAAACGAAAACACTGTTCGACTCGTTTAATTCATATTTGGTTACAGTTTGACGCTTTCTAACTTTCTGCATTTGTTCTAGTTTATTGGTAGCAATATTCAGGAAGAAACGATGCTTCTATTTAATACCGCACCCGCTGATGTTTTTTATAAAAAACAAAAAACGTGTCCACATTGTCATAGTGAACATTATTCTTTAAGCAATCACAGTAGAGTGTTGCGCTTTAGTATTTTGCCCATCATGCCACTCTCTATTAATTATCAAAGGCAATGCGATGACTGTGGCTATGTTACTCCTGCACCTTGGTATTCCCTGCCAGCTCTAGAATTAGCCTCATTTATAAAATACTTTATTGGTCTATTCATCATCGTTTACCTACTCACAAAGGCATTACTTGGTGCGAATGAACAAACTGAGAACGAGCAAACTTACCTAAGCGAGCCTAAGTTATTTGATACCTATTTTGTGTATTCAGATAAATTCACTGGCAAGCCAAAACGTATTAACAATTTGAAAGTGGCACAACTCGTTGAGTTTGACGATAAGAGCATGACATTTAGAATTGCTAACTACACATACAAATACAACAAAGACATCGAGATTGCGATGCGCACCAGTCTGTTAGTTCAAGATGATTACTTTTCTAGTAAAACTCTAACCTTCAGTAAACAACAAATTAAACAGCTGTATGATGAAGGCAGCATATATAAAATCATGCGACCTGAGCTTTATAGCTTATTCGGTGGTTTTGTGATGCACCCACCAAGACCCAAACCCTTATACGCAGGTGTGAAGCTAGATAAACACAATCAACAAGGCATTACTTACTTCAAAGATGGCTTATACAAAGAAGCACTGAATAGCTTTACGCTGTCAGCTGAAGGTGGCTATTCATGGGGACAATTAAACTTAGGTCAGATGTATCGTGACGGCCAAGGCACAGAAATCAATAACGAAAAAGCAGCTTATTGGCTTAACAAAGCCACCTTACAAGGGAATCCGAAAGCGAAAATTGAACTTGCAGAGCTATGTTTAAGTTACGATTGTAGTAAATTAGACACTCAATAACCAATTATCCATAAACATCACTCAGAAGAAACCAAGCTAATAATATGACTCTCGCTATTTACTTTGTTTTTGTTATGTTATAACATTTTTATGTGACGCAGTATTTATATTATTTTGTTGGTTTTATAAATGCGTGTTAGCAAAAGCAGAGTCACTCTCCCTACTCTGTTTTAAATTACAACTGGGCTGCATTGCTTAATAAACGAATCGTCTTTTGAGTTTGTATAACTTGAAGGAAGACCTTGCACACTAGCACGCTTACGTTCCCGTGCTAAATCCTTGCCGGCGAGGTATCTCGCCGGCATTTTTCATATTTAAAGCTTTAAATGGTCTTCTAAGAAAGCCAGTACTTTTTTATAGTAAAGAGTACGGTGCTCTTCTTTATAAAAACCGTGGCCTTCATCATCTAGAATAGTAATTTCATATGGGTGTTTAGCTTTTTTCAATGCTGCTTCTAGTGATTCTGCTTGCTCAATTGGTGCACGTTCGTCTTCACCACCATGTACAATAAGCACAGGTGCTTTTAGCTTATCTACATTATAAGCAGGCGAGAATGCTTTTAACTCAGCCTCATCAGTCCCAATCACTGTTTTTAGGTAATTAACCCCATAGCTTCGGGCTTGCGTGTCACCTTCTTCATACATAAGAGGTAAGTCGTAAACCCCCATCAAGCCTATTGCACACTTGAACATATCTGGCTCTATAATCGCGCTTTGTAGTGCAGAGTAACCACCGAAGCTGGTTCCCATAATACAAATATTATCTTTATCAACTGTGCCGTCATTAATTAACAGTTTTACACCATCAATAATATCGTGCTGAATATTTTGTCCCCACTGGCGATAGCCTGCCTCTTGGAAATTCATACCAAACCCTTCAGAGCCACGAAAGTTAACCTTAAGTACTGCTATACCTTTATTAGCTAACATTTGTACTTCTGGATCGTAGCCCCAGTTATCACGTGCAATTGGGCCACCATGCGGCATAACAACGAGTGGTAAGTTTTTCTCAGCTTTGCCATTTGGCACAGTTAAATAAGCAAGAATTGTTAATCCATCGCGGCTTTTAAAACGCAGTGGTGTGGTTTGCGCCATATCATCTTGGTTTATCCAACCACGCGCTGAAAATAGCACTCTTAACTTATTCTTCTTTGCGTCATACAGATAATATTGCCCAGGGTTTATATCACTTGATGCAAAAATAATATTTTTTGAATCGTCTTCGGTACTGCTGACTAGCTGTACTTGACTACCAGGCAATGCACCTAGCATATCTTTAAGACGCTGAGACTTTACTGAGCTACTATCTACAAAAGAGTAGCTAGGGTAGTCAGCCTCCGTTTCTATTGCAAATAACTCTTTAGTAACTTCATCAACCCAAATATGTGATGGTGACACATGCTTATCTTGGAATATTTTCGTTACTTCTTTGGTTTTTAGGTTAATTTTAATCAGGCTTTCTGCTTCGCCATCCTTTGATGCGGTGGCATATACAGACTCACCTGATTTATCAAACGCCTTCAATGAAATATCGGTGTAATCAATACCTTCTAAATCAAGCTCTTTCCAAAAACCGCCCTCTGGCTCTCGAACATGAAGTGTCGCATTGAGGTAATCGTCACTTGATACAGCGATACGAACGTTACCATCATGGTCTGTTAAAAAACGTCCCATTGGTGCAGGTGATCGCGTAATTAAAGTGCGAAGGCCGCGATATACATCGACTTCATATACAACGGTAGTTGGTTCATTGGTTGCTGTCCATGGGTAAGTGACAACCAAAACTTTTTTATCATCATGAAGTAAGGGATCTAAAAGATATGAAGTCCCCTCTACAGGTGTTTGTTTTTTTAACCGAGTACCTGTTTGCTGTTCACCATGATAACCAATTACGTATGCGCCACGGCTACCATCAGCGTTCACAGCAAATAACTCCCCATAATAAATAGGGGTATCTTGCCAGCCTTTTAAATACTCTTTTTCAAGAATAACACGTTCGTTGTTAACCCAGTGGTATTCGCCAACCTGTGCATTACCCGGAAAAGCAACCGCATGGGTTACGGCAAACTTGGTTGTATCAACAATAATGAGTGAATTTTTACCTTCGTGCTTTTTAATAGCAGCAACGTAATTGCCATCAGGAGAGATGGTTACACGACTAAAGTCATTGCCTTTACTAAAATCTTCTACCGATAATTTTGCAGATTTAGCGAAACTGGTAAATGACAGCGTAAATAACGCTAGCCCCAGCATAAAAGTGAGGTATCGAGACATGATTAACTCCATTTAACGATTTAATTGTTATTTTTAGCTGAGCAATAATAAAACAAAGACCCTATTTAAGCTACAATAAATTAACAAACCTGAGTTAACAAATGCTATCTATCGACGAATTTTATGCCAAAATTCAACTACTAACACAACGATAATCCCAGCGACAACGCCTAATAAACCATCAAATATAATTGGCGTAGCCAGCTCACCGGTTTTACCAAGTAAACCCGTTACAAACTCGGTGCTTCCCTGCTGGGCGTGATGTAAAACAGAGATACCGTGTACCAATATGCCACCGCCAACTAAGAACATAGCAACCGTTCCTGCAAAGGCTAAAAAGCGCATTAACTTAGGCGCTGCAGCAAGTAAAAACTTACCTACGAGCTCTTTTATTTTACCGCCACTTTGCTGCGCTTTTTGCAGTAAATACAAACCAGCATCATCAAGTTTAACAATCCCAGCAACTAACCCATACACGCCAATGGTCATAATAATTGCGATTACACTAAGCACTAAAGCTTGATTAACCAGCGTTGCACCAGCAACCGTGCCTAGCGTTATCACGATGATTTCTGCTGAGAGGATAAAGTCCGTACGGATTGCCCCTTTTACTTTTTGCTTTTCGTATTCTTGTAAGTCTTGTTGTTCAACCACACTTTCATCTTCTTGTTCAGCATGACCAAACAGTTTTTCGATAATTTTCTCTGCACCTTCAAAGCACAAAAATAGGCCGCCAACCATTAGCAGCGGAGTGATTAACCAAGGCAACCAAACACTAATCAATAATGCTGCGGGCACTAAGATGGCTTTATTTATAAACGAGCCTTTTGCTACAGCCCAAACCACAGGCAACTCTCTATCGGCAGTTACCCCTGTAACTTGCTGAGCATTAAGAGCGAGGTCATCACCTAATACCCCTGCTGTTTTTTTTGTTGCGACTTTACTCATCGTCGCAATGTCGTCTAAAAGTGTCGTAATATCATCAAGTAAGGTTAGTAAATTCGTGCCTGCCATGGTGGTTCCTTGCCCATTAAATACACTATCAACATAACTTATCCTGCCATTTTCACCAACGGTTAATTTTTCTTTGTTAGGCTTATAGCTCATTCAAAAATAGAGGTATTTCTATGATTAAACCACTTCTCTCGGGGCTCGCTTTAGTTACCTTGTGCGCGTGTGCTGAGCAAAGTGCACCGAGCAATTATCTGTGCGATGAGACCTTTAGCGCCAGTATCGTTGAATACAATGACGATGAAGCAAGACTGACATTTAAGGACGCTGAGTTTTTACTCAATCGCCAAGTAAGCGGCTCTGGGGTTAAATACAGTGCCGATAATGTACTGTTTTGGTCAAAAGGCGATGAAGCCATGCTGATTTTAAAGGGTAAAAAGTACCAATGTAGCTTAACTCAGTAACAGCAAAAGCTTTCGTGGCTAAATTAGCTTAATCAGTGGTTTTGAGTATAATAGCGACAGTTTATTCAGCGTTTAAGCGGCTATAATGAAATACAAAGATCTTCGCGAATTTATCGAGTTATTAGAACAAAAAGGTGAATTAAAACGGATCAAACAAGAAATTGATCCTTACCTTGAAATGACCGAAATTGCCGACCGCACGTTACGTGCCGAAGGCCCTGCTCTGTTATTCGAAAACCCTAAAGGCCACACTATTCCGGTTCTTGCCAACCTTTTTGGTACGCCTAAGCGTGTTGCAATGGGCATGGGTCAAGATGATGTTAGTGAACTGCGCGAAGTGGGTAAGTTATTAGCTTTTCTAAAAGAACCTGAGCCACCTAAAGGCATAAAAGAGGCACTAGGGCAAATCCCAGTATTCAAACAAGTATTGAATATGCCTGCTAAAGAAGTAAAAAAAGCGCCTTGCCAACAAGTGATACTTGAAGGCGATGATGTTGATTTAACTAAGCTACCTATCCAACATTGCTGGCCGGGTGATGCTGCGCCCTTGATCACATGGGGTCTAACAGTTACCAAAGGGCCTTATAAAAAGCGCCAAAACTTAGGTATCTACCGTCAGCAGCTACTGGGTAAAAACAAAATTATTATGCGTTGGCTATCGCACCGTGGTGGCGCACTAGATTTTCGAGAATGGTGTAAAGAGCACCCAGGCGAACCCTACCCTGTATCGGTGGCATTAGGTGCCGATCCTGCGACAATCTTAGGCGCTGTAACACCAGTACCAGACACCCTAAGTGAATATGCATTTGCTGGTTTACTACGTGGCAGTAAAACTGAAGTCGTAAAATCGATTTCAAATGACCTACAAGTGCCTGCTACTGCTGAGTTCGTGCTTGAAGGTTATATTATGCCGGGTGAAACTGCACCAGAAGGCCCTTATGGCGATCACACCGGTTACTACAACGAAGTAGACGAGTTTCCGGTGATGACGGTGACTCACATCACACATCGTGAAAATCCAATTTATCACAGCACTTACACTGGCCGTCCACCTGATGAGCCAGCAGTACTCGGGGTTGCTTTAAACGAAGTATTCGTGCCAATTCTGCAAAAGCAATTTCCTGAAATTGTAGATTTTTATCTACCACCTGAAGGCTGTTCATACCGTATGGCTGTAGTCACGATGAAAAAACAATACCCAGGTCATGCCAAACGCGTGATGATGGGGGTGTGGTCTTTCTTGCGTCAATTCATGTATACCAAGTTCGTGATTGTTTGTGATGATGATGTAAACGCACGCGATTGGAACGACGTAATCTGGGCCATTACCACGCGTATGGACCCTGCTCGCGATACGACGATGATCGAAAACACGCCAATTGATTATTTAGATTTTGCATCGCCAGTCTCTGGTCTTGGCTCAAAAATGGGCATGGATGCGACTAATAAGTGGCCTGGTGAAACGGATCGTGAATGGGGTGAACCCATTGTCATGGACCCAAAAATCAAAGAACGTGTTGATGAATTATGGGACAGCTTAGATATTCTCTAGGCTGTGACTATGTTAAACTGCTCAAAATTTAACGGTTATGAGTGCGATTCATAACCGAATTTGCTTCTGTGCTTATAAAGGTAAACTATGCAAACATTACTCGCTGACGTTGTTGCGATCAGCCCGCTTACAGACCACGTACATAAGGTCATTTTGAAACCACAGCAACCTGTGTCATTCGAGGCAGGCCAATATATGCAACTTGTATTAGGCGAAAAAGATAAGCGCGCCTTTTCTATTGCAAGCCGCCCATCACAAACTGAGCAAATTGAACTACACATTGGTGCCGCGGGTGCTGATTCGTATGCAATGCAAGCGCTTGATCATTTACGTCAAGCACATACAGAGCAACAGCACGTTAATGTTGAAGTAGGTTTAGGCGTATCACAGCTGCGAGTTGAGGGTGAGCGCCCAATTATTCTACTCGCTGGCGGTACTGGCTTCTCTTACGCTAAATCAATGGCTGATCACCTTGCTGAAATTGGCTGTGAGCGTCCTGTATTATTTTACTGGGGTGTACGTGAGCAAGCTGCACTTTATGCTCATGATGAAATGCAAGCATGGGCAAACAGCAACCCACATTTCCAATATATTCCTGTGGTTGAAAATGCACCACAAAGCTGGACTGGCAAAACCGGTTACGTCCACAAAGCCGTTATGGAAGATATCGTGTCTTTAGAACCATACGATATTTACATGGCAGGCCGCTTCGACATGATTGGCGTGGTTCGCGATGATTTTATTAATCATGGTGCGGTACGTGAGAACATGTACGCCGATGCATTTGCATTCATTAAATAACTAACTCATACAGGTTATTTTTAAGGCATCCAATTGGATGCCTTTTTTATTTGTTTTACCTATCGCCTTAATCCATCTAAACGATTTCACAAACTGCATTTCCTTGACCATACTCTGATTAGAATAACGATGGGGAGAGACCCAAATGCTAAATACAAAAGTACAAGATTTTATGCAACGTAAGTTGCCACACATTACGCCTGAAACTGAAATGACCACCGCAATTAGCGAGCTACAAAAGTTTAAATTATTGGGCGCACCGGTATTTGATGATAACAAAAGCCTAGTCGGCTTTATTTCTGAACAAGAGCTGCTGCAGCCGCTTATGCAAAACAGTTATTTCTGCGATGGCGTGGTAAAGGTAAAACAACTCATGCGCACCGATGTTGTTACCGTGAGTAGCGATCAAAATATCATTGAGTTGGCTGATGCCATGAAAACGGGTAAGCCAAAGAATTACCCAGTTATCGAGGGTGGTAAGGTTGTTGGCATGATCAGCCGAGGTGACGTGCTCAAGGCATTGTATGAAAACTATGTCTCATGCCAAGAGCACCAAGTGTAAGTTAGCTGCTTAACGATTAGCAGCTAACTGTTTTAAAGCCGCTTTATCTGCATCGCTTAGATATGCAATTTCAAGCGCATTAGCTTGCGCTTTTTCCATATCGGCTTGGCTTAAACCTGCCGCAGGTGCTGCTACTTGATATTCATAACCTATTTCAATACCTTCAACGGCTGGATCATCAGTATTAATTGATGCCAAAATACCATGGTCTAAAAAGGTTTTTAACGGATGTTTTGCAAGCTCAGCAACAGTGCTGGTTTGAATGTTACTGGTTAAGCAAGACTCAATACCAATGCGCTTATCACGTAAGTAATCCATTAGCGCAGCATCTTCAATCGCTTTTACACCATGACCAATACGTGTTGCACCAAGCTCGTTGATTGCTTGCCAAATGCTTTCGCTGCCTCGCGCTTCACCGGCATGAATAGTGGCAGCTAAGTACGCATCGTGAACTTGTTTAAAGTGATCAACAAATAACTCACCCGGGAAACCAACTTCATCGCCAGCTAAATCAACTGCAACTAAATCATTTTTAAAAGCTAGTAGCGCATCAAGCTCTTGCTGACAGATTGTAGTGCCATATGTACGCGACATAATGCCGATTAAGTTAGCTTTGATTGGCGCGTTTTGACACGCACTTTTAACACCATCAACCACCGCTTCGACAACACCTTGCGGATGTAGGCCTTGGCTTTGCGCCATATAATATGGGCTAAAACGAAGCTCAACGTAATCGAGGTTTTGGGCAATCGCATCTTCAACATTTTCGATAGCAATACGACGACAAGCATCGTAATCACCCAGTACTTTTACACCCCAATCTAGCTTTTGTAAAAACGCCACTAAATTTGGCTCAGGGTCGATAACCTGTACGTGCGGAATAAGCGCTTCAATGTTATCAGCAGGTAATTCAAGATTAAACTGACGACCAAGGTCTAAGATCGTTTGTGGGCGAACATTACCATCTAGATGACGGTGAATATCAAGCAAAGGGAGTTTGTTATTGATCATAATTAGCACTCAGGTTCAGTAAATTTGCGCGGATCATACGTACCCACGGCGATATTTCAAGTTTAGATGATTTTATTTACTTTTTTGAGGTCAAATGTCTGCTTTAATGGCTGCTATCATTATGCAAAAAATGCCACAAGGTTTTAAAAAGTTTATCAGCATCAATTGGTTTAGTTAAATAACCATTCATACCACTGGCT
This sequence comes from Pseudoalteromonas sp. Hal040, assembly GCF_037162425.1. Classification (NCBI taxonomy): domain Bacteria; kingdom Pseudomonadati; phylum Pseudomonadota; class Gammaproteobacteria; order Alteromonadales; family Pseudoalteromonadaceae; genus Pseudoalteromonas; species Pseudoalteromonas sp. Hal040. The sequence goes on along the minus strand of NZ_JARLUU010000001.1, from coordinate 3,768,695 downwards.
AAGCCTTTCTTAAGGTCATCATCATGGGCATTTGCCGATAAGCCAATGATCGGTAAATCGGTTATCAGTAATTCATTGCGAATAACCTTGGTCGCTTGTAAGCCATCCATATTCGGCATTTGAATATCCATGAGCACAAGGTCATAGCTTTTTTCACTGATCATCTTAATAGCCTCATGGCCATCTTTCGCGATATCAGGTTGGCAGCCTTTAGTTTTTAAAATCGAACTCGCCACATGTTGATTCAATGGATTATCTTCAACCAATAGAATTGCATCATCGGCAAATGACACAGCAGTCACATCGATATCTGCTAGCTCATCGTCACTATGAACGACCTCTTCAAGAGGTGATTCAAATGGCAGCGAAATTGTAAATGTTGAGCCTTGCCCTTCAGTGCTACTGAGGCTTATCTCGCCTCCCATCATAACAATGAGTTTTTGACAAATACTCAAGCCTAAACCTGTACCACCAAAGCGACGAGAGGTTGAGCTATCGGCTTGTGAGAATGGTTTAAACAGGCGCTGCTGTGCCTCTTTACTGATGCCGATACCCGTATCAATAACACTAAAGTAAGTAAATTCGCCCTGCTGCCAAATACGTAATGTAATCGTGCCTTCTTGAGTGAACTTCACCGCATTATTTAACAGATTCAACAATATTTGCTTTAAACGAATTGGGTCGGTGTGGAGCAGTAAGTGTTCAGAAGCATCAAACTCAATTCTAAATTCTAACGAGCGAGAGTTAAGCTCAAACTGCAATAAGTTAGTCAGCTCACTAACCAACGCATTCACATCCATGGGTTCTTGATGAAGCTCCAATCGCCCAGCTTCTATTTTAGAAAAATCTAAAACATCATTTATCACCCGTAATAGTACATTCAGTGCACCATCGGCTTGCTCAATATAGCCACGCGCTTTTTGCCAGTCAGGCTCTTGCATTGCTAAATAATGCAAACCCTTAATGCCATTAATAGGTGTGCGTATTTCATGGCTCATATTCGCCAAGAACTCACTTTTAATTTGGCTGGCTTTATCGGCTTTTAATTTTTCTTCGCGAAGGCTTTGCGTTTGCTTTGCCACTTGCTGACGAATTTGAATATTAGTACCAGTTACTGAAATCAAAAAGGTGATCAATAACCAAACAAACAGCATACCGACTATTTGCGCCAACCAATAAGGCAACCATGATGATTGTGCTACTGACTCCCATAATTTCACCTGCCATACACGCTCACCAATAATAAAGTTAAAGCTCGCAATGGCCGTTGTGCCAACACGTTGGGGGTTATAAATTTCGACTGGGTTACTGCCGTCGGTAACATCATAGAAGCTGGCATCAATCTCTGTGTTCTGATTAAAGTTAAGTGTTTGTGCTAACACTTCTAAATTGACCACTGCAACAACATAACCTCTAAACCCAACTTGGTGATTAATGTCTGAATAGACAGGGTTGAAGAATAAAACGCCCTTTTCGTTGCCATCACCTTGCATCAGGGTAATAGGCTCACTGACGGTGACATTTTTAATTAACCGAGAGTCTGTTAATGCTTGTTTGCGTAACTCGTTTGAGGCCAAATCAAAACCCTGCGCGGTTTCGTTCCCTGCTAATGGGTGAATATATTGCACCGGAAAATAAACCGTTCGCTGACTCACTGGCTGCCACTGCCCTGCGGCATTTTTTTCTTTCACGTAATAGTCAGCGCCGAGTTCATCACGCAGTAAGTTTTGATAATTATTTAGTTGTGAGTGAATCACTTTAGGTGCCCACTCAAAGGCAAGAATTTCTTCGCTGTATTGTAGTTGCCTTGCTGTGAAACGTTTAAACTCGTCAAAATCAACCACGTCACTACTAGCAAAAAAAGTGGCTAATAGGGCTAAGTGCGACTTAATTTCATCAACCTGATGCTCAAGATTAGTATGAATCGCACTGACTTTGGCTTGCTGGCGCTGTAAGTCTTTGTCTTTTTTTACACTGGCTGCACCATAAAAGCTGACACAAATAACCACATAAATTAATAGCGACGGCACAATGATTTGCAGCCGTTGGCGAGTATGATGGTAACTAAATGCCGCTAAAATTAATGGAGTGAAAATTAGCACCCCAATGCTGTCGCCAATCCACCATGCAATAAAATTATTAAGCGCTGCATAACTTGGAATAACATTATTAATGACCAGTAGCCCAGTGCCAATTGACGCCGCAATCAAGCTACACAAAGGGCCGCCAATCATTAAACCAAGCATACTTTGCTTTAATGACGATAATTCAATCGGGCGTTTAACTACATGAATAATAATGTAATAGGCAAGCCAAGCTTGGAATGTTGAGGCACTTGTCACGCCAATGGCCTGCAACATCATTTGCCAATGAAAAATATCAATGGCGTTTTCAAGATGAATAAGATTTACGAAGAAAGCCCCTAGCAAAACTCCTGGTAGGGCACGATTTCGAAGTAGCAAGATACTGGCAAGCGCAATACCTGAAGGCGGCCATGCAGCAACCGCATAGCCATCAATCGCCAGCAAAGAATTACTTAAGTACCCTGTAAGAAAGTAAGCAAGTGCAATGCTTATTGTCAGTGTAAATAAGTTCTTCAAGCCATCGCTCCTTTGCTGGCTGGAGTAAAATTATTGATAAAGTACCAATGCTTTATCTGGCTGGGCACTCTTACTATAACTGAGCACAGCTTGCTGCAAATAAGCATGGCGGTTATCTGCATTAAGCGCTTTATCAAACACTCGTGCGGCTAAGTCGTATTCACCATGAGCATTCGCTAAACATGCTAGAGCAAGTAATAAGTCTGTATTTTCGGTGTCTTTTTTCAATACATCTTGTAAGCTTGCTTGCAGCTTGAGTGCATCACCAGCGCTACTAGTACGTAAAATACGCGCTAAGTCTTGATGCTGCAGCGGTTTTTTGATCATTTTAATTAAGCTTAGCTCAATTTTGTTTAACTCACCTGCCTTCGCCATTGCTGCCAAATAGCTTACTTCAGCATGTGGTTTCAAATTTTTGGCTAATTGCTCATAACGCTCAGTTAAATCCGCGTTTGATTGAGCAGCAAAGTAACGGTCAAACAGTTGTTGCCATTCTTGCTCTGAAAGTGCTTTTTTACGTAATAAACGCGGCATAAAGTCATTAAGTGCCGCCCATTTTTGCTCTTGCACTAAAACATGGGCATACATTTTAAGCTCTAAACGAGTGGCTTTTTTGCGTTCAGCTAACGCTTTTAGATCAGCAAAAATAGTGCTGGTTTCGCCACTAGCAATCCATAAATTAGCCACTTTTAGCTGCTTATCTTGGCTTATTTTATCAAGATAGCTAATCGCTTTTTCATTTTCATTATTCGCCAGTGCCGCTTTAGCAAGCAGCGCATAGCGTATATCAGTCCACTTTTCTGCAACACTGTTGTTATCAAGTGCAAGCTCAAGCTCTGCATAATCGTTGTTGATTAAGCTCCATACGCCTTGCTCAATAGCTGCTTGTTTACGCTCTTCACTGCGAGCAAAAAAGCGATGACGAGTGTGGCTATACAAAGACCATAAATAACGACTCAATTTATAAAGCACGTATATTGCAGTTAGTGCTAACAGTAAGAGTGCAGTAACGCCCCAAATAGTGCCTTCAATGGTTGTTTTATTAAAGGCAATTAGCACATAACCCTTTTGATCAATAAAAAAGGGGCAAATCCCAAGCAGACGGCTATCGCAATAATAATTAATAAAAAGCGGATCATTGTGCCCACTCCTTCACCTGCTCAGTACTTTGCAGTGACACTTTTGGGCTAAAATCGAGTTGCTCTTTAGAAAGCTCAGCAAGACTTTTTAAGGCCGCTTTTGTTTGTGCATCATCTTGCTTAAAGTAATCTTTTACCAAGCTATGTGCAGCATCAACAGCACTAAAATACACACTACTTTGTTTACTTAATACAGCATCTTGCGCTTGAGCTAAGTATAAACTTAGGCGTTGCTTTACTAAGTGACGCTCTTGTTCACTTAAAAATGGTGCGATAACCATATCTTCACGTGTGCGCACTTCTACGAAGAAGTCTTTAAACTGCTGCCATGACTTTGCAAGGTTTTGACGCCACTCGCTAACATTTTCACTTAGTTGATTTGGGTCTTCTTTGACGACTTCTTCAGGTAGAGAAATAGCATTAAATACCAATTCATCAACTTTTTGATTAATGCCATGCAGTTTTAAATAAATTGCTTCAACAGCTACAGGTTCTATAGCATGCAAAGTTTGCAAATCTTGGTGAATTGCTTGGCGAATAGCTCCAGTGCCAGGGTGCTCTGCAAGCAAGCTATCTAAGCGAGATAACACAGCAGCAGCACCTTGATAATCGTGCTCAGCCCACAATTTGAATTCAGCCATTCGCTGCAGGCTTGTGACTTCTTGCGGATTAAGCGTGAAAGTTTGCTGCTCGGCACGTTTTAAAGCCGCTTGTAATTGCTGCTGCGTTTGCTCAGCACTTTCATTTAGCGCCTCAGTGACTTTTTGTTCACTGTTATAAAGTGAATGTTGTAATGTTTGCTGTGCGCTTTTTAATGCATCAATTTGCTGCTGTAAACGTTGATTTTCATCTGTCAGCTCAGTCAATGCCACAGCCGATAGCTGTTCGCTATTTAATTTTTGATAGAACTCATAGCCAACAGCAGAAGCCACTAAAAGTGAAATAAGTAACGCTAAGCTACCTGTTTTGCTGATGCCTTTTTTAGCTTGTACGGGCGCTTTCGCCCCAGTGTTTGCCGTTTGCGCTTTTTTCTCTGGCTGTGCAGTCACTGACTTTGCGGGTTGTTTTGATTCTGCTTCACTCATTTTGCTACCTTGCTGATTAATGCAGGTAAACATAGCGCCATCGCTCGCCCCTGCAGCAATATGTATCTGTGTTCTTGCGACATTTTGTTGCTTTAAATAGTCAGCGATACGCTCACTGGCAACGAAAAATTTCCGCTCTTTCAACCATGCACGCTGAGGTTCATTTAAGCCATTAAAAATGGCATCCACCGCTGCATTACTGGTAATGACTATACCTTCTACATCAATTGTTTGCCAGTGGTCCATCCACTTACCCGGTTCGCTCTCAATTGCGCTCCGCTTGTAAACAACCAACTGATTTAACAAAGCACCACGTTGTTTTAAAGTTTTTGCTATGGTCGTGCGCCCGCCTTCACCTTTCACTAAAACAATGTTACTTAGTTCAACATCTTGCAGCGTTTTTAATTCAAGCAAACCTTCTGAATCATGCTGTTTGGGTACTGCAGCACGACGCCCAAAAGCTTCATAAACCGCATCAGCAGTTTGCTGACCGACCGCATAAAGTTGCGCTGCTTTGTTGATTGTTGGTGTGAGTTTTAACAAGGCGTGCACGGCATCTTGCGAGATAAAAATGATTTTATCGGCATTTTCTAGCGGTGCGAGTTCACTACTATTAACAGTGAGATAATCTAAGGTCAGGACTGGGCACAGGGTTGTTTGATAACCCGCCTGCTGAAGCTCAAGAGCAAGCTCAGTGCCTTTTCCTTCTGGACGAGTTATCAAAATATGCATATTAAGCGTCTCTGTATACTTCAGCTAAAATTTTATCAGCACCTTGCGCGAGTAGCTTTTCAGCAAGTGTAATACCTAACTGCTCAGCGTCAGCTACTGGACCTGTCACTTCATCACGTAGCATTTGGCTGCCATCAATAGCGCCCACTAAACCACGTAAATGCACCTGTTCACCCTCAACCAATGCAAATGCACCAATTGGTACTTGGCAACCACCTTCTAAACGGCGGTTCATAGCACGCTCGGCATTAACACGAATACGAGTTTCAGTATGCTCTAGTGGCGCTAATAATGCTTTTGTTACTTCGTCATCAATACGGCACTCAATCCCCACTGCGCCTTGGCCATTTGCAGGTAGAGACACTTCTGGCTCGATAAAGGCAGTGATACGCTCTGGCATTTCTAAACGAATGAGACCCGCTGCAGCTAGGATGATTGCATCATATTGACCATCATCAAGCTTTGCTAAACGCGTATTAACATTACCGCGTAAATCACGAATGTCTAAATCTGGGCGCGCTTCGCGAATTTGGCATTGGCGGCGTAAGCTTGATGTACCAACAATCGCACCTTGTGGCAACTCATCTAAGCTTTTGTAGTTGTTTGATACAAACGCATCGCGTGGGTCTTCACGCTCACAAATTGTATGTAATGCTAAACCTTCAGGAAATTCAACAGGCACATCTTTCATAGAATGCACCGCAATATCTGCACGACCATCAAGCATTGCTTGCTCAAGCTCTTTTACGAATAAGCCTTTACCACCAATCTTGGCCAATGGTGTATCAAGGATAATATCGCCTTGTGTCGACATAGGAACCAACTCTACCGTTACGTCGTCGTGGAAGTGCTCTAATTGAGCTTTTACAAATTCAGCCTGCCATAAAGCAAGTGCACTTTTACGGGTAGCGATACGAACTAGTTTTGTTGTCTGTGTCATGAAAAATCCAATTAATTATCAGGCTGATACTAAATATTATTCAGCTAAAATTCTAAATTCTTTTTGGGCCAGTAAATTGCCATCTGCGTCAATAACTTCAACACGCCAATCACCCAGTTGCTCTGGCATGATGTTTTTCGTTGAATAAGTACGAAAACGTGGACTACTGACGGCCAATTCAATCGAAGCAAGCTGTTGGCCTTGGTAATACCATTGGTGACGAACAGTTTGCCCTTGCAAATTTCTAAGCTCACTAAAAAAGCTCAGGCTATTGCTTATTTGCGCTAATTTTACATCGTTTTTTAAAACGTTTACTGGTTCTCGATCAACAACATCGGTTGTTAATACCGCGCGGCTTACTTTATCCGTGTCTATTTTAGCGCCAATTGCCACACTGGCAATATGTGCTGACTGCGAAAACTGCTGCTGAGCATCAGGAGCTGCAGCAATCTCTACTTGCTGTTCAGTTTGTGGGGCTTCTTCATCATCAAGGATGACAGCTGATGTTTCAGGTTGTTGCTCATCAACAACCTGTTCACTGTCGATCTCAGCCTCTCCTATCATAACCTCAGGTTCTACAATGTTTGAGCTCACAACCTCTGCTTTAGTCGTTTCTGTGTTATCGGCCAGCGGTGTTTGCTCATTCATTGACGGCGCGACGATTTCTTTTGGCTCTTCTTGCACAGCGTCATTCAAAGGCGCTTGTAGCTCAGCATTTACAAACTCTGCTTGCGGTTCATCTTGCGGTGATTGCTCTGCATTTACAGCGCCAATAAAGCTATACACTAATATAGCCAGCGCAATTAAGATAACACTGCTAACCATAAAGATGCGTCGCCAATGCCATTGATAGCTCACTGCCGTCGGCGCTGAATTAACCGGTTCAACGGTATTCATATTTGCTGTAATTACAAGTTTCTTTGTCATGTTGGCCTCTAAAACCAAAAATTAACTCAAGCGAGCAATTAACCACTCTCGAATAGCCATTAACTCTTCACCACAAACTTGGTGCGCCATCGGATAGTCTTGCCAGCTTACTTCCATGTTATTTGCGCTAAGCACGTCAAATGCTTGTCTGCCTGCGCTATGCGGTACCACATCGTCAAATCGACCATGTGCCATAAAAATATTTAACCCTTGCTGCTTGGCTTCATCGGCTAATTTTGCAGGCACACACATGTAGGTTGAAAGTGCCATTACACCCGCTAATTTATAATCTAGACGTGGCGCTAAGTGTAGCGATACCACACCCCCTTGCGAAAAACCGGCAAGAATAATTTTGTTTGACGCGATACCTTTTGCAATTTCTTGGTCAATAATTGCAGCCACTTTTGCAGCAGATTCACGCACTCCATGCTCGTCAGCACGCTTATCTAAATCCATTGATTTAATGTCGTACCAAGAGCGCATTGCCATACCACCATTTAAGGTGACCGGTTGCACTGGCGCATGTGGAAACACAAAACGCACGCCAAGCTCTTGTGGTAAAGCAAGTTGCGGTGCAACGGGCGCAAAGCCATCACCTGAATCACCTAAACCATGTAGCCAGATAACCGTTGCTTTGTGTTCACCTTGTGCTGGATATTCAACAAACTCTAAACTCATAGTTCAGAACGCCATTCAATTGTTTGACCTGCTTGACGGGTTGCCGCATCACACATAAATTGCCAAAACTCTGCACCTGAGCGGTTATCAATCCACTTATCGTCGCGTAGTTCAAAATGGTGACCGTTAAATTTAGTCGCTACCCAAACTTGGTGTAATGGTGCTTGCTTGTTGATCACTATTTTACTGCGATCAGGAAAGATGATTTCTAAAATACCTGACGCTGATTCGTAGTCTAAATCGGCATCACATTCATCGATTTGCTCTTCAATAGTTAGCATTAATGCATCGGCTAGTGTGTGGTATTCATGATCAGTCATTTTAGTGTCCTTTAACTGGCTTTAAGCCTAGATCTGGGGGCAGATTGTGTACATCAAGTGTAACAGGAATAAATTCATCCGCGAATAGCTGCATTTTTTAAATATTCTGTTACTCTGCGATTATAAAGCCAGCAACCGTATTAATCTAATGAAAGAGACTCATAGCCAAAAATTAAAAACCATTTTACCTCTAAGCGCCCTTCTACTAACCCTAGCAGGTTGCGGACAAAGTGGTGCTCTTTATCTGCCAGATGATACTAAGCCGCCTGCAAAGTCTCAGCCGCAAGCTGATCCATCCGAACAACCAGAGCAAAAACAGGACCAATAGATGGACTTTTTTAACTACAATAATAATCAGCTGTTCGCTGAAGACATCGCTGTCAAAGAGCTTGCCGAACAATATGGTACGCCTTGTTATATCTATTCACGCAAAACCTTTGAACGTCATTATCTAGCTTTTGCAGACGCTGCTAAGTCACATAAAAGCTTGGTGTGCTATGCCGTAAAAGCCAACTCAAATATTGCCGTGCTGAATATTTTAGCGCGACTTGGGTCAGGTTTTGATATCGTTTCAAAAGGTGAGCTTGCGCGCGTTATTCAAGCAGGCGGAGACGCAAATAAGGTTGTATTTTCTGGCGTTGCAAAAACCGCTGATGAAATTGCCTATGCACTTGAATTGGGGATCAAGTGTTTTAACGTTGAGTCAGTGGCTGAGCTTGAGCGAATTTCAAAAGTGGCAACGGATCTTAACTTGGTGGCACCGATTTCGATTCGCGTAAACCCAGATATAGATGCAAAAACGCACCCTTATATCTCAACCGGTTTGAAAGAGAATAAATTTGGTATTGATATTCAAACTGCAGTGACGGTGTATCAACATGCCGCATCTCTGCCCGGTTTAAACATTACTGGTGTAGATTGCCACATTGGTTCGCAGCTAACAGAAATTAAACCTTTCTTAGCAGCCCTTGAAAAAGTACTAACTCTTATCGAAGAGTTAAAAGCGGTTGGCATCAAGCTAACTCACCTAGATATCGGTGGTGGTCTTGGCGTGCCTTATAATGGCGAAACGCCTCCTCACCCAAGCGAGTATGTTGATAAAATTACCGCTCGATTAGCAGACTACCAAGATTTAGAACTTATTTTTGAACCTGGTCGTGCGATTGCAGCCAACGCAGGTATTTTAGTTACTAAAGTTGAGTTTATTAAACAAAACCAAGAAAAGTTCTTTGCTATTGTTGATGCGGGTATGAACGATATGTTGCGCCCATCGCTGTATCAAGCTTGGCAAAATATTGTGCCAGTTGAACCTCGCACAGATGATACGCCTACTCACAACTACGATATTGTCGGCCCAGTTTGTGAAACCGGCGACTTTTTAGGTAAAGACCGTGAGCTTGCACTTCAAGCCGGTGACTTATTAGCACAGCGCAGCCGCTGGCGCGTATGGTTTTACCATGAGCTCAAACTACAACTCACGCCCGCGTGTTGCAGAGATCATGGTTGATGGCCAACAAAGCCATTTAATTCGCCTACGCGAAACCTTAGAAAGCCTTTGGCAAGGTGAGAAAATTTTACCATAAACGTTTTTATAACCGCCCTGCTCTGTGGCATGATTAGCTCAGAGCAAACCCGAATTAGAGCGTTATGTTAGTTAATTTTTCAAAAATGCACGGCCTAGGTAATGACTTTGTCGTTATTGATAACATTACTCAAAATGTTTTTTTATCACGTGATCAAATAAAGAAGCTGGCAGATCGCCATTTCGGCATTGGCTTCGATCAACTGCTTATGGTTGAAGCCCCTTACTCTCCTGATCTCGATTTTCATTATCGTATTTTCAATGCCGATGGTAACGAAGTTGAACAATGCGGCAACGGTGCGCGCTGTTTCGCCCGCTTTGTGCGTATGAAAGGCCTGACCAATAAGCACAAAATCTCGGTTTCAACAAAATCTGGTAACCTCACGCTTTATATAGAGAAAGATGGTCAAGTAACGGTAAATATGGGCCACCCCAATTTTGAACCGAACAAAATCCCATTAAAAGCCAGCAAGCGTGAGCTGACCTATATTCTTCGCACGGAAGAACATACGGTATTTAGTGGCGCAGTATCGATGGGTAACCCGCATTGCGTGTTAGAAGTTGATGACATTCATACCGCAGAAGTCGCTACCTTAGGCCCACTGCTTGAAAATCATGAACGCTTTCCACAACGCGCAAATGTTGGTTTTATGCAGGTAATTTCGCAAGATCATATTAAACTAAGAGTGTGGGAACGTGGCGTAAGTGAAACCTTAGCCTGTGGTACAGGTGCCTGTGCTGCGGTCGTGGTTGGTCAAATTCAGAGTAAACTTGCGACTACCGTACAAGTTGACTTGCCCGGCGGCAGTTTACAAGTACGTTGGCAAGGCGAAGGCCACCCTGTACGAATGACAGGCCCTGCTGAGCATGTTTTTGATGGACAAGTGGCACTATGAGCAAACTAACAGAACAACAAATTGCTGAATATTTAAAAGCACACCCTGATTTTTTTATTAAAAACCCTGATGTGCTCGCTGAAGTTGAACTACAACAGCAAACGGCGGGAGCAACGTCTTTGGTGCATATTCAACAGCGCCAATTACGTGAACACAATACGTTATTAAAAAATAAGATTGAGCAGCTCGTTGAACAAGCAAAAGAAAACGAGTTAATTTACCGCTTATTTAGCGACTGTCATCGTCAGTTATGGACTAACTACGACTTTACGACACTGGCTAGCAACTTGCGCAATATTATCTGCACGAACCCATCAATTAACGAATGCCACTTAGTTAAGTACGATAAAAAGTTTGATGAATTAATTGCTCATCGCCTGCAAAACGACGGCATTTACTTGGGTCGAGTAAGCCAACAAGAAAGAGACTTACTGTTTTCAGACACGACTCAATCGACTGCTTTATATCTAATTGGTAACACGAAACACCCTGTGGCAATTTTGGCGTTTGGTAGTGATGACGTAAATCACTTCGAACCGGCAAAAGACAGCTTTTTTGTCCTTGAGTTTGTGCGCTCATTGCAACTGCGCTTGTTGGAACTTGCATGAGCGATGTGACGACGCCAGACATTGATGAATTAAGTGATGCTTGGCGAACACCCATCCAACTATTTGCAGACTACTTACGCTACGAAAAACAATACTCAGCGCACACAGTAAACCAATACACTAGCCAGCTAGGCTTCGCAGCTTTGTACTTTAGTAAACTATGTGAAGACTGGTTTGCTGTTCAAGGTGAGCATATTCGCCGTTACAGCATGCAAATGCGAAGCAAACAATTGAGTGGTCGCACAATCAGTTTAAAACTAAGCTGTATTCGCAGTTTATATAAATTCTTAAAAGCCAAAAATATAGCCAGTCAGGCACATTATCACAATCCGGCAGAGGCCATTAAAGGGCCAAAATTTTCCAAGCCTTTACCCAAAAATTTAGATGTAGATCAAATGGCTAAGCTACTAGAATTGCCAGATGATGAGCCTTTAGCTATTCGTGACAAAGCTATGATGGAATTAATGTACTCATCGGGTCTGCGCATTAGCGAGTTAGTTGGTGCTAACATACAAGATATAAACCCGACTGAAGGCGAAATTTTAGTCCGTGGTAAAGGTAACAAAGAACGTTTATTACCTGTAGGCAGCAAAGCGCTCAGTGCATTAAAAGCATGGCTGAAAATTCGCCCTCAATTTGCACACCCAGATGAAATAGCTGTGTTTGTTAGCAGCCAAAAAAAGCGAATTTCCGTACGCCAAGTTCGCTTACGGATGCAAGAATGGGGCATTAAGCAAGGGATCAGCTCGCAAGTGCATCCGCATAAATTACGCCACTCGTTTGCATCACATATCTTAGAATCATCAGGGGATCTGCGTGCCGTACAAGAACTCTTAGGACACAGTAGTTTGTCTGCAACGCAAGTTTATACGCATTTAGATTTTCAGCATTTAGCTAAAGTGTACGATAACACCCATCCACGCGCTAAAAAGCGCTCAACATCAGAGTAAACCCTTACCATTATGATCCGATTTAACCGTGCCCTATCGCCAGTTTCTGTTTTAAGTTTTGATTTAGACGACACACTTTACAACAACCATCCGATCATAAAGTCAGCCTTGCAAGCACAAGCTGATTACTTAGAAGCATTAGACCAATGGCCAGCCGATAGCATGAGCTACTGGTTAACATGCCGCGATAATGCTTTAAAACATGATGCAACTTTAATTGATGACGTTACACGCTGGCGACAAGCAGCATTACACTATGCCATGACCGATCTGGGTTTTTCAGCAGAGCAAGCTCAGTTGCATGCCGAAAATGCTTATCAGGCATTCGCTGATGCTCGCAGTCAAATAAACGTGACTAATGAAGTACTTGAATTACTTACTAATCTCAGTAAACACTACCGCCTCATCGCCATCACCAATGGTAATGTCGAAGTAGAAAAGTTTAACCTTAATGGTGTATTTGAGTTAGTTTTACAAGCTGGCCCACATGGAAAAGCGAAGCCGCATAGCGCCTTATTTGATAGCGCAGCCAAACACTTGAAGGTGCCTCACAAGGAAATTTTGCACATTGGCGATAGCCTAGATACTGATGTGCAAGGCGCCAATAATGCCGGCTGCCAAAGTGTTTGGCTAAATAACCAAGCAACTCAATATCGTTATCAAGGATTAGCTGATATTGAAATAAACAATATCATGGCGCTCAATCATTTAGTTAAAAAGTAACGACTTTCAAAGATTTATTTTATGCTGAGTAAATAGGCAACGAAGATTTAAAACAGGTGGGCGAAACGGATGAATGCTTTACTTAAATTAATATTACTGTGTTCTCTTTGTTTAAATGGTTACTTTATTTGGCAACTGTTTAACCCCGCGAAGCCAAAACAAATTGAGACTGTAGCAACCACTCCCATAGTCAAGAAAAGCGCGGTTTTACCAGCCCACTTTCAACAAGCTGTTGCGCTATTTAGCAACCAATTATTCGACAAAGCGGTGGCCGAGTACACCCAATTGCTTGTTAATGAACCTCGCTATGCAAGGCAACTTAAACAAATTTGGCAACAACAACTTGAGACATGGCTTTCCCATCAAAAATTCACCTTAAGTGAGCAATTTTTAACGGCCTTTTTAAATAGTCACCCTTACGATGTCACCATGCTTGAACTTGAGGCAAAGCGTTTAATCGCACAAGGTGATACTCAACAGGGAATTATTAATTTACTGGCACTTAGCAACCAGTTAGACAGCAATGATAAGCAACAGCTTAACAAACAAATAGACGAGCTAAGCACATCCTATATTGATGAACTTATTGCGGCGCAACAATGGCAGGCATTGCTTAATAGCAGTCAACAGTGGCTTGATTACGCGCCAGGTTACGCGCATTACTTATATAATCATGCATTAGCTAACTATCATTTAGAAGATTATGTCGCGAGCCAAATAACCCTAGATCAACTGCCTGAAGATCATGAATATAAACAGCAAGCTGAGCTGTTACATCTGTTGATTCAACAAGCCCTCGCAGGAGTTGAAGTTATAAAATTAACCGCTCGAGGTTCACACTATTTAGTGAACAGTATTATCAACGATGATATCGAAACCGAGTTGATGATCGACACGGGCGCGAGCTTTACAGTCATAAATCAAACGCAATTAAACTCGCTGAATAGTCCTGCCAATTACCTTGGCACACTAGAAGTAAACACAGCTAATGGCGTTGTTGAAGCGCGGCGTTATCAACTCGAGTCGTTTCAAGTCGGACAACAACGTATTCGTAATTTTGAAGTGCTGGTAATAGAAAATCATGTTGGCTATGGTTTGCTTGGTATGAACTTTTTAGAGAATTTTAAGTTTAATATCAATCAGCAAGTGAATGAGTTAGAGTTGATAAAGAACAATTTTTAAGGACAAGCAATGACTCTGAACGATTTCCTGGCAACATTAGCAAACTCACCACAACAAATTGAATTTACCGACACCATGGCGGTCATAGACAACAATTATGACTTTATCCCAAGCGCTTTTAATAATCATGGGCTGTTAAGTGCAGCTAATGAAAATAATGGTTCGTGTAAAGTTTTTGCCTTTGCAAAGCTTAATCAACTAAGTAAACAAAACACCCTAGATTGCTTTGGCGCGTTTTATCGAGATGATGTATTGCGCAATCCTGAAGGGCAAGACCACATGAACATCCGCACTTTCATGCTTGCCCCTGAGGCAACGCCTTTCTTAGGTGTTACTTTTACCGAGCAAGACGTGCTTAAAGCGAAGTGAGTAAAAGCTGATAGTTAAATGCTTTTTTCCATAAAATAACGGCAGCCGTCGAGTGGGTAATTACTCATTTCGTATTTAACTTGGTAGCCGTTGTTTTCGTAAAAGGGTTTAGCTTGGAAATCGAGCGTATCAAGTTGTGCGGTGTTTGCACCAAGCGCTTTAGCTTTACTCTCTAATTCAGCGAGTAATCGTGTCGCAAGCCCTTTACCACGCGTCTTATCATCACACCAAAGCCAACTAATAAGCAGCCAATTACCAAATACTTGGCCATGAATACCAGCTACAACACTGTTATGTTTATTAACGAACTTAAAGCCTAAAGGAATACGCTCGGCATTAAAATGCGCGGCGTTGAAAGCAACAATATGTTCTCTGAGCTGGTTGTTTAAATCAGCTGAGTCATCACTTTTTAATTGATACATAGCATACCTATAAAATGTTATGACTCAGTATACGCTTATATCGTTAATCAGTATAAGTGGTTCTTACCATAAGGTACTTCGAGCATATTACTCGCCAGCTTTTCGGGCTGACCGCACATCTCATCATAAGCACTGGTGTGGCGTAAAACCATATCGCCATAACTTAGGTGATCAAGACGTTTTTGAATGTGCAACGGGCTAATATCACGAATAAACTCACCTTGCTCATCAGTGACATAATATTCAACGTTATTGATGACCACAGACACCTGATACAGTGCCATTTCCAACGAGTGAAGTATAACCTTTTGCAGTGGCTGATGATCTGCAAGCTCTGATAACTTGATAGGCATGTGCGTTCCTCTTTGATGGTGGAACTATTTATACGTGATTTTGGTATACTGTGATCAAATTAATTGTACAAAAAGCATCCATGACTGAAAAAGTGCGACTCGCCAAATTTATTGCCCATGCAGGTATCTGCTCTCGAAAGCAAGCATCGCGCTTGATTGACCAAGGTGAGGTAACAGTAAATGGCCGTGCTGCAAATCACATAGATCATGTTGATGTGCACGATGATGTAATTGTACTTGGCGAAAAAATTTCAGCTAAAGCGCCACTCACCTACTTTGCGTATAACAAACCCGTTGGTATAGATTGCAAATTAAATGCTGACGACCCAACCAGTCTTATTCATAGTCTACCTAAAACCACTCGCGTTTACCCAATTGGCCGGCTCGACAAGGACTCCCGAGGTTTATTGATTTTGACCAATGACGGTGAGTTTTGTAATCAACTGATCCACCCTGATTACCACCAACCCAAACGCTATTTAGTTACGGTAGATAAGCCCCTTGATGGCGACTTCTGTGAAAAAATGGCAAACGGTGTGCCTGTCGATAAACAAATAACCCTTCCTTGTGAGGTGACTCAAGTCAACGAAACGCAGTTTTGCATCGTCTTAAAGCAAGGTTTAAACCGGCAAATACGAAAAATGGCTCATTTTTGTGGCTACAAAGTCATCGACCTGTACCGCACAGATATCGCAAAGCTATCACTCACCACGCTGAATTTGCCCGAAGGACAGGTAGTCAGTATCAAAAAAAGTGACATTCTCTAACAAAAAAGTTTGCATTAATTGATTACACGTGTAATCTTAAATTATAGATTACATCTGTAGGCATAAAAATGATTGAACTTTCTAAAGCTGAATTCGAAGTATTAGATGCGGTATGGCTTGGCTACCCAGCCACGGCTAGTGAAGTAATTGCGCGTTTAAGTGACGATAAAGAATGGCACGAAAAAACCATTAAAACGCTACTAAGCCGTTTAGTTAAAAAAGGCGCACTAAGCTTCGAGAAACAAGGTCGCCAATATAACTACACCCCTTGCATTGCTCGTGAAGAATACACATTAAAAGAAAGCCAAAGCTTTATTGAACGCTTTTTTAATGGCCGAATTGCGCCGCTGGTGAGTGGCTTTGCTAAATCAGAGCAACTCTCACAACATGATATTGATGAGCTGAAAAAGGTCATCGATGATTGGGAAAAACAGCAAAAATAAGGCGTTGTTATGTTAGATGCATTTTTTAATTGGTTGTTAGATCAACAACTTTTGATCTCATCTGCAATTATGTTTTTATTGCTGCTAGAGCGAAAGCTGCTAAGCCAGCTGTCGGCACGCTTGGTTTATACACTGTGGGCGCTATTACCGATTAGTTTATTATTAGCGAACCTACCAGAACACTTAAAGCCAATTCAAAACGACTTTATCAGTACGCTGACTATCACGCCAAACACAGCAATAATGCCGCAGTTTACGCTCACTTGGTTTGCTATTTATGGCTTTATTAGTGCTGCACTGCTGATCACTGCCGTATATTTTCATTACCGCTTTTTAGCAAAACTGCAATTAGCGCCAATTACGGTTGATCATCACAACAACCAAAGTATGTGCCTATACCAAAGCAACCAGGTGAGCTCACCTATGGTTGTAGGGGTTATAAACACCAAGCTAGTGCTGCCAACAAACTACCAAAACCACTACGACAGCCATGCTTTAGCGCTTATTTTAGAGCATGAATCAGTGCACATTAAACGCAAAGATAACCTAATTAATGCCATCGCTTTAAGTGCCACTATTTTGCTGTGGTTTAACCCTGTCGCTTGGCTTGGTTATGCAAGTCTGCGCCGTATTCAAGAGCTTTCATGTGATGAGCAAGTACTCAAAAATAAATCAACTGAACAACGAATTTTATACAGTAAGGCATTAGTGCACTGTGCAAGCTTTAGCAGAACAGGCTTAATGGCTTATTCACAATACGGAGATAAAAACACCATGTTACAACGTCTAAATCAAATAAAGCAGATCGACAACAGCTCATTTATTGCAAAAACAGCGTTAGTTATTTTTACAACAGGCATGCTTAGCAGTTTTGCCATTGCAAAACAGCCGATGTCCGTTGAAAAGACAAAAGTCTATCAAGCGGTAATGCGCGTAGAGCCGATATACCCAATTCAAGCTGCGGAGCAAGGTATTAGCGGTTCAGTCGTTTTGAAATACGATATCTTACCAAGTGGCGCCACCAGCAATGTTAGTGTGGTAAGTGCAGAGCCTGAGAATGTTTTCAATCGAGAAGCGAAAAGAGCCTTAAAACAATGGCAATATGCGCCGTCTGAATCTGGCTTTAAAAACGCCTTAGTGCAACTCGATTTTGCCTTAGACGAAAACTATCAAGCAAAGGATTTAATAGAGAAAATTAAAGTTAGCTCTAAGTAAAAGTAACCACTTAAGACCCTAAAGCAAGCGCCTTATTTAAGCCGCTTGCTTTGTGGTTTTTAACTCATTGGCTTGTGACTAGAGGCAAACAGCAATCATCGCCACAGCACAAACATAACCAACAAGCCAGACTAATGAGCGCAGAATATCTTGGTTTATGTAGTAGAAAATACAATACAACACGCGGGCGATAACATGCATAATCGCTAAGGTTTCTGTCACCTGATAGACATTATTGCTACCTATTACAACTGCCAGCGCGACTGCAAAAATAATCAATGATTCAAAGCTATTTTGATGTGCAGCCAATGCACGAGCACCAAAGCCAGTAAGTTTTGCTTGTTGTTCACGCGGGTGCTTATTGTCATAGCCTGATAACTTATTTTGTGCGAAAGCCACGGGAGCTTTAGCTAAATAAGGTATGAGCACTGCGATGAGTGCGCAGATAATCAATGTGGTCATGATATTTCCTTACCTTTTAACTGTAATAACCTACCCTAGCGTAAACAAAAAAAAGCCGCTACTTAAAACAGCAGCGGCCAGCAATAGCATCATTGTCACTATAGCCTAATGACAGCATAAAAGCCCTGCGGCATATTGTCACAGCTGAGTTTTTCTCAAGTTGGTCGATAAGCTAATGCTCTCATACTTTGGTTTTGTTACTCTAATTGCCTCTCCTCATTAATTTATTTTCAATATGACTTGGATTTTCTTAACTATTTTTGCGGCATTTATGCAGTCGTGGCGCAACGCTCTGCAAAGTAAACTCAGTGCAACAGTGAGTGTTGCCGGGGTAACACTTGCTCGCTTTATCGTTGCCAGCCCAATTGCTGCCCTGTATTTATTTGCACTTTATCAGTATCAAGACGCCGCACTTCCTGATTTTAACCTAGCTTTTATTGGCTACATTGTTGGTGCCAGTATCGTCCAAATCGTTGCCACTGGTTTGATGGTAAAACTGTTTAAAATGAATAATTTTGCTGTCGGCGCAGGGCTTGCCAAAAGTGAAGCGCTAATGGCGGCCATTTTAGGTGTTATGTTCTTTGGCTCAGCTCTGTCATTACTAGGTTGGGTTGGCGTATTTATTGGTGCAATTGCGGTATTGCTATTAAGTGGCATCGCGAATGTTAAACACTTTAATTTGGGCACCGCACTGCTTGGGCTTGCCTGTGGTACTTCATTTGCTCTTTCATCGTCATGGATCCGTGAGGCAAGTTTAAATTCAGGACTGACTTTTCCACACTCGGCAGCTTGGGTGTTAGTGCTGATAATTAGCTTACAAACACTGATGCTGTGCGTGTATATTGCATTAAAAGAGCGCGATACATTTAAGAAAATGTGGCATCACAAAGGCACCACGACCGCTGTTAGTGTTTGTAGCTGTTTAGGTTCTATTGGTTGGTTTAGCGCCATGAGCTTGCAGCATGTTGCTTATGTAAAAACATTGGGGCAGATAGAAGTATT
The DNA here is from genome assembly GCF_037162425.1 of Pseudoalteromonas sp. Hal040. Taxonomy (NCBI): domain Bacteria; kingdom Pseudomonadati; phylum Pseudomonadota; class Gammaproteobacteria; order Alteromonadales; family Pseudoalteromonadaceae; genus Pseudoalteromonas; species Pseudoalteromonas sp. Hal040. The sequence continues at coordinate 3,749,300 of NZ_JARLUU010000001.1, read as the reverse complement.
CTTTACCATTTTGGTATCAATTCTTTGGTTAAAACAACCGCTAAAACGCCAAGACACGGCGGGGCTTGTGTTAATTGCACTGGCAGCCATTCTGGTAATGCTACCCAATTAGGTGCGTTTCTAGTCATTAAAAAGCGGCTATTGCCGCTTATTAATGACTAATTTTTAGGGTTATCACTCCGCTAATTATCAGCAGTACTCCGGCAATGCGGCCAAATGTGGCGGCATCACCATAAAATAAAATACCGACCAAGAAAGTGCCCGCTGCACCGATTCCTGTCCATACAGCATAGGATGTCCCCATCGGAATATTCTTCTGCGCCAACCACAACATAAAGCCACTAGCGACCATAAAGGCGACGGCTATTGCAATGCCTAACCAGCGGCTGTCTGCCTGTTGAGACATCTTAAGGCCAACAGGCCAGCCAATTTCTAACAGACCTGCGACAATTAAATACAACCACGCCATTAGTGATCTCGCTTTTTCAAGATCACGTCATACAAATCTTCACGGCGGTCTTTTAAGTTTCTTACCGTACCTTCACTGTGAAGAATTTTCAGTTTATCCATATCTAAATCACTGAATAACAGCATTTCGGTATTTGGTGTTGCTTCATTCAAGGTCGCATCATGCGGGAATGAGAAATCAGATGGGGTAAGCACTGCCGATTGTGAGTACTGTACATCTAAACTTTCTACCTCTGGTAGGTTACCAACCGAGCCTGCAATCACAACATAACATTCATTTTCGATTGCACGTGCTTGCGCACAATGACGAACACGTAAGTAACTGTTTTTAGTATCCGTCCAAAATGGCACGAACAAAATATCCAGCCCTTGCTTAGCGAGAATACGCGACAGCTCAGGGAACTCAACATCGTAACAAATTTGAATACCAACACGACCCGCATCCGTTTCAAATACCGCAATTTTGTCACCACCTTGGATCACCCAGTCATTTTGCTCATGGGGCGTAATATGAATTTTGCGCTGCTCATCAATTTTACCGCTACGGTGGCACAAATAGCTGACATTATAAATCTTGTCATCTTCTGCGAGCGGCATTGAACCGGTGATAATATTGGCATTATATTCAACCGCCATGCGCGACATCGCATCACGGAATGTTTCTGTGTATTCGGCCAGATAGCGAATGGCTTCCGTTTGATTACTTTGCTCAGTGAGACCCATTAACGGGGCATTGAAAAACTCCGGAAACAGAATAAAGTCACTTTTATAGTCAGACACCGTATCAACAAAGTATTCCACTTGCTTGAGCAGCTCCTCAACAGACTCAACACAGCGCATTTGCCACTGTACGGCACCGACACGGACAATTGATTTGGTCGACTCAAGTACTGTATCAGTCGGCTCAAACATAATGTTATTCCACTCAAGTAAAGTGGCATAACCAACTGACTCCTGATCTTCAGGAAGATATTTCTTAAGTAAACGTTTAACTTGGAAGTCATTAGATAGCTGAAAGCTTAAAATCGGATCGTACAGTTCTTTGTGGTCAACTTTTTCGATGTACTCCATCGGAGACATCTCTGCACTGTGATTGTAATATCGCGGAATTCGCCCACCCGCTAAAATAGCGCGTAAGTTATACTGACGGCACAGCTCTTTTCGTGCATCGTATAAACGTCTGCCAAGTCGCATCCCTCGATGAGTCGATGAAATAACCACATCCAAACCATAAAGTGCATCACCCTCAGGGTCACTAAATACTCGGTCGTGACCATCAACAATGTCTTCGTAGGTATGAGGGTTAGAAAAGCGCGCGTAATCTACCTGCACACTCAAGGCGATGCCCACCAAGACACCATCATCGACGATGCCTATTTGCCCTTCCGGAAACTGGTCTATCAGCCTAAAAATAGTGTGGCTAGGCCAAGCCCCACCAAGCCCTGGATAGGCTTGATCCATCAGAGTTTTGATTTGTGGATACTGTTCTTTAGTGAGATTACAGATCGCTAAATGCGTTTTTTCCGCCGGCATAGATACTCCTTTTTTAGGCACGAGAGAATAATCACAGCAAACATTGAGTCAGTATGTTTCTTGATTTGCTTTAACTAGAGTGGCATCAATTGCAAACTCTGCCAAGCCCTAAGCTTAGCAAACTCGATGTGAACAAACGCTTAGCCTCATTCATAAACAGAACCTACCTAAGTTTACAAAGCAAAAGCGAGCAATTATAAACCTGCATTGTTCAGCTTTTAATCTATAATTATGCTACTTCCATGTGTATTAGAGGTTGGATTGATCAAACATTTATTAAAACAATCAAAGCAATCTGGCTTAGAAGAAATTGAACACGTTAAATTTCTGATTATTTCCAAAATCGCATACTTTGCGCTAATTGTTCATGCTTTGCTGATCCCCGCATTTGCCCACATAGGGGCGAACATGCTTGCGTTAGTTAATATTTTGAGCGTGTTTGCTTGGGCCAGCGGTATCTTTTTAATTAAGCAAGGGCTGACTTCGCTAGCACTCAGGGTATTTTGTCTAGAAGTAATTATTCATGCAGTGATTGTCTGCGCCACCCTAGGCTTAGGTGCAGGCTTTCAGTTTTACTTGTGGACAGTGTCTTGTATTTTAATGATCGATTATCAATTAACCTTTAAACGCGCTGCTTTTTATAGCCTAATGATGATTGCGACATTCGCCCTGCTGTATGTATTTTTTGCAGATGTTCAGTACAGTTTTGCTTACCCTGAACTCCTCCCACACGTGAATGTGATCAACATCATTATTGCTGGCTTACCTATGGTCTATGGCATGGGTCTAATTAGAGAAATTACCTTGTCACAACGGGTTGAGTTAACCGACATGGCCGCTCGCGACCCACTCACTAAACTCTACAACCGCCGTTTTGCAAAAAAGCTGATTACTGCTGCACATCAAAAAAGCATCGAGCTTGAGAGCAGCCTTTGCATTGTTATGGCTGACATCGATAAGTTTAAAAATATTAATGACAATTACGGCCACGAAAAAGGTGATACGGTGCTCATTAATGTCGCAAGGCTCATTCGCCAATTTATTGATGATGACGATATTGCGGTACGTTGGGGGGTGAAGAGTTTTTAATTTTATTAACCAATACAGATGCAAAACAAGCTTTTGCAAAAATTGAAGCGCTACGTTTAAAAATCGCCGAATTAGAGGCACATCACGAGTTTCCTGATCTCAATGTCACCATGAGTTTTGGGCTTATTGAATGGCAACCTCTCGCTTCAATAGAAAAAATGCTACAGCACGCCGATGAGGCGCTGTATAAAAGTAAGCATGCAGGGCGCAACCAAACAACCGTTGCTAAAGGCCAACACCCTGCTTTTAAAGATGCTGATGCGGTTAATTAACCGCATCGATAGTGATACTGTGGGCAATCTCTTGCGGCAATAATGGTGTTAAACCATTACTGACATAATCATTAAAGCCTGCGCGGTAAAATTCTGACAATGGGTGCCCCGACTGTCCTCCCGGAATTGCCATAATTGCTTTATCTAAGTGCCCTGGTTGAACAATAAAGCGCCGCGAAGCGCCAAAGCTACGTCCTTGCACCGAAGGCATAAAGGTATCACCAAACCCTGGCGCTGTTGGCATATTCAGTAAGCTTTTCAATGCGGGTATTTGCTTGGCAAATGGGTGCTCAATCACTAATTCGTTAACCTTACCCCACTCCCAGCTGTGCGGGTTGTTACCGTATTGCTCGGTTAGTTTAGTGATAACGCGATCAAAAGCTCCTATCATTTGCTGTTGCCAGTTTGCATACTCAGGGTTTAACCATGCTTGAGGCTGCGCTTCGATTAGTTGCCAAACCGCAGGCTCTAAGTCTCGTTTTACTGGTTTTAAGCTACTGTCGATGGCTTTTAGCTTATTCTCTAATGGGCTAAATAAGCCGTTGATCACTTCACTGCGGTAGCGTTTTACTAAGGTGTAGCCAATTGAGTCGCTACAAGCACACGCCTGCCAATTATTTAGCTCTTTTAAATACAGGGCATATTTATCGCCTGCAGTGCGAAGCTGTTTGACCAGCAGTTTATGCCAAGCCGTTAAGAAACGCGCTTCGTTATCATGCTGTAAGTCATAAAAATCGTGTTCGTTAAACTGTTGCTTTTCAAATAAGCGATCGCGAATTTGTGCCGAGCGAGCCCCCATTGCATAACCACCATTACCAAAGCGCTGATCATCCTCTGCTGAAACGACACGTGAGTTGCCTGTCCATAAACGGCCACTTTCTGGGTTTTTGACAAAAGGACGTTGCGTTTCGTTATCATGCCATGCTGCAGGATACGCTTGCTCTGAAACAGCTAATTGATGCGGAACTTTACGGGCAGGCACGGCTCCCATATTCTTCCAAGCTGCGTTACCTTTATCATCAACAACCATCAGATTTTGTACAGGAATACCCACCTCATCCGCAAGCGCTAGTGCATCATCAACCGTGTTTGCCTGCTCAAGCTTAAGTAACTCCATATCAACCGCATACTCATGATGAGCAACCCAACTTAGCGCATAAGGTTTGCCGTTAATTTCTTTAACTGGGCCATACTCACTCATGGTTAAAGCGTAATTTTCGCTGTTGCCGTCATTGAGTAAGATAGGTTCATCTATCTGCCAGGTTTTCTCTTTACTCTCAAGGGCTATCCAATCGGCTGTATCTAAATAACCATTGGTGAATCCCCACGCTATCTTATTATTAGTACCAACAACAATGGCAGGAGCGCCTGGTAAAGACACGCCAGTGATTTGCTGCATTTCTCCATTGAGTGGGTAATTGAGCTGAGCACGGTACCAAATGATAGGCACTGCAAACGATAAGTGCATATCGTCAGACAACATCGCTGCACCAGTTTCAGTTAACTGCCCAGTAACCGCCCAGTTATTACTGCCAAGCTCTTTACGGTCTGCAATTTCAGTCATAGCCCATTGAGGGTCTTTGAGATTAGGAATACCGCCGTCATAAGGCGCTAATTGGCTGTTGTCGAGTGCCGCTTGATAAAGACTAGGCTGAGTAATAAAGTCGACCATCTCCTTGCCATATAAATCTTCGATTTCGATCAGTGTTTTGTCGCGCTCAAAGGTGGCCATTTGTAAATCTAAATACATACTAAAAATGATTAGTAAGCTGTCTTCACTTTGCCAAGGTTTTGCTTCAGCGCCTGTGAGTAAATATTCAAAGCTATCGAAGCCCACTTGTGCATGGCCTTCATTAACCCCATTTGCGTACGCTTTTAGTAGTGCTTTATCTTTTGCTGGTAACTGCGCGACAGCAATCTGACTACGTTTACGTAATTGATGAAAGCGCATTTTTTTATCAAGCCCAACAGCGGCTTTACCAAATAGCTCGCTGAGTTCGCCAGCAGCATTGCGGCGCAGTAAATCCATCTGAAAAAATCGGTCCTGACCATGCGCAAAGCCTAATGCATAGGCCGCATCTAAACGGTTTTCGGCATGAATAACAGCCTGCCCCAACGTGTCTCGCTCGATCTTGACGGACTGCGAAATAGCGCCACTTTTACCACGCCCATCAAGTGCCGGTAAACTTAAGTTTAATACGCCATAAACAAGCCCCGTTGCGAGTAACACCACCACGAACAAACCTATGAGTAACCATTTGATTATCTTAAACATGCCAATTATCCTTGCGCTAAAGTAACACTATATTAACCTGAGTTTTGTGAAAGAATAGTGTTGCGATACAAATAATTAAAATTAATACTCTAGCTAGCTGTTCATTGTTAATTGCCACAGAAATTGTCTATAGTAGGTAGAAAGTATAAAACCCGATATTTCTCATGCCGCTAGCCACCGAAACAGATAATAAAAAGCTGCAAAAACTGAAGCTAGCCTTCTGGGTTTCACTCGCCTGTGTGGTAGTAATTGGCCTTGTCATCGATCAAATTAATTACAGCCGTGAGAAAGATGCTTTTCGGGCGCAGGAGCTTGCAAAAATCAGCGCCTATCGTGCAGAGCTCGAAGCCACCTTAGTATCTAACATTCAACTTGTTAGGGGCCTTGCCGTTGCCGTTGCTGCCGAACCCAATTTAGACCAAGCTCGCTATGAGCAAATAGCCGCGCCCTTATTCGCAACCTCTTCAGAACTTAGAAACATCGGTGCAGCGCCTGATATGATTATCCAGATGACTTATCCTTTCGCTGGCAACGAAAAATCCATCGGGCTAAACTTTTTAGAAAATCCAGCACAGCGTGATGATGCGATTAGAGCTCGAGATGAAAATCGTATTGTTATGGCAGGTCCTTTGGAGCTTGTACAAGGAGGCCAAGCGCTGATAGCAAGAATGCCGGTGTTCATTCCTCCTGAGCACACTTTTTGGGGACTCCTCTCGGTCGTACTCGATGTAAATAAAATCTATAGCAATTCGGGTTTGATTGCGCTTAGCCAGCATTATGATGTTGCACTGCAAGGCCGTGGTGGTCGCGGTTTACAAGGCGATTTTTTCTATGGCTCAGAAGATATACTTAACACAAAACCTCTGAGCTTTACGATAAACCTGCCCGGTGGTGAGTGGCGCATGTATGCCTCGCCAAAATCTGGCTGGCAGCCACCAAGCTCAGCTGTTTGGCCCCTAAGATTCGCCATTATTTTGTTCTGCATTTTGTTTGCTTGTGCTTCACTATTCTTTTTGCGCATGGTTGAAAGGCAGTACAAAAGCGAACGCATGTTAGAAACCATGAGTAGCCTTGCCAAAGTGGGTGCATGGTCATTTAACCTTGAAACAAAAACCGTGTATTGGTCAGATATGACCAAGCAAATATTTAAGTTTCCACTGAATGTTCAACCTGAGTGGCCTGCTAACTTTACCCATTTCAAAGCTGGCGAAAGCCGCGATAAAATTCGCCGTTTGAACGAGCGCGCAATCAAGTATGGTGAGAGTTTTGAAACACAAGTTGAGATCATCACTGCAGAAGGTGATGAAATTTGGGTGCTGCTACATGGTGAAGCCGAACACAAAAATGGTCGTTGTATTAAACTTTTTGGCTCACTGCAAAATATTGATACCCGTAAACGAGTTGAGCTCGAAAATAACAAAATCGCCTTACATAACGAGATTTTAGCGTCTCTCACCGTCAATGATGCGGTACTGACAGGTAATCTTAACCTCTCCAAGCATGTTATTGTGCAAGCCATTTGTCATGCATTTAATATAGATCGCGCCAGTATCTGGCTATTCAGTGACGATCGACAATCGCTCAACACCTTTGCCATTCACGATCAGAGCCAACCCGAATTTAATGAAGCCATATCGTTACAACAAATTGAATTTCAAAACTATTTTGATGCCATTAATAATCACGCAGTAATTAATGCCAGCGATGCCCAGCAACACCCTCTGACAAGTGACCTTCGTAGCAATTACCTAGATTGGTTTAATATACGCTCAATGTTAACGGTGATTATTCCCACAGGGAGTAAAAGCATGGGGGTGGTGTGCGCTGAAAAATGCTTTACACGTAGGCATTGGAGTAAAAATGAAGAAAGCTTTTTAATTGCCGTTGCCGCACTCATTGGTAGTTTGCATGCCAGCCAACGTCGTATAGAGACCGAACAACAACTCGTTCAAGCAAAAGACGCTGCAGAACAAGCCGTAAAAGCCAAAAGTGAATTTTTAGCGAGTATGAGTCATGAGATCCGCACCCCGATGAATGGTGTGATCGGCATGCTCAATATCATTAAACAAAGCAAGCTAGATAGCCAACAAAACCACCATCTTGAACTTGCGCAATCATCAGCAGAGTCTTTACTGCATATCATTAATGATATTTTAGATTTCTCTAAAATTGAGGCTGGTAAACTCGATATTGAAAATGTCAGCTTCAACGTGTCTAAATTACTAGGCGACACAATCGAATCGTTTGCTATTAAGGCTGAACAGAACAATACCAAATTACTGCTTGATACAACGAATCTTCATCACGGGTTTATTATCAGTGACCCTAATCGGATTAGGCAAATCATCAATAACCTAGTGAGCAATGCGGTTAAATTCACAAAAGATGGTGAGATAATTGTTATCGCCAAGCTCGAAACTAGCAATGAAGAATTGTTCTTGAACTGCTCTGTTATTGATTCGGGAGTGGGAATTAAGCCTGAAAAGCAAGCCACTTTATTTGACTCATTCACGCAAGCAGATGCCTCTACCACGCGTCAATACGGCGGTACAGGGCTTGGCCTTGCAATTGTAAAACAGCTTTGTCAGTTGATGGCAGGAGATGTCAGTGTCGTTAGCTCATACGGAGAAGGCAGCACCTTCAATTTCTCAGTAAAGGTTAAACGTGATCACACGAAACATGCGCCAGAGCCAAGTCATATTATTGATAAAAAACATATCTTAATTGCTGATAGCTGTAAGCTCAGTAGCAATATCGCCAAAAAGCAATTGCAGTTGTGGGGAGCTGCGGTAGAAACTTACAGCGATATGCCAAGCTTATTAAATCGCGCAGCCATGCCTGATAATAAGGGTTGCGATGCAATTCTAATAGATTATAAGTTTTATAACAGTGCTACTAAAGAATTGCAGAAAGAGTTCTTAAACTACTTCAATGCCACCAGCTGCAAGCGCATTTTAATGGCGCCTATGAGCCTGACAGAAAAACAAACAAGACAAACCTTAAAAGTTGAGAGTATTATCTTTAAACCATTAACGCAGTCTGATTTATTTAATTCTCTTGCGAACGACAAATACATTGAACAGCAGCAGGTTAATAAAGAAGCCTTAATAACCAAGGTTGTGACCAGTAGCGATAATACTGAGTCGCAAGTATTGCTCGTTGAAGATAACAAAGTAAATCAGATGGTGGCGGGTTCGTTGCTAAAACAAGCCGGCCTTAGTTTTGATATTGCCGAAAATGGCCTTGAAGCGATTGCAAAACTTTCGAGCCGGGAGCAAAGCCCTTATCAATTAGTGTTAATGGATTGCCAAATGCCAGAAATGGATGGCTACCAAGCAACGCGAGCCATTCGGGCAGGTGAAGCAGGCGCAGCTCATCAGGGGGTTAATATCGTTGCTCTAACAGCAAACGCGATGCAGGGTGACAAGGAGCGTTGTTTAAACGCAGGTATGAACGACTATGTCACCAAACCCCTTAAATTTGACTCGCTCAATAAAAAGTTAGCAGTGTGGCTAAGCACTGAAGAATAAAAAGAGAGTAAAACCATGCAATTATCATCAATTCAACAACGTGTTATTGGCTGTTTACTCGAAAAGCAAAGTACAACACCCGAACATTATCCATTATCTTTAAACTCATTGACTAATGCATGTAATCAAAAATCTAACCGTGAGCCAGTATTGTCTCTCACTGAAGCGCAAGTCCAAGATACACTCGATGAGCTTATTGCATCACGCTTAGTGACGGTTGATGAAGGGCTATCTGGGCGTGTAAATAAATACGCTCACCGCTTTTGTAATACCGAATTTGGCAGTTTGCAATTTACTGAGCAGCAACGCGCCATTATTTGTTTGTTACTGTTACGTGGCCCGCAAACACCAGGCGAACTGAGAACTCGCAGCAACCGCCTCGCTGAGTTCAGTAACGTCAATGAAGTCGAAGCCGCATTAAATGCACTTATAGAGCAAGAACATGTTGCGCGCTTAGCACGAGAGCCTGGCAAGCGAGAGAGCCGCTACATGCACTTGTTTGTTGACCCAGACAGCATTACTGAATACATGGCAAGTAACGAGCCGATGCAGGATAACAGTAGTGAAGTGCAACAATTACGAAGCGAAATCGAAGATCTTAAGCAGCAAATTAACGCAATAAAAGCGCATTTAGGTCTTTAATAAAAAACGCGCCCGTAACATAATGTATACCCAAGCCATCTCAAGATGCAGAATTCAGCGTTTCACAGGTGCTTAATATCAAGGCGTTACTTTGCAAGAATGGCAGTCCCTTTTAAGAAGTAACAACGATGAGAGTAAGTACCTGTGAAGCGCCCAAAGGGTTGGTTTAAAAGCGATTTATACTGCGTTATTGATCTTAACAATAGAACCACTATTACTTGCAATCAATGCCTTGCCTAAATCGCTTTTAATTCCAACTGAAACTCACATCTTGAGGTGGTTTGGGTATATACCCCTTTATAAAGGGGTTCCCTCAAAACGCTGACAACCACAACGAAAAATAGGAGCTCTACCATGCGTGCCGACATTCTGGCGGAAATGAAAGTCCAACCAACTATTGATGTAAAAGCGGAAATCACCCGTCGTGTTAACTTTCTTAAAAGCCGACTTATTGCTGCGCACTCTCGCTCACTTGTATTAGGGATCAGTGGCGGTGTTGACTCTTCAACCTGTGGCCGTTTATGCCAATTAGCGGTAGATGAATTAAACCAAGAACATAACACCAACGAATATCAATTTATTGCTGTGCGCTTACCTTACGGCGTACAAGCAGACGAAGACGAAGCACAACTAGCCGTTGATTTTATTCAACCAAGTAAACGTATGACGGTTAACATCAAAGCGGCTGTCGATGGCATGCATGAACAAGCAATGGCCGCGGTTGTTGGTAGTGGTGCCGAATTGCCAGAACAAGCTAAAATCGACTTTATCAAAGGTAATGTAAAAGCACGCCAGCGCATGGTTGCACAGTATGAAATTGCCGGCTTCTGCCAAGGTTTAGTTGTTGGTACTGATCACAGCGCAGAGAACATTACTGGTTTTTACACAAAATTTGGTGACGGAGCGTGTGATTTAGCCCCCTATTTGGTTTATCAAAACGTCAAGTTCGTGCACTTGCTGAGCACTTAGGTGCGCCAGCAGTACTTGTGCATAAAGCCCCGACTGCCGATTTAGAATGTGATCGCCCAGGCCTGACTGACGAAGAAGCGCTTGGTCTCACTTACGATCAAATTGATGATTTCTTAGAAGGTAAAGACGTCAGTAGTGAAGTTGAAGAAAAGCTGACTGGCATTTACTTACGTACTCAGCATAAGCGCCAAGCGATCCCAACTGTTTACGATGCGCTTTAAACAACACTCAGCAATTCATAAATCGTAAACGACACCTCGAGGGCAATGAGTAGCAATAAAAAGCTAATGAGTTGCCCACTTTTCACTTTTGCACACACATAAGCACCAAGCGGTGCGCCAAGCACCACAACAGGAATTGCAGCTAATAAGTAGGCTTGAATTTGTGAGTTAACTGTCTCGAGGTAAAAATAATTCACGATACTTGCGACGACAGAGGTCACGGCCATAATGATCACCGTGGTTGCCGTTGCACGTTGAATATTCGCGTTATATGCAATAACTAACAGCGCAAAAATAGCAATATCGGCGCCCGACCCTACCAACCCTGATGCAACACCACCCAGCATAGCAATCAACGCGACCCGCGTTTTATTCACAGTAATCTTTGTTTGGCTACAAATATGCTGAGCTCGGCGATAAATACGCCACGCTAAGGTCAACGCAAAACATAATAATAGTGCGCTAAAGACCCCTTTCACCGCTAACCTTGGTAAATGATCAGCAATGAACAATAAACTAAATACAGCGCCTAAAATAGCCATTGGCGTCGCGATTAACACCACTTGTTTGTAGTAAGGGATACGGCTAAAAATAATTGTTAAGGCTGCTGCTGTCATACCAAAGCTTTGGATAGCAAGAGAGAACACTTTCGCTGTCGCAGGTTCAATTGCTAATAGTTTGGTCATTACCGGAAACGCTACCGCACCGCCTCCAAGAGCCGTGCCACCAGCGACAAATGAGCCAACGGCCATCGTTGCAGCAATACTCAATTGCGCCACAAAATTACTCACCGCATTAGCAGGCCCTTGCGAAAGCAATAAAGTACTGTAAACAGCGATAATAAATAGCCATGGCACAGTTCGTAGCCAGCTAAATGATTTTATGACAGCAAACATAGTGAAAAAGAAAAGCATCAAGTAAGGCTATTATGCCTGAGACAGAAAACCGAGCAACTGATCTATGTTTGACAGTATCGCGTAGAAAGTTTGGCAACATGATTGCAGTAAAGATGAAATAGTTCTGTAATTTGGTTTATAGTTGTTACAGTTAAATACATTACATTTCAAATCAAAAATCTAAGGTTTTATATTAGTTTATGTCATCGCCCATTTTAATTACTGGCGCAGGCCAACGTATTGGACTCGCTCTGGCCGAGCACTTTTTAGCGCAAGGGCAAGAAATCATAGTCACTTACCGTACCCGCCATGAAGCAATTGATGTGCTTGCAGGTAAAGGCGCTATTTGCATCCATGCTGATTTTAATAGTGACCAAGCTATCGGGCATTTTATCGAAGAATTAAAAACCCATACCAACCAGCTAAAGGCAATTATCCATAATGCGTCTAGCTGGGATTGCGAAGCAAATAACCACGATTACGCAGACCTGTTTGATAACATGATGCGTATTCACGCCAAAGCGCCCTATTTAATTAATTTAGCCGCTTCTGATTTGCTACTGCATTATCAGCAAAACAGTGGCCAAGCCGCAGATATTATTCACCTGACCGATTATGTGGTTGAAAAAGGTAGCCCTAAGCACCTTGCTTATGCGGCAAGTAAAGCGGCGCTTGATAATTTAACCAAGTCGTTTGCCGCTAAATTTGCACCCGCTATTAAAGTGAATGCTATCGCTCCCTCGCTTATTATTTTTAACGAGCACGATAGCGACGAGTACAAAGCAAAAACATTAAAGAAATCGCTAATGGGCATTGAGCCCGGCTGCGCCGAAATTATTAACAGCGTAGAACTATTACTAAGCAGTCACTACATCACAGGTCGCTCTATGCCTGTTGATGGTGGCAGACATTTAAAATAACGAATTACTGAGAAAGCTATGCACGATGATTTAAAAAACAGTTACCAACAAATAATTACCGCGGTAGGTGAAGATCCTGCTCGTGAAGGATTACTCGACACGCCAAAACGCGCAGCAAAAGCGATGGAATATCTAACTAAGGGTTATCGTCAAACGTTAGACGAGATCACCAATAATGCGGTATTCACTTCAGATGCCGATGACATGGTATTGATCCAAGACATTGAGCTTTACTCTATGTGTGAACATCACTTACTGCCGTTCGTTGGCCGCTGCCATATTGCTTATATTCCTGATGGCAAAGTGCTTGGTTTATCAAAGTTTGCGCGAATTGTTGACATGTTCGCACGTCGTTTTCAAATTCAAGAACAATTAACCCATCAAATTGCTAAAGCAGTTGAAGAAGTAACTGGTGCGAAAGGTGTTGGTGTAATCGTTGAAGCAAAACACATGTGTATGATGATGCGCGGCGTTGAAAAGCAAAACTCAAGCATGCGTACATCAGTTATGCTAGGTAACTTCAGAGCCGATCCAAAAACCCGTAACGAGTTTTTACAACTAGTTAGAGGGTAATGATGGCCAACGCAATTATTAATGTCACTAACCTCAGGCTACGAACCTTTATAGGTTTTAACCCTGAGGAACGTGAGAAAAAGCAAGATGTAGTGATTAATTTAGAGATTCATTACCCTGCTGATCAAGCGTGTGAAACTGACGCAGTCGATAAAGCGCTAAACTACAAGACCATTACTAAAGAAGTGATCAGCCTTGTCGAAGAAGGCCACTTTTTGCTGTTAGAAAAATTGGTTGCTGAAATTTTAGCAATTTGCCACCAGCATCAAAGTGTTCACTATGCCAAAGTGCGCGTCGATAAACCTCATGCGGCGCGCTTTGCTGATTCAGTATCACTGACCCTTGATTGGCAAAAAAGCTAGAATAAGGGCGTGTTCACCTTTGTGGATTAAAATTTGTTCACTCTAGGGGCGATTTAATCGCGGCGCGAGATTTGTAACCTAGTGGGCTAAGTAAAAATCGAGCAACAAAGAGTTAATCGCCCCTAGGAAGAACCCGAAGGGCAGCGCGTGTTTGGCATTGATGCTGCGTTATCACCTATTTATGTGGAACAACCACACTACATAGGCTCTGCCTTGCCTAAATACCAAACACACTGCTGCAAAATTAATCATAAAAAGTAAACACGCCCTAGTCCTACCGCAAAGGCAAGCACAGCTAAATAACGTGCGCCTTTGCCTAGGGTCACGAGTAACAAAAAGATTGAAAACTTAACCCTAAAAATTCCGCCAACAACCGTTAAAGGGTCGCCGACAATAGGCAGCCAAGCAAACAACAAACTGTAAATACCGTACTTATTAAATTGCTGTTCGGCTTTGTCTATCGAGTTTTGTGAGACAGGAAACCATTTACGGTCTTTAAATCGCATAACCTGCGTGCCCAGCCAATAATTCACACAACTCCCAAGTACATTGCCCACGGTTGCACTTAGCCATAACAACCAAAGTAGATAGTCACCACTGGCTATCATTGCAGTCATCACTAATTCTGAAGAGCTAGGTAATAAGGTTGCGGAAATAAACGCGCTGAGAAATAACGATAAGTAGGCCATAAACATCACATAAAAAAGCTCAGCAAATGGCTGAGCTTTTAGTATATGGCAATCAGCTTACTTTATAAATTCTATCGCCATTGGATAATTAACCTCTTTACCATCGTTGGCTTTAATCGCCGATACGACCACCATAATCAATGAGAATAGCGCAACCAATAGCAACAGAATGACACCAACGACAACAAACATCAGCATAAAGCAGACAATGTAGGCGATCATCATGGTTAATTGAAAGTTTAATGACTTGCGTCCATGCTCAGCTACAAGTGGCATTTCTTCTTTTTTTACAAGCCAAACAATCAAAGGGCCAATCACCGAACCGAACGGGAAAAGCAAGCCTGCTAAGGCACTTAAGTGACAAAACATTGCCCATGTGCGCTGCTCTTTATCTGCCACAATTATTTCAACTTTTTGATTATCATCCATTTTAAATTCCTTGTTATGGGTCTGTTTGTCTCTCTACTATAAACTGTAATGACCTTTTACCCTAGCTAAATTGGTTAAATTTAACACTCCAAACCAACACTAAAGACTGTAATCAACGCTGTGATAAAAATGTGATAACTTTGTGAGAGTTTCTGGATATTGCTATTCGATACTAGTTTTGAATCATCAAAAACAGGAATCTCATATGAAAGCTTTACCTTTAACTTTGTTCGCTGCATGCGCAGTAACCAGCCTTGCAAGCCAAGCTGCTGAGCTTGATATAAAACTAACTAACCTCACGCAAGGTTTACACTTTACCCCTATCCTCATTACAGCTCATAACAGTGATAGCAAACTTTTCAGCGTTGCTATGCCTGCTTCTACAGCCCTACAAACTATGGCTGAAGGTGGTAATCTCGAGCCATTAATGAGTGAAGCCACAGCCGCAAACAGCGACATGGTTGCCAATCCAGCTGAAGGTTTACTGGCACCAGCAAGCTCAACGATGACGAGCTTATCCACCAAGGATGGCAATAACTACTTATCTCTTACAGCCATGCTACTGCCTACCAATGATGGCTTTGTAGGTTTAGATAGTTGGATGATCCCAACAGAGGCTGGTACCTACACCGTTTATCTCAATGCCTATGATGCGGGCACCGAAGCCAATAATGAGCTTATTGTTGAGGGCTCAGGCATGCCGGGCACACCAGGTATTCCTGCTGCACCGGGCGGTAATGCGGGTATGAATGGCAGCGGCGTCACCAGTAGCGAAACGAATATGATGGTGCATATTCATCCGGGTAACTTAGGCGACGACGATTTAGAAGCGGGTATGAGCGATCTCGATAACACCGTACACAGATGGTTAAACCCAGTTGCGATGCTCACAGTTACGGTTAAATAGGAGGTTATTATGCGCTTTTCAAAAAGCTTAATTATCCTCGCATTGAGCGCCGGCCTTGCGGCCTGTGGGGATTCAGATAATAACGAGGTGGAAGTAACAGATCCTGTAATGCCCGTTATGAACTATGAATTTACTGTAAAAGTTACGAATTTAACCAATGCCCAACCATTGTCACCGATTGCTGCCATTGCTCACTCTGAGGGTATGCTTTGGCAAATAGGTGAACCTGCTTCAGCTGCGCTCGAATTAATGGCTGAAGGAGGAGATAACAGTGAATTATTAGCAACTGATTTTACTATGGCTTCAAGCTCAGCTGAAAGTCCACTCCCTCCAGGTGAGCAAGTCACTTTAATGCTAAGTACTGAGCAGCTTGATTCATTAAAAATCAGCTTAGCGACCATGTTGGTGAATACAAATGACGCGTTTACCGGTCTTAATGCTATAGACGTGTCTTCGTTAGCGGTTAATGAGTCACTGTCTCGCACTAGTTTTGCCTATGATGCAGGCACCGAAGCCAACTCTGAAGCACAAGGCACGATCCCAGGCCCTGCCGACTCAGGCGAAGGCTACAACGAAATGCGTGACGATATTAACCGTGTTGCAATGCACCCAGGTGTGGTTAGTCAAGATGATGGCCTGACAAACTCAGTGCTCACCAGCCAGCATAAGTTTGATAACCCGGTTGCTCGGATCACGATAACGCGGACGCAATAATAATCGCACTCCTTACACAGAAGGTCATAAGGATGTGCCTCTGTGATTTGGAGTGAGCCATGCGCCAAGAAAAATTATTAATCGTCGAAGATGATAGAGCAATCCGCCAACTTATCAGCACACAATTGCACTGCCTAAACTTACATATTGATGAAGCCTCGAGCGCTGAAGCTGCAATAAAGAAGCTTGCCAGCTCAAGTTATGGCTTAGTACTGCTTGATATTAACCTGCCACAAATGGATGGCTTGAGCTTATGCCGCAAAATTAAAGAGCACTACCCAAGTATTGCCGTTATTTTACTAACCGCACTCAGTAGCGATATGGACAGAGTGATTGGTTTGGAAATGGGCGCTGATGATTACATTTGCAAACCTTTCTTCGCTAGAGAATTACAAGCACGAATAAAAACACAATTACGGCATAGGTCACAACTTATAGCAGCTCAATCACACCATGAAGATAGCGCTCAAGCGGCAATTCAACTTGGAGAATTACACATTGAATTTGCCAGCCACCAAGCATTTTTAGCTGACCAAGCAATTAACTTAACCGCCACCGAATTCGATTTACTGGTCTATTTTGCTAAACATCCAAACCATGTTTTTAGCCGCCAGCAGTTACTAGACCAAGTATGGGGCTATCAACACAGCGGCTACGAGCATACGGTTAATTCCCATATAAACCGTTTACGCAGTAAGTTTGAGCAACATCACCCAGCAAACTTTATCGAAACAGTTTGGGGTGTAGGCTATAAACTAAACCCCGGTCAGTTGAGTGCAAGCTAATGAAATCAATGACGCTATATCAAAAACTCGCTTGGTCATTGGTGCTTATTTTTAGCCTGTTGTGCGCACTGGTTTTAAATTGGAGTAAGCAATTAGAACAAAGCTCTGTTCATCATGCTCAGCAAAACTTGCACCTTCAATTAGCCGAGCATTTAGTGCACGACAACCCACTGATCAAACAAGGTGTGTATGACTATAAGGCACTAGAAAACTTATTTCACACGCTGATGATACTTGGTCCGGCTTTTGAGTTTTATTTTGTAGACCCAGAAGGTCATTTACTGACTTATTCAGCTAAACCAGGGCAAGTCGTGAGGCAGCAAATAAACTTAAGCCCAATACAGCAGCTACTCGACAACCCCACTGCCACGCCAATTTATGGTGATGATCCACGTAGTAACGATGGCGTAAAAATATTTTCGACCGCGCCAGTGTATAATCAGCAACAGCTGCAAGGCTATTTATACGTGATTATTGGCGGGCAAGCTTACGATACAACCCTTAACAACATTAAAGCCAATGATAATCTTTGGCTTGCCGCTATGTGGTTTGTAGCCGCCTTAATTGCACTCTTTATTGCGATGCTGCTGTTGTTTCGGTTTTTCACCTTACCGCTCAAAAAACTCAATAAAGAGCTTAATAAAATAGAAGCGGCTAACTACAGCCTAACCAAAATGTCATTGGACTCTAGCTATACAGCTGATGATGAAATTGGCAATTTAAGTAAAGGCGTCAATGCCATGCTGGCGCGTATTGATGAGCAGTTTCAGTCATTACAACAAGCCGATAAGCAACGCCGTGAGTTACTCACTCATTTATCACATGATTTACGTACGCCGCTCTCTTCACTGCACGGCTTTCTGGAGGTGATCAATAAACCGGATAGCCACTTAAACGAGCCCGAGCAACGTCATTATCTCAACCTTGCAATGGATAACTGCCAGCAACTAAAACAGCTGATTGAACAAATTTTTGAGCTGGCTAATTTAGAGTGTGGCCAAGTGAAAATACAATCCGAGACCTTTAATTTGGGCGAGTTGATTTATGATTGTGTGGCAAAGCTTGCTCTAACAGCGCAATCCGCAGGAATTTCACTCAAAGTTATTCCCGAAATTTGCGATTTTACCGTGACAGCAGACATTGCGAAATTAGAGCGGGTGCTTACAAACTTAATCGAAAATGCAATTCGGCACACACCAAATGGCGGTGAAATTGCCGTTAAGGTTAGCCAGCAAAGTGATCAGTTATACGTGGCAGTGTCTGATACCGGGGTTGGTATTCATGAGGATGAACTCAATGCGATTTTCGAACCTCACTATCAGGCGCGTAATAGTATAAAACGAGGCTCAACAGGCTTGGGACTTGCTATTTGCAAGCAACTGCTCACCCTAATGGATAGTGAAATAAACGTAAAAAGTACCTTAGGAAAAGGCAGTGAATTTCGCTTTAATTTAGCGATGCAGGCACCCGCTTAATCACGGATGCCTGCGTTGTTATTATTTTTCGATACCAGCTAAATCGAGCATAAAGGCGTAATATAAAGCGGTATCTTGCAAGCTTTTGAAGCGCCCAGAAGCACCGCCGTGCCCTGCTTCCATGTCGGTTTTGAACAGCAACAGGTTATCATCGGTTTTATATTCACGTAGCTTAGCAACCCATTTTGCAGGCTCAAAATACTGAACTTGAGAGTCGTGTAAACCGGTGGTGACTAACATATTTGGGTAAGCCTGCTTCTTAACTTGGTCATACGGCGAATATGACAGCATGTAATCGTAATAGACTTTATCGTTCGGGTTGCCCCATTCGTCATACTCATTCGTTGTCAGTGGTAAGCTGGCATCTAGCATGGTCGTGACTACATCAACAAAAGGCACTGCTGCAATCACCCCTTTATAAAGTTCGGGCGCTTGATTCACAACAGCCCCCATTAATAAGCCACCTGCACTGCCACCCATTGCAAAAATATTATCCTTATCACCATACTTTTGAGCTGCTAATGATTTAGTCACATCAACAAAGTCATTAAAGGTGTTTTGTTTTTTCAGCAACTTACCGTCTTCGTACCAAGGACGACCCAGCATTTGTGAGCCACGGATATGCGCAATCGCAAACACAAAACCACGATCTAGTAAGCTTAATCGAGAGCTAGAAAAGCTCGGATCCATGGTCGCACCATACGAACCATAACCATATTGCATAAGCGGATTCGAGCCGTCTTTTTTGAACTTGTCTTTACGATAAACAAGGCTCACAGGAACATCAACACCATCTCGGGTGGTCACGAAAACTCGCTCAGAAGCATAGTTGTCAGGATTAAAATCACCTAACACTTTACGTTGCTTAAGCAGTGTTTTTTCACCACTTTCAAGGTTGATATCGTAGCTGCTGCCTGGCGTCGTCATACTTGAATAGTAAACACGAAAGCTAGAGTTATCTAACTCACTATTGCCATAGCTAAAGACCATATAAGTTGGGTCATTAAACGCAACGACTTGCTCTTGTTGGTTACGAAGGTCACGAATAGTGATACGGGTTTGCCCCATTTCTCGCTCTTCATATACCAAATGATTGTTAAATAACTCAATGCCTTCAAGCTTTACGTTATCACGACCAGCAATTAGCGTTTGCCAATTTGCTTTATCATGAGCCTTATCACGGTGCACTTTCATAAGTTGAAAGTTAACTGCATTTAAATTAGTAACGATGTAATACCAATCGCCTAACTTTTTGATGTCATATTCAAGCCCTGCTTCGCGTTCAATAAAACGTTTTGGCATTGCTTTGACATCATTAGCATCAATAACCGAGACGCCCGATGCACTGGTGCTACCATGACTAATATAGATCTCTTGTTGGTCTTTACTCTTGTAAATACCGGTGTAATAACTAGTGTTTTTCTCTTCGTAAACGAGTTCATCGTCAGCTTGCGGGGTGCCTAGCGTATGGCGATATACTTGGTAGCCTAACAGCGTCTGTAAGTCTTTTTTGATGTAGTAAAAGGTTTTGTTGTCATTCGCCCACACGACATCACCTTCAGTGCCTTCAAGGCTCTCTGTGAGCATTTTACCTGTGGTCAAATCTTTTACTTTAACTGTGTAAATACGGCGACTCACGGTATCTTCGCCATAAGCAAGCAAATTGCCATTTGGGCTCACAGCTAAACCGGTTACGGCAAAATAGTCATGATTTTTAGCAAGCTCATTCACATTTAAGATAACCTGCTTATCTTCTCCTAGGCTATCTTTACTGCGCACATAAACCGGGTATTCGTCATCACCGCGCGTTTGTGAGAAGTAGTAATATTCCCCTTTTTTTGTCGGTACGGTATCGTCATCCTTCTCAATACGCCCTTTAAGCTCTTCGAATAGGGTGTTTTGTAGCGTTTGAGTATGTGCCAGTTTACTTTCAACATACGCATTTTCAGCATTCAAATGAGCAATAACAGCGGCATCTTTGCGTTCATCATCACGCATCCAATAGTAGTTATCGATACGTGTGTCACCATGAATGGTCATTTCATGGGGTATTTTTTTGGCGACGGGTGCAGCAATCTGAACTTGCTCTGTAATAACAGCTTGTTCTTTATTATCTGGGACTTTATTACACGCTGATAAAACAGCTAAAGAGAGTGCCGCTAGGCAAAGTGAATGGCCAACTTTCATGGGATTCCTGTGTTCGTTTTTATTATTCCGTCTCCAATATAAGTAAAAAAACTGCAATATATAAGTAGCCTTTGTGAAGCAATGTAAAAAGGGAGCCGAAGCTCCCTTTTATCACTTACTTATCAAGTAATTACTTTTGCTTACGACGACGCATAAATGCGAACGGTGCAGCAAGTAATGTTAACCATGCTAGTGAACCTGAAGAAGATTTCTTCTTCGGCTCTTCAACTACAACTGGTTGCTCAGACGCTTCATCAGCTAGGTTGTTAACTGTAACAGTTACCATCGCAGACTCTGAAACATTACCTGATCTGTCAGTTGCAACAACTTCAAGCTCAATTGATGTTAAACCAGCGTCATAATCAAGTACGTCTTGATTCATAACTACAACATCACCTGAAGACGTTACTGACACAGCCGTTGAAGTTGAGCTAATTACGATAAACTCAGTTACAGGGCTTGCTAAGTCAGCACCGTAAGTTGCTTCTAAGGTACCAATTACCGTACCGTTTTCTGCATTTTCATTTACTGAGAACTCAGCATCAGCAACAACTGGTGGAGTGTTTGAATCAGATTCAGGTGTTGCAGCATATGCTTTAGAACCTGAGTCTGAAAGGATCATGAAATCTTCACCTGCATTGTATAATGTCGCTGAAGCACCTGGTTCAATTGAACTAACCACTTCACCAGCGTCATCAACAATCATTGCATATACATCGCTTGATGCATCAGTGAATGTGTAAGTACCCATTGCAACATCACCTTCACCTGATGCAATTGGCGTCCATGTTTCTTCTTCTGTACGGAAACGAATGCTTGCACTCGCTTTACCCATATCTTCAGCAGTTAGACCAAATGCTTCAATACAGCTTTGCATTGTCAAGTGGTTATTACCGATGATTTGATAAACATTGTCTAAGAAACCAGACGCGCTACCGTAACCGTGTGTAAAGGTAATTGCTGTGCCTGGCTCAACATCGTAGAACCATTCTAACTTACCATTTTGTACCGTTACATCGTATTCGCCATCTTGGTCCATATCGAAGTCAGCCATGAAGCCACCCACATAAGAGTGTGTAATACCTTCATTTAGAACAAGCGTCGTTAATGTCACAAAACCGCTTTCACAGATTTCAGTTGATACAGCAAACGTTTCGATTGACGCACCCACTAAGTCAAAGCGTTGGTCTTCATCAACATCATCAGTCATTACTGTTGGCGCGAACACTGGCTCAAGTGCTACAGCACCTGTGTTTGTCACTTTATGTGCAACACCATTATCTGTTACCACAGGCATGAAGCTCATTGCTGCATTTGCTTTTGGTAATACGTGATAAACAAGGTGGAAAGCTTCATCACTACCTTCAGAGAAGATTAACGCACCATCAAGTTCTAGGTTAGTTAAATCTACTGATGCGTCTTGTGAACCGATGTTTTCATCCGTTAATGTCCACTCTGGTAACGTTGCAGGATCAATTGTCGCAGTTACGTCGAATGACATTGTTTGACCTGCAGGCACTGTGATTGACTCTGGGTAATCAAGAGCGAATGAACCACGCTCAACATCATCTGCATAACGTTGTTCAAGAGAAAGTGTGTACACTTTATCTTCGTTAGAGAAGTTCTTAACTTGAACTGTTTTAGTTAGCTCAACGGTTTCTGATGCATTCACTAAACCAAACGAAAGTGCTGCTTGTTTAGTATCTGCAGCCCACGCTGCAACTGGTAAGTTAGCCGCTTTGTTTACATCAACAAGACCCGCACCGATGTAACTAATTGGTGCAAGCTCAGCATCAGGGTTGATTGCTAATGGCTCCATAGTCACATTTAGGTTTGCAGTGTTCATTAACGTCGCTTTGATTTCAAACGCGTTACGCTCTGGTAGCGCTTCTTTTAATAAGCTCACCGCACCTGCTGTGATAGGACCAGAGAATGATGTACCCGTTGCGCCTGTAAGACCATCACCAAGACCCGGATGAGCAGTCATGATGTTAACACCTGGTGCAGTAATTTCTGGTTTTAACAGACCGCCCATTGAAGGACCACGCGATGTAAAGTCTGCAATCGCACCAGACATAACAAGACGCTCAACCGTTAAATTAAATGTACCGCCCGCTTTAAGCGCTGTACCTGCTGCAAATGTTACGCCTACTGAAGGAATAGTAACAAGTGGCTCAGAACCACCCATTGGTGCTGGCGTACCATCATCAGTGTTGTTTGCGATAATAACAAATACTGCGCCTTTTTCTTGTGCGTAATATACTTTCGCACTGAAGTTACACGCACCACGGTCAAGAATTACGCCTTTACCTGTGAAATCAACATCATCAGCAAACGCTTCACATGCTGTTTGGTTTGCGTCAGGGTAAACTAGCTCAAGGTTGTCACTGGTGTAACTGAATGCGGTTTGTGGACCGAAGCTGGCTGGTTGTACAATCGCTTCTTCACCATTAACTGTACCACTACCAACTGATTCTTCACCTGTAGGGTGAGTCATTGCACCTACTGAAAGAGCGTTTTCAGTTGTACTTGGACCACCAACGATGAACGGGTATGCACCGTCATTACCAGCAGAGATAACAACGTTTGTGCCAAGCTTAACCGCTTGGTTGATGAATAAGCCTACAGCATCGTTGGCAATATCACCGTAATCACCACCTAGTGACATATTTACAACGTCAACACGGTCGCTCATATCACCGTCACCATTCGGATCCATTGCGCTTTCAAGTGCTAATAATTGCGCAAGACCTGGACAGCCACTATTACACACAGAGTAAACGAATAAATCTACGTTTGGCGCGATACCGTTAACAGAGTGAGAAACGTGTGTACCGTGGTTAGTTGTCACATCGATAGGGTCAGCATCATCATTAATAAAGTCGTAGCCGCCTAATACCTTACCTTGTGGCCAATCTACAGAAGCAGGGTCAGCAATCGCTGCAGCATAGGCTTCGTCTGTACCCGCACCGCCAAAAGCAGTGTGAGTGTAGTCAATACCTGTATCAAGTACAGCAACACGAACACCTTCACCTGTTGCTAAACCATTAGAAACTAAAGGCGTTGCTTCAATATAGTCAGCGCTGTCAGCAACATGCAACTCATAATCGTATACTGGGTAAATACCCTCAACTTGAGAATTCGATAGTAACTTAGCAACATCTTGCTTGTTACCATTCACTACGATTGAGCTTACTAATGTTGATGTTTTAGCAACAACTTGTACTGGTAAATCCATGCTATTAATAGCTTGTTCTACGCTTGCTTGCGCTACTTTTGCTTGCGCTTGAATTGATGCTACATCTGCACCCATTGTTTTCGCATTAATTGTTGCTGGAGCATTTAATTTTACTAGCCAGCTTGTCGCTTCACGATGAGCTTTCTGTTCTTTTTTAGTGACGGCGCTCGATTTAATTAATTTTTTACCGGCAAGATTATATTTAGAAAAGTCATTAGCTTGTGCACTAGCGCACATTGCACTGGTTACAGCCAAAGCAACTGCAGTTCTTTTTATTAGATTATTAGACATGGGTTCCCCTGGGATATGTTATGTTATCGTCTAAATAGTGATTGAAACTACGTTTCAGTCCCAATATAAAACGGAAACCCAAACAAGAACAACATTTCCGTTACATTAGCGTTACATTCAGTGCGTAACCGAACAACAAAACAGCTGTAAGCATATGTTTTTTTGAGGTTTAAACATGCAAGCTAGAGTTGTAAACATTTGTAAATGAACATCATGTATTGAGTTTTAATAAATAGAGTACGGTTAAATGAATTCAGAAGTAATCAACATTCTTACTATGGCAAAAGTGATTCAAACTGCTGTTGCACCGGTCTTTTTAATTACCGGTATTGCAGCAACGTTAGGGGTACTTTCAAACCGCTTAGCGCGTATTACCGATCGAGCGAGACAGTTAGAACGTAAGCTTAAAGTCAGTACCGATGAAGACTTCAATAAGTCGCTGACAACAGAGTTAAGAGCACTGTTAAAACGCTCACGCTGCATTCATATTGCATTTAGTCTGAGTGTACTCAGTGCTTTATTGGTGTGCGCCGTGGTCATGTGCTTATTCTTATCACACATTCAATCAATTAATTTAAGCGTGACGATTGCTAGCTGTTTTGTGGCTGCTATGGCACTGTTGATTTGTGGTTTTTTATCTTTATTAGGCGAGGTTTTCTTAGCAACAAGAAGCATGCGCCGCGGTATGATTTTCGCTGACATAGATATTAATGATTAAACTTAAGTTAAGATTAACCGCAATACACTTGAATATTATATTGGGCTAAGATACAACTCAGTTAGTTTACTTTTATGACATCTTAAGGGGCAAAAGGAATGAAATTAAAACAATTAGTGCTAGGTGCAATGCTTTCAACAATGGCACTGGGCGCATCAGCAAATTCTGTATTTGAAGAACCAAGCGATGCAATCGAGTATCGTCAGGCAGCATTTTCAATGATCCGCGTACAAATTGGTGACATGGGCGATATGCTAAAAGGAAAAGTACCTTTTGATGCAGAACGTTTTCAAAAGCGTGCAAACAATGCAGCGGCATTATCAAAAATGCCTTGGGAAGCTTTTGTAGCGGGTTCTGATAAAGGTGATACATCTGCACTTGCAGCTGTTTGGAGCGACAACGAAACCTTCATGAAAAAAGCAGTCGCTTTCCAACAATATGCTGATGAGCTAGCAGTAGCTGCACAAAGTGGCGACCAAAAAGTAATTGGTAAAGCATTTGGCGCATGGGCTAAAGGTTGTAAAGATTGCCATAAGTCTTTCAAAGACTAGCCTCGAAATCATTTAAACTAAAAAGGCGCTTATTAGCGCCTTTTTTCATGTTTTGAAGTTGCTACCCAAGCAAATAGCTGAGCGGCTCTGCGCCCCACGTCGTAAATAACACCACTAAGCATACTGCAAAAATAATAAAAGCGAGTACAGGTGATTTAGTGACAGGCTCAGTGACCGATACCTGATCGCTACTGCCCGTTAGCATTGGTTTCACTAAGTTCTTACCCTTGATACGGTAAATCACAATCGCCAGAATATGTAACACTATGGCATACAACAAAATATCAAAGTTTAGATGGTGCAACCAACCAGCAAGCTCTACGGTGTCTGTTGATACATGCGCCACCAGCGGGCCATCCGTTAAAATATCGTCACTAGTCATTAAGCCCGAGGTTAACTGCACAATAAGCAAAGCAAAGAAAGCGATCACCATATAACTACCCGCCGCACCATGACCCGCCTTATGCTCACTGCTTTTAAACGATTTTATTGCCGCAACAGGCGAATGAATAAGTGCAGAGAGTTTTGCCGTTTTGCTACCAATAAGGCCCCAAACAAGGCGTGTAATAATAAGCGCCAAGGTAAAGTAGCCTGCAGTAAAGTGCAGCTCCAACATACCTTCTTCAGCACTAAAATAGAGTGTTGCGATGGCCGCAACTAATAACCAATGGAAGCTTCTTATAAAGCCATCCCATACTTTAACTTTAGACATTGTAACTTTCCCTTTAAAAGACGCTTATAACTTGCAGATATGAAATTTCAGCAACGGGTTCGGCTATACATTATTGCAAACTTCAGTTATTTTGACACACCTCTATTTCAGCTGTTTTGATCTGAGCCATAACAACAAACATGAGCGATAAGATACATAAATCAACAATAAGAGCCTTGCTAAAAGGATTTTTCGACATGCTTCCCTTATGCCTTGCGGTGTTACCTTGGGGGATTTTATGTGGTTCGTTAGCTGTTCAAAATGGCTTCAGTGCTTTAGAAACACAAGCTATGTCGTTGTTGGTATTTGCAGGCTCAGCACAACTCGTTGCGATTGAATTAATGGCTGGCAATACCCCGCTTTTAACTATCTTATTTACCACTCTCATTATTAGCTCTCGGCACTTTTTATATGGTTTAGCTATTCGCCACAAAGTCATTGATCAACCCTTTCGTTGGCGCCTGCCTGTGAGTTTTGTATTGACGGATGAATTATTTGCTTTTTCGCATCATCGCAAAGCCTATCGCACAAAAGTGCGCCTTATTTATGCACTCAGTGCCGGGTTTAGTTTTTACATTGCGTGGAATATCTGGACCCTGCTTGGTATTGTCGCAGGTAGCTTGCTCCCCGATTTAACACACCTAGGGCTTGATTTCGCCATCGCAGCCACGTTTATTGCTTTAGTTATTCCGGGTGTAAAGAACCTTGCAACACTGGCTACTGTGATCACCGCTGGCGTTGTTGCAACGATATTAAAAAATCAGGGCTTTCAACTTTGGCTTGTCACTGCGGCTCTTATCGCTATGACAGTGGGTTACCTAATTAGTCGCTGGCAGGCAAAAGAGGAGCATACACAATGATGACCACCATTTTATTAATGGCGTGTATCACCTTCTTCACACGTTACTTATTTTTGCACCGTGCATTACCGTTTAAAGTCGGCCCAAAAATGCAGCAATTTTTAAGTTTTAGTGCCCCAGCAGTACTCACCGCAATTTGGGTGCCCATTGTGTTTATTAATGACGAAGGGATAAATCTAGATTGGCAAAATCCCTACCTAAGTGCTGCTATCGTATCTGTTATCGTGGCTTATAAGACGCACAACATATACTACACAACACTGGCAGGGATGGGATTATTTATAATCTTAAGCTAAACGCTCGCTAGTAAAATCGCGCGGCTTTTTTCAAGTGTAACTTGCTCACGCTCACCAAGCGCCGTCATACCATGGCGCTCAAGCTGCGCAACAAGTTTATCTGCAACACTTTCATCTAGCTTATAATCGCTTAAACGAGTTGGCATTTTAACACTATGGAAAAATGCTTCTGTTGCAGCAATGGCGTTATCAATCGCCGCATCTTCATCGCTGATATCAAGGCCTAACACTCGCTCTGC
Source organism: Pseudoalteromonas sp. Hal040 (assembly GCF_037162425.1). Classification (NCBI taxonomy): domain Bacteria; kingdom Pseudomonadati; phylum Pseudomonadota; class Gammaproteobacteria; order Alteromonadales; family Pseudoalteromonadaceae; genus Pseudoalteromonas; species Pseudoalteromonas sp. Hal040. Next base: position 3,721,459 of record NZ_JARLUU010000001.1, on the reverse strand, counting down.
GTATTGTAATAGCTTGCCACGCTTCGTGTCTTTTTGCTCTGCCATCATACGCGGTAAAACAATCGCTAATGTTTGTGCGTGGTCCAAGCCATACACCGCCGTCATTTCGTGGCCAATCATGTGGGTTGCCCAGTCTTGCGGTACACCTGCACCAATCAAACCATTTAATGCCATAGTTGCTGACCACATAATATTCGCACGCACTTGATAGTTATCAGGCTCAGAGAATGCTTTTGGCCCTTCTTCGATAAGGGTCATTAAAATCCCCTCAGCAAAGCGGTCTTGTAATTTGGCACCCACATCATATGTTAAGTATTGCTCCATCGTGTGCACAAACGCATCCACAATACCATTCGTTACCTGACGCTCAGGTAATGAGAATGTCACTGCAGGATCAAGAACTGCAAAACGAGGACGCACAAACTCACTGGCAAACGGCAGTTTGTCTTGAGTTTCTAAGTTTGATACAACACTGAACGTGTTTGATTCTGAGCCAGTTGCAGGTAATGTCAGTACAACGCCAAGTGCTACTGCAGATTTAACTTCAGCGCCTTTTGCTAAAATATCCCATGGTTCGCCAGTAAATTCTGCCGCGACGGCAATAAATTTACTACCATCCACCACTGAACCACCGCCTACAGCTAAGATATAGTCAATTTGCTGCTCTTTAACCAGCTCTACCGCTTTCATACATGTTTGGTAACTTGGGTTTGGCTCAATACCCGCAAATTCAAACCAAGTATGCTCACTTAATGCGGCTTTAACTTGATCATAAACACCATTTTTCTTGATGCTGCCGCCACCATAAGTAACAAGTACCTTGGCATTTTTTGGGATCTCATTTTGAATTTCTTTAATTTTTTGCTCACCAAAATGAATTTTGGTTGGATTCTCAAAGCTAAAATTTAACATGCTTACTCCCTTATATTTGTGAGTATTAATCAGTGACTCGACTATTGTAGTTGTTTTTATATAGGGATAAAGCCAGTAGATAGATAATCACTTTTGCAGACATGCAACAATAAACAGCCTAAACTGCTATTAATTTACTGAGGCATTCTAGGGTACAAGATAATGTGGCAAGGCTTAGAGGAATTTTTATATGTTGTTGAGCACGGCAGCTTTACTCATGCAGCAAAGGCTATGGAAGTATCAACTTCACATATTAGTCGACAAATACAACAACTTGAAAACCGTTTAGGCTCGGTGTTATTTCAACGTACCACTCGCAAAATAAGTCTTACCGATGCAGGCCGTGAATACGCAGTAAAATTAAAAGCAATTCGCCAAGAGTTAATCGATGCAAACAATCAATTACAAGGTGAACAACGTCAACCCAAAGGGCTAATTCGCATCACAGGAGCAGGCGAGTTTGTGGCAAACCAAGTTGCACCGAAAGTGGCTGAGTTCGTAAGGCGTTATCCTGAGGTAGAAGTCGATCTCGACTTTAATAGCCGCAACGTCAATTTAGTTGAAGAAGGCTTTGACTTAGCTATCCGCTTTGGCAGGATGCAAGACTCGAACTTAATTGCCCGCCCGTTATGTAAGCGTGCTATGACACTTGTTGCTAGCCCAGAATATTTAGCCAACCACACTCCCCTCAAAACACCTTACGATCTGGCTGAACATAATTGCTTAATCACCATGCGAAAACGTTGGCGATTTAATATTGACGAAGAAATCAAAGAAGTTCGTATTGATGGTAATTGGCGCAGTAACCACCCTCAGGCAATTTTAAATGCTGCTGTAGCTGGAGTTGGCATCGCCCACTTAGCGTTAGATATTGTGGAGCCTTACTTAAAAAATGGCCAATTGGTTAATATTCTGGATGAGTTTCAGGTTGGTGATAATGCATCTTGGTTAGTCTACCCAAGAAAAGATCTATTACCGTTTCGTGTACGTTTACTAATAGAACACTTAACCAATGCATTTGCTGATTAAAATTTACCCTTTTAGAAAAATGCCAAGCACGTTAGAATCACTGCAACAATAATAAAAAGTTATCACTATGAGCGAATTTCACCAACTCTCTGCTACCAGCCTACAGGGCCAAACCGTTGACTTTTCTGATTTTGAAAACAAGGTCGTACTTGTTGTAAACACTGCAAGTAAATGTGGCTTCACTCCACAATATGAAGGCTTACAAGCACTGCATGAAAAATATCATGAGCAAGGCTTAGTAATAATTGGCTTTCCTTGTAACCAATTTGGTAAACAAGAGCCTGGGGATGCGAAGGAAATTAAAGAAGGCTGCCTTATTAACTATGGCGTTAGCTTTTTAATGATGAGCAAAGTCGATGTGAATGGCGAACATGCTCACCCTGTCTTTAGATACCTAAAATCAGAGTTGCCGGGCTTTATTACCCGCAAAATAAAATGGAACTTCACCAAGTTTTTAATTGGTAAAGACGGCAAAGCCATTAAGCGATATGCGCCACTAACAAAACCTGAGCAGCTCGAGTCAGACATTGTTACTGCACTTAGCAAGTAACAATGTCTTAAAGCAATAAAGAGGCAAATTGCCTCTTTATCTAAATTTATGCTTAGTCGTTCAAGTACTCGTCAAAGTCGTCATCGCCTAAGTTTCTACGCAAGCGTTTTTGTTCAAGATAGTCTTCCAACTTCTTCTTAACGCGTTGCTTTTTCTTGTCGTGTTGATTACGCCCGACCATTTCGTACTCGTCTTCAACAAAATCGTCATCTAGCGCGTCATAACTAAATGTCTTACCCACAACCCACTCCATAAAGTGTTTGAGACCAATTCAGGAGATTAAAATTTGCTCGATGAATTGGCAAAGATTAAAAAGCTCAGTAGTAATTTAGTATCTAAAAAACCACCAAAATAAAGCCATACACCCATGCTAAATAGGCCATATGTCAATATTGTGAATAAATAGCGCTAAATTCGATTTCTGAAAAGTGAGAGTTTTTTATCGTTTCGATAAAACACATTTATGCACGTGTATTTTTTAGTTAATTTGACTAAAAAGTGGTTAAAAATTTATTTTCATCACTTTAGTAAAAACAGCCAAAACAACACAACAATTTGAAATATATGAAATTATTAACTTTGGCATCTTAATTGATTATGTATTTGTGTCATTTCAAACAGGAAAGAAAAAAATGAAAAAGTTATTGTTAGTAAGTTCTTTATTTATCGCTACCAGCGCAATGGCTCATAACGATAATGATACAAATATTTCATTCAGCGGTGAGCAATGTGATGTTGAATTTAAAAATGATGTACGCATCACACCTAGCGAGTTAGAAGTATACACAGCCGATAATCGCACGATGAAAATCATCGATCAGCACACTTTGTATATCGATGGTCAAAGCGTATCGCTTGATGCTTCACAACAGCAAGCAATTGCAGATTACTCAGACAGCTTACGCAGCCAACTTCCTGAAGTAGCAAATATTGCGCTTGATGGCGTAAAAATCGCAGGCGTAGCAATTGAAGAGGTGTCAAAAGCCTTCAATATTGACGGCCTAAACGACATTTCAGAATTAATGGACGATATCAGCGTAGAAGTGCAAAACGCTTTCTATCAGCAAGGTGCGTTCACCATGGGTCAGCAAAATTTCGAAAAATTTGGCCAAAACTTTGAAGACCAATTTGATGAGCAAATCGAATCAGCAGTCGAGTCAGCCATGATGCAATCGATGGGCAGTATTTTAGTGGCGCTAGGTTCTGAGCTTTTAGGCTCAGGTGGCGACATGGATGAATTTGAACAACGTATGGAAAACATGGGCGCACAAATCGAAGCGCGTGTAGAAACACAGGCAGCTCAACTGGAAGAGCGCGCAGATGCATTATGCGGCAGTTTTGCAGATATCGCTCATAAAGAACAAGAGTTAGTAGCGCTAGTACCACAACTAAAAGAGTACCAACTATTTACTTTCAAACAGAACGCAGAGTAATTGACTAATTAACATCCCTGAACCAAAAACTTGGTCCTTTCGCGCAGAGCTTGCTCTGCGCTTTTTTATTTTTTAGCCAGCACAGTCAGTTGCGATAACGTTTTAATCGCCTGTTCTAAGTTCTCAGACCAAGGCAAGCCATAACTTAAACGAAAACAGCTACGGTACTTTTTACCCGCTGAGAATATCAACCCTGGTGTAATGCTGATCCCAGCCTCCAGTGCCAAATGGAATAACTTTACCGCATCATATTGGCTACCAAGGTCAACCCAGATAACACAGCCCCCTTGTGGGTTACTAATACGCGCACAATTTGGCATATATTGCTGCAGGCACCAAATCATGCGCTCTTTGTTGGTACTTAAGCGCTGTCTAAGCAAACGAATGTTACGGTCGTACTCACCGCTGGCTATAAACTCATACAAGGTCCACTGGTTTATAAGTGGCGCAGAGCAACTAAGCGCGCGTTTATGTCGCCTTGCTTGTTCAGCAAACTTACCGGCAATGATCCAACCAATGCGGTAACTAGGTGCGGCTGTTTTTGAAAACGACGCGCAGGTGATCACTAAGCCCTTTTTTGAATAAGCTTGTGCAGGAGTGGCACGCTTAGCTGTAAAATGTAAGTCGCCATAAACATCATCCTCAATAAGCACCACGTCGCGCTGCTCTAAAAGTGCTACTAATTGCTCACGCTTGGCATCAGGCATAAAACTGCCAACTGGGTTATTTAATGAGGTTGAAAACACACAGGCTTTTATATCATGCTCATCGAGTGCTTGAGCCAAATCATCTAGCCATATTCCTTCATCAGGACACAGCGGTATTTCCAATGCCTTTAAACCTAAGCTTTCAATTAACTCGATAATGCCAAAATAACAAGGCGACTCGATAGCAATAACATCACCGGGTTTAGCAACACACTTAAGGGCAATCGCCAGTGCTTCTTGAGCACCATTGGTGATCACTAATTCGTCGCTATCAACCCCAATACCAAAGTCCAGATAGCGATGAATGAGTTGTTTTTTAAGTGGTGCAAAGCCATCCATCGGCCCGTAATTAATGGCCGATGCACCCGCTAATGTCATTACTCGGCGCATTGTTCGTGCCAGCGCTTTATCTGTCGGAGCTGCGGCTACAGGGTTGGCGATACCAAATGGCACCACATTAGCTTTATGGATAGCGCTATAGACTTGCTCAATCAAGCCTTGCTTATTGACTGTGGTCGGCTCTCGACTGAGCCTAACTCGCTTTGGACGAGACTGATTTAGCTGTGAAGACTTTAAAAAGTAACCTGACTTTTCTCTGGCTTCGATCAGCCCTTGCCCTTCAAGTAATTGATACGCTTGCTTTACCGTTGGAATACTAATATTGAGCTTGTCTGCCATTTTTCTGAGCGAAGGTAATTTTTCACCCGGTAATAACGAGCCTTGCATGCAAAGATCTCTAACTAGCTGAATAACTTGTTGATATAAGAACTCACTGTTACTACGACTGATAACTTGTGACATAGCCCACCAAACTGTATAGGTTGCATTTCTAGTTTTCTGTATATGTTAAGTATACAGAAGCGGACTAAAATGAACATACTTTCAATTTTTAGGTACTAACTATGAAAAGCGCCGCTCTTTACCTTGCTACAGTATTGATCTGGGGATCGACTTGGCTAGCTATTGAGTTTCAACTGGGTGATGTCGCTGTTGAGGTCTCTTTATTTTATCGCTTTGCCATCGCAGCCATTTTAATGTGGGCCTTTGTGCTGGTAAAAAAGCTCCCTATGCAATATTCACTGCGTGATCACGGATTTTTTGCATTATTGGCTTTATTTAACTTTGGTTTAAATTATTTAGTGCTGTATTGGGCGCAGAACTATCTCACCTCAGCAATGGCCTCAATTGCCTTTTCGATGTTGCTATTAATGAACATTATTAACACCCGTTTGTTCTTCGCAAAGCCAATTGCGAAACGAATTTACTTTGGCGCACTACTTGGCGTAATGGGTATTGCTAGCTTGTTTTGGCCACAAATTCAGCAATTCGACTTGAGTAATGGTGCGTTGGTCGGGTTACTACTTGCGCTGTCTGGGACCTTTGTGGCTTCATTGGGAAATATGGTCAGTGTTCGAAACTCTCAGCGTAATATTGGCGTACTTCAGGGCAATGCCTGGGGCATGTTATACAGCGCTTTAGGGCTAGCTGCTTATGTTTTAGTAAGCGATGTTGAGCTGACATTGAATGCCCCAACCAGCTATTGGGTATCGCTCTTCTATTTAGCAGTATTTGGTACCGTAATCGCATTTGCTTGTTACTTCGCGCTACTTAAAAATATCGGCCCTGAGCGAGCAAGCTATGTAATCGTATTGTTCCCGCTGGTTGCAGTGGTCTTAAGCACCTTATTTGAAGGATTCGAATGGCAAGCGAATACCTTTATGGGATTTAGCTTGGTGTTATTCGGAAATGCTATCGTGCTAACTCCAACTCGACAAATTAAAGCATTTTTTGCTGCACGTAACCTACAGCAAAAAAGCTCCATCCCCAGTTAGAAGTGACTATGTCGCCTCTAACACCAAGCGCTGGCAAATTTTGCCGGCGCTTTTTTATGGCGCATGAAAACGAAGTGCTTGTTTGTGAATCTTAACTTTAGCCGGAGTAAAACCAACGAGCTCACCATCGGCTTCTATAGCTAGTCCTTTCGTGGTGATCTCGGCAGTCGTTAAACGGGTATATTCCAGCGCGTGCAAACTATGATGCTTTACGAGCAGTAAATACAAAAAGCTGAGCAGGTTTTTCAATAAACCGCCAGCTGGCATGCAGTAGCAATCAAGCAGACCATCATTTAACTTTGCCCGAGGGGCAATCTTTAAGCCACCACCAAAGTAATGATGATTAGCAAAAATCGTCGCTAAATTACTGTAGTTGAGTGCTTTACCATTAAACTCACCCTGAAGTGATCGTGCCCGAAATGAAAATAGCTGTTTGATGCCCTGCCAAGTGTAGCCAAACGAGCTAAAACTTCCGGCTTTATTTAGTTTAGTCACTACTTCAGCGTCAAAACCTATTCCCGCCACATTAATAAAATAGCGTTGATTGATTTGTCCAACATCGATTAATTCTGTACGGCGATTAAAAACAGCGTCATACCAAGCCTGTTGTTTACACGCAAAGCCACGAGCGAAATCATTTCCTGTGCCTGCTGGAATTAACGCGATAGAACAGCGACTCGTCATTAATGCATTAACAGCTAAATGCAGCGTCCCATCACCACCAATCACCACAACTTGAGTCTGGTTTTTAGCCAAAAGTGCAATATCAGCGCAATCATTCTCAAACTTGCCTGTGGTTAAATACAATTCAGGCTCAATCTGTCTTTTTTTACATTCTTTTAGTAGCCAATCAACACTGTTTTTATGATTTTTTTTGTCACTTGGCTTTATTATTATCAACATCAACGGTTACTTCTTTTCTTGCATGGCAAAAACACCACGCTCGTTCAAATTATATTAATCTGAATAATTAATCACTTTCTCACTCTAAAAACGCATAAATAAAAATAGAAAAAGCTAAAAACCTTTATTTACTTACACTTCAACGCAAACACAATTGCATAAGCATGCAGAGCAATGTGTATTTAAAAACTTAACCCCATGTTAATAAAAGGTTTTCGGATTAGAAAAAGTTATCCGACAGACTCAATTTTTATCGTTTTATTTTTGTCCAGTTTGGTTGCAAAATACTCACGTTTTCAACCAAACACAACCCGGAGCAAAGTAATGAACCCAATTAATACATTAAACCAAAACGCTGCAGCTCATGTTGCCGTAAAACCAACAAACCGCAAAGCAAAAATGTTGGCAAAACTAAATCGCTACGGCAAAAAGTTAGCTCTTGGCGGCGCAGTACAACACAAGTAATCCCCAACCATGGTTACTTTACCGGTGCAGTAAACACCCAACCACTAACGAAGATCCTTCTTTAGCTCCTCCGTTTACTGCCCCAACCCCCTTCTTTTAAGTTAAAAACAGCAAATAATTAAACCTTTTCACAAAAAACACCCTCTTTACGCTCAAAAAACAAGCAAACAAACTTTTTCCTATTTACACAGCCGATTCAGCTAAGTATTATTCTCGCATCACGATGTGGAGAGATGGCAGAGTGGTCGAATGCACCGGTCTTGAAAACCGGCAGGGGTTTGTAGCCCCTCTAGGGTTCAAATCCCTATCTCTCCACCACTTATTTTTATTTGTTGATTTATTTCAGCAAATTACAATCAGAATTATGCGCTGGAGAGGTGGCCGAGTGGCCGAAGGCGCTCCCCTGCTAAGGGAGTATAGGGTTTGTAGCTCTATCGAGGGTTCGAATCCCTCCTTCTCCACCATTTTATTATTAAAAACCGCTTTTAAGCGGTTTTTTTATGCCCAAAAACTTGCACACCTCATTATATTTCATGCATGCTAAGTATCTATTTGCTACACAAAGTGATGCTATGTTTCGTTTTGCATTTTTTACTCTTGCCCTATTTGCCAGCGCCAACAGTCAAGCCACTATTTATAAATGCATGATTGACGGGGTTGCCACCTTTACGGAGAAGCCTTGTGGAAAAGATGCAGTAATCGTGAAAATTGCACCGCCACCAGCAAGTAGCCAAACACCAACTACAGAGCAGCCGCAAAAACCACAAAAGCCTGCCGACTTAAGTGTTGAGGATTATTTAAAAATTCAAAAAGCCGATCGTGAAATAGACCGCCTTCAGTTAGAAATCAAAGAACTACAAAAACAACAAAGTGAACGCATCGATAAACTCAATAATATGACGCAAGATGCCGCAAACAGATTAGGTGCGCCTTCTATTGAAGATGCTATCAGAAAACAAAGTGAGCGTATTAACGCTTACTATAAAAGCCAAATTGCCATCCTTGAAAAACAAGGAGCACAGTTAGAAGAAGGCAAGAAACAACTAACTGAGCAAAACAGCCAGTCCAATTAGTCTAGCTTACCAAAACTGGTCAGACATGATATAACAGGTTTGCTGATTAAGTTTAGGGATCAATCGTTTTGCAAATTCACACGCTCGAAGGTTATATCCAAAATATCTATTTGGTTGAGTATCCAGATAAATTGATGCTGCTTGATGGGTGTTGCCGTGCTGATGTGAATACTGTATTTGACTATATTACCGAGCAACTCGAGCGCCCCATCACAGACTTAAAACTGATTGTAGTCACCCATATGCACCCCGATCATGCCGGTGGAGCGCATGCATTAAGAAAGTTAAGCGGTGGCAAAATAGCGACGTCGAACGCCCCTGGGCAATGGTATAGAGGCATTGATGGTTTTTTAATGCATTTAACCGATATCGCTTTAGCTTGGTGGGTCGCAGGTAGGTTAAATAAAAAACGCCACAACCTTTGGTACAGCCGCCATCTAGATGCAGATTATTACCTCGCAACTGATGCAACCCTACCCGGCTTTGACGATTGGCAAGCACTGCATAGCCCAGGTCATACAGACCGAGATATTAGTCTGTATCATATTCCTAGCGAGCGAGTTTACATTGCTGATTTACTAGTAAAAGTAAAAGGGCAGCTTGTGCCACCCTTTCCTGTTTTTTACCCAAAGCTGTATTTAAACTCTTTGTTGATGCTAAAAGCGCTGCAACCAAAACGAATTATGTTTGCCCACAGTAACGAAGTTAGTATTGATGACATCGACTTTGAGCAAATTTTAGCGCTGGTCCCCGAAAAACCAATGACGCACTGGCGTTCTGTCAAAGCAAAGGCTCGACAAGCACTTAACCTAATACCAACTCGCAATAACACTTAATTAAGCGTTTTGTTATAAAGCGCTTTTCACAGTCTTGATAAATTTATCAATATCCTGCTGATCATTATAAATATGAGCTGAAACTCTTAAACCTAAGTGACGTTCATCAACCGCAATATTCGCAGCCTCAAGCGCAGCTTTAACAGCCGCTTGTTGCTCGCCAAAATGCATAATGGCCGTTCCAGAACATTTGTCAGCCTGTATTGGTGAGCGCATATAATCAGCTAATTGATCATGAAACTGAGCGAGCATTGCTAAGTTATGAGCGCGTACTTTCTCAATACCAAGATCAGCAAAGTAATTAATACTATGCGAAGCCAAAATATAAGGTGCAACTGAAGGGGTACCGCCCCAAAAGCGCAATGCGGTTTGATGATAAGCAAAGTGCTTAATATCAAACTCAAACGGATTTTGATGAGAAAACCAACCAACATCTTGTGGCTGACAAAGTGAAAGCTGTTTGCTGTTAACCCATAAATAAGCAGCACCAGGCCCACCACATAACCATTTTACACTCGAGCCCAGCATAAAATCGGCATCAAGCTTAGTTAAGTCGACCTCTAAAATACCCGCAGACTGCGCAACATCAAGTAGGCTCAATGTGTTGTGTTGCTTTGCTATATTGATAATTTCGTGGATAGGCGCTTGCTGACCCGTATTTGAATAAACATGACTTATAAAGACTAAATCAATATCATTATTTGCTAAATATGACAGCCAAACCTGCGCATCGGTTAAGTCTTCATGCTTATCAATAAACACGATTTCAGCACTTTCAGGTAGGGCTTTTTGCATTGCAAAACCCATGCTTGGAAAATCACTTTCTGCCATCAACACTTTGCAATTTTCTTGTTGAAGTCGCGGGTGCGACATCAACAGCTTGGTTAAACCACTCGATAAGTTAACTTGTGGGCAAAATAACTCACTTTGCGAGTTAAATAATTTAGCGAGACTACTCGTAAACGCCTCTACACCTTGCAACCACTGTTGCCATGGTTCTTTATTTTCATTTTGCCAAGCGGCAAAAAACTGCTGATGAAAATGCTGCTCAGCAGATTTTAAGGGGCGCCCAACAGAGTGGTTAAGCAAATAGCTGCCTTGTGGAATTACAAAATCGTCTTTACTCATTACTTAATCCACTGTTTTAACTTAGTTAAATCATCAAACCGAGTTCGAATATCGTCCCTTTTTGCTGCCGCACGGCGATCACGTAATTGCTCTAGTGAGTTAAGTAACACATGCAAAGGCGGCCCACTGGCTGTGACTTTATCCATATGCTGTTGCTGCATTTGCTGTGAAGGCTGCGCTATGTATTTACTGACCAATTGATTATGGTGGCCTATGGCAGTATCACCATGCAGTTTACACACTTGAATGAACAGCTTTAAGTTAGTTTGTAACCATTCGCTATCGCGCTCAGCTTCTGATGCTAAAAAGTCATCCATAATGCTTGTCATACGCATGCTTTCACGCAGGATCTGCTGATCTTCAGGCATCATATACAAGAATTTATCCACCAGCATTTGCGAGTAACTAGGTTCATTAGCAAAACAAAGACCAAGCAATAAATCGATAACATTAATGCCCGCAAAATCACCAGCATTCGCGCCACGATATACCTCTTTACCTACTCGATACGGCTTGTAATACGGGCGTACACAATAGAAAAAGCGGTCTGTATCGAGCTTGTTGTATAACTTATTATTCGACTCAATCACATCAAGCAATGCTTGTTTTGCCACTGCGAGTAAATCTGCTGCGATAGGGTGCGATATCCCTAACGGCTGAATTTTTAGTAAAGCATCCGCCGCACGCTTATACGCTAAAATACCCTTGGTATTGTAATCGACAAAGATTTTCTCATCTTCAAGATCTGTAAAGCGCTTATATAAACCATCAACCGCTTTATTGTGCGTGGTTAAATGCGCTGTTGCAAAACGCGGGGTTACACCAATAGATGCACCAATGTGCATTGCCAACGCAGAAGCTTCAACAAGCGGTGAGCTTGTTTCACGAGAAGGCTCAGTGATCTCATGTCGACGGCATGCCGCCATATACAAGCCAACATTACCTAATAAGTCAAAGGCGTTATCAAAGCCTTCATCGGTATTGCCTTCTGCCAGTAAAGCACGAATATGCTCATTACCCTCTTGCTCTAATTGACGCTTAAGGTGCTCACCGACACCCTCTACATTCGCTTTATCGTCTTGTTGCCAATATAGTTTTTCTAATTCGCTGTTGATCTCAACAAAACGGGTGCGAAGCCAGCTATCAAATGCCTTGGTGTTCTCAGTCACAGGCTCACTCCAAAATAATTATATTGCGGTAATGTTAACAGAGTTCAATGAGTGCTAATCGCCAAAATATAGACTAGAATCCATCTAGATTAGTGAAAATCACTCAAATAAAAATGAAATTAGATAAAAAAGACCAACAATTACTTAATGCTTTACAGGATAATGCGAGAACTTCTGTCTCGGAGCTGGCACACTCGGTTAGCCTGTCCGATACCCCTTGCCTACGCCGCATTAAAAAGCTCGAATCAGCAAATGTGATCAGCGGTTACCATGCTGCCATCAATCCTAAAGCCGTTGATTTAAATGTGTCTGTGTATGCCTTTGTTCGCTTAAACCAAAACTCTGTTGCCGCTGCTGAGCAATTTGAACAGCAGGTTGAGAAGCTTGACCATGTACTTGAGTGCTCTGTTATTTCAGGCAGTTATGATTACCTGCTAAAGATCGTTTCCGCTGATTTAGAAAGCTATGAAAGCTTTGTGAAACATAAATTAGGTAGCATTGATTGTATTGCAAACATCGAATCGACAGTAGTCTTAAAACAAGCGTTCACTAAGCGTCATTTACCGCTCGCTTGACGCAGCTTGCTTGCAAATAAAACATAACTCGATAAGCTAAAAACAGGCTTTAAAAGGATGCTTAAATATGAAATTCATCAACTTAGTTGCTATCTCTTGGGCCATCAGTGGGCTATTTAGCAGCTCATTAATGGCGCAGCAACAAACCTGCCTTACTCAGCTTGAAGACCAAAAACTGATGATGAAAAGCAAGCGCGAAGGACTGTTTAGAGAGCCATTACCACGCACACATAGCACCTTTAGCTATAATATCGAGCAAGCATTTAGTGACTATTTAACCGCAGCTTACCTGCAAATTAGTAGCGAAAATCCGCGTGCTAGTTTGCCATGCCCTGTTTACACCGACACCTATCAGCAGCTTGTTGCACAAGGCGCTCGACCAGCTAACGCGACTGTTGCCGATTTAATAAGCCCATTTGAACTTAAACAGGCCAATAGCCGTAAAGCCGTGCTCTTGATCCACGGTTTAACCGACTCCCCCTTTACCTATCACGACCTTGCACAAGTGTATTATCAACAAGGGTATACGGTACGCACAATTTTACTACCTGGGCATGGTACCGCTCCTGCAGCACTTAGAGACATAGATGCCGATGATTGGCAAAAGGCTAGCGTGTATGCCATTGAGCGCACATTAAAAGACTTTGATCAGGTGATATTAGGGGGCTATTCAACCGGTGCTGCACTGGTTATTGATTACTTAACTCAAGGCCCTGTCGATAGTAAAGTTACTGCTGCTATGTTGTTTTCACCTGCAAGCGAACCACACAATAAAAACGGTTGGCTAGCGAAATGGGTCGATGCGATTCCATTTGTGAATTGGATTGATAAAGACGCGGACCTTGATTTTGCCAAGTATGAGTCGTTTCCATTTAGTGCAGCCTCAGCTAGTCACGAAGCAATGAGCCGTATTAGCCTTGATGAACTACGTCATCGTCAACTCCCTAACGTAGCGATATTTAGCACCTTTAGTGATGTTGACACCACAATAGATAACCAAGCGACCTTTAAGATTTTAACTAAGCTGCACGACCCAAAAGCACGTAAGAATAACCAACTTGATCGGCTTGTATACTATGGTGACGACAAAAACATCCCAGCCAGCTTTCCAGCTGATTATCAAATAATTCGTGATGACTGCGACACCGATGACTGTAAAAAAATCAAAGGAATGTCACATATTGGTATTGTTAATAAACCCAGCAACCCTTACTACGGTCGCACAGCATTGTATCGCAATTGCGGCAGCTACTTAGATGACGACACGCTTTATACAGCCTGCAAATACCAAAAAGACGTTGTGATGGGTGAGCGCACAGCCGAAAATTTACAAACGCACAAACCCTTTGCACGACTCACGTTTAACCCTTATTTCGATAAGCTTGCTATGCATATCAACGGTTTCATCAAAGATATTGAATCGGCTGCACAATGAGTGAGTTTAGCCACCGCTGGTTTAATCAAATAAGCGAGATTGATGCCACTCTTTGGCAGTCATTTTTTGATGATACGCCCTTTACTGATCATGCTTTTTTAGCGGCTTTAGAACAAACTGGCTGTGCGACTGAAGTGTCGGGTTGGCAACCTATGCACCTAGCAATTTACCAGCAAGAACAGGTCATAGCCTTACTACCCGGGTATCTAAAACACCACTCTTATGGTGAATATGTATTTGACTGGGCTTGGGCTGAAGCCTATCAACAACATGGCCTAGAGTATTACCCCAAATGGCTGTGTGGCGTACCATTCACACCTATTGCTGGGCAAAGAATTTGTATAAATCACGATAAGCCCGCTGAAGTCTATGCGTATATTCAGCACGTACTCACAGCAACAGCAGTGCAATTAGACTGGTCAGGTTGGCATATAAATTTTTGCCACCAGCAACAAGCGACTGCATTAACTAGCGACACCGTAATGCAGCGTCATGGCGTGCAGTTTCAGTGGTTTAATGAAGGCTATAAATGCTTCGAGGATTTTTTAGCTTCACTCACCGCAAGAAAGCGCAAGTCACTCAAAAAAGAACGCGCTAAAATAACTGAACAGCAGATAGCCGTAGAATGGATCGAAGGTGCTGACATCAGCAAACAGCACATGCAGCAATTTAGTCATTTTTACCGCCAAACCTATTTGAAGCGCTCAGGCCACAATGGTTATTTGAATACCGCCTTTTTCGAGTTATTACAGCAAAGCATGGCCGACAAACTGGTGCTAATGTTCGCTAAATATCAAGGAGAGGTGATTGCCGCCACACTCAGTTTTAAAGATCAGAACTGTTTATATGGTCGGTACTGGGGAACGAACTATGAGCTCGATAGTTTGCACTTTGAGCTTTGCTATTACCAAGGCATAGAATACTGCATTGCCAACAAACTAAAACAGTTCCATTCTGGCGCGCAAGGTGAGCATAAAATAAGTCGCGGCTTTAAGCCCGTAAATACCTATTCACTGCATCATATTCAGCACACTGATTTTGCAGCTGCCATTAGTGATTTTATTACTAGAGAACGCCAACATATGGCGCTCTATAAAGCCCAATGCGAAAGCTTACTGCCTTTTAAACAGCAATAATTGGTTATTCGCTGGCATTTGCACATCTTCAACAAAGGTTAAGCCAGCTTGTTCTGCAAGTTGGCAAATCGCTTCAAAATCACGGATTGCACTACGTGCATCTTGCTGTTTTAAAAATGCATCGAATTGTGCATTACTGGCACTGGTATACTTACCTTGATACTTAAATGGTCCATAAATACACAATTTACCTTTAGGCGCTAAATGCTTTGCTACACCTTGGAAAAAGCGCTCCACCAGTGGCCAGCTAATAATGTGCATTGTATTCGCAGTGAAAATGGCATTCACAGTTTCAACCGGCCAAGGATCATTAAGGTCGAGCGTGAGTGGCGCATGCAAGTTAGTTAATGCAGCTTCTTGATGCCATTGTAAAATCCCCGGGTGATTAACCTCGCGATCACTACAATGCCACTGCAAATGTGCTAAATGCGTTGCAAAATGCACACTATGTTGCCCAGTACCAGAGCCGACTTCTAATACATCCGTCACATCAGAAAAGAACGCTTCTAATACGTTTAAAATAGGTAATTTGTTGTTTTCACAGGCTTGAGAGAAGGGTTTATCCATACAAATTAGTGCACCATGTTTGGTAATTAGTGCACAACAGTAAAGCAAAAATAAATAATAAAGTCGCGGTGAATTTATTAGTTAAAAATATAAAACTATTATTTTCAACAAGTTAAATTTATTAATCAATATTGGTACAGCTTATGCTATTTCTTAAGTGAATTAATCAATAGGAGCAATATTATGTATATCTCACCCTACACCGCTGTAGATGCAGCAGTTGCAGCCAGCGAACGTGCTGAAAGCGAAAAAGCCGCCTTAACAAGTTGTGACGACAGAGCAACCGTGATCGATCTTCTTTCTCAATGTAATAAAGAAAATGTACAGGCGCCGAAAAAACATGAAACAGACCAGATTTTTATTCTCGGCTACAATTAATCACACACAGTTAATCCATTCAGTCTTAGCTTCATTATATAAGACTTGCACTAAAACCGATTAGCTGTAATGATAACAATTATCATTACAGCTAATCGGTTTTTCTATGCACTCTCACAATGCTATGCTCCATTATCAGCGGCAAATGAAATGTGTTTGCCAAAGACCTGGGTTACATGCCCCTGCGCTTGTTGCTAACTATGTTGAAGCGGGTTTAAACATTGCACGCTATTACGAAAAGCATCACAACTTTATTTTGCAAGAGCTGTATCTAAGACGCACCTTTCATGAACTACTTGAAAAGATGTGTGATTCATTAGTGCATAATGCAATTCGTAAACAATGTTTGGCTCAGCTTTATAAACCGCAACTTGCGCTAAAGCGTTACTACAAAACTCATAACTGTATTGAAAAGTATTTCAGTTTGGAGCGAGAAGCGTGTCTTCTCAGCCAAGAATTTAACCCGATTTAGGAGTGTTTATGAGCCAATTTAGAACCGAATCAGATAGCATGGGTGAACTACAAGTCCCTGCCAATGCGTTGTATCAAGCTCAAACGCAACGCGCTATCAATAACTTCAAAATTAGTGGCTTAGCCATGCCTAAGCAATTTATCACCGCCCTCGCCTACATTAAGCAAGCTGCCGCTCAAAGTAATGCTGCTTTAGGCCATTTGAGCCAAGGTAAAGCCAAAGCCATTGAGCAAGCATGCCAAGAGGTCATCGACGGTAAACATTTTTCAGAGTTTCCGGTTGATGTATTTCAAACAGGCTCTGGCACTAGCTCAAATATGAATGCCAATGAAGTCATTGCAACGCTGGCGAGCCAATTTGCAGGCGAAACCATTCACCCCAACGATGATGTGAACATGGGACAAAGCTCAAATGATGTGATCCCCACTGCGATTGCTGTAAGTAGCGCTATTAACATCATTTATGAACTGTTTCCTAAACTCGATAAACTCAGTCAAAGCCTACAAAATAAACAGGCCGAAGTGGGCCATATTGTTAAAACCGGTCGCACTCATTTAATGGATGCAATGCCTGTTAGCTTTGCACAAACACTGGCCGCATGGCAGTTACAAGTTGATCATGCAATGGCAGGCATTCGCCAAGCTCTTGAACGAGTTTGTGAACTCGCACAAGGTGGCACAGCAGTTGGTACTGGTATTAATGCCGACCCTGCGTTTGCTGGTGAGTTTTGCCAACACTTGAGTGAGAATGTAGGTATTCGCTTTAGCCCGAGTAAAAACTTCTTTTATAACATCGGTTCACAAGATGCCATTGTTGGGCTGTCAGGCCAGCTAAAGGTACTTGCTGTAGCACAAATGAAAATAGCCAATGACTTGCGCTGGATGAACTCTGGCCCACTTGCTGGTCTTGGTGAAATTGAACTTGAAGCTCTACAGCCAGGTTCATCAATTATGCCGGGTAAAGTAAACCCAGTGATCCCTGAAGCGGCCGCTATGGTCAGCGCACAAGTAATTGGCAATGACGCTACCATTACAGTGGCTGGTCAAGCGGGTAACTTTGAGCTCAATGTAATGCTGCCTGTAATTGCCTTAAACATTTTGCAAAGTATCGAACTGCTGGCGAATAGCAGTGAAGCACTAGCAGATAAAGCGATTGCCAGCTTTAAAGTAAACCAAAGCAATGTTGATAAAGCCCTCGCTAAAAACCCAATTCTGGTTACTGCGCTTAATCCGGTGATCGGCTATAGCAAAGCCGCAAAAATTGCCAAATTAGCTTATCAAGAAGGTCGCCCTATTATTGATGTTGCTGCTGAGCATACGGATATTTCGCGCGAAGAACTGAGCGAGTTACTGAACCCTGCCAAACTAACCCAAGGTGGTTTGTAATACCTACTTATTGCAGATAGATTTAAAACTTTTATCTTATTGTAGCTCTGTGAATACAGAGCTACTTACTGAAAGCTAACGTTTTTATTGCTCCACTTTGAGCAATGTGTATGATAGTGAGTACTTATTCAACGATTTTTAGGTATGTTATGCGCTATCCACTATTGGCAATTTTATTTCCTGTGTTATTAACTGCGTGCTCGGACGCTGCAACTAATGAGCAAGCCGAATCAACGGCAACCAGCAATAAACTTGTCGAGGCACCAAAAGTCGTTGAAATAAAAAACGCTGAGGAAGTGACCAAAGCAGCCCCAGATAAAGCCACTATTAGCTCTGCCCATGAGCAACTTAAACAATTAATCGATGATCCAAGCTGTGACAACAGCAGCCAATGTAAAGTATTACCTGTTGGTAGTCGTGCTTGTGGCGGCCCAAGTAGCTTCATTGTTTATTCAACCAAAACAGCCGACACGGCTGAGGTTGAAAAACTTGCAAAAGATATCACCGCCCTTGAAAAGCAATTTAACGCAGCAAACGACATGATGAGTATTTGTCAGCATCTAACCGCACCAGGTGCGCAGTGTTCTGAGAATACTTGTGTTAGAATCGAAGGCTCAGCGGCAAGTGTATACTAAGGAATAAGCAATAATGGTTCGTTCATCGATTTTCAAGAAACTGTTCATCACCACAACTGTATTAGCAAGCATTGCTTTAAACGGTTGCGAAACAACAACGTCGGGTAGTTCTGCGCGCGTTGATTTAGGTGATTTAAATGATCAGCTGAACGATATCGTTAGCAATAATAGCTGTACTGCGAGCTTTCAATGTAAAGTGTTAGAAGTTGGTGAGCGAGCATGTGGTGGCCCAAGTCGCTATGTGGTCTATTCAACGTTAAACAACGCACAAGAACAAGCTGAGCAACTTGCAGAGCGAATTACAGCCGCTGAAAAGTCATCTGAGCAAGCATTAACCGTTAACGATTGTTCGCCTGTCCTGCCGGTACAATCGCTGTGTATTTCGCAGCAGTGCCAAGCAATCGAGATTAAGTAAACAATGCAATAAGGCCGGATACTATCACCACGCTGATGATACAAATCCCGGCCTTATAAATGTACTTTACCTGCATTGTATTATGCACCCAGTAAGCGTAAATGTAGCGAACAAAGTAACTTGCTGCAGTGCCAAATAATGCAAAAATAACTAAATACGCAAGTAAAATAATATCCAAAGTCATGTCACTTCTTTAAAACATCTAGTCTCAGTGTAAGGGCTTAAAGAAGTAAAGGCAAAACCTTAGCTTTTTTTACTGTGCGCAATGAGTAGTTCTGCCACACGCTGTTTCACAGCACGTTTATCATCAGCAGCAACACCAAACCGCTCAGCCAATAAGGCAATTTCTTCATCATTTAAGTTAAACGATAAACGCTGTCTGGTTTTTTTCGACTTAACGTCGAGCTCCAAAATCTTACGGATCATATCTGATGGTGTAAGCTCTTGGTCAATGGCTTGCTTCTTAATTGATTTTTGCACTTCAGAGCTTAAATCAAACGCCATTTGCGTGGCTCTAACGGCTTGTTCCTGACGCTGCCATTTAGCTTTTGCATCACTCACTTGGCATCCCCAGGAAATAAGTCAACAATATCGCTAATTGGCCTGGTTAACGTCAGTGATACCTCTGTTTCACCGCCTTCCCAAATTTCAATATTTAAACTATGCGATTCATCGTCAGAACTTAAACAGATCATTTCACACGGTTCACCGCCTTCATCTTCATATCGAGGTAAAGGCTTATTACGGTAGTCCTTATTATGGAAATAACACACATAAGGTGCTTCTGATTGCTTGTAGCTCGATGCTAAAAAGTGACTAAAACGTTCTGGGCTATTTTGTACATTAATTGCCGTTAATTCGTCTTCATCAAAAATACGAGCGAACTCATCGAGAGTAAAAATTTCATCAACATCATCGCGTTGAATTTTGATCGCAAAGTTTGCCCATTGTTCACCGTCATCTGACTCAACTTGCAAAAACACCACTTGGCCAGATTCGCTTTCGAGTACCATCTCATACTCTGCACTACGCTGATACTGATACGTTTGCACATCAATAACACGCAGTGTCTGTCCTTTTAACCAGCTTGGGTAAGCGAACGAATCAATCACTGTTAGCATATCACCAACAAGTAATTGGCTTGGATCAGTAAGCTGACGCTCTGGGGCTTTTTTAGATTTGAAAAAGTTAAACATTGGCTGACTCCTTGTTGAAGCAAAAAAGGTAACCCAGTGCGTGGGTTACCTTTTGTTTTTCCGCTAACAGATTAGCTATTTTGCTTTGCTTTAATACGCGCCAAAATATCCGCGCTTTTCGGGCTAGTATCACCAATACCCGCTTCAGCCATTTTCGCTTTTAAATCATCGCCGTTAGTGTCAGCTTCTAATTGCTTAGCCGCACCTAACTGGTCTTGGCGGTCTTGCTGGCGTTGTTTAATACGCTCTAGAGACTCACGTGCTGATGTCATTGATGAGCTATTCGTATTTAGCGTGCTGTTTACAGCCATTGTTGCTTGCTGCACACTTTCTGTCGTTTTAACCATTGTTAATTGACGTTGGTTTTCTTTAATCGACTTTTCAGCTTCTTTAACTTGCTGCTTTAGTTGCACAATGTGGTTACTAAAACCAGCTAACACTTCTTCGTTCTCTGCTTTTTCAGCTTCAAAATCACCGATTTTTTCTGCAATTTCTAATGCGAGTGCTTCGTTGCCTTTTTCAAGTGCTTGGCCTGCATATGCTTCATGTTCAGCAATTGATGCATCTAGTGCGCTAATTTTACGCTTCGTTTGCATCTCTTTTGCCATTACTTCAGTCAGGCTTTTCTTAGCACGTTGTAGGGCATTTTGTGCATCAGCAATTTCTTGTTCAAAGATACGGATACCGTTTGCATCAACAATTGCTTGTCCTGCTTCACGAGCGCCACCACGTACAGCTGTAAATAGTTTCTTTAAAATACTCATAATCTTAACTCCAGAAATTGCTAATTAATCGTTTAAATAAATGGTCACGGCTTCAAGTGCATCAATCGCATTGTCTGCCAGTGTTACCAACTCATGGGTAATATCATCAAACGATGAATTAACCGATAACGCGCCAAAAATAGCGTATTTATCATCAATTTTTGCAAATGCACTTAATGGAATTGGCACATTTAAACGTAGTAACGTTTCGTTTAACTCATTACGCATATCTGCTTGTACTTCGTTTTCAGCAAACAGGTAGCTAATACACAGTAGTTGCTCTTCTGTTTGGGTAACAAAGATAGGTAACTCATCATTCCCATCGACGATAACTTGTAACACATCTTGCTCACCTTCGTTGGCAATCAAGAAAGACTCAAAGCTCACACCTTCTGTTTCAAAAGAAGCCAGTTTGATTGATAGTTCATTTAATTCCATGTCTCACCTTTTTACGTTTTGACATATTATGTCTGAGTTAAGATTTGCATAGCCGACATATTATGTCAACTATAAAATATCAATTTTTGTACAATTCGGTTTCAACTTGCCATGCTTGGCGGTAATAATCATATAAGGTTCCTGAACCTAATCTATTGACTTCAATCGTGTTTACTTGTTCAAAAAAATGATTCGGAAATACAAAAGAAGCCAACAAATATTCTTTGCTTACCCAACGAGATGGCACGGGTAATTCGTGAGTTTCGCGAATTCGCTGACTTGCTGATTTGCCAGCGGTGGTCGCGATAGTCCAACCCCATTGACCAAACGAAGGAATATTTTGTTGGTATTGCTCAACATAACCAAAACCAGCAGCTTTCATTGTTTTAGCAATACTCAAAAATGCTTTCTTCGCATGATAAGGAGATGTTGATTGCACGGCCACAGCCCCGTCAGGCGCCAATAACTGACGTACATGATTGTAAAAATAGTCACTGTACATCTTATTGAGATCAGGGTGATTAGGGTCTGGTAGGTCTATCAAAATAGTGTCAAAGCGCTCGCCTTTTGCCAGCATTGCTTCGACCTCTAAAAAGGCATCTGCAATGCGAATATCAGCACGAGGATCGCTCATAGAGTGTTTATTTAGCGCTGTTAAACGTGTTCTGATTTTCTCTGGCGCATCATAGTCGCCGACATCATTACCAAATAAGTTTAACAGCTGACCATCTAAGTCAACCAGAGTGACATGCTCTACTGGCCACTTCAAAACATCACGCAGTGCAAGCCCATCACCACCCCCGATGATCAACACGCGGTCATGACGATTTGAAGCCAACATAGCAGGATAGACAAGCATTGAATGATAAATTTGCTCATCCACACTTGAGAACTGTAAACGACCATTGAGGTAAAGATCAGTAATTGCATTGGGCTGATTGCGACTCAAACGCTCAGTTAACACCAAATGCTGATACTTAGTTGCTTGCGAGTAGATGACTTTATCTTTGTATAAAACATTGCTTAGGTTTTTCATCCAGCTGGTGCCAAGCACGAGCACAAACGCAAAAAACACCAACAACAGTACATGGCAAACTAACAGTAACTTAGCGAAGCGAACGTGTTGATGATAGCGCCATAAAAATACGAGACCGGCAATAATATTAAACAACGCCGTCCAAGCTGCTGCTTGCATAATTGGCATCGCAAGCATAATGCTCACCCAAATCGCAGCACCGACACCGGCACCGATATAATCAGCCCCGTAAATGGTGCCCGCATTGTTCTCTAAAAAGCGCCCATAGACTTGCTGGCGAATACGCGCAATTAGCGGGATCTCCATACCAATTAATAGCCCAAGTAATAGACCAAACACATAAGGTAAAAAACGAGACCATTCTTGCAGCCTTTCAAACACGTAACCATTAAGTACGGTATCTGCAGGCAGGTTAAAAATTTCTGAGAAGATATGCGGCAATGAATAACTGACAGCGATTACACTCGCTATCGCTAAAATACAGCCCATGCCGACCAAAGCAATTATGCTCTCTAGCCACGCGAAAGCAGTAAATGCATCTTTAAACCAACGTGCTAAAAATGCACCGATACCCATAGCGACAATCATGGTGCCGATCATGGCATAAATGGCACTCTCGACCGAGCCTAAGACACGGCCAGCATAATGAGATAGCAGGTACTCATAAATAAGGCCGCACCCAGCGAGTACGGCCATAACAGTTATTAATAGGAAATCATGCCCAAGTAGATGGGCTCTACTTGGGGCGCTTGTTGTAGTAGACACTTAATTAGGCACCTAACAAGGTTGCCATAGTCGAACCAATCGCAAATGAGATTGCTGCAGAGATAGCTGCCACACCCACGTTCTTCTGGCGGTTCACTTCATCTGAAATATCACAACCAGATAGGATGATTTTGATAGTCACTAAGTGTAGTAAAATGAAAGCAACTAAACTCACTGCTGCACTTAATGCCCAGTAACCTAAACTAGCTACAATGTTGTCAGCCGCATATGGAGCAATACCTGATGCAGCCGTTAATGCCAATGCACTACCCACTAAAAAGCCAGCATAACGAATACCTACTGCTAAATTACCGTCAATAACCGCTTGCTGTAAGCAATCGCCACTGCGATTAGTACGTTTGAATAACTGCACGCGATATTGACTGATCAGAAGCATCGCAATGCTGCCAATGGCAAAAGCTGCGATCACAATTGGAATACCATGCCAACCCTCAGTGGCCACCCAGAATAAAGCTGAGCGAATGACAATCGCCACACTCACCACATGGCCAAAATCAATCAGTGCAGCAGTAGCATTGCCTTTTACGATTTCGTCGTGCAGGCTTACTTTACGAAGCGCTACCTTGTCTTGGAAGAAGTGACCTAGCTTGATAAGCACAATCGCCATCACACCATAACCTAGCATTTGTAATGCTTCTTGTTGTAAAGTCGGTGCAAATGCGCCGCTGCTCACGCCACTTAGAACAATAGCCAGTGCCACAAGTCCTGCCGCAAAGCTAATACCAAACGCAAAATTGTCGCGCTCAGTTATTTCATCATTAGCGTGTAAGTTAGATACCCAACCCTTAATAAATTTTAGGCTGACAAATAAAGCGATAATGATTGCAAAGTCGATTGCTAAAGCTTGCAACGACCAAGTTGTTATTCCATTAAATTCATACATGTGTTGTAACTCCGGTGGTTATTCTTTTCACTACTTACCGCGGCTAATGCCACGTGATGTTCTGCTCGAGCTGTTGCGTAATGACCCAGAGCTTTTACTGTAACTACTGCTAGAAGCATAGCTACTGCGTGTGCGTGGCGGCGTATAGCTGCTACGGCTTAATCCAGATGCACCACTGCGCTTAGTGGCATACGGACTAGTGAATTGTTTACCTTGGCGTTGATAAGACTGTCGAGTACGCGTCTCTACCGTTTGTTGTGCTTTAATCTGTTTTGGGCTCGAATAACGATAACGGCCATAGTCATTGTAATAACTATACTTTCTATGACGGCTCCAGCGACCATACTCAACTCGGTCGAATACATCGCCCAACATGCGATACATCCCATACCAAACCCAAAAGCTGGTACCGCTGCTATTCGTTTGCCATTGCCCATAGTTAGGGTTACCAACTAACTGGTTACCAACACTTTCACCTTCAGCAGCTTCACTAATTGCGCCAACACGTGCTAATGACCCCTGCGACATATCAGCAAGCATATTGATAGGATCTGTCAGCGCATCTTGAAATAAAGACGGTTTGGCAGCATCACGAATGAGATCAAGTTGATGAAGGGTATCTTCATAAGGTGGTATCAGATAAGTAGACTTAACCTCAGCTAAGCGCTGTGTAAGACCTGAATAAATAGCCCCTTCACGAGTCGCATCAAGACTAATTACTCGCGCGATCTCAGAAAGTTGCGGTTGCTGCTCAGCAAGCACCTTGCCGTATTGTTTAAGTATCGTCGCATTACGCAAAGAGCCATTATCAAGCGCTGTACCGAGTTGATTTAATTCAACTTCAGCTTTTTCTATGGATTGTTGTATTGTTTGTTTCAGCTGCTCTTCTTTCGACTCACAGCCCATAAGCAAGCTTACCAAACAAAACAGGCTAATAAGTTTCCAAGCTTTTATTTGAGACATTCATGTCACCTGATTGTGGTTTAAAAACGCAAATAGTTTTACATAGCTCAGGTACTAAACCAAGATTAAAATTGCAACAAAGGGTAAATTGGGTCGTGAATTGCTAGTTAGCGAGGGGAAAGTTTAAAGGTCTGGCGTAGGTTGGGTAGAGCAAAGCGAAACCCAACACAGAGCTATCAGCTTTCATCCGTCAGCTATCAGCTTTGCAGTGGGGTTGTTTGGTTCTGCGTCTCCCTCTGGCTCTGGCTCTAGGTAAAGTGTACTTGTAGGTATGGTTTTAGTCGTGAATGTGTTTGTTATGGTCTGAATTCAGCACTGAAGTGCCTCCTACGGGGGTTTGTTGCTGAGGGTGACTCAGTTACCTAGCAACCCGGTAGATCAACTAACATCTATTATCTGACGTCTGATGTCTCTTGTCTATTCGGCACTGAAGTGCCTACTATGAGGTTTGTTGCTGAGGGTGACTCTGTACTAAACAACCCCACTGTTCAACTTTACCCTTGCTAACTAGCAACTCGCTAACTCGTTGGGTTTCGCCGCGCTCTACCCAACCTACCTGGATGAAAGCTGATAGCTTAAACGCAAAAAAGCCCGACTCTTTCGAATCGGGCTTTCTTTAATTTGGAGCCTGGCGATGTCCTACTTTCACATGGCAAATGCCACACTATCATCGGCGCTGTTTCGTTTCACTACTGAGTTCGGCATGGGGTCAGGTGGGTCCAAAACGCTATTGTCACCAAGCAAATTTGGTTTAATTCGCTCTTTTGAGCAAATTAATAAATTCGGAATTCTGATATTAAGTAAATGTCTACTTTAGTGTCTTAACTTCTGTCTGTTACGCTGTCATAAAACGCGTTTGGCGTTGTATGGTTAAGCCTCACGGGTAATTAGTACAGGTTAGCTTAATGGCTCACACCACTTCCACATCCTGCCTATCAACGTTGTAGTCTTCAACGGCCCTTCAGAGACTTTAAAAGTCTAGTGAGAACTCATCTCGAGGCCTGCTTCGCGCTTAGATGCTTTCAGCGCTTATCAGTTCCGAACGTAGCTACCGGGCAATGCCATTGGCATGACAACCCGAACACCAGCGGTTCGTTCACTCCGGTCCTCTCGTACTAGGAGCAACCCCTCTCAATTCTCAAACGCCCACGGCAGATAGGGACCGAACTGTCTCACGACGTTCTAAACCCAGCTCGCGTACCACTTTAAATGGCGAACAGCCATACCCTTGGGACCGACTTCAGCCCCAGGATGTGATGAGCCGACATCGAGGTGCCAAACACCGCCGTCGATATGAACTCTTGGGCGGTATCAGCCTGTTATCCCCGGAGTACCTTTTATCCGTTGAGCGATGGCCCTTCCATTCAGAACCACCGGATCACTATGACCTACTTTCGTACCTGCTCGACGTGTCTGTCTCGCAGTTAAGCTGGCTTCTACCATTACACTAACCGTACGATGTCCGACCGTACTTAGCCAACCTTCGTGCTCCTCCGTTACTCTTTGGGAGGAGACCGCCCCAGTCAAACTACCCACCAGGCACTGTCCGTAACCCCGATAAGGGGCCAACGTTAGAACATCAAAACTACAAGGGTGGTATTTCAAGGACGGCTCCACAAAAACTAGCGTTTCTGCTTCAAAGCCTCCCACCTATCCTACACATGTAGGTTCAATGTTCAGTGCCAAGCTGTAGTAAAGGTTCACGGGGTCTTTCCGTCTAGCCGCGGGTACACAGCATCTTCACTGCGATTTCAATTTCACTGAGTCTCGGGTGGAGACAGCGTGGCCATGGTTACACCATTCGTGCAGGTCGGAACTTACCCGACAAGGAATTTCGCTACCTTAGGACCGTTATAGTTACGGCCGCCGTTTACCGGGGCTTCGATCAAGAGCTTCGTCCGAAAACTAACCCCATCAATTAACCTTCCGGCACCGGGCAGGTGTCACACCGTATACGTCATCTTGCGATTTTGCACAGTGCTGTGTTTTTAATAAACAGTCCCAGCCACCTGGTCACTGCGGCTCCCGTCCGCTTAGAGAGCAAGTCTCATCACAGATAGGAGCGTACCTTCTCCCGAAGTTACGGTACGATTTTGCCTAGTTCCTTCACCCGAGTTCTCTCAAGCGCCTTAGTATTCTCTACCTGACCACCTGTGTCGGTTTGGGGTACGATTCGGTATAATCTGAAGCTTAGAGGCTTTTCCTGGAAGTATGGCATCAACAACTTCACCACCTTAGTGGCTCGTCTCGTGTCTCAGTCTTAAGAGTCCGGATTTTCCTAAACTCTCAACCTACTCACTTTCACATGGACAACCAACGCCATGCTTGTTTAGCCTGCTCCGTCCCCCCATCGCAATTATACCAAGTACGGGAATATTAACCCGTTTCCCATCGACTACGCCTTTCGGCCTCGCCTTAGGGGTCGACTTACCCTACCCTGATTAACATGGGATAGGAACCCTTGGTCTTCCGGCGTGCGGGTTTTTCACCCGCATTATCGTTACTCATGTCAGCATTCGCACTTCTGATACCTCCAGCATACCTCCCGGTACACCTTCAACGGCTTACAGAACGCTCCCCTACCACTCAAAATAAATTTTGAATCCGCAGCTTCGGTGCATAGTTTAGCCCCGTTACATCTTCCGCGCAGACCGACTCGACCAGTGAGCTATTACGCTTTCTTTAAAGGATGGCTGCTTCTAAGCCAACCTCCTGGCTGTCTGGGCCTTTCCACATCGTTTCCCACTTAACTATGACTTTGGGACCTTAGCTGGCGGTCTGGGTTGTTTCCCTCTTCACGACGGACGTTAGCACCCGCCGTGTGTCTCCCGGATAGTACTTTACGGTATTCGGAGTTTGCAAAGGGTTGGTAAGTCGGGATGACCCCCTAGCCTTAACAGTGCTCTACCCCCGTAAGTATTCGTCCGAGGCTCTACCTAAATAGATTTCGGGGAGAACCAGCTATCTCCCGGTTTGATTAGCCTTTCACTCCTAGCCACAGGTCATCCCCTAACTTTTCAACGTTAGTGGGTTCGGTCCTCCAGTTGATGTTACTCAACCTTCAACCTGCCCATGGCTAGATCACCGGGTTTCGGGTCTATACCTTGCAACTCAACGCCCAGTTAAGACTCGGTTTCCCTACGGCTACCCTATTCGGTTAACCTCGCTACAAAATATAAGTCGCTGACCCATTATACAAAAGGTACGCAGTCACCCTCGAAGGGCTCCTACTGCTTGTACGTACACGGTTTCAGGTTCTATTTCACTCCCCTCACAGGGGTTCTTTTCGCCTTTCCCTCACGGTACTGGTTCACTATCGGTCAGTTGGGAGTATTTAGCCTTAGATGATGGTCCACCTATATTCAGTCAAAGTTTCACGTGCTCCGACCTACTCGATTTCACTTAAGATGCATTTTCGTGTACGGGACTATCACCCTGTATCGTCAAACTTTCCAGAATGTTCCACTAACACATAATAAGCTTAAGGGCTGGTCCGGTTTCGCTCGCCGCTACTTCCGGAATCTCGGTTGATTTCTGTTCCTACGGGTACTTAGATGTTTCAGTTCTCCGCGTTCGCCTCGTTAACCTATGTATTCAGTTAACGATACCTGCAAGCAGGTGGGTTTCCCCATTCGGAAATCCTAGTCTCAAGCGCTTTTTACTAGCTTGACTAGGCTTATCGCAAGTTAATACGTCCTTCATCGCCTCCAACTGCCAAGGCATCCACCGTGTACGCTTAGTCACTTAACCATACAACCCAAACGGGTCTTTGTTAGTGACAGCTGTTAACTTCGCCAGAAGTTAATTCATCAAATAATGATGAGAATACTAAAGTAGATACCGATTAATCATTGCTGATTAACTGGCATATTTTTACTTTTGAAAACTCTTTATAAATAACAATGTTATCTATAAGAATTTTAATATCAGCTTTCCAAATTTTTAAAGAGCAAGAGAATAAACTTCTCAAAATTAAACACACTCTATTCTCAAGCAGTTTATTACCTGATTAAGAATGTTTATTTTTAAGGAGTAAAAGTGGTGGAGCTAAGCAGGATCGAACTGCTGACCTCCTGCGTGCAAGGCAGGCGCTCTCCCAGCTGAGCTATAGCCCCACATATGCTGGTACTTACTGTTTAGTTGCCACTTCAAAGAAGTGGTGGGTCTGAGTAGATTTGAACTACCGACCTCACCCTTATCAGGGGTGCGCTCTAACCAACTGAGCTACAGACCCGAACAATAAGTGTTGTTCTCTTTACAATTAACAATCATCTGTGTGGACACTACGAACAAATAAGTTCTAAATCGTATAAGGAGGTGATCCAGCCCCAGGTTCCCCTAGGGCTACCTTGTTACGACTTCACCCCAGTCATGAATCACTCCGTGGTGAACGTCCTCCCGAAGGTTAGACTATCCACTTCTGGAGCAACCCACTCCCATGGTGTGACGGGCGGTGTGTACAAGGCCCGGGAACGTATTCACCGCGTCATTCTGATACGCGATTACTAGCGATTCCGACTTCATGGAGTCGAGTTGCAGACTCCAATCCGGACTACGACGCACTTTAAGTGATTCGCTTACCCTCGCAGGTTCGCAGCACTCTGTATGCGCCATTGTAGCACGTGTGTAGCCCTACACGTAAGGGCCATGATGACTTGACGTCGTCCCCACCTTCCTCCGGTTTATCACCGGCAGTCTCCTTAGAGTTCCCGACCGAATCGCTGGCAACTAAGGATAGGGGTTGCGCTCGTTGCGGGACTTAACCCAACATCTCACAACACGAGCTGACGACAGCCATGCAGCACCTGTATCAGAGTTCCCGAAGGCACCAAACCATCTCTGGTAAGTTCTCTGTATGTCAAGTGTAGGTAAGGTTCTTCGCGTTGCATCGAATTAAACCACATGCTCCACCGCTTGTGCGGGCCCCCGTCAATTCATTTGAGTTTTAACCTTGCGGCCGTACTCCCCAGGCGGTCTACTTAATGCGTTAGCTTTGAAAAACAGTTCCGAGGAACCGAGCTTCTAGTAGACATCGTTTACGGCGTGGACTACCAGGGTATCTAATCCTGTTTGCTCCCCACGCTTTCGTACATGAGCGTCAGTGTTGACCCAGGTGGCTGCCTTCGCCATCGGTATTCCTTCAGATCTCTACGCATTTCACCGCTACACCTGAAATTCTACCACCCTCTATCACACTCTAGTTTGCCAGTTCGAAATGCAGTTCCCAGGTTGAGCCCGGGGCTTTCACATCTCGCTTAACAAACCGCCTGCGTACGCTTTACGCCCAGTAATTCCGATTAACGCTCGCACCCTCCGTATTACCGCGGCTGCTGGCACGGAGTTAGCCGGTGCTTCTTCTGTAAGTAACGTCACAGCTAAGCGCTATTAACACTTAACCTTTCCTCCTTACTGAAAGTGCTTTACAACCCGAAGGCCTTCTTCACACACGCGGCATGGCTGCATCAGGCTTGCGCCCATTGTGCAATATTCCCCACTGCTGCCTCCCGTAGGAGTCTGGGCCGTGTCTCAGTCCCAGTGTGGCTGATCATCCTCTCAAACCAGCTAGGGATCGTCGCCTTGGTGAGCCATTACCTCACCAACTAGCTAATCCCACTTGGGCTAATCTTATGGCGTGAGGCCCGAAGGTCCCCCACTTTGGTCCGTAGACATCATGCGGTATTAGCAGTCGTTTCCAACTGTTGTCCCCCACCATAAGGCATATTCCCAAGCATTACTCACCCGTCCGCCGCTCGTCAGCAAAGTAGCAAGCTACTCTCTGTTACCGCTCGACTTGCATGTGTTAGGCCTGCCGCCAGCGTTCAATCTGAGCCATGATCAAACTCTTCAATTAAAAGTTTTTTGAAACCGAAGTTTCGTGCTCAATGAATTCTGTATAAATTGACTATATAGTCACTCATAAGAAATTGAGACTCTAAATTTGTTTGCGTCACTTAGTAAACTAAGCTTCGCTGTTAGAACTCAACCTGTACGAGTGCCCACACAGATGATTGCTTTATATTGTTAAAGAACATTGCGACGTTGTCGCTAGGGATGCGTATAATACATCCTTAATTTTTCGAGTCAACACTTAATTTCAAACTTTCTTTCGATTATTTGAAACCGAAGTTTCACTTAACTCTCTGCTACGTTGTTCAGCGCCTTTCGTTGCTGCCCGCCGTGTCAGTGGGGTCGCATTATAGGGAGATGGAATTTTTACGCAAGCACTTTTTTCAATAAAATTTAAAAAAACCTACTGTTCGCTCAGCTTTTGAACTAAACACCCTAAAACTGGGTGTTTTGCAGTCAATTTAGGCCTGTTTTGGTGTATTTATTTGCTTCGCTGTTACACTAGACTGAGCGCATTTTAAAATTAAAAGGTGAATTTATGACTATCCGTTCTTATAAAGGGATCACTCCGACATACGATAATAGTGTTTATATTGATGAGTCATCGGTTTTAGTGGGTGATATTACGCTTGGTAAAGATTCAAGTGTATGGCCTCTTGTTGCTGCGCGAGGTGATGTTAACTTTATACGTATTGGTGAACGTACGAACATTCAAGACGGCAGTGTTTTACATTTAACCCGTGCCTCTAAGTCAAACCCAGATGGCTACCCTCTTATTATTGGTGATGATGTCACTGTTGGTCATAAAGTTATGCTACACGGCTGCCAACTTGGTAATCGTATACTTGTTGGTATGGGCGCAATTGTGATGGACAACGCAATTGTTGAAGATGATGTGATCATTGGTGGTGGTTCACTAGTACCACCTAACAAGCGTTTAGAGTCAGGTTACCTCTATATAGGTAGCCCTGTAAAACAGGCTCGCCCTTTAACAGAGCAAGAGCGCGCCTTTTTAAAAATCTCTGCTGATAATTATGTTCAGCTTAAAGATGAATACTTAGCTGAGGACTAAAACACCTCGGTTAATTCGATTTGTCCTGCCGAGTTATATTGCTCATCTTCGATCAGTTGCTCGGCGAGCTCTTCGTAATCGAAACGATAAGATTCAAAGTAATTTACTGCACTGCTTTGATCTGCAAAATCATACTTGCTGGTATTAATAACACACTCCACCATCAAGCCACTTACTTGTGCGAAGAATACCAACTGCATTTCTTCAGCCTTAAATTCGAGTCTGTCTATAAATTGGATAGCTTGATTCACGCAATTTCTCCTGCTTTAAGCGCGGTAACAACGGGAATAATTTCTGGCATTTTATTGCGCCATACAAAATAAGCTTGTGCCGCTTGGCCAACTAGCATGCCACAACCATCGAGTGTTAAACATGTTGGGTTAATCGACTTAACCCAACTGATAAATGCGGTATCGTCATTGGCGTAAAACATATCGTAAGCGCACTGACATTTAACAACGTGGTCTTCTGCTATACCAGGTAAGTCTCCCGTTACGCTACTTGAGGTTGAATTAATCACCACATCATAGCTGTTTTCTGGAATATCATTCAAAGCAAAGCCCTGCACATCTATTTCACCATTAAAATGACTCGCTAGCGCCTTTGCTTTTTCTACAGTACGGTTGGCTATTATTAAGCTTTCGATTTGCTCATTCAATAATGGCTGAATGACGCCTCGCGCCGCACCACCAGCGCCAATAAGAAGTACTCGCTGCCCTTTTAAGGTGACATTATTGGCTAAAAGATCTTTAACAAGCCCTACACCATCGGTGTTATCACCCAGTAGGCTACCATCTTCGAGTTGCTTAATCGTGTTTACTGCTCCGGCAATTTTCGCTTGCTCTGTGAGTTCATCGACCATGGCAAACGCTTGTTCTTTGAATGGCAAAGTGACATTAGCCCCTTTACCACCCGCGACGAAAAACTCAGCGACAGTTTTTTCAAATGCATCTGTTGGTGCTAAAATGGCGCTGTATTGTATTTGCTCGTTTAATGATGCAGCAAATTGTGCGTGTATTGCGGGTGATTTCGAATGTTTTATTGGATTTCCAAAAACCGCGTATTTGTCCATAGTGAAGCAACCTCTTCGCCCTGTAGAGCTTTATTAATATTATGATTAAACGACTTTTTTCTAAATCGAAACCAACGCCTGAAACACCTACCCCAGAAAAAACACCTTACGAAATTATTGGCGGTGAAGCAGGAGCTCGAGCAATTGCAAATCGATTTTACGACATAATGGCCACAGATGAATACGCCAAACCATTATATGATATGCATCCGCAGCCTTTAGACAGAATTCGCCAAGTATTCTTTGAGTTTTTATCTGGCTGGCTGGGTGGGCCTGACCTCTTCGTCGAAAAATATGGTCACCCAATGCTAAGAAAGCGTCACATGCCTTTCCCTATTGATCAAGACTTACGTGACCAATGGATGCATTGTATGAATAAAACGCTTGATATCGAGATTGATAACCCACTACTGCGCGAGGGGTTAAGACAATCGTTATCGCAACTAGCCAGCCATATGATCAATCAAAACTAACGAAGCTTTGCGCTATATCAATGTACGCTTTTTCTAAATAAAGATAATAAATTTTCCTTAATTTAGAAAAAGCGTCGTCGAATGAAGTCTATCCAATTTAAAATTTATGCCTTGTTAGCACTAACAGGGGTATTGGTATTATTTGCCAGTATATTTAGTAGTGCCCAACAACAACATGAATTAGCACGAGATACCGTTGAAAGTAACATAAAACTGCTTGCCGATAATTACTTCGATTCTATTAATACCATGATGCTGACAGGCACCATGGCTAATCGCGAAATTCTAAGTACTAAATTAAGAAGCCATCCTAATATTGAAGATGCCCATATCATTCGTAGTCCAATCGTTAATAAAATTTATGGGCCAGGAAATGCCAACCAAGTTGCGACTAACAATGCTGAGCGAAAAGCACTAACAGGCACTGAAGCACTATTTATTGATAATCAAAATAGTACGATGACTTATCTAAAACCTATGTTTGCTCGCAGTGACTATAAAGGAACAAACTGCTTAGGCTGCCATCAAGCACAAGAAGGCGATGTGTTAGGTGTAGTAAAAATTAATTATTCATTGGCTGATATTGAGCAAGAAGTATCGCAAAACACCTTAATGAACACGCTACTATTAGCGGCTATTTTCATTTCGGCTTTCTCACTACTAGCAGTGATGTTTAGAAAAATTTTCATAAAACGCTTAAAAGTCATTAGCCATACCATGCACTTGGCAACCACCAATAAAGATTTAAGCCTCACGATAGACGACAATAATAATGACGAGCTTAGCTCTCTTGCCACCAGCTTTAACCACATGATAGGCGCGTTTAAAGATAATATTGCCCAAGTCTCCCATTCTTCTAAGGTATTGATCCACTCAGCCGAAAGCATTTATGCCTCAGCGGATGCTACCGAGCAAGCGATCTTAAAGCAAAAGCAAGGGACAGATTCGGTCGCTGCCGCCATCAATGAACTAGAAAGCTCATCAAGCGAAGTAAAGAACACCACCCATTTTGCGTCTGAGAAGTCTGAGCACAGTAATCAACTTGCACAACAAAGCTTACATGTTGCTGAGCACACTGAGCAAAGTATTAATCAACTTGCGGCAGATGTTAGAGCAGCTGCTGAGCAAGTAAGTCAACTGCAAACCCAAACGTTAGACGTTGGTAAAGTACTCGAGGTGATCAGTAGCATTGCCGAGCAAACTAACTTACTTGCACTTAATGCTGCCATTGAGGCGGCTCGTGCTGGTGAAGCTGGCCGAGGCTTTGCTGTGGTAGCCGATGAAGTACGTACTTTAGCGACCCGCACCCATGACTCAACCGACGAAATTCGCCGCACTATCGACAAACTACAAAGTGAAGCGGCACAAACCGTAAATACCATGAATAACTCTTGCGAAGAAGCAGACGAAAGAGCAGTGCAAGTTAAGCAAGTTGCTAAAGCTCTTCGTGATATTTCTTCACAAATGAGCGAAATAAACCAACTTAACGTGCAAATTGCTGATGCCACTGAACAGCAAAACCTTGCGGCAGAAGAAATTAACCAAAGCGTTATAGCAATTAGTGACAATGCCGAGCACTCATTAGTCGATGCCCATGAAAACCAAAAAGTCAGTGAAGAGCTGTTGTCGTTAGCTCGTTCACTGGATGAGCAAGTAAGACGCTTCAAATTAAGCTAAATTGCGCACTTTTCGTGCAACTGCTAGAGTTGTTATATACATTTCATAGTAAATAAGGATGTTTAAATGAAATTTATAACAACTCTTTTAGTCTGCATTGGAATTATTGCGGCGTTACTATTTACCTATCAGCACAGCGTGAATGATACTGCTGATCAACTAAGCACGATTGATCAATATATTTATCAGGATGATATTCAACAGATTGCTCAATCTCTTATCAGTCAAGATAAAACCTCACAGAGCGATAAACATGAACAAAGCATTGTTGATGGTTTTGATAAGCTTATTCAGCACCCTGAATATTTTGAGGTGAAACTTGATTTCTATGCCTGTGATATTAGTCAATGCTTAACACAGGTTAGTGCCCCCATTGATACACCATCTGATAAGTTAGAGATATTAAAAGCAGAAGTGCTATTTAGTGTCTTAGCAGAGCTGCCTAACAGTGACAGTGTCGCCACCCTCGTTGAGGGTGACAACACAATGTTGATTAGAGTGGTTTCAATACTTGATTAAAGCTGCCACTGGCGTGCAACTAACTCTGATTCTTTGCTATTTAACCAATCTTGTGGGCGTAAATAGTACTGATACAGCTTAGCTTCTGGGCTATCTGCAGCAGGTACATAGTTATACTCCCAACGTGCTAATGGTGGCATCGACATCAAAATTGACTCAGTACGTCCGCCGGTTTGTAAGCCAAATAATGTGCCACGGTCCCAAACAAGATTAAACTCAACATAACGACCACGACGATACAGTTGGAAATCGCGTTGCTGTTCAGTTGTTGGCGTGTCTTTACGGCGCT
Source organism: Pseudoalteromonas sp. Hal040 (assembly GCF_037162425.1). NCBI lineage: Bacteria > Pseudomonadati > Pseudomonadota > Gammaproteobacteria > Alteromonadales > Pseudoalteromonadaceae > Pseudoalteromonas > Pseudoalteromonas sp. Hal040. The sequence continues at coordinate 3,685,409 of NZ_JARLUU010000001.1, read as the reverse complement.
CAATAATAGGAAGGTAAGCATCTAAATAGCCATTTCCTACCGCCTGCATAAAGGCAAAGCTTTGTTCAAAGCCGAGCTCATTTAAATCATCAAAGAATAAGCCACCAACACCTCGTGTTTCGTCGCGGTGTTTTAAATAAAAGTATTCATCACACCAGTTTTTATATTTGTCGTATACCGCTGCACCGAATGGCTGACACAGATCGCTAGCCACCTGATGCCAATGTTGTACGTCTTCAAAAACAGGGTAATAAGGTGTTAAATCAAAACCACCGCCAAACCACCAAATTGGCTCTTCACCTTCTTTTTCGGCAATGAAGAAACGCACATTGGCGTGACTCGTTGGAATATGTGGATTATTCGGATGGATCACTAATGACACACCACATGCATGAAAACTACGACCGGCGAGCTCTGGACGATGCGCTGTTGCAGATGCTGGCATTGAAGCACCAAATACATGCGAGTAGTTTACCCCACCCTGTTCGATGACATTACCACCTTGGATAACACGAGTACGGCCACCGCCGCCTTCTGCACGTTGCCAATTATCTTCAACAAATTTTGCTTTGCCATCGGCACTTTCAAGACCCTTACAAATTGTATCTTGTAAGGCCATTAAATAGGTTTTAACTTGTTCGAGTAACTCGCTTTGCATGTTTATCCTCTAAATACTTTGCCGGTCGCTGCGTCTTTGATCACACTTGGTTGGCTATTACCACCTAACGGCTCATCAACATAAAAATCTACCGTGTCAGCAAATTCGCTTTTCGCTTGTGCAATAGTCATTACCGTTTCTTGACCAGTTAAGTTTGCACTTGTTGAAACCAACGGTTTACCAAATTGCTGACACAGGGCTTTTACTGTTGGATGATCAGTAACACGTACCGCAATAGTATCAAACTGACCCGTTAACCACTTTGGCGTTTCTTTTGCTGCTGGCATCACCCAAGTGATAGCACCTGGCCATTGTGAGAAGATATCAGCACGTTTATCCATGGGGATTTTGGCATCATCTACATACTTTAATAACTGGCCATAATTGTCAGCAATTAAAATTAAGCCTTTTTCTAAAGGACGTTGTTTGATGGCTAAAAGCTTTTCAACCGCAGCTTGATTATCAGGATCGCAACCAAGACCAAAAACAGCTTCGGTTGGGTAAACAATCACACCGCCTTGCTGCAAAGCGTCAATTGCATTGGCTGGTTGTGCAACAGGATCAGACAAAGAAACTCTCCTAAATAAACAAATTAAAAGTGCATTAAGATTCGACTAACTTATGCATACACGACTTCTGCGGGCATTGTAACACAACACCTGAGGCAGTTTTCTTTTCGGTCATAATTGGCCACTGACAGGCAGGACACTCGGTCGCCACAGGTTTATGATTAAGCGTATATTTACAGCGCGGATAGCCATCACAAGAATAAAAGGTTTTGCCAAACTTATTACTACGCGCAACCAGCTGGCCTTTTTTGCATTTCGGGCAAGCAGGTAATTGGGGGGCATCGTCAGGTTCTTCATCATGTGCAATATAGTGGCACTCGGGATAGCCAGTACACCCAATAAACATGCCGTAGCGGCCATTTTTAATTACCAATGGCTTGCCACACTCTGGGCAGGCACTGTCTTCGAGCACCTTTATTTGTTGGCTATCATGATGAGCTAATGGGCGTATGTAATCACACTTAGGGTAACTGGCACAGCCTAAAAACGGCCCTGACTTTGAGTTGCGCATAACCAATTCAGAACCGCATTTAGGGCAAACCTCATACTCTTTTTCGAGTGCATGTTTATCTGCAGAAAAAAGAGAATGGTCGATTTTACTCATAAGATTCCTGTGGGGTTGGCTAATTTTCGCCTAATATACCCAAACTCAACAAAGATACAAGCAAAGTCGAATTAATGTAATACATCGGCTGGCTCGTCAAATATTAAGTCTTCCATTTGTGCATAAGCTTGCTCTGACCCTGGTACATTAAATAACACCATAAGCACCACCCACTTTAGATCTTCCAAAGAAATAAATGGTTTATCAAGAGCGCAAAGTCTATCTATCACCATTTCGCGGGTTACAGTGTTAATCACACCAATTTGCTCGATAAACATTAAAAAGCCGCGACACTCAACACTTAACATTTGGCATTCACTATCAGTGTAAATACGCATGGCATGTTGTGGTTGGGCATTAAGGTACGGGTAGATATCGCTTTGTTGTAAGTCAGCAAGTTGCTCTAGCCAATCAAGGGCTTTGTAGATTTCAGGTTTATTGAAGCCAGCACGAACTAACTCATCGGTAAGTTCGTTCTCTTCAGTAAAGATTTCAGCTTCACTATGGATATAGTTTTCAAAAAGATACATGAGGATGTCAAACATGTTTATGTCCTCCAAGTCTTATATAACCATCTAGTACTCGTTCGATTTTATCTGCGAGCTCTAGGTCGAGTAACCGAGCTTGTACTTCGTCTACAGGTAATTGGCTGCGCTGTGTAATTTGGTCAACACTTGTTACCTCATACCCTATACTTTTGAACACTGGGCAGTCGGGTTCATCTGCTATAGGCTGTTCTATACTATATAGACTGTTTTCACAGAAAAAGCTCACTTCATCAAGAATATCACTAATATTTTCTGTCAATTTAGCGCCTTGCTTAATTAAAAAATGACTTGCCTCTGAAAGTGGGCTTTTTATCGAACCCGGCACAGCAAACACGTCTTTATTTTGCTCAAGTGCATAGCGTACGGTAACCAAAGAACCGCTTTTAATTTGCGCTTCGACAATCAACACACCTAATGACAATCCAGAGATAATACGATTTCGGCGCGGAAAATTAGCAGCATTAGCAGCGGTGCCAGGCAAGAACTCTGAAACCAATAAACCCCGCTCTGCAACCTGTTTAATGAGCAAACTATGGCGTTTGGGATAGGCAATATCGATACCCGTACCTAGTACAGCAATGGTATTGCCTGAACCAGCTAGTGCGCCTTTATGGGCTGCGCCATCTATGCCCATAGCCATACCCGATGTCACTGTCATGCCAACAGCAGATAATTGGTGGGCAAACTCAGCAGCAATTTCAAGCCCTGTCGGTGTGGCATTACGGCTACCAACAATTGCTATTTGCGGTGACCGTAATAGTTCTGTGTTACCTAAACAAAACAATAAAATAGGTGCGCTGGCTATTTGCTTAAGTAAGGGCGGATAGTTGCTATCAAAATAACTTATAACTTTGATTTTGAGCGTTGCTATTAATGCTTGGTAGTGGGCGACTAATTGCCAGTCGGTGTTAACTAAGTTATCGGCTTGGCTTTGTGATAAGCCCAGCTGCTGAAGCTCTATACTAGATAGCTTAAATAGCTTATCCAATGGCTGTTTTTGACTTAATGCAATAAGGCTCTTTATCCCAAGCCCTTTACATAAATAAAAGGCAAGCCAATGGGATAGCTTGCCTGAAACCTGTGTCATGCTCCCTCCTTAGAGCGCCCAAATTGTGAGTTAGTTTATAACTGCATAATCTCCAACTCGGATCGGGTGCTGATTCTTCACAATCAATGCATAGCTAACGTTGTCATATACCTTAAACACCATTAACTCACCGACTTTTTCCTTTGGCATGTGCCATACATTACTGTCTTCATCGCTTTCAATTCCTAACACATCATTTGCATCAGTCATAAACTTCTCAAGACTGTTAGAATCTTCGCGATAACGAGGACCATTGCGGCCGTCATACACTTCAGGTGATTGACGCTGAATATCGAGTACAAAACCCGGTTTCACTTGGTCTGAACCTAAGTTTAGTACAACAATATCCATGGTACTAAATTCACGCATTTCATTAGCTGACGCGATAATAGTGCCATCTAAAGTCGTTTCAGGGCGTTTCATAGTGAAGTAGGCTGGCAACATTTGCCCTTCCATCGCAGGCATTAAAAAGTCATGCGGCTTAATTTCTTGTTTTACCAACTCAACTTTCACTGAAGCAGGCACGCCATTTGCCACATCACCGCTTCTAAATGAACGAACAATCGCCACTAATTCAGCTTTATTCGCCAGTACTTCATTGGTATTTGGATCGACAAGGTCGTTTCCTTTACGGTATACGCCATAAGCCTCGTTAAGTGTTAAATCACCTTTAACATAAAGGGTATGACCCATAGTATTCATTTTGGTATTAACACTGGCACCGAGAATATACGGTTTTTCTGCAATAATATCGGCGCTAATCGCTTGTTCATAACTCAAATATGGACGTAACAATTCTAAAGGCAATGTCGGCACTGCCTGCTTACCTTTTGGTGTAATTCGCCCTTCAGGAGAGAGTTTTTTATAACGCGCATTTTTAACTAAACGAGGATTTCCGTCTTTATCGTAAATTAAAGTGAGCGCATCACCCGGGTATATTAAATGCGGATTCGCAATTTGTGGGTTCATCTGCCACAAATCAGGCCATTGCCAAGGTTCGTCAAGATATACGCCCGAGATATCCCAAAGCGTGTCGCCTTTTTTGACAACGTATTGTTTTGGTGCATCTTTTTTTATTGTTAAAACATCAGCAGCTACCGGAAAAGCACTGCTAATGGCTAACAAAGCCGCAACTAGTGGGTATCTCATTTGGCTTCCTTGAGTTGTTTTTAGATTATTATCGACCAAAACCTGTTAAAGGTGAACACGAATGGCTAAAATAAGAGCATACAATACCCTAAATGAATCACAAGTGTAAAAGGTAACTATGGCTAGGTTAGAAGTTTTAAGATTTCCGGATGAGCGTTTACGTACAATCGCGAAAGAAGTACCAGAAGTAAACGATGACGTTCGTCAAATCGTCAAAGACATGCTTGAAACCATGTATGACGAAAACGGTATCGGCTTAGCAGCGACGCAAGTAGATATCCACCAGCGAATTGTGGTGATCGACGTATCTGAAGAGCGCGACCAACCGTTAGTATTAATCAACCCAGAAATCACCAAAAAAGATGGCTCAACGGTGAGTGAAGAAGGCTGTTTATCTGTTCCTTATTCATATGCAAAAGTTGACCGCGCAGAAACTGTCACGGTTAAAGCGCTTAATGAAAATGGTGAAGAATTCAGCCTAGACGCTGACGAGCTATTAGCGATTTGTATTCAGCATGAGCTTGATCACCTTAAAGGCACCCTATTTATTGATTATCTATCGCCTTTAAAGCGCCAACGTATCCGTAAAAAGCTTGAGAAAGAAGCAAAGCTGGCTGCTAAATAATTAGTTAATCAATAGGAATATCTGTGACACAACCATTACGCATTATTTTTGCTGGTACGCCGGACTTCGCGCGCGCCATTTACAAGCACTGATTGACTCAGAGCACGACGTTGTTGGTGTATATAGCCAACCAGACCGCCCAGCGGGCCGAGGTAAAAAGCTAAAAGCCAGTGAAGTTAAAGAGCTTGCACTTGCTCATGACTTACCTGTTTATCAACCGCAATCACTAAAATCAGATGACGCACTTGCAGAGCTTACCAGCCTGAACGCCGATATTATGATTGTGGTGGCGTACGGCTTACTGTTACCAAAAGCAATTTTAGATGCACCGCGCTTAGGCTGCTTAAACGTGCATGGCTCAATTTTACCGCGCTGGCGTGGTGCTGCACCGATCCAACGTGCTATTTGGGCTGGTGACAATGAGACCGGTGTAACAATAATGCAAATGGATGAAGGTTTAGATACCGGCGATATGCTGCATATCAGCCGTTGCCCGATTGATAGCACAGAAACCAGTAGCTCTTTATACGATAAGCTAGCTGCACTGGGTCCTGATGCACTGATCAATACTATCAATCGTCTTGCTGCAGGTGAAATCACACCAGAAAAGCAAGATGATGCACTGGCAAATTACGCCAAGAAGTTATCAAAAGACGAAGCCAATATTGATTGGTCAATGGATGCTGCGCAAATTGAGCGTAATATCCGTGCCTTTAATCCATGGCCTGTTTGCTTTACTGAAATGGCAGGGCAAACAGTAAAAATTTGGCAAGCAGAGGTTGTATCGCAAACTGCACAAGCCGGTAAAATCATTGCTGCTGATAAGCAAGGTATTACCGTTGGCTGTGGGCAAGATGCACTTAAAATCACCCTTCTTCAACCACAAGGTAAAAAACCAATGGCTGTGAGTGACTTTTTAAATGGTCGCAGTGATTGGGTTGAACCTGGCTCAGTATTAGGTCAAAGCAATGAGTAATGTAAGAGCACTTGCTGCTGAAACCCTTTACAACGTGGTCGATAAAGGCGCGTCGTTGAATCAAGAGCTGCCTTTTGCAAGCCAAGGATTATCGCCGAAAGATAAAGCCTTACTACAACAAATTTGCTACGGTGTGCTGCGTTATTTACCTAGCCTAGAAAATTATTGCCAGCAACTTTTAGATCAACCACTAAAAGGTAAGCGCCGTATTTTCCAGTTTTTGTTGTATGTGGGTATTTACCAACTTCAACATATGCGTGTACCGCCTCATGCAGCAATCAGCGAAACAGTTAATGCGCTTCAGCAAATGCGTGCACTGGGTTTAAAAGGCCTGATTAACGCGATTTTACGTAGTTTCCAACGTGAACAAGCAGAGCTTGAAGAAAAAGCGCAGCAAATTCCTGTTTGCAAATTTAACCACCCTGGTTGGTTTATCAAACAAGTTACCGCTGCTTACCCTGATAACTGGCAAGAAATTCTTGAAGCGAATCAGTTGCAAGCACCTATGTGGTTACGTGTAAACCAATCGCAATACAGCACCCAAGAATACAGCGAAATGCTTAAAGCAAATGATATTGAGCATACCCTTAATGCTGATTTTCCTGATGGTATTAAACTAGCTAAACCGTGTGATGTGTACGCATTACCAGAATTTGATACTGGTGCCTGCTCTGTTCAAGATGCCGCGGCACAATTAGCAGCACGCTTTTTAGATCCACAAAATGATGATGTCATTTTAGATGCGTGTGCAGCGCCAGGTGGTAAAACGTGCCATATCCTAGAGCTTGCCGATGCCGATGTATTAGCACTTGATAGCGACAGCGAACGCCTAGAACGTGTTAAACAAAACTTAGTGCGTATTGGTTTAGCTGCCGATTTACAATGTGCCGATGCTTCACAACCGCATATCTGGTGGGATGAGCAGCAATTCGACCGTATTTTGCTTGATGTGCCTTGTTCAGCAACTGGCGTGATCCGTCGTCACCCTGATATTAAATGGTTACGTCGTGCATCTGATATTGAAGATCTGGCTAATTTACAAGGCGATATCTTAAATAGCATCTGGCCTCTACTTAAGCCTGGTGGTACGTTAGTTTATGCGACCTGCTCTGTATTACCGCAAGAGAACCAACAACAAGTTGCTAAGTTCCTTGCCAATAATCCAAGTGCTGAACACATACCATTGCATGAAAACGACACCCCTACGTTACCTGGCCTGCAATTATTGCCTGGTGAAAGTGACGGTTTCTATTATGCAAAGCTAGTTAAAAAACACTAATAAGAACAAGCTATGAAAATAATCATACTCGGTGCCGGACAAGTTGGTGGCACACTGGCAGAAAACCTCGTTGGTGAGCAAAATGAGATCACCGTTGTCGATATCGACGGTAACCGTTTGCGAGAGCTACAAGATAAGTACGACTTACAAGGTGTTACTGGTCACAGTGCGCACCCAGATGTATTGCGTCGCGCAGGCGCAGAAGACGCCGATATGATTATTGCCGTAACCAGTTCAGATGAAGTGAACATGGTTGCTTGCCAAGTTGCTTATAGTATTTTTAACACGCCAACCAAAATTGCCCGTATTCGCTCAGAGCAATACTTAAAGTACCGTGAAAAGCTATTTCATAACGACGACTTACCTGTTGACCACTACATAGCTCCAGAAGCGCTGGTAACTAAGTATATTCGTCGCTTAATCGACTATCCGGGTGCTTTACAGGTATTACAATTTGCCGATGGCATGTTATCGCTGGTTGCGGTGAAAGCCTATTACGGTGGTTTGCTGGTGGGTTATGCGCTTTCAGCCTTGAAAGAGCACATCCCGAATGTCGAAACCCGGGTAGCGGCTATTTATCGTCAAGGTAAAGCGATTAAACCGCTTGGCACAACCGTTATCGAAGCAGACGATGAAGTGTTCTTTATCGCTGCAACAAAGCATATTCGAGCAGTCATGAATGAGCTGCAAAAGCTCGAACGTTCATACAAAAAGATCATGATTGCGGGTGGTGGTAATATCGGTGCGGGTCTTGCGCGTTCACTTGAGAAAAACCACAGCGTTAAGCTGCTTGAGCGCAATAAAGATCGAGCAGCACAGCTCTCTGAAATGCTTGATAACACGGTTGTGTTTTGTGGCGATGCCTCAGATCAAGAGCTGTTATCTGAAGAACATATTGAACAAGTGGATGTATTCATCGCAGTGACTAACGACGATGAAGCAAACATTATGTCTGCGATGCTGGCAAAGCGTATGGGCGCACAAAAAACCATGGTGCTTATTCAGCGTGGCGCTTATGTTGACCTAGTACAAGGCGGTGAAATTGATATTGCTATTTCACCTCAGCAAGCCACTATCTCGGCGCTGCTAACACACGTACGTCGTGGTGACATTGTTAACGTTTATTCATTACGTAAGGGCGCAGCAGAAGCCATTGAGGCTGTCGCTCACGGTGATGAGCATACTTCTAAAGTTGTTGGCCGGGCTATTGCTGATATTAAGCTACCAGCTGGAACAACCATTGGTGCAATTGTGCGTAACGATGATGTACTGATTGCCCATGACGATACCGTTATTCAGTCGGGTGACCATGTCATCATGTTCTTGATTGATAAAAAGCACATTACGGTTGTTGAAAAGCTGTTCCAAGTAAGTGCTATCTTCTTGTAAAAGAAAGCTTATAAACGAAAAAAGCAGCCATGACAGCTGCTTTACGACTCTTGAAGTGAAAGTACCTAACTTTTCTAAAAGATTCTATTGAATTTGAGCGAATTCTTCTTTTGAAAGTTCGCCATTACCATCGCTATCTAGCTCTGGAAATAACTTTTCAAGCTGCATATTTGCAGACGCTTCTTCTTTACTGATCACACCATCACCGTCGGTATCGAACGTTGCAAAGCTTACGCCTTGTGCAAAGGCTGCTGATGATGTTGCTAGTGCTAAAATTGCGATTGTTGTGCTTAACTGTTTCATAATTACTACCTCAAAATTTGAAAAGAGTGAAATCCGTTTCTGAGATCCCTGTTTAGTGGAAATTGGTATAACTACGTATTAATTCAGTTATTCGGCTTCAGAAAACTCTGCTTCCGTAAGAACGCCGTCACCATTCACGTCTAATGTTTTAAATTGCGACATAATTTTTGCGTCAACGGCAGCTTCACTTTTGCTAACCACGCCGTTACCGTCTACGTCTAAGGTGTCAAAATCAGTTGCTGCAAAAGCTGCTGAAGAAGATGCAAGTGCGATTAAAGCTAATGTTTTATTTACTGTTTTCATAATCATATTCCTTCAATTTTAAGAGTGTTAGCTGATCACACTTCCAGTGTTGTCCTTTATCATGGATTCCCTTATCCATTTAGGCTGTCTTTGGCAGCTCAGAACTAATCAGCTAAATAAACTGGTTTTGCTTAATCACATTAAGCTTTTGAAAATTCTTGTTTCGATAACTCACCGTTACCGTCAGTGTCTAATTCACTGAATTTGCTCATTAGCTCTGCATCTACCGATGCTTCGCTTTGGCTGATAACACCATTGCCATCAACATCTAAGGTATCGAAATCACTCATCGCAAATGCTGCTGATGAAGATACTAGGGCCATAAGTGCTAGTGTTTTATTTACTGTGTTCATAATGTCATTCCTTCAAAGTGTATTGTCTTGAGTTAGAAGTCCTTTTCAGTGTGTCCTTACAATGAAATTAAGCTTTTGAGTACTCTTGTTTAGACAGCTCACCGTTGCCGTCTGTATCAAGCTCTTTAAATTGGCTCATTAACGTTTCGCTTACTGATGCTTCGCTTTTGCTGATAGCGCCATCGCCATTAACATCCAGTGTGTCAAAGTCAGCGGCAAACGCTGCAGATGAAGTTGCAAGAGCTACAAGTGCTAAAGTTTTGTGTAACGTTTTCATAATCACTATTCCTTCAATATTGTCTCAACTGTGATAAAGGATATGTTCCTGAATCAGTTTTCTCTGTGTTCGTTAAGACTATTTCAACTTCGGTGCCAAAGTTAAAAAGAACAACAAAATCATATGGTTGAGTTGAGGAATCGATGTTTTCAGGAAAATAGCGCGATTTATTTGTTGCTGTTTTGCGACAAGCTCAATGGTTTGTTTTACGCTTCTTTTAAAATCAATAACTTATGAAGTATAAAATGGAGACAATAGTGATTAATTCGGATTAAAAAACAGAGAAATAAGGGATTTGAAAATAAACTCTATCTGAACAACAAAACTTAAAGAAAAAAATCGAAATTAATTTAATAAATAAAACATTGATTTAATTATTTATTTTAATTTATTTATAAATTAATTTTGATATTTATAGGGTTAAATCGGGGGAAATAGCCATTTTGTTGCAAAATGGCGAATTGGTATTAGTTATCCAACACAGAAAGGTCAATTAAGTGTTCTTTCATAAACGCTTTCATTTCATCTTCACTGGTATCAAGCTGCACGCCGAGCATAAAACCACCCGCTCTTTTGCGCACGCTACATACTGTGCCATTAAACTCACGTTTACTAAGTGTGATTTGGCAGCTTTGCCCTTTAAAAGCGCTTAAGTCCTCCTTGCTATTAAGATCAAGCTGCACGCCGGTGACTGAAATATCTTTAATAAGCCCTGCCAATTTTTGCTCTGCAATGATTAAGTTTGCAGGGAATAACGTAGGAATACGCGCTTCACTACGTAAGCTATAAAGCTGTACTTGCTGAGGAAAGTCGAGAAAAATTAAACGGTGAGGATGCGATGCCAAGGCGTTTATTTGCTGGCGAAAAGCAATCACTTGCCCACCACCGGTTTCAAGTACAGCGCGTATCACAACCATCACCCCATCTTTGATGAAGTCACTGGCATTGGCTAAACGCTTTGCTGATGGGTAATTGATTATGATGTACTGATCATTCATCAAACCAATAAACTCTGTTTTTACGCGTTTACTGTCGGTTGGCGTGGTAATTTCAACATCCACCAAGCTTCCTGCAGGGATACAGGTGAGCTTTTCAAGATTACGTTGTTTTTGAGTTTTTGGCACAGTAATGCCTCCACTTCTAGATAATCACCTTGCTATGGTTAGCCTCGCCAGAAGGTTGGCGTAAACAACACTAATAAGGTGAATATTTCTAAACGACCAAATACCATCGCAATAGTAAGTAGCCATTTTGCCGTATCAGAAATCGCCCCGTAATGAGCAGCGACTTCACCTAAACCTGGACCTAAATTATTTAAACATGCTGCCGTTGCCGAGAATGCACTTATGTTATCCATACCGGTGCCCATCAGCGCCAACATGATAATGACAAACACCAAAGCATACGCCGAGAAGAAGCCCCAAACGGCTTCTACAACTTTATCTGGGAGTGCTTTTCGGCCTAATTTAATTGAGTAAATAGCCCTCGGGTGCACAAGACGATTAAGCTCACGAATACCTTGCAAGTAAAGTAAGAACACCCGTACAACCTTCATACCACCACCGGTAGAGCCGGCACAGCCGCCAATAAAGCTTGAAAAAATAAGTAAAATAGGTAGGAATAGTGGCCATGCTGAGAAGTTGTCAGTCGCAAAGCCCGCAGTGGTGCTCATTGATACCGCTTGGAACATAGCTTGGTCGAGAGTCTCATCACCATCGGCATAAATATTATTCGAAGACAGTACAGTAAAACAAACAATGACCAATGCTAATTGAATCAATAAAAACACTTTAAATTCAGGGTCTCGTAAATAAACACGAAGACTGCGCGACGATACCGCAGCATAGTGAAGCGAAAAGTTAATAGCAGCAATTAATAAGAACACGACACAGATAAAGTTAATTAATGGGCTATCAAACTGCCCCATTGATGCGTCGTAAGTAGAAAAGCCACCAATCGCAATTGTTGAGAATGAATGACAGATTGCATCAAACCAATCCATCCCTGCAGCCCAGTACGCAAGCGTACAAGCTATCGTCAGTGATACATAGATATACCAAAGGTGCTTTGCGGTATCGGCAATACGCGGCGTCATTTTAGAGTCTTTAACCGGACCAGGCGTTTCTGCACGGTATAGCTGCATACCACCGACCCCTAGCATGGGCAGTACCGCGACCGCGAGTACGATGATCCCCATACCGCCTAACCATTGCAATTGCTGGCGATAAAAAAGCACTGATTTAGGTAGATATTCTATGCCCGTAAGTACGGTAGCCCCTGTCGTTGTCAGCCCTGAAAAGGCCTCAAATACGGAGTCAGCTAAGGAAAGATTAGGCTCTTGTAAGAACACTAAAGGCACCGCGACGAAGGTGCCTAGTACCAGCCAGAACAAGACCACAATCAAGAAGCCTTCTCGGGCTTTAAGGTCACCATGCTCATGGCGGTTTGGATAATAAGCCGCTAAACCAATCACAACACTAAAGATAAAAGCGAGAACGAATGGCACACCACCACCGTCTTTGTAGATCAAAGACACCAGCGCCGGAGGCACCATAGTGATACTAAATAACGCCACCAGCTGGCCGAGAATTTTTATTATGGTACGAAATTGCATCTAGGCGTATCGCTTTCTTATTAATTGTTTAGCTAATACAGTTTATTGTCTTACAGGCTTAATTGTAAGTAAACGGAATGTATTATTTTTACATTTCAAACTTTTCTGACTTTTAGGCTCACTGCACCGTGAGTCAATTCATGAACATCATGAATAGCTTGCTCGGCTTGTCGACTATCGATTTCAATTTTCCAGGTAATATTCTCTGCAAACTGTTTATCGATATTAAGCACTTGATACTGGCTTTTTAATAATTGTTCGATTGCACCCTGTGCGCTGTAATCACTTTGACCTACCAGTTCAACACTCGGTACCTTGGTAATGGTTTTAAGCTCACGCATGGCATTATTTAAACTACCGCCGTAAGCGCGCACAAGCCCACCAGTGCCGAGTTTAATACCGCCAAAATAACGAGTTACCACCGCAGTTATTTCACCAATACCAGAGCCTGTTAATACATTAAGCATGGGTTTACCTGCTGTGCCATTGGGTTCACCATCATCAGAAAAACCATACACATGACTACCACCAGGGTTTCCTGCAACATGAGCCCAGCAATTATGACGAGCATCACTGTATTTTTCTTGGATTTCTTTGATAAAGGCTTTCGCCGAGGGTAGATCTGGCGTGTGGGCAATATGCACAATAAACGTGCTTTTTTTAATTTCTTCTTGGTAAAAAACCGGTTCAGCCGGATATTGGTATTCAGACATAATTGCTTATCTAAAAAAATGGGGCCTATTGGCCCCGATATTCACTAACCTTCACCATTAATCTAAGTGTAGATCACGGGTCATGTTTTCTAGGCTATCTTCATGAACGATGATGTTATCTTCAATACGGATACCGCCGAATGGCTTAAGCGCTTCAACCTTTTCCCAGTTAATGAACTGTTTGTTGTCTGTTTGCGCAAGGTCGCCTAATAACGAGTCGATGAAGTATAAACCAGGTTCAATAGTAAATACTTGGTTCTTTTCGATTAAACGCGTACAGCGAAGGAACGGATGGCCTTCAGGTGGCGCCTGATGAGTACCTTTATCATCAGCCATAAAACCACCCATATCATGAACTTGTAAACCTAAGTGATGGCCAAGACCATGCGGGAAGAAGGTTGAACTAATACCACGTTCAACAATCTCAGCGGCTGGTAATTTCACAATATTAAAGTCGCTAAGCACTTGCGCTACACGTTGGTGGCAATCTAAATGTAATTCACCATATAACAAGCCTGGCTTTAATGCATTTCCTAAGGCAATTTGATGCTCAGTCATTACTTTGATTAGATCGCTAAATTCGCCCGACTTTTTGAAGTCATAAGTACGTGTAATATCAGCAGCATAGCCGTTAAAATTTGCACCAGCATCAATCAAGAAAGAGCGATGTGTTTGCGGCGCTTTTGGCTCAAAATGGGTGTAGTGTAAAATTGCACAGTTTTCATTAAGCGCAACGATATTACCGTAAGGCATCTCGTTTTCACTTTGGCGGGTAGCCATAAGATAAGCTTGTTGAATATCAAACTCTGAACCACCAGCAAAAAATGTGTCACGTGCTGCTTTGTGGCCCTCTACCGCGATACGGTTTGCTTGGCGTAAACATTCAAGCTCATACTGTGTTTTATAAGCACGGTGAAAATGCAAGTAGTTCATGACAGGTTCTGGGTTCATAATGCTAAAGCCCAGCGCTTGCGCTACTTCTAAATACTCACCAATGTAGGCGTAATTTGCTTTGTCATAAGGAAGCAATTTTTCGACCTGATCTGGCTGTACTAATAATTCAATATCAAAATACTCAGCCCAAAAATCACGCGGTTCATCAGGCACTTTATGCCAAAAATCCACTGGACGATAAAAAATAAGCTTAGGTTTAGAAACACCATCAACCACAATCCAACAATGAGGGTTGTCGATCACTGGTAACCACGCTTTAAATTGCGGATTCACTTTAAACGGATAATACATGTCATCTAAAAACTGACGCTTAGCCTGACCTGAGTGAATTACTAACCCTTCTAAACCTTCGCGCTCTGTAATTGTGCGAGTACGTTGTTGCAAGGTTGCAATATGTTCGGCGTATAACACCGCTAATTTATCCATAGTAAACCCATCTTTAGTAAATTTAACTTGTTAGCAGTCTATCATAGTCCTGTACCATCCCCCAACTGAGGGGATAGTACATGCAGTGAAGCTTAACCACCCATCGACATATCTAACACGGGTGCTAATACATTGCCGTCGCGACCGAGTCGAGTATGGTACACCTGTCTGTAAGCAAACACGTTTTTAACGTAGTTACGTGTTTCTGTGAAAGGAATTAATTCGATCCACAGCTCGGCAGGCATTGGCTGTTCAGGTAACCAGCGTTTAATACGATGATAACCTGCATTATATGAGGCTGTAGCCAGGATCTCATTGCCATGATTTTTCTTTTTCAAATACTGTAGATACTCGGTACCAAGTCGAATATTAGTACGTGGCTGATACAGCTGCTTACGTGTTACCGTACTCTTATTCATATATTTGGCTGTGCTTGGTAGTAGCTGCATTAAACCATGCGCATTAGCATGAGAGCGAGCATCAGGTGCAAAAGAACTTTCTCTACGCGAAATAGCGATGCTCCATGCAACATCAATATGGCTGCGACTACTATACGTGGCAAACACATCTTTAAACGCAAATGGGAAGCGTAAGTCGACATAATCCCACTCTTTTATCTGCGCTAAGGTGTAGATAGTGCTGTCGTACCAATCAAGATCAGCCGCTAAAATTGAGGCTGCGAGCTTTTCCTCTTTAGTTGAGGTGTCTGTTAGGTAATTCCATTCACGGCGCGCTGAGGTAAAACGCTCAAGTTCATATAAAGCACGAGCACGTTTAAAGCCTGGAGCATTGGCTACTTCTAACTTTAATTGATTGCTAATGCTGATATCTTTATTGTTTAAACTAACCGGAATACCTAATCGTGCTGAAGCTAAAAAGCCATAATAATCACGCTCTTTTGCCACTGTTTGCCAAATATCACGCGCGCGCTCTATTTCACCGCGCTGGTTTAAGCTATACGCTAACCAATATTGCTGACCAAGGCTGAGGTTTTCTTTACCAGTAAAAAACGCCACAATGCCTGACCAATCTTGTCTTTCAAGCATATTTGCTAACTGCCACTGCATTAGCTTGCTCGTTTGACGGTCTTTAGGCACTTTATTCAGCCAAAAACGCGCTTGTTGATGACCATTAGATGCAAGCGACAACGCAAAACTATAATAAACATCTGCTTTTTGCTCGTCTGTGTAATTAAACATGGTTTCGAGCTTTTCCCATGCACGTAATGCAAGGTCATTATCTCGCCACACTAAACGCTTCACACCGTAAAGGGCAATTTGCCCCTCTTTAGCCGACTTTTTCTTATAACGATAAAGCCCGGCTGCTGCACTTGGGTCTTTGCGAACTGTTAAATATAAGTCAGCTAAATATTGCTCGCTTTGAGGCAATAACGTTTTTAAATAAGGGATTAAGCTCGATGTGCCGCCCTCTGCCGCTAAGCTAATACGTTGCCAAATACGATCTTGCGTTTGGTAACCCTTCTTCTTCCAGAGTGAAAACAACTTATCGCACTCTTTAGGTTGTGATTTTCCTACCACCCACAAATCACTAACTTGGTTCATGATGGCTTTTTCAGGTGCCCCTAAATCTAATTGAAAACTTAAATAAGGACAGGTCAATTCGTTGTTGCTCGTTTCGCGATAGTTACGAATATAAGCCGCTTTCTTATTGTACTTTTTCAAGTATTCAAGCCAGGCTTTACGCACCGGCCACTCAAGCGGTGTATTTTGATAAATATTGAGAAAGTTTTCGATCTCTGTTTGGTGATTTAAGCTGGGATTGCGTTGCCAAAATGCCTTTTCGACATAAGGCTTTAACGGGTGATCGAGCCCGTTAATTGCATTTTTCATGTCTTGATAATCACCGTAACGCGCCTTTTTTTCAGCTTTTAAAAAAGCGTCATGTTTATCGTTGGCTTCAGCTGCAAAAAAAGGAAAAATTAATGCGGCAGCTGTCCAACCAAAGAGTTGTTTTTTCATGATGACCTTTAACAAAAATTAAAGAATTAATAACAAAAAACTTCTCCTACACCTTAGCACCAAACCAGCTATATTTTAACCAATCGCGATAAAGCGCAGTAAATTTTTCGTTGCATTTTCATTTTAAAGCAAGCACACTGATTGAAATGCAAACTCATCGTACCAGTCTTAGTTAATTAACTAGGGAGAATAATAATGTTATATAAAAGCGATTCATTTGAAGTTGCTTTCATCAAGGACAACATCGCCGAGTTTAAGTTCTGTGCCGACGGTTCAGTAAACAAACTTTCGCAGCAAACCTTGCAAGATTGCGCTTTAGCATTAAAAGAATTGGCAACAAACTCAGATATCAAAGGCATGGTGTTCACCAGCGATAAAGATCATTTCATTATCGGCGCCGACATTTTCGAATTTTTACCTACATTCACTAAACCTCAAGAAGAACTTGTTGCATGGATCAAAAATGCAACTGACGTTTTTGACGCTATTGAAGATTTACCTTTCCCAACGTTAAGTGCTGTAAACGGCATGGCGCTTGGCGGTGGATGTGAGTGGGCACTTGCTACCGATTACCGTGTTGGTAGTACTGATGCTAAAATTGGCCTACCTGAAGTTAAATTAGGCATTATGCCTGGTTTTGGTGGCACAGTTCGCCTTCCGCGCCTAATTGGCGCTGATAATGCGATGACGTGGATCACCACAGGCAAAGAAAACCGTGCAGCGGATGCCCTTAAAGTAGGTGCATTTGACGCGGTAGTTAGTGCTGACAAACTTTTAGAGTCAAGTATATTAACACTTGAACAAGCAATTGCTGGCAAGCTAGATTGGCAAGCAAAACGACAAGTAAAATTACAGCCACTGAAAATGAACCGTGTTGAGCAAGGCATGAGCTTTGCGATGGCGGAAGGTATGGTAATGGGTCAGACAAAAGGTCATTACCCAGCACCCGTTATGGCAGTAAGAACAATTAAAGCAGCTGCAAATTGTGAACGCGCTGAAGCAATGGCGATTGAAAACGCTAACTTTGCTAAATTAGCAGCAACAAGCGAAGCAGCAGCACAAACAGGTATTTTCTTAGCTGACCAATACATTAAAGGTAAAGCGAAGAAGCAAGCTAAGCACAGTGAACTTGAAATTAAACAAGCCGCTGTATTAGGTGCAGGTATTATGGGCGGCGGTATTGCATATCAGTCTGCTTATAAAGGCACACCTATTATCATGAAAGACATCAACCAAGATGCACTTGATTTAGGTATGGGCGAAGCATCTAAGCTACTTGGTAAAAAAGTACAACGTGGCCATATGGCGATGGAAAAGATGGTTGCTACATTAGGCAAGATCAAACCGACGCTTAACGATGCAGACTTACAAAGCGCTGATATTGTTGTTGAAGCCGTGGTTGAAAACCCTAAAGTGAAGCAAGCCGTTCTTGCAGGTCTTGAAAAAGACTTACCAGCGGGCACTATCCTAACTTCAAATACCTCAACAATTCGTATTGATGAGTTAGCATCTGCACTTGAAAAACCAGAAAACTTCTGTGGTATGCACTTCTTTAATCCAGTGCCAAAAATGCCATTAGTAGAAATCATTCGCGGTGAAAGAACATCAGAAGCAACAATTAATGCGGTTGTTGATTACGCTTTAAAACTTGGTAAATCACCAATCGTTGTAAACGACTGCCCAGGTTTCTTTGTAAACCGCGTATTATTCCCTTACTTTGCAGGCTTCAGCAAACTTGTTGTTGAAGGTGCTGACTTCGCGAAAGTTGATAAAGTAATGGAAAATGTATTTGGTTGGCCTATGGGCCCTGCCTACCTTCTTGATGTTGTAGGTATCGATACGGCTTACCACTGTACTGGCGTAATGGCAGATGGTTTCCCTGAGCGTATGGCTCGTCAAGATAAAGACCCTGTTACTGTATTTGCAAACGAAAAACGTTTTGGTCAGAAAAATGGTTCTGGTTTCTACCAATATGCACCAGACCGCCGTGGTCGCCTTAAAAAGGCACAAGATGCAACAGCAACTGAGTTACTAAGTGCCATCACTGATGCACCTAAAGATTTTGATAAACAAGAAATCATTGACCGTTGTATGATCCCTATGATCAACGAAGTACTACTTTGTTTACAAGAAGGTATCGTGGCGTCTCCACAAGAAGCTGACATGGCGCTAATTTACGGCATTGGTTTCCCTCCATTTAGAGGCGGTGCATTCCGTTACTTAGATCAAACTGGTTTAGCGAACTTTGTTGCAACAGCAGACAAGTACGCTCACTTAGGTGCGATTTACCAAGTATCTGATGAAACTCGCAAGTGGGCCGAAGAAGGCCGTGTATTCTATAAGGTGGAAGGATAAGAAACATGAATAATCCAGTAATCGTAGATTGTATCCGCACACCAATGGGTCGTTCTAAGAACGGCGTATTCAAAAACAAGCGTGCGGAAGATTTAAGTGCTCACTTAATGAAAGGTTTGTTAGACCGTAACCCAGCCGTTGATCCAGCATCAATTGATGATATTTACTGGGGCTGTGTACAACAGACTTTAGAGCAAGGTTTTAACATTGCTCGTAACGCAGCACTACTAGCCGGTATTCCGCACTCAGTGCCAGCAGTAACGGTTAACCGTTTATGTGGCTCATCAATGCAGGCATTACACGATGCAGCACGTGCTATTATGACTGGTGCTGGTGATACCTATATCATTGGTGGTGTTGAGCACATGGGTCACGTACCTATGACTCACGGTAATGATTTTCACCCTGGTTTATCAACGTCTGTAGCACAAGCTGCCGGCGTAATGGGTTTAACTGCAGAGTACCTTGCAACGCTGCACGGCATTAGCCGCCAGCAACAAGACGAGTTTGCTTATCGTTCACATCAACGTGCACACGCGGCAACTGTTGAAGGTCGTTTCCGTCGTGAAATCCTGCCAATGGAAGGTCATGATGCAGATGGTTCTTTAATCTTAGTTGAAGACGATGAAGTAATCCGTCCAGAAACAACTGTAGAAGGTTTATCGCAACTACGCCCAGTATTCAATCCAGCATCAGGTAGCGTAACGGCAGGTACATCTTCTGCACTTTCTGACGGCGCGTCAGCAATGCTTGTAATGAGCGAAGAGAAAGCTAAAGAACTTGGTTTACCAATTCGTGCTCGGATTAAATCAATGGCTGTTGCAGGTTGCGATCCATCAATCATGGGTTACGGCCCTGTACCAGCATCGCAAAAAGCACTTCAACAAGCAGGTATCACTATCGACGATATCGATGTTGCTGAGCTTAACGAAGCATTCGCAGCACAATCTCTACCAGTGTTAAAAGACCTAGGTCTGATGGATGTGGTAGATGAAAAAGTTAACCTAAATGGTGGTGCAATTGCACTTGGTCACCCACTTGGTTGTTCTGGTTCACGTATTAGCACAACGCTTGTTCACCTAATGGAAGACAAGAACGCAAAATACGGTCTAGCAACTATGTGTATTGGTTTAGGCCAAGGTATTGCAACTGTATTTGAGCGCGTAGAATAACAAGCTCACACCAAACATCTTGGTGATAAAAAGGCGCACTGAATTGCTCAGTGCGCCTTTTTTATTTGCTTTGCTTTCACTTATTGAAACTGGCGGCAATAGAAAGTTAAAATAGCCGCTTAATAATCGTCTCTTTCACCTAAAAGGTCAGCCATGAGTTTTGATAATCCCGATCACCAATTAGATGCACTTGGCCTACGTTGTCCAGAACCTGTCATGATGGTGCGTGGTGCAGTACGTAAAATGAAAGATGGCGAAACCTTACTTATCATCGCCGATGACCCATCAACCACCCGCGATATCCCAAGCTTTTGTACCTTTATGGATCACACTCTCGTAGCCAAAGATGTAGAACAAGCACCGTATCGATACTTGGTGAAGAAAGGGTTATAACGAGCTCGTAGGTTGGGTAGAGCGAAGCGAAACCCAACGTAACTGAAGGATGATAGCAACAAATTAAAGTTCGTGAAGTTCAACTTTTAATCGAAATTAAACTACTCTTATTATTTAACATTCAAGGATGAATGTATGCGATACAGAAGAGTATTAATCCCCGGGGGCACCTATTTCTTTACTCTAGCGATTGCGCAAAGAAACTCAGCACTTTTAACTTCAAACATTACTCTGCTACGTTCAGCTTATAAAAGTGTAGCTAAGTCACACCCTTTTAAAACGCTTGCCATTGTCATTCTTCCAGATCACTTACACGCTATTTGGCAACTACCCGTTGGGGATTGTGATTATGCAAAAAGGTGGCGGTTAATTAAGTCTAATTTTTCTAGACAGCTAAATAATTACGAGCATAAATCGCCTAGTCGTATTCAGAAATGTGAACGAGGTATTTGGCAGAGACGGTATTGGGAGCATTATATAAAGGACGAGCAAGACCTAATGAACCATATTAATTATATTTACTTCAACCCTGTGAAACATAAATATGTGAATCAAATTGAAGACTGGCCATTTTCGTCTTATAGGAAGTTGAGTAAGTCATCTGCTTTTATTTTGTCAGATGATGAGTTAGATATCGCACTTAATCTTTATGAAGATTGATGAGAGGTTGGCGCTTTGTTCTAACGGTAGCCTAATCAGTGTAGGTTGTGTTGAGAGCAACGAAACCCAACGTGATTGCTAGCAAATCCAACACTCCCGATAATTAATCCGTTGCAGAGTTAGATACGCCAGCTAATCTTCAAGGTGAGTGTATGCGTTGGGTTTCGCTCCGCTCTACCCAACCTACCAGCTGAAAGCTTATAGCTTTACTTCCGAGTTACCGTCACTTTTGGTTGATTACTATTGCGGTAATCAAAGCTCACTACATACACGCCTTTTGCAGCGGGTTTAAAGCTGAAATAATTGTAGATGGTATTACAGTCGGCATTGGCGGCTTGGCCTAGAACTAATGATTGCCCTGCTGGGTCCATATCACTGTAACCACAGTTATAGCCTTCGCTAAAATCAGCATCCGCTACTTTGAATTCATAAACCTTACCAGGCGTTGAAAACTTAACCTCGGTTTGGAATATGCCCGGTGCAACTTGCTCTAATTGATACTGAGGTTCAGCATCCCACAAAGTAAAGTCACCACGTAAATACATAGTACGGTCGAGGTCTTTGCTTGGCAGAATATCGTCAATGCTTGGCATTTGCATTTGGCTAGAACAGGCAGTTAATAAGCCTGCTAATGCTAAAGTAATTACACGTTTCATTACTGTTCCTTATGCTACAAAAAAGCCAGCACAGAGCTGGCTTTTATTAATTGGCTACTGCTTACTTCTGAAGTACAGAAATATCAGCAATATCTAAAAACAGACGGCTTAGTTGGCTTAATAATGCTAAACGGTTTTGTTTAACCGCTTCGTCATCTGCCATTACCATGACGTTATCGAAGAAGTTATCAACACTCTCACGGATACCCGCAAGTTGTGATAATGCTTCTTGGTAATCGCCATTTGCATACAGAGGTGCAAGCTCAGTTGCGAACTTAGCAACGTGTGACGCTAATACTTTTTCTGCTTCATCGCTTAATAGGCTCTCATTCACATCACCTTGTGTTGTGATATCATTTTTAGCCAAGATATTGCTTACACGTTTATTTGCTGCTGCAAGCGCTTCTGCTGCGTCTAATGTACGGAAGTGACTTACCGCTTTAACACGACGATCGAAATCAACTGGTTTAGTTGGACGACGTGCTAACACAGCTTGAATGACATCAACTTCGATACCTTCATCTTGGTACCATGCGCGGAAACGACCTAGCATAAACTCAAACACATCTGTTGATACGTTTAAGTTAGTTAGCTTTTCACCGAATAACGTTTGTGACTTAGCAACAAGATCTAAGATATCTAGCGGTAATGATTTTTCAACCATGATGCGTAATGCACCAATTGCTGCACGGCGAAGTGCAAATGGGTCTTTGTCGCCTTTTGGCGCTTGACCAATACCAAAAATACCCACCAGCGTATCAAACTTATCAGCAATTGCTACAGCACAGCTGATCACATTTGTTGGTAAGTTATCACCCGCGAAGCGTGGCATATATTGTTCGTTTTGCGCGAGAGCAACTTCTTCAGCTTCACCGTCGTGACGAGCGTAATGCATACCCATTACACCTTGTACGTCGGTAAACTCCATAACCATTTCGGTCATTAAGTCTGTTTTACTTAATAAGCCAGCACGCTTAGCCAGCTCGGCATCCGCACCTAATTGCTCAGCAATGTAACCCGCAAGTTCACTAATACGCTCAGATTTGTCTTTCAGCGTACCAAGTTGTTTTTGGAATAAAACAGTATCTAAAGATTCTAAACGGCTCTCTAGCGTTTTCTTCTTATCGGTTTCGTAAAAGAACTGCGCATCGGCTAAACGAGGACGAACAACTTTTTCGTTACCGGCAATGACCACGCTTGGATCTTTACTTTCGATATTAGAAACAAATAGGAACTTGTTAAGTAAGTTGCCATCTTGGTCTAATAACGGGAAGTACTTTTGGTCGTCCTTCATGGTATAGATAAGTGCTTCTGAAGGAACAGCTAAGAATGCTTCTTCAAATGTTGCTGTCAGCGTTACTGGCCATTCTACCAACGATGTTACTTCTTCAAGTAAATCTTCATCCATCGCTACTTTTGCATTTACAGCGTTAGCTGCTGCTTCAATCTGTTCGCGAATTTGTGCTTTACGCGCTGCAAAGTCAGCAATAACGTAAGCAGATTTAAGAACATCAAACACATCATCAGCGTGATTGATTGTGACTTTTTCTGGATGATGGAAACGGTGACCTTGTAACTGGTTACCGACTTGCTTACCAAGGATTTCACCTTCAATTAGCGTGCTACCAAACAAAATAGTTGCAGTGTGTACTGGGCGAATAAATTGCGTTTTGCTCGCACCCCAACGCATTGGTTTAGGGATAGGCAGTTTAGCAAGTGCCTTGTTTACTGCATCGCTCATAAGTGCAGTTGTTGATTGACCTTCTACTTGTGCTTTATGTAATAACCAAGCACCTTTATCTGTTTCAATCGTTTCTGCATCGCTCACATCGATACCACAACCACGTGCCCAACCCATTGCTGCTTTAGTTGGATTACCATCGGCATCAAATGCAGCTGCTACTGCAGGACCGCGCTTTTCTACTACTTTGTCACTTTGCTTTGCTTCAAGCGCAGTCACACGTAAACCTAAACGGCGTGGAGACGCGTACCAGTTAACACCTTGATGTGCTAGTTCTAAGCTTGCAAGTTCTGCTGTTAAGTTCTCAGCAAATGACTCAGCAAGTTTACGAAGTGCTTTCGGTGGCAACTCTTCTGTGCCAATTTCTACTAATAAATTTTCTGCTGACATGCTAATTCTTAATCCTTACAAAGCGGGAAACCAAGTGCTTCACGGGCATCATAGTAACTTTGTGCGCACGCTTTAGATAAAGCACGAACACGTAAGATATAACGTTGACGTTCAGTTACTGAGATAGCGTGACGTGCATCTAATAAGTTAAATGCATGTGATGCTTTCATTACTTGCTCATAGGCTGGTAATGGTAAGCCTGCTTCGATTAGTTTTTCGCTTTCTTTTTCACAGTGATCAAACTGTGCAAATAAGAACTCAACATCTGCTTGTTCGAAGTTATAAGCAGACTGCTCAACTTCGTTTTGATGGAATACATCGCCGTATGTTACACGACCCATAGGACCGTCTGCCCATACTAGGTCATAGATGCTATCTACGCCCTGAATGTACATTGCTAAACGCTCAAGACCATATGTGATCTCACCTGTTACTGGTGAGCACTCTAGGCCACCTACTTGTTGGAAGTAAGTGAACTGAGTCACTTCCATGCCGTTTAACCAGATTTCCCAACCTAGACCCCAAGCACCTAATGTTGGCGACTCCCAGTTGTCTTCTACGAAGCGAACTTCATCAGTTAGCGTATCGATACCAACAGCAGCTAAAGAGCCTAAATAGAGCTCCTGGATGTTCTCTGGTGATGGTTTTAATACTACTTGGAATTGGTAGTAATGTTGTAAGCGGTTTGGGTTTTCACCATAACGACCATCAGTTGGACGACGGCATGGTTGAACATACGCGCTCGACATTGGCTCTGGGCCAATCGACTTTAAGAATGTTAACGGATGAAATGTCCCTGCTCCCACTTCCATATCGAGTGGTTGAGCAATCACACAGCCTTGCTGTGCCCAATAGTCCTGTAAAGCCAGGATCAAACCTTGGAAGGTTTTAACGTCATATTTTTGCATATTTGGCTTATAGTATCTGGTGCGTTTAGTCTGAAAATTGCTCTCAGTATACCTTGTGTGCAGTAAGGTTTTAAGCAGTTTGTGCTTTTTCAGTAATAAAAAAAGGAGCCAGTTGGCTCCTTTTTAAATATCAATTTTAACTTTATACGTCTAAGTTAACTACGCGTAGTGCATTCGTTTCAATGAAGTCACGACGAGGTTCAACTTGGTCACCCATTAATGTCGCGAACAATTGGTCAGCTGCAACAGCATCTTCAATGGTTACCTTCAACATACGACGAGCATCTGGGTCCATGGTGGTTTCCCAAAGCTGATCTGGGTTCATCTCACCTAATCCTTTATAGCGTTGGATGTATAGTCCACGCTTAGATTCAGTAATTAACCACTCTAACGCATCCACAAAGTTATCAACAGGCTGAGTTTTCTCACCGCGTTGAATGTATGCACCCGCTTCAATTAGGTTAGCGATGTTCGCACCCGTTGCAGCAATACGTTTATAGTCACGTGATGTGATGAAGTCATGGTTTAATACATGAGCCTTATCAACACCGTGCTGACGGATATTCACAACTGGATAATACAAGTTGCGCTCAGTATCATGCTCTGTGCTTGCGTGGAAGATAGTTGCATCTTCGTCACGTGCAATTAAGTCATCAACTAAGGTGTTAGTCCACTCTTTAACTTTTGCTTCATTTGATAAATCAGCTTCAGTTAATTCGCTTTGATAGATTAAGCGTTCCATTACCGTATTCGGGTATTTACGTTTTAAACGCTCAATTACTTTAACAGTGCTTTGATAATCGTGAACAATCGTTTCTAACGCTTCACCTTCAAGTGCAGATGCACCTTCACTTGTATAAAGTGCAGCATTGTTTAATGCTAATGACGTTAAGTAATCAACTAGCGCTGGGTCATCTTTGATGTAGCGCTCTTGCTTACCTTTTTTCACTTTATATAGTGGTGGCTGTGCAATATAAATAAAGCCTTTTTCTACAATCTCTGGCATTTGACGGTAGAAGAAAGTCAGCAATAAAGTACGAATGTGAGAACCATCCACGTCCGCATCGGTCATGATAATGATGCGATGGTAACGTAGTTTTTCTGGGTCATATTCATCACGACCAATACCACAACCTAGCGCGGTGATAAGAGTTGCTACTTCTTGAGAAGAAAGCATCTTATCAAAACGTGCTTTTTCTACGTTAAGAATCTTACCTTTAAGTGGCAAAATTGCTTGGTTTTTACGGTTACGACCCTGCTTAGCTGAACCACCTGCAGAGTCACCCTCCACTATGTATAGTTCAGAAAGTGCTGGATCTTTTTCTTGGCAGTCAGC
Source organism: Pseudoalteromonas sp. Hal040 (assembly GCF_037162425.1). Classification (NCBI taxonomy): domain Bacteria; kingdom Pseudomonadati; phylum Pseudomonadota; class Gammaproteobacteria; order Alteromonadales; family Pseudoalteromonadaceae; genus Pseudoalteromonas; species Pseudoalteromonas sp. Hal040. The sequence continues at coordinate 3,658,992 of NZ_JARLUU010000001.1, read as the reverse complement.
CAGTTTACCCGGTAAACCGGCTAAATCCATTGCACCTTTACGGCGAGTCATTTCACGCGCTTTACGTGCAGCTTCACGAGCACGAGCTGCATCAATAATTTTGCCAACAACTGTTTTTGCATCAACCGGGTTCTCTAATAAGAACTCTGTTAGCTTTTCTGCCATTGCTTGTTCTACAGCAGACTTAACTTCACTTGATACAAGTTTATCTTTCGTTTGTGATGAGAACTTAGGATCAGGAACTTTAACACTGACAACAGCCGTTAAGCCTTCACGAGCGTCATCACCCGTTGCATTACTGGTTGTTTTCGCTTTTTTATTAAAGCCTTCTTTTTCCATGTAGTTATTTAGCGTACGCGTTAATGCAGCTCTAAAACCAGCTAAGTGCGTACCACCATCACGTTGTGGAATGTTGTTTGTGAAACAGTAAATGCTTTCTTGGAAACCATCGTTCCACTGCATTGATACTTCAACACTGATACCGTCTTCTTCACGCTCATGGGTAAAGTGGAAAACACTTTTATGTACAGGTGTTTTATTACGGTTTAAGTATTCAACGAACGCCTGAATACCACCTTCATATTTAAAGTGGTCTGTTTTCGTTTCTTCGCGCTCATCTGTAAGAATAATGCTTACACCTGAGTTTAAGAACGAAAGTTCACGTAAACGTTTTGCTAGAATGTCGTAATGAAAGTTTAAGTCAGTGAATGTTTCACCACTTGGCCAAAAACGTAATTCAGTACCTGTATCACTTGCTTCACCAATCACTGCCAATGGCGCATCAGGTACACCCATTGTATATGTTTGCTGATGCAGTTTACCTTCACGACGAATCGTTAACTGTAGTTTTTCAGATAGAGCGTTTACTACTGAAACACCTACACCGTGTAAGCCACCTGATACTTTATATGAGTTATCATCGAACTTACCACCAGCGTGAAGTACCGTCATGATAACTTCAGCCGCTGATACACCTTCTTCTTCATGAATAGATGTAGGGATACCACGACCGTTATCTCTTACAGAGACAGAACCGTCTAAGTGAATCGTTACAAAAATATCATCACAATGACCAGCTAAGGCTTCATCGATAGAGTTATCAACAACCTCAAACACCATGTGGTGTAGGCCTGTACCGTCATCGGTGTCCCCTATATACATTCCTGGACGCTTTCTTACTGCGTCTAATCCTTTAAGTACTTTAATACTCGACGAATCGTAATTCTCAGACATGGTTAATCCCACTTATCTTGTTATTAGGTTGCCATGTTTCACGTGGAACATTTTTAGTTCTCGTTGCATGGGTTCCACCACAGCAGAAATACTTTCAGATAAAATTGATGAGATAAAAAGCTGCGAATCGCAATGAGTCAAAAGCTGACCCACTTTTTCTTTTGTATCTTCACCTAACTCTGAAGGTAAGTCATCTATTAGCAATATAGATTGCTTATCTGTTTCTGACTCAATTAAGCTATTTTGCGTTACTTTTAACGCATAAAGCAAGAGCTTCAATTGACCGCGAGAAAATGTATTTTCTACACTGTTACCAGAAACACTAAAACTAAAATCAGCTTTATGCGGACCTTTACTTGTGAAACCTTGTTTGGCATCACGTTCAAAGCTTTGCTCAAGCGCCTCAGAGAGCGTTTCACTCTCTTTCCAGCCCGCATGAAAGTTAATTTCTAAATCGCTTACAAGCGTTAATTCTGCACACATTTTATCAAAAAACTGCTGCTTAAACCTACTTATATACGCAATTCTTAAATTATTTATTTGCTCAGCTAGTCTAACAAATTCTTTGTCCCAAAACTTGATCTGTTCGAAATAATCTCTTGGTTTACTTCTTAATAAGGCATTACGTTGTTTAAGTACTTTATTAAAAGACTGCCATAAATAAAAAAAGTCATGTTCCACGTGGAACAATCCTAAATCGAGAAATTTTCTACGCTCTTTTGGGCCACCAAAAAACAATGAATAGCTTTCTGGCGTAATCACCTGCACAGGTACTAGCTGGGCTAATTCAGAAATTTTACGGCTCGTTTTTCCCTGAATCTTTAAAGATGTTTCACCCGCTTGGTTCTTACTAATTCCAATCGGAATAGACAAATCGTGTAGTGCTTTACGACCATGGATCACAAACTTGTCTTGTTGATGCTGGATGATATTTTTATGTTTGGCGGTACGAAATGATTTACCGTGAGAAAGGAAATAAATCGCCTCAAGGAGACTAGTTTTACCGCTGCCATTTTCGCCATAGATAATGTTTATGCCATTAACCGGCTCAAGTGTCAGCGCCTCAATATTCCGAAAATTATTGAGGCTTAAATGACTTAAACTCATACAAGCTTATAGGCGCATCGGCATAACAACGTACATAGCTTCTTCGTCACCCGCACCTTCAATTAGCGCACTGCTATTTGAATCAGCAAGCGTGAAAACAACATCTTCTGTTTTTAATGTATTTAGTACATCAAGCACATAAGAAACGTTAAAGCCAATTTCAAGTTCGCCGCCCTGGTACATTACCTCAACAACTTCTTCGGCTTGCTCTTGCTCAGGGTTGTTGGCAGTAATTTTCAATAAACCTTCAGATAGGTTTAATCGTACACCACGGAATTTTTCATTCGATAAAATAGACACACGCTGAAAAGCACTGCGCAACCATTCGCGGTTAGCAGTAATAATTTTATCACCACCACGCGGTAATACACGACGATAGTCAGGGAAACGACCATCCACCAGCTTACTGGTAAAGGTAAATTCAGTATCAATAATACGAATATGGTTAGCACCAAATTGAATGGTAACTAACTCATCATCAGCCACCATAAGGCGCATAATTTCTTGCACACCTTTACGTGGAATAATTAACTGACGTTGTGTATTTAAAGATTGTGGTAATTGCTTTTGTGCAATTGCCAAACGGTGACCATCTGTAGCCACTGTTTTAATGTCTGCGTTATCAACTTCAAATGACATACCGTTTAAGTAATAACGTACGTCTTGATTAGCCATAGAGAAATGTGTGCTTTCTAAAAGCTTACGTAACTCTAGTCGTGTTAGTTGAAACTCTACTTCACCATCCCATTGCTCAAGATTAGGAAAATCTTCAGCCGCAAGTGTCGTTAAAGAGAAACGGCTTTTACCACTGGTGAGTAGTAACTGATGATCTTGGCTACTTAACGTAAGGTCTGAGCCATCAGGTAAACTTTTACAAATATCGAGTAACTTTTTAGCTGGTAAAGTGAGTTTTGTATCTGTGGTATCTTCACCAACAAACACACTCGCTACTAATTCAATTTCAAGATCAGTACCTGTCATCGAAAGTTGCCCGTTTTCAACAACTAACAGTACGTTCGATAAAATCGGTAAGGTGTGCTTACGCTCGATCGCACCAGACACTTGAACTAAAGGTTTTAAAAATTGCTCTCTTGATATTGTTATTTGCATAATAAAGTCGGCCTTAAGATGACAAGGTTCTTATTAAGTTTTGATAATCTTCTTTCACTTCGTGGCTTTCATCACGGAGTGATTTAACTTTACGACAAGCGTGTAATACTGTTGTGTGATCGCGACCGCCAAAGGCGTCGCCAATCTCAGGTAAACTGTGATTTGTTAGTTCTTTTGATAATGCCATGGCCACTTGGCGTGGTCTTGCTACTGAACGACTACGACGTTTAGAAAGTAAATCTGACACACGAATACGGTAATACTCAGCAACAGTGCGTTGAATATTATCTATCGTTACCAGTTTATCTTGCAGTGCAAGTAAATCACGTAGGGCTTCTTTTACAAAGTCGATCGAAATCGGACGACCAGTAAAGTTTGCATTAGCAATAACACGGTTTAACGCCCCTTCTAATTCACGTACATTTGAGCGCAATTTTTTCGCGATAAAAAAGGCCACTTCGTGAGGTAAATTGATTTTACTTTGTTGGGCTTTTTTCATCAAAATGGCAACACGTGTTTCAAGTTCTGGCGGCTCAATAGCAATGGTTAAGCCCCAGCCAAAACGTGATTTAAGGCGATCTTCAACCCCTTCTATCTCTTTTGGATAGCGGTCTGAAGTTAAGATAATCTGTTGATTTCCTTCAAGTAAAGCGTTGAAGGTATGAAAGAACTCTTCTTGTGAGCGCTCTTTATTAGCGAAAAATTGAATGTCATCGATCATCAATGCATCAACACTTCGGTAATAACGTTTAAACTCTTCGATGGCATTATTTTGCAGTGCTTTAACCATGTCTTGCACAAATCGCTCTGAGTGCATGTAGACAATTTTCGCGTCTGGCTTATTAGCCATAATACCGTTACCAACAGCGTGTAATAAGTGAGTTTTACCTAAGCCCGTACCACCATATATAAATACAGGGTTAAATGCCGAACCGGGGTTATCTGCAACTTGAGTCGTCGCGGCTTTTGCTAATTGGTTTGATTTACCTTCAACAAAGCTATCAAAGGTATAATTTTCTTTAATGTTTGATTTATAACCTGATTTTGGAGCAGGCTCTACCGCTGCTTTTTCAGGTTTTGGTTGTTGCTTTTCGGTAGTATGTTGCGCACTCACTGGTGCACTTGCTTCCGATGCAGCCGGAGCTGATGCCGCTTGAGCATTTAAAATGGGTTTACTACCAACATCAAAACGTAATTCAGGTGCTTCATCACCACAAATTTCAACGAGTAGTTCATTAATACGGTTTAAATACTTTTCTCTCACCCAATCTAAAACGAAACGATTAGGTGCATATATAGTCAACGTATCTTCGGTACTTTCTGCTTGAAGTGGTCTTACCCACATACTGAATTGCTGTGAAGGCAATTCATCTTGCAATACATATAAACAACTTTGCCAAACCGACAGATACACAGTTAAACTCCCAGAGATTTAATTTTTATTCCCGTTCATCTTTAATGATGGAAAATCAAACATTTATTGCTAATCTTTGACCAACTTTCTTGGCCCAGACCGACTATTATGAAGGTACTTTATCCACAAGTACAAGATTGATTTTTATGAAAAATATGATCTCGCCAACATAAAACATTAAAATATTGATTTTAAAGAAAATTATTTTTTAAGCTCGAACAGTGATCATAACAAATTTAGACGCAGATCGCGATCAAATTCTACGATCGAATTGGCTTTTCCCAAGCTTTTATTCACTTTTTATACAGAGGCTGTGGAAAACTTCTTATTTATGATGATCCTATATGATCACGCAAAAGGATCCTTTATAATTACTACCTCTGCAGCGTTTTAATGATTGACTTTTGCTGTCTTCATCTATAATATCTCGCGCTCGCAATGGCACCTGTGCCAGGATCGCGACCTGCATAGGATGTTTTAACCTTAACCGATCGGATGGAATTGTTATGAAAAGAACTTTTCAACCTAGCGTTTTAAAACGCAAACGTACACACGGTTTCCGTGCTCGTATGGCAACAGCAAATGGCCGTAAAGTATTAGCTCGTCGTCGTGCTAAAGGCCGTAAAGTTCTTTCTGCTTAATATATAAGTGGAAGACTTTAGCTTCAGCAGGGAGTTACGTCTGTTAACTCCCTCGCATTACTCTCGAATCTTTAATGAACCAGCACGCGTCGCGACTCCTTTTTTACCCTATTAGCTAAACGCAATGACCAAACTAATCCTCGATTAGGTCTTACGGTCGCAAAAAAACGCGTTAAAAAAGCCTGCCAACGTAATCGAATCAAACGACTTGCTCGCGAAAGTTTTCGTTTAAATCAACACAAACTCGATAACATTGATATTGTGCTTATGGTTAAAAGTGGTATTGATGAGCAGTCAAACGACGAGCTAACAAAACAACTTAATAAATTGTGGCGAAAAATTAACGAACGCTGCAAGCCTGGTGCACCAAAACCACCACCTTTCAAAAAACGCCCGAATAAATCAGCTAAATCTAATAAACAAGCCTGATAGCAATAGAATTACAGGCTTAATTAAGGTATCTTTAGCTCACCTTTTAATCATGCATTTAAAATTCTACGATAGGAATTTAAATTCATGGTATCCATTGACTAAATTAACGCAGGGGCTGACACATCATGAGGTTACTTAAACCACTTGTTGCTATTCCAAAGCGCTGTTTAGTCATGCTAATACGCGGCTATCAAAAATGGATAAGCCCACTATTAGGTCCGCATTGTCGTTTTAACCCAACCTGCTCTAGTTATGCTATTCAAGCAATTAATTTGCATGGAAGTGTAAAAGGCAGTTGGTTAGCTGTTAAACGCATATTAAAATGCCACCCTTTACATGCTGGTGGGGATGATCCCGTACCGGCAAAAAATCATATTAACCACCAACACGAGAAATAAGAGCTGTTATGGAATCGCAACGCACGTTTTTATTAATCGGCTTGATGCTTGTGTCGTTTTTATTATTTCAAGAATGGAATAACGACTACAACGCACCAAAAGCTGATCCAAGTGCCACAACACAAACACTAGGCGCAACTACACCAGAACCTGATGACTTTATTCCAGCATCATCTGACGGTGAAGTGCCAGCTGCTACTACAGCAAAGCGCTCAGTTATCGATGTAACAACTGATGTATTCACTGTTAAAATTGACACCCGTGGTGGTGACATTATTGAAGCAGACTTACTTCAGTACGAAGAGACAAAAGGCAGTGATACTCCTTACATGCTACTTGGTGTGTTTGACGGTAAACAATACTTCTCACAAAGCGGCTTAATTGGTTTAAATGGCCCAGATGCGACTGTTGAAGGCCGTCCGGTTTATAAAACCACACAAAAAGCATTCACTTTAAATGGTGATGAGCTGCGTGTTCCACTTGAGTTTACCGACAGCAAAGGTGTGACGTTTACTAAAACCTATATCTTCAGAAAAGGCGACTACGCTGTAGGTTTAGAGTACACAGTAAACAACGTTACAGCTGACCCAATTCAAGTTCAGTTATACACGCAAGTAAAACGCACTGTACAAGACAAAGGTAGCTTAGTAGATCAAAACTACTTAGGTGCAGCATACGGTACTGAAGAAGAGCCATATGAAAAGTACAGCTTCTCAGACATGGCTGATAAAAACCTTAACATCACCACAGCTGGTGGCTACATTGCATTTATCCAGCACTACTTTGTAAGTGCCTGGGTACCTCAGCAAGACCAACAAAATACCCTTTACAGCAAGTTAGTTGCTGGTAATGCGGCAATTATTGGTACTAAAGGTGAAGCAATTAACGTACAAGCTGGTACGCAAGCAACACTTAGCTCAACTTACTACATGGGCCCTAAAGAGTCTGATGTACTAGAAGCAATTCACCCAGACTTAGACCTAACAGTAGACTATGGTTGGTTATGGTTTATCTCACAACCATTATTCGTACTACTTAAGTGGTTACACAGCATCCTAGGTAACTGGGGTCTAGCTATCATTGCAATCACGGTTATCGTTAAAACGGCAATGTACCCGCTTACTAAAGCACAATACACGTCAATGGCGAAGATGCGTGCACTACAGCCTAAAATGGCTGCGCTAAAAGAGAAGTATGGTGATGACCGTCAAAAATTCGGTCAAGCGATGATGGAAATGTACCGCAAAGAAAAAGTAAACCCTATGGGTGGCTGTTTCCCGCTGTTACTACAAATGCCAATCTTCTTAGCATTATTCTACGTATTCTTAGAATCAACAGAGCTACGTCATGCTGAATTCATTTTATGGCTAAATGACTTATCAGCAATGGACCCATACTACGTATTACCTGTTTTATTTGGTTTAAGTATGTTCATCACTCAAAAGCTGCAACCTATGACGGTTACTGACCCTATGCAGCAAAAAATGATGACCTTTATGCCAGTTGTATTCTCTATTTTCTTCTTGTGGTTCCCATCTGGCCTAGTACTTTACTGGTTAGTATCGAACCTTATCTCAATCGCACAGATGCTGATCATCTACCGCGGTATGGAGAAAAAAGGTATTAAGGTAAGAGGCTAAACTCTTAACCCAACAAAAAAGGCGCTAACTGCGCCTTTTTTAATGTCTGAAAATGGCTAACCAAGAATGGGAGAATAAACCCGATTCGGCACACTGCGCTCAGTAAAGCTCAAACTCGTTATTAGTAGCGAAGCTACAACCAAACCGATTGCAATCCCCCCAGATACCCCAAGCCACTTTACAGCCGTTGTTTTACGCTTAACCCTAAGCCAACTCATATAGATGCCAGCAGCGCTTACAAAGCTCATCAATGCACCAAATAACCCCCAAATAAGTTTAGTTCCGACTCCTGCAAAGTTACCAAAGTGCAATGGATCAGCGGTATCTGAGATCCGGGCTACAATCGGTAATTCTTCTCCTTTTTGTATACCTAGTGACTCACCCGAGCTTGGTTTTAAATAAACACGGTTAGCACGTAGGCGCAGTAAAATATCATCGTTATATCCACGCACTTCAATAGGCTGTTCCGCTTTATTAGGATAGCGAATATAGCGAATATCAAGGCTCGGAAACGCCTGCTTAGCCGCCTCATATGCTGCAGTTAAACTAATTGGCGATAGATGCTTTTCAATACGTTGTTTTTTAAAGTCACTTACCGCTTGTGGTAAAGAAACTGTGTGCGGCACTTTAGCGGTTTGCAGCCCATGTTCGACTAAATACCAAATCCCAGTAATGGCCATCACCGCAATAAACCATAAACTCCAAAGCCCAAACAGTTTGTGCCAATCAGCCCAACTACTACGTTTAACGAGGCTTAGCGCAGCAGGCTTTTTCATAAAGCCTTGCCACCAGCGCCGATACACATAAAAACTCGAGACCAATAAAATAACGAGTAACACACTCAAACTAGTGACGATTAATTTACCCGTCCAGCCCATCGACAAGTTCATATGCCAGTTACGTAAAAACCGCGATATCCGCGCCCACTCTCCTTCACCGAGTAAGGTGCCAGTTGCGGCATCTAAATAAACAAAACGAAATGAATCACCGACTTTAAGGGCCGCCTCAGTGGCAAGGTAATCTTGTTTATGGCGTTGTATATAAAGTAACTGAGCTTGCGGGTAATGCTCGTTAAGGGTGTTTTCGATAGCTGAGTAGTTAGTAGAGGTAGAAGAACTTAAAGCACGGTATTTTGCGTCTGATAAGTATTCGAGTTCATGACTTAACGTAGCGAGTGTTCCCGATACGCAGGTAACAAAAAGCAGGACTCCTAAAAAGAGTCCTGCCCAAGAATGTAAGTTAAACCAACTTTTAGCGTTCACACGCCACCATTAAAAGCTGTATTTAGCACTTAAATAGACACGACGTGGTTCACCAGGAAAGTGCCCTGTTCGCTCGATAAAGCCACTGCTTGCGTATTCTTTATCAAACACGTTTTTAACTGATAACTGCCATTGCCAGTTATTAATGGTTGTTTGCCACGCCATGTTGTAAATCGTATAAGGTTTAACGCGTTGACCGCCTAAACTTAGCTGTTCATCAACATAATCTAAACCAGCAGAAATAGATGACGATAAGCGAGGTAACTCATAGCGTGTCCATATGCCTAAAGTATTTTGCGGTGCGTTGGCAAATTTATCACTATCAGGTATTTGATTGGTAATACTGTCGTTTGCTTTAGTAATACGGGTATCATTATAAGCATAACTTGCAGTAACCACCCAACGCTCAGTAATGTCGCCAACCACTTCAAGTTCAAAACCTTTACTTTGCACTTCACCAATAGCAACTAAATCATCAACGCCGTCACCTGCAACATCACCTAGTAAGCTAGGCTGCAGGATGTTTTCGCGAACAATATCATACGCCGCCATATTAACAGCAAGTGTGTCTTCTAATAGCTTGGTTCTTAAACCTAACTCGTTGATACGACTAGTTTCAGGCGAGAATGGGCCGCCCTTTGCTGATTCCTGATTACTGGCACTTTGCGGCACAAAGCCAGTGCCATGTAACGCATAAGGGAAGAACATATTATTAATGTTGTAGCTGGTACCAATACGGTAAGTAAGGTCGCTATCAGAAAACTCGGTTTGATTTAACAGATCTTTATCTTCAAAACGGTCATATCTTAAGCCAGCTGTCACACTCCAATTTGCGGTGATATCTAGCTGATCTTGCAAGTAGGCACCAAAGCGGGTGCTATTTGTTTTCCCTAGCCTTGGTGTAATACTATCAAGGTCATAATCATCAGCAGACGTTAAACCATATTCAGGATTGTTAAGATCAAGTCCTGGTACTGGGCCACCTTTACTTTGTTGCGTAGCTGTACGGTAAACACTTTCAAAATCATGTTCATACCAATCACTACCAAACAGCACTTGATGCTGCATGTTGGCAAATGCAAACTCCGCAATTGCATTAGCTGTTAAGCTAAACCCTTCGTTCTCACGGACTTGATCACGAAACTCGCGATGACTCCAATCAACAATTCCATCACCGTCAGTATCTACCAGACCTCTTGGCTCATGATAGTTTTGCACTTCTTTGTTATCAAAATAACGTGCTGTGACATCTGTGCGCCAAGCATCATTAAATTCATGTTTTAAAGTCGCCTGATAAACATGTGCTTCAACATTTTGAAAGTCTGTCGCCTCGTTATGATTCCAGCTAATATCAGTTAAAAAGTTTCCGTTATCATCAGCCGGGACACCACGTAAACGCGCCCCACCTAATTCTTGTTCTATATAGGTATACTGAGTGGTCAATTCTGTTGCATTGTTTATAAGCCACGTATAACCAAGATCAACAATGGTATTATCGCTGCTAGTATTTTCACGAAATGGTTTTTCAGTATCACGGTAGATGCCAACACGATAAGCATGGTTATCAAGTGATTCACTCAATGTTCCTGTACTTTCTAATGCACCGCTTAAGAAGTCATCATTCCCCACTTCAACTTCAATACTGTGCTCACTGGTGAATTTAGGCTTCTTAGTCACATAGTTAATAATACCGCCCGGATTACCACTACCATATATAGCACCAGCAGGTCCTTTTAACACCGCAACTTGTTCGATATTAAATAATTGTGGCACAGCAAAGCCATTGAAAGGGTCGCCCTTCACGCCATCATATAAAATCTCATCTTGGCGAAAACCTCGGAATGTCACGCCTGAATAACTAAAGGCATTAACACCAGCAATATTGCTATAAAGGTCGGTAATTTGGCGAGCAGCCTGATCGTTAATCAGCTCCTGCGGTAAAATTTGAATTGACTGAGGTATTTTTTCTAACGGTGTATTAGTACGAGTAGCAAAACTTGACTCTGTTGGGCGATATAAAGAAAACGCACGGCCAACAACTTCAATTTTTTCGATCTCTTTAGAATCATTTTGATCAGTAGAAACTTCAGTTTGCGAATGAGCAATACCTGAAAAACCCGCAGCAAGAGCAATAAAAACAGCAGAAAGACGCATAGTAAAAAGGGACAAGGTTAATAATGCGCAACATGTTAATGAATATAATTATCATTTGCAATGGCCGTTTATTATTAATTAAAGCTAAATAAAGTATTACTAATATCAGCTAACTACTACTTCATTCGCTAAACAGCTATTCGCATGAAATTAAGCCATAGGTTACAATAGAGCCAGCATTCATTCTTTTATTGGCATTATTTCATCGCATGATTAATCAAGACACAATTGCAGCACAAGCGACCGCACCAGGACGTGGTGGGGTTGGTATTATTCGCGTCTCTGGCAGCTTAGCTAAAACAGTGGCAGAGCACATTATTGGCCGTTGTCCTAAGACTCGTTACGCAGACTATGTGCCATTTAAAAGCTTGAGCGGTGAACAGCTTGACCAAGGTATTGCTATTTACTTTCAAGGGCCAAATTCATTTACCGGCGAAGACGTACTAGAACTACAAGGTCACGGCGGCCCTGTCGTACTTGATATGCTATTAAAAGAAATTAGCCAAATTGACGGTGTACGTTTAGCAAAACCAGGTGAGTTCTCTGAGCGCGCATTTATGAATGACAAGCTTGATTTAACCCAAGCTGAGGCAATTGCCGATTTAATCAATGCAACCAGTGAACAAGCAGCCAAAAGCGCCCTTCAATCATTGCAAGGTGAATTCTCTAAGCACATCGAAACGCTGGTGGAGAAAGTCATTCATCTACGTATGTATGTTGAAGCCGCGATTGATTTTCCTGATGAAGAAATCGACTTTTTATCAGACGGTAAAGTAGCAGCAGATCTCGATGCCATTATTGATCAACTCGATAATGTCACTCAGCAAGCTAAGCAAGGTAGCATCATGCGTGAAGGTATGCGTGTTGTTATTGCGGGTCGCCCTAACGCTGGTAAATCAAGCCTACTCAATGCATTAGCTGGCCGTGATGCTGCTATCGTTACCGAAATAGCCGGTACAACACGTGACGTATTACGTGAACATATTCACATTGAAGGTATGCCACTGCATATTATCGATACCGCAGGCCTGCGTGAAAGCCCAGATAAAGTAGAACAAATTGGTATTGAGCGTGCATGGGAAGAGATCAACCAAGCCGATCGCGTACTATTTATGTTAGACGGCACAGACACAGCAGCTACCGACCCTCATGATATTTGGCCTGAGTTTATGGCTAAGTTACCAGAGGGTATGGGCGTGACAGTGATCCGTAATAAAGCCGATATTTCCGGTGAAAATGTCGGTATGGATGAGCATGATCAATATCCGGTGATCCGTTTAAGTGCTAAAAATGCAGAAGGTATAGAGTTAGTTCGTACTCACTTAAAGGCATGTATAGGTTTCCAAGGTGCTACTGAAGGTGGCTTTATGGCACGTCGTCGTCACTTAGATGCACTTGATCACGCGGCCTATCATTTAAACACGGGTAAAGAGCAATTAGAGATGCATATTGCTGGCGAGATCCTTGCTGAAGAATTACGCCTAACTCAACAGTTCTTAAATGAGATAACAGGTGAATTTACCTCTGATGACCTACTAGGGAAAATCTTTAGTTCGTTCTGTATCGGTAAATAATTTCCGGACATTAATATTATAAAAAAGAGTCGCAAGACTCTTTTTTATTTTTAATCCAGCAATAAATCATCGGTTCAGGGCCGAAACCAGCCAGTAATTAACCTCATATCAATTAGTCTAGCGATGTCATTAAACGGAGGACATCATGGACAAATATCAACTTTTTCACCAATTACACCACCAGCCAACAGGTTTTGTACTCGCCAATGCGTGGGATCTTAGTTCAGCACAATTCATCCAAACTGCGGGCGCTAAAGCCGTCGCAACAACCAGCTGGGGCATTGCGGCAAGTTTAGGTTTAGCCGATGGTGAGAACATCTCTTTTAAAACTCAAATAGCGCTGGTTAAAAGCTTAACCGAACACTTACATATTCCACTCTCTGTCGATATAGAGTCGGGCTACAGTAACGATCCGCAGCAAATTAGCCAAAACGTTTTAGCATTAGCAAGATTAGGGGTTGTAGGTATCAACATAGAAGACTCAGACAAAGCCACTAACGCACTAAGATCTATCGAACAGCAATGCACTATTATTAGTGAGATAAAGAAAGTACTTAACGAAAATGGCTTTGGTCGTTTATTTATAAACGCCAGAACCGATACCTACTTTGTTAGTGACTCCCCTTTTCAAGCAACATTAGAGCGAGCAAAAGCGTATCAAGATGCAGGTGCAGACGGTCTGTTTGTGCCCGGCTTAACTAACATAGAGCACATAACCAGCTTAGCTAACACAATAGATATGCCATTAAATGTGATGGCAATGAACAATTTTAACTCAGCAAAAGCGGCTTTCGCTGGTGGTGCAAAACGATTTTCATTGGGTAATTCGCTCTATGATCTAGTCGGTAATACGATAAAAAACAGTTTAGCTCAGATCGAAAACTAACTTAGCGAGCTAAAAAATCAGATCAAAACAGCTTTTAAGATCTAATTTAGCTAAAAATGTTATCCACATTTGAGGCTTTTTTAGATCTAAAGGCTGATTTGATCATAAAAAAACGCTGAAATTTGAATTTATTTTCATAAAACTCCCCTTTTTGATAACTAATTTTCTTAAAAACCCCTTTAATTAGCGCTTATTTTAGTTTTTTTCGATCTGTTTTATTGATCGCAAATTGCAAACCGATCGTTATCAACAAGCGATCTATCCACAAAACGATCATAACCCGAACTTTACCTTGATCTAAAAATAAAAGCGCTTACACACAATTAAAGATCAACAACTTAGCAAAGTTATACACTTTCCAATATTTAGCTTGATCAGAACTTTCCCCAAATTTATTAACAGCTTGATCAAAGGGTTTAATTTATTATGATATTTAAAAAACCATTAAAAACAGTACTTTAAAATTATTATTAAATTAAAGCCTGTATTTTGAGCTTAAAAACTTATTCAGATCGTAATTCAACGCTTTACTCACACCTTAACTTCGTTATCATGTGGCCACTTATTTAATTACATGATCAACCACATGCAATCAGTAAATATCATTGTTGGCAGCCAAATGGGATCTGCTGAATACGTAGCAGAGCAACTAGCAGAAGCCCTTGAACAACAAGGAGTACAAGTGCAGCTTCATGAACAGCCTGTGTTTGATGATATTGATCAGCAAGATACTATTTGGTTGATGTGTACGTCGACATATGGTGCGGGAGACTACCCTGAGAACTTACTGCCATTTGTTGAATCTATTAACCAACAAGCTGATCTTAAAGGATTAAACTACAGTGTGATCGGTCTAGGTGACACCAGTTACGACACCTATAACTATGCTGGCCGTAATCTTGATGAGTTATTAGCGAGTAAAGGCGCAAGCCGCGTCGCAGAACGCTTAGAGCTCAATATTCTTGATGAAGCATTACCAGAAGACACAGCTTTAGCCTGGTTACCAAGCTGGATCGAGTCAGTAGGACTCAATTAAGCCGATCAGCATTGATCGTCGTTATAGAAGTTACCCACAATTTACTGATAATTTAGATCGGATTGTGGATAAACACTGATCTAACTGCGATTTTAACCTAGTTTATCCCTTGGATAAGATCCAATCGATATTGTCCTGTGTATAAATAGCCCTTTTGATCAAAGCTTTTACGCGGGAAGATCCGATCATATTAACACCTTTAGATCTGCGTTAAGATCATGTTTTAAATAGTAAAGCGAACATTATCAACAGATCTAGCCGTTACTAGTAATAAGAGTAATAAAAGATCTCTTTAAAAGATCCTTTATATTATTAGAGATCACCCACTTAGATCTTGAGCACTGTTTAATCATTTATCTTCTCTAAATTTCTAGGTAGAATACGCTCCCTTTACAAAGTTTTGCTGGTCGATTAAGTAGGATCCCATAAATGATTTTTCACGAACGTTTTGATGTTATTGTTGTAGGTGGTGGACATGCAGGTACTGAAGCTGCATTAGCATCTGCTCGCATGGGCATGAATACCCTATTGCTGACTCATAATATGGATACCCTTGGTCAAATGTCTTGTAACCCGGCAATTGGCGGTATTGGTAAAGGCCATTTAGTTAAAGAGATCGATGCACTTGGTGGTGCAATGGCTCAGGCTATCGATAAAGGCGGTATTCAATTTCGTACTTTAAACTCATCTAAAGGCCCAGCTGTACGTGCTACACGTGCACAAGCAGACCGTGCTTTGTATAAAGCAGCTATCCAACATACATTACAACATCAAGAAAATTTAAAGATCTTCCAACAATCATGTGATGATCTGATTGTTGAAGGTGATCGTGTAATGGGTGTTGTAACCCAAATGGGTCTTCGTTTTAGCGCGCCTTCAGTTGTACTTACAGTGGGCACTTTCTTAGGTGGCCAGATCCATATTGGTTTAGAGAATTACAAAGGCGGCCGTGCTGGCGATCCACCTTCAATTGCTCTTGCACAGCGTTTACGTGAATTGCCGTTCCGTGTTGATCGCTTAAAAACAGGCACGCCACCTCGTATTGATGCGCGTACTGTTGATTTTAGCAAGATGCAAGAACAGCCAGGTGATACCCCTACGCCTGTATTCTCGTTTATGGGTAAACAATCGGATCACCCACAACAGATCCCGTGTTACATCACTTATACAAATGAAAAAACACATGATGTGATCCGCAATAACCTGCATCGCTCACCTATGTATTCAGGTGTAATTGAAGGTATTGGTCCACGTTACTGTCCTTCAATTGAAGATAAGATTGTACGTTTTGCTGATAAAGACAAACATCAAATCTTTGTTGAGCCAGAAGGCTTAACATCATACGAATTATATCCAAATGGTATCTCAACGAGTTTACCGTTTGATGTGCAACTAGAAATTGTGCAATCAATCACTGGTTTTGAAAATGCACATATTTGTCGCCCTGGTTATGCGATTGAATATGATTTCTTTGATCCTCGCGACTTAAAGCAATCATTAGAAACCAAATTTATTGACGGTTTATTCTTCGCAGGCCAAATCAATGGTACAACCGGTTACGAAGAAGCGGGCGCGCAAGGTCTAATTGCGGGTATGAACGCAGCACTTCAAGTACAAGGTAAAGAATCTTGGACACCACGCCGTGATGAAGCATACACAGGTGTACTCATTGACGACCTAGCAACATTAGGTACTAAAGAACCGTACCGTATGTTTACTAGCCGAGCTGAATACCGTTTATTACTTCGTGAAGATAATGCCGACATCCGTTTAACAGCTAAAGGCCGTGAACTAGGCTTAGTTGATGATGCTCGTTGGGCTGCATTTAACGAAAAAATGGAAATCATCGAAAAAGAAACGCAACGCTTAAAAGAAACGTGGATCCATAAAGATCATGTTGCTGTAGAACAAGTAAATGCGTTACTTAAGACTCCATTAACGCGTGAGGCAAGCCTTGAAGATCTGATCCGTCGTCCTGAAATTCGTTATAACGACTTAATGGCAATTGATGGCTTAGGTTCAGAGTTTGATAATCAAGCTGCACTTGAGCAAGTTGAAATCCACACTAAGTACGCAGGTTATATTGCCCGTCAACAAGACGAGATCAATAAACAACTGCGTCATGAACAAACTGTTTTACCAAAAGACTTTGATTATTCGACTGTTTCTGGTTTATCAAATGAAGTTGTAGCTAAGCTTACGGATAGTCGTCCAGACACAATTGGCCAAGCGTCGCGTATTTCAGGTATCACCCCTGCTGCTATTTCGCTATTATTAGTCTATCTGAAAAAGCAAGGCTTACTACGCAAAACAGCGTAGTTGGTAAGGAATACAGTGTTACAACAACAATTAACGTCACTGTTAGCGCAAACTGATATTGCGCTAACAGAAAAACAGCAACAACAGCTTGTGCAATATGTTGAATTATTAGACAAGTGGAACAAAGCGTACAATTTAACCTCTGTTCGTTTACCTGAAGAAATGATGATTAAGCATATTATGGATAGCTTAGTTGTTGCACCTCACCTTAAAGGCAAACATTACATTGATGTTGGTACAGGTCCTGGTTTACCGGGTATCGTATTAGCCATTGCTTTACCTGACACGCAATTTATTTTGTTAGATAGTTTAGGTAAACGTGTGCGCTTTTTGATGCAAGTAAAACATGCACTTGGCCTTGAAAATGTAACCCCAGTGCAGTCTAGAGTTGAAGAATATCAGCCAAGTGTTAAATTAGATGGTGTATTAAGTCGTGCATTCGCCTCTTTACAAGATATGGTTGACTGGTGTGCGCACTTGATTGATCATTCAGGTAAATTTATCGCTTTAAAAGGCGTATTTCCGAGCGAAGAACTAGACTCATTACCTAAAGGTATTAAGTTTGACGAAAAAATCAGCTTGGAAGTACCTGAGTTAGATGCGCAAAGACATCTAATCATTCTATCTAAAGACTAGGGATCAGAGCACTGTGGCAAAAGTCATCGCATTAGCAAACCAAAAAGGTGGTGTTGGTAAAACAACCACCGCTGTGAATCTCGCGGCATCGATGGCCGCGACGAAGCGTAAAGTGTTATTAATCGATCTTGATCCGCAAGGAAACGCGACCATGGGTAGCGGTGTCGATAAATACGGTGATGTTGCGACTATTTACGATTTATTGATTGAAGAAACCCCTATCGAAGAGGTGATCAATAAAGAGACCTCAGGTGAGTATCACTTAATTGCTGCTAATGGCGATGTGACAGCCGCTGAAGTAAAGCTAATGGAATTGTTTGCTCGCGAAGTGCGTTTACGTAATGCGCTAGAAAAAATTCAAGGCCAATACGACTTCATTTTTATCGACTGCCCGCCTTCACTAAACATGCTGACTGTGAATGCGATGGCTGCAGCTGATTCAATTTTAGTTCCGATGCAATGTGAGTATTATGCCCTTGAAGGTTTAACCGCATTAATGGATACCATTACGCAACTTTCTAAGTTAGTAAATCCAGCGTTAACAATTGAAGGGATTTTGCGCACCATGTATGATCCGCGCAATCGCCTTGCAAATGATGTATCTGAACAACTTAAACAACATTTTGGCGATAAAGTTTATCGTACCGTTATCCCACGTAATGTCCGTTTAGCAGAAGCGCCGAGTTTTGGTGCCCCTGCCATGTATTATGACCGTGCATCAAGTGGTGCTAAAGCATACTTAGCCCTAGCCGGTGAAATGTTACGTAGAAAAGAGAAAACATCTTCAGCAGTAGCCTAACTTCGAGGTAAAAAAATAACATGTCTGCTAAAAAACGCGGTTTAGGCCGAGGACTCGACGCTTTATTAAGTTCATCAAAACCTGCCCCTAGTGCAAATAATCAGCAACAAGCAACCGCAGCAACTGAGCAAGTCTCTGATGTGGTTGCCGAGCAAAGTAAAGGTGAGCTGCAAAAGTTAGCGATTGAGTTTTTACAATCGGGTAAATATCAACCGCGTAAAGACATGTCAGAAGAAGCGCTAGAAGAATTAGCGAGCTCAATTCGTGCCCAAGGTATCATTCAGCCGATTGTTGTGCGCCAAATTGGTGCAGACAAATATGAAATCATCGCGGGTGAACGTCGTTGGCGTGCTGCTCAATTAGCCAAATTAGACACTGTGCCGTGTATCATCAAAGATGTGCCTGATGAAGCGGCAGTTGCTATCGCGCTAATTGAAAATATTCAACGTGAAGACCTAAATGCGATGGAAGAAGCGATTGCACTGAATCGCTTACTCAACGAATTTGAATTAACTCACCAACAAGTTGCCGAGGCCGTAGGTAAATCTCGTACCACTGTGACTAATTTACTACGTCTGAATAATCTTAACGAAGATGTTAAAATTTTGTTAGAGCATGGCGACATTGAAATGGGCCATGCACGCTGTTTATTAGCACTTGAAGGTGAAGCGCAGTCAGACGCTGCACGTTTCGCAGTTGCTAAAGCTTTAACCGTTCGTGAAACCGAAAAGTTAGTGCGTTCTATTTTAGAACCAGCGCCTAAAAAAGAACAGCAAGAAAAAGACCCAGATGTCAAACAGTTAGAGAAAAAGCTCGCTGAAAATTTGGGCGCAAAAGTCGAAATTAACTACAATAAAAAAGGCAAAGGCAAGCTGGTTATTTCGTATACAAGTCTAGATGAGTTAGATGGCATTTTAAGCCGTATAAATTAAGACTATTCCCGTCATTAATTAATAACATGTCCAAAAAGAGACATTTGTGGTGATTTTGCACTACAAAGGCTCAACTCAAGTTGCAAAACTGGTAGGAATCAGTATAATTTCGCCAGTTTTCATACCCTGACAACGATAGTTCTAAAGGTTAACAAAACGTGACTAATAGGTTAGCAAAGCCATATAGGCTTGCCGCATTCAGATTAATTTGTCTTCAGGGTATCGTAGCGCTCATTGCTGCAGTAATTGTTTTTATAGGTTGGGGAGCCAACGCCGGTCAGTCAGCGCTTGCTGGCGGAGTTGTCGCAGTACTCCCTAATCTGGTTTTTACCCTCTATGCATTCCGTTATATGGGTGCAAGTAAGGTAAAACAAGTGTTTGCTTCGTTTAAACGCGGCAAAGGACTAAAATTTTTGCTTACAATCGTTTTGTTTGTACTGGTATTTAAGCTTTTTCCGGTAGTTCATCTACCTTTTTTCAGCTGCTTTATACTTGTGATGTTTTTTGGATTGTTTGCACCGGTTTTTTTAAACATTAACTTTTGGGATATAACATGGCTGCAGGTGAAGAGCTAACTCTTACGGGTTACATCAAGCACCACCTTACCAACGGTCAGGTGCGTCTAACCGACGACCCTAACAATTGGTGGATGGTACTTAATGTCGATACCCTTGCATGGTCAATCGGTTTAGGATTGGTTTTCCTATGGATTTTCAAACGTGCTGCGAATAAAGCAACGATTGGTGTTCCTGGTAAACTTCAATGCTTTGTCGAAATGATCGTTGAATTCGTTGATCAAAACGTGAAAGACACCTTTCACGGTCGAAGCAAACTAATTGCCCCGCTTGCCCTTACGATTTTTGTATGGGTTTTCTTAATGAACTTAATGGATTTAATTCCAGTAGACTTCTTACCAATTGCAGCATCGCTGATCAATGGTGAGTCTTGGGATGTAATCTCTAGCGGTCAATCACACACTTACATGAAAGTAGTACCAACCACTGACCTTAACTTAACAATGGCGTTAGGCTTAGGTGTGTTTGCGTTAATCATCTTCTACTCGATTCGTGTGAAAGGCGTAATGGGTTTTGTAAAAGAACTTACATTACAACCATTTAGCGCTAAGAACCCAGTAGTTCAAGCTTTATTCATTCCAGTGAACTTGTTACTAGAATTAGTAACCTTGTTTGCTAAGCCAATTTCATTGGCACTACGTTTATTTGGTAACTTATACGCAGGTGAGCTTATCTTCATCCTGATCGGCGCAATTGGTTTATTCCAATTACCACTGCACTTCGTATGGGCTGTATTCCACATTCTCGTAATCGTATTGCAAGCATTTATCTTTATGATGCTAACAATTGTATACCTGAGCATGGCATCTACTGATCACTAATCGTAGCGCTTGTTCAATAAAGATTTTTTTACTTTAACTTTAATCATTTAAAATTATATTGGAGACAATAATGGAACTTGTAATCGGCCTTAAATATATCGCTGTTGCTTTACTAATTGGTTTTGGTGCTTTAGGTACTGCGATCGGTTTCGGTAACCTTGGTGGTAAATTCCTAGAGTCAGCGGCTCGTCAACCTGAGCTTGCACCACAACTTCAAGTTAAAATGTTCATCGTAGCGGGTCTTATCGATGCTATCGCGATGATCGGTGTAGGTATCGGTCTATACATGTTGTTCGCACTTTAATATTGAAAATACTTTTACGCGATCAACAATTGACTAAGGAGGAGTGGTTGTGAGTTTAAACCTTACTCTACTCGGCGAATTAATAGCATTTATTGTTTTTGTATGGTTCTGCATGAAGTTCGTGTGGCCACCACTAAACGGTGCTATTGAAGCTCGCCAGAAAAAAATTGAAGATGGTTTAGCTGCATCTGATAAAGCTGAAAAAGATCTTGAGCTTGCTCGTAAAAAAGCAACTGAAGAGCTTAAAGAAGCTAAATCACAAGCGGCTGATATCATCGAGCAAGCTAAAAAGCGTGCCACGCAAATCGTTGATGAAGAGACTACTCGTGGTCACGAAGAGCGTGAAAAAATTATTGCTCAAGGTCATTCTGAAATCGAAGCTGAGCGTAACCGTGTTAAAGAAGAACTGCGTAAGCAAGTTGCTTCATTAGCGGTTATCGGTGCCGAGAAGATCTTAGAGCGCGAAATCAATGAAGCCGCACATAGTGACATCGTTGAAAAACTCGTCGCTGAGCTTTAATAGGAGGGTATGAGCATGTCTGAATTGACTACAATCGCTCGCCCATACGCTAAAGCGGCTTTTGAATTTGCCGTTGATAAAGGTACTGTTGAAAGCTGGAACGAAATGTTGTTTTTTGCTGGTGAAGTAGCAAAGAACGAGCAAATCGCTCAGTTTCTTTCAGGAAGTGCCTCTGCTGAAAAGCAATCAGAAATTATTATTTCTGTTTGTGCAGAGCAACTCAACGAAAATGGTCAGAACTTAGTAAAAGTGATGGCTGAAAATGGACGTTTAACGGCACTACCAGCTGTTGCTGAACTATTCGCTGAATTTAAAGCGGACTACGACAAATTAATCGACGTAGATGTAGTTTCTGCAACAACGCTTACTGCTGAGCAGCAAGCATCTCTGGTAGCGGCATTAGAAAAACGTTTCGCACGCAAAGTTAAGCTGAATTGTAGTGTTGACGAAACTATTGTTGGTGGTCTTGTAATCAAGGCTGGTGACACTGTAATCGACGGCACTGTACGCGGTAAATTAAACCGCCTAGCTACTACACTACAATCGTAATTGGGAAGAAGAGCATGCAACTTAATTCCACTGAAATTTCAGATCTGATCAAACAACGTATTGAGCAGTTCGAAGTTGTAAGTGAAGCTCGTAACGAAGGTACTATCGTATCTGTTACTGACGGTATCATCCGCATCCACGGTCTTGCTGACTGTATGCAAGGTGAGATGATTGAGCTTCCAGGCAACCGTTTCGCTATCGCACTAAACCTTGAGCGTGACTCAGTAGGTGCTGTAGTAATGGGTCCTTACGCAGACCTTAAAGAAGGCGTAAAAGTACAATCAACTGGTCGTATCCTAGAGGTTCCTGTTGGTCGTGGTCTACTTGGTCGTGTTGTTAACACACTAGGTGCTCCTATCGACGGTAAAGGCGCTTTAGCTAACGATGGTTATGAGCCAGTAGAAAAAATCGCACCAGGCGTTATCGAACGTCAATCAGTAGATGAGCCAGTTCAAACTGGTTATAAATCTATCGATGCGATGATCCCAGTAGGTCGTGGTCAGCGTGAGCTTGTTATCGGTGACCGCCAAACTGGTAAAACTGCATTAGCAATCGATGCAATCATCAACCAAAAAGGTACAGGCGTTAAGTGTGTGTACGTTGCAGTTGGTCAAAAAGCATCTACAATCGCTAACGTAGTACGTAAATTAGAAGAGCACGGTGCACTTGAAAACACAATCGTTGTTGTTGCATCTGCTTCTGAATCTGCGGCACTTCAGTACCTAGCACCATTCGCTGGTTGTACTATGGGTGAATACTTCCGTGACCGTGGTGAAGACGCGCTAATCGTATATGATGATTTATCTAAGCAAGCTGTTGCTTACCGTCAAATCTCATTACTACTTAAGCGTCCACCAGGTCGTGAAGCATACCCAGGTGACGTATTCTACCTTCACTCACGTCTTCTAGAGCGTGCATCACGTGTAAACGCTGATTACGTTGAGAAGTTCACTAATGGTGAAGTGAAAGGTAAAACTGGTTCATTGACGGCATTGCCAATCATTGAAACTCAAGGCGGCGACGTTTCTGCGTTCGTACCGACAAACGTTATCTCTATCACCGACGGTCAGATCTTCTTAGAAACTGACTTATTCAACTCAGGTATCCGTCCAGCTGTTAACGCTGGTATCTCGGTATCTCGTGTTGGTGGTGCAGCGCAAACTAAAATCGTTAAGAAACTAGGTGGTGGTATCCGTCTAGCGTTAGCTCAGTACCGTGAATTAGCTGCGTTCTCGCAGTTCGCGTCTGACCTTGACGATGCAACACGTGCTCAATTAGAGCATGGTGAGCGCGTAACAGAGCTAATGAAGCAGAAACAGTACGCACCAATGTCTGTTGCTGAAATGTCTCTGTCGCTATTTGCTGCTGAAAAAGGCTACCTAAAAGACATCGAAATCGCGAAAATCGGTGACTTTGAAGCTGGCTTAATTTCTTATGCAAACAGCACATACGCAGAGCTAATGGCTCAAATCAATGAAACTGGTAACTACAACGCTGAGATTGAAGCTCAACTTAAAGAACTTCTAGAGAAGTTCAAGTCGACGCAAACTTGGTAATTTAGTTATGAATGGTGAGCTTTAGGCAACTAAAGCCCACCTGATTCGGAGAGAGAGTCATGGCCAGCGGAAAAGAGATTAAAAGCAAGATCGGGAGTATCAAGAATACTCAAAAGATCACCAGCGCAATGGAAATGGTTGCTGCGTCTAAAATGAAAAAGGCGCAAGAACGAGTGGCTTCAAGCCGTCCATACGCTGAAAACTTACGCGAAGTAATCGGTCGTGTTGCTCAAGCAAATCTTGATTTTACTCACCCGTTCTTAGTTGAACGTGAAGTAAAACGAGTTGGTTATATCGTTGTCTCTACTGACCGTGGTCTTTGTGGTGGCTTGAACTCTAACGAGTTCAAAAAAGTTGCCCTAGACGTGAAAGCGTGGAAAGAAAAAGGCGTTGAAGCTGAGTTCGCTACTTTAGGTAGCAAAGCAGCTGGCTTTTTCCAACGTTTCGGCGGTAAGTTACTCGCTAAAAAAGCGAGCTTAGGAGATACACCTTCAGTACAAGACGTTATCGGTCCTGTAAAAATTATGCTTGATGCATATTCTGAAGGCAAAATTGACCGCTTATACGTAGTATTTAACAAATTCGTTAATACTATGAAGCAAGAACCAACAATCGATCAGTTACTCCCTTTGCCAAAAGCTGAAGAAGAAGTATCTCAACATTCTTGGGATTACTTATATGAGCCAAACCCAGAAGCGATTTTAGAAGCTCTGTTAGTACGCTTTATTGAGTCTCAAGTATACCAAGGTGTAGTTGAGAACGCTGCCTCTGAACAGGCTGCCCGTATGGTTGCAATGAAAGCTGCAACTGATAACGCAGGCGACCTTATGGATGAGTTACAGCTTGTTTATAACAAGGCTCGTCAAGCTGCAATCACACAAGAAATCAGTGAGATTGTTGGCGGTTCGGCAGCAGTTTAACGCTTCGGCAAAGTTTAATGAGAGGAATAGACATGAGTTTAGGTAAGGTCGTCCAAATTATCGGCGCCGTTGTGGACATCGAGTTTCCACAAGACAACGTGCCAGCCGTATATGACGCACTAAAAGTAACAGATGGCGACTTAGCAGGTTTAACTTTAGAAGTTCAACAACAGCTAGGTGGCGGTGTGGTACGTGGTATCGCACTTGGTACTACTGACGGTTTACGTCGTGGTACAGCAGTAGAAGGTACAGGTCAGCCAATCCACGTTCCAGTAGGTACGAAGACACTAGGTCGTATCATGGACGTATTAGGTAACCCTATTGATGAAGCTGGTCCAATTGGTGAAGAAGAGCGTATGTCTATTCACCGTGAAGCACCTTCTTACGAAGATCAATCAAATTCAGTAGAACTTTTAGAGACTGGTATCAAGGTAATCGACCTTGTATGTCCATTCGCTAAAGGTGGTAAAGTTGGTCTATTCGGTGGTGCCGGTGTAGGTAAAACCGTAAACATGATGGAACTTATCCGTAACATCGCAATCGAGCACAGCGGTTACTCAGTATTCGCAGGTGTTGGTGAGCGTACTCGTGAGGGTAACGATTTCTACCATGAGATGAACGACTCAAACGTACTAGACAAAGTATCTCTAGTATACGGTCAGATGAATGAGCCACCGGGTAACCGTTTACGCGTAGCGTTAACAGGTCTTACTATGGCTGAGAAGTTCCGTGACGAAGGTCGTGACGTTCTTTTCTTCGTTGATAACATCTACCGTTATACTCTAGCGGGTACAGAAGTATCAGCACTTCTAGGTCGTATGCCTTCAGCAGTAGGTTACCAACCAACTCTTGCTGAAGAAATGGGTGTACTTCAAGAGCGTATCGCATCTACTAAGACTGGTTCAATCACTTCAATCCAAGCGGTATACGTACCTGCGGATGACTTAACTGACCCATCTCCAGCAACAACGTTTGCTCACTTAGATGCAACAGTAGTACTTTCACGTGATATCGCTTCTCTTGGTATCTACCCAGCGGTAGACCCACTTGATTCATCTTCACGTCAACTTGATCCATTAGTAATCGGTCAAGAGCACTACGATACAGCGCGTGGCGTTCAAACAGTTCTTCAACGTTATAAAGAACTTAAAGACATCATCGCAATCCTAGGTATGGACGAGCTTTCTGATGAAGATAAGCAAGTTGTATCTCGTGCACGTAAAATCCAGCGTTTCCTATCTCAGCCGTTCTTCGTTGCTGAAGTATTCACAGGTTCACCTGGTAAATACGTGTCACTTAAAGACACAATTGCTGGCTTCAAAGGTATCTTAAACGGTGAGTTTGATGATATGCCAGAGCAAGCGTTCTACATGGTTGGCTCTATTGAAGAAGCTCAAGAAAAAGCCAAAAGCATGTAATTAGGAGGGTAGTATGGCGGCTATGACTGTACATCTTGACGTAGTAAGCGCAGAAGAGAGTTTATTCTCTGGTCTGGTAGAATCTATTCAAGTAAGTGGTACTGAAGGTGACCTAGGTGTTAACTATGGCCACGCTCCATTATTAACTGCCCTAAAACCTGGTATGGTACGTTTAGTTAAGCAATTTGGTCACGAAGACGTGATGTATGTTGCTGGCGGTACGCTAGAAGTTCAACCTAATCGCATTACGATTCTTGCAGACACTGCAGTTCGTGGTGAAGATCTAGATGAACAAGCAGCTGAAAAAGCTAAACGTGATGCTGAAGAGCAAATGTCGAACACGTCAGTTGCTGAGTTAGATTATCAACAAGCTGCTGTACAGCTTGCTGAAGCAATCGCTCAACTTCGCGTAATCCAACAATTACGTAAAAAGTAAGCCTACTCGGTTTTCAAAAAGCCCACTTAACGTGGGCTTTTTTGTGCCCGAAATTCACTGCATAGCACTCTACTTTATATTTATACTTATATCCTTCGTCAAAGCTCGCTACAATAGTGTAAATTAATAGTGAATAGCTGTTTCATCCAAGGTTCAGTCCAACATATTAGGATTGAGTATTTACACATGATGTGACTTACACAACTTTGCATGTTTCTCAGAACTCACACCATATTGCACACCTAAAACAAAGAAAGAAGGATATTGTTTTAATGTCTCTGACTACCGTTATTCTTGCTGCGGGTAAAGGCACCCGTATGCGCTCTGCACTGCCTAAGGTATTACACAAAGTTGCTGGTAAACCTATGGTGCAGCACGTTATTGATAATGCTACAGCTCTTGGCGCTCGTGAAACAAACCTGGTTTATGGCCATGGCCGTGAACAGTTACAAGCTGCCCTATCGCACAACCAAGTAAACTGGGTATTACAAGAAGAACAACTCGGTACCGGTCATGCAGTTGCTGTTGCTAAAGAGCACATTGCCGATGATGACACCGTATTAATCCTCTATGGTGATGTGCCACTAACAAAACGTGCCACTTTAGAAAAGTTACTTGCTGTGACACCTAAAAAAGGCCTAGCAGTATTAACGGTTACCTTAGATGACCCATCAGGTTATGGCCGTATGCTCCGCGAAAATGGCAAGCTTGTCGGTATTATTGAACAAAAAGATGCCTCTGCTGAGCAACTTGCAATTAAAGAAATCAATACTGGCATCATGGCTGCGAATGGTGAATTACTAAAACGTTGGTTAGGTAACTTATCTAACAACAACGCACAAGGCGAATACTACCTAACAGATATCGTTGCAATGGCAAATAGTGAAGGAGTTGAAATTACCTCTGCTCAGCCTGAGCATCCAATGGAAGTTGAAGGTGCTAATAATCGCGTACAACTTTCAGCGCTTGAACGTGCATATCAAGCATGGCAAGCAGAAGAGCTAATGCTAAACGGCGCAACACTTGCTGATCCTGCTCGTATTGATGTACGTGGTGAAGTAACGACTGGCGAAGATGTACTGATCGACGTTAATGTTATCTTCGAAGGCAAAGTAACAATCGGCAATAATGTTCAAATTGGTCCTAACTGCGTACTTAAAGATTGTACTATCGGCGATAACGTTATTATTAAAGCGAACTCATTAGTTGAAGAAGCCAGTGTTGCTGCTAAATGTACTTTAGGCCCATATGCTCGCCTTCGTCCTGGCGCGATAATGGAAGAAGACTCACACATTGGCAACTTCGTCGAAATGAAAAAGACTCGCTTAGGTAAAGGATCTAAAGCGAATCATCTTACTTATTTAGGTGACACTGAAGTTGGCGAAAAAGTTAATATTGGCGCTGGTACTATTACTTGTAACTATGATGGCGTAAATAAATCAAAAACCATTATCGGTGATAATGCCTTTATCGGTTCTAACTCATCACTGGTAGCCCCAGTGAATATTGGTGCAATGGCAACAGTTGGCGCAGGTTCGGTTATTACTAATACAGTTGAAGACGAACAGCTTGCAGTCGCTCGTGGTAAACAGCGTAACCTAACCGGTTGGAAGCGCCCAACTAAAAAGTAGTGAGCTACCCTACTAATTTATAAATAAAAAGCGAGTTTATACTCGCTTTTTTTGTGGCTGCAATTTGTTCTCATAAAAGTGCCATATAGTTGTAATGCCTGCGTGTTGTAATTGCGTTAATACAATACAAAGGAAAAATAATAATGTTAAAAAGTTCAATTATTGCGCTATCACTTTTAACCATTCTTACTGGTTGTTCATTAGACGGTGACGACGGCAAAGACGGCTTACAAGGTGAACAAGGTCCTGCAGGGCTAAACGGGACTAATGGTTCTGATGGAACCAATGGTAGTGACGGAGCAAACGGTACAGATGCAAACGCTGCATTAAGTATTAATCTTATCGGCCGCGCAGTGCTGAACGCAGAAAGCCCTGAAGGTGCTGCAGAGATTGTCGCTTATCAAGCATCTAAAAAAGAATTTTTGCTATCAATAGCTCGGGTGATTCTGCGGTCGTTAATATCATTAAAGCAGATAGTTTTGACCGTACAGCTTTAGTAAAAGATAACGAAGGGGTTATAAACGGCACTAACTTAGTACCAGAGATCACCCTTGCACTGAATGAAAACAGTGCTGGCGACGCAAACAGCATCGCTATTGATGCTAATAATGAGCTTCTTGCGGTAGCAATGGCTGCAGATAATACCGGTGATGCAGGTTTAATCGCTTTTTATGATATTAGTGGCGATGAGCCTCAGTTTATTAAGAATGTATCTGTTGGCGCCCTACCCGACATGGTGACGTTTAGCCATGACGGAAATAAAGTATTGGTTGCAAATGAAGGCGAACCTAATGGTGATTACAGTGTTGACCCTGAAGGTTCAATTAGCATCATTAACATCACAAATGGTGTAATTGCAGATACTGCTATTAGCATAACGTTTACTGCTTATAACGATAAACAAGCAGAACTTGAAGAGTTAGGAATTGTATTTGCGAATCCGACTGGCCGTACAATCAACGGCAAGCTAATAAATACAACCGTTGCTATGGACTTAGAGCCTGAATACATCAGTGTTTCTAAAGACGATAAGTTTGCTTACGTTACACTGCAAGAGAATAACGCCCTTGCTATCGTCAACCTTGAAGATAATAGCCTCGAGCTTAAAGGGTTAGGTTTTAAAGATTGGTCTAATTTATTGATAGACGCATCAGATAAAGACGGTGGCGTTAATTTTAAATCATACCCAGGCCTCTATGGCATGTATCAACCTGATACTATTTCAAGCTTTACCTGGAAAGGTGCAAACTTCATAGTTACTGCCAATGAAGGTGATGCACGAGAGTATTTCTTTAACACAACCGATGAAGCTGATTGTTTAGCAAAAGGTGGTTTAGATTACGATAAAGATGACGGCTGTTTATCATATATAGATGAGACCAGAGCGAAAGACTTAACTCTAGCAAGTAATTTTGATTACCTTAACAATGACAATAATGATATTGGCCGTTTAAAAGTGACCACTGTTAAAGGTGATGAAGATAACAATGGTGAATACGAGTCACTCTATGCATACGGCGCTCGCTCTTTTACTATCTGGGATAGTAACGGCATGGTGGTATTTGATTCAGGCGATCAAATCTCACGTATTACCGCTTCAGTCCACGGAGCAGCATTTAACAATAACGAAGATGAAAATGCCGGTGATAGTCGCTCTGATGACAAAGGTGCAGAGCCAGAAGCATTAGCACTGGGTACAATTGGTGAGCGTACATTTGCATTTATTGGTCTAGAGCGTATGGGCGGCATCATGGTGTTTGATATCACTAATCCATACAACGTGACATTCCAAGACTACTTTTTTAATCGTGGTTTAGAAGCCGATGCAGATATAACCGGTGATCTTGCTCCTGAAGGTATGGCATTTATACCTGCAGAGCAAAGTGCAACGAATGAAGCATTGCTAGTTGTAGGCAATGAAATTTCGGGTTCAATCGCTGTTTGGGAAATTTCTACTAACTAATCCCACCCATAAAGATAAAAAGCGACATAGCTAATTTAAAGCATGTCGCTTTTTATATGCCAGTTTACCCTATCAAAAATGACTGCTTTTTGAGCTAAAACCCCTCTGTAGCCCTTTGTTTGTATGGTTATTGTACTAATTTGAAAATAATTAAAAAAACCTTAAAAAAGTGCTTGCGTTAATTCTTCGCATCCCTATAATGCGCATCCACTGACACGGCGGGCAGCAATGAAAAGCGCTGAACAACGTGACAGAGAGAGTTAAGTAAAACTTCGGTTTAAAACGGTCTAAAAAGAAAGTTTAAAATTAAGTGTTGACTCGAAAAATTAAGGATGTATTATACGCATCCCTAGCGACAACGTCGCAACGTTCTTTAACAATATAAAGCAATCATCTGTGTGGGCACTCGTACAGATTGAGTTCTAACAGCAGAACTACTTCGGTAGGGACGCAAACAAATTTAGAGTCTCAATTGAACTGAGTGACCAACGGGAACAAGTTTACTTGTTTCAGCACAGTCAATTCGATATCGAAAGATATCAAAAATTCAGAATTCATTGAGCACGAAACTTCGGTTTCAAAAAACTTTTAATTGAAGAGTTTGATCATGGCTCAGATTGAACGCTGGCGGCAGGCCTAACACATGCAAGTCGAGCGGTAACAGAGAGTAGCTTGCTACTCTGCTGACGAGCGGCGGACGGGTGAGTAATGCTTGGGAATATGCCTTATGGTGGGGGACAACAGTTGGAAACGACTGCTAATACCGCATGATGTCTACGGACCAAAGTGGGGGACCTTCGGGCCTCACGCCATAAGATTAGCCCAAGTGGGATTAGCTAGTTGGTGAGGTAATGGCTCACCAAGGCGACGATCCCTAGCTGGTTTGAGAGGATGATCAGCCACACTGGGACTGAGACACGGCCCAGACTCCTACGGGAGGCAGCAGTGGGGAATATTGCACAATGGGCGCAAGCCTGATGCAGCCATGCCGCGTGTGTGAAGAAGGCCTTCGGGTTGTAAAGCACTTTCAGTAAGGAGGAAAGGTTAAGTGTTAATAGCGCTTAGCTGTGACGTTACTTACAGAAGAAGCACCGGCTAACTCCGTGCCAGCAGCCGCGGTAATACGGAGGGTGCGAGCGTTAATCGGAATTACTGGGCGTAAAGCGTACGCAGGCGGTTTGTTAAGCGAGATGTGAAAGCCCCGGGCTCAACCTGGGAACTGCATTTCGAACTGGCAAACTAGAGTGTGATAGAGGGTGGTAGAATTTCAGGTGTAGCGGTGAAATGCGTAGAGATCTGAAGGAATACCGATGGCGAAGGCAGCCACCTGGGTCAACACTGACGCTCATGTACGAAAGCGTGGGGAGCAAACAGGATTAGATACCCTGGTAGTCCACGCCGTAAACGATGTCTACTAGAAGCTCGGTCCCTCGGGACTGTTTTTCAAAGCTAACGCATTAAGTAGACCGCCTGGGGAGTACGGCCGCAAGGTTAAAACTCAAATGAATTGACGGGGGCCCGCACAAGCGGTGGAGCATGTGGTTTAATTCGATGCAACGCGAAGAACCTTACCTACACTTGACATACAGAGAACTTACCAGAGATGGTTTGGTGCCTTCGGGAACTCTGATACAGGTGCTGCATGGCTGTCGTCAGCTCGTGTTGTGAGATGTTGGGTTAAGTCCCGCAACGAGCGCAACCCCTATCCTTAGTTGCCAGCGATTCGGTCGGGAACTCTAAGGAGACTGCCGGTGATAAACCGGAGGAAGGTGGGGACGACGTCAAGTCATCATGGCCCTTACGTGTAGGGCTACACACGTGCTACAATGGCGCATACAGAGTGCTGCGAACCTGCGAGGGTAAGCGAATCACTTAAAGTGCGTCGTAGTCCGGATTGGAGTCTGCAACTCGACTCCATGAAGTCGGAATCGCTAGTAATCGCATATCAGAATGATGCGGTGAATACGTTCCCGGGCCTTGTACACACCGCCCGTCACACCATGGGAGTGGGTTGCTCCAGAAGTGGATAGTCTAACCTTAGGGAGGACGTTCACCACGGAGTGATTCATGACTGGGGTGAAGTCGTAACAAGGTAGCCCTAGGGGAACCTGGGGCTGGATCACCTCCTTATACGATTTAGAACTTATTTGTTCGTAGTGTCCACACAGATGATTGTTAGTTAGCTAAACCGCTTGGTTTAACTAATTAATATGCTCTTTAAAAATTTGGAAAGCTGATATTAAAATTCTTATAGATATTCGTATCTATAAAGAGTTTTCAAAAGTAAAAAATATGCCAGTTAATCAGTAATGATTAATCGGTATCTACTTTAGTATTCTCATCATTATTTGATGAATTAACTTCTGGCGAAGTTAACAGCTGTCACTAACAAAGACCCGTTTGGGTTGTATGGTTAAGTGACTAAGCGTACACGGTGGATGCCTTGGCAGTTGGAGGCGATGAAGGACGTATTAACTTGCGATAAGCCTAGTCAAGCTAGTAAAAAGCGCTTGAGACTAGGATTTCCGAATGGGGAAACCCACCTGCTTGCAGGTATCTTACACTGAATACATAGGTGTAAGAGGCGAACGCGGAGAACTGAAACATCTAAGTACCCGTAGGAACAGAAATCAACCGAGATTCCGGAAGTAGCGGCGAGCGAAACCGGACCAGCCCTTAAGCTTATTATGTGTTAGTGGAACATTCTGGAAAGTTTGACGATACAGGGTGATAGTCCCGTACACGAAAATGCATCTTAAGTGAAATCGAGTAGGTCGGAGCACGTGAAACTTTGACTGAATATAGGTGGACCATCATCTAAGGCTAAATACTCCCAACTGACCGATAGTGAACCAGTACCGTGAGGGAAAGGCGAAAAGAACCCCTGTGAGGGGAGTGAAATAGAACCTGAAACCGTGTACGTACAAGCAGTAGGAGCCCTTCGAGGGTGACTGCGTACCTTTTGTATAATGGGTCAGCGACTTATATTTTGTAGCGAGGTTAACCGATTAGGGTAGCCGTAGGGAAACCGAGTCTTAACTGGGCGTTGAGTTGCAAGGTATAGACCCGAAACCCGGTGATCTAGCCATGGGCAGGTTGAAGGTTGAGTAACATCAACTGGAGGACCGAACCCACTAACGTTGAAAAGTTAGGGGATGACCTGTGGCTAGGAGTGAAAGGCTAATCAAACCGGGAGATAGCTGGTTCTCCCCGAAATCTATTTAGGTAGAGCCTCGGACGAATACTTACGGGGGTAGAGCACTGTTAAGGCTAGGGGGTCATCCCGACTTACCAACCCTTTGCAAACTCCGAATACCGTAAAGTACTATCCGGGAGACACACGGCGGGTGCTAACGTCCGTCGTGAAGAGGGAAACAACCCAGACCGCCAGCTAAGGTCCCAAAGTCATAGTTAAGTGGGAAACGATGTGGAAAGGCCCAGACAGCCAGGAGGTTGGCTTAGAAGCAGCCATCCTTTAAAGAAAGCGTAATAGCTCACTGGTCGAGTCGGTCTGCGCGGAAGATGTAACGGGGCTAAACTATGCACCGAAGCTGCGGATTCAAACTTTGTTTGAGTGGTAGGGGAGCGTTCTGTAAGCCGTTGAAGGTGTACCGGGAGGTATGCTGGAGGTATCAGAAGTGCGAATGCTGACATGAGTAACGATAATGCGGGTGAAAAACCCGCACGCCGGAAGACCAAGGGTTCCTATCCCATGTTAATCAGGGTAGGGTAAGTCGACCCCTAAGGCGAGGCCGAAAGGCGTAGTCGATGGGAAACGGGTTAATATTCCCGTACTTGGTATAATTGCGATGGGGGGACGGAGCAGGCTAAACAAGCATGGCGTTGGTTGTCCATGTGAAAGTGAGTAGGTTGAGAGTTTAGGAAAATCCGGACTCTTAAGACTGAGACACGAGACGAGCCACCAAGGTGGTGAAGTTGTTGATGCCATACTTCCAGGAAAAGCCTCTAAGCTTCAGATTATACCGAATCGTACCCCAAACCGACACAGGTGGTCAGGTAGAGAATACTAAGGCGCTTGAGAGAACTCGGGTGAAGGAACTAGGCAAAATCGTACCGTAACTTCGGGAGAAGGTACGCTCCTATCTGTGATGAGACTTGCTCTCTAAGCGGACGGGAGCCGCAGTGACCAGGTGGCTGGGACTGTTTATTAAAAACACAGCACTGTGCAAAATCGCAAGATGACGTATACGGTGTGACACCTGCCCGGTGCCGGAAGGTTAATTGATGGGGTTAGTTTTCGGACGAAGCTCTTGATCGAAGCCCCGGTAAACGGCGGCCGTAACTATAACGGTCCTAAGGTAGCGAAATTCCTTGTCGGGTAAGTTCCGACCTGCACGAATGGTGTAACCATGGCCACGCTGTCTCCACCCGAGACTCAGTGAAATTGAAATCGCAGTGAAGATGCTGTGTACCCGCGGCTAGACGGAAAGACCCCGTGAACCTTTACTACAGCTTGGCACTGAACATTGAACCTACATGTGTAGGATAGGTGGGAGGCTTTGAAGCAGAGACGCTAGTCTTTGTGGAGCCGTCCTTGAAATACCACCCTTGTAGTTTTGATGTTCTAACGTCGGCCCCTTATCGGGGTTACGGACAGTGCCTGGTGGGTAGTTTGACTGGGGCGGTCTCCTCCCAAAGAGTAACGGAGGAGCACGAAGGTTGGCTAAGTACGGTCGGACATCGTACGGTTAGTGTAATGGTAGAAGCCAGCTTAACTGCGAGACAGACACGTCGAGCAGGTACGAAAGTAGGTCATAGTGATCCGGTGGTTCTGAATGGAAGGGCCATCGCTCAACGGATAAAAGGTACTCCGGGGATAACAGGCTGATACCGCCCAAGAGTTCATATCGACGGCGGTGTTTGGCACCTCGATGTCGGCTCATCACATCCTGGGGCTGAAGTCGGTCCCAAGGGTATGGCTGTTCGCCATTTAAAGTGGTACGCGAGCTGGGTTTAGAACGTCGTGAGACAGTTCGGTCCCTATCTGCCGTGGGCGTTTGAGAATTGAGAGGGGTTGCTCCTAGTACGAGAGGACCGGAGTGAACGAACCGCTGGTGTTCGGGTTGTCATGCCAATGGCATTGCCCGGTAGCTACGTTCGGAACTGATAAGCGCTGAAAGCATCTAAGCGCGAAGCAGGCCTCGAGATGAGTTCTCACTAGACTTTTAAAGTCTCTGAAGGGCCGTTGAAGACTACAACGTTGATAGGCAGGATGTGGAAGTGGTGTGAGCCATTAAGCTAACCTGTACTAATTACCCGTGAGGCTTAACCATACAACGCCAAACGCGTTTTATGACAGCGTAACGAACAGAAGTTAAGTTACTAAAGTAGACATTTACTTAATATCAGAATTCCAGATTTATTAATTTGCTCAAAAGAGCGAATTAAAACCAAATTTGCTTGGTGACAATAGCGTTTTGGACCCACCTGACCCCATGCCGAACTCAGTAGTGAAACGAAACAGCGCCGATGATAGTGTGGCATTTGCCATGTGAAAGTAGGTCATCGCCAGGCTCCAAATAAGAGAAAGCCCGATTCGAAAGAATCGGGCTTTTTTGCGTCTGGAGCATCCAACGTGCCCTATTCATTCTTGAGGTAGGTTGGGTAGAGCGAAGCGAAACCCGACATGAGTTAGCGAGTTGCAAGTTAGCAAGAGTAAAGTCTAACTGCGGTGTTGTTTAGTACAGAGTCATTCTAAGCTAACCCTGTTCATTCTCCTGGTAGGTTGGGCAGATTTCCAAACTTTACTCTTGCAACTTTCCCCTCGCTAACTTTACTCTCGCAACTCGCTAACTCACTCACACTGCTGTATTTCTCTCACATCGCCGCGGCCATCGCTTAGATAGCATTGTTCTAGCAACGAGCAGTAGCAGATCTCGGTTTTGATATTAAAGCGTTGGTCATTTACCTTGTCCCACTGAGTTGCATTGAAACCTGTTTTCTTAAAACCAAAAAGATTAAGTTCAGCGCCTGAGGCTAATAATCGGTTATTACTAACGCCGGTATACAACCAACCAAATTTTTCAAAGAAATTGATCTCTGGTGATTCACTTTGCAACTTATTTAATTGCTCTTGGTAAGCATAGATGTCAAAGCAGCAGTCTTTTATTACTTTAAATATCTCGGTATATGGCTTTTCATCATGGAAGAATTTTACGTATTTAATAATGGCTGGGCCTGATCCTGAGTTTTTAATGTAAAAAGTAATTTCTTCAGAATTTTTTCCTCATTAAAATTCCCCGTCATCACTTCGAGCCATGGCCAGGTTGCGGCTTTTACTTGTCGTTCTGCGGCGCTGGCTTGTAAGTAAGTGGCATAAAAGGAGGCTGCGGAGATAATAATGGCACAGAGTGCGAGAAATAGGTTTAGTCGCTCGTTGGTAAACCATGCCTTATGCTGGTTGCTAGCAGGTTGAGTTTTTTGCTGTGTGGTCTTTGTTTGCTCTTCAACGTTAGAGTCTTGCTCTGTTTTAACTGTTGAACAGCTTACGTCCTGTTGCTGATTATCCATAATTATTGATTGTTGTTTTTATAGACTAATAAAGATACAACTTTAATTGGATAGATAAAAGAGACAGGGAGTAAAACTCCCTGATTTGGTATTAACTATTTGAGATAAATACGGTGAGCTTTTCACCTACTCTTAAATTATCCCTTGAAAGGTTATTCCATTGTTTAAGCTTAGTGATACTGACTTTGTATTGCTTTGCAATCTTCCAAAGGCTGTCGCCAGATTTCACCTTATACTCGATTTGCTGATCAGCCAATTGCGGCAATATCAGTTTTTGACCAATACGAATGGTGTTTGTTTTTAGGTTATTGAAGGTTTTCAGTTGGCTAACTGTTACTTTATAGTTCTTTGCAATCACACTTAAGCTATCACCGCGTTTAACTGTGTAATGTTGCCACTGGCTATAATCATTGCTCTTTTGATTAGCTAATAGAATTTGATAACTTGCTTGCTGATCTTTGGGAACCACAATATGTGGCGCATCAATCACCGCTGGGTATCGGATAACACCATGGTTTAGCTCTTCAAGCTCTTGCCATTTCGCTTTGTCTGCCAAGATCACTGCACCAGTCAATGGTAAGGTCGCAATCGCCTGCTCATTCTTAATCGCAGGGAATATCATTTTTTGGTGTTTTAATAATTGTGCTGCGGCCAGTAACTTAGGCACGTATTGTTTGGTTTGCGACGGTAGTTTTAAACTAAAGAAGTCCGTCGACTTTCCTTGTTTTTTATTACGAGCAATTGCCTGTAATACTCGCCCTTCACCAATATTGTAGGCAGCAATAGCGTGATACCAATCGCCATCAAAGCGTTTATAAAGGTATTCCATAAAATCCAAAGCAGCACGGGTGCTGTCGACCACATCTTGGCGACCATCATACCAAGGGGTAATTTTTACTTTGAAGTATTTGGCGATTGAGGGGTGAGTTGCCATAAACCCGATGCATGTTTGTGCGAATAGGCACTGGCATCAAAATCGCTCTCTATAAGCGGCATTAGAGCGAGTTCTATTGGTAAGTCACGGTTTTCTACTTCTGTAACGATATGATACAAATACGGCGCTGCACGGCGGCTTATTTCTTCCATGTAATTTGGATGAGTAAGGTACCAAGCAATGCGCTTTTGCACATCTGGGTGACTTGAATCGCTAAACTGTAGTTGAATGCGAATACGCTGCCATACGTCATCAAGCTCACTTGGTTTGAGCGGTGTCACCGCGTCTACTTGTTTTGTTTTAGCTTCTGCAACCACAGTACCAGGATTGGCTTTGATGGTGGGCTTCTTTTCGGGAAGAGACTCAGGGGCAGTCTGACAGCCTGTTACAATAAGAGAAACAACAACAAGGCCTAAAAATCGATTTAAAAACACGTATTAAAATACTCCGTTAACTTAGGTGCGGGTAAACTAAAGCGCCTAAGCTTAACATAGGGTGAGCTAAAAATGACCATTAGATTAACAGCTCGCTAACTTACTCACCCAATTGAAGTTAAAACGAAATACTTACTTGTAACCCAGCATAACCATGGTTTTGTGCTTCCCAATAGCGGCTGTCTATTTCTCTGGCTCTGGCATAGATCTCTATTCTGAATGGCTTTGAGTCCACGCCCATACCCACACCAACATAGCCATCAATATTATTGTGGTCGTCATCATAGCGGTCGCTGTAGTCGTGGTCATCGCGGTCGTCGTATACAGCAAGCTCAATTAAATCTAAGCCTACTTCGCCATAGACAAAAAAATCACTGAAATAACCAAATTTGATGCCGCTATCTAAGGTGAGAAATGTCTCCCGATCACCTTTTTTAGTAAATACTTCTGCTGAGCCTAGTGCCGTTGTAAATGCTGCGCCGAAATTGCTGTAGTTATTTTTAGCCATAACTTCGATGCCGGCTGAGGTGATTGAATCAGTACTATTATGCTCTGATTTAACAAACAGGTTCATATTAGGGCTGTCATAAATACCAGCAAAGCTTGTAGCAGGAATGAAGGCAAGTGAAGAAAACAGTGCTAAGGCAAGGTTTCGCATATTGGTTAGTCCATTAAACGTTAATGGGTACATGATACCAAACAGCGCCTTAGCAAATTGTAAGTAAGTGTTCTAACTATGTAAGTTAGCCGAACACGCGACGAAAGCAGGCTCCTTGCTGGCGTTTGATATAAACCAGATCGCCGCCATGATTGAGCATGATCTGGCGCGATAAACTTAAGCCTATTCCTGAGCCTTGTTGTTTGGTAGTAAAAAATGGCACAAAAATCATCTCAATCACATGATCGCTGATACCTGTACCATTGTCGCTGACCTCTAAATACAGTTGCTGATTAGCATTTTGTGCAATGCTTACTTCAATGCACTTTGCTGACTCTGGACTATTTAACTGCTTAAGGACATCAAGGGCATTTGTAAGCAGGTTTATTATTACTTGTTCAACTTGGCCTCTATCTATCATTACTAACTGCTGGCTTTGCACCGATAAATTCAACGTAATATTAAGTTGCTTAGCTTGTTGTGAGTGCAGAGCAACAACTTGCTTGGCAAGATCGGCCAGAATATGTGGCTGTAAGTGTGGGGCAGGTAAGCTACTAACCTTTTTAAATTGCGCTATAAACTCCCCTAAATGCTCGGTTCGCGATGCGAGCGTTGTTAGGGCGAGTTGCAAGTCTTGTTTATCTTCCTGATCATCAAAACTAAGCTCATTTGGCAGCAGTGCCGTACAAGTTTGTGCTAATGAAGAGAGTGGCGTAATCGAATTAGCAATTTCATGGGTTAGTACTTTGGTAAGACGCTTATAAGCTTGTTGCTCTTTTAATTGCAGCTGATCATGAATAGATTGCAAACTGATCACTTTACGAACTTTACCTTGGATCTCGGCAATACTGATCTGCACAGATAACGTATCGTGCTGCTCACCATTTTGCCATGGCACGGTATTACGGCTATTTTGTTTAGCGTCTTGGACTAGGTTGGCTATTACACCTAAATCATCGATGTGCTTTACAGCCTGCCCAAGCAAACGACTAACCGCCGGATTGCTTTCAATAATAGTGCCTTGTTCGTCACATACTAATACTGCTAAATCGATATGAATTAATAGCGCTTGTAAGAACTGGGCTTGTTGCTCTGCATTAAAACGTGCAGCCTGAATTTGTTGTTTAACCTGCTCAAATTGCTGCTGCATAGGGTGTTGGTCGCCAAAGCCTAATGTGCTGTCTCCATTTGCTAAAGCGCGAAACACCATATCTGCACGCCTTGTTTGGCGTTTAAATAAATTAAAAATTTGCGCGGCACATACCAAATTTAAAATAACTAAAAGTGCCGAAATTGCAGAAAACCCGCTTTGCTCTACTTGCCAAAACAAAGCTATTGATAAACCAATTAGTGCAGCTAATAGGCAGGCTAAGCTAATGAAATTTCGCATAGATTAAAGTCCATATTTTTCTAAACGACGATACATGGCTCCGCGTGTTAGGCCGAGCGCTTTTGCTGCATGACTCACGTTCCCTTGAAAATGCTTTAAAGCTGCACGAACGGTTCTCTGCTCGATGATTTCAAGATCAAAAGTGTCGTAGTCAGTGGCATTTGAAGAGAGCTCACTTGTGCTAACAGCAGGATTTGGTGAGCTTATCACTGAGCTTATATCGAGCTCTGTACCTTCTGAGAGGATGACTGCTCGCTCAATTGCATGCGCAAGTTCACGGACATTGCCTGGCCAATGATACTGGCTTAAACGTGTCATATCTGATGCCGCAATCGAGAGCTCACGTTTGTATTTATGTGCAAAGTGCTGCAAGTAGTAGTTACACAGTAATGGAATGTCTTCACTGCGCTCACGCAGAGCTGGTAAACGGATCTCTACGGTATTAACACGGTACAGTAAGTCTTGCCTAAATTTACCTTCAGTCACTGCTTGTTCGAGGTTTTCATTGGTTGCACAGATCAAACGAATATCAATATCGATGACTTTTGAGCCACCAACCGGTGTTATTTGCCTGTTTTGTAGTGCCGCAAGTAGCTTAACTTGTTGGTTAAGCGGTAAATTACCTAGCTCGTCTAAAAATAAACTACCACCATGAGCAAGCTCAAATCGGCCAATGCGATCTTCTTTCGCGCCAGTAAACGCCCCTTTTTTATGGCCAAATAGTTCGCTTTCAAACAGGCTTTCGGCCAGTGAGCCCATGTCTAGGCTTATGAAGGGTTGGCTTTGGCGCTGGCTTGCATTGTGGATTGCATGTGCGGTGAGTTCTTTACCTGTGCCACTTTCGCCACTAATCAATATGTTGGCATCTGTGTTGGCTGCTTTGTCGATTACCGAAAAAACCTGCTGCATGGCATCACTTTGGCCTAAAAACTCAAATGGTTGATTGCCGATTGACTGCTGCAAGGCTTGTTTTTGCTTTGTAAGTTTACCAACTTGCTGTTTGTCTTTAGCGTGTGAAAATGCCGCCGCTACAGCACCGAGTAATTGCTCATTTTGCCAAGGCTTGGCAATAAAGTCAGAGGCACCGGCCTTAATTGCTTCGACCGCTAGCTGAATATCGCTGTAGGCCGTCATAAGCAGTACCGCAATGTTTGTGTCTTGGCTCATGATTTTTTTAGCCAGTAGAATCCTTCTTTGCCACTAATTGAGTCTTGCGTGAAGTTCATATCGAGTAACACAACATCTATGGCCTGATCCGCCTCATGCTGTGCGTTAATGATACCTTCGATATCAAAGGGGTTATCTGTGGTTTTTACAACCTGATAATGCTGCTTTAAAAGTAATCGTGCGGCGATAAGTACGTCGGGGTTATCATCGACGATAAGAATTGATCCTGCTTGTTTCATAGCTATTTATTGTTATTCCTTTATGGGAACACTAAGACTAATTGAAAATAGTAAGAGTGTCCATTTATGGACGATATATGGGTTTTGAAGTGTTCTATAAGCGGACACTTGATTATATGCATCTTTATTGGTTTTTATGTAAGTTGTTGTAATTTAATAAAAATAAAAGTTGGCACAAGAGTTGTTTTATCTATAGGTAATTAGCACCTAGATAACTTAAAGTCGTCAACATGGATAAGAAAATTACACGCTCAAATAACAAAGCATTTTTTAAGAAATCACTCATTGCAGCGGCATGCTTAGCTGTTGCGGCTGCAGCTTATGGTTTCACACAAACTGAGCAAACAGGTCGTAGCCAGCAAGTAACCGCAACAAGCTTAACGATTAGCACAGTACAACAAGGTGAATTTGTTGATGCTTTAAGTCTTCGTGGTCAGGTTATGCCTCGCACGACTATTTACCTCGACACCATTGCCGGAGGCCAAGTCGAAGAGCGACTTGTTGAGCAAGGTGAGTTTGTTAAAAAAGGCCAACCCCTTGTGCGTTTAAGTAATACCAATTTGCAGCTTGATGTGATGAGCCGTGAAGCACAGGTGACTGAGCAGCTTAACTTTTTACGTAACACGCAAATGAATATGGAAACCAGTCGTTTAAACTTACGCCGTGATTTGCTTGAAATAGACCTTAAAATTACGCATTTATCGCGTCGCTTAAAACAGACTCAGCCGCTAGTGAAAACGGGTGTGTTAGCACAAGAGCAATTATCTGAAATTCAAGAAGACTTAGCGTATTACAAAGCGCGTAAAGAACTAACCCTTGAGCGTCAAAAGCAAGAAAACAGCATTCGTGAAGTTCAAGTAGCTCAGTTAAAAGATAGCGCCGACATGCTAGAGAAAAACCTACAGTTTGCGCGAAAGAACCTTGAAAACTTACTCGTAACAGCACCAGCAGACGGTTATTTAAGTGAGCTTGATGTTGAAATTGGTGAATCAAAAGGTCGTGGTGCTCGCCTAGGGCAGATTGATATTCCTAATGAATACAAGCTAGTTGTGAGACTAGATGAGTTTTACCTGAGCCAAGTTCAAACAGGTATGCAAGTGCTTATTGAACACGAGCAAGGCGAAATTGCGGCCACGGTTAGCAAAATTGATAGCCGTGTTCAGCAATCACAGTTTCAGGTTGAGGTCGACTTACCAAACGGCACGAGCAACATAAAACGTGGGCAAAGCCTTGATGTGCAGCTGATGCTAGGTGATAGCAAAGGCACTGCTTTATTACTTGAGCGCGGCGCATTTTTTACCAGCTCAGGAGGTAACTGGGTTTATGTCATGGATAAAGATGGCAATCGTGCAGTACGAAAAGACATTCGTCTTGGCAAAAAGAATCAAAACTATTATGAAGTGTTAAGTGGCCTAAGCGCCGGAGATCGCGTGATCACCTCTAGCTATAGCAACTTTGATAAAGCACAACAACTACAATTTTAAGGATAAAAACAATGATTAAATTAACTAACTTATCACGCGTATTCCGTACTCAAGATGTTGAAACAACAGCGCTTAATAACATTAACTTACATGTAAACGAAGGCGAGTTTCTTGCCATTATGGGGCCATCTGGCTGTGGTAAATCAACATTACTTTCTATTTTAGGTATGTTGGATTCGCCATCGGCAGGCAGTTTTGAATTTTTAGGCGAAGACATCGCAGGGTTTGGTGAAAAACAATTAGCGGCACTTAGAAAAGCGTCGATTGGTTTTGTTTTCCAAAGCTTTAACTTAATTGATGAATTAACAGTATTTGAAAACGTTGAGCTGCCACTACAATATCAAAACATCTCAAAAAGTGAACGTAAACAGCGAGTAGACGCAATCTTAAAACGTGTTGCAATCGACCATAGAGCAGATCACTTACCGCAGCAGCTATCGGGTGGTCAGCAGCAACGTGTAGCAGTAGCCCGAGCTCTGGTGATTAATCCAAAACTAATCTTAGCGGATGAGCCTACGGGTAACCTTGATTCAAAAAATGGTGATGAAGTCATGGCGATGCTGCGTGAGCTAAATCGCGAAGGTACCACGGTAATTGTGGTTACTCACTCAGAAAAAGAAGGCAATTATGCTGACCGTTTAGTGCGCTTACTTGATGGCCAAGTGATGGTTGATAAAGCTAACCGTGTTCAACAAACAGCAGAGGTGGCATAACATGATTTTAAGTTATTTGATCACCGCGTCGCGTGCGTTTAAAAACCAAAAGCAGCACTTTATTTTAAATGTTCTGGGTTTAAGTGTGGGCTTAGCTGCGGCAATTCTAGTTGCTTTGTTTGCAAAAAATGAGCTTTCGTACGATAGCCAACAGCCACATGCTGAGCGTGTTTATCGCGTTGGCCAGGACTTCTCAAAACTCGGTTTAGCTGTGGTGCCTATTTTTAATTATGTGCAGTCAAAGCAGGCCGAAGATTACAGCCAAGTTGAAGAAGTATTCGGATTAACTATGGTCGAGTTGACTCGTGAAGCCATGGTTGATGTGAGTTACCGCAACCAAGGCTATAAGTTAAATGCCTTATATGGTGCTACAGCAAATATTGAAAATTTTATTGCTATGGAGACGATTGCGGGTGACTTAACAACAGCAATGAGTACTCCAGACAGCCTCGCTTTAAGTGAGTCAGAAGCACTGCGCATTTTTGGTCGCATCGATGTG
Source organism: Pseudoalteromonas sp. Hal040 (assembly GCF_037162425.1). Lineage (NCBI taxonomy): Bacteria > Pseudomonadati > Pseudomonadota > Gammaproteobacteria > Alteromonadales > Pseudoalteromonadaceae > Pseudoalteromonas > Pseudoalteromonas sp. Hal040. The sequence continues at coordinate 3,614,677 of NZ_JARLUU010000001.1, read as the reverse complement.
ATTGGTGAAACACTTACGCATGAACAAGGACAATACACAGTGCGTGCCGTGTTTGCAGATTTAGCAGACAACACTCACTTTGCCTTTAAAAATCTTGTTTATGTTAAGCATGATCCAAGCAAAATAGACATCAACAGTAGTTATGTTTATATACGTGTAGCTGAGGGCACCGATACCGATGCATTAGCTAAAACCTTAACAGAGCGCTTTTTTAGCAATTCGATGCTGGAGCAAGTTAGTTTAGAGCTGCATCCATTACTTGATTTGCACCTAACGGCAAAATCACCGTTTGAGATGAAAGCAGGTGGTGCTAAACAAGTGGTCATGATCTGTGTTGGTTTAAGCGTGTTACTTATTCTTATTGCAGGTTTTAACTTCATCAATATGACCGTCGCTCAATCGACGAAACGTGCAAAAGAAGTGGGTGTGCGTAAAGCGCTTGGCGCAAGTAAAGGCCAATTAGTAACGCAGTTTTTATCTGAATCTGTGTTGGTATCAATGCTTTCAATGGTGATTGCATGTGCTTTAGTGGAGCTATTTTTACCAAGCTTTAATCAACTAGTAGACCGCGAATTGGTCGTGAATTATGCCTCTGAATTTGGCATTGCAATTATTGTAGTCGCAATTGCTGTGGGTATATTAGCTGGGCTTTATCCTGCATTCTTTATTTCGTCATTCAGTGCAAAACGCGTTTTAAGTGGAGACTTACAACGTGGTAATACTGCAATATGGGTTCGTAAGAGCTTACTAACCTTACAGGCTTCATTAGCAATAGGTTTAATTATTGCCTCTGTTACCTTGTTAAAGCAATTAACTTACTTGCAGAGCTTACCTTTAGGCTATGAAACAACACAAAGATTGGTTATTTCAGAGCTACCTGTAGGCGAAGTATTCACGAAAGAAAAAAATGCCTTAGTTAACCGTATTAGCGCAATTCAAGGCGTACAGCAAACAACAGTCATTGATACCCGTTTAACCGTTTCAATCAATAATACACTTATGCCAACGTGGCCAAATGGTGAAGCCTCTGGCAGCTTAACGCCTGTTGTTGGCGCAAGCTACGATGTTGTAAAAACACTAGGATTAAAACTGGTTGCTGGTCGTGACTTTAGTCGTGAGTTTGCTGGTGATTGGGCAAGCCGTGAAAATGGAGTAACAAGTACGGGCACCATCGTGACTGAATCTGTCGCAAGACAAGCGGGTTACACTAACATGAGTGACATTATTGGTAAGGTAATTAAAGACTCAGGTCGCGGCGTAGATATGCGTGTTGTGGGTGTGGTTGAAGACGTAAAAGTAGGTAATGCTAAAGATGCCAACTCAAATATTATGTTCTTATGTGGCTTTAACTTTTTATCACCAGTATCAGAACTAATTTTAACGATTGATCAGCAAAACTTGCCTTACATTAAAGCTCAGATCGCTGAAGTATTAGCAAGCACAGCCAATATCTATGAGCCAAAAATTAACTTACTCGCAGACAACTACAAAACCCTGTTAAAAGGTGATGAGCGAATTTCGAATGTCGTTTTAATCTTTACCGCTCTTGCCGTGTTCTTAACTTGTTTAGGTACCTTTGGTTTGGCTTCGTTTGCAACAGTGCGTCGTCAAAAAGAAGTGGCCGTTCGAAAAGTGCTAGGTGCATCTCGCATCAGTATCGTTAATATTATTGCTAAAGAGTTCTTAGTGCTGGTGGCGCTCAGTATTGCTATTGCGTATCCAGTGACTTACTTCTTAGTAGGAGATTGGTTAGCTAACTTTAATGACCGCATAGAACAAGCTGTATGGGTGTATTTAGTTGCCGCCGTCGCGGTGGCAGCGATTACCTGGATTACCGTTGCAAGCTTAGCCTTTAAGGCCGCAAGCACCAGACCATCGCTTATCTTGCGATATGAATAACAGTTAACTAACTCCTAATTATAAGCCCAGCAATACAGCTGGGCTTTTTTAGTTTTAAATACGACGCCATAAATAACTACCTACGTAGGGCGTGCTTTAGCGCGTAAAGATAGGGTTAAAGGTCTTTAACCTTCACCGCAGGGTTACCTGCTACTAGAGTATTTGCCGCGACATCTTTGGTAACTATAGCCCCTGCGCCAATCACTGAATTATCAGCAACTTTAATACCCGCAAGTATAATAGCGCCTGCACCAATCCATACATTGTTGCCAATGCTAATCGGCGCTGCAAAATTAGCTTTTGCTAAACGCTCGGTTGGGTTTACTGCATGCGATACCGCGAGTATTTGTACATTAGGGCCTATTAAGCAGTCATCGCCGATCGTAATTTGCGCATCAGATAGTGGCGCATCAAGCATTGTACAGTTAATATTTATGAAGGTTCGATCACCTATTTTAATACCACTGCCATAATCACAATGAAAACCTGCTTCAATAACAACCTGTTCGCCACAGTGAGCAAACATGCCTTTTAGTCGTTTTAAATTGCCTTTACTGGGGCTTTTGGCAAATAAACGACAAACTTCATGGGCATTTTTTCGTTGTTCGAGTAAGGACTTATCGAGGCTATTAAACTCTTTCATGGGGCATGTTCATGGTTATATTTGCCAATAGCTTAGCGTGTTGGTGATGAAGATCAAAATTAAAGCTGTGTAGGTTAACGATCATTCACTTGCCATTTATATTGTTTCGTTTAAAATCTCAGAACTTTCGAAACGAAACTTATGTAGTTCACTTTATGACAAAACGAAACACTCAACAACGTCGCCATACTATCTTAAGCCAAGTGAATGAACTTGGAGAAGTTGCTGTTGAAGCGTTAGCTGAGCAGTTTCAAACCTCTGAAGTGACGATTCGTAAAGATCTGACAGCCCTTGAAAAAAGTGGCTTGTTGCTACGCCGTTACGGTGGCGCTATTGCATTGCCGCAAGAAATCGTTGCAAATAGCAACGAGAAAAGCGACTCGCTTCGCAAAATGGCAATCGCACAGGCGGCTGCAAAGCTTATTAAAGATCATAACCGCATCATCATTGATAGCGGTCGCACTACAGCAGCGATGATCCCTGAGCTTGCTAGTAAACGCGGTTTAGTGGTGATGACAAATGCTATAAATGTCGCTAATCGACTGCTTTCATTAGAAAATGAGCCAACACTTTTGATGACCGGCGGAACTTGGGATCCACATTCAGAATCGTTTCAGGGCCAAGTTGCGGAGAATGTTCTACGCTCTTACGACTTTGACCAACTTTTTATTGGTGCCGATGGCATTGATATTGATAGAGGTACTACAACCTTCAATGAATTAGTGGGGCTTAGCCAGGTGATGGCTGAAGCTGCCCGTGAGGTAGTGGTGCTGGTTGAGTCAGAAAAAATTGGCCGAAAAATACCGAATTTAGAACTGCCTTGGCAGCGTGTAACCACAGTTATCACAGACAACAACCTAAGCGCAGATAAGCGCGAGGCGATAACAGCATGTGGCGTGCAGTTGATCTGTGCAGAAATTGAATAACCCGTAATAAGACCGACAACACCTTATTACGCATCATTTTATGACAACACATCTCGCCCAAAGTAAAACACTTTGGCATGTGCAAAAGGAGAGATTATGTGTGGAATCGTAGGGGCTGTTGCAGAACGCCCAGTAAATAAAATTCTTGTTGAAGGCCTAAAACGCCTTGAATACCGTGGCTATGACTCAGCAGGTGTGGCTTTACTTAAAGGTACTGAGCTTAACACTGTAAAAGCAGTGGGTAAGGTTGCTAACCTTGAAGCGGCACTGAATGAAGCTGCTGTTAAAGGCACTACTGGTATTGCACATACACGTTGGGCTACCCATGGTAGTGTAACCGAAGCGAATGCACACCCTCATATTTCGAACAGCGAAATTGCCCTCGTTCATAACGGTATTATTGAAAACCATGCCAGCCTACGCGATGCGCTAAAAGGCGACGGTTATGAGTTTTTATCAGAAACAGACACTGAAGTTATGGTGCACCTTATTCACCAACTTCGCCAACAACACGATACGCTTTTAGCTGCAGTACAGGCTGCTGTGAAGCAGTTTGAAGGTGCATTTGGTACAGTTGTTTTTGATAAAGCGAACGACAACGAAATCATCGTAGCGCGCTCAGGTAGCCCATTGGTGATTGGTTTAGGTCTTGGCGAAAACTTTATTGCCTCTGACCAACTTGCTTTATTACCTGTTACACGTAGCTTTATTTACCTTGAAGAAGGCGATGTTGCTCGTATTACTCGCGACAGTGTTGAAATCTTTGATGCAAACGGCGACGCAGTTGAGCGCGAAGTGATTGAATCAAACATTACGCAAGATGCATCAGGTAAAGGCGAATATCGTCACTACATGCTGAAAGAAATTTACGAGCAGCCACTTGCTGTACGTAACACGCTTGATGGCCGCCTAGTTAATGATACTGTCGCGATTGATGCCTTTGGCGAAAGCGCTCAGCAAATCTTTAAAGACGTAAAACACGTACAAATTATTGCCTGTGGTACATCATATCACTCAGGCATGGTTGCTCGTTACTGGCTTGAGCAGTTTGCAGGCGTAAGCTGTAATGTCGAGATTGCTTCTGAGTTCCGTTACCGTGAATCATTTGTACATGAAAACAGCTTACTTGTGACAATTTCACAGTCTGGTGAAACAGCCGATACGCTTGCTGCACTTCGTCTTGCAAAACAGCAAGGTTACATGGCGTCAATGACCATTTGTAACGTACCGGGTTCATCGTTAGTACGTGAATCTGATTTAGCCTTTATGACAAAAGCAGGTGCTGAAATTGGTGTTGCATCAACTAAAGCTTTCACCACACAACTTGTTGGCTTATTAATGCTAACGGCATCTATTGCCCAAGAAAAAGGCCTAGATCAAAGTGCGATTGTGAATGCAATTAAAACACTTCCTAACAAGTTAGAAGAAGCATTACTACTTGCAGAAGGGATTGAAGATTTAGCTGAAGAATTCGCTGATAAGCACCACTCACTGTTCTTAGGTCGTGGTTCACAGTACCCAATCGCGATGGAAGGTGCACTTAAGCTGAAAGAAATTTCATACATTCACGCCGAAGCATACGCGGCGGGTGAGCTTAAGCATGGCCCTCTTGCGTTGATTGATGCCGACATGCCAATCATTGTTGTGGCACCAAACAACGAACTACTTGAAAAGCTTAAATCAAACGTAGAAGAAGTACGTGCTCGTGGCGGTATTATCTATGTATTCGCAGACAAAGACTCAGCGTTTGAATCTGACGAAACAATGCGTGTAATCAACGTAAACCATGTAGATGACGTGATTGCCCCAGTTGTATATACAATTCCACTTCAGCTTCTTTCATACTATGTCGCGGTTATTAAAGGCACCGACGTAGACCAACCTCGAAACCTAGCAAAATCGGTGACGGTAGAGTAAGTTAAAGTATCGAGAGCCGGCTAATTAGCCGGCTTTTTTGTGTCTGTAATTTGCTTAATTAGTGTTCACTGATGCAATTTGTATTGCAATTGATTAGGATGGTTAAACACTCAGGCTAAGGATAATAACAATGAAAAAGCGCAGTGTTTTAACTTCAATAGGATTCTCTGTATTAGTGCTCAGCTCGGGGATTGCTTATGGGCAATCTTTTGATCTCATCATCAAAAACGCGATGTTGCTCGATGGTCTTGGCGGCAAAGCGGTTCGCGCAGATGTTGGTATTGAAAGTGGCAAGATCACTAAAATTGGTGATATGGCCGCTGACAAAGCTCAACAAGTTATAGATGCCAATGGCAAGGTTGTAGCGCCGGGCTTTATCGATTTACATTCCCATGCTGAGCGTTCAATTGTAGAGCTACCTCTGCTCGATAACTTAGTGCAGCAGGGTATTACCACTATTTTGGGCGGTAACTGTGGTTTTTCTCCTGTCGACTTTAAGCAATTTTTTGCGCAAACCGAGCGTTCACCTCTAGGGCCTAACTTAGCCTTATTAATTGGCCATAATGATGTTCGTAAAGCTGTTATGGGTGAAGAGCAACGACTTGCCAGCGCTGATGAGCTAAAAGCAATGCAAGCATTGGTCGATAAAGCGATGCAGCAGGGGGCGTTTGGTTTATCGACTGGGCTAAAATATGTTCCAGGTGTGTACTCAAACTTTGCTGAGGTAAAGGTGCTTGCCGAAACCGCTCATGCTCAGCAAGGGTTTTTTGCCTCTCATATGCGCGATGAAGGCGCAGAGATTGTCACGGCGATGAATGAAGTGCTCGATGTTGCAAAAGAGACAGGTATTCCTGTGCATATCTCTCATCATAAGCTGATTGGTCATCCAAATTGGGGTGAGAGTAAGCACACTATTCAGATGATCCGTGATGCTCGTAAAGCGGGTTTAGATGTCACCCTCGATCAGTATCCTTACACGGCTTCTTCTACGCGATTTGCTATTTTATTTCCTGCATGGTCATTGGCTGGTGGCCAAGCTGAAGTTGAAAAGCGTCTACAAAATCCAGAGTTAAGGCAAAAAATAAAACAAGGTTTGATCAAAAATATCCGTGAAGACAGGGGCGGTGGTGACCCCGCAAGGTTGCAAATAGCGCATTATGCGGCAAACCCTGCATGGGATGGGCTAACCTTTGCTGAAGTATTAAAACGTGAAGGGCGAGTGCAAAGTATTGATGAAGCCGCTGAACTTGCCATGGAAATTCAAGCAAATGGTGGTGCTCAGGGGATCTTCCACGCTATTAATGAAGATGATGTTAAGTACATCATGGCTTACCCAATTACTGCAATCGCCACCGATGCGGGTGGTTCAGAACTTGGTAAGGGCAACCCCCATCCACGCGGGTACGGCACTTTCCCCAGAGTACTAGGTCATTATGTGCGTGAACAAGGAGTGATTTCGTTACCTGATGCAATACGTAAAATGACCAGTCTACCCGCAGCAAGAATGGGCCTAACTGACCGAGGAGTGATAGCACAAGGCTATGCTGCTGATATTGTCATACTTGACGCTGCTACGGTTGCTGATAAATCAACGTTTAGCGCAACACATCAGTACGCAGAAGGAATTGAATTCGTCATTATTAATGGCCAAGTCATTAAATCACCGGATGGCATGACGGGTAAAAGCGCTGGGCAAATATTGCGCCATACGCTTTAGCTAAAAGAATGACTTTCATGTACTTTTTTACGAAAAAGTACATAAGTTATCTTTGTTTGTACCTGCAATTCTGTTAGCTTAAAAAATTACCAATATTTCTTAAGGATAAGTCGTGCGACTATTTAAGTTACTCTGTATTAGTGGTTTTTTACTCTGTACTAGTCATGTAATGGCTCAACCCGCTGCAGATGAGGCGGTTACAAATTACAGCCAACATACGCATACTATCGAATCAAGTAATCTTAGTGAGCAACGCACTGTCGTTGTGCAATTGCCAAAAAGCTATCAAACACATCCAAACAAAAGGTATCCCGTTATTTATCGTTTGGATGGGGCCGGTAATTTACCCTTAATTAATGCTGTGCTTGAACGCTTACAACAAAATGATCAAGCGCCAGAGGTGATTGTAGTTGCAATTGAAAGTACTAATCGACTTAGAGATTTTTATCCTACAGTGAACAAAGAACCACAAGGGCCTGTTGGCGAAGGCGGTGGTGCAGCAAAGTTTTTAGCTTTCGTAGAGCAAGAACTGATGCCTTTGGTTAATAAACAGTATCGTACTCATGATTATAGAGTTATCGCAGGAGCCTCTGCTGCGGGTGTATTTGCTCTTTACGCAATGCAAGCTGACCCTGAGTTATTTCAAGCGCACATTGCTTATAGCCCTGCGGTATGGTGGAACTATGGCGCCCCGGCTAAGAGTCTAAATACCTTTGTTACTAAAGCCAAAAGTATTAACAGCTATGTATATATGAATATCGGTGAAGAAGCCGGCATTATGCGCGAAAGATACGATGATATGCAGCAAACGATGCAAAATAGTAAAGTGCCAAATCTGCGCTTTAAGAGCGACGCCTTTGCAGGCGTTTCGCATAACCTAACCTCAGCTGCTGGGGCATTTAATGCGTACCATGGCTTATTTTTATCTAAACATATGCCTTTGAGTGCACTAGGCGATGATGTTTCATCAATTGATGCCTATTATCAACGTTTATCTCAGCAATGGGGCGAGCAAATAGCGCCACCAGACCGCGCTGTTAGGATGCTGGGTTACAGCTTAACGGATAACCAGCAATTTGAGCGGGCTATTAAGGTGTTTAAGTACAATATCAAAAACTACCCTAAATCAGCGTATGCACTGTCAGCATTGTCATATGGCTATGAGATGCAAGGTAATACTCGCCAAGCATTAGTTCAAATTGAGGCTGCAATCGCTGTTGCAGATGACTCGTACCCCTACCCAGATTACTTAAAAGAGACAAAAACGAGGTTAGAAGCACAGTTGAGTAAGAGTTAATAATATAGCCAACTTAGTTGTTGGCTTTTAAGCACTCATTTTAATATTGAGCAATTACCATAAACCAGTGGCTGTTATCTAAAAGTTATTTAAATCACTAATTCCTACTTTATGGGTAATTAATGCGCTAAAATCGCAGGCTATTTTAGTAATGAGCCCACACTTTTTATGACCTCAGCCACAAACTCGCGCAATTTCAACGAACTTGGCCTTATTCCAGAGCTACTTGCTCGATTGGCGGATCTTGAATATACCCAGCCAACACCTATTCAGGCAAAAGCAATTCCAAGCATTTTAGCGGGTAGTGACTTAATTGCAGGAGCAAATACCGGTTCAGGTAAAACAGCGACATTTGCTTTGCCTATGTTGCAAAAGTGTTTTTAGGTAAGGCAGTTAAAAAAACACAAGGCAAAGGTAACTTTGTTTCAGGGCTTATTTTAGTGCCAACCCGAGAACTCGCGGTGCAAGTAGCTGATAGCGTTAAATCATATTCTGCAAACTTTAATGGTGCGATTAAAACTGTCGCGGTATTCGGTGGTGTGTCGGTGAATGCGCAAATGCAAGCATTGCGAGGCGGTGCAGATATTATCGTTGCAACTCCTGGGCGTTTACTTGATTTGATTTCAAGCAATGCTATTAAGCTTGATAACGTAAACACCTTAGTGCTTGATGAAGCAGACCGCATGTTGAGTCTTGGTTTTACCGAAGAACTTGCTGAGCTATTAGCACTTATGCCCGCTAAAAAACAAACAATGCTGTTTTCTGCAACGTTTCCAGAGCAGGTTAAATTATTAACCCAAAAGCTGTTAAATGACCCTGTAGAAATACAAGTGCAAAGCAAACAGGAGAGCACTCTAGTACAGCGTGTATTTACCGTTAATAAAGGTGAGAAGACCACAGTTTTAGCGCACTTGATAAAAAACCATAAATGGCGCCAAACGCTGATTTTTGTGAATGCAAAAAAAGATTGTGAGCATTTAGCAAATAAGCTTGAAAAGCGTGGCATCAATGCACAAGTATTTCATGGTGATAAAGGCCAAAGTGAGCGTACTCGCGTAATCGAAAAGTTTAAAAATGGCGAAATTGAGGTGTTAATTGCCACTGATATTGCTGCTCGTGGTTTAGATATTGCTAAATTGCCTGTAGTGATTAATTTTAATTTACCGCGTAGCCCTGCCGATTACATGCACCGTATTGGCCGAAGTGGCCGCGCCGGAGAAATAGGCTTAGCGTTATCACTGATTGATTACGAAGACTTTCATCATTTTAAAATTATCGAAAAGAAAAATAAATTTCGTTTAGAGCGTGAAGAAGTGGCAGGTTTTACCGTAAATCAAGCAAACCTTGATGCTGCCCAGGCACTTAAAAACGATAAGCCCGTAGCGAAACCTGCGGGAACAGGTAAGAAAAAGAAAAAAGATAAAGCTAACCAACAAGACGATGTTTGGAGTGGCTGGAAGAAACATTAAAGTAATAAATAATGCTGCTTCTAAATAATACTTAATTATTTTAAGGGGTTAGACCTGTCGCTACCGTCATTAAAAACGTCTTATTGACGACTGTATGGATGCAGGAGCAATTGTCGAGAGCAACGAAGTTTTTGCCTTGTTATCAACAAGGTTTAGTTGTCTTAAAATTGCTCACTAGATTAAGCGAGTTGTTAAGTAGAATCAGAGGTCTTGGTGATAATAGCTCAGGGTTTGTAGGGCAAGCGCAAATACATCTGCGCTGTTATCACCATTGACGTTTTTAACCACAGTCACCGCGCGTTGATGATCAACACACATAATGGTCATGGTAATGCCACCCATACTACCGCCAGAGTGCATTACGGCGTGAGGCATGTCGGCCATCAATGCTTGTAGTTCAGTTTCATGTTGGTATTTTTCTCTTTGCTGATAGTTTTTGAAACCTGTCATCCAACCAATACCAAAATTGACCTGTTCACCATTATTGAGTTTGGCTGGGGTAAACATTTCATCCACTGTGGTTGCTTTTAGATAATTACCCTGCGTGTGAGCTACTGCAAACTTGACGATATCACTTGGTGTTGCAATAAAGCCACCGCCAGCCCATTTATAGCTATGATCGGTTTGCGGTGAGTTAATTAAACGGCCCTGATCAACACTATAAGGTCTTGCGCGATGTGGGATCAGGGTAAATTGCTCATCAAAGTATGTGTCGTTTAACTTGAGTGGCGCGAAGACTTCTTGTTCGATAATTTGTCGAAAGTTGCGTTTCGGATCAGCGCCTTCCATCGCGGCGCTAACTAATGTCCAAGCAAATGTTGAATACTGTTGTTTGGTGCCCGGCTCAAACAGTAGGGGATCATCTTTAAACATGGCTAAAGCGCTATCAATATCGCCATACCATTTGTTGAGTAAAAACTCATTGGCGCCTTTTTTGTAATGGCGGATCCCTGCGGTATGTGACGCGAGCTGACGGAGTGTTAAAGTTGCGTGTTTCTCTGGCCAGTTAGTTACATAGCTGGTTATAGGTTTGTCTAATTTAATCAATCCCTTGTCGTAAAGGCGCATCATAGCAGCTGTAGCAATAAGTTTAGAGACACTGCCAATGCGAACCTTATGCTCGGGACTCATTAAAACTTGGTTTTCTATATCGGCAAAACCATAACCCTTTGCCGCGATTATTCCTGATTTATCGGCCACTGCGACAGTAATGCCCGGCACCGTTTTCGCACTCACCGCCGATTGAAAGGCGGTATCAATCGCTTGTGGTAGTTCAGCTGCGCTACTGACATGGGCAGCAATCAATAGTGGTAGGCTGATGAGTGAGTGAGCTATACGGTGTTTGAGCATGGCGGCATCCTTTTTGAGTAACCTTGCAGTCACTATTGTTATTATTTTTAAGGCATTTTTAGGTTGCTCATATTTTCTCTAAATGACAACCCATAGGCGCTTAATTGCACATTTTTCACGTTGTGATGAACATTTAAAAAGGGCGTAAATAATAACGATTGATTATTTTTAGTTGCTTTCACTTTTTAAGGTGTTTACAATCGCCGCGATTTTAACCATTCACACACTGTAGAGGAGTAAACAATATGACTTATACAACTTGTTCCTTTGCAGGTCGTTTTCTTGCCTAGCTCGAAGCTATTTCTTTATTAGCTTTTCAAAGCTAAGCCTGATCAATTAATCAAAGACCTGCCAAATCATTTTTCGTTAGCATTTTTCTATTGCAGAGAAAGGAATTGGTATTATGGGCAAGTCCGTCCAAAAACTTACTGATAACGTTAGCCTTATTGCGTCTAAAGAGTCGTGGATTGAAGGGCTAGCAATACAACAATTAATTAAAACTTCTGAATTATCTGGTATGCACGCTGTAGCGGGTATGCCCGATTTACACCCAGGTCGAGGTTACCCCATTGGGGCTGCCTTTTTTACAGAAGGTAGAATTTACCCCGCTTTAGTGGGGAATGATATTGGCTGCGGTATGTCGCTTTGGCAAACCAATACTAAGTTAGCCAAGTTAAATGTAGATAAGCTCGCAAAACGCTTAAGCGATGTTGAACAGCCGCTAGATGAAAGTTGGCACACATTGATTAGCGAGCGAAAACATGAACTGGCTATCACACAAACTGGTTTTGATAGCGCCCTTGGCACCATAGGTGGTGGCAATCATTTCGCTGAATTTCAGGCGATTGAAGAGGTGTTTGATCAACAAGCGTTACTTGCTTTAGGCCTACAACCTAAACAATTGCAGCTATTGGTGCATTCTGGCTCTAGAGGCTTAGGGCAAGCTATTTTAGTTAAGCATATTGCAGAGCATAACCATGATGGCCTTGAGGTAGTAAGTGATGCCTTTACAGATTATATGGCCAAACATGACGAAGCCCTGCGTTGGGCCCAGTTAAACCGAGAACTGATCGCACGGCGTTTTTTACAAGCTATTCGCGCTGGTGGCGAAGAGGTTTTAGATGTAAATCATAACCTTGTAAGTCAATCACAGATTGCAGGACAAGCAGGCTGGTTACATCGAAAAGGCGCTACACCTAGCGATCAAGGGGCTGTGATGATCCCTGGCTCTCGCGGTGATTACAGTTACTTAGTTAAGCCAACGGCTGAGCAAAACGTAAACTTACGCTCCCTTGCACATGGCGCTGGTCGCAAATGGAAGCGTGGAGAATGCCAAGGCCGTTTGAGTCACAAGTTTAAAAAGGAAGATTTATATCGCACTGCGTTTGGTAGCAGGGTGATCTGTAATGATAAAACGCTGCTTTATGACGAAGCACCACAAGCTTACAAAGACTGCCAAACAGTTATTGATGACCTTGTTGATGCTGGGCTGGTTACTGTAATTGCCAAATTAAAGCCTGTGCTTACCTTTAAAACACAAGGAACGTGCGGATGATCTTAGTGCAATTATCGTCAGGGGCGGGTCCTTTAGAGTGCTGTAAAGCAGTGGCAATGGCTGTTAAGCGCCTTGAGTGTGATGCTAAAGCGTTAGCTATTAAGGTGAATACTCTTGCAGTAGAGCAAGCTGAGCTTTCAGGCTGCTACAAATCGGTACTGCTTGAATTAACCTGTGCTGAGCCGCAAATTTTAAAACAGTTTGCGCAGCAATGGCATGGCTCGATGTTGTGGGTTTGTCAAAGCCCATTCAGAGCAAGGCATAAGCGTAAAAACTGGTATTTTGGCGGTCAACTATTTGAAATAGCTGAGCAAACTTTTGATAGCGAGATCCGCTTTCAGCAATGCCGCGCAAGTGGCGCGGGAGGCCAACATGTAAACACCACTGATTCGGCTGTTCGTGCTACCCATGTTGCGACAGGAATTACTGTTCGCGTAGAGAGTGAACGAAGTCAGCATGCGAATAAACGTTTAGCCCGAGTTTTGCTAATGCAAAAACTGGCAGAGCAAACTCAGCAGGCTGCAAGCCAGCAGCAAAAGTCGCGGTGGCAACAACACAATGAGCTGCAACGGGGTAATCCGATTCGTACGTTTAAGGGCCCTGAATTTAGCCAGACTCACAAAGGAAAAGGACATGGAAAACTTACTGTTTATATGTAGCCGTAATCAGTGGCGTAGCCCAACGGCAGAAAAGGTATTCAACCAATACAATGGCATTAAAGCCCGCTCTGCAGGCACAAGCCCACGAGCAAGGCATACGGTAACAGCTGCTGATATTAATTGGGCAGATATAATTTTTGTGATGGAACATAAGCATAAACAACGCCTTAAAGCGCAGTTTAGCCGTTTATTACAGCACAAGCCGATTCAGGTACTCGATATACCCGATGAGTTCCAATATATGGATGAGGCACTCATTGAAACTTTAAAGCAGTCAGTCGATCACTATTTCGACCACACTGCATAATAAATAAAACGAGGATAGAACGATGTAATTCCATCAAGGCACAGCAATCCAAACACTTATAGTGACACTACTATGAGTACGTACTGCTGTGTCTATTTCTTTGAAAGCTAAATGAATTTAGCTACTAATTAGAGTAGATATGGAGAAATATGATGAGAATTAAATATCCTCGTACCCCACACCTTCCATGGTCATTGGGGGCTACGAATGACGACGTAAAGCAACGAGATTTAAGCCATTTTGTAGGCAAACAAGTTGTGGTCACGGAAAAAATGGATGGTGAAAATACCACCTTATACAATGACTACATTCATGCAAGATCGATTGATAGCCGCTTTCATCCATCGCGCGCTTGGGTAAAAGCACTGCAAGCACAAGTAGGTTATAAAATACCAATCGGATGGCGTATTTGTGGTGAGAACCTTTATGCAAGGCATTCAATCTCATACAACAATTTGCCAAGTTATTTTATGGCTTTTTCTGTATGGAATGAGCTCAATCAGTGTTTAAGTTGGCAAGACACTAAGCAGTTTCTTGCAAGCTTGGGGCTAACAACACCAAAGGAGCTGTATGTTGGTCTTTGGTGTGAGCAAACAATTAAAGCTATTTCGATAGATACAGTGAACCAAGAAGGCTATGTGGTGCGACTTGCTGAAGGTTTTCATTACAAAGATTTTGCAAGTGCGGTAGCTAAGTGGGTTAGAAATAACCATGTAACCACCGAGCAGCATTGGATGTACGCAGACGTTATTGCAAATGGTTTACAAAAATCGGCAGGGGGCAAGCATGGAAAAAGTTGAAAACTGGTTAGCCAGCCTTGAGCTGCAAAATACTCCTAGTTTTGCCGAATGTGTAATGAATCTAGGGCGCTTTTTTCCGTTATTAAATGAATTTGAACAAACAGAGCAGGATTCAATTTGGCATGCAGAAGGTAATGTCGCAATACATACTGATTTAGTGCTTAAAGCACTTTATGAGTTGCTTGCCGCTGAGGCTTTTCATATCACAGGTAAAAAGCGACAAGCATTGATTTTATCTGCCTTACTGCATGATATAGCCAAGCCATTGACCACCCGAAAAAAGGAGATTCAAGGTCAGTTAAGGGTTGTAGCTCCGTTACACGAAGAAATTGGTGCAAGTTATTTAGCAACGAAGTTGATAGAGCTTCCGCTTGAGCACAGTGTGATCATGGTAATTATGGGCTTGGTGGGTTTTCATCAAGTGCCAAAACGCCTTGTGATTAAAAATCAAGAGTTTAGTGATTATTTCAAGTTATCACTAAATGCAGATTTAGAACTTCTCTATTGGCTTGAATTAGCCGATATGCGCGGTCGAGTTTGCAATGACTTGGCAGTACAGCTTGATTTGTTAGAGCAGTATCGCATGTTTGCACAAGATTATCAGTTATGGGGGGTAACTAATCCCACAACTACATATTTAGCGCGGATACAGGTTAAGCCTACTAAGTCAGAGCAAACATTGTTGGATGGTTATGCCATAAAACAGTTAGCTGATGGCGACATTAAGCTTGTCGAAGAAGCCATTGCTAAAAACTATACAACCTGTCAGCAGTACAGTCATTGCTACATTATGTGTGGTATCAGCGGCAGTGGAAAATCAACTTGGATCGCAAATAACTTAGTCGATTTTGAAGTCATCTCACTTGATGACATTAGGGCTGAAATTAACGGTAAACGTAGCTGCCAAAAAAGTCGCGGGCAAGTTTTGCAACTTGCTAAGCAACGCTTTAAAAAGGCACTAGCTGAAAAAAGAAACCTAGTGTGGGATGCCACAAGCACCCGTAAAGACTTTAGAGAACCATTGATTGAGTTAGCTATTAATTACGGGGCATTAGTCACATTAGTGGTATTTCAATTAAGCGCTAAAAGCTTAAAACAATACAACCACAATAGAACGTTTAGCGTCAGTGATGACGTGCAGCAAAATCAGCTTAAAAAGTTTGAATGGCCTTGGCAAAGCCAAACACATAGACAATTAGTGATTGGCGAAGCAGGGCAGCTACTTTATCAATTTGGTCGTTTTTAATTGTTACAAAATAGGCTCGCATTGCGAGCCTATTCTTTGTTTTTTAAGCGCTTATTTAAAAAATAATCTAGATAGAATAGGCCAACACTAATCGTAGGAACGAGCACCCATACAGGGAGTTTTATCAGGCTTCTTAATATCATTATTGGCATTAAGATAATAAATGAAAACGTACCCAGCCCTCCATCATCATAGGAAGTGCCACTCTCCCATGTTAATGAAATCAATCCCGCTATTAATATCAGGCTTGCTAAAATTGCGGGTAAACGCAAAGTAATGAGCTTTTTCATATAATTCCTTTTTAATTTTAAATAACAAAACTATTCGCTCTCGTATCGCATAAGTGTCGTTTTAAACAACTGATTTAAAGCATCAAAATCGACGACTTTCTTCTTTACGTTAGCTGTGTGGTTTTCATGCCGTGTTAACTCTGCTTCGATAAACTCATTAATTACAGGCACAGCTGGCGCGTATTCTTTTTCTAAGCTTACCCGTTTTCGGGCGAGCAAATCTGAAATCGCAGCATCCAATGCAAGGTTCTCTTTGACAAGCTCCCTTAGTTTATCAAACTCAATCGGAGCAGGTTCATCGTATTTTTCGAGCCACATAATCGCCAGTAGTGGTCGTAATACGTAAAAGTATTTTTTCAGCGGGACGCGCTCTTTTTTTAGATACTCTCTAAAGTTACCTTTTGCCATATGCAGGTAATGATAAATGCCTTTATGAGATAACACTATCTGTGGCATTAGTCGCTTTGCATGTGCAGCAAAAAAGCCATCATCAACATACACTATGGGTGATTGTAACCACTCAATAAACGCGGGATTTGATTTGCTGAATAGTTTGAGTGCTTTACGAATATCCCAACCATTTATATCGATTTCATCGACGATTGGGTATTCAATTACATCTCTTTGCTCTTCAACATCAATTGCTACATACCAATCTTTAGCATGCGCATAAATAAAGCGCACATCATAATCACTGTTAGGACTTGCAAATCCCCATGCTCGGCTACCCGACTCAATAGCAAATAACACTTTAACGTTATGTTCTGCTTCTGCCGCTTTTATGCGTCGCATTATTTCAGCTCTTACACTGTCATCGATTGCTGAGTGTGCTGTTGTGTTATTCATTTTGTTTCCTTACTAATTTGCTCCGTGAAGTAATCACGTAGTTGCTTTATTTCTGCTTCGCGAACTGCTTTTCCGATGGCTATGCCGCTTTTACCTTGGCGTATTGCTTGTTGCACAAGTGCTTTTTTATCTAGCTTGTTTAGTTGTTTTACTAAATCCAGTGCAAGTGTTCGTTGCGCATAAGGCCGATGTATAAAACTTGGTCCCCGTCCTTGCGCATCACACTGACACGCATCCAAAAACTGCAAAAACCGCGCAGGCTTATTTTGCGCATTTAGCTTGTCGACAAGTAATTTATGTAATGTTTTTGGTGTTAGCTGTGCGATTTTGTGACAACGCGTATGATTGTCACTGGTTAATGCTGCCAGCTCATAAAACCGTTTAGGCACTTTTAAACGCTGACAAAACGCCTTGATCACTGCTACGCCGCGTTGTTCATGGCCATGTAAATTACCGTTTAGCTCAAAGCTCGTCGCCTTGCCAAAATCATGCGTTAATGCGGCAAAGCGAGTTTCTACATCAAAATTTAGCTGAGCCGCTCTTTGCAAAACTAACAGTGTGTGGATGTAAACATCGCCCTCAGGGTGGTGTTCTTTTGGTTGGGGAACACCACTCATTGCATCTATTTCTGGAAACACACCTAAACCATACAGCGTCTTGAAGTAAAGCTCAGGGTGAGGCTCAGCAAGTGCTTTTTCGGTTTCTTTCCAAACCCGTTCTGGCGTTAAATAAGCTAATTCACCTTGTTGGTGTATTTGCATCATTAATGCCTTGGTTTCCGGATGTATACTAAAGCTTTCACCAAAACGAGCTAAAAATCGAGCCACTCTCAGTACACGTAATGGATCTTCAGTAAATGCGGCTGATGTATGTCTAAGTACTTTGTTATTTAAATCTTGTTGGCCGTTAAATGGGTCTATAAGCTCGCCATCGGCACTCATCGCCATTGCGTTGATAGTTAAGTCTCGTCGCGCAAGGTCGTCTTCTAAAGTTACGCTTGTACTGGCATTCACCGTGAACCCTTTGTAGCCGCGACCTTGCTTTCGTTCAGTGCGAGCGAGGGCATATTCTTGCTTGGTGGTTGGATGTAAAAATACTGGAAAATCACTACCAACAGTTTCAAAGCCTAGGGCTAACATGGTTTCTGGTGTTTCACCCACAACAACAAAGTCTTGATCAGCTGCCGCTCTGTTTAGCAATTTGTCGCGAACTGCACCGCCGACTAAATAAACATGTTTTAATGTGTTTTCCATTGCCGATCATCCTAATTAGGTATCAGTTAATGATACCTGCCAAAGGTTATCATCAAGCTGGGTAAACGTTATCTCTACATGCAAAAGCGTTTTTATGACCTCTGCATTGGTTAAGCTGTGCAAGCTTGGTTCATTGGTTTTGAACTCGCCTTTACCGGCCAAAGCTAATGGCAAAAGCAGCTGATCTGCCAGATGTTCTTCTACTGCCGCTGCTGATTGGGTAAATTGTGTAACCTGCTTTACCGCTTTCAGAGCCACCTTTTGTGCTGCAACGCCATGTTGACCAATAACTTCAAAAATACTGTTATGAGTGTCTGATGTTATATGTAGCTGCAAGCTGTTTCCTGCTCCAATACTTTCTACTTGAGTGATCGTAGTTTCAGCGCCTGTCCAATCAAGGTATTGTTTTACAGTGCTAACTTCACGCTTCGCAACATGTCCCGGTAACTTGTTAACAAGTACTTTAATCGACTTTTTGGCATCCTTAGTTGGCGGTGCAAAATGCGCAAAGGGCTTTAATGTTTCACACGGGTAAATGGTTAACTGCCATTGGCCACCACCGGCAGGGTAAAAGCCATACTTGGTAACTGTGAGCTCACAATACACCCCCATTTTTGCTAAAGCTGGCAAATAACAGTGCTCAAAAAAGCACAGTGAAGGTGACATGCCATTATGTGTGCCACCCTCAAAGGTTATGGTAGAGGGCTGCTTTGCTGTCGCTAATGCCAGTAATACAGTTTGGCATACAAGCGTTGTACTGCCTGCTGTGCCAATCGCAAAGTGATAATCACCCGCTTTTATTTGTTTAGGCGCAAAGCGAATATGGTTTGAGCCCAATTCAACTCCTGCTGTTTCGGCATCACAGATTTGTTGTGCTGCTAACACACAGGTTAGGTGCTGGCGTAACAGGCCAGGCTTTTTTCGCTTGGCCCGAATATTAACGACTTCAATGGCTTGCTTGGTTAACATGGATAAGGTGAGGGCGGTGCGAAGTACTTGCCCTCCGCCTTCACCTTGTGCTCCATCGATTATTAAATAGTTCATTATCATCCTTTTACGCAGACTATTTGCTTTAGCGTATATACAACTTCAACCAAGTCTTGCTGTGCTGCCATAACCTTTTCAATATCCTTGTACGCATGCGGAATTTCATCAATCACCGCGGCATCTTTGCGGCATTCTACCCCTTGGGTTGCCGCTATTTGATCTTGAATATTAAAGACCTTTTTAGCTTTTGTACGTGACATGACTCGGCCGGCTCCATGACTACAGCTATTAAAGCTATCTGGGTTTCCTAAGCCGCGAACAATAAAAGATCGTGCTCCCATACTTCCGGGAATAATCCCCATTTCACCTTTTTGTGCACGTACCGCTCCTTTGCGTGTTACAAAACAATCTTTGCCAAAATGATGCTCACGCGAGATATAGTTATGATGACAGTTAACAGCAAGCTCCGCGGTTTCAAAAGCGATAGGTATTTGCTTTTTAAGCGCTTTGATAGCGTTAAACATCATGATCTCTCTGTTTTTAGCTGCAAAATCTTGCGCCCATTCTACAGCCTCAACATAGTCATCAAAGTATTCGCTTCCTTCTTTCAGATACGCAAGATCCATATCAGGTAAGTTGATTTGATGACGCTCCATTTCTTTTTTAGCCAGCTCGATAAAGTAAGTGCCTATGCGGTTACCAACACCTCGGCTACCTGAGTGCAGCATGATCCAAACAGCATTGTTTTCATCTAGGCAGAGCTCTAAAAAATGATTGCCTGTGCCCATCGTACCTAGGTGATTTACATGATTACTGTTTTTAATTGCAGGGTGCTTAACGCAGATTTTTTCAAACCGCTTCTCAAGTTTTTGCCATTCACCTGCAACAACATCAGGAATATTATGCCAAGCACCTCTGTCGCGAGCCCCTCTACCTCGGCCCGTTCGACCATGTGGTACCGCAGCTTCAAACGCATGACGAATTGCCGCCAGATTATCGGGCAGTTGCAAAGCCGTTAACGTTGTTTTAGTTGCAACCATGCCGCAACCAATATCAACGCCTACCGCCGCGGGGATCACCGCATCTACAGAGGGAATGACGCTACCTATTGTGGCGCCTTTGCCCATGTGAACATCTGGCATGACCGCGATATGAGAATGAACTAGCGACATTTGCGCAATATTATTTAATTGAGCAATAGCTGCATCTTCAAACGGTACGCCTTTTGTCCATGCCTTTATAGGTACCTGTCCTTGTTGTTCGATTGTGTTGTAGTTATTACACATAATTTGATTCCTTACTCGTCCTAGCCTGTTAGGCTATTTTTACGACCCCGTTCATTAGCCCTTCAAGGCCGCCATAAACGGTTAAGTTATTTATTTTTTCTGCGACTTTCTCTAATGCCTCTAACTCTTTAAGGCGCATTAGCGTCGGATTGTTCTCAATTACTTTCGCGGTGTTGTGTAAGCTGCGTGTTGCTGAAGTTTCTTCACGTCGCTTTATTACATTTGCCTCAGCTGCTTTTTGTGCTTCGACCACTTGATTTAAAATGGCTTTCATCTCGCCCGGTAAAATAATGTCTTTTACACCAACGCCAGATAGAGCAATACCAATCTCCTTAAGTTGTTCAATCACCAGCTCTTTCACTGTTTCATTGATATACAACTTATCTAATAAGATATCATCGAGCGTTTTTGTTCCAACCGCTTCTCTGAGTGCTAGTTGTAGAGTTTTGTAGATGAATTCATCCAATTTATCTACGCTCTTTGCTGCAAGCTCAGCATTCATCAGCTTGATATTGGCAGTTAAATTAATGCGCAGGCTAACTCGGTCTTTGCTGAGAATTTCTTGCCCAGATACTTCTACGCTTTGTGTTCTACAGTCATAACATTTCACTTCAATATCATGGTTAAATTGCCAATAGGCATGAATGCCAGGTTGCAACTTCCCAATAAAATGGCCGTTAATGTAAAGTAAGCCTACATGCTCTTTAGCGACTTTAAACTCGGCAATCGGTTTGATTGCGACTGTTTTTTCGCTTCTAATTAAGCGAGTTGCGCTATTTGCACCTGCTCGATTAACTAAATTTAATAATTGCTCAGGCACCGCTTGAGTGTTGTTTAGAGTAATTCTTTCAAGTTTTATAGCCCCTGCATCTTGCCAAATATATAAATGCTCACCAGGAGCGACGATCCCTTGTAGTAAATCATCAACATACAACATACCTAGCTCGTTGTTCTCTAGTTTCCAATGACTTATATGCTGTTGCAAGATTGGGTTATTGCGGTATAAACGTTCAGTATTTCGCTCTGAGAAATACAGCGAGTTAATATCAAAGGTGACAAACTCAAGCTGATTCTGAAAATCCCAATAACGGTGCTTTCCTGGCATTAACACGTCTGTTAGTTGCTGGTCTTTAAAAACGAGCACTCTTTGGTTCTCTGCTACTAATTGTGTTTTTCTTAACATGTTCTATTTCCTTATTGATAGTTAGCAAGTGTGTATTTGTTAACTGAAAAGGCTTTGGGCGTCGCAATAACAGGGAGCATCCGGCTTGCTGTTATCGTTCATACTTAAGCGTTTATCAGTCAGCGCAAACAACGACTTACTAACATTTAAAGTTACGATTTTGACTAAGGCGGGATTTGAACCCGCAACATCCAAATTGGTTTTGGTGCTCTACCTGTTTGAGCTACTTATAGTATTAAGATGGGAATCGAACCCATGACCGACGAAATCATTTCGCTGCTCTACCTCTGAGCTACATTAATAGTTTTGTGATTAGGCATACGTGTTCACAGTGTGTAACGCACCAGGGTGATATTTGAATCACTCCTAATTAATCACACTTCTCTATTCCAAGAGCTGTGCCACAACTAAAAAAGAGTGTTTTTTATTTTTTTAACACACTGATTTTTATGTTTTTTGTTCTATTTTTGTAGTTTGTGTTGTGTGATGAGGTACTTGACGATAGTGTTATTTGGTATTTAAATGGATACAGTTTCTATCTATAAGGATATATTTTGAAAAGTACGATTGTGGTGAGTATTCTCGGAACTCAATTAGACTATGTGGGTAAGCGCGTAGACCGTTGGGCAAGATGGCGACCCAATGTCAGCTTATGTAGTCAAGAAGAGTTCATCGTTAATAAGCTGTATATGATGCATGATACTCATAGCTCTCGTTTAGCGAATAATGTTGCAGTAGATATTGAGTCGATTTCCCCAGAAACCACGGTATGCCTTGAAAATATTAACTTTATAGACCCTTGGGATTTTGAAGAGGTTTACGCCAAGCTCTATGATTGGTGTCATCAACAGCGTTTTGATACTGATCAGCACGATTACTTTTTTCATATCACGACTGGCACCCATGTTGTGCAGATATGTATTTTCTTATTAACCGAGAGTGGTCATTTTCCTGGGCGTTTAATTCAAACATCACCCGATAAGCATAATCAAAATAAAGCGACAGGGAAGATTCAAATTATTGATTTGGACTTATCTAAGTATGATCAACTTGCCACTCGTTTTGATAAAGAGCATTTAGAAGGTAATGCATTTTTAAAAGGCGGTATTCAAACTAAAAACAGTGCATTCAATAAGTTGATTGCGCAGATTGAAGTTGTGGCAATTCGTTCAGATGATCCTATGCTTCTAACGGGCCCTACGGGAGCTGGTAAAAGCCAGTTGGCAACGCGAATTTATAAACTGAAAAAGAAGCGCGCCATTTTAAAAGGTGAGCTTGTGTCGGTTAACTGTGCCACGTTACGTGGTGAAAATGCTATGGCTGCTTTGTTTGGCCACACAAAAGGGGCCTTTACTGGTGCTCAAAGAGAGCGAAGCGGTTACTTGCTCACTGCAAATAATGGTGTGCTGTTTTTAGATGAAATTGGCGAGCTGGGTTTAGAAGAGCAAGCAATGCTGTTACACGCCATTGAAAATAAGACCTTTCATCCAGTTGGCAGTGATCAAACTGTTGCGAGTGATTTTCAACTCATAGCTGGCACTAACAAAGATTTAAAAGCCGAGGTCGAAAAAGGGCTGTTTCGTGAAGATTTATTAGCGCGTATCAATTTGTGGAGCTATCAGTTACCGGCATTAAAAGACAGAAAAGAAGATATACCTGCCAATATTGACTATGAAATGGGTTTATTTGAGCAAAAAACTGGGCAGCGAATTCAATTCAATAAAGAAGCAAAGCAGCTGTTTGAGCAGTTTGCTATGTCGAAGCAAGCAGTATGGCGTGGAAACTTTCGTGATTTAAGCTCTGCAATTACTCGTTTATGTACTTTGGCGAGCTCTTCGCGTATCACTGTGACGGATGTCAATGACGAAATCGCACGGTTACAAGACTCATGGCAATCTAATGTGCAACCTAAAGCGTCTAATCGCCTTGCTCACTATTTGTCAGAAGAGCAAATAGCGAATTTAGATCAGTTTGATATTGCTCAGTTAAATTATGTACTTAGTATTTGTGAGCAGCATTCAAGCATGGCTTCAGCTGGGCGTGAGTTATTTGATGTGAGTCGTACCAAAAAAGCACAAGCCAATGACTCTACTCGATTACAAAAATACTTACGTAAATTCAATTTAACATGGTCTGACTTAGCTTGAATTATTTGTATATACAAGTTTGAATATTAGGCATTTAGCAAAAATAAACCCCGCATTGCTGCGGGGTTTTTTGTTTTTTAACAACCAGTTAAGAATTAAAAGTCAGTCGGTGCTGGTGGCACGGTGAGTGGCTTTTTCGGATTGTCTTTTAGCTCTTTTAAAAGCTCTTCTACGGCACGTTCAATCGATGGATCTTTACCTTGGTAGATTAGCTCTGGGCGATCAACCACCTTGATATCTGGGGTGACACCTTCGTTTTCGATGATCCAGTTGCCATTGTTATCTAAAACGCGGAATGTTGCCGCGATAACTTGGCCGCCATCGACAAGGCTTGGGTTACCTGAAATACCAATTAATCCACCCCAAGTACGGGTACCAATAAGCTTACCTAACCCTGCTTGGCGGAAGTAGTAAGGAATAGCATCACCGCCTGAACTTGAGTAGCCATTGATCAGCATGGCTTTTGGACCATCATGAGCAAATTGTGGTGTTTTCGTTGGCTCAACACCGCGGCGCTTCCAATAGTTAAGCGGTTTACGAGCAAGCCAGGTGATCATGTGCTCAGGAATAAAGCCGCCGCCATTGTATCGGTCATCAATAATCATGGCGTCTTTGGTGGTTTGCGGCATGTAGTTTTTGAACATGGCGCGGTTACCCTCAAACGCTGTATTTGGTAAGTGAACATAACCAATACGGCCATTTGATAGCTTATCAACGTAGGCTGCACGAGAGTTAACCCAGTCTAAATAACGGAGGCCTTGCTCGCTGGCTACAGGCTTAACGGTAACTTGCCATGCACCTTTGCTGCGCGGTTTACTGTTAAGGACTAGCTCAACTTGCTCGCCTTGGGTGTTCTCTAGTAATTCGTAGAAGTTAGCTACGTCTTTTACTGAGCGGCCATTTACGGCAATGATGTAGTCGCCGTTATGTGCTTTTACCCCTGTTGTACCAAGTGGTGAGCGGAAGTCTTCATGCCAGTTTTCACCTTGGAAAATTTGCTCAATTTTTACGTATCCAGATGGATCGCTGGCAAGTTTTGCACCCAATAAGCCGTGCTTTTTACGCTCTGCTTTTGGCATATCACCCGACTGCACATAAATGTGGCCTGAGTTTATTTCACCTGCGATTTCACTGAGAATGTAATCTAGGTCACTACGGTGTGAGATAGCATCAGCCATAGGTTGATACTTAGCTAAAATTGCGTCCCAATCTTGGCCGTGATGGTTTTCATCGTAGAACCAATCACGTAATGTACGCCAGCCTTCAACATACATTTGCTGCCATTCAATTTGCGGCTCAATTTTTAAGGTCATGTTACTAAGATCAAGCTTATTCGCTGCTAGGTCTTGTTTTGCTTTAGGCTCAATTAAGCTGTAATCGTTACCCGCATGCACTAACAGGTGTTCACCGTTGCTCGAAATAGTATAGCTGCTTACCCCTTTAGCCACAGTTTCAAGCTCGCTGTCGTGAGCTGTGCCTATTAATTGTAGGCCGCTATTAGCCAGTGTTAGCACGCCATCTTTTACAGCCGTTAAACCGCGATAATCTCCAGCTGGCGCATTTAAAGCGGTAACGCGCTGCATAAAGTCGCTGCTTTGCAGGGTATTACTGTTTTTCTTGTCGTCCTCTTTTTGTTTATCGCTGACGATTGCTGTTTCGTCACTTTGTAGTGCGATTAGTGGTTTGATGCTGTCATTTACGGCAGCGGCATAAATACGCGTTGCACGATTAAACATGTAGTCAAACTCGTAGCTACTAAAGGCTAAGTTAAAGTCGCGCTCAGAACTAAAGTACAGGTATTGACCATCAGGAGAGAAAGTTGGGCTTTGCTCATTGGTCATTTCATCCGTTAAGCGAGTCACTTTCTTTTTATCAATATTGTAGTGCCACAGTGAGGCATAGCGGTTTTCATTGTTTTTTACATACACAATGTCTTCGCTATTTGGTGACCAAGTATACTGGCGAATACCTTCTTCATCGTAGATGCTGGTATCAATTTTGTGTTGTTTACCCGATTTTGCGTCTATCCACCAAAGTGTGTGGTTTTTATCTGCAAATAACAGTTTTGAGCTATCAGGTGACCAAATCGGTGTAAAACGCCAAATAGTTCCGTTGCTGGTTAGCTGCTTGGTGGCATTGTTGTCGTCGCGATCTTTTAAGTAAATTTCGTATTCGCCACTTTCATCGCTCATATAAGCAATATAACGACCATTTGGCGACCAACTTGCGTCAATTTCGCGGCCTTTAGCTGTGTAAGATAAGTTACGTGTTGGGCCTTGTTTAACTGGTACGCTAAATAGCTCACCGCGGGCAGTAAAGAGTGCACGCTTACCATCATGAGAAATCGACATTGAGTCGATAAAGTCACTCACATTTTTTGTGTACGGCATTGCGTATTGACGCACACCAGCAATGTTAATACTCAGCTTGCTGCTTTTTTGAGTTTTTGGGTCAAAGCGATAAAGGAAACCACCGTTTTCATAAACAACAGCATTTGGGCCAGCTGATGGCCACAGTACGTCAAAGTCTTTATGGTTGGTTAGCTTTTTCGGCTCAGCGCCTTTTTGGTACTGATACAGGTTTAGGGTGTAATCACGGTCAGATACAAAGTAAATGTTGTCGCCAACCCAGGTTGGTTGCTGGTCGGTAGCGCGGTTACTAGTTAGCTGCTCTGAGGTATTGCTTTTTAAATCGTAAACCCAGACATCTTGTGCGCGACCGCCACGGGTGCGCTTCCAAGTACGAAATTCACGGTCAATTGGCGTGTAAACATATTTACTACCATCTGGCGAAAGCATGCCGCCGCCCGTTTCAGGGATAGCAAGAGGCTGCTCAAGGCCACCGTCAGCAGGCACCCTATATGGACGACCCATACGTTTACCCCACGGTGTGCGGTTAGCACGAAATACCACATTTTTGCCATCTGGTGTCCAATCAAGAACACGATAATCAAAACCGCCGCGTGGTGGCATTGGGCCAACATCGTTGTAGTAAGTCAGTTGCTTTAAGCCAGAGCCATCGCTGTTAATGACATAAATTTGGCGGCTGCCATTGTACTCGGCTGCAAAGGCAATGCGTTTACCGTCTGGTGAAAACTTAGGAAAGGTTTCAAAGCCAATATGGTCAGTTAAGCGTTTGCTCTCGCCTGTTTGCGTATTAGCAATGTAAATATCGCCACCGTAAACAAAGGTAACGTTTTGGTTATGAATATCTGGAAAACGCAGTAAGCGCGTGTCTTTTGTTTCGTAAGCTGATGCCCAAGGTGCCAGTGTCGCAGCCATGGCCAGTGCCAACGTTGTTAGTTTTTTCATGGGATTACATCCTATTTTGGGAACTGTTACATCATAACAATTCAGTTTTAAATAGCGATGCAGTTGCGATGAACGCAGTGTTACAAAATGTGTCTAGAAATCAATCGATGAAATAGGGCCGTGAATTTAGAGGGAGTATCGGCTAAAGCAAGCTTTAGCCGACAAATCATTACTTGTAGAATACTTCTACTGTGCCTTTTACCTTTAATAGTAAAGGTTGGCCACGGCGATCAAGCGCTTTTGGAGAAGCGACTTTGATCCAGCCTTCGCTGATATTATATTCTTCAACGTCAAAACGCTCTTTGCCGTTAAGTTTTACACCAATTTCATGCTCGAATACTTCTTCCACATAAAATTTACTACGTGGATTGATAGAAAGTTGGTTTGGTAATTCTGGTTTTTGTGTATCAGTCATAGTTGCGATCTGCATTGAATAAATTGTGCGCCATTGTAGGCAATACCTCGCATTGGCTCAAGTATCTGTATGGCAAATTTATGCTTTACTCGCAGGCTTGTTCTGAATGTTCAACACACATAGCTACAGCTTCACTCTTTTTGTCGTAATCGAAGGTTAGGCAGTAATCAAAACGCATGGTTAGCTCAAGTGTTTGATCATCAGTACGTTCAGGCCATTGCCAATCTCTCACTATTTGCCTTGCTGCTTTTCTAACTTCTTTACTAAAGCGCTTAGGTGCTGAGTTCTCGATATAAAGGTTTTTCACAACACCATCGGGAGTAACTGCAAAGTTAACAATCGCGCAGCCACTACCTTGCTGATTAAGTAGCCCAGTTGGGTATTGCACATAAGGAATATGATCAAGACGTTGCCATGTTGGCTTACCTGTGGAGGTGTCGAGTACCTGTGCTTGAATATCAACAAAAGGGTTTCGGCCTGATAAGTCAGGGTTAGCGAGTGAACTTATAGATGTGCATACGAGTGTTAATGCGAAAAGTGATTTATACATAGTTTTCCCTAACTTGTTTGTTTTTTAGTCATTTATTAATACTAGTGATGAACTTGCATTATGTAAACATTAAAAAGATAGGTAAAAATTCTGTGCGAATGATTTGTTATACTATATCAATATGGTTATTTGTGTTATTTTATAACAAAACATTTCCCTTAATTACTACAATCAGACCTTATGAAGTACTCAACATTAAGTTTAGCCTTAGCTGCGGCGTTTGCAGCGAATACTTACGCAGCTGATAACAGCGATATCGAAACAATCACCATTGAACACAAACAAGCGTTTCGTGGTGATATTCCAACAAAAGATTTACCGCAATCGATCACCACATTAAGTAAAGACATGATGACTGATAACGGTATCACTAAGTTTCGTGATGCACTGGATTTTTCTGCCAGCATTACTCGCAAGAATAATGGTGGCGCATTGTGGGATAGCTATTCAATCCGTGGTTTGTCTGGTAACGAAAATATGCCGTCTGGGTATTTAGTTAACGGTTTTAGTGGTGGTCGCGGCTTTGCAGGCCCGCGTGATGTCTCAAACATTGAATACATCGAAGTATTAAAAGGGCCGGGCTCAGCACTCTATGGCCGTTCAGAGCCGGGTGGTACAGTAAACATTATTACTAAAAAGCCCCAGTTTTATCAGCAAGGGCAACTTCAAGCTGAGTTCGGTAGCGATGATCACAAGCGTATTCAAGGTGATTACACTAATGGTTTAAGCGATGATTTAGCCTTTAGAGTTAATGGTGCATGGCAAGATAGCGATAGCTTTAGAGATTATGTGCACCACGACAAATTCGTGATTACGCCTTCGCTTTATTATCAAATCAACGATAACTCATCGCTGACCTATGAGTTTGAGTATGTTGACCAACAGCAAATGTATGACCGCGGTATTGTGGTGTTAAATGGTGATTTTGATACCGTGCCTGAGTCACGCTTTTTAGGTAACCCAAATGATGCACCAACTAAGGTGCACTCGCGCGGTCATCAATTAAATTACAGCAACGATCTAAACCAAGCTTGGAGCTTGTTATTAGGTGCTAGTTACCGTACTGCAACGTTAACGGGTTATTCGTCAGATGCTGAGCTGTCACCATCGCGTCAGTCATTATTTGATGATGGTAGAACTTTAACGCGCCAGCACAGATACCGTGACTATGAGTCTGATGATTTATCGCCGCGCTTTGAATTAAGCGGCCATTTTGATGTTGCCGGTATTACCAATCATGTATTGATTGGTATTGATGGTTACGACTATGAGCTGCGCACTGGGCTTTATCGCTACCGTGGTGGTAATGGTACTTACACCATTGATATTTATGAGCCAGAGTACAGCACTACTGAAGGCCCTGAAGTGGGCATGCAGTACGAAAATAACGAACAGCAAAATGCGTACGGTATTTACCTGCAAGACCAACTAGATCTAACCGATAACTTAAAAGTGATGTTAGGTCTGCGTTTTGATGAAATTGAACAAGACATCTTTGAAACTAAGTCTGGTGTTGCATCAAACAGCAAAGAAAACCGCATTAGTCCACGTTTTGGTGTGGTTTACGCACTTAATGACGACATTAACCTTTACTCAAGCTATTCAGAAGGCTTTTTACCACTGAGCGGCACCGATGCCGAAGGTAATCCATTTGGTTTTGAAGAAAGCGACTCGTTTGAAGTGGGTGTTAAATTTAGCTATGCCAACATTAGCGGTACGCTTGCTTACTTTGATGCAAGCAAGAGCAACATGCTGGTGGCAGATCCAGTAAATGTGGGTTATTCAACACCTGTAGGTAAAGCAAATAGCACAGGTTTTGAGTTAGATTTTACAGGTTCATTGGGTGACAATACCGAGTACACCCTATCTTATGCCTATGTAGATGCCGAGACTGCAACAGATAGTCTAAATGTTGATTGGTTAGTGCCAATTCCTAAGGGCAGCCCACTTGTGAACGTACCAAAGAATAACCTTTCGATTGGCTTAAACCATGACCTAAGTCTATTCGCACAAGACATAAAGATTGGTGGTCATTATCACTATGTGTCTGACCGTTTGGGTGACCCAGCTGATCTTACCTTCCGTTTACCGAGTTACCAAACTGTTGGTTTATTTGCTAAATGGCGAGCGACTGAACGTACTACGGTATCATTAAATGTCGATAACGTGTTTGATGAGCAGTATATTGCTAGTTCTTACAATGCATTGTGGGCCTATCCGGGGGCACCGACACAATTTAAACTTGGCGTAAGCTATGACTTCTGAGCAAGTTAAAAGCCGTATTCACAGTATCGACATCATGCGTGGTGTCGTTATTCTGCTGATGTTACTTGATCATGTGCGAGAGCGGTTTTTCTTGCACATGCAGGTGGCCGATCCCATGGTGGTTGATACCACTTCGCCGGGGCTTTTTTGGAGCCGCTTTGCGGCGCACTTTTGTGCGCCAACCTTTATCTTCTTAACCGGTTTGTCGGCGTGGCTTTATAGTCATCCAGCAAGTGGCGTAGCGCGCTCAGCACGAAGCTTTTTAATCAAGCGAGGGCTATTTTTAATCGCCCTCGAAGTGACCCTGATTTGTTTTTCGTGGATGGGTTACTACCACACCATTTGGTTGCAAGTGATGTGGGCGATTGGCCTTTGTATGTTGGCGTTAGCAGTATTGATTAAGCTGCCACGCAACCTATTGCTGGTGCTTGGTTTAGTTATTGTATTTGGTCACAACTTACTGACTCCAATCAGCTTTACGCCCGATGAGTTTGGTTACTCGCTGTGGACGATTTTGCATGACCGAGGCTATCTATCACAAGGTGGTTTAATCGACATAAAAATTAGCTACCCTGTGCTGCCTTGGATTGGCGTTATTTTGTTGGGTTACTGTGCAGGTCCTTTATATGCACACACTCAATCGGCGGATTCACGTAAACGAGCATTGCTGCTGTTAGCACTGTTATGTGTGGGGTTATTTGCGCTGCTGCGTGGTTTTAATATTTATGGTGAAACCTTGCCATGGCAAACGTTTAGCACCACAACCGAAACCATGATGTCGGTGTTTAACGTGACTAAGTACCCACCGTCACTGAGCTTTTTGCTGATCACGTTAGCAGGCATGTTTGTTGGCTTATGGTTATTTGAAAGACCACTCAACCGCGTTACTAATGCGCTACGTGTATATGGCTCTGTGCCTATGTTCTTTTATATTTTCCACCTCTATGTACTGCTATTTATGTATCAAATAGGCATGCTGATCTGGGGGGCAAATCAAGGGCAATATTTAGGAGTCAGTGATATATCTGGTATTTGGTTTATTACTTTGTTGCTGGCAATAGGGCTTTATTGGCCAACCAAGAAGTTTAGTGAATACAAGCGTAAGGCTAACAAGCCTTGGCTAAAGTATTTATAACGAAAAATGCCGATATGCTAAGCATATCGGCATTACCTACTTACTATCCTAATTAACTAATCCTTAGTTAATTCGAGATTTTTTACGACGAAGTGCCATCAGTGGTGCAACAGCTAGTAGTAACCAGCCGAATGAACCGCTTGATGATTTCTTGTCTTTTTCAATCTCAGTTTCTGGAATCACTGCCTCAGGGAAAGTACAGCTACCATCATCAGTATTGGCGCTTTCATCATAGTTAGATGCTGAGCTGTCAGTACAGCCGAGCTCTTCACCATCAGACATCACCGATAATACAAATGAGCTAGTTGCTGCATCAGTTGGGTTAACGCTGTCGCTAACTTTTACTGTTACATCAATATCACCATGGAAGTGCGCCGCTGGCGTGATAGTCACTGTGCTACCTGATGTGTGACCAGATACTTCATACGTGAAGTTTTCACCTAACACGTCGATTTGGTTGCTCACTTGGTTTTCGTCAGCATAAAGCACGTCAAAACTAATCGTTTCGTTCTCTGCGACCGACATATCAGTTAAGGCTGCCATTTCTAGGTTACCAAGTACTTCAAGATCAAGAGTGATGGTTTCATCATCTGCGCCAACTAAACCATTTGTAAGTGATAGTTGATGTGTTTGATTCGCCGCTTGCTCACCAATGTATGCTTGGAATTTCACGTCAAACTTAGAGATTTCAGGGCCTGTGTAGTCAAGACAGACAACCAGTTTGTCGTGCAGTACTTCGTCCATATTGTTGAAACCGTACTTGTTACCGATGTTTAAATCGATTGGAATATCACCACTGATAAAGCCACGGCCATCGGCAGCTTTCAAGCCGATAGAGCCTTGTGCATCAACTAAGCTTAGGTTGTCATAAGCAAATAGTAGCTCGTATTCACCTGGCTCATAGTCAATGCCCATACGCATGAACATTTCAACATCAACAGATTGGCCTTCAGTTCTTGAACGCTGGATATTATCCCACTCAAGTACTAACCACTCACGCGATACTGTGTAAGTTGGTGTGATACCTGCGTTGGCGTCATAGTTACCGTAACCCGCGTCAACACGCTCTGGGATCATGTTGTCACCAACCCAGAAAGGTGCGATTAGGTAAGGCGGCGGTGGCGGCTGAGTGTAACCCTCAGGCAGTTCAACGTGGAATGGCGTTGTACGGCCTTGCGAACCAAATGTGACTAAACCAGCTGGGTTAAGTTTAATTGAGTCGAAGTGGTACTTGTTAAAGAATGGGAATGACACATCTTGGTTTGTTTGCATCAGCTCTTTAAATGAGTACTCGAATTCGTTGTAATATTGACCCTGCACCCCTTCAAGTGTGCGCCAGCCTAACTCACGTAATTCTAGGTAATGTGGATCTGGTGAATGCGCCGAAGTTAATGAACACATTTCATCAGTAATGTTGGTGGTAATATTGTAATTACGACCAACATTTTTCGTGGTTTCTTGTGTACCAATAAGCGCAAGCATATTGTCTTCAAGCAGAGGCTCAACTGGTGTTGAGTTAGATGCGACAATACTGTCAGGAACAATGTCTACGCCCACAGGGAACTCAGTATTTAGCGCAAACTGACGCGCTTCATCTTCGTTATTAGCAATGACGCTGATTTCGAAGTCAACTAAATCACCAACAAATGCTTTGTCTTTGTTAGCTGTAAAGGTCACATCTTTATCAACTTGCTCGATGATCACTGGCACAAAACCAAGATTACCCGTATCTTCTGGGTTGCTACCAATATCAAAGCCACCAAAGTAAATATCGCCAATTTCCATATCAGGTAGGTTATAAGCAAGGTCAAGTTCAAGCTCGCCATAACCTGGTACGCTGCTCGGGCCTGTTACAGTGAGTGAACCGTTGTCTTCAGTGGTCACCGCTGTCGCAAACGATACTTCGATGCCTTCATCTACTTCGCCATAACTATAATTTTGCAGGTTCATGTACAACGTGAAGTATTCACCCGCTTCAGGGTCAACAATGTTACAGAAGTTAGTTAGGGTGTAGCTAGTTGACATACATAACGTTTCTTCATAAGACGCGATGCCATCACCGTTACTATCTTTACCCATGAACACAAGTACACGTGACGTGCCATTCATGACGCTTGCACTTAGCATTTTTGCGTCTTCAGGCACTGTTGTCCACTGAATGTGGTTGTTGTTTACAGCTTCTCCTTCACCTTCAACCTCTACGCTATCGAATGGGTCGCCTGGTGTGGTGTCGTTGAATAGGTGAACTGTTTCAACTTGGCCTTTTACTAAGCCGTAAGATTGTGTTGTTAGGTTACTGATTTCATCAGTATTAAATGGACCCACTTTTATCGTCGCAGAGCGGCGATGTGCATCAATTTTAATATACTCAGGTAAACCGGTATCACCAGTGAAAGTCCATACAGGCATTTCTAAAATTGGTGATTCAGGGTTGCTTGAGGTCATTACGATTTGACCTTGGTTACCCGTGTAATCAACAAGTTCTTGTGGCGTTGCTTGTTGGCTTGCTTCAACAGTAACAACAATACTTTGTGTTTCGCCTGCTTTGATATCAAAGTTGCTTGGCTCAACACTAATTTTACTATTACCAATCCAGTTTTCTGTATGAAGTGTCCAGCTTGCGTCTTCTGTCGCCGTAAAGGTTCTGATAAACGTACACTTAAAGCCACAGTCATTATCAACCATGTAAGCTGTGTTTAGCGCTTTTTCGCGGCCACCTAGGCTTGGATTTGCAGCTGCCATGTTGGCAATGCTTTCATCAAGTAGTAGGCCTGCTTTATCAGCGCGCTCAACTTGAATTTTCCCCGCGCCCATTTCAGCAAGTGCAGCATCAAAACCATCATCGGTGTAGTTGTTTAAGTACTGCGCTAAAGCTACTTGATCGTTTGCCGTTAACATCATGGCAGATTGGATTTGCATTGGTGTCCAATCAGGGTGAGATTGTTTTAACAATGCTGCCGCGCCTGCAACGTGTGGGCTTGCCATTGATGTACCAGACATTGATTGCCAGTCTGACGTCGCTGGGTTGCTGGTAAACGGTTGATCGTCTGATGATGGCGCATAGATATCAACACCCGGTGCAGCAACGTCTACAAGTAGGGTGTCAAAGCCAAAGTATGATGGACCACGGCCAGAGAAGTAAGCAATGCGGTCTTTATCTACGGTATCTACGGTGCCTTCGGTTGCTTCAATGGTACCCATGTGGCTGTCGCCAGTGCTTAACCATTCTAATAAGCTTTTACCATCGACGTTTTTAATGTGAATGGTCGGGATTGGGTATGTAACCGATGGAATTGTGTAGTTATCGTAAAATGATACATGGTTATAAATAATTAAACCTTCTGCACCGCCTGCTTTTACGTTTAACGATTTTGAGTAAAGAGGGTAAGAGCTGCGCTTACATACAACAATCACGTCTTGCGCACTTTCATCGATAGCGGTTGCAGGATCATCCACTAAATCAAATGTACCTTCAGGGAATGGCTTGTCACAGTTGGCAAGTGCATAGCTTGAGCTTTCATTTGGATTTTCAAAATCAGTTGCAGGGAAAATTAAACCGGTTAACTCGTTAAAGTTAACGCCTGCGCCTGTGAATGGACCTGGTGCAGAAGTATCGCCACCAGTTAGGTTTTTAAGTTGTTTGTTACCAAAGTTTACTTTGGTTGAAGGGGTATGAGCTGCAACTGTGGTTACCCAAGGTGATGAGTGGTCAGCCGTTGAATATTCAGGGCCACTGTTACCTGCCGCTACCGCTACAAATACACCGCTTTCGGCCGCATTCATGAATGCTTGCTCAATTGGGTCGCTCCATGGATCTTCTTCAAGGCCACCTAATGAAGCGTTCAGTACGTCAACATTATCAATCGCAGCTTGTTCAACGGCTGCTAAGATTGCGCTTGTTGGACAGCCTGCATAAGGGTCACCTGAACCACCAGGCCAACATACTTGGTATGAAATGATATTAGCATGGGGTGCCATACCTGATACTTGCGGGAAAGTTACATTGGTTTCTAAACCAGATGATTGACTTTCATACTCAGTCAGTTTGTAAGGAATATCGTAAAGGATATTACCTGCTGCTGTACCAGCAACGTGTGAGCCATGGCTATGGTAGTCTTCACCATTTTCAGGGCGAGTCTCTTCAAATACAGAATCCACATAAGCTGCGGTGATCTCTGGGTAAGAATAAACACCAATTAGCTTGTCGTTACACAGATCAGCAAATTCAGCAGTCGCACAATCACCTAGGTACTTGTCGCCTAGAGGGTTGGTGTGAGTGTAACCATCGCCGCCTACAGCTGCGAATGATGGGTGATCGGTGTTGATACCCGTATCAATGATACCGACAACGGTGCCTTCACCTTTGTTGCTGCTAGGGTTGCTAGCACTTGCGCTCCAAAGTGCAGAAGCACCTGTTTGCTCAATAGTATTAAACGTATTTAGGCTGTAGATTTTTGAGCGCGTGATCTTCTTAACACCTGCCACTTTAGCAAGGCGCTTTGCTTCATCTTGTGTCATTTTGGTGGTGAAACCGTTTAATGTCACATTGAATGTGCGCTCAACATTTAGGCTCAAGCCTTGCTGGCTCATTGCAGTACTCAGTACTGACTGGCGCTTACTTGCTAGGTGATGTGCATACGTTGCAATGGCTGGCTGTGCCATATTCAACGTTGAGCGCGTAGTTGCTTGTTGCGTCTGCATTACAACTTCTTTAGTGCTCGCAAGCCCTTTAACACCACCTTGGTAAGCCGAAATTGGTGCATCGTCCAGTTGCACGATATAAGTTTGAATACCACTAATATCTTTCTCTGGTGTGAAAACGCGGCTTTGTTTTTTAACTGTGTTATTAACCTTGTCTTCCCACACAAATTCATTGCTAACGGTTTGCTTTGGCGCATAGCCTGCTGGCTGTTCTGGCCATGCTTGGTCATTTAGCGCAGCAGCAGACGTACCTACACCTAAGTAAAGTGCAGATGCGACCATCACTGATACTTTTTTCATATTGAACATGTGATCTAACTTCCCTCGAAGGATTATAATTATGAGCTCGCGCTAGCGGCGAACGGTTGTAATCAGTAGGGATAGTGTTGAGTTGTGACTATAACATCAATGAAATGTAAACAATTGGCACACACTGTTACAGCTTGGTACATTTTTACCGAAAAACTGCTTATCGAAACAGAATACTTGCTCTTGCACCATTCAAGGTTTGTGCGTTATCTAAGCTAAATTTTGCGTTATTCCATAGGCACAGTTGCTTAACGATTGATAAGCCAAGGCCAACACCTTGATAGCCTGTTTGGTGCACCGAAGCGGTTTTAGAAAATGGCTGCATGAGGCTTGCGCGCATGTGTTCTGGGATCCCCGGGCCATCATCTTCAATCACCAGCAAAGTGCCGCTTTCGCATTGTGAAAGGCTGATATGAACTTGCGTTTTAGCAAAGCGAACCGCATTCCCAAGTAAGTTTTGCAATAAGCGTTGAAAGCTTTGTTTATCAACGCAAATGGCTGTTAATTCGCAGTCAAGATGAATAGCTAAAAGGCTATAGTTTTGAAACTTAGCAATGCAGGGCTGTAATAGTTCATTTGGGCAGTAGTCTTTAACTAACAAGGTGGGTTCGCATTGTTTAAGCTCGGCATAGGTTAAAAACTCTTCGACTAATAGCTCAAGTTCAATAATGTCTTGCAACACACTGTGCCGATAAGCGTTGTTATCAACGACTGCTTCGAGGGCGAATTTAGCCCGCGAAATAGGCGTTAAAAAGTCATGGGAAACAGCATTGATCAATTCGCGTTGGCTTTGATTGCGGTTATGAAGCGCTAATGCCATATTATCGAAAGTATCGCCAATACTCTTTAGCAAGCTAAAACGTGTGAAGTGCACTTGTGCAGTAAAGTCAGCATTAGAAATTTTACTACTGGCCTTGCGCAGTTTATTTAAGTCAAACAGCAGTGGGCCAGTAAAAATTACCACCGCTAAGGCAAGGCTAGAGTAAAACAGTAGGCTCACTAAAGACTGATAACCCTGATCAGCAGGTAGGCTGTATGGGCCAATGCTTAATAGGGTCTGTCTATCATCTGCAAGTTTATGAAAGTAAACATTGTTATTGGCATCGTTAACACTAATTACCTGACCTGCTAAAAGTGATGCCTGTAATTGTTCACCAAGGTAAAAGTTCGCCAGAGGTGTGTGTTTAATAGCAGGGTTATTGGGCGCAAGACTCAAGATGTTTTCTGCTAACTGCTGCTCTGTACTGTAACTTGGTGGGTTTGGAAAATAAGTTTCCAATAACCAAGCGGCACTTCCTAGACAAACTGCGAGGGTTAAATACAAATAACAAAACAGGCGTAGCAAACTGCATTAACCCCACGCTTGTGGAGAAAAAATATATCCTTTACCCCAAACCGTGACGATTTTTTGTGCTGGCACCGCTTCGTCACCGAGTTTTTTGCGTAAGCGACTAATGCGGCCATCGATAGTGCGGCTTTGACCATCGTATTTACGGCCAATGGTACCATCAAATAATTGGTCTCGACTGACCAACTGGCCCGCTGATTTAGCAAGCTGCATCAAAATTTCGAACTCTGCACTGGTCAGTTCAAGTGGCTGGCTATGCAGGTAAGCTTCGCGCTGAATAGTATTAATACTCAACGAGCCAAAGCGAATATTATGGGCGTTGTGAGTGGTGCTTGTTGGTTTTATAGCTTGGCTGCGACGAATCGTGTTATTTATTCGCGCTAATAAAATGGACGGGGAAACAGGCTTGGTTAGGTAATCATCGGCGCCTAGCTCAAGGCCAGTAATATGATCGACTTGGCTCTGCCTTGCGGTCATAAAAATAATTGGCGTATCTTGGTATTGTTTTAGTTCTTTAAAGATCTCAAAGCCATCTTCCGAGCCTAATCCGATATCGAGCAAAATTAAGTCGTATTTCTTACTACTTGCTTGGTAACAGGCATGGCAACCACTATCAAAGTGTTCAATGATATAACCATGATTGCTCAAATAATTAGAGACTAGCTGGGCAAGTTTTAAATCATCTTCAATATATAAAATAGTATGCTGGCTCATCAAAAAATACTCCATGCGATATCACGTCGGCGTTTTTTAACATGCTGGTGGAATAAACTAATTTCAGTGCTTTCTAGTGGTTCTAGCTGCTCGCTGAGTAGCTCTAACACAATGTTGCGATTATTTTGCACTGTGATTGCAAAGTTCTGCCCTTGATTTGGCTTTTGGCAGAACAGCCTAATTTCTTGATCAGTAACACGAATGCACACCGTTTCGCTGACTTCGGTATACCAATTAATCGATACATCCATCACGCAATCTTGCTCTACCGTTACACAGTTTTCAGGTGTTGCCTCGATATAACCGGCTTGTGCGAATGTACTGCCAACAAACGCGAGGCTAAAAATGAATAGGAGTGAAAAAAGCCGAGAGCGCAACATCATCAGTAATTCCACGCCAAGCCAGCATAAAAAGACAATAAGTTACGGTCATCAATAAGGGGGCTATCGGCGATACCTGAAGATAAGCGTTGGTATTTTACATCGCTTATGAATTGCCATTGTTGATTAAATTGATATTGATAGCTGGCTTTTAGATTGTATTTTTGACTGGAGTGACCTAAAAAAGGGCTAAATCCGGCTCGTATCTCTTTTGCAGCACTGCCATAGTAGTAATCCACTAAACCGGCACTTAAATGCTGTATTTCGGCGCCGAGTAAAACCAGATGTTGATCAAACAAAAACAAGCGCTGTGCAGACAATGCCCCTTGTAACCCTTTGTGATAGTTGGTGAGCTCCATTGACCAATACGCGCTAAAACGCCAGCTTTGCCAGTCAACAATCGCTTCAATACCGCTCATGGCCGACAGTTTACGTTTTGATATTTTAGTAATATCACCGCGGCGCTTTATCACCACTGGTGCTTCAATGCTTGAACCGGGTGGTGGGGGTGTCATTGAAGGGCGGCCGCTGGTTGTTCTAATTGCAGTTAGTGCTGCTGAGTGTTTGGCAAAATACAGCCCATCTTCATTGAGTTGGGTGAATAACGACACTTGATAGTGATCGCCCCACACGGGTGTCCAAGCAAACTGAGTATTTGCAAATGAAAAGTCACCGGCAAATACTTCAATACGCGGTAGGGCATAAAGAGGAATGTTGTCTTTTTTATAAACTGGGTTGTCGAGTTGACCATAGCCTAGGCTTAAACCAAGGCTTACTCCTTCATCTGCTAAATACGCAGAGTCAGTGCTGCTTGCCATTGCTGAAAGGCAAAGCGCACTAATTAGAAATAAAGATCGTAGCCCAAGCGAGCAACTACCTAGAACAGTCACAAATAAACAACCTAAATGAAAAATCTCGTTAACATTAAGTTGTTATTAATGGCTTGAACAATGAAATAATGTACCAAATTGTAGCAAGGTCTGGTTTTTGTAATCTAAATTAGTTAAGTAAGTTGCTTGATAAATAAGCATATTTCACTACTTTTCCTTGGTTATTTTGAGCGGTGTTGTCATTTCTTTAGTTAGAAAAAGTTATTAACAATAAAATGGAGTTAAAACCTGCGCTTAGCGGTACAAAATAGGCCTAAATACACGTCATTACTGGCATAGCGCTTTATTAAGTTGCTATTTGGATGAGTTTTTGCGATATTATTTATATTATAATATTAACAGGAAGCTAATAAGATGACTCTGCCTAGTTCTCAATCTGCAAATGCTATTCGCATACTTGCTGTCGATGCCGTTCAACAAGCTAACTCTGGCCACCCTGGTGCGCCGATGGGTATGGCTGATATTGCAGCGGTATTGTGGCAAAACTTTCACCGCCATAACCCATTAAACCCAGACTGGTCTAACCGTGACCGCTTTGTGTTATCAAATGGCCATGGTTCAATGCTTCAATATGCATTGTTACACCTTAGCGGTTACGACGTAAGCATTGAAGATATTATGCAATTCCGTCAGCTTCACTCTAAAACACCGGGTCACCCAGAATATGGATACACACCGGGTGTTGAAACAACCACAGGCCCATTAGGTTCTGGTATTGCTAACGCAGTTGGTATGGCAATCGCTGAAAAAACCTTAGCGGCGCAATTCAATAAGCCACAATTTGAAATTGTTGATCACTTCACTTACTGCTTTATGGGTGATGGCTGTCTAATGGAAGGTATCTCGCACGAAGCATGTTCGCTGGCGGGTACGTTAGGTCTAGGCAAGCTAATCGCATTTTGGGATGACAATGGCATCTCTATCGATGGTGAAGTAGAAGGTTGGTTCACCGACGATACGCCTGCACGTTTTGAATCTTACGGCTGGCAAGTTATTCGTGATGTTGATGGTCACGATATGAATGCAATTGCAGGTGCAATCGAAGCGGCACAAAGCAACACGACGCAACCAACACTAATCTGCTGTAAAACAGTGATTGGTTTTGGCTCGCCAAATAAATCAGGTAGCCACGACTGTCACGGTGCACCACTGGGTCACGACGAAATCGCCGCTGTACGTGAGCAGCTAAACTGGCCACACCCAGCATTTGAAGTTCCACAAGAGGTTTATAACGAGTGGAATACCCAAGCAAAAGGCCAAGAGCTTGAAGGTGCATGGCAGCAAAAGTTTGCAGCTTATAGCAAAGCACATCCTGAACTTGCAAAAGAATATACACGTCGTGTTCTTGAAAAAGCATTACCAGCTAACTTCGCTGAATTAGCTGATGAGTACATTGCTAAATGCCAAGCCGACATGCAAAACATTGCGACACGTAAAGCATCACAAAATGCGATCACCTTCTTTGCTAACCAGCTTCCTGAACTTATGGGTGGCTCTGCCGACCTTGCTGGTTCTAACTTAACCTTATGGCCAGAAGCAAAAGGTTTACAAGATGCTGCTGATGGTAACTACGTATTCTATGGCGTACGTGAGTTTGGTATGAGCGCAATCATGAATGGTATTGCATTACATGGCGGCTTTATCCCATTTGGCGCAACCTTCTTAATGTTTATGGAATACGCACGTAATGCTGTACGTATGGCAGCATTGATGAAAGCACAGAGCATTTTTGTGTATACCCATGACTCAATCGGTCAAGGTGAAGATGGCCCAACTCACCAACCAATCGAGCAAATCGCTAACCTTCGCATGACACCAAATATGACTGCATGGCGTCCGTGTGATGAAACTGAAACTGCGGTAGCTTGGCGCCAAGCGTTATTAAAAGAAACTGGCCCAAGTTCACTGATCTTCAGCCGTCAAGTTACAAAAGCAATGGCACGTGATGCACAGCAAGTTGCTGACATTGCTAAAGGGGGTTATGTACTTGTTGATAGCGAACAAGCTGCAGAGCTTATCCTTATTGCAACGGGTTCTGAGGTAGAACTAGCGGTGAATGCTGCTGCTGAATTAACAGCACAAGGCAAGCAAGTTCGCGTGGTATCTATGCCATCAACGAATCAGTTTGATAGCCAAGATAAAGCATACCGTCAAAGCGTGTTACCAGCGGGTACACCAAAGATTGCTGTTGAAGCTGCACACCGTGACTTCTGGTTCAAGTATGTTGGCCAAGATGGTGATGTACTAGGTATGGACACATTTGGTGAGTCAGCACCAGGCGCAGTACTGCTTGAGCACTTTGGTTTCACAGTGGCAAACCTAGTTGCAAAAGCAAATGCATTACTTGCTGAATAATGTGACTGGCGAAAAATTATCGTAATCGCAACACGATAAACCTACATTTGTGATGATGTGTAGGCAATAAAAAAAGCCCGCAAACTTTGGTTTGCGGGCTTTTTGCTGCTTAAACAATCGGTTTAAACTAGTTCGCTTAAGATTGACTCTAGTTTCTCTTGGTCAATTGCGAACTGACGAATACCTTGGCTTAGCTTTTCAGTAGCCATGGCATCTTCATTCATTTCCCAGCGGAAAGCTTGCTCAGTCATTGCAGCTGGCGCTTCTGCTTTTTCTGTTGCTGGTAATAGTTTTTGAGTTAATGGTGCGTCAGTTGCAGCTAATTCAGCAAGTAACTTAGGGCTGATAGTTAAACGGTCACAACCTGCTAATTCTTGGATTTCACCGATGTTACGGAAGCTTGCGCCCATTACAATCGTTTCGTAGCCGTGCTTTTTGAAGTAGTTGTAGATATGCGTTACTGACTTAACACCCGGATCGTTAGCACCGTCGAAATCAGCGCTTGCATCTTGTGCTTTGTACCAGTCAAGAATACGACCAACGAATGGTGAAATTAGGTAAGCGCCCACCTCGGCACAAGCACGTGCTTGAGCAAATGCAAATACCAGTGTTAGGTTGCAACGAATACCTTGCGCTTCAAGTACCTTGGCTGCTTGAATACCTTCCCATGTTGAAGCAATTTTGATTAACACGCGCGATGTGTCGATGCCTTGCTCTTTATATAGAGCAACAAGCTCAAGTGCTTTATCAATGGTTGCTTGAGTATCAAATGATAAACGCGCATCCACTTCTGTTGAAACTAAACCTGGCACTTGCTCCATTAATTTAGAGCCAATTAATACCGCTAGCTTGTCGGCTGCTTTTGTTACAACTTCAGCTGCGTCACTGCTTTGTGCTTTTGCCCATGATACGGCTTCGGCAGCAAGTGGGCGATATTTTTCAATTTGAATCGCGTTTAAGATTAGTGATGGGTTTGTTGTTGCATCTTGCGGTTTATATTCGTTGATTGCTTCAAAATCACCCGTGTCAGCAACAACGGTTGTCACTGCTTTAAGTTGTTCTAATTGACTAGACATAGTTTTCCCATTCTTATCATACAAAAGTTAATGTAGTGGCTTTAACCTATTATTTGTGCTGAAAAAACAATCTAATCTTCCAGAGAAACTGCGCAATAAATCGCCCGCCAGCAGCAAATAATCCTGTTAATAATATTTTTATAATACCTTTACAATTTGGTATTGTTGATATTATCATACAAATAAAGATAATGACTAACAATGTTAGTAAGCAATTAGTGAAAGGTAATTATGTCTCGTTATACGTTGGGATTAGACTACGGGTCAGACTCGGTAAGAGCATTACTCGTTGATGTTGCGACTGGTGAAGAACTTGCCAGCCATTTAGTAAACTACCCGCGTTGGGCGCAAGGCTTATATTGTGACCCAAGTAAGGATCAGTTTCGTCAGCATCCACAAGACTATATTGATAGCCTTGTAGAAGTAGTAAATGGTCTATGGTCACAAGTTCCAGCGGGTACTGCAGACAAAGTAGTGGGTATGAGCTTTGATACAACTGGCTCAACGCCTGTGGCAATTAATAGCCAAGGTACACCACTGGCATTAACTGAAGAATTTGCAGAAAATCCAAATGCGATGTTCATTTTGTGGAAAGACCATACGTCTATTAAAGAAGCAAATGAAATCACTGCAGCTGCCACTAACAA
Source organism: Pseudoalteromonas sp. Hal040 (assembly GCF_037162425.1). NCBI lineage: Bacteria > Pseudomonadati > Pseudomonadota > Gammaproteobacteria > Alteromonadales > Pseudoalteromonadaceae > Pseudoalteromonas > Pseudoalteromonas sp. Hal040. The sequence continues at coordinate 3,570,804 of NZ_JARLUU010000001.1, read as the reverse complement.
CGATGTGAACTACCTTTCACACATGGGCGGTATCTACTCTTCTGAGTGGTACTGGGCCAAAGCATTACATATTTTCCGCGTTGATAGCAGTGTAAAAGCAGCCACTTATTCATGGGTTGAACACTGCGATTGGATGACCGCGCTAATGTGCGGCACAACTCACCCTGAAGTATTAAAGCTAGGGCGTTGTGCAACGGGCCACAAACAAATGTGGAACGAGCAGTGGGGCGGTTTCCCACCAAACAGCTTCTTCAGCAATATCGATCCACTATTAGATGGTGTTGTTGATACGTTAAATGCAACCACAGAGCCAAGCGACCAAGTTGCTGGCAACTTAACTGCTGAGTGGGCCGAGAAGCTAGGTTTATCTCAAGGTATCGTTGTTGGTTACGGTGCATTTGACTGTCACATGGGTGCAGTCGCTGCCAATGTTCGCCCTGGTGTTCTAACCAAAGTAATGGGTACCTCAACGTGTGACATCACAGTCACGTCTAAAGAACAACTAGGTGATACTTGCGTTAAAGGTATTTGTGGTCAAGTTGATGGTTCAGTGATCCCTGGGTTAATTGGCTTAGAAGCGGGTCAATCTGCATTCGGTGACTTATACGCATGGTTCAAAAACCTAGTACTTTGGCCAACTCGTCAACTTACAAATCTATCTGACGCTGAGCAAGCGTTAGTTAACAAGCTAGAAGACTCAATCTTAGTTGATCTATCAAAAGCAGCGGCAGCACTGCCTGTATCAAGCAGCGACGTAACTGCGCTTGATTGGGTAAATGGTCGTCGTACGCCAGATGCTGACCAAAGCGTTGCCATGGCATTAACAGGCTTAAAAATGGGCACTGATGCACCTAAGTTCTTCAAAGCGCTTGTTGAAGCAACTGCGTTTGGCGCACGTGCTATCACTGAGCGCTTCCGTAGTGAAGGCGTACCAATCGAGTCAGTGGTTGTTATCGGCGGTATCTCTAAAAAATCAGACTACGTAATGCAAACCTGTGCTGATGTTTGGAATTGCCCAATCGACGTTTTAGAAAGTGAGCAAAGCTGTGCATTGGGTGCGGCAATTATGGCTGCGGTTGCTGCGGGTGAGCACGCAACAGTAGCAGATGCTCAAAAAGTTATGGCGTCCTCTGTATGTCATCAGTATTTACCAAACCCTGAGCGCGTTGCTGTGTATGACGAGCTTTATGCCAACTACCAAGCACTTGCAAGCTATGTAAACGGAGACAAAGCATGAGTTTTACAGAACTAAAACGTGAAGTCTATGAAGCGAACATGGAGCTGCAACGTCGTGGCTTAGTGATTTATACCTTTGGTAACGTATCGCAAATAGACCGCGACAAAGGCGTAATTGCGATTAAACCAAGTGGTGTATCGTACGACCAAATGAAAGCCGACGACATGGTGATCGTCGACCTTGAAAACAACATCGTTGAAGGGTCTATGCGTCCGTCTTCTGACACTAAAACGCATGTTCATTTATATCGCCACTTCGATGCAATTGGCGGTGTAACACACACGCATTCGACCTATGCAACTGCATGGGCGCAAGCAAAACAAAGCATTCCTTGCCTTGGCACAACTCACGCTGATTATGTACATGGTGACATCACCTGTACTCGTGAGCTAACCGATGAGCAAGTGAATGGCGATTATGAATTAGAAACCGGTATTCAAATTACTGATGCGTATCAAGACCGCGATCCGAAAGCTGCACCTATGGTGATTGTTGCGGGTCATGCGCCTTTCACGTGGGGTAAAGATGCCGCTCAGTCTGTATACCATGCCGCGCTACTCGAAGAGATTGCACGCATGGCGTATTTAACACGCACTTTAGATCCACACGCAGCTGAACTTAAAAAAGCAGTGATGGATAAACATTATCTACGTAAGCACGGTAAAAACGCGTATTACGGTCAGAGCAAATAGCAAGAATTTAGAGGATTATTAACATGACGACGATGACGAAAGAAGTCTGGTTTGTTACCGGCTCACAACATCTTTATGGTCCTAAGGTGTTAGAAACGGTTGCCAAAGACAGCGAAGCAATTGTAGCGGGCTTAAACAGCGAAGCGAACCTACCAGTAAACTTGGTATGTAAGCCTACCGTTAAGTCACCTGAAGAAATTCACGCTGTTTGCCAAGCGGCAAATACGGATCCTAACTGTGTTGGTTTAGTATTATGGATGCACACTTTCTCACCTGCGAAAATGTGGATTGCTGGCCTAAGCGAATTACGTAAGCCTTGGTTACACCTTCATACTCAGTTCAATGCAGCCCTTCCTTGGTCTGACATCAACATGAACTACATGAATACGCACCAAAGTGCACACGGTGACCGTGAGTTCGGTTTTATCGGTACTGTAATGCGTAAAGAGCGTAAAGTTGTTGCAGGTCACTGGCAACGTGCTGACGTACAACAGCAGTTAGATGACTGGTGTCGTGCGGCAAAAGGTTGGGCAGAAAGCCAAACACTTAAAGTTGCGCGTTTTGGCGACAACATGCGTCAAGTTGCGGTGACTGAAGGTAACAAAGTTTCAGCGCAAATTACCTTTGGTTATGAAGTACATGCGTTTGGTGTCGCTGAGCTTGTAAAAGTGGTTGATACAATCACAGAAGACGAAATCGATGCACAATTAGCGCTTTATAAGCAAGACTACGTAATTGCTGACGAGACTCTACAAGACGATTACGCAGTGAAAATGCTACGCAACGAAGCACGTTTAGAGCTTGGTATGGAGCGTTTCTTAGAGAAAGGCGGCTTTAAAGCATTCACAAACTGTTTTGAAGACTTATCAGGTCTTTCTGGTCTTCCGGGTCTTGCTACACAGCGCCTAATGTCGAAAGGCTATGGTTACGGTGGTGAGGGTGACTGGAAAACAGCTGCTATGGTTCGCATCATGAAAGTAATGGGTGAAGGCCGTGACGGCGGTTGTTCATTCATGGAAGATTACACTTACAACATGGGTGAGACTGACCAAGTACTTGGCGCGCACATGTTAGAAGTGTGTCCTTCAATTGCAGCGCAAAAACCACGTCTTGAAGTTCACCAGCACACTATTGGTGTGAAATGTGATGTAGGTCGTTTATTGTTTACTGCAAAACCGGGTGCTGCAATCAACGTATCACCAATTGATATGGGTAACCGTTTCCGTATCTTAATCAACGAAGTAGACACAGTGGCTCCGCCAGCTGATTTACCTCACTTACCGGTTGCTTCAGCGCTTTGGGAACCAAAACCAAATCTATCTGTAGCATCAGCTGCATGGATCCACGCCGGTGGTGCACACCACACTGCATACAGCCAAGCAGTAACAACCGATATGATTATCGATTTTGCTGAAATGGCTGGCGTTGAAACGATGATCATCGATAACGATACGACGATCCGTGGTTTCAAAACAGAGCTTCGTCATAACGCAGCTTACTACATGCTAAAACGTGGCCTGTAAGAATTAGTACTTTATGTACTAGAACGTGCTGTGTGTGAGCACGTTCACCCCAAATTTTGTTGTCGATTAAGCCAGTGATGAGCCACGCTCTTCGCTGGCTTATGCTATTGTGAAGCGAAACTTTTTAGGAGTAGATATGATCGATTTAAGCGCCTACCAAGGCATTATTTTTGATATGGATGGCACCTTAATTGACTCAATGGGCAGTCACTTACAGGCATGGCAGAAAGCTTGCGAAGCCTATGGGTATCCATTCGATTACGACTACATGTATAGCTTAGGTGGCATTCCGACCGTTAAAACAATTGAAATGCTTAACGAAAAATTTGGTTTAGAACACGACCCTCTGGTTGTGGCAAAAGATAAACACCAGTTTTGGGTTGATTTACAGCACCAACCGCTGGTAATTGACGAAACCGTCGCAGTACTTGAAAAGTACCATGGTGTATTACCGATTGGGGTAGGCACAGGCGCTGACCGCGAACATGCAATTGATCATCTAACTGATACCAATTTAATAAATAAAATAGGTGCGTTAGTGACTGCCAGTGATGTAAGTAAAGGCAAGCCGAACCCAGAAACATTCTTAAAAGTGGCAGCGCTTTTAGGTGTTGAACCAAGTCAATGTGTGGTGTTTGAAGACACGCAAATTGGCTACCAAGCCGCCAAAAGTGCGGGGATGGATTGCATCATGGTGAAAGACGGCAAAATCCAACTTTAGCGATTAAATTTGCAATGACACCTGTATTTGTATTATAAAACTATAAATACAATTACAAAAAGGTTATTCATATGTCATTGCAATGTGTTTTCCAAGGTTTAAAAACAACTCATCAAACAGCCAGTTCGAACACGAAAAAGTCGCGCGGGCTTTATGCATTGTTGGTGACATGTGGGATTGCCCTTACACCAGCGTGTGCTCATCAAGGAGACAATATGACGACTTCCCCTTCAGCATCAATGACGGCCTATGGCGTACTTGCTGATCAAACCCCAGTTAATCAAGTAACGCTGACTAACAGCAATGGTATTAGCGTTGATGTGATTAACTACGGCGGCATTATCACGCGTATTGAGACGCCAGATGCAAAAGGCGAAATGGGTAATATTGTACTGGGTTTAGATAACCTAGAAGCATACACAAAAGCGACAACTTACTACGGTGCAATCATCGGGCGTTTTGGTAACCGTATCGCAAACGGTAAATTCACCTTAAACGGCACTGAATACCAATTAGCGACTAACGATGGTGACAACCATTTACATGGTGGTGTGCAAGGTTTCGATAAGAAAGTATGGAACATGACACCGTTCACGACGCAAAACAGTGCTGGCGTTACTTTAAGTTTAGTGAGCCCTGATGGTGACCAAGGTTACCCGGGTGAAGTGACGACAGAAGTGACTTACACGCTAACGAACAACAACACGCTAGATATGCAGTTTATTGCGACAACAAGCAAGCCTACCATTATCAATATGACGCAACACAGCTACTTCAACCTAGCGGGTAAAGGCGACATTCTTGATCACCAAATGCAAATCAACGCAAAAGCAATTACGCCTGTGGATGGCGGCTTGATCCCAACTGGTGAGTTGATGGATGTGGCTGGCACACCGTTTGACTTCCTTACTGCTAAAGCAATTGGTCAAGATATCAAAGCAAGCAACGAACAACTGAAACTTGGTAAAGGTTATGACCATAACTTTGTGCTTAAAGACACGCCAAGCAATGAGCTTGTAGAAGCTGCGACGGTTTACGAAGCAAACTCAGGCCGTACGTTAACAGTTTACACAGAAGAGCCTGCAGTACAGTTTTATTCAGGTAACTTCTTAGACGGTAGTACTCAGCAAGCGTCTGGCTTAGTGCATAATTTCAGAAGTGGTTTTTGTTTAGAGCCACAGCATTTCCCTGATGCACCTAATCAGCCAACGTTCCCAAGCACAACATTACTGCCAGGTGACGTGTATTCAACACGCATCGTGTACGAATTTGGTACAAAATAAAGGAACACAAACGTGAAAACAACAAAGCTTAAAAACGCAATGCAAAAGGCTGGTTTAGCTAGCCTATTTGCCTTGTCGTTTAGCGCTCTGACGGGCTGTCAGACTACGGCTGAAGACAACACAGCCAAAGCAGATGTCGCAGCCACAGCAAAAGCGCCAATTCAAGATGATGGTATTTTTACTAATCCTCTTTTCCCAAATGGCGCCGATCCATGGCTTGAGTATTGGGATGGTAACTATTACCTAACTACAACAACATGGACTTCTGAGTTAGTAATGCGTAAATCACCAACATTAGCGGGCCTTGCTGATGCAACACCTATCAATGTTTGGTCTGATTCGAACCCTGAGCGCTGTTGTAACTTCTGGGCGTTTGAATTCCATCGTCTAAAAGGGCCAAACGGCTACCGTTGGTACATGATGTACACAGCCGGTACTGATGGCACTTTAGATAACCAACACTTAAACGTATTAGAAAGTGCTGGTGATGACCCTATGGGTCCATACGAATACAAGGGCGCATTAATGCCTAACGTATGGAACATCGACGGTAACTACCTAACATACAAAGAAAAGCTATATGTGATCTACTCACAATGGCAGGGTGATCAGCAATTAAACATTATTGCTGAAATGGAAAACCCATGGACTCTGAAGAAGAACTCACCGCATACGGTGATCACACGTCCTGAGCTAGATTGGGAAATAAGTGGTCGTAAAGTAACTGAAGGCGCTGAAATTTTACAGCACAATGGCCGTACGTTTATGACGTACTCAGCGAGCTTCTGTAATACTCCTGATTACAAACTAGGTATGCTTGAGCTTGTTGGTGACGATCCGCTTAAAGCGAGCAGCTGGAAAAAATACGACAAGCCAGTATTTGAGCGTACAGAAGAAGTGTTTGGCCCAGGTCACAACGGCTTTTTCACATCGCCAGACGGCACAGAAGATTGGTTAGTTTATCACGGTAATGATTCGGTAGAGCACGGTTGTAGTGCGACTCGTTCATTACGTGCGCAAAAATTCACTTGGAACGACGATGGCACACCAAGCTTTGGTAAACCATTAACACCAGGCGTTGAAGTAGCTCCGCCATCAGGTGAATACGGCCCACTGGTAACGCGAGTGCAAGGTCAACGTTACCAATTAGTGAATGCAACAAGCGGCTTATGTTTAGACATTGCAGCTGATCCACAAGATGCACGTGCAGTTCAACGTCAGTGTGCAAGCACCAATGGTCAATGGGTTATTGATGCAACAACAGATGGTTTTGTTCGTTTAGCTAACCGTGAAGACAGTAAGTTCTTAGAGCTTGAAAGCTGTAATGATGCAGATAACGCTAAAGTACAATCTGCAGCATGGCGCAATAACTTCTGCCAACAGTGGAAAGTAGCACCAAGTACAGATGGTAATGTCTCTATTACTAACCGTTATACAGGCAAGCCATTAGCGGCTGCTGGTTGTTCTGCCGCACAAAACCAAGCGGTTTTACAGCAAAGCAACGCAACAGCGTGTGGCGACTGGCAATTACGCCCTATGGGCAGTGTTGCCGTATTAAGCCAACAAAGTGGTAAAGCACTTAGCGTGGCTGGTACGGTTAAAGCGGGTACCAATGTTGAGCAACAAGCTTTTACGCATAAAGATGCACAGCAATGGTTCTTCACACCAACAGATACAGGCTATGTAAGCCTTAAGCAAAGCGCTGATAGCGAGTTCTGTGCTGCGGTAGCTGATAACGCCTTAGTACCAGGTGCCAACGTAGAAATGGCGTCTTGTGCAGCGAAAACAGCACAGTGGCGTATTGCTCCGGTAGAAGGCGGTGGCGTTATGCTGATCAACCGCTACACAAAACAAGCGCTTGGTTTAAGTGACTGTGGTTTAGCTGAAAACACTAATTTCGCACAACAACCTGATTTAGGTAACAAGTGCCAAGTGTTCCATCTGCGTGAACCAAATTAAGTTATAAGTAAAAAATCGACTCAACCAAAGCCACTTCATTTATGAGTGGCTTTTTTTATAGCTGATGGCTCAAGTTAGCAAGAGTAAAGTTAGCGAGAGTAAAGTTAGCGAGAGTAAAGTTAGCGAGAGTAAAGTTAGCGAGAGTAAAGTTAGCGAGAGTAAAGTTAGCGAGAGTAAAGTTAGCGAGAGTAAAGTTAGCGAGAGTAAAGTTAACGAGAGTAAAGTTAACGAGAGTAAAGTTAACGAGAGTAAAGTTCCAAGCTGAGCGGTGCGGTTGTTTTGAGCGAAGCGAAACCCAACATAATCCATCTCAACCTCTGCAATTTCCTAATTAATAAAATAACCGATGGGTTGCCACTGGCCACTGCTTTTGCTGAGGCTAACTGTTTCAATGGCCTGCTCTTTATTCATAAATTGGCTTTGAAACTGAATGATCACGTATTCGCCATCAGGTGTTCCGGGCAAAGAGTCGTAATTCATCAGGCTTAAATTCTTACGTAAAACCACCTTGCCAAGCGGTACCCGAACTTGTTTTAACGCTTTACTCCAGTTGCTTTGTGGCATTGTTTGTTTAAATAATGAGTCTGCTTGCTGCCAACTTTGCTGATACTGACCGTTGTCGATTAACGCAAGCCAGCTTTTAGCGCGATGAATAACTTCGAGCTCCTCAGCATGTGCACAAAAGCAGCTTAAAAAAATGATTAGTAAGAGCGTTTTTCTCATAGCAATTCCATTTACTTGTTGTTTATTTAGTACGTCTTGACGTGTTTTTATGTTACGACGACGAACAATAAATACTATTCATCGATTGTGCGGTTTATTTTCCCGCAGATACGTATTTTGACTGCCGATAACTCTTACAGCACAAAGCCTAAGGGCGCTTTGCGCTGCTTTATACTAATCGATCAGATAGCCTAATGGGTGCCAGCCATCGGCGGCTTTGCTAAGGCTGAGTGTTTCAACTACTGCCTCTTTATTCATAAACTCGGTTTGAAACTTAACCACTAAATACTCACCATTTGGCAGGCCGGGTAATGAGCTATATTCTGCGGTACCAAAATAGGTGCGAGACATAACTCTGCCTAAAGGAACGCGTATTTGATTTAAGGCCGTTTGCCAGCGAGCTTTTGGTGTGGTGTTTTGAAAAACCTGATCAGCTTGCTGCCAGCTCTCGTGGTATTCTCCAGAATCAACCAAGGTTAACCATGCTCTCGCTGTTGAGATAGGGCTTGTCTCTTCAGCTGAGGTGAAAAAACACACCAATAACGATGTCAGTAAAAACAGTTTTTGTAGCGTAAATCCATTTACAGAAAGTAATAAAATTTGACGCATAAGACGCCCTCACTTCGTTCATAGGGTGAATTCATAATACGAATGAGTTGGTTGATTTCTATACTGACAAAGTGCTAGGTAGGGCTCTTTGGTGGGATTTAAGTGTTGTTTTTTATTTGAGCGGTCTTTGCAATTGAGTTCGCAAAGTGGCTATGTAGGTTAGGTGGTTAAGTTTATGTTGTTGATTTATTGAACAAAGCAAGTCGTTTTAACAGCTATTAAATGTAACAACAATGACCCTAAATAACACTTATTTTTGCTGCTAAGGAAGTTTCGTATTTGCGTGCTCGATATTTCAGAGCCCGCATAGCTACTGGGTTTTTGACCCTTTTTGGGGTTTTTTGAGAGAAGTTAGCGAGGGGAAAGTTAGCAAGAGTAAAGTGAGCATAAAAGGGAGTTAGCGAGATGAAAGCGACAAGAGTAAAACTTGAGACTTAAAGCTTATAGTTCAAAACTTACAGCTTAAAGCTTCTATCACACCAGAACGCTCATTAGCACTCCGGGGTCGCTAATACCTGCTTCTTTTATTGCGTCGCTAATTGATTGGCTAAGAGACATTATTTGCGTTTGGATTTCCATCACCATCTTGGTCTGTGTTTCAACTTGCACTTTTACTGCTTCATCTTCTTGGTTTTTAAGCGCTTGCAGTTTGGCTAATTGCTCTTTGGCGAGTTCGAGTTGTTCTTTGAGCTTTTCAAGTTGCTCAACCATTTTGCGAATATGCGCGGGGAGTTCGCTAGATACTTCTTCTTTTTGAGCGGGCTCTACTTCACGACTAGAGAGTTTATTAATCTCTTGGCTGCTAAGTTTGTAGCCTACTTTTGAGTGGGTATTACTGCTTGCTGTGCCTGCGTTTGAGATAGTTAGCGCACTTGCTAATGAGTTAATAGCCATAATGAGAGCGATGAAAGTGAATGATATATATGTATCGGCAAAAGGTACTAAAGCTTTAGAAAAAAGCCGGGTTTTCACCCGGCCTTTCCAGACAACAAATAGTTGAGGTGAGGCAGCTCACCTCACTTTGTTACTCTTGTGCAGCAGCTGCATCAAAGAGTGCTTTTATTTCTTCAGCGCTAATCGCACCGTTGAAAATTTTCAGTTCATCGATAGCACCGTGGTATGGCGTATCCCAGTAGTTAACACCTAGAGCAAACTCATTTGTTTCACCAGGAACCGTGAATACACGTGGGAAGCCATCGGTTTCTAGCTGTAGTTCACCGTTAACATACATCTTCAGTACATCACCGTTTGTACCATCAACGGTGAAAGCAACATGTGTCCACTCTTTTGCAGGAATACGGCTATCTAGTTCTGCATTATCGAAGAAGGCACCATTATTTGCCCATAAACGCGTTAGCGCTGAGCCTGCCATCGATGGTACATAACTTAACCATGCGTTTGCACTTGCACCGGCAAAGAATGCTGTTGTGTAATCTGTGAAGCTTTCTGGTTTTAGCCACATAGATACAGAGTAGTCATTAGTAGTGATTAGGTTATCCGGTAAACGAACACCTGAACCTTCTAGGAATACTGCTTGACCAATTACACCGTCAACATAGCTTACGCTACCGCCTGTATTATTGATGAAACCACCCGTTGATTTACCCGCCGCGTATGCGCCGTTTAATGCAGTTAGGTCACCTTCAAAGCTGTATTCAGCAGGTGCAAGTGATTTTAAGGTTACATCGAATGACTTAGTATCAGTAAAGTCTTTGTACTTAATGGTTGCGGTTAATGTTACAACTTGGTCGCCAGCAGACGCACTTGGTTGTGTCACAACAGCCGTGCCGTTAACTGGTTTTAAGTACTCTTCGTTGTTTGACGTCCAGCTAATACCAGATACAAATGGACCGACTCGTGGTAATTCAAAGCTATCACGAACTGCAGAAACATCACCTAAATCAAGCGCATCCGTAATGAAGTCTTCGAATTTAGTCGGATCTGTCAGGTTATTGATAGCCGCACCATTGATATCTAAGCCGTTTAGCGCATAGTCATAGACTATAAATTCATCAATTTGACCTTGGAAAGGTAAGTCCCAACCGTAGTTCACACCCAGCGCAAAGTTACCTGTTTGTGTGCTAAAGAAATCAGGACGTGGCATCGTACCTGAGCGTACACCATCACGATAAAGTGTCGCTGTGCCATTAGCATAAGTGATGGCAATATGATTCCAATCCATTACCGCTGGTGAGTCAGAGATGATTTGGTTCCACATATCTGTGCCATCATCAGCTAAGTAACGACTCCAAAGCATTGGTGTTGTTGTAAAGTGGGTACTACCTGGGATCAAGCTCATCCAACGTGCATCAGAGGTTGCCGCGAAGAATGTAGGCGTGAAGTTAGTCAGTACAGTTGGCTTAAACCAGTATGAAATAGTGTACTCATCGCCAGTAACAAGATCATCAGGTAAACGAACACCCGTTGCACCATCAAAGTTAAATGCTTTACCTGTTTGACCTTCAGCGTAGGCTGCTGTACCAGCACCCACATTTAGCATGCTGTTGTCTGTTACACCCGCATCATCAAGGTTTCCTAAGCCATCACTGAGTGAATCTTCAAATGCATAGTGTGCAATCGCATTTTTAAACTCAGGGCGCGCTTCAATACTTACATTGAATGTTTTGGTTGTGCTTTCACCGTTTAATGAGATATTAGCCGTTAACGTAACTGCTTTATCACCGCGATCTGGTGTTGGAATAAATACTGAGCCTTCACTGGTGATGTAGTACTCATCACTACTTTCCCAGTTAATTGCAGCACCGTCTTTACCTTTTGTTGGTAATGAGTAGCCTTCGTCTGCAATTGATAATTCAGTTTTAATATCTAGCGCTTCTTGAACAGTACCCAGCACGTTAGCTGTATCTGTGATTTCATCACGTTTACTTGCCCAAATGGTTGCACCTTCGCTTGATGTTGCAGATACAGTGACCACCATCGCTTTAGTTGCATCATCCCATTGCCATTTAGCCACACCAAAGTACGTACCAGAATCTAACTCAAGCTTAATATTTGAGTCATCAATCATGTACCAGATACCTGGATCATCACCGGTTACTGAGTGATCTTCGTTTAAAGCAATATGCATTGAACGAATAGCATCTGTATTTACATCGTTACCATGGTTGATAAATTTGTAATAACCATAAAGTTCATCTGCCACAACCATGTTGTCGCCTTCAAGCGGCACATAACGTTGTGGAGAAGCCATAGGCCAACCTAATGAGTTAATGAACATTTCATGTACGCGAACTTGGTGCGCTTCTGAAATGGTTGGGAACTCAGTCGATGTTTGCGGGAAACGCGTATGCGTTACTAAAATATGGCGACCTGTCGCTTCATCGTAGTAAGCAGAGTTATGACCTGGTGATTGGTAGCCCCATGCTGGTGCTGTTTCGCCAAGCTCTTGTGTATACTCAAAGCCACCCATTAGTTTTTCGCCGACCTCTAGGCCGCCGATAGCTGCAATGTCATTACCTGCGTTATCTAGGTAAGGACCATCCGGTGTTTTAGAGCGAGCAACACGGATGTTGTAACCATCATTTAGCGCAAAACCAGCTACTGAGTAGAATAAGTAGTAGTATTCACTTTCTGGGCTGTACATAACAAATGCACCTTCCATTGCACGGAAGTCGCCGCCTACTAGCTTTTTACCATAGCCTTGACCAGCTTCTGGCATACCCGTTTCTTCGTCCATTGCTAGTACGAAAATACCGCCAGAGTATGAGCCGTAAACCATCCACAGTTTGCCGTCAGCATCATAGAATGCCGCTGGATCGATTACGTTAGGATCAACGGCACCATTCCATGTCGTTTGGCCGTTATCAAGTGGGTAAGCTGTAAATTCAGCTTCTGAGCGATAACCACTGCGTAAGAAAATACCTTTGTTTTTGTATGGGCCTTCAATATTGTCAGCTTCAGCTAAGCCAAGGTAAGAGCGGTTCCAACACACTTCATCAACCACATCTGCGGTATCTGGGTTATCTTGTGCACAGTGGTTATAGTAGAACCAAAATTTGCCATTTGGCGCTTTGATTACATCGGCCGCCCAGTTTCCTGTGAAGCCGTCTGTCCATTCAATACCTTCGGCAATTTCACCTGTGTAGTTGTAATCGAATAATGGGCTTTCATTAACGGCTGCGTTAGCTGAAAGGCTCGAAATCATTTCCCAGTTCAAGAGATCAGTTGATTTAGCGGCAGCAAGGTGTGAACCAAAAATATAATATGTGTCGTCAACTTTAACGACAGAAGGATCGTGCACGCTTACATTGGTAACCATTACGCTACCAGATTCAGTGTATTCAACACTGCTGCTTACTGTCGGTTTTGCACTTTGCGGGTCGGCAACCGCTGGTGCTGTGTCAAGCTTAGTACCATCTTCTTTGCCACAACCTGTAACAGCCAAAGAGCAGGCTATGACCATGGCTAATTTATTTAATTTCATTTTATGTGTCCTCTTGAAACTGGGATTCATTTTTTATTCGATTGTTGTCAATAAAATTGCCGCGTGCCTATATCAAACTAATAAGAACGTAGTATTGTAATTTTATAGTACGATTTAAAATGTGCAAATACTTTTGCAAAGGTAATTGATATGTAAACATGAAGTGTCAGTGTTTACAATATTTACAGCGTGATTTTAATTTTTTCAAGTTGCCATTTTTGGCGTTTTTTTCGCTGTTTTTGCGCTATTAGGGAAGTTTTTTGCTTATCTGAAAGTGAGGATTTTCCGTTAAATTTGTTTATTTGTATTACATTTGAGCATTAAAAAGGGCTCTTAAAGAGCCCTTTTTGATATTACTTGTCTTGTTTACTTAGACCTTCAGTGGTCATGATAATACGTTTAAGTGTGCCATCTTCGTTGTAGTAAAGTGGCTCAATCGCCACTGAGCGACGAAAACGCCCGCCACTTGGTTTTCCATCAATCGGTGGTACAGCACCAGTATGGTAAATAAAGTAGTCTTTACCTTTGTATTCGATGATTGATTGGTGGTTGGTTTCGCTGTTACCTGCGATCTCATTCAAGATACCTTTATATTCCCACGGGCCATGAATACTTTTACTCATGGCATAACAGATCTTCTCTGGGAACTCACATGCGTACGAAACATAGTAGTTGTCGTTTTTCTTATGAACCCATAACGCTTCGGTAAAGTTAGGCAAGTCTAGCGTTTTAATTTCACCATCAAGAGACAGTAAGTCGTCGCTTAGCTTTACGTATTTTGGCATTAAGTTACCAAAGAACATGTAAGTATCGCCGTTTTCTTCAGTAAAGATTGCAGGGTCGATGTCGTCCCAATCATTTGGCGTGTGCTTGGTCATATCATCGGTAACCAATGCATGGCCAATCGCGTCTTTAAATGGACCTGTTGGTGATTTAGACGTCGCAACACCAATTGCAAAACCTGGTTTTGTGTCGTTGTGACGAACGGTTGTAAAGAAATAGAAAGTGCCATCACGCTCAATCATGTGTGAAGCCCATGCTTCGCCTTTAGCCCATTTAAAGTCGGTTGCTTTCATGATTGGGCCGTGTTTTTTCCAGTTCACCATGTCTGTTGATGAAAAGACTAACCAGTCGTGCATTTCAAAAAACACATCATTATTAGGTGCTTCATCATGACCTGTATAAAGGTATACAGTGTCATTGTGAACAAGTGCTGCTGGGTCTGCAGTAAATACATCGGTGAATAATGGGTTTTGTGCAACAGCTAAGCTGCTCGAAAAAAGCAATGGCAGCGCTAACGCTTTCAATTTCTTCATGAGTGTCCTCTGTGACTAATAATTGTTGTTCGAACCGCAGCTTTTGTATTTAGAGCTCGCTCTAAATGACCAGATAATACACAGTGTATGCCTGATTATACTGAGTAACTGATTGTTTACATCGAAACAAACCAGTAAAAGTGCAGCAAAAAATAACTCTATATTGTATTATTGTATTTTTATCATAGTAGCATCAAAATACGCCGGGTAAATAACTTGTTAGCCCTTTTTTGTCGCTCTGGATGAACTAAAGACAAATTAAACAAGCAAACAAATAAACGCTAAGTGACTGATAATAATGGGTCTACATAAATTCCCATAATAAAAACGCAGCCCTTTTTGAGTTTGTAACGTGTTATAATTACAACGTTTTTTGTAAACATAATGGCACTAATTTTAATTTGGCTTTTTGAGTTGACTGTTAAATAATCATACAATATGATTAAAGTTCAGGCAGCAATGTATTAACATAATAAAATGTAGATTCACTCGCGCACCGTTTTGACAACACACGATGCACAATGCAGTGGTCACTCTTCGGTAACTGAATGGGGAAAGTTCAGCGGACCGATATAACTATAATTTGGAGAACACCGCTTATGTTTAAAAGAACACACATAGCCAGTGCTGTAGTTATGGCATTTACCTGTCAATTTGCTTTTGCACAGGAGGAAGCACCAAAAACTCCTGAGAATAACGTCGATGAGATGGAGGTTATTCAAGTATCAGGTATTCGCGGCAGTTTAAACAAAGCGCTAGATGAAAAACGTGCAAGCGTTCAAATCGTGGATGCAATTGTTGCTGAAGATATTGGTAAATTCCCTGATAACAACGTGGTTGAAGCACTACAACGTGTGACAGGTGTACAAACAACAGGCCGTGGTGCTGGTGAAGTAAGTGCGGTTTCAATCCGTGGTCTTACTGATGTTAATACCACAGTTAATGGCCGCGCTATCTTTACAGGTGCGGGTCGTGATGTGGCGCTGCAAGACATTCCTGCAAGTTTACTTTCAGGCGTAACAGTTTATAAAACCCGTTCGGCGGACCAAATCGAACGCGGTATCGCAGGTGCGATTGATATTAAAACCCACCGTCCTTTCAACTTCGAAGGTGAAAAAGTTGTTTTAGCGGCACGTGCGATTTACTCAGATCAACCAGATGAAGTTGATCCAAATATCAGTGCGTTACTTTCTAACCGTTGGGAAATCGACGGTGCTGGTGAGTTTGGTGCACTTTTCAATATTTCTTATGCTGAAACACATTACCGCGATGACACCATTACAGCGGGTGCAGCGTTCCCATTCTTTACTGATAAACCACAGTACAACTACTCACCGTACTCACGTGTACCAAATGAATTTTGGACTCAAGGTACTGAGTTAGGTCTACCGACTGCGGCAGGTTCTACTTTAGACGTAAATGGTGAGCCAACTGAATACCTACTTGCACGTGATGCTATTTTTGGTACTTCATTCACTGGTCTTCGTAAGCGTCCAGCTGCGTCTGTCTCTTTACAGTGGGCACCTAATGAAACACTCGAAATCACAGCTGAAGGTTTCTACACAGGTTACGAAAACGAATCGCAAAACGCGATGTGGTTCTCAAATACGTTTGAAAATGGTAACGGCTTCATTGAAACACCAACGGTGTTTGATGGCACTAACGTTATTAAAGAAAAGCAAGCGATTGGCGCTGGCGGCTTCCAAAGTGGTGACTACTCATACGGTAAAACAGATAGCTACTTATATGCATTAGGTGCAGAGTGGCAAGCTAGCGATTACCTAACCATTAATACAGAAGTTGTTTACCAAGACAGTGAGTACGAAACAGATTTCTTCGCAATGCGTTTTGACCGCACTGCATATGGTTTAGATGTAGACTTTAACGATAAAGACGGCGTACCAGGTATCGCGTTTTGGGATGACCCAAATACAACGGTAAACGAAGCAGATATGGCTGCTATCGAAAACTGGAATGCAGGTACAATTTATGACAATGGCGGCGGTAACGCAGGTGACGCATTAACTTTCACGTTTGATGCTGAATACCTAATTGGCGGCGCTATTTTCGATAAAGTGAAGTTCGGTGGTCGTTACGAAAAACGTACTGCTCAAGAGTACACGCGTGGTCAAGATGCAGGTATTGCTAACACCTCTGTAGCAAGCTTAATTGAACAGCTTGCAGCGGCGGGTGCATCTGGCGATGGTACTGGCATTGTGTTCCAAGTTGATGACTATTTCGATGGCCGTGCTGATGTATTCAACAGCTTTGTAACTGCTGATGGTGGTTACATGCTAGATAATGGCGATGCGGTTCGTAGCGTATATGGCATTGAAGCTGAAGACGTTTACAAAACATTTGATATCGAAGAAAACTCATACGCGCTATATGCAACAACTAACTTCTTCTTAACGGAAGATATCAGCGGTGAGTTCGGTTTACGTTATGTAAGCTATGAACAAGACATGGACTTTGTTGCCGAGTCTGGCGGCATGAACTCAAATGTATTTGAAGAAAGCTCAGCAAGTGCTGATAGCAGCGCATTACTACCAAGCTTTGTTCTTAACTGGAATATCACTGATGATGTAGTGGGTCGTGTTGCGTACACAGAAACATTACGTATGCCTAACTTTGCTGACTTAAACGCACTGCAATACTGGTATGATCCTTTAACAGAAGGTGCTACCTACGGTACAGGTAATGGTGGTAACCCAGATCTTAAACCAACAGAATCAAAGAACTACGACGTATCACTTGAATGGTATTTCGCAGATACAAGCTCACTTTACGCAGCTTACTTTAAGCGTGAAATTGAAGGCTTAGTTGTTGCGGGTCGTAAGCAAGTTGTGCGCGAAGGCGATGATGGCGTAACACGTCCATATGTATTAAGTGCACCTGTGAATGCTTCAAACGGTGAACTATCTGGTTTAGAAATTGGTTTAGTTTACTTCCCAGAAAACTTACCTGAGTACTTAAACGGTTTTGGTGTGCAAGCAAGCTACACCATGCTTGATTCATCACAAGATACACCTGAATTCGATGAGACGGGTGAAATCTCTGGTTATGTTGATTCACAAATGGCCGGTGTTTCTGATGAATCATACAGTATCGTAGGTATCTACGAGCGTGATTCATTCGACATGCGTTTATCTTATGTATGGCGTTCTGAGTTCTACACAGGTAACGAAGCGGCAATCTTTGCTAACCCGATTCAATTCTGGAGTCGTCCTGAGCAAAGCTTAGATTTCCAATTTAGCTACAATGTGAATGATGATTTAGTGGTTACTTTTGATGCAACGAACATCCTAGATGACGTATATCAAAACTACTATGGTGAAGGTAACGACAACCTATTTAATTTTGGTAACGGTATCTACTCACGCACATTCGCACTTGGTGCACGTTATTCTTTCTAAATTTCTTGAATAGACCCAAAAACCCCGGCTTTGCTGGGGTTTTTTATTGCTGGCGCGATACTTTGCCATCGGTCGAAAAGAGTTGCGATTTAATAAGTATGATAATACTATTAATTAGATTAGCATTAAATTTACAAAAATAACGAACGCAATGGCCAAGCTGTGTAATATCTAAGGCTGTAAATTTATTTGATACGCAGTGTTGAAGGCTTTTCGACATTGCTTGAAATAGTGAGCGGCGGCTCATTATTGACCAATTAGGGTGTTGTTGTATGGAATCTCAAAAGTTATCCGTTGTAGAAAAGGTCGGCTTTGGTGCCGGTGACATGGCAGTGAATGTCATGGTTGCAGCGTTATTCTATTTTATGTCTTTCTTTTACACCGATATCTACGGACTTGATCCGGTTGATATGGGTGTGTTGTTCTTAGTGGCGCGTTTTGTTGATGCCTTTACCGACCCTTTAATGGGGGTGATCACCGATAAAGTGAAAACCCGTTGGGGTCAGTTCCGTCACTGGTTCTTATTTTTATCAGTACCTTATGGTTTGTCGGTCGTTCTGCTCTTTACCACGCCAGATTTCGACTACAACATGAAGTTAGCTTGGGCTTATGCGACTTACCTATTCGCGACCTTGATGTTTACTGGTGTTGCTATTCCTTATATTTCTTATATCGGCGTATTAACTGCCGATCCTAAAGAGCGTTTGTCAGCCAATGGCTACCGTATGTTCTTCGCTAAAATTGCTAATGTAATAATCGTATTTTCAGTGCCGCTACTTGCCTCATATTGGGGTGATGGCAGCTTGTCGTATGGTTATAAACTGGCAATGGCATTGGTATCGGCATGTGCCGTAGCACTATTTTTGTTTTGCTTCTTTACTACTCGCGAACGTATTACTCATGAGCCACAAACCGAAGGTGTACTTACGCAATTAAAAGTACTTATTAAAAACGACCAATGGTTACTACTGTGTGCAGCTTGTGTACTTGGTACGCTTGGTTATGCGATTCGTGGCAGTGTTGCTATGTATTACGCAACCTATTACTTAGGTGTACCAGATTTAGCAGGTGCCTTTACCAGTGCAGGTATTGCAGCATCTATTGTCTCAATGGTGGCAAGTACGTGGATCACCCAGCGCTACTGTAAAATGAAGCTATTCCGTCAATCACAAATCGCCGTGCTATTCATCTCATTGCTAATGTATTTTGTGGTGCAACCGGGTGATGTGATGATGGCGTTTGTGCTTTATATCATCTTGTCATTTGTGGTTGATTTACATGCACCTGTGTTCTGGTCTGCAATTGCTGAAGCCGTAGATTACGGTGAAATTAAAGACGGCGTTCGTGCATCGGGTCTATCGTTTGGTGGTATTTCATTCTGCCAAAAAGCAGGGGGTGGCTTAGCTGGCTTAGCAGGTGGTTTATTACTAGCATTTTTTGAGTACAAGCCTAACGTTGAGCAAACCGAATTTACCCTAATGGGCTTAGCACTAATGCTAACCATCATTCCAGGCGTATTCCACGCCTTACTTGGTCTGATCTTGAAAAAATACAAAATTACCGATGAGTACTATACGGATATGGTTATTCATAAACGCCTACCTAAATAACCACCCTTTAAACGCACACACTTAAAAAGTGTGTGCGCTTTGCTCTTTAAAATAACAATTCGCTGGGAGACAACAGTATGAACACATTCAAAGTTAGCTATTTGGCAAGCGTTTGCGCTGCAATATTAACTGTGACCGGTTGCAGTGAGCTGCCAACAGACAGTAAACAAGCCGCTTCTGTGGAGCATGCTGAACATACCAGCGAACAACATTTATTTGCCCTCAACCAAGTAAGTTTAAGCGCCAGCCCGTTTTTACATGCACAGCAAACGAATGTGCGTTATTTATTAGCACTTCATCCTGATCAGCTGCTTGCTCCTTACCTGCGTGAAGCCGGCCTTGAGCCAAAAGCACCTAATTATGGCAACTGGGAAAGCACAGGCCTTGATGGCCATATTGGTGGTCATTATCTTTCAGCCCTGAGCCTTGCGTGGGCAGCCACGGGTGACGAAGAATTAAAGCAGCGTTTAGATTATATGCTAAGCGAGCTGGATCGCGCTCAACAAGCCACAGGTGGTTACTTAGGCGGTATACCAAATGGCGATGAAATGTGGCAGCAGATTGAAAAGGGTGAAATCAAAGCCGATTTATTCAGCTTAAACGACCGCTGGGTGCCGCTTTATAACATAGATAAAATCTTCCATGGCTTGCGTGATGCATACGATGTAGCCGGTAGTGATAAAGCCAAACAAATGCTATTTAAGTTAGGTGAATGGTTTTTAGCGACCATAGCTAAGCTAACTGATGAACAAGTTCAACAAATGCTGTATTCAGAGCATGGTGGCTTAAATGATGTGTTTGCTGACATGTACCTTATAAGTGATGATGAGCGCTACTTAAAGCTAGCCCGCCAGTTCTCTCATAACATCATCATTGAACCCTTATTACACAAAGAAGATAAGTTAACGGGCCTGCATGCCAATACGCAAATTCCAAAAATTATTGGTATGTTAAAGGTAGCAAATGCCAGCGATGATAAAGCATGGCAGCAAGGTGCTGACTTTTTCTGGAAAACAGTCAGCCAAGAGCGATCAGTATCAATTGGCGGTAACTCAGTACGTGAGCATTTTCATGATAAAAGTGACTTCACGCCGATGGTTGAAGATGTTGAAGGCCCAGAAACCTGCAACACTTACAACATGATGAAACTGAGTAAGTTATTATTCTTAAAAACCGGTGATACGCGTTATTTAGACTATTATGAGCGCGCCACATATAACCATATTTTATCGTCACAACACCCAGAGCATGGCGGTCTTGTTTACTTTACCTCAATGCGCCCTGGGCATTACCGTATGTATTCGTCAGTGCAAGATTCTATGTGGTGTTGTGTAGGCTCAGGTATTGAGAATCACAGTAAATATGGTGAGCTCATTTATAGCAATACCGGTAAAGAGCTATGGGTAAACTTGTTTATTCCAAGCACGTTAAACTGGCAGCAGCAGGGTTTACAGATCACGCAAGAAAGCCAATTTCCAGATGATAACAAGGTCTCACTGACCGTGAATCGTTTGTCTGAGGGGCAAAGCACTGAGTCGGTAATTCATATTCGTAAACCGTCTTGGCAACAAGGTGAGCTGAGCTTTACTTTAAATGGACAAGCTGTAAGCGCAACCGAAAAAGACGGTTACTACAGCATCAGCCATGCATGGCAAAGCGGTGACAAACTTGCCTTTGAACTTATTCCTAAGCTTTCTACTGAGCAGCTACCTGATGGCCAGCATTATTACTCTGTGATGTATGGGCCTGTTGTAATGGCCACTAAAGTACAAGCATTTGCAAATGAAAAGCTTAACTTTGTTGCTGATAATAGCCGCATGGGCCACATCGCCGCAGGCCCGACTTGTCCGCCAGAAGCTCTGCCAATAATGCTGAGTGAACCAGAAAAATTTATTGCCGATCTCACTCGTAAACCGGGCCAAGAGCTCGCATTTATCGCCGATAAAAATGTGGCGATTGCCAAGCAAGGTATTGATAACACTAAGAGCACAGCGCTAATTCCGTTCTTCCGCTTACACGATAGTCGCTATCAAGTGTATTGGCCGCAGCAAAGTGAAGCCGAGTTCACGCAATTTGTTGCCGATGCAAAAGCGGCTGAGCAAGCGAAAGAGCAGCTTCGTTTATTAACCGTGGATCAAATTACGCCGGGTGAACAACAACCAGAAGTTGAGCATGGCTTTAAAGGTGAAGGAACCCGCGCAGGTGTTAATAATGGCCACCATTGGCGCGATGCGACAGGTTGGTTTGAGTATCAGCTTAGTAACCCAGAACAAAAAGCGGTTGCTTTGCGTGTTCGCTATTTTATTGGCGATGTGAACCGTCACTTCTCAATTAATTTAAATGGTGAGCAATTAGCTGCAGTTAGTTTGCCTGTAGGCAAACCAACGGATGAGTTCTACACCATTGATTACCCATTAACAGAAGCAATGAAAAAGTCGAAAACGCTTACCTTACGTTTTGCTGCCGACAAAGATTCTGTTGCCGGTGGTATCTATGGTATTCGTTTAATCAACGCACAATAAAGAGTTGGCTATGTTAAGCAACAATGTGTTTGCGACGGCAAAAGAGCATGTTTTTCCGTCGCTTTTAGATAACCGCGCTGAGCAACACAGTTTTTATCAAACACCGACAGGGCTTGGTTATAGAGTGATTGAGCAAGGTCAGGGGGATAAACCTAGTTGGGATGCCACAGTGACTGTACATCAACGGGTTACCCTTAAAAATGGTCGGGTGTTGTTCGACACTCGCAAGCAAGGTGCTGCTGTAGAGTACGAAATTGCAGAGGCGATAGTGGGCTTGCAAGAAGCACTGCAATTAATGAATAAAGGCAGTCGCTTTGAGGTGCTAATACCTGCGCATTTGGCGCGTGATGTGTACAGCGCATTTATTGAAGAAAAGCATCAGCAAGGCTGCCAAAGCCCCATGCTCGTTGATATTACCTTGGTTGATTTTAGTTAATAACACCTACTTTCAACCTCAAACTAGGTCATTAAAGCAAATAAAAAAACCTGCAATTTGCAGGTTTTTTTGATTTGAATATTTTTTGGTTTGAATAATTACTTCTTAAGTTTGGTTTTAAGCTTATTTAGGTCGGCTGGGTTAACAACCGGCCAATCGTTTTTCCAACTCATAGGTAAAATACGTAGCTTTTGCACGCCGTTATCGGCTGTTTCGTAGGCGTGTAATACTAAATAGTCTTTGCCATCAAAGGTGTATGCAGCATTATGGCCAAGGGCTGCCCAATCTTTGTTACCTTCAATAACTAAACTACCACCACCATCAACCATAGAGCGACCTTGCTGATCTAAGTATGGGCCTTCGATGTTTTTACTGCGGCCTACGCGCACGTTGTAAGTACTCTCTACGCCACGGCAGCATTTATCAAACGAAACAAACAGGTAGTAATAGCCATTCTTTTTAAAGATATAAGGTGCTTCAATTGGGCCATGTTCCGTGTTTGGGCGACTCGCAATGTGATGCCATTTTTCAGGTTTTGCTAAGCGCACCATGTCATCATCAAGTTGTACTAGTTTAAGACCACCCCAGAACGAACCAAAGCTCATCCACGGTGTACCATTGTCATCTTCGATAATGGCAGGGTCGATAGCGTTCCAATCGTCGCGTTCAGGCACTGATTCAACCACAATGCCGTAGTCAATCCACTTGTAATCAGGTGATGATGGGTCAAGGGTTTCGTTAACCGTTACACCAATTGCTGAGGTGTTTTTGCCGAATGCAGAGACTGAGTAATAAAGGTAAAACTTACCATTTTTCTCATACACATCAGGTGCCCATAAGTGGCCATCAAAGCTTGGTGAAATACGCTTTGCCCAACTCGGCTCATCTTTAAAAACGCGGCCAGTGAGTTTCCAGTTGGTTAAATCTTTCGATTCATAATAGGTAATACCAGGGCCTGTGCTAAATACATAGTACGTGTCGCCTTCTTTGGTCATTACCGGATCGTGTACTTCAACTTGCTTTGCAGATACGGCTGCGGCAGAAAAAAGTAGCCCTGTTGAAAGCCACTTCATTGCGTGTGTCACCTTACTTACGGGTCTCATGCTTGAATACCTTTTGTTGTTTTAGCTCTTGTGTTCATTCAGCTACTATATAATATGTAATACAATATTAACAATAAAATCGAGACGAAATACAGGACACATTATGCTCAAAAAATTATCTCGGCTAACGCTTCTTAGTGCGTTAAGCGCCTCGTCATTGTCAGCCCTTGCTGATGCTAATAGTAGCAAGACTCTTGCACCTATTGATAATCCCATCGTACTTAAACGTGCCGATCCTTGGTTAGTTCGTGATGAAAAAAGTGGCTGTTACACGTTCATTGGTAGTTCGCCGAAATTTGATGAAATTGAGCTGCGCCAAGCTTGTCGCTTAAACGATTTAAAATTAGCTGAGCCGAAGGTTATTTGGCAAAAGCGCGATAAAGGCCCAATGAGTGTCAATATTTGGGCTCCAGAGCTACATCAGATTGATGGCAGTTGGTATATCTACTTTGCCGCAGGTGATATCGAAAAACCGTTCAGTATTCGTATGTATGCGCTTAAAAACGACAGTGCTGATCCGATGCAAGGTGAGTGGCAAGAAATGGGTCAAGTAACTAGCCACCTTGATAGTTTTTCGCTTGATGCCACAAGTTTTACGCACAAGGGGAAGCGTTACATGATTTGGGCGCAGCAGAACCAGCCTGCAACTTATAACTCAGCTTTATGGTTAGCTGAAATGGACTCACCAACATCAATTAAAGAACCCATTATCGCGATTACTGAGCCAACTCTTGATTGGGAAGTGCAAGGTTACAAGGTAAACGAAGGTGCTGCTGTTATCACTCATGACGATAAAATATTTGTCACTTATTCAGCCAGCGCTACCGATCATCGATATGCAATGGGCTTACTATGGGCAGATGTGAATGCTGATTTACTTGATCCTGCTAGCTGGCATAAAAAGGCAGAGCCGGTGTTTACTACCAATGCTGAGTTGGGTCGTTTTGGCCCTGGACACAACAGTTTTGTGAAAGCTGAAGATGGGGTAACCGATTTAATGATTTATCACAGCCGTGATTATAAAGAGCTGAAAGGAACACCACTGACAGATCCAAATCGCCATGCGCGAGCACGCATTATTACGTGGGATAAAAACGGCTTTCCAGTGTTCTCACCTGAACGAGCAGACTAAAAAAGGGCGCCAATTGGCGCCCTACAACTTGGGAACGAACGATTACCAGAAGCGGTAGTAAATAAAGGCAGTAATACCAATAATACCCGCAGTATGAATGTAGTCCCACTTATCTAGGCCGGCAGCCACTTCTTTCATGGTTGCTTTATCTAGACTTGAGAAAGTAAGACCTTTCAATTGTTCTTCGTCTGCTTGCTTGGTGAAAATACTCACCACAATCATAATGGCGACCACGATGACAAATAGCAGAATACAGTAATACAACCAGTTCATCGTGGTGATCCACGCAAATGATGAACCTGTTAAATCATCTTTAAATGGCAGCAACACTAAGCGGATCATACCCAGTACAAAACCTGATACTAAGCCCACAAAACCCGCTGTTGGAGTGATGCGTTTACTACATAAACCGAGTAAGAATACCGCAGCAATACCCGGTGCAATAAGAGACTGCACACTTTGCAGATATTCATAAAGCACATCGGCAATTAAGCTCATGACGGGTATCCATAAAAGGCCTAATACAACAATTACGATAGTGGCAATTCGACCTACCTTAAGAAGGTGTTTCTCAGATGATTCAGGTTTGAATTTCTTATAAAAATCAATGGTGAATAAGGTTGCTGATGAGTTAAATAATGATGCTAAAGAACTCATTAGTGCTGCAACTAAACCACCGATTACAATCCCCTTAACACCTGCTGGCAATAGCTCAGCAACTAACGTTGGGAAGGCTTGGTCAGCACTGTCATAGCTAATAATACCTTTAACATTCAATGCGTAGGCAATCATACCCGGCACTAAGAAGATAAATACAGGAAGTAATTTTAAGTAACCAGCAAACATGGTACCGCGACGCGCTTCTTTAATACCCTTTGCAGATAGAACACGTTGTACGATGTATTGGTCTGTACACCAATACCAAAAACCAATAATGAATGAGCCAAAAATAATGCCTGGCCATGGGAATTCAGCATCTGAAGCACTACGAATAAGGTGCATATTGGCCGCATTAATACGCTCAACTTCTTCCCAGCCACCTACTTTATCTAAACCAACAACTAATATGACTAAGGAGCCAATAATGAGCACAGGGGTTTGCAACACGGAGGTCCACATAATGGCTTTCATACCACCAAGTACCGTATAAATACCGGTGATCACCACAAGGCCAATCGCTGAAATCCAGAAGAAGTCGATACCCCAAATGCTCTCAATACCCAAGATTGTTTTAAATGCGATACCGCCGGCATAAACCGTTACCGCAACCTTGGTTAATACATAACTAATCAATGAGATAACAGACAAAAAGGTACGTGATTTAGAGTTAAAGCGGCGCTCTAAGAACTCTGGCATGGTGTAGACTTTACTACTCCAATAGAAAGGTACGAAAATCCAACCGAGCAGTAGAATGATCCACGATTGCATTTCCCAGTGAGCCAGTGCCATACCCGATTGTGCACCTGAACCTGAAAGGCCCACTAAATGTTCCGAGCCAATGTTTGATGCGAAAATTGAGGCACCAATCACTAACCAACTTGCATTACGACCCGCTAAAAAGTAATCAGCGGTGTCTTCTTCTTTTTGTCGCATAGACATCACGACAACGCCTAGTAACAGGACGAAAAATCCTGCTAGCACTGCCCAGTCTAAGGTACTTAGTTCGACCATCGTGTGTTCCACCTAATTTTGAAAGAGAATTTTGCTTTTTTAGTTGTTGAATAAAAATATTATATTATAAATAAGCTAAGTGAAAGAGATTTGTTAAAATAAGGTGACAGTCTGTAGGTGAAATGGTGACTGTATTGTTTGAAATATAGACACTTGTATTAGGCTGTTTTTTGCTTGTTATTGATTTTAATCAATTATTTCCAGGATGACGGAATAGCTTTATAGATGTATCATATTACTCAGATCTTTTGAGGAACACACATGGCGCGTTTAGAAAATTTAAACCTATCACAACAAGTTACCAATGAGCTTGGTAAAGCAATTATTGTTGGTGATTATAACACTGAAACGGGGCTACCAACCGAAGCACAACTTTGTGAAGTGTATGGTATTAGCCGCACAGCTGTTCGTGAAGCAGTAAAAATGCTTGCTGCAAAAGGACTGATTTCTTCTCGTCCACGACAAGGTATTCGTGTTGAGTCGGCGGATAACTGGAATTTATACGATACAAGCGTATTAAAATGGTTGTTAGAAAGCAGCCCATCGCTTTACGTACTTAAAGAATTCTTACAAGTGCGCTTGGCGATTGAGCCACAAGCAGCAGCACTTGCAGCAAGAAAAGGCGACCAAGCAGCCATTGCAGAAATTAAAATGGCACTCGATAAAATGCAAGCGGCAGCAGAAGAGCCAGAAGGCGTAATGCATGAGCCAGACCTTGCCTTCCATACGGCTATTTTACATGCCAGTGGTAACCGTTTTTTCTATCAATTACGTGATTTTATTCGCACCGCATTACACGTAAGTATTCAACATACTACACCTGCTAAGGGCAATAAAAAGGCTATCGCTGAAGAGCACTTTAAAGTGTATAACGCGATTGCGAGCGGCGATCCTGAACGTGCTAAAAACATGATGACGTACATGATTGATGAAGCAATGGCGTTTATTGAAAAAGAAATCGCTGATAAAGAAGCGGCTCAATAAGTATCACTTTTTGACGTTGTAATTACTTTAAAACAAAAGGTTATCATGCCAAATTCAAACGAGCTAAAAACAGTTTACCCAAGCCTTGCTGGTAAGAGTGTGTTTATTACTGGCGGTGCATCGGGAATTGGTGAAGTAATGGTAACGCGGTTCTGCGAGCAGGGCGCGAAAGTCACCTTTGTTGATATTGCAACCGAGCAAAGCGATGCGTTATGCGCAAAATTAGCGGGTAAATATGAGTTTGACCCACAATTTATCCATTGTGATATTCGTGATGTTGAAGCCTTAAAAGCGGCCATAGAGCAAACGCGTCAGCAACAGGGTGACATTGGTGTGTTAATTAATAATGCAGCCGATGACACCCGCCATGCCGCTGAAAATATGGATGTGAAATATTGGGAAGACAAGTTTGCAGTTAACTTGCGCCCGTGTTTTTTCTCATCGCAAGCTGTGGTTGAACACATGCAGCGTTTAGGTGGTGGTAGCATTATCAATATGGGGTCGGTAAGCTGGCGTATTAAGCAAACAGGTATGCCAGCCTACACAACAGCGAAAGCGGGGATTGAAGGTTTAACCCGTTCATTAGCTGCTTCATATGGTAAAGACAATATTCGTGTAAATTCACTGGTTCCGGGGTGGGTGATGACAGAGCGCCAAATTACTCATTGGCTAACCCCAGAAATGATTGAAGATGTTCGTTTAAGTCAATGTATTAACGAAACAATTCAACCTGACCATGTGGTAAACGCGGCATTGTTTTTGGCCGCAGATGATAGCTGCATGATGACTGCACAATCACTGATCGTGGATGCCGGTTGGACATAATATTGCGAAACGATTGCAAAATGACTAACTTGCGATAAAATTTTTTACATAATTCAAATGGTACTATAATAATAAAATATGGGTTATATCATCAACAGATCCCATACTTAGGAAGGTGGTAAGAAAGTTTGACCGACTTTGTACTTGTTTATTTAATTCTGATTATTGGCGCTTGCCTGCAAAGTGTTATTGGCTTTGGTTTAGGTATGTTATGCGTGCCTGTACTTTACTGGCTAATGCCAGAGCTGGTGCCTGGGCCAATGATTTTGAATGCGCTGTTTTTAACGTCGGTGTTAATGATTAAACACCGCGGCGCGATAGACATGAAACAGACGGGCATTTCCATTATTGGTGGGGCCGTAGGGGTTATCCTTGCCGCTATGGTGATGTGGTATGTCAATGCTAAGCAGTATCAACTCTTGCTAGGTGTGAGTATTTTGGTAGTGGTGGCATTATCCATCATAGGTATGAAACCGAAAATCTCCACCATTACTAGCTTACTCGCGTCAATGTCGTCGGGCTTTTTAGGTACCACAACGTCAGCCGGTGGCGCGCCGATGGGGCTGCTCTATCAAGCTGAAGATAAAGACAAAATTAAAGCAAATCTGAGTGCTTTTTTTGTATTTATAAACTTGTTTGGCATTATTGTATTGATGCTGACAGGTTCTGCCGATATGGCCGATGTGAAGCTGTTCTTTTTCTGCTTACCCGCTATTTTAATTGGCTGGGGCTTGTCGTTTGTGATCAACAATAACCTCAATGAAAAGGCCATTCGCGGCATCATCTTGCTGGTTGCGGGTTTATCTGGTCTAGCACTTATTTTCATACACAGATAGAATGAGAATAGTTCAGCTTTTTGTGTAATGAAGCCAATGCTCGATGACACCATTAAAATAATCATTTCTAGCCAATGCCAATTAGGTGAAGGTGCCTATTTTGCAAAGGCGCATAACTGTTTATTTTGGGTCGATATTTTAGGGCAACGTTTGTTTCGTTTGCATTGCCAATCAATGCGCGTCAGCCAGTTTACCATGCCAGAACCAATTTGTTGGGTGATGGAAACCGAGCAAGCAGAGTTAGTTGCAGGCTTTGCCAAAGGCGTTTATAAGCTAAATAGCGAAGATTTTAGCCGCGAATTACTCTATGCAATTGATCACGAACCTTCACAAAATCGCTTAAACGATGGCAAAACGTCTCGCCATGGCTTTGGCTTTTTTGGCTCAATGGACTCGCAAGAGCAAACCAATAGTGGCAAGTTATACCGTTTTGGTCATGGTCAGGCTCCGACAGCAGTTGATCATGACTACACCATTAGCAATGGGCCTGCGGTAAGTAAAAATGGCCAGTTTCTATATTCTACAGACTCAGATAAACAAACAATCTACCGCTTCACCCTGAATGAGCATGGCGAGCTTGCTGATAAGCACGAGTTTATTCGCTTTACTGATAATATGGGGTTTCCTGATGGTATGACCGTTGATAGCGAAGATCATCTGTGGGTTGCTGCATGGAATGGTTATGGCGTGTATCGTTTTGCTCCAAGCGGTGAGCAGGTGCAGTTTATTCGCTTGCCCGCCCCACGTGTTACGAGTGTCGCATTTGTTGGTGAAGAGCTCACGCATCTCGCGGTGACAACTGCGGCAGTAGGGCTCGAAGACTCCGTGCTCGCTGATTACCCGCACAGTGGCGGCGTGTTTATTATTGAGCCGGGCGTTAAAGGTATTGCTGAAACGCCCTTGAAGCTATAGGTTTTCCATTACTTGATAACGCAACTCGCCAATAAACGAGCGTGCTGCCGGACCCAGTTTGTCACCGTCTTTAAAGAGCAAATGTAATTTAGCGGCGCGACTGCTGTTATGGGTTAAATTAAGAGCTTTCATTTGCCCAGTCGCAAGTTGTTTTTCTATCGCGACTTTTGGTAACCACGCAAAGCCCAGTCCATTACTGATCATATCAATCGACGTGCGCATATGAGTGACGGTCCAGCGCTGATCGGCACCTAACCAGCCACCATCTTGTTTGTGCTTATTCGCTGAATCGCGAACTACAATTTGGCGATGTGATTTTAAATCTTCGAGGGTGATTTCACGCTCTATCGCATGCAAGGGGTGATCTGGGTGTGCTACAGCAATAAACTCGATATCACATAATTCTTCGTGAAAGTTTGCCGCAATTGGAAAGCCGGTAATGGCAATATCAACCTGATCGTTTTCAAGCAGTTCATTGCCCCCCATTAGTACAGACTCATGCAGTTCAATACGCAGTTGCGGGTATTGCGATGACGTGTCGTTAAGTACTTTATAAAGCAATTGTTGTGGGAAAATAGCATCAACGGCAATGCGTAACTTACTTTCGATACCTTCACCCAAGGTTTGCCCAATGGCCTCAACCTTAGCGGCTTCATCGAGTAAGTAATTGGCACGGCGTAGCATCATTTCGCCGGCTTCAGTGAGCACGGTTTTGCGGCCTTGAATGCTGAATAATTTTACATTGAGTGCAGATTCAATTTTACCAACCGCATTATGAATACTCGATTGGCTTTTATGAATGCCTTGTGAGGCCTGGTTAAAGCCTCCAAATTCAACAACAGCACGAAACATGCGCCACTGTTCTAGCGTAATTCTTAGCATGATGTTCCTTTGCTTACTTAACTGCCTAATAGTACCTGTAAATGCTGAAAAAGTTTACTTTTTAGCAGTGGGCAACTCAATATACTCAAGCTCATCACCAGGAATGCTTGCAAAGCGCTGTGCTTGCCAATCTTGTTTTGCTTGCTCGATGCGCTCTTTGCTGTAAGCGACAAAATTCCAGTGTAAATACGGGACTTTATTAAATTTACTGCCACCAAGTAAAATAAAGCGGCTGTGCACCAGTGTCGTTATTTCGTGTTCGCTGTCATCAAGTAGCACAAAGTCGCCTTGGGTATAGCGAGTATCACCCACACTAATTTCACCGTAAATAACATACACGGCGGTTTCATGATGAGGGTGCGGCTTCGTTATATGGCTACCTTGCTCGGCTACCGTATCGACATAAAACATCGGTGAGTAGTTTTTCACCGGGGAGCTTAAACCATAGGCATCACCGACAATGAGTCGCATCAGCACGCCTTTTTCGATTTTCTCAGGCAGCTGCTGTTTTTTGATGTGCTCAAAGCGTGGTGCTATTTCGGTCATGCTCTCAGGTAAAGCAACCCAGCATTGCAGACCATTAATGTCGTGCTCGCTCGCCCGTACTTCAAGGCTTTCTCTTTCTGAGTGCACTATCCCGCGACCTGCGGTCATCCAGTTTACATCGCCGGGTTCTATTTGCAGGCTATTACCTAACGAATCGCGATGGTAAATGCTGCCAGTAAATAAATAAGTGAGCGTTGATAGGCCAATATGAGGGTGAGGCCTCACATTTATGCCTTCACCGCGAGGAAAGTGATTCGGCCCCATGTGGTCAAAAAAGATAAATGGGCCAACCATTTTTTTGTCAAAATGCGGCAAGATGCGCTTTACATCGAGCCCACCAATATCGTGGCTGGTTGCTGTTAATAACGTTGCCATATTTGCGCCCCTTAAAAACAAATTCAGCCAACAACCTAGGTTATTGGCTGGGATAAATGTTATGCCTGACTACGTTTTAACACTAGTTGATCTAGGCTGATTTTGCCTGCACCAACACTGGCTAATGCTAAAAAGCCGCCTGCCATTGCAATGTTTTTGTAGAACATTAAAAATTGCATTTGATCATCAAGTTGAAAGTGGAATAACAAAGCACTAACTAGGCTGAAACCAGCAAAAGCGACAGCGGTTAGTTGTGTTAAAAAGCCCAGTAAAATAAATAACCCGCCAACAATTTCAAAAGCAATCACAAACGGCAGTAAGAACTCTGGTAAGCCTACTGATGCCATGTACTGTGCAGTTGCATCAAAGAATTCTATTTTGCTAAAGCCGGTTAGTAAAAAGATGGCCGATAAACCAATACGTGCCAATAAAGTGCTAATATTTTGTAAGTGTGGTTGAGCTGAGATTAAAGTAAAAAGTTTCATAGTAGGTATCCTGTTTAGTTAAGCAGTGTGTCTGCGATGGAGTAACTATAAGTTCACTTTAAAAGAATTAAAAATTGTAAAATTAGCGCTTATCATTCTTTAAAAAAGAATTTAAAAGGAGGTTGAATATGAAGTTGTTGTTATTAATAGGGTTTTGTTTTTCGGTGGCTAAAAGTAGCTTAGTGTTTGCCGAACAAAATTTACCAAATAGTCGTCATTATGAGTTGCTAGCTTCAGATATTGCGGTGCAGCAAAGCTGGCAAGTTAAAGACACAATTAAAGGTTATGAGATGCTGGAATATCAAATTAACCTTAATAAAGGCACTACTTTAAAGGTTGATTTTTCTCCATCAAATTCAAGCAACTACTTTAATATTTTACCAAAAGGCAACCCAACTGCTTTGTTTGTTGGCCCGGCAAAAGGTGATCATGCCGAGATTAAAATTCCTGATAATGGCGATTATGTGATTCGGGTGTTTCTCATGCGCAATGCTGCGCGCCGTGATGAGCAAAGTGAATTTACTGCCGATATCGGCGTCGTAAAAAGTACATTAAAAGGCATGCATCCAAGCTGGGATGTCGATGGTGATGGGATTAATGATTGCGAGAAAGACGGTAGCTGCGATCACACGGTTGACTACAGTCTTCCTCGAAAGTCGAATTAGGTCTTTATTGAGGCCTAATCAGCTTATTATTCAGGCGCTACTTCAAGCGTTGTGAATAATGAGTAACGAACGTTATCGATATCGGCTTCTGTTGGTTTTTGATCAACAGATGCTTCAATCAGATACATATCGGCGTGAGCGAATGTCACCGTAAAGAAGCCTTTTTTATCGGTTGTTACTTTAACTTCGTCGCGTTCATTACGGTAGCGTGCACTACCACGAACAATAGCAAGCTCAACGTCAGCGGCTGGTTTGCCATCCATTAATAATTGGAACTTAGCTTCTTCACCAGCAAATAGATCGTTCGGGTGAGTAGGGCCTGAAATTTCTAGGCCTTGACCAAGTAATGTTGGCTTAGAAGTGCCATTACGGCTAACGAAGGTATCAACTGTTGCGATTGATTTTACAGTACGTACCTCGGTTGCACCTGCTGGTAGATCTGCTTCTTTTTTACCTGCGAACACACGACCGCGATTGCCGTCTTTATCTTTATAGAAAGTCATCAGCATTGGTTTTTGCTGCATAGCAATATGGTAAGTACCGTCTTGCGTTAAACTTACTGCAGCAGAATTTTTGCGTTTTAAGTAGTATGCGCGAATCGTTTCTTCAACCGGTTTACCATCTGGAGCAAGAGCAATTAATAGGTTGTCGTCATACTCAGCGCCTTTTTCTTTCGGGCGGTATGCTTTATCTGGGCTAAACAACTCATTTGAAATACTGGCATCGATCATCACATAGTGAGTTTTCTCACCAGATAAAGAAGTGTGAGATGGCATTAACCAACGAGCGTGTGCTTGTGCATAGCCAGACGCAAGTGCTGTGAAGGTCACAGCGCCGATCAGCGCTGTTTTTAATAATTTTAATTTCATTGTTTGTCCTTAATGACTGGTAATGGTAACAAAGCTAGTCGCGAACTCTTTTTCGCCTTTAATAGTGACTTTGCCGTCTTTCGTTAAGTCGATTTCAACGCGGGTGTAATCTCGACCACCTTCTTCACGTACAACTTCAACATTAAGTAGGTAGCTGCCAGGTTTAACTGGATTGCCCTTTAAATCTTTACCTTGCCACTCAATGGTGTAAGTACCAGGGCGTTTTGTTGCACCTGTAACACCATCAAAGTTGTCGTTGCTACGACCGGCTTTTCGCCACCACTGACGTAAGTCTTTAAACCACTCTGCTTTCTCAACCCAAAGTGCAATCGTAGTAACGTGTTTACGCTCAGGTGTTTCTAGCCATAGCGCCACATAAGGGCGATGATAAGGGGAAACATTTAGTTCAGGTAAAGTGAACTCAACAGTGAGGTTGGCGTCTTTTGCAATGCTCAGAGGGCTGAATAAACAGCTAATTAGTAGAGCAACGAGTAAGTGGGCTTGTTTCATTAAGATACTCCTTTAAGTTGAGGCACCCAAACTAGATAAATGACCAAAGGCGTGGCAACACCAAGCAGCGTTAACCAAAGGCCAGCGGCACGTTTTTTACGGTTTTGAAAGAGAATAATTAATCCGGTGATAGCAAACAGAATCATCAAAACAGCTGAAATATCAATGACCCAGCTCCATGCTTCACCTGTATGGCGGCCTTTGTGTAAGTCACCAATCAGGCTCATAAAGCCACCAGTTTGATAATCAATATTCAGTTCACCAGTTTGAAAATCGATTTCGGCGTATGCAAAGCCAGCCGGAAGCGGGTAGTCGAGCATTACCAAGGCATCTTCTTTTTCCCACTCAATACTTTTCACATTGCTGAGTGAAAATTGCTGCTGCATGTATTGCTCTATTTCAGGATAAAGGCTTGGTAACGTGTCGAGGTTTGCTTGTGCTTTTTCGAATAGCGCAGCAGAAACAAGCTGTTGGTTTTGACCATTATGTTTATCATTTTCGAGCCAACTAACGTGGTTAAGAATGATGCCGCTGACACAAAATAAAATAAGTAAAAAGAACAGGGCCGTTGAAAAATAAATGTGTAATGCACGGCTAACGCTGTAAAAGTTGCGCTTGTTAAATGAGAACATAATGCGGTTTATTCCGTTAAAGATACAAATATGATAATGATTTGTATTAACGATAACAAGCGAGTTTACGTTCTTTACATTTCTTTGTGCTAGAAGTGAAAAGCGAGATACGCCATTACTGCGAGTTGGGAACTGACTAAACAAGCAAGCAACATTAAGCGCATCTGCGTGGTTAAATTAACTTGAATAAGGGTTGGTTTATTTGGTGCAGAAGGGCGATTAATTAAATACGCTAACACGCTTAACTCAATCACTGCCACAAGATACATCACCCAAATTGGCGCGGCACTTTGCAGTAAAAAAACATACCCGATTGCCATCCCAAAACCCGCTAAGAATTTGGCTCGGGTAGGTACAACCTTATACTCTTGCCAGAATCTCAGAGGCTGGCCGTATCTAGGATGGTTGAGCAACCACGCAGACAGCTTGGGCGATGAGCGGGTGAAACAGGCCAATGCCAAGATAAAAAAGATAGTCGTCGGCATCACAGGCAGTGCAATGCCTATGATACCTAAACCCACCATCAATAACCCGAGTAATTGATAGCAGCCATTTTTATAGGCGGTAAACGCCGCTCTCACATTCATCAATAAAATTGAGCCTGATAAAACTTAAATCGTTGTTGTGCTTGCTCAGCACCCTCTATCAAGGTGGCCTGTTGCTCATCACTGAGTTCAAGGTTATCAATAAGATGGCTTAGTTGACAGCCCTTATTACATTCACTGGCTTTAGCTAGATAACGAGCACCACGTTGGTTATTTAACTTTAGCTCAGCTTCAACCTGTTTGCCTAATGTTGTCGCTGAAAATTGCGACCCTTCAATAACATATAGCCAGCCAAGTGCATAGGCAAAGTCGGTGTGTTGAAAACAGCGTGGTTGCAGTGTGCGATTTGGTAGAGGGTGTTTTAAATCGTTTAAGTCCTGCTCGATGAGGGGGAGTCGTGTACGATCAAATAAATTATCAACATATTTATGTAAATCAACGTGTTGATAAAGTTTCTCTACCTCGACTTGATAACTGTACTGTAAGGTTAGAAATTTTTTATAGTTATCTAAATCAGTAGTGGGTGATAGCGCTAATAAATGATGATCAATCTCTTTTGAGATGTTTACTATCGCTTGTTTTAGCTTTTCAGCTCGAGAAAGTAGCTCGAGTATTGGCATGAATAGGATCCTCAGCAACGTCTATAAAGTAAATGCACGGGGTAGTTGATGTTGTCATAGGGTGAATACCCATACTTCCTAAGTGATAGTTTGATAAAGCTGCTATGCAGTTTTTATCAATAAACTCGGCTCAGAATGGGAGTGTATAATAATGATTTTCATTTCTATAGCCAGAAAATGTTTTCACTAAAGGTACAGGTTGGACCTGCTCGTTAGTATTGAGGGCTGTTAGGGGGTGATGAATGAAATCAACAAAATAAAGTAAGGCGTGAGATTGTTGTGAGTTTTCGATTAAAGAAAAGCAAGGAGCCAACTCCTTGCTTTAAAAAATAAGTGTATTAGAAATAATACCCTATGTTGATATTGAAGCGGGTCTCGGTATCGTCACTGTCGCCAGCAACTGAACCACCAACAAATGGTTGGTTTTTCGCTTGTACAAAATCAAAGTAAGTGAATAAGCCACCTGCGGCAACAGATACACCGGTTACATTCATCCATGTATCTTCGCTGTTATCTGACTTGTCATAAATGATGCCGTAGTCATTATAAAACTGCAGGTTTGTTACCGGACCCCACTCTACAGGCAGGCTGTAAGCGATATTAGCATTAGTCATGGTTGCTTCTGCGGCAATACTATCGTAAAACGCATAAGCACCCACGGCCATACGGTCGACGTTGTCGATATCGTAGTTATACTCACCATGCTGTAGCTGGAAATTCCATGGACCGATAGTACTGTTTAAGTGCACTGCCCAGGCGTAGTAATCGCCGGCTTTATCTTCACCGTCATGCAAGCCACCCGATAAAGCAGAAACACCTAGCTCAGTGGTGCCGCCATCATGCTCAAAGTGATAACCATAACGACCAGAGAAGGTGTTGTACTCACCAATCGCATTGGTTGGTTCGGCATATACACCTTCATCAGCAGAGCGGAAACCAACAACATCGTATGAATAGCGGTCGCTTCTGTCGTCTACATAGCCGTCAACGCCACCTAGCTCATCATTTTTGAAAAAGCCAAGGTCAATTTGCCAGTTATCAGCAATTTTGCGCTTGAATAACACACCTAAATCATGGTCATCTTCAAGACCAATATAGTAAGTAGTGCCAAAGAAGTAGTTGTGCGAATTATATGGCCAGTTACCAAAAGGCACTTTGGTAATACCTGCCTGTACTTGCCAGTCTTCGGCAAAATCATAGGCGGCATAAGCATATTTAACTGCAGTCATGTAATCGAAAAAACGAATTTCAGCGTTGAGCTGCACATCACCAACATCGCCCGCAAAATTTAACCTAAAGATGTCAAAATCGAAGTCACCACCGCGATTTTTATTACCATCGTCATAGGATGTATAACTGTAATTAGTACGGACAGCACCTCCGATTTTAATACCGGACTCTTTTTTGGGTGCTTCAACAGCTGCAGTTTGTTGCTCAAGTTGCTTTTGTTGCTTAGCGACTTGAGCATCAATTTGCGCTTGTTTCTCGGCTTGTTGCTGAGATTTTTTCTCTGCAGCATCAAGTTTGGTTTGCAGTTGCTGCATTTGCTGTTTCAGTAATTGCAGCTGCTTTTGAAGGTCATCAATTTCAGATGCCTGACTCAGACTTGAAGTTGTGCCCAAGGCTATTGCGAGGGCTAACTTTGATAGTTTAAGCATGAATTATCGCTAGTTTGGAATGGGTACTAACTAGCATAGATGATATTCATGGTGAACCCAAGGGTAGTCAAAGAAATTTAATATTAATCAATCAGTTTTAATTTTTTCTATGGTTCAAAGGTCTTGGTGATTGCACCGACTTCAAGTAACGGTGACGCATCAAGTTGGTCTGCGTCCATCATGGCTGCAATTCGTTGCATAGAGGACAGCAGTAAACTTTGCTCCCATTCTTCAAGTGCAGAGAACTTTTCAATGAAGTGTTCTTGTAGAGGCTGAGGTGCCTGTTCGAGTAATTGTTTACCCCGCTCAGTGAGGTGCAAGCTAACGCGACGCTTATCAAGCTGGCTACGCACTCTAGTCACAAGTTCGCGGCTTTCGATTCGATCTAAGATATTGGTCACAGTCGCAGGACTTAAGTTTACATTTTGTGCAATGCGACTGGCGGTAATGCCATCGGTTTGTGCAACTTCATTCATAATGAGCAGTTGTGGACCTGTTAAGCCCGAGGTTTTGTTGAGCTGTTTTGAATGAAGGTCGATAGCTCTGATCACTTTGCGCGACGACACTAGTAGCTCGTCATACTTTTGCATGTTGATGTCTCTTAAAAAAGGCGGCGTGGAGCAACCGCAATCAAAAAATTTTACACATCTAATAAATTGAGTTCAAATAAATAATGACTATATTGCTTATAATTTATGGCCATAAAGGGTGTTTTTGTGCTTTCAAATTAATTAGAGCAGAAATTAAAAGCTAAAATTTTAAAAATTAGATGGAGTAATTGTTGTTAACACTTAAAATGCTACTACGAGGTGACACTATCACTTTGTAGTAAAACAATTTATACAAATAACTAAATATTATTTACTAAAAGCCACTGCATTGGGTAAGGTGGATTTTTCTTTCATTAAATGGGACGAATTATGAAGTTATCGCCATCTGTTACGATTGAGCAAAGTGAAACCGGGCTTGAATTTATTAAAGTTGCCAGTGAGTTTTGTAGCGCAACTATTTTTCTGCAAGGTGCGCAGATCACTGAGTTCACGCCAACCGATAAAAAGCCATTATTATGGGTCTCAGAATTAGAAGATTACCAAGAAGGCAAAGGTGTGCGAGGTGGTATTCCGATTTGTTGGCCATGGTTCGGGGTAAGTCAACATGAAGGCTGGCCGGCTCATGGTGTTGCTCGCACAAGTTTATGGCGCGCAGAAGAAGTGAAAGAACAAGACGATTCGATTTATATCAGCTTGTCATTGCCGATGACGCAAGTTGATGAAAAATATTGGCCTTATAAAACTAAGCTGTTAGCAGAATTTATTTTAACCTCTGGTTTAGAACTACGCTTAACAACCACAAACTTAGATAACCAAACTGTACAGTTCACTCAAGCACTGCACACCTATTTCCCAACGCCAGCCATTGAAGAAACAAAAGTAGATGGCCTGCAAGGCGCGAAATACATTGAGTTTGCTGAAGGTCCTTTTGAGCAAAATGAGTTAGTGTCGTTCGCACGTGAAACAGACATGGTTTACACCGAAGCAAAAGACACTCAACGTATCATCACACCTGATGGCATTATTGAAGTAGGCCGCGAAAACTCAACTTCGTGTGTTCTTTGGAATCCATGGATTGATAAGTCAAAACGCCTTTCTAATTTTGCTGATGACGAATACCACGTCATGCTGTGTTTAGAAGCGGCTAATGTTCTTGATGATGGTGTTGAACTTGCACCGGAGCAAGCCATACACTTGCAACAAAACTACGCTGGGTATAATTTATAACATATAACAACTCAGTGTTAGCACGTAAGGCCGGCACCGCTGGCCTTTACAAGGAATTACCGTGTTTAGTAATCAACAAATAGAAACCCTTCCAAAGCATCAAACGATTCAATTCCAACCACTTGCAGATAATGCGATATGGCATGTACAACTAAATTGGTTGTTGTTTTATGTACCTATAATGGCCGTGATTATTGCTGTTCGGCACTTTAATCCTGCTGTTAGCCAAGCTATTGCCACACCTTGGCTGCTGGTTTTGCCGTTGTTGGTAATACTGTCGATGGTCTACAACCTCTACAGTGTACGTGCCAAAGGCGTTGCAGTGAGAGTGCATGATATTGCGTTTAAGCGGGGTTTAATTTGGCAACAAACCACCTTATTGCCTATTTCTCGCGTGCAACACACCGAAATTCATCGCGGTCCAATTGAGCGAAAGTTAGGACTCGCAACACTCAGACTTTACAGTGCGGGTGGCATGAGTGCTGATTTACATATCAGCGGGTTAACTGACGAGCAATGCAATGATGTCCGCCAGTTCGTGCAAAGTTATGGTGATAATGCACTCATTCCAGAAAATGAGCTTGCCGATGAGTGATCAACAATGGCAACGGGTATCGCCATGGGCGCTACTGTATTTTATTGTGCACTTTGCACTGCGCTTTATAAAAGATGGGCTGCTTAATTTACTGCCAATTTTGGTGTTATTTGTCACGCAAGTTGAGCAAAAGCTGTTTTGGGGGCAAATAGCCGCTGCTGTAGCCTCGTTAGTTTTAGTGCTGTACGCCTTTGCTTATTATCGTAATTTTAAATACAGCATAACAGGTGGTAACGAAATACTGCTCAATAAAGGAGTATTCAAAAAAGAGCGGCTAACCCTTAAATTTGCTCGAGTACAGAACGTCAACATAGCCGAACCATTTTATTTTCAGCCGGTTAATTTGGTTAATTGTATTTTCGATGCCGCCGGTAGTAGTGCTCAAGAAGCGGTGATCCCAGGTGTAAAGCTTAGTTATGCCGAGCAAGTGCGCGAACAAGTTATGGCGTTTAAGGCTCAGTTACAGCAGCAAGAGCAGCCGTCTATTGAGCAAAGCGAAGCAACAGACACGCCGCAAACCTTAACGATCAGCAATGCTGAAATTGCTAAATTTGGCTTGATGTCGAACATGGCAATATTGGCATTGGCCGCGCTTGCCCCATTTATGAATATGATTTTTGAGTACCTCGAAAAAACCATCATAAACCGCCTAGAGGCAATGCTGATTGAGCAAGCCGCGTTCGTTGGTAGTGCCGCTGCAATCGCTGTTTTAATAATGGTTGTTGCTATTGTTTTATGTGCCATTTTACTTTCTGTTGTTATGGCTTTGGTGCGCTTTTTTAACTTTCAACTGTATTTTCAAGACGATAAGTTTAAGCGTGTGGCAGGTTTATTTGAGCGCCAGCAATTATCGATAAGTGTGTCGAAAATTCAAAGTGTGCAAATCAAACAAAATATTATTGCTCGGCTCCTTAATCGCTATACCTTAATTTGCCCGCAAGTGAGCAGTGGCGGTGTGGCTGCTGGGGTTGCGGCTCATAAAAATAAACAAACGTTAGTGATGCCAGTAATCACTAAAGAGCAAGTACAAGCCGTGTGTGGCTGGTTATTTCCATGGTTTGTTGATTTAACAGAGCTTAACTTTATTAAGCCTGAGCGAGCTTTACTTTATAAAAATACGTTTTTATATGTAATCCTACCTACTGTATTTTCTGCTTTAATTTTCAATGCCTTATTTGATGCAGCTACGATGCTGTGGAGCATTGTCGTGTGCTTAGTTTTGATGATCTGTGTGTTTTTGAATTATCAAAAAACGGGTGTAGCTTTGTATCAACATGACGGCCGTTTTTTTGCCGTATTTAAGACTGGCATGCTGGGTGTGCAGTATCGTGTTTTTGAAATCTATAAAGCGCAAAGTGTCACCACAATAAGCACTTATTTAATGCGTCGTTCACAGCTTAAAAGCTTGTATATACAACTAGCTTCTGGCTCTGTATCAATGCCTTACTTAAAAGCGGAACTGGCTGAGCAGTTTGCTGATTTCGCCCTATATGAAATAGAAGGCGTTGAGCGGAACTGGTTTTAAATGAAAATAATTCTCAATATCATTGAATCGTTTTAATATTGAGGTATACTAGCGCAACGTCAATAACCACGGGTGCGCAATGATTTATTTACTACCTATTTTAGCTATTTCGGGTGTTGTTGCCTTATTGTGTTATGCACGTTCGCAGCAGGAGTGTAAGGGCTTGTGTGTGAGTGTCGCTGTGACTGCAATCGCGTTACTCGTAACCGCAGCTTTAGTCATCGCGGGACTCGGTGCATTAAGAAGCAGCCTAATGTTTGCTGTGACTATTTTTATTATTTATCAATTACTCGGTTTAGTACGACCGATCAGACTGGAGTAATTTCTTACACTTTTTAACTTCAGGCTTTTAAAAAAGCATCGCATACTAATTCTTAAATTAAGCAACATGCTAATCAAGGATTGTGATGAAAAAAGCCCTGTTAACTGCGGCACTTCTTGCCGCTGGCCACGCTTCAAGCCAAGAGACTTGGCAAACTATTCATACCGAACACTTTAATGTGCATTTTAGTACTGAGAATCAGCAATGGGCCCGCTCAGCGGCAACAGAGCTTGAAATTGTTCGCGATAAGGTACTAAAACAGCAAAACCGTGCTCTTGATGAAGTGGTCGATGTTCTGGTTTTCGACCCATTTAACGCCTCCAATGGCTTTGCTTTGCCGGTGACTAACAAGCCTCTAATGGCTTTGTTTACCACGCCTCCACAATCCGACACGGTGATTTCTAACACCGATGGTTGGCAGCAGTTATTAATTTTGCACGAATATATTCATTTGGTGCATCTTGCTCAGCCTACTAGAAGCGACGTGCGTCAGGCTATTCGCAATAGTTGGGATATTTATGATTTAGTTGATGGCGAGATGCCGCGCTGGGCTGCCGAAGGGTATGCAACGCTGCTTGAATCGAAAATGACAGGGCGGGGTCGTTTATACGATAACCTTTCAGAGGCAATATTGGTTGAATTTGCACAGCAAGGTGCATTGCCACGATATAGCCAATTGAGTAGTACAGAAGGGGGCTTTTTAGCTGGCTCAATGGCGTACTTAAT
This sequence comes from Pseudoalteromonas sp. Hal040, assembly GCF_037162425.1. Classification (NCBI taxonomy): domain Bacteria; kingdom Pseudomonadati; phylum Pseudomonadota; class Gammaproteobacteria; order Alteromonadales; family Pseudoalteromonadaceae; genus Pseudoalteromonas; species Pseudoalteromonas sp. Hal040. The sequence goes on along the minus strand of NZ_JARLUU010000001.1, from coordinate 3,528,117 downwards.
GGGCTCTCGCTTTCTAGCATGGCTAGAAGAGAACTATTCCGCGCAAACTCTTGATGCAGTTTGGACACGTATGCAAGCGGTTAAAGCACGTGATTTTGATGAGGCCTTTAGCGGGGTATTTGACGACTCACCTGAGCGACTCTATCGTCGTTTTATTGCCGAATATACCTATAAAGCAATGGCTAAAGAGGTAAGTGAGCAAGCACTCACAAGTAAGCTTTGGTTAGAACTTGATTTATACGCCTCGAACCCTGTTTTAAGTTTAGATAACAGTAAACTTGCTATTGTTGAGCGCAACAAAGATGACGAAACCCGTTTAGTCATTTATAGCACGGATGATAATCAACAGGCTGCCGATGATTTTGCAAAGCAGCAACAAGCGTTACTTGATGATGATCCCGTCGATATTGTAGATAAAGCCCCCAGTGTTTTTAAACGTAAGCAAAAACATGTGCTTCAGCAAATTAATAGGCAAGGTATAAAAAACCCGCAGTGGTTAGACGAAAATACACTGTTTTTCACCGCCACCACAACCGTTGCTAAAGGCTCCATTCAAGGTATTTCAGATCTATACCGCTATGATATTGATACAGGTGAAGTGAGAGCTTTGACGCATCATGCAGGGCTGCGCCGCTTTAGTATCACTGATAACGGGCAAACTGTTTATGCTGAGCAAACTAAGCATGGCTTCTCGGAGCTGGTACGTCTTGACCTCAATACGGGTGTCGCTACGCCTTTGTTTGAGAAAAGCCTAGAAACGGTTTATGACTATCCATTACTAAGCCCTAATAAAGCTCAACTTGCTTATTTAAAAGCGACATTGAATGCCAACTGGAAGTTGTATATACAAGATTTGAGCTCTCAGCAATCAATAGTTGTGCCTATGCCTGAGGGCTATCAGTATGTGTCACAACCTAATTGGCAAGCAGATGGCAAAGGGCTATATTTTGTCGCGGGTAAAAATAAAGCTCTCGATTTATATCATTATGATCTACAAAGCAATTCACTCCACCAATTAACGCAAGGCCAAGAAGCTGTTGCACACCCAATGGCAATGAATAATGGTGAACTTTTGTATTTATCGATCACTGCACAAGGGCCGAATATCAAGCATTTTGCTGAGCAACCACAAGGGTTAGAGGTTGTTGAATTTGCTAAAAGTGCAGCGCCACCACGAGGGCAAGTAACGAGCGAAGTATTACCTGAGGCGAAAATCTACCCGCAAAGCCCAACTGAGCCAGCTGATTATGATATTTGGCAGCAAAAACCCACCTTTTCGCTGGCATCTCAGTATTATTCGGCATCATCTTCGCTGCTTACCCTTGGAGTAAAAAGTAACGACTTTTTAAAGCAGCTCGATTTACAAGCAGGCTACAGTGCTGATTTACATGACAAAGCATTGGAAGGGGTGTTCGCGGCCGCTAAGTACTCAGCGTTTGATTTAAAATTTAAAGCGCTGTTATTTGATTACGACTTTGAATCGGCAAAACAGTACCATTCACAAATACCGGTGAAAATAAGTAACACTGGGGCGCATTTAGCCATGAGCTACCCGTTGCAGTTTCAGCAGCTTAGTATTACACCGAGTTTGAGCTATAACTACAGTGATTTTAGTAAGGGGGATGATCAATGGTTAACCCTTGGACTTGAACAAAAATGGCAACATGATAGACAGCGATACGGTTTTGCTCAGTCTGTGAGTGCTCAGTGGCTATCCGGTGATGCCAACTCGAATAATTGGCAGGGCTATAACTTTGCCACCGTATTGAGCGGTTATGCTTTTGATATTCCTGTTTATGTTAATTTTGCACAGCAATATCGCGATGACAGTACTCTTGCGCTTGGTGGTTATGAGTCAAACTTAATTAATAATGACACGCAAAGTGGCTTTGTTGTTGCTCCTGAGCTGCCGTTTATTAGTCAAGCAGGTAACCGCTATAAAGGGTATGGCGGGGGCATTAGTTACAAAGATTCATTACCTTGGCTTTATTACCAACAGTATCAAGTTGATAACCGAGTTTATGCACAAAGTTATGGTCTCAAGTGGCAAGGTGACTTTAGCTTTGGTATGGGGCCCGCTGGTTTGAACGATGTAAATATAGATTTTGGCGTCGCCCGGGTAGAAGGCGACGACTTTGAAAATGATTTACGGGCTTGGCTAAGCTTCTATTACTCGTTATAGCCTAGTGTTGATCAGTTAAGGCGAAAAGCTTGGCGTGATATAGCGCCAGTTTTTCGTCTTTATTTTCTATCTCAATGGCTTTTTCTAGCCACTCCTTAGTGCTTTTTTCATTTCCTTGCTGATAACTAATAATCGCTAATTCGATATAGGGTTCAGATAAATAAGGGGCTAATGCAATGGCATCTTCGAGCTGTTGTTTCGCCTTGTAAAGTTGGCCATTGTTACGGGCGTTAATTGCCGTTGCCAGTAACTCGAATGGATCTTGCTCAAGCATCGCCAACTCTGAATTGAGCTGCTCTGCCAAAACCTGATCATTCAGTTGCTCGGCCAGCACCGCGTAATTATGTAGTAAATTAGTGTCTTTAAAGCCATGCTGCATTGCTGTTTGATAAATATGTTTTGCCCCTGCTAAATCACCCGCTTGGCGATGTAATACGGCGGCTAAATTATAAAGTGATGCCGCATTTGGAGTGTATTCATTGGCTTTTAAGATATAGCTGTAGCTTAAATCGAATTCTTTCAAGGCCAGTGCTTTTGCGGCCAAGTTACTATAATAACGGCTGATCAAGTCTTTTAATTCAGCTCGACCAGAGTAAAAACTACCACGTGCTGGAAAGTAATCGATGACTGTACCTGGTGGAACCAAGTAATTACCGCCCTCATTTAAAGGCGCGTAGACTTTGGTGCGAAAATGGCCTGACACATACACGATGTTACTTTGTTTACTGTAAACCGGTTCACTCGACACAGCTTGAAAGCTGGTTTTAAGTCCTGCTAGTTGGGCATAGGCATGGGTTAAGATTGCTAAGCTGATACAGTTACCCTGATGACCTTGAAGAGTCTGCTGGGCATTGAGCGTAGCGCTAAAGTAATTAAAATTAGTGAGTTTACTTTCTAAGTAGCTATACAGGATTTGGTCGTCTCTTAAATCACCCCCTTGACGCGCGGTAAAATAATTAAGGAAACGTTTCTGCTCATCCGCAGGGAGTGTAAAGAGTTCAGGGTCGCTAAGTTCAACGTGTTTAAAATGTGTGGTGTTGAGTAAGCTGGCTACACTCGGTGGTGGCGTTGGTTGTTGTTTTGTACTTTTACATCCAACTAAAAAAGCACTCAAAACAAGCGCATATAAAATCGACTTCATAGCATTACCCTCCTGAACACTAATTACTCAATGTACCCAGATCGCAGAGACTATTCAAGCAGCTAATGAGTGTCATGGATTGTAAACACCCTGTATGGTTATCTTGCCAATAGACTGTTGTTTGTTTTTTATTCTTTATTGCATTCTAAAACGCTCTCATTACAATGCCGCGCTCTTTTAAATCGCTTAAAAAACATGGGTTTACTCTAGTTTTATAGGCGATTTATAAACTGCTAACTTATTAACTAAATTGTAACGAGAGAGGTCTGTTTTGGCGCACTTTTTGCCGATTATTTCATGCTTTATTTTAGCGTTTAGCTTTTATCCGCTTTTAAATAAGATCCGTAAAAATCGCAGTGTGTCGGGCGTGTCGCTGTTAATGATGAGCTTTGGGGTCGCGCAAAGCGTGTATTTCATCACCTATAACTTGTTCTTTCAGCGCTTTTACATGGTTTTGCCGTTCGTTGTTACTGGCATGCTAAGTGGTGTGATCCTTTATTACTTTGTTCGTTACAATGCTGAGCGAAAGCAACGTATGCAACTAGCCGGGTTATTAGCCATGTCACTCGTACCTTTTAGTTTGTTGCTGAACCCTTATTATGAAACGGCAACAGTGCTTAATTGGTTAACCTATGTGGGATTAGTCATGAGCTCTATTCGTGTTATGCCGCAGACTTATAAAACCATTAAAAGTGGTGATATTAGTAATTTAAGTGCGCGCTACTTTAGCCTACAGTTTGTTGCTGGAAGCTGCGGCCTCGCTGCCGAGCTTGCTATGGCGACACCGAGTGTGTCTCACATACTAACCTTTGTGATGATATTACTGACCAATGCCGCGCAACTAGGATGTATTCAGTATTATAAATCACGCCCAGCAATGGCTTAAATGTCTAAGTAATATTCCGTTTATTAACTCGTTGCTTTATGGCACATTATCTTATCGCTATCGAAAGGATAAGATATGAATTGGAATCAATTAGGCTATTTATGTCGATTATTATCGCCAATAAGTGGCCTAAATAAAGCACAGCAAGAAGCGCTTAGTGCCCCGCAACACTTAGAAATTTATAATGATGGACAAAAGAATAGTCCATTAGCCACTAAGCTTGCAAAAGACCTTAAAGAAGCTGAAGGTGAACAGCAGCAAAGGTTAGCGTTAAGTTATGCCGCGTTATCATCAACACTAAAAGAGCACTCTTTCGACTATAAAACCAAGTTGCTTTATCTGGGTGTACTTTTCTCAGTTTTCATCCTCGTTAACTTTATTTATCAGCAATTTGTGATTCCTTCATTCTCAAATGTGTTTAGCCAATTTGATGTGCAAGTTACAGAGCACATGGCTAATTTAGCTAGGTTCTGGCTGGTAGCAAGTATTGCGCTCGGCTTGTTCTTGATGGTTATTATATTTACTGTAAATGCACTTCGACAGTTTGCAAATCTGACTTTACTGAATGCTTCATCAGCCCAATTAGGGCTAATAATCCCCAAACAAATTAGGCACAATTATGACGCTTTAGTCGCTCTAATTGAGTTTCCATTGTATGGAACACTACAGAACGATAATCGTGAGTTATCTCATTTAAAAACATGTCAAAGTAATGGCTTGGATATTGCCGAAGAGCTAAAGCTCCTTGTAGTCAATAAGCTTGAAAGCTTACGCGGCGATATCACAGCGCATATCAACAGACTCATCACTATATTTAGTATTTTATTGGTGATATTAATTGCCCATTTCTTAATGGGAGCATATGAGCCTCTATTCTTAATGGGAGAGATAGTATGAAAAATAAAGGATTTACGCTGATTGAGTTAATGGTTGTAGTCGCCATCATCGGCATTTTAGCTTCTGTTGCATTACCACAATACAGTCAATATATTCAGCGCAGTGAACTAGCGGATCCCTTAGCTATGGCGTCAACCATTCGAGAAGACGTTACAACCTTTTATTTGGAGCACGGCCGCTTTCCAAAAAACAATGAGCAAGCAGGTGTCCCTGCAAGTAAGTTTTTAATTGGTAATCGGGTTACGGGGATCACTGTTGAAGACGGAGCGATTCATATTAGTTTGGGTAATAAGGTATCGATGCCTTTGCAAAATACAGTATTAACTTTTCGCCCTGCGGTTGTTGTCGGAAGCCCTACAAGCCCTATCGCTTGGCTTTGTGGGTTTGATGAACCTGTAACGGGTATGCAAGCGGTTGGTGAGAATAAAACGACTGTGCCAAAAGATATATTACCTTCATCGTGTATTGATAGAGGCTGATTTAAAAAACAAAAGGCTGCCAAGTGGCAGCCTTTTATGTGTTGCTAAGCTTATGCTTCGAGGGCTTTACTAATTAAGCGATCGATATATTGCTTATGTGCTTTAGCTGCGGTGTCTGCACCCCATGGCACGCTCATATCAGCAATTTGATTTAACTGATAAAGCGCAGCTGCTTTGGCTAGGTTGTCGTGCTTACTCGCTTTGCCTAAACCAGCAATCGCGATTAGCTGATTCACATATTCAATTTGTAGGTTGTGACTTAAGGTATTTGCCTTTTTGCTGTCTACAAAAATGCTTGCTGTTAAGTCATTCATAAATTGGTTAAGTGAATACTCATTACCATACATTGCGCTGTCTGAAATACGCAGCATGACAGCCGGGTGTAATAACTGAGCAAGTACCAGCTTTTGCATGCCTAAAATCATGCCGTGTGGTTTAGGGTCTTCGTTCTTACCATAATGGTTGAAACCACGACGTTGCTGTAGCAGGTAGTTATAAAGTGGCTGCATATTAGCAAGCACATTTGGCGAGAATACTTTGTCGGCTAACACTTGCATTGCATGTTGCTGGCGTTCAAGTGGCACTGGCGTAAATGGCGTGCCATTTTTATCATCGCCCACCACATTACGCTCTACATAAACACCACCGATTTGACGTGACACTACGCCGGCTTGTGTTCTGTAGCTACCAAATAGAATGTTCGCTGAGGTAACAAGTTGTTGGTATGACTCGCCATTCACGGTGGCTTTGTCTTTAAGTTCAGTAAATAACTTATTGATAAGTGCCATACGATCATCAGCATATGCGGCAGGATTCGATGACATATCGCCAATCATCACGCGAGGGTCGATATGACGACCAGGGGCACGCATGTCATCAGCATCATTACCAAACGCTAAACCGTGCTCTGATGAGCGAGCGAGAATTTTCTCAAGGCGTTGTCGCTCAGCCGCTTTATCAGCTAATGCTTGGCTGTAGCCGTATTCAATCGCCCAATCATCGTAAGGGCCAGGTTTGGTTTGGAAAATATCACCTTGCTGCATGCCAATAGGGGCAATGTTTGCTGGTGCATAATCCATAACAGAACCCGTTACGATACCTTGTGTTTTACTCTTATCGTGAACTTCTTTTTCATCCCACAAAATAGACGACTTCATATTGTGGTTAAGACCAAGGGTATGACCTACTTCGTGTAACACCAGCTGAGTTAAACCTTGGCGTAAAATCTCTTTGTCTTCAATGCTCGCACCTGTGCCTAAGCCTTTAGCAAGTAACATGTTTTCTTGAATACTGTGACCCAGTGAACAATGCAGTTCTGAGGTGCTTGGGCTGCTTTGAAGTGTTGCTGCACCTTGCGTGTATAAGGTGTCGTACATCCAACGGTTTTTCATGAAAACATACTCTAACATGATGTCAGAGCCTAAGATCTCACCAGTCAACGGGTTAGCAAGGGCTGGGCCGTAACCACCAAATGGTGGGCGTGGTGATGCAGTCCAACGTAATACGTTGTAGTTAATATCGCCCGCATCCCAATTTGCGTCATCAGGTTGTACTTTTACTTCGATGGCATTTTTAAAGCCCGCTTTTTCAAATGAGCTATTCCATGCCAGCACGGCATCACGAATGGTGTCTCGCCACTCAACAGGCGTGGTATTTTCAATCCACCAAGTGATCGGTTTAACTGGCTCAGAAAGTGCAGCTGATGGGTCTTTCTTTTGCAAGTCCCAGCGCTTGATGACATCTTCATAAGGTGCCCAGTCTGCTGATGTCATATTGTCGAATTCGTTAGTAAAATAACCAATACGCGCGTCATCTTGACGAGCTTGATAATCATTTTTTGGTAACGCAACGAATGAATGCTGGACTTTAATTGAAACATTACGAGGGTCGCTTACGGCACCAGAGCCTCGTACAGTTGGGTTGGCATTATTGAATACATAATCAACCACAACATCTAGGTTATTTGGGTAAGGGCGCTGTTTAATGATACGCGACTTTTTGTCGTTTAATTTACCAAGTTTAAAGCGTTTGCTGGCATCTTTATCTTTTGGGTTCGCCCAAGGTGAGACTTTATGCAGTGCTTCACTCAAAAATAGCTTATCAACATTAAAGGCAATTTTGCCGTCTTCTTCTTTTTCGATTTTGATACTCGCAAGGACAGCTTCGCTAATGTTGGCATCGGCAGAGCGTGCTAAGGCTGAGTTTTCATCAAATTTATAGCGCGGCGTTTTGCTAATAATATCAATGCGGTCAAAATATTTACGGAATTCAATTAGCTTTGTCTCGCGGTATGCCCCTCTGAAGTGACCTGCATCAGTAACACCATCAATGGTGTGAGCAAAATACACAAACGGCGTATCGAGTTGAGATTGGTCGATCACCATTAAGTTGTCGCCCGTTTTCGCATCTTGGTAAATACTGAAAACACCGGCAAACTCGCTTTTATCTTTGATCATTTCAGCCAGTGTTTTTGGCTTCTTTTCTTCTTTTTTCGCTTCGGCGGCGTGGCCATTCATGGCAAACGCTAGGCTTAGTGCCAGCGCAATGTTTGTTATTTTCATTGTTAACTCGTTCCTTTAATTATTTCTCAATCAAGTTTAATGAATTAACCCTTTGATAAAAGAGTGTTTGTTAACAAGTGTGAAAGGGAGAGTGTAAGCTTTTGATATTATGTGTTTTTTGTTTGTAACAAATTGTTCTTAGGTGGAATTTTTGCTTTGTATTGCCAATTTAACTGTTTTTGTAACAGTTCCTTACAAATGTCACATTAATGTTTCTGTCAGCTTTGGTATGATAGGGCCAGTGAAAATATTATAGGTGTAAGTTATGCGCACAAGTTTATTAAAATGGATCTTACCATCTGTTGCATTAATCGTTGGTATTGCTGGTTTTAAGGCAATCAACGCTATTGCTCAAGAGCCTAAAGACAAGGATGTAGTTGATGTGCGTCCTTTGGTACAGGTTGAGCCGGTAGCAAGCGATGATCATCAAGTGATTATTAACAGTTACGGTGAAGTTAAACCGCTAGAAAGTACTTTGATTGCCTCACAAGTGGCTGGTGAAGTAACTAGCTGGCATCCAAACTTTGTTGCGGGTGGCATCGTAGCCCGTGGCGAAGTGTTATTTACCATCGAAAAAGATAACTACGAAGCGGCTGTACTACAAGCTGAAGCGTCGCTTGCAAGTGCACAAGCGGCACTGATTGAAGAGCAAGCCCAAGCTAAAGTGGCACAGGATGAAGCAAGACGCTACCCAGAGCGTGAACGCACTGACTTATTTCTACGTAAACCTCAAGTTTTAAGCGCGCAAGCGGCTGTTAAATCAGCGCAGGCTGCATTAAAACGTGCCGAGCGTGACCTTGCTCGTTGTGAAGTCAGAGCGCCTTATGATGCACTGGTGATCAGCCGTGAAATTGGTGTCGGTCAATACATCAATGTGGGTAGCCAAGTTGCTGAAATTAACAATATTGAAAGTGCTGAGATCATCGTGCCAATCGCTGGCTTTGACAGTGTATTTTTACCAAAACGCTTAAAAGGCGTTAAAGCAACCATTATTAATAAAGGCTTAAATAGCTTTACTCGTGAAGCTGAAATTGACCGTGACCTAGGTGTTGTTGATAACGCAACCCGTATGAGCAACTTAGTGGTTCGTGTTGATGACCCATACGGCTTAAAGCACGATGTACAACCAATTAAATTTGGTGCCTATGTACAAGTCAACTTTGTAGGTGCGACCTTACAAAACATCTATCGCTTACCGCAGTCTTTAGTGAATAACCAAACAGTATGGATTGTGAATGGCGAAAATAAACTTGAGCCACGTAAAGTAACTGTTGTGCGTGAAGAAGGCGAATTCTTCTATGTAAGTGATGGCCTTGAAGTGAATGACCAGCTAGTACTTACTTTACCTGAGTACCCGCAAGAGGGCATGGAAGTGAAGATTGCTGGTATGAAAGAAATGACAAGCGATGCAGAAACTGCAGCGGTTGATAAGCTGTAAGGTAACCTTATGACAGACGCAAATACAGAAAAACAGTCTGGCCTTATTGCCTATTTTGCCAATAACTCGGTCGCTGCTAACTTAATGATGGTGTTTATCATCATCATGGGGATTATTAGTTATTTCACTATTCAACGCCAAATGTTCCCGAATATTGAAATTAACTACATCGAGATACAAGCCAATTACCCGGGTGCCTCACCACAGGAAATTGAAGAAAGTATTCTGATCAAAATCGAAGAATCGCTCAAAGACGTCACTGAAATTAAACGTGGTGTATATCGCGCGTTTCGAAACAATGGCCGAGCAAGCTTAGAGATCAATACAGACGCAGAGCTCACGGATGTGCTCGATAAAGTGAAGCTACGTGTAGACAGTATTGCGACGTTCCCAGCAGGTATGGAGCCTGTGACGATTAGTCAGGTTGAGTTTCGCCAAGACGTGATCGGCATGAGCTTAGTCGGTGATATTCCACTGACTGAGCTAAAGCCAGTTGCGAACCAAATCGAAAATGAGTTACTGCAACTATCTAATGTGTCATTGGTGCAAAACGATGTACCACTTGATGAGATTGCGATTGAAATCGATCCAGATTCACTGCGTCAATACAATCTGACTCTGAGTGATGTGGCCAGTGCGGTACGTCGTTACTCTGCGAATATTTCAGCAGGCCAATTACGTACTGACGCAGGTATTATCTCGGTACGTGTTGAAAACCAGTATTACAACGGTGATGAGTTCCGCCAGATCCCTGTAAAAATTGGCGCGAATGGCGCGAAAGTGCTGCTAAACGATATCGCGGTGATCAAAGACCAATTCACAGAAGGTGAACGCTACTTTAAATTTAATGGTGAAAATGCCGTTTATTTATCTGTAAAAGCAACTAAAGAGCAAAACATGATCCCGGTTGCTGAATCAGTTAAAGCGTTTATTGAACTAAAGAATAAAGAGTTACCTGCCGGTATTCGTCTTGTGCCACTGATGGACATGACTTACTACCTCAATGCCCGTTTAGACATGATGAAAACCAACCTATTTCAAGGGGCTATCTTGGTTGCCATTATGTTGTCTATCTTCTTGCGCTTTAAGCTAGCACTTTGGGTAATGATTGGTTTACCTGTGTGTTTCTTAGGTGCAATGATGATGATGCCATTATTTGGTATCAGTATTAATATTGTGTCGTTATTTGCCTTTATTATGGTACTAGGGATCGTGGTCGACGATGCCATAGTCATAGGGGAGAGCGCCTACACCGAAATTGAGAAAAAAGGCGGTGGTGTTGTGAATGTAGTGAATGGCGCAAAACGCGTTGCTACCCCGGCAACATTTGGTGTTTTAACTACGATTGCTGTATTTGCACCGTTTACGTTATCAAGTGGACCAGAGAGCGCATTCTTCTTTGGTATCGCTGTGGTGGTAATTCTGTGTTTGGTATTCAGTTTGATTGAATCGAAACTTATTTTACCAGCGCACATTGCCCATACTAAGTTCCCGCCAATTAATCCTAATAGCTGGCGAGCGCGCTTTAACAAGCGTTTCTTTAACTTTGTAAATGGTCCGTATAAACGCTTTATTGTGCGTTGTGTTGAATGGCGCTGGTTTGTGTTGTTTGCGTTTGTTGGCTTGTTAATTATGACCTTTGGTCTGATTACATCAAACCAAGTGCGTGTTGTACCAACACCTAAAGTACCTCATGATTTTCCGCAAATTCGTTTAGAGATGAATGAAAATGCCTCGGATATGCAAACAATTAATGCGATCCGTGAAATCGAAGCCATGGTCCACAAAGTCGACCAAGAGACAGAGCGTGAGTTTGGCCAAAAGCTGATTCGCGATATCTTAGTGTTTAACCAAGGTCGTACTGAAGCACAGCTACTGGCTCCGCTGGTCGATGAAGAGTTACGTCCTTATAACGCATTTGAATTATCTCGTCGTTGGCGTGAACAAATGCCAAGTATCCCGGGTGTGAAATCACTGCAAATTTACGATGACGTGAATGGCGGTGGTATGGATGGTGAGTTTGGTTACTTACTTTACGGCCCAGATATCGATACTTTAAATGATGCAGGTCGTCGTTTCATCCAACTATTACAACAGCAAAAAGGCTTGTTTGATATTAGTTCGACCATCGATCCGGCGAGCAAAGAAGTGCAATTAAGCTTAAAACCTGTGGCATATGATTTAGGTTTAGACCTTGCCAATATTGCTAATCAAGTAGGTGCAAGTTTCTACGGTGGTGAAGCTCAGCGTGTTATTCGCCGTGGTGAAGAAGTGCGCGTCATGGTTCGTTATCCGAAATTAACACGTGAAGCGTTTGCCTCATTAAAGCATGCCGTTATTACAACACCTGCTGGTAAAGAGGTCATGCTAGGTGATGTTGTCGAGCTGAATGAAACGCCAGGTATTAGTTATATTCGCCGTGAAGGTGGCTATCGTACTGTGTATATCTACGGCAGTATCGATGAAGAAGCGATTGAACCGGGCGAAGTTGTTAAGCAAGTTAAAGAGACTCTGTTACCGCAACTTAAAGAAGAATACCCATCAGTTAAAACTGAGTTAGGTGGTTCTATTGAAGAGCAACAAGCGCAAGCTAATGAGCAAATCATGTTCTTCATCGGCGGTATGATTTTAGTGTATATCTTGCTTGCAGTACCGCTTAAGAGCTATTCACAGCCTCTTATTGTTATGTCGGTTATTCCATTTAGCTTAACCGGTGCAATTTGGGGTCACTTCTGGTTTGGTTTAGACATTAGCTTGATGTCGGGCTTTGGTTTGATTGCGGCAGCGGGTGTGGTAATCAACGACTCGTTAGTTATGACTGACTTTGTAAACCAAGCGCGCCGTGAAGGTATTTCAACTCGCGAAGCAGTTATCGAAGCAGGTTGTGCACGCTTTAGAGCAATTACCTTGACTTCAATTACAACCTTTGCTGGTGTACTACCGATTATGTTCGAAACCAGCTTACAAGCTAAATTTGTCATTCCAATGGCAGTAGCTCTTGGTTTTGCGGTTATGTTTGCAACCCTAATCACGCTAGTACTTGTACCTTGTTTGTACATCATCATGAGTGATGTGGGTAATATCTTCTTGAAAGTATTCCGTGCGGGGCACCGAGTAACGACCAGAAGAAAACTAGCAAGGGATTAATACCCCCTCAGTTTAAAAGCCAACCTAAAGGTTGGCTTTTTTGTATCATTCGTTTTTACTAGTAACTATTTGCTATATAAGACGTTTGGTTACATTCTTTTGTTTGATTTGTGATTCGGTCACGATTATACTCAGTCTTGTTTTTGGCAAACTAACTGAAAGGTTAGGACGCAAAGTTTCCGGTCTAAGGTTTTAAACTATGATAGCGGGACCGCTGATAAGCACATAATCTAGTGCTTTGGATCTCTTGCCTCAAACTAAAAGTATTTATTTTGTTCGGTTGTTAGATAATGCCTATTAGTTGTTCTTAGGGTGATATTTTGTTTATGCATACGTCAATGGCCTCCGGGAAGTGGTTGCCGATTGGTTGCTTAAATCATCATACCCAACTGTTTGTTGGTGATAGGGTGATTGTGACCTTTTATGACATGCAAGGAGAGCTAGTCGATTTATCATTCGAATACCCGATCAGCAGTTCCGATCAGGGTGAGCCTCATAATTGGCCACGTTCTGTTGCCGAGCATATTAACGTGCATATTCCGCTGGTTAAAGCGGGCAAAATGACCGAACAAGGTTTAGTGGTTGCGTACCGTTCAAACCAAATTTATGCCCTAGAAGGGTCGGGCATTACGCAGGTAAAAGTGGCTTTTAATTGCATCGCAAAATGTAAAGAGCGAGTGCAAGATAGTCTGCAAGATTATGACTATGTCTACCCACAAGCATGCAGCGATTACAGTGCGGGTGTTAAAGTACTACAGCCAAAAACGGGTCATATTTATATGTGTAAACCGTGGCCATTTAGCGAGTTTTGTCGTGTTAAAGATTCACACAACCCGCTGTTTGAGCCAGGTGTAGGAAAAAGCTGGGCTATGGCTTGGCAGCAAGTATCGTATTAACAGTTTCCCCCTAAATGCTATTTTAGCATTGCTTAGCCCACTCAATTTGAGTGGGCTTTTTTAATACCAACCCGCAATAATACTTAATCATTTTGAGGGATTAAACCTATCGCTAACTGCGTTAAAAATTTCTCATTTAGAACAACTAAATAACGAATTTTTTGCCTTGTTATCAACGAGGTTTCATTGCCTCAAAATAGACTACTTAATTAAGCGGATTGGTATTAATCATTTTGAGGAATTAAACCTGTCGCTAACTGCGTTAAAAATTTCTCATTTAGAACAACTAAATAACGAAATTTTTGCCTTGTTATCAACGAGGTTTTATTGCCTCAAAATAGACTACTTAATTAAGCTGATAGGTATAATTCTGTGATAAACTGCCAGCAATTCGTTTTTTATTTTGGTTTTTCCCTGTGTCATCAAAATCGTATTCTTTGTCTTTACTCGCGCATCCTCCTGTTGCCAAAAAACACCCTCATCCATTAATGACTCACCAACAGACTCGCACCGATAACTATTATTGGATGCGTGATGATGAGCGTGAAAATGAGGATGTATTAGCGCACTTAAATGCCGAAAACGATTATTGCGATAAGCAACTAGCCGATATAAAACCACTGCGCGAACAACTATTTAATGAGCTAAAAGACCGTATTGTTAAAGACGACAACACGGTACCTGTGAAAGATGGCCAGTATTGGTATCACTCAGAAGTACGTGGCGACGATGAATATGCACGCCATTATCGCAGCAGCTCAATAGAAGCGCACGACAAGCACCTGTTGTTAGATGTAAACCAATTAGCTGGCGACTACGAATTTTATGAATTAGGCGAAGTTGCAATTAGCCCTGACGAGCAGTTACTTGCTTACTCTGAAGACACCGAAGGGCGCCGTATTTACACTGTGCGTTTTAAAAATATTGCCAGCGGTGAGATGTTTAGCGATGTGCTGGAAAACACCGAAGGCCAAGTGGTGTGGGCTAATGACAGTAAAACCGTTTTTTATGTGAAAAAAGATCTACAAACCTTATTGGGTTTTCAGGTTTACCGCCATGTTTTAGGCACCTCGCAAGCTGATGATGTACTGGTTTATGAAGAGCAAGATAAAAGCTTTTTTATGGGGCTTGGCAAAAGCCGCGATGAAAGCCTTATCATTATTGACCTTGCGACTACAGAAACAAACGATACTTGGGTGCTGGATGCCAATAACCCAGAAGGTGAGTTTAGTGCCTTAATGCCACGCGAAGAAGGCCATGAATTCGATGTCGATAAGCTAGGTGATACCTTTTACATCGTGACTAACTGGCAAGCAAAAAACTTTCGGTTAATGACGGCTACGCAAAGCACCATTGCCGATAAAAGTCTTTGGCAGGAGCATACACCGCATCGCGAAAACGTATTGTTAGAAGGAGTCGAGATTTTTGATGACTACCTTATCCTAACCGAGCGAGAACTTGGCCAAACACGTTTTGTTGTAGTTAATCAGCAAGCCGACCGTCTTACTTTAGAGTTTGATGATCCTTGTTATTATGCTGCAATTGCCATGAACCCCGAGCCGAATGTGAGCACTGCGCGTGTTTACTATTCAAGCTTAACTACGCCAGGTTCTTTGTATGATGTTGATTTAAAAACAGGTAACAAAACCTTATTAAAACAACAGCAAGTGCTAGGGGGTTTTAACCCAGAACATTATCGCTCAGAGCGTTTAATGGTTACTGCAAGAGATGGCGAGAAAGTACCAGTTTCTTTGGTTTATCGTATTGATAAATTTACTAAAGATGGCACTAACCCAGTACTGCAATACGGCTATGGCGCGTACGGCATTACCATCGATCCTAGCTTTTCAAGCAGTTCATTAAGTTTACTAGACCGCGGTTTTGTTTATGCGATTGCGCATATTCGCGGTGGCGAAATGTTAGGTCGTCACTGGTATGAGCAAGGTAAAAAGCAATATAAGCAAAATAGCTTTAGCGATTTTATTGATGTTACTCATGGGCTTACTGAGCAAGGCTATGCACACCCAGAAAAAGTATTTGCGTCTGGTGGCAGTGCTGGTGGCTTATTAATGGGGGCCGTGGTTAACCAAGCACCTGAGCTTTATTTAGGTATTGGTTGCCATGTGCCATTTTTAGATGTGCTAACCACGATGCTCGATGAGAGTATTCCCCTGACGACCAATGAATATGACGAATGGGGTAACCCTAATGACCCTGCATTTTATGATGTGATTCAGGCTTACTCGCCGTACGATAATATTAAGCCGCAGGCTTACCCTAATATTCTCGTTACTACCGGATTCCATGATTCTCAAGTGCAATACTGGGAACCAATGAAGTGGGTTGCAAAGCTGCGAGAGTTTAAAACCGATGACAACATTTTGGTATTTAAAACCGACATGGATGCAGGCCATGGTGGCGCATCGGGTCGCTTCAAAAGCCTTGAGGAAAAGGCATTAGAAATGGCCTTTTTTATTGCTTTATTACCAAATTAAGGCTTAGATAAATAAGTAAATAAATTTTATAAGCGTAAACTTAAGTTGTATTTCAAAGGGGTAAGCATGTTTAAAGCCCATGGTGATTGGCGTTATTTTGTTGAGCCGCCAGTGATTTATGTGGAAATGAGCGGCAGCTTTAATAAAGAAGCCGTTGCTTCATTTAGTATTGAAATCGCTCAAGAAATTATGAAGTATCCAGAGAATTCTATTCAGTATGCTGTGGTCAATTTAGAGCAATTTGAATTAGCAACTGCCGATAGTATTGAGATTGCAAAGGTTTATTTTCAGGCCGTCAAAGCGCGGGGCTACAAACGCGTTGACTATATTAAAGCGAATATCATTGCTCGCAATTTATTAGAAACCGTTTGGTCGGGCGTCGAAATGGATATTAACTTTCACCCAGATGCTGAAAGCTTTTTTCAAGCAAGACCTGAGTACGATAATTTAAGAAAGTGGTTAAAGTAGAATATAAAAAAAGCCCTCAAATGAGGGCTTTTTCGTATCTGTTGTAAATATTAACCAAGATAAGCTTTTAACATCCAAACAAGTTTCTCTTGTTCTTTGATGTAGTCGCCCATAAGTGATGCTGTACCTTCGTCATCTGCATCACCTGCTTGTGCGAGGATTTCACGCTGCATCTGAATAAGCGTGCTGTAACCTGCTAATAGGTTTTCTACTGCCGCTGTGCCTTCAGTGATATTTTTAGCTTCACTAATTTTGCTTGCTTCAATGTACTCAGAGAATGCATGCACAGGTGTACCACCTAACGTTAAAATACGCTCTGCAATCTCATCTACTTTCTCAAGCAGTAGGTTATAAATTTCTTCAAATTTAAGGTGTAATTCAAAAAAGTTACGACCTTTGATGTTCCAATGAAAGCTGCGTGCGTTCATGTATTGAATTTGGTAGCAGCTTAATAAAGAGTTAAGTGATTTTACGATATCTTCACTTTTTGCGCTGTTTAAACCAATTGCATTTACCTGTGACATAGATTTGCTCCTTAAAAAACCGTTATTTGTTTACTTGCTAGTGCTTGGTGTTAAGTATTAGCCATCTTGGTTAATCTGTAAAATGGTTTAATTCGAACGCTGTGATAGGTTTTAGCTATCAAAGGTTGGTTTTGTCCATTTGTGCACTATCAACATAACATTAAATTACTTTTATATAGACTTGGGGCAACTGAGCAAAAAATCTACCTTATTTTACGAATATTTTAAAATTAGGCAGAAAGTATGATCTAAAACAAGGTTTGCACTCGCTGCTAACAACGCCGATTTAGAACTTGATTTAGGTCAAAAAAGCAACGAACTAGAAGCGCATAATGACTTTACCGCATTTAACCAGGAGAAGAAAAATGGACGGTAAAACAGTTAAAGAAAATAAAGCAGAATTAGTTGTTGTAGTGATTGCGTTACTTACATTTGTGATTGGTTTAGTTGGGCATTTAGCAGGTGCTAGCTTCGCAAACTTTGACACCTTTGGCTATATTGCTGCACCCGTACCACTTATTCTAGGGATCATTGTTTTAATCTCATATAAAGTGGCTGCAAGTGCTGAAGATTAAAGTATCACTCACTTTGATTTATAAGCTTAATAATGTAATCCATCACTTGGCGTGAGTAGATCATACTGGTGTGACTCAAATGAAACACCTTATGTTCTGCCATGCCATTGAGTTTGGTTTCATCAATCAAAACTGTTCCATCAGAGACACTGCCTTTAGCAATCAGCGGCATTAGCCCAATTGGTAAATCACCGGCAATACTATAAAGCTTGGCATTAAATGGCCAATTACCATTCTCAGGCAATAAAAACTCTACGCTGTTTTTTAACAGCATATCAAAGCCTTTTTGCTGCATTTGCTTAGCAATATGACTGCCTTTATGCGGGGTGCCTAAGGTGATCACCTTTTCGACATGACGACTTTGAAAAGAATTGGCCTCTAAGTAAGCGCGAGCCACTAAGCCACCCATAGAATGGCAAACTAAGGCGGTAGGTTTACCACCGATAAAGCGATCAATCTTATCGAAAATTGCCGCTCTATCGGGTGAGAGCGTGTTATAGGTCAAATTGAGTATTTTTAGACCTGACTTTTCAAGGCGTGAACACAGCGGGCGCATCACAAAGCCCGACATATAAAGTCCGTGTAATACTACAACTTGCCTAATTGCCATCGCATTCCTTACATTAACTGTTGCGGTTTAATTTCGATATTTGCTGTGTCTGAGCTAACCCATACTTCACCATCTTGAATGGTAATCGTGAGTTTGATATTGCGATCAGCTAAGTCGGCTAAAGCCTGAGTCGCGGCATAATCGAGACTAAAAATACTCAAGTTTTTAAAATCATACAACTTAGGTTGATGTTTTTGCCACCAAATCGCTTGGTTATTTTCGCCGTAGGTATATAAAACAACTTGCTTCGACTTATTGCAGGCTTTTTTCAGACGTTTTTCGTCTGGTAGGCCAAGCTCAACCCATAATTCAATTTCTTCGCTATAGTTAATGTGCCAAAGCTCAGGCTCATCATCTGCGCATAAACCCTTTGTAAACTCTAAGCCTTCACGAGCATGTAGTGCAAAAGCCAACAAGCGGATCATCAAACGTTGCTCGGTTTCTGATGGGTGTTGTGCCAGTGTTAAATTGAAATCTTGATAAATGTGGCGGTCCATATCGCTTAACGATAATTGCGCTTTAATAATGGTTGATTTAAGAGCCATAACTGCTTACTTGAAAAAATTTGCGTCATTATAGCGCAATTCGTTGCCGAGCCAGTTAAAATACCGTGAAATTATCTTGTAGGAGTTAAAAATGGCCATCCAGTGGTTCCCGGGTCACATGAACAAAGCCCGAAACGAAATTAAAGAAATCATGCCACAGATGGATGTGATCATTGAGGTACTTGATGCCCGTATTCCTTACAGTAGTGAAAACCCAATGGTTACTGCGTCGCGTGGCGATAAGCCAGTGATCAAAATCATGAACAAGGCGGACTTGGCTGATCCTAAGTTAACGCAAGCTTGGAAAGACTACTTTGAGCAGCAAAGTGGCGTAAAAGCGATTGATTTTGGGAATGATAAAGCAGGTGAAGTGCACCGTATTAATGAGCTTTGTAAAAAATTAGTGCCGCATAAAGTAGGCGCTGATAAACAAATTAAAGCCATGATCATGGGTATTCCAAACGTTGGTAAATCAACGCTTATTAATACCTTAGCCGGCCGTATCGTGGCAAAAACAGGTAATGAGCCTGCGGTAACAAAAGCGCAGCAACGTATTAAGCTTGACGATGGCATTATGCTTTACGACACGCCGGGTATGTTATGGCCTAAAGTAGAGAACGAAAACTCAGGTTATCGTTTAGGGGCAACCGGCGCAATTCGTGATACCGCTATCGACTACGAAGAAGTGGCAAGTTACACCGCTGAATATTTACTGCATGCATACCCAGAGCTTTTAAAAAGCCGCTATAAAATTGATGAGCTACCAGAGTCTGACTGGGAGTTTGTTGAAATGGCAGGTAAAAAGCGTGGTTGTATCCGCGGTGGTAATCAAATTGATACTTACAAAATGTCTGAAATTCTTATTAACGAATTACGTGATGGCATTATTGGTCGTATTACCATGGAAACACCGGCTATGCGTGAAGAAGAAGAGCAAATGGTTGCTGAGCTTCGCGCTGCTGCAGAGGCGAAAAAAGCCGCTAAAGAAGAAGAGAAAAAGCAGCGCCGTGCACGTGCTCGTAAGAACCGTCGATAAAGTTAATGCATTAATTTTTAGACATAAAAAAAGCCCTGCAAGGGCTTTTTTAGTTTCATATCTACCGTCACCGATATGAGCAATGTAGCAAGTAAAATAAGTAGGGTCGCTTATATGTTGCCAATATCAAGGGGCGTTGCGATTAGTAACATCTAAGCTAAAGCTTTAACGTGGCGACACGCGTTTCTGGGGAGAAACAAATTCAATCTGAACAAGTCATCATACTTCACTTGGCTTGTTGAGATTAATTATCAATTAGGTTTGCGATGCTGTCAATATTTATTTGAAAATAATTCTCATTTAGTTTTGCTTGCAGGTTTGGTACGAATTTTAGACATAAAAAAAGCCCTGTAAGGGCTTTTTGAGTTTCATATCTACCGTCACCGATATGAGCAATGTAGCAAGTAAAATAGTAGGGCGATCACCTGTTGCCAATATCAAGGGGCGTTGCGATTAGCAACAGGCGATCTTAGCTTTATCGTGGGCCACACGTGTTTCAGGGTCGAGAAACAAATCAGTTTATTCCGAACAAGTCATAACACTTTATTGTCTTGTTGATAGTGATTATCAATTAGATTTGCGTATCTGTCAACACTCAATTGAAAATAATTCTCATTTCTTTGTGTTTTTTTAAACTTCCGTAATACAATGCATTAGCACTAAAGTTAGGCTGTAAATTACGTGCAATAAAAACTATGCTGGGGCTATAACAATTAAAATAATCACATGCGATGTTCTCAATTTGGTCAATAAGCCTTCTTGCAATTGTATATCTGGCAATTTTATTTGCGGTTGCAGGCTGGGCTGATAAAAGAAAAGTATTGCCTTTTAAAGGCTTAACCTATGGTTTATCACTTGGGGTGTATTGCACCTCTTGGGCGTTTTTTGGTACCACAGCACAAGCTGCATACAACGGCTGGTGGTTGGCTCCGACCTATGCTGGTACTATTTTGCTATTCATTTTTGGCTGGCAAGTCTATTGCCGCATAGCGCATATTTGTCGGCAGCAAAAAATAACCTCAATGGCAGATTTTATTGCGACCCGATATGGTCAGTCGTCGAGTTTGTCTGGGCTCATTTCATTGATTTCAGTGATTGCCATTGTGCCCTATATCTCTTTACAGCTAAGTGCAACTGCACAAAGTATCAACTTACTTACCGACCGCGCTGCCACACAAAGCCATGAAGTATGGGCCGATAGTACTTTTTACATCACGATTGTATTGGCACTGTTTGCTATTCTATTCGGCGCGAGGCGGTTAAAGCCCAGCGAACATAATCCAGGTTTGATAGCCAGTATTGCCTTCGAGTCTGTAGTTAAATTATTGGCGTTTTTAGCGGTGGGTTTGTATGTATGCTTTGCTCTATTCGACAGCCCAGTGGCGCTGTTTGAAAAAGCGCATGACCTAAATATTGATCAGCAAGTGGCTGCCACACAAAGTCCAACCTATGTGTATGTTGCTCATACATTGCTTGGTATTTTGGCCACCTTATGTTTGCCAAGACAGTTCCACATGAGCTTTATCGAAAAAAATAACGATAAAGAGCTGGCCTCGGCACGGTGGCTATTTCCGATTTACCTATTACTTATTAACCTATTTATTTTGCCGATTGCATATGCCGGATTAATTTACTTTCAAGGTCAAGAAGTCGGCTACGACACCTTTGTATTGGCTTTACCTATGGCAGCTGATGATGCCTTTGTGGCGTTATTAGCCTTTTTAGGTGGCTTTTCAGCGGCAACCAGTATGGTGATAGTGTCATCAATTGTGCTTTCAGTGATGATCACCAATGACTTTATTAACCAGTTTATTTTACGCCGCTCGCAACTTACATCGAGTAGTCGCGGGCTTGATAAAAATAACCTATTACATGCGCGTAAAATCGTTATCGTATTGATTCTATTGCTTAGTTACTTCACTCACCGAGTGCTGGGCGAAAGTACAACCCTTGCCAATGTGGGTTTGATGTCGTTTACCTTAGTCGCGCAATTTTCGCCTGCCATGATCATAGGCTTATGGTGGCGACAAGCATCGTGTCGCGGTGCGCAATTAGGGATTTTAAGCGGTTTTATTATTTGGGGTTATACACTTTTACTACCGAATATCGCCGGAGGTTTAGGAAGTGATAGCTTATGGCTTGTGAATGGACCTTGGGGAATAAGCTGGTTAGCGCCGACCGACTTATTCTCATTAGGCATGGAAAGCATTAGCCAAGCTTTATTGCTATCGTTAGGTGCGAACTGTTTAGTGTATTTCTTAGTGCCGTTATTTAGTCGTGCAACCTTAGCAGAACGCTTGCAGAGCAATAAGTTTGTGTCGCAGCTTAGTGATTCTCGAGTGAGTAATCATCTACAGCCTTTGAGTTACCATGACCTAGGTGCGCTGATGCAGCGATTTGCCGAAAAAGAAGCGGCGCAGTCTTTGGTAAATCATTACTTTCCGGAAGATAAAAGTAAGTGGAAACGCCCTGCCAATGTCGAGTTAGAGCTATTAGTTGAGCGCGAGATGTCTGCGGTGATCGGCGGTGCATCGGCACGGCTTATTTTAGATGTGGCGAAAAATGAGCAGCGCCAGCCTCTAGAGCAGGTTGCTGAATTTGTTGATGAAGCAAGCCAAGTACTTAAATTCAATCGTGATTTACTGCAATCAACAATCGAAAACATTCAACAAGGGATCAGTGTAGTTGATAGTGAGCTGCGCTTGGTAGCTTGGAACCAAGGCTACAAAAATATGTTTGCCTACCCAGATGATGCGCTTTACATAGGCCGCCCTGTTGCCGATATTATTCGTTTTAATGCTGAGCGCGGCTTATTTAGCGGCGAGAGCATGACCAGCGAAGTCGAAAAACGTTTAGCCTATTTACGCCAAGGCAGCGCTTATAAATACCAGCGCTCGCACAATGATGGTCGGGTGTTTGAAATGCAAGGTAATCCACTGCCAGGTGGCGGTTTTGTAACAACCTATACCGACATCACCGAGTTCGTAAAACAACAAAAAGCGTTAACCGAAGCCAATGTTAGCCTTGAAGAAAAAGTAGCGACACGCACCTTGGCATTGACTCAAGCAAACCAAGAGTTGTCGATGGCAAAGCAAGTGGCGGAGCAAGCAACGGTCAGTAAAACACGCTTTTTTGCTGCTGCCAGCCATGATTTACTGCAACCATTCAATGCCGCGAGCTTGTTTTGCTCTTTAATGAATGAAAAAGCCCAAGATACCGAACTTAAAGAGCTGGCGATGAATATTAAGAATTCACTGGGCAGCGCCGAAGAGTTGTTATCGAGTATTTTAGAGTTAACCAAGCTCGATTCAGGCTCGTTTAAAGTACAAATGAGCGAGTTTGCAGCCAGCTCGTTGGTTGAGCCACTGCGTAATGACTACGAAGCCCTTGCCCGTGAAAAAGGCTTAAAGTTTATTATTGAAACCTGTGATGTGCGCTTGCATACCGACAAAGCGCTGTTACGCCGAGTACTACGTAACCTTTTGAGTAATGCGATTCGTTATACCGAGCAAGGTGAAGTGCGCTTAAAAATGCAGTACGACGATGACCATGTATCCTTTATTGTTGAAGACACAGGGATTGGTATTGCATCGAGCGATCAACAAACTATTTTCCAAGAGTTTAAACAGCTTGGTGCAAAACCAAGCGCCGAGGGGTTAGGCTTAGGGTTGGCAATCACTAAACGTATATGTGACTTACTTAAAATACCCCTCGTAATGGGGTCTGAACTTGGTAAAGGCACGCAATTTACCCTAACTCTACCTTGTAGAGTGAGTACTGCGCCAGCGCAAGCGAAAGGCGCTGAGGCATCACAAGAAACAGAGTTGGGGCAATTGCGTATTTGGTTGCTTGATAACGACCGCAACGTGTTAGAGGCATTAAAGCAGCTACTCGAAAATTGGGGCTGCGAAATCTCAACAGCCACTAACTTAGCGGAGCTTGAGAAGTTAAAGGCAAGCCAAGCCCTGCCGCAATTATTGATTATTGACTATCAGCTTGATGATGGAGTAACGGGACTTGAGGTGATTGAGCAAGCGGCACTAACACGCTTACCTGCCATAGTGAATACTGCGAATCATGATGAAGGCATACGCGAGTTAGTGCTCGATGCGGGCTATCCATTACTTTATAAGCCTCTGAAAGCGCCCGCCTTAAAACGCATGATTAAGCGACTGACTTAATCTGCGTTTTGCTCAGTTGCTGGGGTATTGGCTTTAATTAAGCGCTCTACCTCAGCGACAAATTTCTTATCTAAGTCATCTTCATGACTTAAAAATAACATCATTTCATCACCATTGTGGTCAATGACCGTGAGCGTGGTGGTGAGTAGGGCGCTTTTAGCATAATCAACGTTGAGTTCTTTAATGTCACTAAAGCGGCGCTGATCTTTTTCGAGCACACCTTGCTCATTTTTCCAGTAACTAAAAATAGTGTTTTCTGTGATGCCGTTTCCATCAGTTTTAAAATCGATAAATGCGTCACTATAAAAATAATGTACACTCTCGTTGGCAGGAATAATTTCTTTTCTTTTTAAAAAGTTAACTTGATAAGACCAAAGTTTGTCACCGGTTACTATGGTTGAACTTGGCAACAAATATAGCTCATAAATTAAGCCATAAAATAACCAAGGCAGCATGAATATCGAAATGATAACCTGCCTCGCTCGCCACTGAGAGTGGTACTCAAGAGCCTGTTCGGGTTGCTTGAGGTTTTGAATGTAATTAACCAGTGGCAACCATAGAATAGGTGTAACTAAAAATAGCCAAGTACCATATTCCCAGTTATAGCTTATGACTTCAGAAATGATAATCGCCAGCCATAACACGAACCCAACCGCAACGGGCATGATCTTATTTTTGCCAAAGGTTTGCTCGCTGTGCTTGCAAAGCTCAAGTAACAACGGAATAAAAAACAGTGGTGCAAATATCCCTCGGGCAATCGGCATAATATGGCTTTGTTGTTGCTCTTTTATCGCTTTCCAGTTGCGATAGCTCCAGTAGTTAATGAATATTCCTAAGCTTAATAAGCTGTAAATAACAAACTTACTGTTACTGACAGGGTAGAACTGTTGCTCAGCAAAAACTGGGCGGTTACTTGCTTCTATACGCCAAGCCGCGATGAAAAAGATGATTGCCGCCAAGTAACTTAAAATAAAAACGCTATACCAGTTGGTTTCGTCATCCGCTGGTGTGGTTTTGGCGCTATTTGTGCCGTATTTAATGATGCCGTAATGGGTCGCGTTATTGAGTTTTTTACGCTCGCTTAGATAAAGGTCTATTTGATCGGCTGGAATATGATCCTGCTTAGCACTGTAATCAAAGTATAAGGTCAACACCGAGTCTTTAAATGTCACGCGTTTTTCGAGATGAAAAAATGGGTTGTCGACTGTGACCTGCTGATCATTAAACTGCCAATTAGTATCCGTAAACGTAACCTTTATGGTTGTTTCGATATTATTTGGGTAACGAAACCACATTGGTGCATTGTTACGTTCTCGCTGTTCCGGCTTATAAACTGAGTTTTGAATTTCACTAGCGTAAAAGTCGTTTTGAAAATCATTACCCTTAGGTCGCCAAAAGTTATCAATAGTATAGTGCTCATTGGTAATTAGCTGACCGGTGTCTTCTGGAGATTCAACCAGCATAGGTTTGACTGTCTTTAAGCCCTTGTAGGTATCTTGATAATATTCGCGGTAATCATCTTCTATGCTTTTTAAGCTGTTTTCAGCGATTGAACTGCGGCGGCTAATTGCTTCAAAGTCGCCATATTTATATTGAGTTGAGAAACTAACTGGCTCATCAATACCTTCTGGGATCTGATAACTATCAAAAACCTGTATGCGTTTTAGGGCAGGCTCTGTGAACATATCAGTAAAGCCTGTCTCACCTTGCTTTATGATTAACGCTACATCGTAGTTCGGTTGAGCTAAATGTGCTAAATCGCCGCGCTGGTACGAAATGGTCGGATCAAGCCAATAGCGTTTACCTTGGTGCTCTAAGGTGACAATCACATGGTCAAACAAGCTAGGAGAGACCGGTAAGCTGGCAGTACGTTTTCTGTCTTCGGTGTTAACTAAAGCTGGATGAGCCTCTACGCCGAGCGCTTTAAGTAAAGAAATGAGCAAGACGGTTTTGTCTTTACAGTCGCCATAGCGCAGTGCCAAGGTTTCTGATGCAGGAGTAGGCTGGTGCGAGTTGGTGCCCATTTCTAGGCCTAAATAACGTACTTCGTCTTGGCTAAAGCGCAGGGCTGCAACAATTTGAGACTCTAAATCGGTATGTTGAAACTTAATTTGACGGGCAATTGTTTCAATAGCAGGGCTTACTTCGATGGCCGATTGGTATAAAGGTAACGACCAATTGATCACCTCTTGCCAATTATTTACTTCAGAGAAATACACTTCCTTGTAAGGTGAATACCAATGCGGTACTTCGCTTGCGGAGCGAATGGTCGGCTCATTGTGTTGGCTAATTTGGTAGTCAAAACCTGTATCGAGCTTGGTTTTAGTAACTGGTGACTCGCCATTCATAAAGTTGATATATAAGGGCGTAGGCTTTTGCCACTTTACCCGCATAAATTGCTGCACTATCGGCACCGACCAGTTTAGTGTGCGCATGGTGCTGAAGTGTTGATAAACCGGATTACTCCCCGAAACCGTATAGCTGTAATCTAAAATATCCATTACCCGCATATCATCAATAATGACATTTAGGCTTAAGGTGCCATTGTATATACGACTTGCTAAGTCAGTCTCGCGTTGTAACACCTGTAGCTCGGCACTATTTAGTTTATCTATATATTGACCGTCACGAATAATGCCTAAGCTATTGAGCGTAAGATATTGATAATTTGGGTCAAAATCAATATTCAGCTGGCTAATATAATCAACCCCAGACTGATTGACCGCCTGCATTACAGTACGATTAAAGCGTTGCTGTGGGGCTTGCTCAGATACCTGAAGCTGAGTGTCGAGCATCAGGTAGAAAGTCCCGTCTCGTATTTGGTCTCGAGGAATCTCAGGGGTGAGTAACTTATGTTGTTTTACCCAGTTAGCTGCGGGCGCAACCTGATACTCTTCAGCGGCTGCAAAACAGCTCACAAAGAATAAAAAAACAGCCAGTAGCTTAAGTTGTAAGTGCATCCATTTCATTGTTATTTTCTAATTACGTTTAGCTTTATATGACAAATTACTGAATTTCGCGGCTTGAGCCAAATAAAAATTAATTTTTATAGGGTAGGTCTCGTAAGGATGTGGTGAGTCTAAGCGGCTCATGATGAGCCGCTTTAGGTTTATATTATTTATCTTCAGACTCTTTAGCTGGTAAGTCTTTTATTTCAACGCGAGTATTTACTTCATAGTATTTTTGCGTGATTTTTTGCAAAATTTCGCGACGTAACGGGCTTACATGGCCGACTTCTTTGGTTAAGTTATCTCCATATGTCATGAAGGTGTTATCCCAGCCCCAGGCAATTACGCTTGGATCGGCGACTGTCGCGTTACCTCCACCATATTCCATATCACTGCCTAGGATGTCGGTAATATCATAGTTATCGATACTAAAAGAGAGGTTTTGTACAACTTGGTCTTTATCTGGCTCTTGAATCACTAACGATTGAAGGTGGTCAGCTAAGTCTTCTTCAAAGTTCGGGAAATAGTTTTTCTTTTCAAGGTATAAAGAAGAAACACGAGTGCTATGGTTTCCTATCACACTGCCGCGGTTTGAATTAACAAACTGCACTGCATTGGTGGTCAGGGCTGCAAATACATTTTTCGCTGTATATGGGTGGTCTAGTAAATTTGGGCTGCCAATGTAGCCACGATAGTAGCCATACATTAATAGCGGGTCATTGTTAAATAGCGGTGCAACAATGTTGTACTCAATATCGTTTAATGAATACTGGTTACCATTAAAGTTAAAGCGCGGCTTATCAAAAAAGCTTGGTTCTTCGTTTAATAGCCTCGTTAGGTTTTTAACAGGATATTGCTGAACTAGTTCATTGAGTACTGTCACGTTATAGAGGTTGAGCCAGTAAGCGAGTAACTCTGATTTTGGTAAGTTACTTAAATTCATCTTGTTTGGCAGGTCGGCCATATTTTCTTGCACTATTTGCAAGTCTTGCTTCATCTGAGGGTTCTTTCTGTACGAATCATAATAAAAGCGGTTTGCTTCTGTTGCGGTAGACGGTTTAGGGTTCGACGACAACCGCGTTCCAATTTTGGTTGTGTTTTGTGAAATGCGATAGCGGTCTGACATACCTAAATCAATCACCGAGGCATTTAATATTTGCCCGTAGTCAGTGTACTCAAGGGTGATATTTGATTTTTCATCATACTGATGAAATTGGCTAAATTTTTCTTGGTTAATCGCTGTCGTTGCTGTTTTATTAATAGGGGCCGTTGAATTACAGGCCGTGACTAGAATAAGTGACGTTGCTAATACGATGGGTTTTATGGCGTTTTTCATTTTTATGACCTTCCGTAGTTTAAAAAATAAACATAGCGTGGTTTTTATGAAAGCGCAACAATCTGTTTTTTTGTGAATTTTATTAAAAAATAAGCGTATAGTAGAAGAAATAAAAATAATAAGGACAACTCATGGAAGAAGCAAAACAACAAAATCAAATCGAAACACCAGAAGCTAAAAGCCCCGAAAATGATGACTTAGTTGGCATAAAAGGTTGGCTTATTCTTGTGGCGATAGGTGTGGTACTCAGCCCTTTTAGAGTATTTATCGAATCAATAAATACCTTTAAACCCATTTTCATGACCGAGATGTGGCAACGCTTAACATCGCAATTTGGTGATATGTATCATCCACTTTGGGAGCCTTTACTGATCATTGAAATGGTGTTTAATGCAGCACTATTTTTAGCTTCGCTTTATTTAATTGTGTTGTTTTTTAAGCATAAGAAAGCATTTGTAAGTTGGTACTTAGCGATATTATTTGGTGGATTAGCGTTTATTGCTCTCGATGCCTATGCGGTTAGTTTAATTGTGCCTGATGTCGACGTGTTCGACGATGAAATGAAAACGATGATTTTCAGAGGGCTTATTCAAGCTGTGATCTGGGGACCTTATATGCTTTTATCTAAGCGAGTGAAAGCCACATTTGTAAAATAAGTTATCTGGGCACCGTAATTGTAGCTTCTGTGCCTTGCTGGGGTTTTGAGTTTATTAATAACTCAAAGCCTTGGTTGCGCACAAGCTCTCGAGTTATCACAAGCCCTATACCTGTGCCATTTGCCTTGGTTGAGTAAAATGGTACGAACAAGTTATCGGGGTTTTGAATACCACAACCTTGGTCGCTAATTGCAATATTTAAGTTATCACCTTGTCTTGACCAAGTGAGGGTAGGGGCAGAATTGCTGCCAGCTTCAAAAGCATTTTTTATCAGGTTGATCAACGCTTGTTCTAGCTGACCGAAATCGGCATTAATATGTAACTCTTCGCTGCTATTTATCACTAGTTCAGGAAAGATAGCACTTAAACGAGTATTTAATTGCTCGCTACTAATTGCTTGTTTTTGTGCAGGTGGTAGCTTGGCAAACGCACTGTAACTGGCTACAAAATCAAGCAAGTGTTGAGCGCGTTTTTCTATAACTTGCAGCATATCTTGGGCGAGATCATCGTGACTGCTAATTTGTCCTTGGCGCTTGAGGGTTTGCAATGATTGACTCATTGAATAAATCGGCGTGAGTGAGTTACGTACTTCATGATTCAACACTCGAATTAAACGTTGCCAAACAAGTTGTTCGTTATCGCGAAGCTGTTGCTCAATTGAAAAGAAGGTTAGTAATTCAAAGTTTCTGCCGGTCCGCCAAAAAGTCTGCGATGAAATTTGAAAGCGTTGTTTAAACAGTGAGTCACTGTTTTGTTGCCATTCGCCATCATGCAGGGCAATGCCTAAGTCGCTGGCCGATTTACCTTCAATCTGGCGATGGCTGATACTGTTTAAAAATGCCTTATTACTAAAGTAAATCAAGCCATGGGGGTCTAGTATAACGATGGGTAAGTCCAGCATGCTGGCAAACTCAAAAACAAACT
Source organism: Pseudoalteromonas sp. Hal040 (assembly GCF_037162425.1). Lineage (NCBI taxonomy): Bacteria > Pseudomonadati > Pseudomonadota > Gammaproteobacteria > Alteromonadales > Pseudoalteromonadaceae > Pseudoalteromonas > Pseudoalteromonas sp. Hal040. The sequence goes on along the minus strand of NZ_JARLUU010000001.1, from coordinate 3,498,192 downwards.
CTTCTGTTTGCATATAATGGCGTTTGTTCTTGGCTATTTTATTGCTGAGCTTGGCAAAATCTTGCTTTAGCGCTGCAACTCGTCCACTTTGGTAAGACGCTAAATGCCAACTATTACTTTCGTCATTTGCCAGTGCATCTAGTTGCAGACCAAAGCGTTCAACCACATCGGTGATCACATGGTAGCTTTTAATTAAAGCAAAAGCGCTTATCCCAATAAACGGCAATAACAGGCTGATACTGGCAAACCAATCTAGTTTTAAGCTGAGCGAAAGGGCAATGCCAAGTGTTAATAGCACCGCTATAACCATATAAAAATAGCGTCGAATACGCTGCTCTAACGACAACTTGCTACTCATTTAGCGTTCTACTTCTTTTAAATCGAGCTGATGTTTATCAATGCGACGATAAATAGCCGATTTACTTAATCCTAAAAACTCTCCTGCGGCGATAACATTGCCATTAAATTGCAGCAGCGCTTTTTGAATCATTTGTTTTTCAAGCTCTTCAAGGGGCAATAGTGGCAAAGCTTGTTTCGCATGACTATTTGGTTGCTCGCAACTTGGTTGATCTAAAATGAGGTCATTAGCTTGAATATTGTTGTTATCGCTCATGATCACCGCGCGTTCAATGCAGTGACTTAGCTCACGAATATTACCAGGCCAGCTGTAATTTTTTAGCGCATGCAGAGCATCAACACTGAGCGCCATATTCGCTCGTTGGTATTTTTTACCATGCACTAACAACAAGTGTTCAGCTAAGGGAGCGATGTCGTCTTTTCTGTCGCGAAGCGGTGGAATATGCAGTTCAATAGTATTGAGTCTAAATAATAAGTCACGGCGGAATTCACCCTGCTCAATGGCCGTAGCTAATTCACTATTGGTAGCAGAAATAATGCGAACATCGGCGGTTTTGGTTTGGCTTGAGCCGAGCACTTCGAATTCTTTGCTTTCTAGCACGCGCAGCATTTTACTTTGTAGCTCAAGGCTTAAAGTCGCAATTTCATCTAAAAATAAGGTGCCGCCTTCGGCAATTTCAAACCGTCCTAAGCGGTCTTCTTTGGCATCAGTGAAAGCGCCTTTCTTATGGCCAAATAATTCACTTTCGAATAGCGTTGGCGCAATGGCGCCAACATTTACGCTTACATAGCGTTTATCACTTCTGAGTGAATGCTGATGAATATAATGTGCCAATAAGCTTTTGCCAGTGCCATTTTCGCCGGTAATTAAAATACTGGCATCGGTTTTTGCTGCGCGCTCAGCTTTGGCAAGCAACAGTTGCATGATTTCTGAGTGGGCTATGTAGTGGGACTGTGTGTCGCTGGTAAGCGCCTTTAAACAGGCATTGTCGTGATTACTTTGCTTGAGCTTGAGTTGTTGTTGCACAACGGCGGTTAAGCGTAAGTTATTCCATGGCTTTTCAACAAAGTCGACAGCCCCTAATTGCATGGCTTTAACGGCAACATCAATGCTGGCCCATGCGGTCATGACAATGACAGGTATGGTCGAACCTAATTGATTTAGTTGCTTTAAAAAGCGTAACCCTTCGTCACCTGATGTGGTGTCGAGCTTGTAGTTCATATCGAGCAAAATCAGGCTAATATGCTCTGATTTTAATAATTCAAGGGCATGTTCAGGGCCTTCGGCCTCAAGGCAGTGTAAGCCTAATTGTTGTAATGCAACAGTAGCAGCCAGACGTACATCAGCTTGATCGTCTATGACTAAGATTTTGTCCATGATGTTTTCTTATTATCCTGTTGAGGTGGCTTAAATTTAAGCCACCATTTTGTGCTGTTAATCGTTACGTAGTGCGGCCATAGGTTTTGCTTTTAGCAGTAAAACCAAAGGTCTAAAGCAAGCGAATAGCGCAATACATAAGGTAATACTCCAAGCAAGTAATTGCAGTCTTACATCAAGTATCAGCCATGACATTAGCTGTCCTTGTAACATGTAAAAAACCACCATTACCGCGGCGAGAGCAACCGCAAAGCCAATGAGCACAGGGATAATAGCTTCAACACTCATCAGCTTGAATAAGCGCGCTTTTTTCGCACCTAATGCCATACGAATACCAAACTCATAACGGCGTAGACCCAGGTTGTAGCTCAGTACCCCAAAAATACCGATTGCTGCTAATAATAGAGTAAATAGCGCTAAGGTACTACACAGAACCACGGTCAGTCGGCTCATATACAGTAAATTGTCGTACTCTTGTTGCAGGTCATTAAACTGCCACATGGTTAAGTCGCTGTTCTTTTCTTTTAGCGTATTAAGTATTTGCTTATTAGTCAGCTTAACGCCTTCAGAAGCTTTGATAGTAAACATGTAGCTATACGGTGTTGCAGGCCACCAAATGTGTCGACCAAACGACTCGTCGTAGTATTTAGGGTGATTAAAATCTTCGGTTACACCCACCACTTCATACATCTTTTCTTCTAAGCCTTGGTAGCTCTTGCCGATAATATTTCGATAGTCTTGGCCTGGTAATAAGTTCTCAGCCACGCTGACTGATACCAGTATCTCGTTGGTTTCACCTCGTATTGCTTGTTCAGTAAAGGTGCGGCCAGCGAGAATTTTGGTGTTAACTAACGCAAAGTAATCAGGCCCTACCCACTGACTAGGGAAGAAAATTGAGCTTTTCCCGTTTACATCAGTCAGGGTGTTGGCATTTTGTCTTGCTGATACTGGGCTGTGACCCAGGGCAACATCATCAATGCCTTGGCTATCAAGCAAAACCTGCTTGTATTGCAGCATATGTTCGTAGCGTTCCGCCAATGACATTTGATTATTTGGCTGGAACAGGTTGGCAAAATACAGGTTTTCGGTATCACTGCCGAGTGGGCGGTTAATCGTGCCCATGGCTTTACTGACTACCATCACCGAAAAACTAACAAGCAGCGCGGCAACAAACATTTGTGAGCCAATTAAAATACGCACTGTACGGCCAGATACCTGCGAAACCCCGCCTTTTCCACTGTTCTGCATTTGCGTATTTAGGGTTTTGTAATTCACCAAACGCGCTGTAATTACAGAGAAAATATAAGCAAGAGCAATACACAGTATGATGGCAACAATGACCAACGTGCTATCAACCGCCAAGCTGTTAACCAGTGGTAATCGGCCTTCTGCCAATACTTTAAATAAACGTATGCCCCATACCGATAAAAACAGTGCAATGCTTACCGATAAGGTCATTAAAATTAGTGACTGTAAAAAGATACTTTTAAATAACGTGCTGCGCTTAGCGCCTAACACCGCCTGTAAGGCGAGGGTTTTATGTTGAGCAAGAGCGCGAGAGAAGAATAAAGTACTGACGTTAAGTACTGCAATAATCAGTAGCCCTACTGCACCGGCTAACATCATTAAGCTTAAGTCATCGTTATTACCCAGCTCAACGTCACGATAAGGAGTTACTTCAGGTTTTACATCGGTGATCCCCCCGTTGTTTAGCCACTCTGATTTAACCGTATCAATTTGCTGTTTTAAATCGACTTTAACTTGATCTATGGTGACCCCAGGCTTTAAAACTGCAATCAGTTTTAGGTTTTTAAAAGTGTTTGTCCACGGGCTTTGCCAATCGTCATTGTGAAAGAAACGGCGGTCAGCACTAGATGGAAACCATACTTCAACATCACTTGCTTTAAACATGTAAGGTGGGCTGAATGAGTCATCAACAACACCGACGATACGGTGAACGTAATCGGTTTCACCCGCCATGACTGAAAGTGTTTTACCAATAATGTTCGGGTCGCTGTTGTAATGCTTGCGCCAGAAGTTAGCAGAGATAACAACGCGGTCATCAGGTGTTTCTAGCGTTTCTCCAAGGTCAAAACCCTGTCCCATTAAAAATGGCGTGTTTAATAAGTCAAAGTAGTTGCCGCCAACATACAGCACAGGTTCTTTAGGCTCGCCATCAAGGTTTGCAAAGATTTGCTCACCCGCATTGATCATCATACTTTGTTCAAAGCTTTGATTATGCTTAAGCCAATGCACCATCGATTGATAGCTTTGAAAGCCGGTGGCATCGTAGTCATCATAAGTAAGTGATTGCTCAACCACCACCATGCGGCTTTCATCGTACACATCAAGGGGCTTTAAAAAGTAGCTGTTAACAAGGCTAAGCACCACAAACAAGGTGGCAAGAGTTAAAGCAAGCGTTGCGATAACCGCTGCCACAAAGCCCGGTGCATTCATTAATGATGCCCACGCTAAGCTCAGTTGGGCGCGTGTTTTGGTTAATTTCATTACATCACCTCGGCGCTTTCGAGTACTTGCTCAGCAGTGTCGTTGCTAGGTGCTTGGCGTGCTTCTGAGTAGGAAACAATTTCACCATCTAGCAATTTAAGTTGCGTTTTAGCGCGCCCGGCATAACGTAAATCATGGGTTACCATACAAATCGTGGTGCCTTTTTTATTCAGCTCATCAAGCAAGTCCATGACAGCATCACCATTTTTTGAATCTAAGTTACCGGTTGGCTCATCCACCAATAAAATACTTGGCTTGCCAGCCAATGCGCGGGCAATAGCAATACGCTGTTGCTGACCACCAGACAATTGGTTTGGTTTGTGCTGAGCACGGTGGCCCATCTCAACCTCATCAAGGGCTTGTTTTACAGCAAGCTCAATTTCGTTTGGGCTCATGGCTGGCTCTCGGTAAGTGAGCGGAAGTGCCACGTTGTCAAAAACAGATAATTCATCAATTAGGTTAAACGACTGAAATATAAAACCAATATGAAGGTTTCTTAGTTCAGCTTGCTGATCCATATCGAGAGTTTTTGTATCGACTTCTTTAATGAAATAATCGCCAGCAGTTGGGCTATCGAGTAAGCCTAATAATGACAGCAGCGTCGATTTACCACAGCCAGATGGGCCGCTAATGCAGATATAGTCACCTTGGTTAATCTTCAGGCTGATGTCTTTTAAAGCATAGGTTTCAACATTTTGGCCGCGATAAACTTTGGCGATTTTGTTTAATGAGATAAGCGTGTTGGTTTTCATAAACTGTCCTGTTCGATTTTTATTGTTGCCAAATGCTGCCATTTAGAAAGGTCTGAAATGATCAGCTGTTCGCCCACGGTGGCACCGCTCAAAAGTTGAATTTGATTGTCACTGAGTGTACCAAATTCGATATTGGTTGGCGTTGCTAACTGGGTATTTGGATTAAGTTTAAATAGCGTGGCTTCGCTGTGTGCTTGCGCTTTTTGCGGCACGTTAATGGTTAACGCATCGGGAATAATGTTGCTAACAACATAGCCTTCAATGCTTAAATCTGGGCGGGCATTGGCAGGCAGTGTGCCTTGTAAATCAAGTTCAATAATAACCCGACCATCGGTAACAATAGGATCAATTCGGGTGACTTTGGCATCAACTTCACCGTGGTTTGCTTGGCTAAAGGTGTTTACTTTTGCTGCCATATTGAGTGCCACTTTTTCGGCATCAGCTTGCTTCACACTCAGCTCTGCTTTGAGTGCTTTGTTTGAGCCAACCACAGCAAGGCGGGTGCCCGGCACGAGGTTTTGGCCAAGTTCAACATTCAATTCTTGCAGCATGCCATCGATACCTGCCGTTATTTGCAGCTGATCAAAAGCGTGTTGCTCAACCTGATAATTAAGCTCAAATTGGCTTAATAGCTCTTGCTGTATTTTGCTACGTTGTAAGTGCATTTCTTTGAGCTGCGCGAGGCGTTGCTGCTCGATACTTACGCGCTCTGTAAGCTGTGCAACGTTTAGCATGCTTCGTTTGTAATCGAGGCTTGAAACAATCCCTTGCTCGATCAGTTTGCTTTCGGCATCGACTCTAAGCTCTGCGCTTTGTAGCTCACTTTTTAAAATGGCGAGATTTGCTTGGCGCTCAAGTAGCTCACTTTGCTGGTTAATTCTTTGCTCATTAACACTGGCTTTTTGGCGAGCAAGCTCTAGCCGAGCGACCGATAAACAGCCGCGCTTGCAGCGGGTTTACTAGGCTTAAAATCACCGTGTCTTTTTTAACGATAGTGCCGGGGTAAACGTGGATAGCTTCGACCATTGCGGTGTCGGTATTGGTTAAATAACGTTGATACTTTGGCTTTAAACGACCAAAGCCACGTATTTTTACTACAAAATCGGCTTGTTCTACGGTTGCTATTTGCAGTTGGCTTGCAGCAACTACAGTGGGTGTAGCCCATTGATACACCATTAAAGCGCCAAGAGCCGACACGCTAATAGCTGCACCAATAAGCCATTTTTTAGCTTTTGATTGCTGAGGTTTACGTTTTAGAGTGCTGTCTAAATCCATGATACTGATAAATTTAAATAATCATGGAATAGCTAAGGCGAGTTTTGTGCCAACAGTTAAGGTGTTGAAAAATAACAGCTTGTTATTTTTTGGAGCGTGAGCTTTTCCCACTATTGGGAAAGCGAGTTTTAAAACTGGGAGTGAATGCTTAAATTAGCTTTCTTCGATTTTGCCAACCTGCGAAAGCTGATTAAACAAAATGCCTGCTTGGGTGCGGTTATACACATTGAGTTTGCGTAAAATCGCTGACACATGTTGTTTGATTGTGGTTTCTTGAATCGACATTTCGAAGGCGATTTGTTTGTTCAATAAGCCGTCGGCAATCATTGCAAGTACGCGGTATTGCTGCGGAGTTAGTTTTTCAAGGTTACGAGCAAATTCGCTTTGTTCGTCGTTGATCACCACATCAGTTAAATCTACTTCAGGTGGTAACCAAGTGTCGCCGTTGAGTACATGACTAATTGCTTCACTGATGACATCTAAAGAAGATGACTTCGGAATATAGCCAGCAGCACCAAGGCTCATCGCTTGTTTGATTATGGCTGGTGTCTCATTGGCAGAGACCATAATCACTAAGATATCAGGGTAGTGGTTACGCAGTTGCGAAAGGGCCTGTAGGCCATTTGCACCAGGGATCGTAAGGTCTAAAAATATTAGTTCAATCTCAGGGTGAGCGCTTAACAGTGCAAACAAACCGTCAATGTCACTGGTTTCTTTAATATGTTCTTCTGGCACTGATGTCGCGGCAGCTTGACGCGCCGCACTTCTAAATAACGGGTGATCATCGGCGATTATGGTGTTCACAGCTAAAGACATTCCCTCGATTCTCCAATGCGTTATGTTATAAGTGATTTTGCCTTTTGAAACAAGGTTTGCCTGAGGGGAAGTTTCAGACAAACCTTTTCTCACACAAGGATTTAGATTCTATTTTAGAAACGGTAGCCAACAGTGAAGGCTACAGTGCGAGGGTCGCCGTAGTAACCAATTAGCGTATTATCACCACCTAAACCTGGGGTGTATTTGCTGGTATCTGTTGGGTCTGTTGGATCAGGTGCCACGAACTGGTAACCACCAATCATGTACTCTTCGTCCGTTAAGTTTTTACCGTAAAGACCAGCAGTCCAGTGACCATCAGTGCTGTACCAAGTAATACCCATATTAAAGATACCGTAAGCATCTTGCGTTAGTAGGCTATCTTCTTCGAATAGCGCGTAGTCACCACGGTAGTAGTAGTTACCATTGACAACAAAGTCACCCATTTCTGTGTACATGCGGTACGTTGCACCCAGATTAAAGGTTAAATCAGGTGTGTTTGATACACTAAAGCGATCTGATTTATCAAATTGCTCACCAGTCACTGGGTCGTAATCAATCACGTTATCAAAGCTACTATCGATGTAACCCACTGACGCATCAAAGCTGAGTGATTCTGATGCAACATAGTTTAGTTCAAGCTCGATACCATCTGATGTTGACTCACCAATGTTACCTAAGCGTTGGTTTAGATCTGCTGCGCTGTCGCCCGGTAATACTGAAATGTATTGACGGTCTTTGTGGTCAAGGGTGAATAAAGTGACGTTTGCACGTAAGTTATTGTTCCACTCACTCTTCATACCGATTTCGAATGAATCAACGATTTCTGGTTTTGCTGCTGGCTCTGCAGTGGTTGCACGTGGGTTGAAAGTACCTGACTTAAAGCCTTGCGCATAACTTGCAAAGAACATGATGTCGTTTGAATACTGATATTCAACACCTGCACGTGGTGTGAAGCGTGACCATTCTTCTTCATCATCGAGTACCGTTGGTACAAGCTGACCTTCTGGGCGAGTGTAACCTGGCACCCAACCTGACTCAGGGTAAACAATGTCAAAGATTAGGCCGTTGTTAACCTGTGCTTCTTTTTTGTCTTTGGTGTAACGCGCGCCGAGTGTCATTGACCATTTATCGGTTAAATCAATTGAGCTTTGGATATACGCTGCTTTACTGTTTGAGTTACTACAGCCGCTTACTTCACGAGTTAGGCCTGGTGCACCTAGGCTTTGACCTAAGATACCTAGAATAGCCTCAAATTGACCGCAAGATTCACCATCATAGTAGTAAAGACCCGAAACCAGTTTGTAGTTATCGCCTTGATGATTTAGCTGTAATTCGTGAGTTGTTTGCTCATCATCGTAAATAGCAGGTACATCGAAAATTTGCAGTGACGTGTTATCAAAGTCGATATTCGTTGGTGAGTAGCTCTCACGGCTTGAACCGACATATTTAATGCTAGTACTGTCAGTCATATCCCAACGAGCAGTTAGGCTGTAACCTTCAAGTTCAACTTTGTTCCATGTTGGTAAGCTGGTGTATGAGTCATACACGCTGTCTGGAACTGGCGCATCGGTAAGAATACTTGGTAGTAAACGGTAACCACCTTTTGCGTTTGATTTGTCTTCTGTTTTATCCCACGCTAAGCGGAAGAAAAGGTCATCAGTCGGTGTGTATTCGAGTGTAACGCGTGCTGCGGTTACATCTTTGTTGTAGTTTTCGCGGTCTTGATTATCAAGAGAAGACGTTAAAAACTCGCCAAAGCCATCACGGTTAAGCGTTGCAAAACCAAAACCAACGTAAAGTTTTTCGTCAACAATCGGTAATTGGCCAGTAATTTTTAAATCTTTTTGGTTATAGCTACCTACAGTGCCTTGTATATTTAACGTGGCATCACCGCTCATTTCTTTGGTGACGTATTTAATGGCACCACCGATGGTATTTTTACCGTAAAGCGTCCCTTGTGGGCCGCGTAATACTTCGATTTGTTGCACATCAAGTAGATCAAGCACGGCACCTTGTGGGCGAGCAAGATAAACATCATCAATATAGATACCGACACCCGGCTCATAGCCCCAAAGTGGATCTTGCTGACCTACACCACGAATAAACGCAGTAATTGTAGAGTTAGTACCACGGCTTGCTTGTAAAGTGGTATTTGGCGAGAACTGCTGAACTTCGGTCATGACGACGATGCCATTTTCAGCCAGCTCTTCAGCACCAATTGAAGTGACTGCGACTGGCACTTCTTGCAGGTTTTCAACAGTTTTACGTGCTGTTACCTGAATACGTTCAAGTTCACCTTTTTTTGCTGCAGGTTCGGCTTGTTCTGCCGCTTGAGCACTGACACCTGCCAAAGCAAGTGATACAGCCAGAGTAAGTGGCGCGACTTTTGGGTTAAGCTTTATCATGTTGTATTCCTTGTTATTGTTGTCATTAGTCTTATGGCCACTCACATTGATGTTGCCGAAGACTGAATAAGATTTGCCCGTGTCACCTGTCAGTTAATGTAGAAGATAGTTGCAGAAATTGAATTAGTACCATAGTGCTATACCCGCCACAGCCCTTTATTTATCAAGCAATTAAGCTATTTTTAAAGCAGATAGTACCTTAGTGTTATGTATTTTTTGAGCGCTTAAGGTAAGACTGAAAGCATTATTCCGATGTCACCTCATCTGTGTAATAACAATAATTATAGGAATGTCTATGCTGAGCATGATAGGACTGTTAGGCGGTTTAATACTGCTGATCATTTTAACAGTCGCGTGGGGTAAATTTATTTATCGTCGCGCCAATCTGTGCACTATTAGTTGCACTTAGTAGTGGCATGGCCATTTTCCCTGTATCGGCAGATACAAACTTTATTAACGCCTATATGGATGGCTTTGCAGGCTTCTTAAGTGCGTGGTTCTTTATGTTCTTACTGGGGTCGTTATTCGGTAAGTTTATGGAAGACACCGGTGCTGCTGACAGTGTTGCAAGCTACATTGTGGGTAAACTAGGTATGAAGCACGCCGTTCTTGCGGTTGTGATTGCCTGTGCAGTTTTAACCTACGGTGGCGTGAGCGTCTTTATCGTTGCGTTTTCTGTTTATCCAATGGCATTAAGTCTATTTAAAGATGCAAACTTACCGCGCCGCTTTATTCCAGCAACGCTGGCATTTGGTTCGGTAACCTTTACCATGACTTCGGCAGGTTCGCCAGAAATTCAAAACTGGATCCCGGTTAAGCACCTTGGCACGTCGCCCTATGCGGCATGGGAAGTGAGCTTAGTGGTCGCTATTTTCATGGCGACAGCAGGTTATTTTTGGTTAAACAAGATGATCAAAAAAGCCGTTGCGAATGGCGAAACCTTTGAAGCACGTGATGATGATCCTGTGGTTATTGAGCGTCGTCGTCCGCATCCAATCACAGGTGTGATCCCACTGATTGTGGTATTAGTTCTGTCATTTGCATTGCACGATATTTTACAGCAGACGGCTCTGATTGTTGCCTTGCTTGGTGGCGTATTGAGTATTGTAATTATTAACTTCAAGCATTTTCACGATATGGGTAACGCGATTAATGTTGGTACAACCGGCGCTTTAGTGGCAATCGGTAATACCGCTGCCGTGGTTGGTTTTGGCGCTGTGGCGAAAGTGTCACCAGCATTTACCGCCGCTGTCGATGTGATGACCCATATGCCGGGTAATGAACTGGTTGGTGCTGCCGTTGCGGTTAGTGTGATTGCCGGCTTAACAGGCTCTGCTTCTGGCGGGCAAGCCATTGCATTACCGCTTGTCGCACCGGGTTATTTAGACATGGGTGTAAACCCTGAACAACTGCACCGTGTAGTGGCAATTAGCTCTGGAGCCCTCGATACCTTGCCGCATAATGGTTATGTGGTCACAACAATACGCGCTATCTGTAAAGAAACGCATCAACGAGCGTATTGGTCAATGGCAGCGCTGACTGCGGTCATTCCGCTTATCGGTGTCGCATTGGCACTCGGACTCTTTATTTTCTTTTAAGGAACAGCAATGAAAACCAAATTAATAATTTTGCTATGGCTGGTTGTATTTAGTAGCACCGCGTTTGGCGCTGCAAACAAAGCCGACACCATGCTGGTGGAAAAGCAGCATTTTACGACAAAAGATTTTACCACTGTGTCTGGTGTGACGTTAGAGCAAGTGGATATTGGCTGGGAAAGTTACGGAAAACTAAACGCCAATAAAGATAACGTGATTTTAATCACTCATTACTTCTCTGGTACTTCTCATGCCGCAGGTAAATATAAAGCGGATGATGCCCTACCGGGTTATTGGGATGCGATTATCGGCCCAGGTAAAGCTATTGATACCAATAAATATTATGTGATTAGCTCAGATACCTTAGTGAATGCCAACTGGCATGATGAAAATGTCATCACCACAGGCCCTGCGTCAACTAATCCAAAAACAGGCAAACCTTATGGTTTAGATTTTCCTGTGGTTACGATTACTGATTTTGTGAATGTGCAAAAGCGTTTACTCGACAGCCTAGGTATCACTAAATTACATGCTGTGATGGGCGCATCAATGGGCTCGTTTCAAGCACTTGAGTGGGCAACACGTTACCCAGATAAAGTAGAGCGTTTAATTCATGTGATTGGCGCTGCAACGATGGATGCATGGACGGTCGCTGCACTTGAAAAATGGGCGTTACCAATTCGTTTAGATAAAAACTGGCAGCAAGGTAATTACTACGGCAAAGAGCGCCCGTTAGATGGCTTAGCGGCAACCATGCTTAATATTACGCAAGATGCGATGCATCCAATTATTTATAACGCGAGCTTCCCTGACTTTAATGTATTGGATGAAGGTGCATTAAAAGATATTCGTACCTTGCCTAAGTTAAACCAAGTACTCGCTCAGCGCGCAATGGCACGAGCGAAAACGCAAGATGCCAACCATGTACTTTATTTGGTCCGGGCATCACAACTATTTACCGCTGGCATGCAAAGTGATTTAACAACGGCACTTAAAAATGTCTCTGCCAAAACATTATTGCTACCCGCAACGAACGACTTACTGCTTCGCCCTGAAAACATGCGTACTGTGTTTGACACCATGAAAGCGGCAGGTAAAGACGTTGAGATTTCAGAAATAGAAGGGGTTGGGGACACCTTGATGGCATTTTCTCAATCGCCCCGAAAGCGCAGCTTATCAGTGAGTTTTTAGAGGAGTAGCCCGATGAGCAAAACAGTTTTAATTACCGGTGCAGCCAGTGGTATAGGTCTATTTGTTGCCCAGCAACTGGCGATGCAAGGTCACACTATTATTGTGACTGATTTAAATCAGCAAGCAGCACAACAAGCGGCAGCAGGTATTGTTGAGCAAGGTGGTAGCGCCGAAGGGTATGCACTTAATGTGGCAGACAGTGATGCAATAGAGCAGTTTTTCACTGAGCTTAATCAGCCAATTGATGTACTTATTAATAATGCGGGTATTCAGCATGTTGCAAAGCTTGAAGATTTTCCGGCTGATAAATGGCAGTTCTTACAGCAAGTTATGCTCGTTGGACCGGCAATGATGACCAAGGCGGTACTCCCTCGCATGCGTGAGCGAGATTTTGGTCGCATCATTAATATTGGCTCAATTCATGCCATGGTGGCGTCTAAATATAAGTCGGCTTATATCGCTGCAAAACATGGCTTAATTGGCTTTGCTAAAACCATGGCACTCGAAACGGGCGATGCCAACATCACGATTAATACCGTGTGTCCAGCGTATGTAAAAACGCCGCTTGTGGAGCAACAAATTGCATCGCAAGCCAAAGAACATGGCATTTCGGAGCAACAAGTTATCGACTCGATTATGCTAGCACCGATGCCGAAAAAAGCATTTATCGGCTTAGATGAGATCCTGCATACCGTTAGCTTTTTAATGGCTGATGCAGCACGCAATATTACCGCCCAAGCAATCGCCATTGATGGCGGTTGGACTGCACAATAGGAGGAGCCAATGGCAGGTTTTGATAAAGTAGTTACAAGTTACAGCGAAGCGATGGCTGGCCTTGAAGATGGCATGACAGTGATAGCCGGTGGTTTTGGTTTGTGCGGTATTCCTGAAGGACTAATTGCGCAAATTAAACGTCAAGGCACCCGAGATTTAACCGTGGTATCGAATAACTGTGGTGTTGATGGTTTTGGTTTAGGTGTGCTGCTTGAAGACAAGCAAATCAGCAAGATGGTTGCCTCTTACGTTGGTGAAAACGCGCTATTTGAGCAGCAGCTATTAAATGGTGAACTAGAAGTTGAGCTCACACCACAAGGCACCTTAGCTGAAAAAATGCGAGCTGGCGGCGCGGGCATTCCTGCATTTTATACCGCAACTGGCGTGGGTACTCCGGTGGCTGACGGTAAAGAAACCCGTAATATTAATGGTCGTGACTATTTATTGGAGTCAAGCATTACTGGCGACTTTGCGATAGTTAAAGCGTGGAAAGCAGATCGTTATGGTAACTGCATTTATCGTCATACGGCGATGAACTTTAACCCGATGGCAGCAACCGCTGGCAAAATTACGGTTCTTGAAGTTGAAGAAATTGTTGAGCCAGGGGAGCTAGAGCCAAGCCAAATTCACACGCCGGGTATCTATATTGACCGGGTGATTAAAGGTGAATTTGAAAAACGCATCGAGAAAGTTACCACTAAGCAAGAGAACCAATAAGGAGCACGCTGATGGCATTATCACGAGAACAAATCGCTAAACGCGTGGCGATGGAACTACAGGATGGTTACTACGTTAACTTGGGTATAGGTATTCCAACCTTGGTCGCTAATTATGTCCCTGATGGCATCGAAGTGATGCTGCAATCAGAAAATGGTTTACTTGGTATGGGGCCATACCCAAGTACAGACCAAGTTGATGCTGATATGATCAACGCAGGTAAAGAAACGGTCACCGCAGCAAAAGGGGCGGCTATTTTTAGCTCCGCAGAAAAGCTTTGCCATGATCCGCGGTGGGCACGTTGATTTAACCGTGCTGGGTGCGTTTGAAGTGGACCAAAACGGCAACATTGCCAGTTGGATGATCCCGAAAAAGTTGGTTAAAGGCATGGGTGGTGCAATGGATTTAGTGGCCGGTGCTAAAAACATTATTTGTACCATGACCCACGCCAACAAGCATGGTGAATCAAAACTGCTGACCGAATGTAGTTTGCCGTTAACGGGTGTTGGTTGTATCAATAAAGTGATCACCGATTTGGCACTTTTAGAAATTAAAGACGGTGCATTTCATTTATTAGAGCGTGCCCCGGGTGTGTCGGTTGATGAGATTATTGCTAAGACGCAGGGCAAGCTGATTGTCTCTGGTGACATTCCTGAGATGACTTTTAGCTAGTTTTGCGACTTTTAAGCAGCTAATTTGCCTAGATTTTATACTAAACCCCAATAATGTGCTTTTTGCTCATGAGTTTTATGAACAAAAAGCCATTTATCACCATCAATGCAACTTACCCCCTAAACATTTCGTTAATCTATCGTTAACACTATGCTCCAAACCAGATCGCCGATTGCAGTAGGCCGATCAACGACAACAAATAATTATAATCTGGTGTGGAGTAATTCATGAAAGCAAGTAACACACAGCTCGCTTTAGCCGTTGCAGCGGCGCTAGCAAGTACCTCAGTATTCGCACAAAGCGACACTGAACAACTACAGCATCAACTCGATGCACTTCAAAAAGAAGTGGACTCATTAAAAACATCTAGCGGCTTTAACCTAGAATTTGGTGGTCGCGTGCAACTTGATTACAACTATTTCGACGGTGCTTACAATGCCGACAATGATGGCGCAGGAGGCAGCGACTTCTTCCCACGTCGTATCCGTACTTATGTTGAAAGTGAACATGGCAACTGGGATCACAAACTACTACTCGAATTTTCTGAAGGCACGGCTGAAATTGTGTTAGCGCGGGTACGTTATGCATTCGACAACGGCTTAAAAGTAAAAGCCGGTAAAATCCGTGAAGATATGTCGCTCAATGCGCTAACCAGTTCTAAACACATTAATACCATTGAGCGTAGCACCCTTGCTAACACCTTCTCGCCTTTCTTCCGCTGGGGTATCTCGGCTTATCAATACTTTAAAGACTCAGGCTTACGTTACGCGGTGGGTGTTTACAAAAACGATGCGTTTGGTGCTTCAGGCCATGACGAAAATGACAAACTAACATTGGCTGTAACAGGTCGCTTAACCTGGTCAAGTGCAGCGCCGGGTGATGTGATCCATTTAGGTGCTTGGCATTCTTATCGTGATATGGGCGGCAATGATTTAAGTGCTCGTTTTGCTCGTGGTGAAGTGCGTGAAACCAATGTTCGCTTAGTCGATTACGCAGTCGGTGGTGAAACGGCAGCGCTAGATAGCATGTCGCAAAGCGGTCTTGAATTTGCCTACCAAGCGAATGCATTCACTCTGGAGGCTGAGTATGCCAGCCGCTACCTCGATACGGTTGATAGTAGCAACGAACTTGATGGTGAACGTTTTGATGGCTTTCATGTATCGGCAAGTTACTTCTTAGGTGGTGAGCAGCGCCGTTA
Organism: Pseudoalteromonas sp. Hal040; assembly: GCF_037162425.1. Taxonomy (NCBI): domain Bacteria; kingdom Pseudomonadati; phylum Pseudomonadota; class Gammaproteobacteria; order Alteromonadales; family Pseudoalteromonadaceae; genus Pseudoalteromonas; species Pseudoalteromonas sp. Hal040. The sequence goes on along the minus strand of NZ_JARLUU010000001.1, from coordinate 3,482,554 downwards.
CAAAGCAGGCTCAGCATTATTTGTACAACCGAAAGGAATTAAAGATGCATGGGAGCTGGTTGCCCGTGTGTCACAAATGAATGCCAGCAGCAAACAGCAAGGTACCGACGTAACCACTTATACATTAGGCACATCTTATTACCTAAGCAGCGATATCAAATTTATGGGCAACCTGATTTACAGCGATGTTGATGGTGCCGGTGCTTCTACGCTGGTTGGTGATGAAGATTCAGGTATGGGCATCAGTGCTCGTATGCAGTACTTATTTTAGGAGTCGTGCATTATGACTATGTTTAAATCATTAAAAAGATCTGTTTTAGCAGCTTCATTATTAGTAGCCAGCCCACTGGCATTGGCAAACTTACACTTTTTGGTACCGGGTGGCCCAGGCGGTGGTTGGGATACCACAGCACGTGGTGTCGGTGAAGCAATGGTGAAAGCGGGTATTGAAGACAATGCATCGTTTCAGAATATGTCGGGCGGCGGCGGTGGCCGTGCAATTGCTTACTTGATTGAGTCGGGCACTAAAAAAGGCGATATGTTGATGGTTAACTCAACGCCTATCGTTCTGCGCGCATTATCAGGCAAAATTCCTTACAGCTATCGTGATTTAACACCTGTTGCCAGCATGATTGCTGATTATGGTGCGTTTGTTGTGCGCAATGACTCGCCATTTAAAACATGGCACGACGTTATTGATGCCATGAAAAAAGACCCAGGCTCTGTAAAAGTGGCTGGCGGTTCTGCGCGTGGCAGCATGGATCACTTAGTGGCAGCACAAGCGGTGAAAGCGGCGGGTCTGGATGGTCGTCGTTTACGTTACATTCCTTACGATGCCGGTGGTAAAGCGAAAGCAGGTTTATTGTCGGGTGAGGTCAACTTACTTTCAACAGGGTTAAGTGAAGCACTCGAAGTCGCGAATGGTGGTCAAGCGCGAATTTTAGCGGTGACTTCAGCAGAGACATTGCCAGATTACCCAGCAATTCCAACCTTAAAGTCGCTAGGTTACGACATGGAGTTCGTAAACTGGCGCGGCTTTTTGCAACTCCAGATTTACCAGCAGACAAACTTGCCGAGTACACAGAAAAGCTACGTAAGCTGCAGCAAACCCCAGAGTGGGAAGCGGTTCGTGCCCGTAATGGTTGGCTAAATCTATTTCAAGAAAAAGAAGCGTTTATTAAATCGCTTGAGCAGCAAGAAGCGCAATTACGCGTTGTAATGAAAGAACTTGGTTTTATCCGAGGCTAAGGTTAGACGATGTTAAACCGTGAACTAATTGGACCAAGTTTATTCTTGGTCCTCTTTACCCTCTACGCCCTTGTGGCTTGGCAAATTCCACTTATGCCATTTGAAGAGTACGAAAGCGTTACTTCAGCAACCTTACCAAAAGTGTATGCGGTATTCGGTATTGTGGTGTGTGTACTCTCGATTGGTGTCAACTTATTAAAGCAAGCACCAGCAGAAAAAGCAGAGCTACTCAGTAAGGGCAACTTACTACGTACCTTTGCACTGTTGGTGTTGATGGTTGCTTATAGCGCCATGCTTGAACCGTTCGGCTTTTTAATTGCCACCAGTGTCTTTTTAATTGCTGGTTTTTTTATTATGGGTGAGCGCCGTAAGAAGGTGTTGTTGTTTGCCTCTGTACCTGTGGCCGTGGTTTTTTGGTTTTTAATGACACAAGTACTGGGCATTTACTTAGTACCTGGCAATCTGTGGAGTTAAGTTATGCTTGATGGAATTATGTTAGGTTTGTCGACCGTACTCGACTGGAACAACTTGTTATATGTGATTGTTGGCTGCTTTGTTGGCACGTTCATCGGTATGCTACCGGGGCTTGGGCCAATTACTGCGATTGCGTTGATGATCCCGATCACTTACAGCATCGGTGCTGATTCGGGCATGATTTTAATGGCGGGTGTTTACTACGGAGCTATATTCGGTGGCTCAACTTCTTCTATTTTGATTAATGCGCCGGGTGTAGCGGGGACGGTAGCGTCATCGTTTGATGGTTACCCGCTAGCAAAGCAGGGTAAGGCAGGTAAAGCCCTTGCGATTGCAGCTTATTCATCCTTTATAGGCGGGACCATTGGCGCCATTTTATTGATGGTTGCAGCACCATTATTAGCAAAAGTGTCATTAAGTTTCCAATCGCCTGATTATGTTGTACTGATGTTTTTAGGCTTAACGGCCATTGCTGCATTCTCTAATAAAGGGCAATTTTTAAAAGCCATGATGATGACGGTATTTGGCTTAATGCTGGCAACGGTTGGTATTGATCCCTCTTCAGGTACCGAGCGCTTTACCTTTGGCCAAGCTGATTTATTAGATGGGATTAGCTTTTTATTAGTGGCAATGGCAACGTTTGCGTTGGCTGAGGCACTGATTAATGTGGCGCGCCCTGAAGCTGAGCCAGATAAAAAAATTGATGATCCTGATACGCCAAAAATTGGTTCAACAAAACTAACTAAAGAAGAAGTCAAAGACATGGCTCCAGTGGTTGGCCGCTCATCTTTGCTTGGTTTTATTGTCGGTGTTTTACCGGGTGCAGGGGCAACCATTGCCAGCTTTATGGCCTACGCTACTGAGCGTAACCTTGCTCCAAAGGCACTGAAAGATAAATTTGGTAAGGGCTCAATGCGTGGCTTAGCCGCACCTGAGTCGGCTAATAATGCTGCCTGTACGGGCTCATTTGTACCATTACTGACTTTAGGTATTCCAGGCTCTGGTACAACAGCGATTATGCTAGGTGCATTAATTGCCTACGGTATTCAGCCGGGTCCTATGTTAATGCAAGAAAACCCAAGCGTGTTTTGGGCAGTCATTGTTAGTATGTACTTTGGCAATATTGTACTGCTTATTTTGAATCTGCCGCTGATCCCGTATTTCGCTAAAGTGCTGGCAATGCCTAAATCTGTGCTGACAGTGATGATTTTATTCTTCAGCTTAATTGGCGTGTATTTAGTGTCATTTAACACCTTTGATTTATTTATGATGGTGGGCTTTGCGATGGTGGCTTTGGTACTTCGATTGTTAGCGTTCCCGATGGCGCCTTTATTACTTGGCTTTATCCTCGGTGATATGATTGAACGAAACTTCCGCCGTGCCATGATGATTTCAGATGGCTCGCTGAGCTTTTTATGGGACCGCCCATTAACACTGAGTATTTTTGTGATTTCGATCTTAGTGTTGTTGTTCCCACTGAAAGACTATATTGTCCAACGTCGTAAAGACAAAGCAGCTACGCAAGCAGAGCAACATGCGTAGAACAAGGCACTGATATGAGATACACCAATAAGCTAAATCCATTTCAGCATATGGTTAAAAAACCTAAGCGCTTAGAAACGCGGCTCATTATTTGGGTTACCGGTCTATGTGTTTTGCAAGCTGTGTTGTTTGGTGCTTTGGTGTATCAGATCACTGCAGAAAGCTTACATAACCACATGGGTGATAAAGCCCTTGCGCTCGCAACCAGCATTGCCTCACGGGATGATGTGCAAAACGCATTGCAAACCAAGCAGGGGCTTGATGAGTTAAATACGCAAATTGAGCATATTCGTGAACTCACCACAGCCAGCTTTATTGTGATTGGCGATAGAAATACTCGCCGCATTGTTCACCCCGACTCTGACAAGCTCGGTAAGCCGATGGTGGGTGGTGATAGTAAAGCGGCGCTACGTGGTGAGCGGTATGTGTCGATTGCAAAAGGGAGTTTGGGCGAATCTATCCGTGGCAAAGTCCCCGTGCTTTCAGAGCAGGGCGAAGTTATTGGCTTAGTTTCGGTTGGATTTTTAGTGCAATCAATTGAGCCGCTCATTCGTGCTCGCAGTGCTGAAATTATGCTTTGGGGCTTGTTGTTAGTCGGTTTAAGTATTTTGGCTGCGGTGTATATTGGTCAACGGGTACGTAACGCTATTTTTGGTTTACAGCCTGACGAAATAGCACGGTTGTTCTCTGAGCAAGATGCTATTTTGAATACCGTTCGTAGCGGCATTATCGCCCTCGACCCTGAGGGTAACGTGCGTAACTTAAACCAGCGTGCTTGCGAAATCCTTGGTAAACCGATCAGCTGTATCCATCAACCACTTAAACTTGAAGATTTACTTCCTGAACATGCTGAATTTTTAATGCATAACCAACAGCGTCCGATTGTTGGTTTTGAATTATTTGCCGCCGATAAACGCATTGTATTGTCGCGGTATGCATTGCAGGTGCAAGGTCAGGCTGATGGTATTTTGCTGAGTATGCGCCCTGCGGATGAGCTTGAATATTTATCGCAACAATTAACTAAAGTACAAGCTTTTGCTGAGCTATTGCGGGTGCAAACCCATGATTACTCAAACAAGCTAAACTTAATTGGTGCGTTAATTCAGATGGGGCAAACGGATCAGGCGATTGAGTTAATTGGCCAAGAAAGCAAAGGCTCGCAAGCGCAGATCCATCATTTACTCGAAAGGATCCAAGATCCGGTACTAGCAGGTTTATTGGTTGGTAAATACCACAAAGCTCGTGAACTTAATGTAATCCTTGAGCTTAATCCTGACAGCTTACTAGGATCGATCACCCGTAAAGATATGCTTGAACGGGTTGTTTCGATACTTGGCAACTTGATTGATAACGCAATTGAAGCTGCCATTCGAGCTAGCGATACACGCACCCCTAAGGTTCGTGTTACGGTTGATGAAACCAGTAAAACATTATTGTTTGATGTTGAAGACAGCGGTTTTGGTTTAGGCGATGATAAGGATGTGGTATTTACACCACAATACAGCTCTAAGTCAGGGGCTGAGCATGGTATCGGCCTTTATTTGGTTAAAACCAATTTAGATTCGTGTCGTGGTAGTTTAGAAATAGGTGAGTCTGATCTGATGGGGGCACGTTTAAGTGTCTACATTCCAAAATAATAAAAACGATCAGCCTATAAATAAAAGGTAAAGAACATGACTTACTCGGTTGTCATTGTTGAAGACGAAGTAGAAGTTGCCCAGTTGTTGGCGCAATACTTATTACTTCCTCATGGCGTTGCTGGCCAACAAGGGGCGCGGCAAACACTCCGTCAGGGGCAATATCAGGTTGTGGGTATTGCAGGCAATCTTGCCACCGCGAAAGCGCTGTTATCGGCGATTAATGCTGATTTAATTTTGCTGGATATTCATTTACCCGATGGTAATGGCCTTGATTTACTCAATGAATTACGCCGCGAAGAAATGAAAAGCGAAGTAATGCTGTTAACCGCAGCAAAAGAAGTAGAAACACTGGAAAAAGCGATGCAGCTTGGTGCCTGTGATTTCTTAGTGAAACCGTTAATGCTCAATCGTTTAGATCAAGCGCTGGCGCGATTCGAAGCAAGGCAGCAATGCTTGTCAGATGCCGATGAAGTGACCCAATCAATGGTTGATACCTTATTTGGATCGCAAGAGCAGTTAAAAGCGCCGGTCAGGTTGCCAAAAGGGGTGGATCAACTGACTTTGCAAAAGATCTTAAAAGCGTTTAAAGCAAATTTAGGTGCAAATTTTACAGCTCAGCAAATGGGTGATTTGGTGGGGGTAAGTCGTTCAACAGCCCGTCGTTACCTTGAATATCTGCTTGAAGCAGAGCAAGTCAGTGCGGATCAAAGCTACGGAAGTATCGGCCGACCTGAACGCTGTTACAAAATGACAAGCAGCTAATCGCATCATTTATCGGGTAAATTACCGTTAAATTAACGATTTTAGTCACATAAATTCATTAATCGGCACCATAAAAAGTGCCGCTTATCCTTAGCATAGAAAAATTTTATAAAATTGATTGCATTTTAAGCGACTTCGATGGTGATGTTCGCTTTAAGTAATGCTATACTCCCGCCGAATAATTTTTCGACTTTATTAAGAGTAAAATAATGGCAGATTTATCGAAGTACAGAAATATTGGTATTTTCGCCCACGTTGACGCGGGTAAAACTACCACCACTGAGCGTATCCTTAAGCTTACGGGTAAAATTCATAAGACTGGTGAGGTACACGACGGTGAGTCTACTACTGACTTCATGGAACAAGAAGCTGAGCGCGGTATTACAATCCAATCAGCAGCTGTAACTTGTGAGTGGAAAGGCCACCGCTTAAACGTTATCGATACTCCGGGACACGTTGACTTCACAGTAGAAGTATACCGTTCACTTAAAGTACTAGACGGTGGTATCGGTGTATTCTGTGGTTCTGGTGGTGTTGAGCCACAATCAGAAACTAACTGGCGTTATGCGAACGAATCAGAAGTTGCACGTGTAATCTTCGTAAACAAACTAGACCGTATGGGTGCTGACTTCTACCGCGTAGTTGGTCAAGTTGAAAAAGTACTTGGTGCTAACCCACTAGTTATGACTTTACCAATCGGTATCGAAGATCAATTCTGTGGTGTTGTAGACGTACTTGAGAAAAAAGCATACGTTTGGGATGAGACTGGTCTTCCTGAAAACTACACAGTACAAGACGTTCCAGCTGACATGGTTGACAAAGTTGAAGAATACCATGAGATGCTAGTTGAGTCTGCTGTTGAGCAAGACGACGACCTAATGGAAGCGTACATGGAAGGTGAAATGCCTTCTTTAGAAGAGATCAAACGTTGTATCCGTAAAGGTACTCGTGACCTTGCTTTCTTCCCAACTTTCTGTGGTTCTGCATTCAAAAACAAAGGTATGCAATTAGTACTAGACGCGGTTGTAGATTACCTACCTGCGCCTACAGAAGTTGATCCACAACCTCTAACTGATCCTGAAACAGGTGAAGCGACTGGTGAAGTTGCAACTGTTGATGCAGATGCGCCACTTAAAGCGTTAGCGTTCAAAATCATGGACGACCGTTTCGGTGCACTTACGTTCATCCGTATCTACGCTGGTCGTATGAAGAAAGGTGACACAGTACTTAACTCTGCAACTGGTAAAACAGAGCGTATCGGCCGTATGGTTGAGATGCAAGCTGACGAGCGTACTGAGCTTACTGAAGCACAAGCGGGTGACATCATCGCTGTTGTTGGTATGAAGAACGTTCAAACTGGTCACACTCTATGTGATCCTAAGCACGAATGTACACTTGAAGCGATGATCTTCCCTGATCCAGTTATCTCAATCGCTGTTGCTCCTAAAGACAAAGGCGGTAACGAGAAGATGGGTATCGCGATCGGTAAGATGGTTGCAGAAGATCCTTCATTCCAAGTTGAAACTGACGAAGATTCAGGCGAAACCATCCTTAAAGGTATGGGTGAGCTACACTTAGATATCAAAGTAGATATCCTTAAGCGTACTTACGGCGTAGACCTAATCGTTGGTCAACCTCAGGTTGCTTACCGTGAAACTATCACGAAAGAAATCGAAGATAGCTACACGCACAAGAAACAATCTGGTGGTTCTGGTCAATTCGGTAAGATCGATTACCGCATCAAGCCAGGTGAAGCTAACTCAGGTTTCACATTCAAGTCTTCAGTTGTTGGTGGTAACGTTCCTAAGGAATTCTGGCCTGCAGTTGAGAAAGGCTTCGCATCAATGATGCAAGAAGGTGTTCTAGCTGGCTTCCCAGTGTTAGACGTTGAAGTTGAATTAGTTGACGGTGCATTCCACGCAGTTGACTCATCAGCAATCGCGTTCGAAATCGCTGCTAAAGGCGCTTTCCGTCAGTCTATCCCTAAAGCGGGCGCACAACTTCTTGAGCCAATCATGAAAGTTGACGTGTTCACTCCAGAAGACAACGTGGGTGACGTAATCGGTGACCTTAACCGTCGTCGTGGTATGATCAAAGACCAAGAAGCAGGCGCAATGGGCGTTCGCATCAAGGGTGAAGTTCCACTTTCAGAAATGTTCGGTTACATCGGTCACTTACGTACTATCACGTCTGGTCGTGGTCAGTTCTCTATGGAGTTCTCACACTACGCACCATGTCCACAGAACGTAGCTGAAACTGTAATCGCTGCAGAAAAAGAGAAAAAAGCTGCTAAGTAATTAGCCTTTTAACTTCTTTAAAAAAACCCGCACTTGTTGCGGGTTTTTTATTATCTAAATTTCATGCTAAGTATTTTCGGTTACAAATTAATCATTTCATATCTTTATAAATTAACCTGCCATTCAGCCTTTTATTATTAATGTACCTAAAGCAATCTAACACTTTTGTTGTTGATAAAGAGTGGTGTGTAAGCTATTAGTATTGCCAAGTGAAAATTGTACGATTTTAATACAAAATTCATTTTGAGAAAAAGTACATTACTATTAATTAGTTGTGCATTAATTCTTTTGTTCTAGTAAAAAAGTGCTTTTTTGTACCTTGTGTACCTTTTTTACCCTGTGTAGAATCGCAGATTAAATGATTTTTAATCATTTTGTATTAAACGTCTGCTTATTAAATATTACAACTAAAGAAACATTTTCATGAAAACGATTAAGTTAAGTCCCAATTGGACTCTACAGGGAAGCAAGATAGCATTGGCTATTCTTGTTGCATTAAGCGTTACTTTGCTGGGCGCTCCGCTCTTGATGTTGATGCTGCCAGCCCTTTTATTTATTACCGTATTAAACTTCTTACAAGTACGCTTTTTACACTGCTATAAAGCGGGTATTTGTTATTCGCGCGGATTTGGTAAGCGTTATATCAATGCTGAAGATATCCTGGCTGTTGAGTTTAACCAAGTGGCATTCATCACCGTATTTAAAATCAGCTTGCAAAATGGCAAGTCATATCAGTTTATGAACTGGCAGGTAGATGAGCAGCAACAAGCTGATATCACTAAGCTATATAAGTCGAGTGTAGGCTGTACCATCAAACCACACCTTGAATGTAAAGCTTAATACGACTACTAATACCAACCCGCAATAATACTTAATCATTTTGAGGGATTAAACCTGTCGCTAACTGCGTTAAAAATTTCTCATTTAGAACAACTAAATAACGAAATTTTTGCCTTGTTATCAACGAGGTTTCATTGCCTCAAAATAGACTACTTAATTAAGCGGATTGGTATAATAGCCAGTCTCAATAATGCTAAATTATGTGAACAGAAATAAAAAAGGCCGCGAAAGCGGCCTTATTTATATATAGCGTCGTTTATTTTTTCATACGACGACGTAGTGCAAATGGTAAAGCAAGTAAGCTTAACCAAGCAAATGAACCAGAATCATCATCTTTTGACTCTTCTTCTGTTTCATCTTCTTCAACTTCTTCAGTTACATCATCAGCGTAAGCTTGTCTTCTTCTTCAAAGTCGAGTGCTTTAGCTACAGTGATTTCACCCGCTGCACTGATTGCAATAACATCAGCATGCTCACCTTCAATGCTAAAGCTTACTACTGGCGTGTAATCAGCGTCGCCATCAGAGAATACAAGTTGACCAATCACTGCGCCAATTTCGCTGTTTTCTACGATTTCGAATGATTGACTTGCTTCGATTACTGGCGCTTGCTCTGCAGGAATAGGCTCTGCAGATTGGATATCAACAATCACAGGGTCGTGATCAGATGCGCGGTATGCGTTGTCTGCATACAGGCTAGCTTGCTGTGTATCAGACTTAAACTCTAGGTTGTAATCTAAGCTGATTGGTTCGTCAGCATTGATGTGCCAATCTGATGCAGCAACAACTTTTCCTAGCATAGACTCTGATACTAGTGCGTGGTCAAGGCTACCAATGCGGCCAGAGAAGCTATAAGAGTAACCTAGTGTGTCGCCGTCTAGTTCAGCTACTGCACTCTTAAGACCTTTATCTGCGAATGCACGGATAGGATCTTCCATTGCATAAGAGTTCATATCACCCACTAGGATGATATCTTCATCTTCAACTTCAGTTGGGTAAGTTGCTAACCAATCCGCGTACGCATTTGCACCCGCAACACGAATTTCATTCCAACATGCTTGGCCATCGCCTAAGTCAGCATTGTTGCCTTCAGCGCTGCCACAGCCGCCCTTTGATTTTAAGTGTGCAACTGCAACTGTGAAGATTTCTTCGCTCTCAAGAGATTGGAAGCTTTGCGCAATAGGTGGACGATTGCTGTAATCAAAAGGTTCTACAGTTGTATGAGCTGCTTTACCCACTTCAGATACTTTATTTGAGCGATAAATAAGTGCTGTTGTGATTGCATCAGTACCAATTTGGTCAACGCCAAAATCAACAAATGCGTAGGTGTTTTCTGCATCTTCGTCATTCAGTGCTTTTACTAGGCTTGCAATGGCACTATTTTCACCGAAACCATCGTTTTCGATTTCCATTAAGCCAATAACATCTGCATTGATGGCTGTAATTGCACTGACAATTTTAGCTTGCTGACGGATAAACTCTTCTTCGCTGTCTGCACCACGGCTAGTCGGGAAGCCTGCACCTTGGCCGTCGCCATTAAAGTAGTTTAATACGTTAAAGCTCGCTACACGTAGATCAGCTTCTTCGTTAAGCTCTGGAGCATCTGTACGAGGGTTAGTTGCTGTGAATTCAGGCTTCACTGTTGGGTGAATGCGGTAACGGTCAAAGCTGTAACCCATTACACCAGTAATCGTATTTACAGTGTCGCCTAAACGTAATGTGTTATAGGCATCAAGACCCGTTCCTGGGTAGGCAATTGGATCAAGGTTTTGTTTTGTTGAACCATCGTCGATTAAGATTTGTTTTTTCAGGTTTTCAGTTTCAATCGCATTCGCTGCATCACCTGGTAGCGCCACTTGAGTACCTTGGTATAAACGCTCAGTACCTAAGTCAACTTCACCATAGCGGCCAAGACCGTAGTTATTATTAACTACTAAAGGTTGCGCGATGGTTACTAACATACCTTCATAGGCTTCAAGGTCTGCAACGTCAGTAACTGGTAAAGTGATAGCGGTTGCATCTGTCGATAAGCCGGTTGCACAGATCTCAACTTGGCTAACATCGCCTAGTTGTGTTGCGCTGTAGTATTCTGCCACGCTACCTTTAACACGTACGTGGTCACCTACAGCAACATCAGTATCTGCGAAATAAACGAATACACCTTCAGAAGTAAGTGGGTTTGTGTCAACATCAGAAGTAAGTGAGCTAATGAAGAAGCCTTTTAGTTGATCATCACCTTGGAAGTCAGCTGTAACAACACCTTCAACTTCAACTTCAGTGTTAATAAGCGGGCTGTCGCTGCCTTCACCTTGAATTGCGCTAATTAACGTTTTTGTTGCGCCACACTCAAGCGGTGTCACTGGATCTGGTTCAGGTGTTGGCTCTGTGCTATCACCGTATAAACCAATATTGCTGAAATCGTCTTGGTCGAATTGTTCCCACTCATCGCTTGGGTTGAATGCTGATGTTGCATCTGTACGACCTGTAGTCACAGTTGCTTTACGGCGAAGCGTTTTATTTTGTGTAGAAACACCGCCTTCATCCCATGCTGAACCCGGATCAACACCAAGTTGACCAAAGCTATCAACGATTGCACCGTCTTTAGTTAGTACTAATGCGTCATCACCGTTGAAATAAGTGATAGTTGATTCGGTGTTGCCTTTTGCTTTTAGTTCATCAGCAGATCCTGCGTTAACAATAACGTAAGTTGCATTTGCAGCAAGTGTACCGGTTAGCGCTAAGGTGTTGTTTGGCGCAGCAAGGTCGCCATTACCATTTGAGTATAAAGAGATGGTGTAACCGTCAAGCGATAGATCAGCACCAGACGTGTTATAAAGCTCTACCGCTTTATTGTTAGAGCTTCCTTCAACGTATTCAGAGATGATTAGGTTGGCAGAAGCAGGCGCGCTCAAGCTTGCGATCACAAGCGCGAGCGGCGTTAATTTTGTATTTATCATTATTTTTTCCCGTGTATGTATTATAAAAGTCCCAATATGGGACACAGTACTTTAAGAAAAATCTATGACAAATTAAATACAAAATGTTAATAAAATCGGAATAATTACCAATTTTTAGAACATTTGCTTTAGATTAGTTATTTTTTAACCAAATTGCTGCTTGTTTTGCAAAATATGTCAGGATGCCATCGGCGCCAGCACGCTTAAATGCCAATAATGACTCCATGATTATTGCTTCTTCTGCAAGCCAACCGTTATCAATGGCCGCTTTATGCATGGCATATTCACCGCTTACTTGGTATGCAAATGTAGGTACACCAAACTCATCTTTTACGCGACGTACAACATCTAAATATGGCATACCAGGCTTTACCATTACCATGTCTGCGCCTTCTTGCAGATCGAGGGCAACTTCACGAATAGCTTCATCTGAGTTGGCCGGGTCCATTTGATAGGTCTTTTTATCGGCACCTTTTAAGTTACCTGCAGAGCCTACCGCATCACGGAATGGGCCATAGTAGCTTGAAGCGTATTTTGCAGAGTAAGCCATAATACGAGTGTGGATATGACCTTCGGCTTCAAGTGCTTCACGAATAGCACCAATGCGTCCATCCATCATGTCTGAAGGTGCGACTACATCCGCACCCGCTTCGGCATGCGATAGCGCTTGTTTAACTAAGATTTCAGTTGTTACATCGTTAATCACATAACCATCTTCATCAATGATACCGTCTTGACCATGCACAGTGAACGGATCAAGTGCCACATCAGTGATCACACCAAGGGTTGGAAAAGCTTCTTTAAGTGCACGAACAGTGCGCTGTGCTAATGCATCTGGGTTATAGGCTTCTTCAGCCAGCAACGATTTTTTATCGCTCGGTGTTACTGGGAAAATCGCCACTGCTGGCACACCTAATTCAACAAGTTCTTTTGCTTCTTCAAGTAGTAAATCGATAGAAAGACGCTCAATGCCAGGCATAGACTCAATGGCTTCGCGGCGGTTTTTACCTTCTAACACAAATACAGGAAAAATAAGGTCATTAACAGTTAGTTGGTTTTCAGCCATTAAGCGACGAGAGAAGTCATCACGACGCATGCGGCGCATACGTGTATAAGGGAAAAGGTCGAGTCCTGATTGGGCCATGCTTTGTATACTCCTAGTCTGGTAGAGGATAACTCACTACGCGATTTCGACCTGTTTGCTTGGCATGATATAAGGCTTTGTCGGCATAGTCAGTGAATAAACTTGGGTTATTAATGTCTTCAGCAATTGCGCTGTACACACCTGCACTCAAAGTAAATTTAATCGTTGTTCCGGCAACTATTATATCAGTATTTTCTGCGGCTTTGCGTATTTGTTCGGCAATTTCTAAGGCACCTGCCAGTGGTGTATTAGGCAACAACACCACAAACTCTTCGCCGCCATAACGTGCCACTTCATCGAGAGGTCGTTTCAGGTGCTGTTTAATGACATCGGCGGCAGATTGAATGGTTTGATCACCGGTTAAATGACCATAGGTGTCGTTAATTGCTTTGAAATGGTCAATATCTAACATGATGATGGCTAAAGGTGTTTGTTCACGTCGCGAGCGACGAATATCCATCAGTAGCTTTTTATCGAAGTAACGGCGGTTTTTGGTTTTTGTCAGCGCGTCTTCCATATTAAGTTGTTCAAGCTCACGGTTTTTCTCTTCAAGCTCGCGTAATGTCACTTGTAACTCAAAGGTACGCTCTTCGATATTCGCTTCAAGGTCTTGGCGTGCTTGTTCTTGCAGTTCAAGGCGCTCGCGCATTAAGGTATCTTTTGCTTTGCTTTCTGCTAATGCATTTTGTTGCAGCTGCGACTTCGGCATCGCGCTGCATCAAAAACAGTTTTATAACTGCATAGCTTAAACTTAAGCTACAAACCAAAAAGCAAATGAAGGTGAGTGAAAGCACGCCGATATTTAAATTAAACGGGTTAAACACCCCAAGTGCACTGTAAATAATGGCGCAGAAAAATGCGAATAGGGCAATTAGAAAAGCGCTACAAGGTTGTTTATATTCACGATTAAACTGTTTAATAGCAATGCCTGCAAAGATGATGAGCACCACAGGTAAACTTAACAAGCACAGTGTAATTGCAATATGAATTGGTAAGAACCACATTATTACGGTGACAAGCACCACGATCCAGGCTAACCAATACTGAAAACGATTTAAGCGAGATTTGGCAAAGCCGAATATATACCCTTGCAATGGCACAAATAACGCACCACAGATAAAGAATAGAGTCGGAATAGTCAACTGTTGAAACGATGAGCCGCTCGGTTGCAGGTAGCGATAACCAAAGCCATAAAGATACGCTAACGACAGCCACAGCAAGGTAAGTAATAATCCTGTGTAGGCGAAATAGCGGCGTCTAGAAAAACCATAAAGCACTAAGTTAGTGAGCGCTAGCGATAAAATAAAGCCGACTAATAAACCGTACAATAAGTTAAATTTACTTTTATGCTTTAGGTATTCTGAGGGTTTCCAGAGACTGAGAGGCACTCTTAAGCCGCCGTTGTTTTTAACTTTGAGATACACCTCTGAATGGCTGGCTTTTGGGATGGTTAATGAGACTAACAGCGATTCATTTTTAATTTGTCGATTGGCTAAAGGAACGGCATCACCTATTTTTGTGTTAAATAACACATGCCCACCTTGTAGATGAAAGACACTCACTTCATCGAGTAAAGGGTTATCTATCGAGAATATCAGCGGTACATCATCTAAAGAGGTGTTTTTTATCGATAGCTTGAGCCATAGAGGCTTTAAAGTCATACCTAGATTTAAGGTTTCACCTTTGCTAGCCTGCCAAACTACATTTGTATTGCTAAAGGCTTGTTGTTGAGTAATAGGATCAAGGGTGTACTCAACATGTAACGTATGTTGAGACTTAAATTGTGAGCTAACAACAACAGGGTTAGCCAGTAAGTAAGGAGTAAATAAAACAACGAAGAGTACGCCACATAGTGACCATAGGCGCTTCATCTTAACCCTTTATGGAAAATAATTGCTGAAAGTTTAGTGTAGTTTGTTTTGCCACTTCAGTAAATTCACAGCCTTTTAAATCAGCAATTTGCTGACATACATAAGGAAGGTTCTGAGGTTCGTTGCGACGAGACTTTGGTCTTGGTCGAATATTTCTTGGTATTAAAAAGGGCGCATCGGTCTCAATTAACAAGCGATTCAAAGGGATTGCCGGCACCAAGGCTTGCAGTTGCTCACCGCGGCGTTCATCGCATACCCAGCCAGTAACACCGATATAAAGCCCCATTGCTAGGTAGCTTTGGAGCGCTTTTTCATCACCCGTAAAACAGTGCAATACACCTCGTACTTTGAAGTCACTCAAGATTGCCAACATGTCTTCACTGGCATCTCGTTCATGCAAGTACACTGGCATATTCAGCTGCTTAGCAAGCTGCAATTGGCGTCTGAAAACACTGCGCTGCACATCACGAGGAGAAAAATCACGGTTGTAATCGAGACCACATTCACCAATAGCAACTACTTCATGATTTTGGCTTAGTGCTGTTAAGTGTTCTTCAAGGTGGTCATCTGCGGTTTTTGCGTCATGAGGGTGAACCCCCGCAGTGCAAAATTGCTTAAACTGTTTGGCGAGGTTAAGAGAGGCTTGGCTAGTTTGCAGATCGCAGCCAATAAGAAGCAGCTGTGTTACATTTGCCTCAGCGGCACGTTGTAACACAGCTTCATGAATATCATCAAATTGATGATTGCTTAAGTTGACGCCAGCATCAACCAGCGAAATGCTCATTAGTTAGTGCGCTTAACGCGAATCGAACGGTTTTGGCCTTCAACTTTTAATAGGAAAGAATTGAAAACGCCACGTTCAATAACGACAACATCTTGCTCTTTTAGACGTAGGCTATCAGAACCAACTTGACGCCACTGCTGACCATTATCAAGTTCGATGATGAGCTCACCGTAAGGGGCTTTTTTCACGCTTTTTACGATAGCGCTAATTTGGTCATCATTTACTTTCGCAACTTCTTTGTGCTCTAAACCAAAGTCTTCATTTTTTGTTTTTACAATTTGTGTGCTTGCTGCTGCCGCAACAGGTGCTGCTGCAACAGGCGCTGCAGAGCTTGCTGCAGGTTGTTCAATTTGTTGTTTTGTAGCCGGTTTAGAAAGTGATTTACCCGCCATTACGTTGTCGTAACAAAGTAAACGGTTAAAATCATTTTCAACAAAAGTACAGGCTTGTAATGCTTGTAAGTTAACTTCGTTTGCTTGCGCAGTGCCAGTAATCGTTAACAGTGCAACGAATGGAATGAGTTGTTTTTTCATTTATTCCTCTGATTCCTGTTGAGGTTTGGCGGTATAAAATGCAGCCAAAATTAAGCCTAATTCAAATAATAACAGCATGGGTAATGCTAGTAATGTTTGTGACAGTACATCAGGAGGTGTTAAGAACATGGCAACCACGAATACACCTACCACGATATAAGGTCGTTTTTCTTTTAAACTTTTCGTTGTTGTTGCGCCACTCCAGCATAACAGCATGATGGCAACAGGTATTTCAAACGCAATACCAAAAGCAAAAAACAGTTTTAAAGCAAAACTTAAGTAGCTACTAATATCTGGTGCTAATGTCATCATATCAGGGCCAGTGTTGGTGAAAAACCCTAAAATAATCGGTAACACTACAAAGTAGCAAAATGCGATACCACTATAAAATAGCAAGATACTAGAGGCCAAAATAGGCATCAGCATACGCTTTTCATGTTGATACAAGCCAGGTGCAATAAAGCTCCAAACTTGATGCAGTATCATAGGAATAGCAGCAAATAACGCCACAAATAAGGTGAGTTTAAACGGCGCAAAAAAGGGTGCTGTGACATCCGTTGCGATCATGGTGGCTGTGCTAGGCAAGTTTGCAATAAGTGGAGCTGCAACAAAGCTATAAATATCGTTGGCAAAATACACCAAGCTGATAAATATTAGCAAAATGCTTAACAAAGCTTTCATGAGTCTGTTTCGTAACTCAATTAAGTGGCCAACAAAGCCTGTGTGAGCTTGCTCGGTCATAATTTACTATTCATCATCGTTGTTATTGACCACAAAAGCAGAGTTTAAATTCACTTTTTTTCGTCATTATTATTAATTTCTGCTTTTTCAGGCGTGTCTTTCTTGTAACTGTGGGTGACTGACTGAGCAGCCTTTTGAAGTTCGTTTACAGAGTCTTGCAACTCAGGCGAGAGTTCTTGCAAGTTTTGTTGCTCTGCTTTTTTTAAATTTTCATGAAGCTCATGGATACGGAGTTCTTCGTTCACTTCAGCTTTCACTGAGTTGGCGACTGACTTTAATGTTTTTACCCAGCGGCTCACTGTGCGAATTGCCACAGGCAAGCGCTCTGGGCCTAATACAATCAGACCCACGATCAGTACGACAACAAGTTCCCACATCCCCATGTTGATTAAGCCTTATGGTCGTCTTTGCTTTTCTCTACGGTTTCTTTGCTTTGCGTGTTAGAAGCTTGTTCTATTTGCTCGCTTTTAGCGCTAGTTTGGTCATCGTCAGACACGGCTTTTTTAAAGCCTTTTACCGCGCTACCTAAATCACCGCCGATGCCACGAAGTTTTTTTGTGCCAAATAACAAAACGATGATTGCCAAAATAATGATTAATTGCCAAATACTGATACCACCAAAACCCATGGGTTACTCCGTTTTTTATCAAATTTATTGAATAGACTTGTCTCGATTATACTCACCAAAACATAAATAGCACTTAGTTTATGCGCCGCGCCATGCTGCGATAAAGCCCACGACAGCAAAGCCTGCCGTAATTGCACTGGCGACTAAGTCATGCTGTAAATAACATAAGCCTGAAACAATCAAACAGCTACCCGCAAAGATGCTAAGTAACAAAGGTTTAGCTGATTGCGGCGCTGGCAATTGTACAGGTTGTTGCTGACGTTTTAAGTTTTGATAAATTAAATCAGGTAATTCAGGCATTTTTTCTGCCCAAAATGGCAAGTTCGCATACATTTTTTTCATTACTGCAAGCGGACCAACTTGTTCTTTGACCCAATCTTCTAGAAAAGGTTTAGCGGTTTTCCATAAATCAAGCTGCGGATACAGTTGTCTGCCAAGGCCTTCAACATACAACAGCGTCTTTTGCAGTAACACTAATTGCGGTTGAACTTGCATATTAAAGCGACGAGCCGTATTAAACAGGTTTACTAACACATGGCCAAACGAGATTTCGGCAAGCGGTTTATTGAAAATGGGTTCGCAAACCGTACGAATCGCAAACTCAAACTCTTCAATACTGGTATCGGCTGGCACCCAGCCAGAATCTACGTGTAGTTGCGCGACTTGGCGGTAATCACGGTTGAAGAAGGCAATAAAGTTCTCTGCTAAATAGCGTTTATCTTCACGGTTAAGGGTGCCGACAATGCCGCAATCGATGCCGATGTATTTTGGATTATGAGGGTTTTCACGAGACACGAAGATATTTCCCGGGTGCATATCTGCATGGAAAAAACTGTCACGGAAAACTTGTGTGAAAAACACTTCAACCCCGCGTTCAGCCAGCAGCTGCATATTGGTATTTTGTGCCAGCAATGCGTCGGTATCAGATACTGGAATACCGTAAATACGCTCCATTACTAATACATTACTGCGGCTATAATCACTGTAAACAAAAGGAATGTAGAGAGAATCTGAATCTTCAAAGTTACGGCGTAGCTGAATCGCATTCGCCCCTTCACGCATTAAGTCGAGCTCATCCAGCAAGGTTTTTTTGTACTCGTTTACTACCTCAATTGGGCGTAAACGTTTCGCTTCTTTTAATAACTTAGCCACTAAGCGTGCGACTTTTTGCATTAGCATTAAGTCGGCATCAATTTGCTCTTTAATGTTAGGGCGAATGACCTTAATCACCACATCTTGAGGTGTGCCATGTTCATCAATTAAGGTTGCCGTGTGAACTTGTGCAATCGATGCTGATGCCAAAGGTGTTTGCGAAAAATCACTAAACAACTCACTGATATCATTAATGCCAAGCGCTTTTTCAATAAGCTGCTGAGCAAGTTCACCTTCAAAAGGCTCAACCTGATCTTGCAATAAGGCAAGCTCTAATGCGACATCATGCGGCAGTAAATCACGGCGTGTCGATAGCATTTGGCCAAACTTGATCCACACCGGGCCAAGCTCTTGCAAAGCAAGTCGCAAGCGCATACCAGCAGGTTTATCTTTATGTTGATTACGTAACCAAAATAAGCTGCCACGGGCAAGCTTTGCAAACCAAGGCACTCGCTTACGTGGAATTAATTCGTCTAAGCCATAGCTCAGGAGTGTTTTAGTGATGTAATAAAGGCGAGCAGACGACACACAAGTTCCTTAGCGCATTAGCGAGACTGTAACAGCGCGTTAATTCGCATCTCTAACTGAGATACTTGGCTTTTTAATTGGCGATTTTGCTGTTTAAATTCAGCAAGTTCTAGTGGGTGAATGGTCACTGATAGCTCATCTTGGCAAAGTGTTGTTAGGGTATTTTCTAACTTACTTTTTGTTTGTGAACCACGACGTTTTAGGGCTTGGAAAGAAAGCCATAACTGCTGGGCTGGCGCATCGCCAATGTAACGCGATAAATGCTCTGGCCAATCAATATTAAGCTTTGCAAACGCATTGCTAAAACCTTGCGCAAGATTTAAATCGCCTTGTAGGTCAAGCTTATCTTGACGGATTAGTTGCGTCAGCATTGATGGATCTTTAAGGGCCAACAAGGTGTTGATATCGGCGCTGATCATGCAGTCAAAACTGCGCTCTTGCGTGCTGTATAAGTGAATTTGCTCGTCGCTGTAAACGCACAAAATGGATTGTTGCCAATCACGAATTTCAATCAGCAGCTGTTTATCAGCAATTGCTGCAAGCTTGCCCTTTAACTGGGGGTCTAGCGGCAGCAATTGATTAATGATTCGTTCGACGAGTGATAACAGAGCGTTTGCTAACATCGCGTTACCTACTTACTTTACAGAATTTCTAGTATTTAAAACCACGGTGAAGGGCAACAATACCGCCAGTTAGATTTTGATAGCTCGTTTGTTCAAAACCGGCATCTTCCATCATACCTTTCAATGTTTCTTGATCTGGGTGCATACGGATTGATTCAGCAAGGTATTGGTAAGACTCGCTGTCATTTGCCACTAACTGACCCATCTTAGGTAAGATATTGAATGAATAGAAGTCGTAGGCTTTGCTTAGCGCTTCGTGTTCTGGTTTCGAGAACTCAAGCACAAGTAAGCGGCCGCCCGGCTTAAGAATACGATACATTGAGCGAAGTGCTTTATCTTTATCGGTCACGTTACGAAGACCAAAGGCAATCGTAATTAAATCAAAGCTGTTGTCAGGAAATGGCAATGCTTCAGCATTCATTTGTACATATTCAATATTGCCAACACGACCAAGATTACGCAGTTTCTCGCGGCCAACTTTCAGCATTGAAGAGTTGATATCGCCTAAGATAACTTGACCCGTTTCACCAACTAACTGACTAAATTTAGCGGTCAAATCGCCTGTACCGCCAGCAAGGTCTAATACATAGTGACCTTTACGAACACCAGAACTTGCAATAGTTTGGCGTTTCCATAAACGATGAATACCGAACGACATAAGATCATTCATTACGTCATACTTTGCAGCGACTGAGTGGAATACATCTGCAACCATTGATGCTTTGTCGTTTTCAGCAACGGTTTTATAGCCAAAATGCGTGGTCTTTTCTTGATTCTCGTTCATGATTAATCTCTATCGTGGCAATAAAGACTAGTGTACTTGATTGTAGCTGTGGGGTGCAATTTGATTATAACTAAATCATCAGATTAGCGTGGCTTTTCATGACTTAGCGCAGTTTTAAACTTTATTGGCCGGCAATAAAACTACTTTGTCCTAGTGACTTTGCTTTTGCTGCTGCTAAAGAGGCTTTACGGGCTAAACTGTTAAAGTTGCCATCACCTTCATGTTTCGCGATCCCTAGAGCTAGCGTAATCGCGGGGAGTTTGGTGCCATTTTTAGAGCTGACAAAACGTAGCTTTTCGACGCCATTTCGTACTTTTTCGGCAATTAAGTTCGCCGTTTCAGGCTCTATATCAGCAAGTAAAATGGTAAATTCATCTTTACTTGTACGCCCAGGTAAACCGCTTTCAAGCACGTACTTTTGCACTTGCTTCGCGACTTTATTTAAAATCACCTCACCAATCACATCGCCATAGTTTTCAATAAAATGGTTTAAGTTCTCAATATGAATAGAAATCGCACAAACCGCTTTATTTTGACCAACCCAGAGCTGGGTTTGTTGATTTAAGTAATGGCGCTTATATAAGCCAGTTTGCTGGTCGGTGATATGTTGCTTGCGTAATTGGGTGAGTTGTTTTTGGGTTTTTTCTTGAAGTGCTTTTGCCTTTGCTATTTCTTGCTTAAATTGACGATGTTGATTGAGCAGCACTTCAGACTGCTTACTGAGCATTTTTAATGCGTGGCGCGTTTGCTCAATGTTGTTTTCATCAATTGAATGCACACAATCGGTAATTTGATCGGCAAAGCGCACAATGTTTTGTTCGTTATTGTTGGCATTACGCGAAAGGGTGTTTATAACAGAGTCAACATTGCGAACAATCGCCGTTTTCATTTTATGGCCTTGTTCCATAAAATCGAAGTACAACTGTTCTACATATACACAATCGATGGTTTTTCTTTGTGCGACTGCACGGTCAATAGCGGCGTTAAGTTTTGGATTAGATTGGCTGACGTAGGTGTAAACAACCTGATAGTTTAGTGGTGACGGCGGTAATGCGTGATGTTCTAAAAAGATACATACCTTTGTCATTTTTTCTTGAGCAATAGCCATGGAATCATGGAACATCATTTTTCAATACCACTAAATACGCATATCAACCAATTAATAATCTCTTCCGTAAGGTGTATTTGCTTCCAAGCATAAATACTGAGTCTACAGTAATCTGTAATCAGCCTATTTAAAAGCAAAATTGCTAACTTTGGAACTTAAATTTGTTTCGTTTGTGTCTATTAGCTGATTTTCTCAACAACTTTAACAAGTGTAATTAAAAATTGTTTAAAGCTTGCTCACTGTTGTTTACACAGCGCTGCTAATTTAAGCGCATTTAACCTGAGCTTGGTCGCATTTGCTTGGGTTTTAGCCAGTGCTGCGCTACTTTAGCGATACTGATTAAAACTAAAAAGAATGCTATGAAACAAACACTGTCGCGAACTTTAAACCGCTCTGTTATTGCGGTTGCTTTAGCGTGTACTTTAAGCGCTTGTCAGGTAACAAATATTGATGCTGATCAGCAATTTACTCAAGTAGCCGAAAATATTGTTAATTATCGCCAAAGCATCAGCCCATATGGCAAAGAAAATGGCGTAGATGGGTATTTATTAGAAAATCTATCGGCTGAATTTTTAGAGCAAAAATACAAGAAGAATACTGAATTACTTGCTGAGTTAGATGCTATCGACCGTGATAAGTTATCTGAAGAAAACCGCATTAACCTGACTATTTTGCGTGGCCAAGTGCAAAATAGTGTCGATGAATATGTCTTCAATACGCACTATATGCCACTGACATCTGAGTATGGGTTTCATTCTAGCTTGTCGTTTATGGTTTCTAGCTCTGATTACACAAAACCGCAAGACTACCAGCTATACCTTGCTAAATTGCAGCAAATTCCCCGCTATTTCTCGCAAAATATTGGCTGGATGCGCAAAGGACTTGAAGTGGGTCTAACCCAACCAAAAGCTGTTTTAGAAGGCTATCAAGACTCTATTACGGCTTATATTGTTGATGATGCTACCCAGTCTGAATTTTACAAACCATTTTTAAATAACACGGCAGGTGTGAGTGATAGCGAATTTGCTGCATTACAAAAGCAAGCACAAACCATTATTAAAGAACAGGTTATTCCGGCTTATCAAGGTTACTTAACTTTCTTTAACAATGAGTATCAACCGGGGGCACGTACAGATATTGGTATTTCGAGTACGCCAAATGGCAAAGCGTTTTACGAAAATCGCGCTAAGTACTACACCACCACAGATATGACGCCAAAAGAAATTCATGAGCTGGGTTTACAAGAAGTCGCGCGTATTCGTGCAGAAATGGAAAAAATTATTGAGAAAGTAGGTTTTGAAGGCTCGTTTGCTGATTTTGTCCACTTTTTACGTACTGATCCGCAATTTTACGCAAAAACACCGAAAGATTTGCTAAAAGAAGCGTCTTACATCGCCAAAAAAATGGATGCGCAGTTACCTAAATTATTCCATACCTTACCAAGAATGCCGTACGGTGTTGCGCCAGTGCCTGAGAGTATTGCCCCTAAATATACAACGGGTCGTTACTCAGGCTCTCGTCGTGATGATCAAGCGGGTTATTACTGGGTTAATACCTATGCGCTAGATAAGCGCCCGTTGTATGTTCTTGAAGCATTAACCCTACACGAAGCTGTACCTGGTCATCATTTACAAATTTCACTTAATGCTGAACTTGAGTCATTACCAAGCTATCGCCGCAATGCATATTTGTCGGCATTTGGCGAAGGTTGGGGCTTATATTCTGAATTTTTAGGTATCGAAGCGGGCTTTTACCAAGACCCATACAGTGACTTTGGTCGATTAACTTATGAAATGTGGCGTGCTGCGCGTTTAGTGGTTGATACAGGTATGCATATGTATGGCTGGAGTCGCGAACGCGCAATGAAATTTATGAGCGAAAACACCGCGCTTTCATTACATAACGTGAAAACCGAAACCGACCGTTATATTTCATGGCCTGCACAAGCGTTGTCATACAAAATTGGTGAGCTAACGATTAAACGTTTACGCCATGAAGCAGAGCAAGCGCTTGGCCAAGACTTTGATATTCGCGAATTCCACCATCAAATATTGCGTCATGGCTCAGTGCCAATGTCGGTGCTTGAAGAGCAAATTCAACTTTATATTAAAGCTGAGCTAGCAAAACGAGCAGCATAGCAGATGAGAAAGGCGTGATTTACATCACGCCTTTTTTGTTTATTGCACGTAATATAAACACCTTATATGCTTTGAAGGATGTCATTTCACAAAGGGGCCTTGGATGAGTGATTTTATAATTTTTAGTATCGATGTTTTTGCCAGCTTATTTATTTTTGCACTCGGCATAGGTTTGCTGGTGATTGTGTGCTTTTACATTAGTGATGTGACGCAGTCTAAACAGGCGATTCGCCGTAATTACCCAGTGATTGGCCGCTTTCGTTATTTCTTTGAGCGTCAAGGTGAATTCTTTCGTCAATACTTCTTTGCAATGGATAGAGAAGAATTGCCATTTAACCGTGCTGATCGAAGCTGGGTTTATCGTGCTGCGAAAAATGTTGACCGTACTACGGCTTTTGGCTCAACACAAAGTCTAGAAGCAACGGGCACTGTGATGTTTATGAACTGTGCGTTTCCAACCTTAGATGAAGATGCACTTGACCCTAGTGAAGTCACGTTAGGGCCTTATTGCCAAACTCCTTATACAACAAACTCGTTATTTAATATTTCTGGTATGAGCTTTGGTGCCTTATCTAAGCCTGCTGTTCGCGCGTTATCGCGAGGTGCAAAGTTAGCAGGCTGTTGGATGAATACAGGCGAAGGAGGGCTCAGTCCTTATCACCTTGAAGGTGGTGCAGATATTGTGTTTCAGATTGGCACGGCAAAATATGGTGTACGAGATGAGCACGGCAAATTAAGCACCGAAAAACTCAAAGCAATTGCTGAGCACGAACAAGTTAAAATGTTCGAAATTAAAATGAGTCAAGGTGCCAAACCCGGTAAAGGGGGGATGTTACCAGGGCGCAAAGTGACTGCTGAAATTGCAAAAATCCGGGGCATTCCTGAAGGGCATGATTCAATTAGTCCAAATGGTCATCCAGAGATTAAATGCCCAGCAGATTTACTCGATATGATTGAAACGGTACGCAGTACCACAGGTAAACCAACCGGTTTTAAAGCGGTGATTGGTGAATACACTTGGCTCGAAACCTTGTTCAGTGAAATTAATAACCGAGGCATTGAATCAGCGCCTGATTTCATCACTATTGATAGTGCCGACGGCGGTACGGGCGCAGCTCCTCAACCCTTGATGGATTCAGTTGGTTTACCGCTACGAGAGAGCCTGCCTTTGGTTGTCGATTTGCTAAAGAAACATGGTCTCAGAGAGCGAGTGAAAGTGATTGCATCGGGTAAGCTAATCGTACCGTCAAAAGTGGCTTGGGCATTAGCGCTTGGGGCTGATTTTATTGTTTCGGCGCGCGGTCATATGTTTTCGCTAGGTTGTATTCAGGCTCTGCAGTGTAATAAAGATACCTGTCCGACCGGTATTACGACTCACAATGAACGCTTACAACGAGGCTTAGATGTGACCGATAAGGCACAGCGTGTCGCTAATTATAATAAGTTTATTCACTATGGTGCAGGGCTAATTGCTCACTCGTGTGGTGTATCAAGTGCCCGTGAGTTAGCTCGCCAGCATGTGCGTGTAGTACAAGAGAATGGTTTATCAGAGCCGCTCGATAAAATGTATGAGCACTACAATAAATAATCTAGTTGAGTTGAATAATTAAAAGGCGCATTGAGCGCCTTTTTACTTTTTGCTAGTTAATTTAATAAACTGATTAATAAAGAAAAGAACTCGTCTTTATTGTTACAGCTTGTGGCATTGAGCATCAGTTGCTCGCCAAGTACGAGAGTTTGTTGTTGTACTGCTAAACGCGCTTGTTCATCTTCAATTCCATCGATATCAGCAACATGGGCTAAACCAATAGTACGGCGAATAAGTTCAGCGCCACAGTAACCAATTGCATCACGCAATACGTGTTGTAAGTAATCTTCAATAAAGGCGCGGTTTGCAAAGCTAATATCAGTTGCTTCGCTGCTTGCTAGGTTTAACCAATGTTGTTCAAATTGGCTGTAACAGTCTTGTAAGCAGGTTAATAAATGAGTTTGATACTGACGGCGCTTTGCTTGTTCGGCAATACGTCCATTTTGGGCACAGTAATTTAGTAACAAATTACCCATAAATGAGCCGATATCGAAACCAACAGGGCCAAAAAAGCCGAACTCTGGGTCGATCATTTTAGTGGTTTTGCTATCAACAAAAATGCTGCCACTATGCATATCGCCATGCAATAAAGTTTGCGGGCATGATAAGAATTTCGCTTTTAATTTAGCTGCGGCTAGTTTTAAAGCATCATTATTACGAATACTTTCGACGTGCTCAGTAAGCTCAGCTGGGAAATTATTGCGCTCATGCTCAATATACGGATCAGTAAAGAATAAGTCTTCCGTGATCTTACATAAATCAGGGTTAATAAATTGACTGACTTTGGCTTTTTTATCTTCAGCAGATAAGTAAAAGTCTGAGTTATAAAAGCCTGTACGGCTTAAATAGAGCGCAACATGGCTGGCCAATAATGGAAATTGCTCGGCCTTGATTTGTGCGCCACGTAAAATTTGTAACTCACCTAAATCTTCTAACACGGTTAACGCCAACCCGACATTGTGATGCAGTATTGCCACAGTATGTTCAGGGCATAACTGACCATGATTAATCAATACTTCGGCTTCAATACGTGCGCGGTCTAACGATAACGGCCATGACTCACCTACACAACGGGCGTAAGGAAGTGCCTGCTTTAAAATTACACTGTTGTTGTGCTGATCAGCAACACGAAAAACTAAGTTTAAGTTTCCATCACCAAATTCGTATGCAGTCAGTGTTGCATCAGCAGCGAATACTGAGCTTAACTCATTTTCGATAAGTTTTTTAATGTAATCAACAGCATGCTCTGCAGTGAAGGCAGTATAGTTAGCCATAGCTTTATCTCGTAATACAATTAACTTTAAGCATTCTATACCTGCAACCGTTTAGATGTCCATACATCTAGCTTGTTAGTTGTCAAAACTGATGTAAAATAACTATTCGCTTAAATTAGTTTTTCATTAGTAATTCGGATTCAGTATGCAAGATCTCATCGCCAGCAGTATTAAATATCAGCAAGGTACGTTAACCGTGCTTGACCAGTATTTGTTGCCACATCAACAGCATTGGCATGTGTGCAATGATGTTGAAACGATGAAAGACCTGATCTTGACCTTGAAAATTAGAGGCGCACCTTTAATTGGCTTAGGAGCGAGTTTATTGGTTGCGCATTTAGCAGAGCAGGGCATGAGTCAGTCAGCACTTTCGGTTGCTATAGATGAGCTAGAAGCAACCCGCCCAACCGCCGTTAACCTAATGCACTGTATGGCCAAGTTACGTACAGCACTGACAGAGACTGATTATGTTGCTGCTGTTGTCGCGACTGCTGAACAGTTATTTAAAGAAGATATTGCCCTTTGCGATAGCATGGCAGAACGTGGTGCTGCCTTGGTTGATAAAGGCGATAACATTTTAACGCACTGTAATACAGGTGCGTTGGCAACGGCTGGTGTAGGCACTGCATTAGGTGTGATTTATAAAGCGCAGCAACGCCATGGTGATATTCATGTTTGGGTTGATGAGACACGACCGTTACTACAAGGCGGCCGCTTAACAGCTTTTGAACTTGAGCGTTGGCAAATCCCTTATACTTTGATTTGCGATAACATGGCAGCCAGTTTAATGGCTGCGGGCAAAGTAGATAAAATATTTGTAGGTGCAGACCGTATTGCTGCAAACGGTGACTTTGCAAATAAAGTCGGCACTTATAACCTCGCTGTGTTAGCGCATTTCCATAACATTCCATTTTATGTCGTTGCGCCACTTACGACGCTTGATACACAAACGGTGTGTGGTGCCGATATCGAAATTGAGCAACGCAGCCCCAACGAAGTACGCGGTGTTAGTGGTAGTTTTGGTGAAGCGATGTGGGCACCGACTAACGCAAAGGTTTATAACCCGGCATTTGATGTTACACCGGCGAGCCTAGTCACAGGCTGGGTGCTCGATAGCGGCGTTTATAACCAATCCGATATCGAGCAAGGTGTTCTAAAGCAGCTAAAGTAGAAAATTACTCAGCACTTTTTTTAGTGTAAAGCTCAATGTTGTTTTGAGTATTTGCAGTTAAGAATGAAATAGCGAGCTTGTCATTATTGGCATTGAGATGGCTAATAAAGTGCAAATGCTGTAGTTGAACTGCAAGTTCAACATCCTGCATTTTTGCTAAGTTGATACTATACACTTCTGATTCAGTGGCGATGTACAAGCTGTGATGATTACTTGCCATCGAGATAATCGAAGGCTTTAGCTCGATAAGTTTGTCTGGGGTCACCAGTTCACTATAGGTATTATTGTCACTGTCTAACAGCAGGTATTTTGCGTACTTAGAATGCACGATTAGCTGATCATCGTCATACCAAGCAATTTCTAAGGGGGTGTCGATGGTGCTTTTAACAACGTGATCGCTATTGGTGTGCAAAATCATTATTTGGTTTTGCTGGCTGCTAAGCTCTGTATAAATCACTGCAATTTTATTGCCTCTGATTGCTGCCAGTTTGCTGTTTCCTGGTAGCGTCCAGTGTTTAATTTCTGAAAAATCATTGGCACTTAATAAGCTTAGTTGCTGAGTGGTTTTATTAAAACTTACGAGCTGACTGCTGTCGCTATTTGCAGTAATAACGGTCGTATCTTCGCCAAGCTTGTCGGTTATATCTATATATTGGTTATCTTTTCTCAGCCAGTGTTGACGCTTATAGTATTCAAAATCAGCGAAGTAGACATTATTATTCGGTAGTGCGACAACGTCATCCTCATGCTTATTTGCCGTAGCAATATAGCTCATTTGTTTTGATTTTAAGTCAAATATGACTCCATCACTGTCGTGTAAATCAGTGCTGATCAAAACACTATGTTTATTAAGGGGGTAAGCGTAATTAGCTCGCTTTACTGGTGCTTTAACAGGTTGTCCTCGGCTCATGGTATCAAACGAAAATGATTCTATCGTCAATTTACCGCGGTTATACCAAACCAGCGAGTTAGTTTGCCCATCATAAGTCGCAGCCCAAGAGCGGTAGTTGTTCGTCGTTAAGAGTTTAAGTGAGCTGCCGTCTAAATTTGCCATGTAAATCTCTGCTTGACCCACATTATGGCGCTCGAAAATAATCCGACTAGGGTTTTTGATGGTGGTTAAAATGTAGTCGCCAGTCCCTGTGATATTTGGTGAAGTAATGCGAATTTCTTCACCTGTTTTTAAATCTTGAGCATAAAGGGCGTTTAAGTGAGTTAAACCACGGTAGTTATTTCGTCTTGTAATTGCCACATTGCCGACCTCCATGTACTGGGTTGGAGATAAGCTACGTATAAATTGATTGGTTCTAGGCTTAATTAAAGCTTCATTCGATAACAGGTTGCTTGCTTGCCAAGCAATACAATCGTTGTAATCACTTCCTTCACATGAACCATAGAATAGACGCTCGCCATCGTCAGACCAGCCTTGTAAAAAGAGATCCCCTGATGCAATTTGGTACTCTTTTTTAGTTGTTAAGTCGACAACATAAAGGTACTTATCGTCAATATCATTTTGCAGTATGTAGGCTAATTTTGTTTTGTCTTGATTGAGCATTAAGCGGTAGTGTGTGCCTTTATGCCAGGAAATCGTTTCTACTTGTAGGTCTAAAAGTGGTGCTTCGCTTTGCTCTTCAGTAGTGGCTTTAGGCTGTTGTAAGAACAACCAAATAGCAGCAAACAATAAACTCAATACTAAGGCTGCAAAAGGCCACGGCCAGCGAGAAGTATGATCTTTTTTTGGACTAATGTTGGCTGTATTAACTTGAGTCTCAGCGTCTTTATCTGCTGTTATTACATTTTCTGTTTTTAGCGGCTCTGTACTCACAGCGTGATCAAGAGACCTAACTTCAATAAATAAACTGTAGCCTTTGCGGTAATGGGTTTTAATGGTTTGCCCAGGCTGCTTTTCTGACTTGAGTACTTTTCTTAATTCTGAGATGGCGCGGTTGATGGCATTGTCATCAACAAAGCTTTGTTGCCAAATGTTTTCAACCAATTCTTGGCGAGTGATAATGCGATCATTATGGGTAATGAAAAAGCACAAGAGTTTATAAAGTAAAGGTTCTAGTTCGCGCGTATGAGTGCCATCGCTGATGGTTTGCTGCTGAGTGTTAAATTGCCACTCACCCACATAAATAACGGTATCGCGTAAGGGTGAAAATGCCGACCCCATGTTTAGTCCTTTAACTAAAATGTAATAATCTTGATGGGGAAGATAATAGCAGCTTTTGTTCTTGATTTGGGTTTTTTTGTTTTATATTTGTAAATTAAAGGCTGTTTTTTGCAACATATAGCCAAGCTTGGCTGTTACACTGAAATGTTTCTGCAATTCTTTGATAATCATCCACTTCGTAAGCGTCTGCCTGAGCAAGCTCCTGTTCGGTGATTAAGTAAATTGTGCCATTAACCGTATCACTTTGTTTGCCCGTTTTGATTAACGCTGGGTGAAAACGCTGGCCGCTACTTTTAAGAACTGCTTCGTCGGTGATCTCTACTTCACCAATAACATACCCGGTTAATGTAGCTGGTTGACCTTCGAGCAAGCGCCCGAAGGTATCTAGCTGAACCTGCGGATACTGTAAAGTACCGTAAGAAAATAGCTTTTCCATGTTAGTCCAGCAGTGGGAAGGTGTTAGCAATGGTTGACTCAGTACTTTTAGCCACCCAACCTTCGGTATTATTAAATAAGCGAATTGCTGTGAATTCAGGGTCGCTGCCCATATCAAACCAATGCGGTGTGAGCTCAGGAACAGAAATAAGGTCACCTTGCTGGCACAGCACTTGATACACTTTATCGCCTAAGTGTAAGCAAAATAAACCTTGGCCTTTCACAAAAAAACGTACTTCATCTTCGCTATGTGTATGTTCAAATAAGAACTTACTGCGTAATTCGCTGGCATTTGGATTACCTTTCGCAAGCGAAATAACGTCCACTGTTTGATAACCCCCTTCAGCCTTAAGGCGCTCTATATCGTTAGCATAGGCAGTTAAAATGGCGTCATGGCTGGTATCTTGGTCAATCTGTGCCGTTGCTTGCCACTGCTCAAAGCGAACGCCAACCGCATTCAGCTCACTCGCAATCGCGCTTAAGTCTTCACTGTGAAACAGTATGTTGTCTGCGTTGTTATCATTAAAAATAGTTAATTGGCTCATGCTAAAAGCTCCGCACTAAATGCTGTGAAATCGTTAATGTATGGGTGAGCGTCGCTTACTGCTTGGCCATCGCGAACAAGGTGCAAAGTACCAAGACCAGCAGCTTTGGCAGCATCAAGCTCTGCTTCCACATCACTTAAGAACAGCACTTCTGCAGCTTCAAAAGGCAAGGCTGCAATAATATTCTCATAAGAGCTCTGCTGTTGTTTTGCGCCAACTTTGGTGTCGAAGTAATCACTGAATAAAGGTCTAATATCACCATAATCAGAAAACTCAAAAATCAGGTGCTGCGCTTTCACAGAGCCCGAAGAGTAGACATATAAACTTTTACCAGCTTGTTTTTGGGCTTGTAAAAAGTCATAAGCATCAGGGTAAAGGTGGCCAGTAAAATCACCATTTTCGTAGCCTGTTTGCCAAATTAACCCTTGTAACTGCTTAAGTGGGGTAATTTTTTGATCCGTTTCAATCCAATGAATTAAATGGCTAATAACCGTGTCGATATCGGCTTCTGGTTGCTCTATATGTGCCTTAACAGCCTCAATTTGGGCTGCTACTTCTGGGTCACTTTGATGTGACTTTACAAACTCAGGTAATTGCCCTGCAGCGTAAGGAAATAATACGTCTTTAACAAAAGAAATGCGGGTAATTGTGCCTTCAATATCGGTTAAAATTGCTTTGATCATGCTTGAACTCCAGCTTGAATGCCTTCTAGTTTTAAGCGTTCAAGTTCACAGCTAAACAAAAACTCTAAGCCTTCTAAATGACGCTGTACTTCTTTGATATCGCGACCAACCACGTATAAACCATGACCACGAATTAATACGGCATGCTCAATAGGGGTGTGAAGATGATGATCACTGACCAATAAACTTAAACGGTCAATGTCTTGGTCATTATCAAAAATTGGAATACTTAGCGTATCTAAATGCGATTTAACACCACTTAAAGACTTTTGCATTTCGTAGCCATGTAAATTGATAGCGTGGCCTTTGATCACACGCGATAACACAGTTGCTGCAACAGAATGGGTATGCAAAACAAATTTAGCTGATGGGATAAGCTTATACATATTTAAATGTAGCTCGGTTTCAGCTGATGGATTACCAGAGCCTTTAGTGCGATTACCTTCATGGTCAAATTCAATAAACGCATGAGTGCCGAGTTGGCCTTTATCGAAGCCACTTGCTGTGACGACATAACCGCTTGCAGTGCGGGCTGAAAAGTTACCACCAGTAGCAGGGACCCAGCCACGTTGGCTTACCCATTTACCAGCTTCAATTAGTTCTGAAATAGCGGTATTGTTATGCATATATTCCTCGACATTCTAAAAGTTATTTAGACGGCTATACATCTGTTTTAAGCAATGATAGCATCGCTTCGGGCGCAAAACCATCTTTAAGGAACCTCTGTGTTTGAAAGTAAATTGCCGAATTTAGGCACCAGCATTTTTAGTCAAATGACAGCTCTGGCAAATCAGTATCAAGCTATTAACTTATCTCAGGGTTTTCCTGAGTTTGATGCACCTGAATTGCTAAAAAAACAACTCAATCATTATGTACTTGAGGGGGTAAATCAATATGCGCCTTCAAGTGGTATTGCAAAGCTACAACAGCAAATAGCGGCTCTGATAGCGAGAAAATACCATAACAACATAAATTACGAGCAACAAGTTACTGTTACGTCAGGGGCAACAGAGGCATTATTTGTAGCGATTCAAGCACTTGTCAAAGAGGGTGACGAAGTGGTGGTGTTTGACCCTGCTTATGACTCTTACCAACCGGCAATTGAACTTGCAGGTGGTCGTTCAGTTCATGTTGCTTTGCATGCGCCAGATTATAAAATCGATTGGCAAGCCGTAGCCGATGTCATCACAGACAAAACACGTGTCATCATCATCAACACGCCACATAACCCAAGCGGTAAAATCTTTAAAACAGAAGATATTAACGCCCTTAAAGCGCTTGTTGCTAAGCATGATTTATATGTAATTAGTGATGAAGTGTATGAGCACATTACCTTTGATGGCGCTTTGCATTTAAGTGCGCTGACCGACCCTGAGCTATTTGCACATAGTTTTGTTATCTCAAGCTTTGGCAAAACCTTTCATAGTACCGGCTGGAAGATGGGTTATTGTGTTGCACCTGCACAGTTGATGGTAGAGTTTCGTAAAATTCACCAATATGTGACCTTTTCAAGTTTTACGCCTGCCCAGCATGCACTAGCTGATATGCTTGAGTTAGAGCCAGAACATGTTGATGAACTTAGTTGTTTTTATCAACAAAAACGCGACTTGCTCAGCGAAGCACTAGCGCAAAGCCGTTTTAAAATATTACCAAGTGAAGGCACCTACTTTTTGCTACTCGATTACAGTGATGTGTCTGATCTTGATGATGTTGAGTTTTGCCAATGGCTGGTTGAGCAAGCGGGTGTTGCAGCTGTACCACTCAGTGTGTTTTATAACACTGCAAGCAGCGACAAAGTGATTCGTTTATGTTTTGCAAAAAATGATGACACATTAAAACGTGCCGCGGAGATTTTATGTCAACTTTAACCTTGGCTTTAGTGCAGTCATCACTGCATTGGCTTGATAAAAGCGCTAATCTTACGCATTTTTCTGAGCAGCTTAATAACTTAAACGAGCAGGTCGAGTTAATTGTCTTGCCAGAAACGTTTGCCACGGGTTTTGCGATTAATCTAGATTGCAGTGAGCCTGAACAAGGCGAAGTACTTAGCTGGTTACAAGCCACTGCGAAGCAAAAGAATGCCGTGATTGCTGGTTCTGTTTTAGTTGCAAAAGGTGACAAAAAGGCCAATCGATTTTATTGGGTTTGGCCAAATGGTGAAGTAAAGTATTACGATAAACGCCATTTATTCTGCTTAGGTAACGAAGGTAATTTTGTTGCAGCAGGTACGCAACGCGAGATATTCACAATCAATGATTTTCGCATTTTACCGCAAGTGTGTTACGACTTGCGCTTTCCTGTATTCCAACGAAACTGCAATGACTATGATGTGATGATCAACGTAGCCAATTGGCCGGCGGCACGTCGCCATGTATGGGATACCCTGTTAAAAGCACGCGCAATGGAAAACGTGTGTTATGTCGTGGGCGTCAATCGTATTGGTGCAGATGGTAATGATATTGCTCACAGTGGTGGCACCGCAGTTTATGATTTTAAAGGTGATACTTTGGCTACGCTTGAAGATAACCAATCGGGTATCATTATTAAGCGCTTAGAAAAATCACCGTTAGATGACTTTAGAAAGGCTTTTCCTGCTCACTTAGATGCTGACCAATTTCAATTACTGTAATTGCACTGCATAACTTTAAGCTCATGATTTGCCTATTTACTAAAACTAATCATGAGCTCTACTCAATACTTACCTTAATATGGCTATTAAGGATAAAAGCTCAGCATCACAGATATAAACACGCCAGTGATCACTAGTTGCACTAAGCAAAAGCCCATGATGTCTTTGGCTTTTAAACCAGCAATAGCGAGAACAGGGAGTGCCCAGAACGGCTGAATTAGGTTGGTCCAAGCATCACCCCATGCGACAGCCATAGCAACACGTGGCATATCAGCACCAAGTGATTGTGCGGCGGGAATGACAATTGGCGCTTGCACTGCCCACTGACCGCCGCCTGATGGCACAAAGATATTCACAAACCCTGCACTTAAAAAACTCCAAAAAGGCAGCGTTTCGGCTGTTGCAATGGCAATAAATCCTTCAGAGAATTGTTGAGCAAGTCCCGTTTTTACCATGATAGCCATGATCCCTGCATAAAACGGAAATTGAATCACTATGCCAGCTCCGCTGGGAATTGCTTGCTGTAAGCTACTGAGTAAATTATGCGGTGTTTGATGCAGTAAAATTGCGCTAAATAAGAAAATCGCGATCACGCTATTTAAGTTTAAGCCGCCTCCGTTTAACACAAAATAATAGAATAAATAGGCAAGACCAACAGCACCTATCCCCATACCTAGCAAACGGCTATGTTCAATTACTTCGGCGGGGCGGGTGGGTGTATCTGCTTGCTTTGATTTATCTTCAAGCTTTGCGGGGTCAACATAAACGCTGTCTTTTTCGCTTGGCAACATATAGCGATTTACAAGCGGCATGATAATAAATAAGCCCACAACAATAGCGATATTAAATGCCGAAAAAATCGTGTTTTCGGTGCCTATTACCCCAATACTTTGCTGTGCAAAATGGCCATCGGTTGCGATGGTCAGCGGCACTGAACCGGCTAAGCCACCATGCCAAACAATAAAGCCTGAATAGGCACTGGCTACTAATAAACGGTAATCAACGCGGGTTTGTTTCGCAATTGCTTTGGCGAACAAAGCGCCAATCACTAAACCAAAGCCCCAATTTAGCCAGCTAGCTAGCAAAGATACGAGGGTCACGAGAATGATTGCTTTAGCTGGGCTGTTGGCGAGAGTTGCCAATTTATTGAGTAAACTGCGCATAACGGGAGTACTTGCTAGCATATAGCCCGTTAGCAGAACCAGCAGCATTTGCATGGCAAATTGTAATAGGTTCCAAAACCCTCCACCCCAAGCGGCAAGTACTTGTGTGGGTGTTGATGGGGTAAAGAGGCTTGCAACGATGAAGCTCAGTAAGGTGAGCAAAATAACAAATATAAACGGGTCGGGTAGGTAACGCTCAACTAGTTTAGTGAATGGTTTAGCAACGCGATTTAGCATAGTTTTTATTGTTGTCGTCGAATCGATAATGCCAATAAATCATGAATAACGATGATTGGCAAATTGCGACGCCGTTGCTTTAGCGTATGTTTTTAAAACTGGATGCTAAAAACGCTTACTGTGAATCTTGCTCAAGCACGGCTTTTAAGCGGGCTTGCACTTCTTCGACTAACAGTATTGGCTGGAACTTAGATAAGAACGCATTACAGCCAACCTTCTCGACCAAAGCTTGGTTAAAGCTACCACTCAAGGATGTGTTGAGCACGATATGTAGGTTCTTCATTCGGCTGTCGTTGCGAATTTCGTGTGTTAAACGATAACCATCCATTGCGGGCATTTCTGCATCGGTGATCACCATAAGTAATTCTTTTTCAACATCTCTGCCTTGATCAGCCCAGCCTTTTAGCATTTCGAGTGCCTCAAGTCCGTTACGAGCAGGAATAATCTCGATGCCAAGCTGCGATAAAGTATCGCTTACTTGTTTACGAGCCGTTGGTGAATCATCAGCATGAAGAATTTTGCGGCCTGCAAATTCGTTTACGATACTCTTATCAAGAATATCTTCAGAAATGTGAACCTCGTACTCGACGATTTCGGCAAGTACTTTTTCTACATCGATTATTTCAACCAAATGCTCTTGGCCATCGCGTTTTACTTTTGTTAAGGCTGTGAGGTAGTGATTTTTACCAATTGCGGTTGGCGGCGGCATAATGTCTGACCAAGTCATATTAATGATCTGATCAACCTTGCCAATTAAAAAGCCTTGTACGGTGCGATTGTATTCAGTGATGACGAGGTTTGTATCTTCGATGTGTTTCGCTTCAGGCATGTTAATTGCTTTGCGCAAATCAATCACCGGAATTGATTCACCGCGAATATCAACCACGCCCGACACTTTAGGATGCGCGTGAGGAATTTTGCTAATATGTGGCAGCTTTACCACTTCCTTAACTTTAAACACATTGAGTGCAAATAAGTGACGGCTGTGTAGGTAAAATAGCAAAAGCTCTAAGCGGTTTTCACCGACCAGTTGCGTACGCTTATCAACAGAAGCAAGAACACCTGACATATTTCACCCTAAACACCTAATACAGAGATAGTATAGTCTACTATTATTTTTCATCGACATGCATTAGGAATTTTCCATCAGTTGCCAAAGAGCTGGCATTCCAGTACCGTATCGTTAATTTCTTCTACGATAATTCGCAAGGATCATGCACTATTTATTAAATCGTATAGTGGTACTTATCCGCAGTCATATTGATCAAGTAAGTTGGCAGGCTGTGGTCGTTACCACGCTTTTGCATATGCTACTTATATGGTGGCTGCTTATGCTTGCAGGAGAGCAAGCTTTAACACCACTAAGTACCTACGTATATTATTATGTTGTGACAACATCAACGGTTGGCTATGGCGACTTTAGTGCCAGCACCGAGCTTGGCCGCTGGATTGTTGCATTACTGCAAATACCTTTTGGTTTAGCACTATTTGGTGTTCTGTTGGGAAAAACAGGGCAAACAGTAACTTACTTAATCAGGCGCGCTATGACGGGTGATAAAAGCTTCGCACATATAAACAATCACATTATTATTTTTGGTTGGCACGATACTCGAACTAAGAAGATGGTTGACTATATTCTTGCTGATCAGAAACGCTTAGATCGTCGAATTCTATTGGCGGTTACTGAACAAATGGAGCACCCATTTTTAACAAATCCAATGGTTGATTTTGCTCGTCTTAGTAGCTTTACCGACCTAGATGAGTTGAAAAGAATCGCGATTGAACGCGCTGATAAAATTATCATTGATGGTCAAGATGATGATCAAACGTTCACAACAGCATTGCGTATCAGCAAGTTAGTAAATAAGCATTGTCACATAAGTGCGCACTTTACTGACGAAACTAAAATCGAAATGCTGCATGAGCACTGTCACAATGTTGAATGTAGCAGTGCTAAATCAGCCGAAATCTTAGTACGTTCAATGCAAGATCCAGGTTCAAGCCGGGTGCAAGAAGAGTTGTTATCAACACTTCATGGTGATACTCAGTTTAGTTTACCTATTCCAAAAGGCGTGCAAGCAATGGAATTTGGCAAGCTGTTTCATCACTTTAAATACAGCCACGATGCGATATTACTCGGTGTAGCACATAATTTGAGTGCAAAAAATATGGACCTAAACCCGCCGCTGGATTATGTAGTAAGTGAAGGCGATATTTTGCATTATATTGCTGCAGAACGAGTATTGAGCGATGAAGTTGATTGGTCAGCGTTGGTATGATGATCTATGAATGAAGTTGCGTTTTTAATTATTGTATTGAGTGCCTACATTTTACCTGTGGTCATTGTGCTCAATAGTAAACGCACTCAGGGCCACGAAAAGAATGCTTGGTTAATCGGTATCATCTTCTTTTCGTGGTTAGCTTTAGTGATGTACTTAACTATTATCCCCAAACACGGGCGGGTCAAAAAACACCGTAAAGTGAAACCTAAGAGTTAGCATCTTTTACTTATTGCAGCCTTACAGCTTTAAGCTGCTAATTACTTCAATTGCTTTAGTTTATGCTCAATCAAAGGATCATTTGGCGATAGCTGCTGCGCGACTTCTAAAATTTTAATGGCATCTTTGGGGTGCGCATCCTGATGTTTGATGGCCACATCAATCAGTGGCTGCACATCGATCGCATCTTTTTGCTCTTGCAGATGCTCCGCTTTTTCTTCAGTTAAAATAGTGTGGGCGGTGCTCAGTAGCGCTAAGCGATGTGGCGATGTTTTGTTGGCCTTATTGAGTCGACGGTAATAGTCTTCTTTAAATCGTAGCGTTTTTGTTTGTTGGCGGAATTGTGCAATATCGACTTGCTGGTGGCGAATAAAATCAACGGCCACATCTTTATAAAAACCAAACTTATTGAGATATGTTGCATGAACACTGTGGCCCATACCAAACACCCGTAAATGGGTGAGTTGTGGGTAGCGTTTTGCATGAGCTCGGTCAATGCGATTGGTCGGGTCGTAAATAATATAACCCTTTGCTTGGCCTAAATCTAAATCGTGATAGTCGCCATTCCAATCGAACTTTTGCGCGATATCTGTGCTAGAACGGTCATCCCACGGCGCTTTGTCTTTATTTTTTGTGCTGACAGGGTGAAATAATAAGACCTTATCAAGCTTCAACAAATTGGCAAAGGCTCCTACAGCAAAGCCACCGCGGCTCAAACCATATCCTAAGCGCTCTTTAAATCCGCCAATCAGCGGCGCTAATTGCTCAATAAAAAATAATAAGTTGCGGTGTCTAAACCAGTTACTAATACCTAAATGCTGAAAGGC
This sequence comes from Pseudoalteromonas sp. Hal040, assembly GCF_037162425.1. Taxonomy (NCBI): domain Bacteria; kingdom Pseudomonadati; phylum Pseudomonadota; class Gammaproteobacteria; order Alteromonadales; family Pseudoalteromonadaceae; genus Pseudoalteromonas; species Pseudoalteromonas sp. Hal040. Next base: position 3,443,539 of record NZ_JARLUU010000001.1, on the reverse strand, counting down.
AATCACATTCACATCTTGTTTTTTCGCGAGCTTATAAGCCCAGGGCGAAAAATCATCTGTGAGATCATGTTCTTGGTAGTTGGTTCCGGCAGGTGAGAAGGTAAATAGCAGAGGCTTATTTGCATCGATGATATGGTATTTCACATACACATCACCAAGTAAATCACCGCCGCTAAAGGGGACTTGGCTTTGTTGTGCATCGCGGGGCAGGTTGGTCCATTCATCTAACCAATATAATAATTTCATACATCCCCCACGTACCCTCTTAAATAAAGGTGGCGAATTATAGCAAAAATAGCAGCTCATTAAAAATGGCCGCTATTTTATATGCTTAGCGCTCGCTCATTGCGATTATCTGTTGCCAATCATGTTCAGTTACAGGCATTACAGATAGCCGACCGCCTTTTTTAAGGGCAATTTCGGTGATTGCATCATTGGCTTTAATTGCTTGCAGGCTAACCAGTTTTTTCAGGTGTGATTGATAGGTTACATCAACGACATACCAGCGCGGGTTATCAGCGGTTGCTTTGGCATCGTAGTAATCGCTGTTTAAATCAAATTGTGTTGGGTCGGCATAAGCTTCTCGGCTGACCGTGGCTATTCCTGCTACCCCTACTTGCTTACAACTTGAATGATAAATCATCACCAAGTCGCCTTGTTTAAAGCCATCGCGTAGAAAGTTTCGGGCTTGATAATTGCGCACGCCATCCCACATAGAGGTTTGCTCAGGAGCGTTTTTTAGATCATCAATTGAAAATGCATCGGGTTCTGTTTTTAAAAGCCAATAAGCCATAATGAGGTGCTCTTACAAAGATTTACTTCCAATTAGTCTATAGTATCATTAAACGCTTGTCGGGATTGAGGATAAATAAATGAGCCAAGTATTAGATGACTTACTGTCGTTGTTGTCGTTAGAAGAAATTGAGCAAGGCTTGTATCGCGGCCAAAGCCAAGATTTAGGATTTAGAGCGGTTTTCGGGGGCCAAGTAATGGGCCAAGCATTATCGGCCGCTAAAGAAACGTTACCAGAAGGGCGTATTGTTCATTCGTTGCATTCATACTTTCTACGTCCGGGTGATGCTGCTAAACCAATCGTATATGATGTAGAAAATATTCGCGATGGTAAAAGTTTTAGTACTCGCCGTGTCAAAGCAATCCAATACGGTAAGCCCATTTTTTACATGACCGCTTCTTTCCAAGGTGAAGAAGAGGGCTTATCGCATCAAGCACAAATGCCAGACGTACCACAGCCTGAAGAGTTAAAGTCTTCACTTGAGTTCTACCAAGCGAATGCAGAGCTTATTCCTGAACCAATTCGCAATAAGTTTATTCGTGAAGTGCCCATCGAAATGCGTCCAGTGACCTTTCATAACCCATTTAAGCCACAAGTGATGGAGCCGGTTAAACATATTTGGTTTAAAGCCAATGGTGAGATGCCAGACGATCAGCGTATCCATAACTACTTACTTGCGTACGCATCTGACTTTGAGTTTTTACCAACGGCGTTACAACCGCACGGTGTATCGTTTATGCAGCCTAACATGCAGGTTGCGACGATTGACCATGCAATGTGGTTCCACCGTCCGTTTAGACTTGATGATTGGATTTTATATTCGATTGATAGCCCAAGTGCGAGCTCAGGTCGAGGATTGGTACGAGGTCAATTCTTTGACCGTCAAGGCAACCTTGTTGCCTCAACGATCCAAGAAGGGGTAATGCGTCAGCGTTAATCTTTTGCGTGCTGAGCTTGGCTTTGCACTATGTCGTCAATTGACTGCCAGACCCGTGCTGGCAGCAATGCTTTAAGATATAAATACACTTCACACAGCTCATTACTACCCGTTAAGCCTTGCTCTGTCTCTGTAATTAGTTTTTGCTCTCGCAAGCTTGAAATAAAACCAATAAGTACTTTTTTGTCAAAGAACTCAGGGGTTTTAATGCCGTGCAAGGTACCTAAACGTTCTGCTAATACTTGGCTTTCGTGCTCAAGTTCTTCACGTTCAATACCGCTACTTGTTTGAATAAATCCAACCACGATAGCGTAGCGTTGTAATGTTAAGCTTAAAGCGCGGCCGAGCATTTCAAGTTTTGCCAAGCAGTCGTTGCTGTTAGTGATCTTGATATTATCACCCTCAATTTCAATCAGATCTTGGTCAACGAAACTAGCAAGAACACGCGTAATGTAGTTTTCATCTAACTCATGTAAGAACCACTCTTTGGCAAATAATGGATAAAAACGTGCGATCAGGGCTTGGCAATCTGCCATCGTCGTTTTATGTGCCTTAAATAAATGCAGTGCCAGCAAGCTTGGTACAGCAAATAAGTGTAATACGTTATTACGGTAGTAATTGAATAACGTTTTCTCTTTATCATTGATAGCGATAATTTCGCCAAATTCATCACTGATAACATCAAACTTATTAAGTTTAAGGGCATGCTCTAATAGCTGCTCAGCACTTTCATTAGGAGTGGTTACCTTGTCGCTGTAGCTGGCGCTACGCTGTAAATGTAAATAAAACTCAAGCTGAGCAATCAACTTAGGCTTACTTAACGCGTGCTTATCATTTACCAGTAAAATCATCGCGAGAAGATTCACTGCATTGAGTGCAGCGGCGCTGTTAATATTAACCATTACTTTATCAGCAAGGTTGGCAACCTGCGGTCCAAGCCATTGCGGCTTTTGTACGTCGGTTGGGTGAATAGACTCGCGCCAATCAGGCTGCTGTTCATTCAAGTATTGGTTAATCGATATAGGATCGCCAAAGTTTAAGTAACCACGGCCATAGTTCTTCAGATTTTTAATAGCTTTGAAAATACCTAATACCGACTCACCTTTTTTGTCGTTGCCGGCAAGTTCTTTTAAGTAGGTATTAATTTCCATCACATGTTCATAACCAATATACACAGGCACAATTGAAATTGGACGATCAATGCCACGGAGCATCGCTTGTAACGTCATAGCGAGCATGCCTGTTTTTGGCGGTAATAAGCGGCCTGTACGACTGCGGCCGCCTTCCGTGTAAAACTTCACCGAGTAACCTTTAATGAATAACTGACTCAGGTACTCTTTAAATACTGATGAATATAACTTATTGCCCGCGAATGAACGGCGAATAAAAAAAGCACCACTGCGACGGAATACACCACCGGCTGGGAAGAAATTTAAGTTGATACCCGCGACGATATGCGGCGGTACTAACCCTAAATGGTAAATAGAGTAGGTCAGCAATAAGTAATCCATGTGCGAGCGGTGACATGGCATATAGATAATTTCGTGACCTTTATCTGTGAGCTCATGGACTTGCTCAGAAAACTTAATATCAATACCGTTATAAAGCTTATTCCATAGCCAGGTTAAAATTCTATCTGCTACACGAATGGTGGCATCACTATAATTTGCCGCAATCTCATCAAGTAATTTCAGCGCATTTTGACGCGCTTGCTCTTGGCTGATGTTCTTTTCTTTTGCTTCTATTTGAATCGCTTTTTTAATTGTGGGTGAGGCTAGTAGCGAATTAAATAGTTGTTCACGTGATGGCATTTTCGGGCCTGTCGCTGCCAATTTTTGACGGCGAAAGTGCACGCGAGCAACACGTAAAAGCTTATGTGGTAGTTCATCAACATCGGCTTTTTCATTGACCAGTAATGATAAGTCGAGCGGTTGGCTAAAACGGATAAAGTTATCGCGGCCTGAGAATAGCAATACAAAGAACTTGCGAAACCAGCTTGGGGTTAACGAATGCGACACTAACGTGCCTAAGCCTGGCTTCTCTTTACCCGGATTTCGGCCCCATAAAATAGTCACTGGGATCACTTGGACGTTTTTCTCACCTGATTGCATCAGATGATCGATAATTTGTTTGCCTTGCTGCAGCGCATTACTTGGTTTGCTTTTATTGCCAAACAGCGGAGGTGGGTTTTGAATACCAATAAAACGCTCTAGTTCAGCATTACCTAACAGTTGCTCTTGCGTCGGGTTTGGTAAACCATACTTTTTACATACCCGTGCCAGTGCGGCTAAATCTGAGCGCGCATTTAGCCTAACGATATAGAAGGTCGGGTTGGCTGGATTAAGATTGTATTGTTCAATCGGGTTTTCTGGCAGCACCTTACTTTTTACAAACAAGCGGTTCATACCGGCAGAAATGAAATTTAAACAACGATTAATGATACGCATCAACTCACCAAAGCTATTACACCAATTTACAAAGGCATCTCATTATGTAAATTGGTATCAGTAAATATTAAATAGACCGAGAGTGGCCAAAAATAAGCGGCATAGAATAACAATTATTAACTGGACTGACCATTGCGATTCTTCTGCTTTTGCATTTATTCAAATTAACTATAGTAAAGCAAAGACATAGCGAAGCTGAATATAGTTCGTATTTAATCGAAATTTAATCTAAAGGCGGCCTTGTCGCTTTTAATTCTAAAAAGTTGTTGCATTTATCACCAATCTCACTATAATACGCAGGCTTTCAAAATTCCCTCGGGAACTTGGAAGGATAGATTAAGCTTGGATTTCAAGCTAATAAACAGGAATTCCGATTTGGAATTCAACGTAGATATAAGAGAACAGCCGACATCTTAGTTAGTAAGATTGTTTCGGTCGTTTTTTTATGCTCTTTTTAAATGCTCTTTATATTGAGGTTTAAGAATGTCAAATCAACGCATTCGTATTCGCCTAAAAGCTTTTGACCACCGTTTGATTGACCAATCAACGGCGGAAATCGTGGAAACTGCGAAACGCACTGGCGCTCAAGTACGTGGTCCAATTCCACTACCTACACGCTTTGAACGTTTTACTGTACTAACTTCACCGCACGTAAACAAAGACGCGCGTGATCAGTACGAAATCCGCACCCATAAACGTCTGATCGACATCGTAGAACCAACTGACAAGACTGTTGACGCTCTTATGCGTTTAGATCTTGCTGCTGGTGTTGATGTTCAAATCAGCCTGGGTTAATCGGAAGATTAGAGAGGTTTTAGGAAAATGGCATTAGGTCTAGTCGGTCGTAAAGTGGGTATGACACGTATCTTCACTGAAGATGGTGTATCTATCCCTGTGACAGTTATCGAAGCGACACCTAACCGTATTGCTCAGATCAAATCTGAAGCAACAGACGGTTATAACGCGCTTCAAGTAACCGCAGGCACTAAAAAAGCAAGCCGTGTAAACAAAGCAGCAGCGGGTCACTTCGCTAAAGCTGGTGTTGAAGCGGGTCGCGGTCTGTGGGAATTCCGCCTAAATGGTGGTGAAGGCGATTTTGAAGTAGGCGCTGAGCTTACTGTTGAATTATTCAACGAAATCAACAAAGTTGACGTAACCGGTACTTCTAAAGGTAAAGGTTTCCAAGGTGGTGTTAAGCGCTGGAACTTCAGCATGCAAGACGCTACTCACGGTAACTCTCTATCTCACCGTGCTCCTGGTTCAATCGGTCAAAACCAATCACCTGGTAAGGTGTTCAAAGGTAAGAAAATGGCCGGTCACATGGGTGCTGAGCGTGTAACGACTCAAAACTTAGAACTAGTTCGCGTTGACGCTGAGCGTAACTTGCTTTTAGTTAAAGGTGCAGTACCTGGCGCTATCGGCGGTGACGTTATCGTTAAACCAGCTGTTAAAGCATAAGTCCTGGAGATTTAGTGATGGAATTAGCAATTAAAGACGCTTCTGGCGCTCTTGAAGTTTCTGAAGCTACTTTTGGACGTGAGTTTAACGAAGCATTAGTACACCAAGTAGTTGTTGCTTACGCAGCAGGTGCTCGTCAAGGTACTCGTGCTCAGAAGACACGTTCTGAAGTTAGCGGTGGTGGTAAAAAACCATGGTCTCAAAAAGGTACTGGCCGTGCACGTGCTGGTACAATTCGTAGCCCAATTTGGCGTTCAGGTGGCGTTAGCTTCGCAGCTAAACCACAAGACCACAGCCAAAAAGTAAACCGTAAAATGTACCGCGGTGCGATCAAAAGCATCTTATCTGAATTAGTTCGTCAAGAGCGTTTAATCGTTGTTGAACAGTTTGGTCTTGAAGCACCAAAAACTAAAGAACTAGTTGCTAAGCTTAAAGAACTTGAGCTTAAAGATGTTCTAATCGTGACTGAAGAATTAGATGAGAATCTATTCTTATCGGCACGTAACCTGTACAAGGTTGACACGCGTGATGTAGCTGGTATCGATCCTGTAAGCCTAATCGCTTTCGATAAGGTACTTATTACAGCTGCTGCTGTTAAGCAACTTGAGGAGGCGCTAGCATGATCCGTGAAGAACGTCTTTTAAAAGTGATCCTTGCTCCACACATCTCTGAAAAAAGCACTATCTCTGCTGAAGAGAACAACACGATTGTTTTCAAAGTAGCTAAAGATGCAACTAAAGCTGAAGTTAAAGCTGCAGTTGAGAAGCTTTTTGAAGTAGAAGTAACTGGTGTTCGCACACTAAACGTTAAGGGTAAAACAAAACGTACTGGCATGCGTTTCGGTCGTCGTTCAGACTGGAAGAAAGCTTACGTTACTCTTAAAGAAGGTAGCGAGCTAGACTTTGTCGGCGGCGCCGAGTAATAAGGGGAGTTAGAATTATGGCACTTCAAAAGTGTAAACCAACTTCTGCGGGTCGTCGTCACCTGGTTAAAGTGGTTAACCCAGATCTTCATAAGGGTAAACCTTACGCACCACTACTAGAGAAAAACTCTAAGTCTGGTGGTCGTAATAACAAAGGTCGTATCACGGTTCGTCACATCGGTGGTGGTCACAAGCATCATTACCGTGTAATCGACTTTAAACGCACTAAAGATGGCATTCCAGCTGTTGTTGAGCGTCTAGAGTATGATCCAAACCGTAGCGCAAACATCGCTCTTGTATTATATGCAGACGGTGAGCGTCGTTACATTATTGCACCTAAAGGCTTACAAGCTGGTGATTCAATCCAGTCTGGTGTTGATGCACCAATCAAAGCTGGTAACACATTACCAATGCGTAACATGCCTGTAGGTTCGACTGTTCACAACGTAGAATTAAAACCAGGTAAAGGTGCTCAAATCGCACGTTCTGCTGGTGCATACGTTCAAATCCTTGCACGTGAAGGTCAATACGTGACTCTACGTCTTCGTTCTGGCGAAGTTCGTAAAGTTCCAGCTGACTGTCGCGCAACACTTGGTGAAGTAGGTAATGCTGAGCATATGCTTCGTTCACTAGGTAAAGCTGGTGCAAATCGCTGGCGTGGTATCCGTCCGACAGTTCGTGGTGTTGCCATGAACCCGGTAGATCACCCGCACGGTGGTGGTGAAGGTCGTACATCTGGTGGTCGTCATCCTGTGTCTCCATGGGGTAAACCGACTAAAGGTGCTAAGACACGTAAGAACAAGCGTACTGATAAGTTTATCGTACGTCGTCGTACTAAATAATAGTTGAGGAATAGCCATGCCACGTTCTCTCAAGAAAGGTCCTTTTATTGACCTACACTTGCTGAAGAAGGTAGAGAAAGCGTTGGAAAGCGGTGACAAGAAGCCAATTAAAACTTGGAGCCGTCGTTCAATGATCATACCTAACATGATCGGATTGACCATCGCTGTCCATAATGGTCGTCAGCACGTTCCTGTGTTCATCACAGACGAAATGATCGGTCACAAACTAGGTGAATTTGCACCAACTCGCACTTACCGCGGTCACGTCGCGGATAAGAAAGCGAAGAAACGTTAAGAGGGGAATGATAAATGCAAGCATTAGCTAAACATAAATTCGCCTCTGGTTCGGCGCAAAAAGCACGTCTAGTTGCAGATCAGATCCGCGGACTTCCGGTTGATCGCGCTCTAGAAATCCTGGCGTACAGCCCTAAAAAAGCGGCTGTATTAGTTAAGAAAGTACTTGAGTCTGCTATTGCTAACGCAGAGCATAACGAAGGTGCTGACATTGATGAGCTTCGTGTAACTACGATCTTTGTGGACGATGGTCCTACAATGAAGCGTATTATGCCACGTGCTAAAGGACGCGCTGACCGCATCCTTAAGCGTACAAGCCACATCACTGTTGTGGTTTCAGATAGCTAGGAGTATAAGTAATGGGACAAAAAGTTCATCCTACTGGTATTCGCCTAGGTATCTCTAAACCTTGGGTTTCTACCTGGTACGCGAATTCAAAAGATTTCTCTGATCAGCTTTTTGGCGATCACAAAGTACGTGCATTCCTTACTAAGGAATTAAAAGCGGCTTCTGTGTCTAAAATCGTTATCGAGCGTCCAGCTAAATCTATCCGTGTAACAATTCACACAGCTCGTCCTGGTGTTGTTATCGGTAAAAAAGGCGAAGACGTTGAAAAACTACGTCAAGCAGTAACTAAGATTGCAGGTGTTCCGGCTCAGATCAATATTTCTGAAGTTCGTAAGCCTGAACTTGATGCACAACTAGTAGCTGACGGTATTGCGTCACAACTAGAGCGTCGTGTTATGTTCCGTCGCGCTATGAAGCGTTCGGTACAAAATGCAATGCGCATTGGTGCAAAAGGTATCAAAGTTGAAGTTAGCGGTCGTCTTGGCGGTGCTGAGATCGCACGTTCAGAATGGTATCGTGAAGGTCGTGTACCTCTACATACTCTTCGTGCTGATATCGACTACGCAACTTCTGAAGCCTTAACCACTTATGGTATCATTGGTGTTAAAGTTTGGATCTTCAAAGGCGAAGTTATTGGTGGTTTACCACTAGTACAAGAGCAAGAGAAGCCAGCTAAACGCGCGCCAAAGAAAGCCAAAAAAAGTGCTAAGTAGAGGTAGCGAGTAATGTTACAGCCAAAACGTACAAAATTCCGTAAAATGCACAAAGGCCGCAACCGCGGTTTAGCGCAAAACGGTAACAAAGTAAGCTTCGGTACTTTCGGTTTGAAAGCTACTGGCCGTGGCCGTATGACTGCTCGTCAAATCGAAGCAGCTCGTCGTGCTATGACACGTCACGTAAAGCGTCAAGGTAAAATCTGGATTCGTGTATTCCCAGATAAGCCAATTACGAACAAACCATTAGAAGTTCGTATGGGTAAAGGTAAAGGTTCTGTTGAATATTGGGTTGCTGAAATTCAACCTGGTAAAGTACTTTACGAAATGGAAGGTGTTTCTGAAGAGCTTGCTCGTGAAGCATTTAACCTTGCAGCGCGTAAATTACCATTCACAACAACTTTCGTAACTCGGACGGTGATGTAATGAAAGCTAGCGAACTAAAAGACAAAAGCGTAGAAGAGCTTAACGCTGAACTTCTAGGACTTCTTCGTGAGCAGTTTAACCTGCGCATGCAAGCAAGCACTGGTCAGTTAGCTCAGACACACACGCTAAGAACAGTACGTCGCGATATCGCGCGTGTAAAAACAGTTATTAACCAGAAGGCAGGTCAATAATGAGCGATAAAATCCGTACTCTTCAAGGCCGTGTAATCAGCGACAAGATGGATAAATCTTTCACTGTTGCTATCGCACGTTACGTGAAGCACCCAGTTTATGGGAAATTCATCAAACGTACGACTAAACTACACGTACATGACGAAAACAACACAGCTCAAGCTGGTGACGTAGTTACTATCCGTGAGTGTGCTCCTATTTCTAAGACTAAGTCTTGGACTTTAGTAGACGTTGTTGAACGTCCAAAGCAAGCTTAATTTTTAATTAAGTTTACTTACTAAAAAGCCCCGGCATTTGCTGGGGCTTTTTGTTTTTAAAATACAGCAAAAAGCGTTAAGCTGTCAGACGTCAGTCGAGCGGTAGGGGTTGTTGCTGCATAGCTATAAAACCACATGTGACACCTCATGCTGAATCCAGACCATCTCGACGAACAGACTTGACCTAGAACCTTAAAACGTTACTCTCGCTAACTTGCTAACTTGCTAACTTGCTAACTTGCTAACTTGCTAACTTGCTAACTTGCTAACTTGCTAACTTGCTAACTTGCTAACTTGCTAACTCACCACTTTTCTTATGAACTATTTCATTCACTTAACACTCTTAAAAATAAAAATGAGGCGCTTGGGTGTTAAAAGGGAATTACAAAGCATGGATTATCTCGATTACGCTACATGCTATGCTTTTATTGTTATTTGCTCGATATGGAAAGTCTGTGAAACTCCCCGCAGTCGCTGAGCCGCCTAAAGTAATCAACGCGTATGTGAGTGTTGATTTAACTTCGTTACCTAGTTTACAGAAAACCCAAGACAAACCTTTACTGGAGCAACCGCAAGAAATAGTTGATGAGGCTAAGGCTTTGCCGCAAAAAGAGGAAACCGCTTATAGCAGCCCTAAGCAGAAAAGTGATGCTAAGGTCGTTGAACACTCAGTTAGTGAACCCAAAGAAATGACAACTAAGGTCATCAAGCCCAGTCAGACACCTGAGAATTCAAAAACAACCGAAGTACCCTTTAAAAAACTCAACCCGTATGCGCCAATCCCACAGCTTAATTTTGAAAATGGCTCTTCTAATTCGTCATTATTTAGGCAGGTTGAAGGGGCAAATAATAATTTGCCTGTAGGCAGGGTTTCAGTGCCTGCACAATTAACAGTTTCTGATAAAGCAACCGTCGTTTGGCAGAGTGGTGATGGTAGCAAGCGTATCGAGGTGTTAAATGGTATGTGTTATGGCATAGATTTTAACTCGGTGTTTGGTAAATCTGGGGTGCCAAGCGGATCGCCCAGACCCTGTGAAGACAAAGAGGCTAAGTTATTTAAAGAAATTATGAATAAGTGGAGTAAAAAGTAATAATAAAACACTTTACCTCAACTTAACTTGAGCTTTTAAAGTGGCGTTTTAAAAAAGGACGCTACAATGAATCTATTAGAAAATTATCTGTTAAGTCTGCAAGTTAGTACTTATAACACGTCGATTTCTCAAGTTATCGAAATACAAACGCGTATCTGGCAGTCGATCCATTCAGGTTCTAGCTATGCACAAGCGATGTTAGAGGTATTAGAAGTGGTAAATCACTCACCACAGCAGCAACATCAAGCTCTGTTAAAACAGGTGTTACAGCTTCTTGGCTATAGTGCCCAATCTCAAGTTGATAATAACTTGCTGATTGCACATAAGCGCTTTTCACATGTATTAAACTTATCATGAACTGTCATTAGTAGGTCATAAAGTTTAGGTGAAATAAGGTCGTTTTAAGGATAAAACGGAGTTTTGCATTATGCATGAGCAGCCACAGATAATTATTCTAGGTAATGGTCCGATTAATACCGAGCTTGCTGAGCAGGTCGATAATTGTCCATCTGTTGTGCGTTTTAATCGCTGTGCAGCAATGCCTGCGCACCTAGGTAAGCGTTGCACAGATCTATGGTTATTGGGGCGAGGGAGGCAGGCGCAAAGTTTACTTGAAGAGCCACTTGTTATGCCGCTTGAAGGACTTAACAAGATTATGGTCACTGATCCTGCGCCAAACTTATTCATGCAGCAACTATTCAAACTGATCCGTCGTCATGGCCGACTTGATCATGGTGACGCTTTGTTTAAGCACTATGGCACAGGCTTGCAGCAAGAACGATTAACCCAGCAATTTCGCCAATCACTGCTTGCGTACCTACTAACGTTAGGGCCGACAATACATAAGCCATATTGCCCAAGTTCAGGTACTTTAGCGATTGCTCACTACCTTAAATTGTTTTCAAAAGTGCATATAGCAGGTTTTGGTTTTCAGGGCTGGAAGCGTCATCCGTGGCATTTAGAAAAGCGCTATGTGGCAGAGTTAATTGACGAAAACAAAGTCGTTGTGCTTGATTAAAAAAAGGCACTTAGCCGAAACTAAGCGCCTTGGCTTAACGAAGTTACCAAATCATTTCTACAAATTCTGGGTGATCCACAAATGGGTTGCGGTTACCTTGATGTTCATAAGCTGCTTGGTTACGGTCAAGCTCTAATTGGCTAACAGGGTCTGCGTTATGCCATTTTAATAACATAGCAACGACCCAGCTCTCAAAGACCTGATCAGATGAACCATTTAATACAGCATTACTGTAGGTTGTGTTGTTTTGCCATGAGCCAATCACGTTTTCATAGCGTGTTGCCATATAGAAATACGCTCTTGCAAAGTCACCTTTAAATTCATCAATAGGTTCAAAAACCGTTCCTGAGTAATTTAATGAGCTAGCAGCGCTGCCTAATTTGCTGCCGTTACTAGAGGTGTAGCTTGCACTACCTACTTCACCAAATGGGTAGTTACTGCGTTTTGAATTCACATAACCATCAGTGGCAAAAATGTGATGTACGTCTGAATTCATTGGCTCAACTGTTCCACCAAACCAACTTTTCGGGAAAGAATGCTCACGGTTGTAGCAATCTGCTTCGCTGTTGTATGTCCCACATTGGTCGCTCACAGCAACATAGTTGTAGCTATCTTGGCCTGCAGGGTTTTCTGAATAACGGTCTAAAATAGAGTTGTCGTTTTCAAAATACTTATCGCGTGAAGCAACATCGTAAAAGCTCCAAATCGCAGAATAGCCTTGTGAGTTGTGATCTTTAATGATGTTGTATAACTCTGTTTTCAGTGCATAACCGCTAAGGCCTTGCGTTGTAACATAGTATCCCGTTGGCTCTGTTGGGGTTGTACCACTACCATCACCGTCGCCTGAGCTATCACCCAAAGTAAACGGCGTTGCTTCTGAGCTTTGGAAGCTTGCACCACTGGCAAGTACTGTTTGACCTAAAGAAAGACTGTAACTGCCATTGCCGAATGAGCAGCAAATACCATCACCATAGCTATCAAAAATCGTAAAGGTATAGTCACCATCTGTTAAACATGCTTGTTCACTGTACTGGGTATTTGCAGCATAGCTGCCGCCCGATGCCACTGTGCTACCTTGGCTATTGGTGATTTGCCAGCTGGTTTCTTCACCATAGTTATCGGTAGTGAGCGTTAAAGATACTTGGTTATCTGCGCAGCTGCCCGTAGGAGGTGGGGTTGAGTCAGTGCTTGGTGCAAAGTTATCGACATACACTACTTCACTGCCATCAAAGCCTGTTACATCGTAAAAGCGCAGGCCAACACTAATTGACGTGGTAGCAGAGGCCGTGTACTGGTAACTGATTTGTTGCCATTGATTAGTTAATGCCGAATTAGAATAGCCCTGATAGCCATCAACCACTAAACGTGCTTTTACGCCACCTTCTGTATGGTAAACCCAAGTAGAAAACTCATAGCTTTCACCCGCCACTACATCCACTAACTGTAGTAAGTCGGTATTACTTTGCGTGCCAGTATTAACCACGACTTGCGCTGAGTAATTGCCTGAGTAAACCACATTGCTATTAGCAATAAGGCTTATACCGCTATCTATGGTGCTCCAGCTGGCAGGGTTGTTTGCTGACCAGTTTTCGAAGTCGGCATTATTAACATTTGCCAATGTTGAACTCGCTAAACACAGTAAGGTACTGGCTAGCAGGTATTTTTTACATGTCCCGTGTGACATTATCGTTTCCTTTTTATATTTTAATAGTTTTTGCTGTTCTCAAAATGAACACAGCGAGTATAGGCTAATTGGCTTATGTTGCAATAATGTTAATTAATAAAAATTTCTTATTTGGGGATTCATACTTCTAACATGTTTTTTTTGGATAAATACTAAATTAATAACTAAATGGAATATCAAAGCAGATTCTATTCTTTTTTAATCGCCTCAGACCTCGTTATTCTTCACGCTCAGATAAACCTTTAAAGCATTTCTATTGGGTCTTTAAAGTCGAAAAAATTGTTCGCGAAATGATGGTAGCAAGTTCGTTTCGCAGTTAACTTTTCAGGGTTACGAGGAATAAATTCATGTTGTTAAGTCAACTAAATGCAGCGGCGAGTCCGCTATCGCAAGAGCAAGTACAGAAGCTGCAAGGCTTAGTGGCTGAACTTAATCCAATTCAGCAAGCGTGGGTAAGTGGTTACTTAGCCGCTAACGCAAACGCAGGCGCATTAACCGGTGGTGTTGCTGCCGCTCCAGCTGCGGGTGATGCTGCACCGCTAACTATTTTATACGGTTCGCAAACGGGTAACGCTAAAGGCGTGGCGAGCAAGTTAAAAGAACAAGCAGAGTCACGTGGTCTATCGGTTAAGCTAGTCAACATGGCTGACTACAAGCCAACTGCCCTGAAAAAAGAAAAGTTCATCACGGTTGTTGTTTCAACTTACGGTGAGGGTGAGCCACCTGAAGATGCTGAAAGCCTGCATGAGTTTTTAGCAACTAAAAAAGCACCAAAACTAGATGGTGTTAAAGTTGCTGTGATTGGGTTAGGTGACTCAAGCTACGAATTCTTCTGCCAAACAGCAAAAGATTTTGAAGAGCGTTTTAACAAGCTTGGCGCAGAAACTATTTTCCAGCGTGCCGACTTAGATGTTGATTACGATGATGAAGCTGCTAAGTGGATTGATGGTGCACTTGATGCGTTTGAACCTGATCTTAAAGCGCAGCAACAAGCAAGCGGTGGTCAAGTTGTGGCGATGCCATTTGGTGCAGCGGCACCAGCAGCAAGCCAATACACCAAGCAAAACCCATTTGCTGCAGAGCTAAGCGTTGTGCAAAAAATTACCGGTCGTGATTCAACCAAAGATGTGCGTCATGTTGAAATTTCATTAGAAGGTTCAGACATTACCTATACACCGGGTGATTCGCTAGGCGTTTACTTCTTAAATGACGAAGCACTTGTTGATGAAGTACTTACGCTTACTCAAATTGATGCATCTAGCACGGTTAAACTCGGCGATGAAGAGCTAAGTATTCGTGATGCATTAATCGAAAAATTAGAGTTAACCCAGTCATACCCAGGTTTTGTTGAAAAATATGCAACAGCAACTGGCAATCCTGAATTATTAAATTTAGTTGAAGATAAAGCGGCAATGCGTGAGTACATCGAACCTCGCCAAATCTTCGATATTATTCGTCAAAACCCAGCTCAACTAGAAGCGCAAACCTTAGTAGACTGCTTACGTAAACTACAAGCACGTTTATATTCGATTGCATCTAGCCAAGCTGAAGTTGAAGACGAAGTTCACTTAACGGTGGGCCTGGTTGAGTTTGATGCATTTGGTAGCGAGCACTTAGGTGGGTGTTCTGGTTATTTAGCACGTCGTGCTGAAGAAGGCTGCAAAGTAAAAGTATTTAGCGAGCATAACGATAATTTCCGTTTACCGGCTAATGATGAAACGCCAATTATCATGGTAGGTCCGGGTACGGGTATTGCACCATTCCGTGCGTTTTTACAAGAGCGTGATGCTCGTGAAGCAAGTGGTAAAAACTGGTTATTCTTTGGTAACCCACACTTTACTCAAGACTTCTTATATCAAGTTGAAATTCAAGGTTACTTGAAGTCAGGTTTACTGACTAAAGTGGATGTGGCGTTCAGCCGTGACCAAGCTGAAAAAGTATATGTTCAAGACAAACTTCGCAAAAACAGCCAAGAAGTATTTGCTTGGTTAGAAGCGGGTGCTCATTTCTATATCTGTGGTGATGCAAACCGTATGGCGAAAGATGTTCATCAGGCGCTTGTAGACATAATCAAAGAAAGTAGCGGCAAAGATGATGAGCAAGCTGAGCAATATTTAAAAGATTTACGTAGCGCAAATCGCTATCAGAAAGACGTGTACTAATCACGTTTAAAGCTAACAGCCGTCACAGTAACAAATTTAGGAAATACCATGAGCGAACAAGACAAAAACGTAAAGCTTTCTGATAACGAGCGTTTGAAAAGAGAAAGTAACTTTTTACGTGGCACCATTGAGCAAGATTTAAAAGACGAGATCACCGGTGGTTTCACTGCTGATAACTTCCAACTGATCCGTTTCCACGGCATGTACCAGCAAGATGACCGTGACATTCGCCCTGAGCGCGCTAAACAAAAATTAGAGCCGTTACATAATGTAATGTTACGTGCTCGTATGCCTGGCGGTATCATCAAGCCAGAGCAATGGTTAGCGATTGATAAGTTTGCTGAAGAGAAAACCAGCTATGGCAGTATTCGTTTAACCACGCGTCAAACGTTCCAATTCCATGGTGTGCTTAAGCCAAACATTAAAGGCATGCACCAAATGCTTAATAGCGTGGGTATTGACTCAATTGCAACGGCGGGCGATGTAAACCGAAACGTGTTATGTACAACAAACCCTGTTGAGTCTGAACTTCACCAAGAAGCGTACGAGTGGGCTGCGAAGATCTCTGAGCACCTATTACCAAAAACTAAAGCATACGCTGAAATTTGGTTAGATGGTGAAAAGAGTGAAACCACTGAAGAGCCAATTTTAGGTTCAACTTACTTACCACGTAAGTTTAAAACCACTGTGACAATTCCACCGAACAATGAAGTGGATGTGCATGCGAACGACTTAAACTTTGTGGCAATTGCAGAAAACGGCAAGTTAGTTGGTTTTAACGTGTTAGTGGGTGGTGGTCTTGCGATGACTCACGGTGATACCGCAACGTATCCTCGTAAAGCAGATGACTTTGGTTTTATCCCACTTGAGCACACCTTGAAAATTGCTGAGCACGTGGTATCTGTACAGCGTGATTGGGGTAACCGCTCAAATCGTAAAAATGCGAAAACTAAATACACACTTGACCGTGTAGGTTCTGATGTATTTAAAGCAGAAGTTGAAAAACGTGCCGGTGTTCAATTTGAGCAAAGCCGCCCGTATGAGTTCACTCACCGTGGTGACCGTATCGGTTGGGTTGAAGGTATTGATGGTAAGCACCACTTAACGCTGTTTATCCAAAGTGGTCGTATTTTAGATTACCCAAATCAACCTCTTAAAACAGGCTGCCGTAAAATTGCGGAAATCCACCAAGGTGATTTTCGCATGACTGCAAATCAAAACTTGATCATTGCAGGTGTTCCGGCTGATCAAAAAGCGGTAATCGAAGAGATTGCTCGTAACCATGGCTTAATTGATGACAGCCATACAGAGCAGCGTAAAAACTCAATGGCGTGTGTGGCATTACCAACGTGTCCGTTAGCGATGGCTGAAGCTGAGCGTTATTTACCAAGCTTAATTGAGAAAACTGAAGCGTTATTAGCTAAGCACGGCATCAGCGATGACAACATCATCATGCGTGTTGTGGGTTGTCCGAATGGCTGTGGCCGCGCAATGTTGGCTGAAGCGGGTCTGGTCGGTAAAGGTCCGGGTAAATACAACGTGTACTTAGGTGGTAACCGTGAAGGCACGCGTATTCCTAAATTGTATTTAGAAAATGTTGGCGAAGACGTATACCTAGAGGCATTCGATAAGCTAATTGGCCAATGGGCAAGTGAGCGTAATGAAGGCGAGTGTTTTGGTGATTTTGTAATTCGCAAAGGCATTGTTGCTGAAGTTAAAGTTTCAGTAACCGATTTTCACGCATAATTTTATAAGCGACACCGCTTTAAGGTTTGGAATTAACCATGAGTGAATTTAAAAACATCTTAACGATGAGCAAAGAAGACCAAACAGCTATGTTGGCTGATATTAATGGTCTTCTGGCTGATAAAAGCGCAGAGGAGCGTGTTGCGTGGGCACTTGAAAACTTACCAAGCACGCACTTTTTGTCGTCGAGCTTTGGTATTCAAGCGGCGGTGATGTTGCATTTAGTGACATCGCAGCAGCCAGATATTCCTGTGGTACTGACTGACACTGGTTATTTGTTCCCCGAAACCTATCAGTTCATCGAGCAAATGACGGAGCGACTTTCGCTTAATCTTAAAGTTTATAAAGCTGAGCTTAGCCCGGCGTGGCAAGAAGCGAAGTTTGGTAAACTTTGGGAACAAGGTGAAGCCGGTATTAAGCAGTACAATCAACTGAATAAAGTTGAGCCGATGACCCGTGCTTTAAACGAGCTTGAAGCGGGTACGTGGTTTAGTGGTTTGCGCCGCGGGCAATCATCTAGTCGAGCTGACAAGCAAATTGTTGAAATCAGCCGTGGTACTGTGAAAGTGTATCCACTTATTGAGTGGAACAACCGCGATATTTATCAGTATCTAACTAAGCATGATTTGCCGTATCACCCTCTTTGGGAGCAAGGTTATGTATCTATGGGCGATGTTCATACAACCCGTAAACTTGAGCCTGGCATGACAGAAGAAGAGACACGTTTCTTCGGTTTAAACCGTGAATGTGGCTTACATATTGACGGTGATGGTATCTAATCCTAAATTCCTATCAGAATTTTCGTAAAGCGTAACCTAGGTTGCGCTTTTTTTGTGCTATTTATATACAATCCCTGGCTCAATTTTATGAGAGAAAATTATGAGTCGTGCTGTTGTTTTTTTATTATTGCTTTTAATTGCGCCTTTAGTGCGAGCAGAAACGTTACAGGTTGCGCTGTATGACACGGATTATCCCCCTTATCATTTTGCTGATAGTGGTCATAAAGGACTTGTTGATGAGCTATTAACTCGTTTTGCTGAAAAATATAATCACGATATTCAATACATGCTGGTGCCCGAGGTGCGTTCACAGCACTTACTTGATGCAGGTAAAGTCGATGTACGCTTAGAGTCTGAGCAATGGTATCGTGGAAATAAGCAATACTATTGGAGTGATAGTATCGCAGTTGTTGAAGATATTTTAGTGATGCCCAGTGGTTGTCATATTCCAGCGATTGATAAGTTAGGCGGCTATGTGTTGATGGCCCGCTTTGGTTATACCTACCCGCAATTTGAAGCATTATTTGCATCAGGTAAGTTGCACCGTGAAGACTTTTACTCTGAAATAGATATGCTGAAGGCTTTAGTTGATATGCAGCAAAATCAACGTGTTGCTGTTATCGCAAAAAACACACTGCAGTGGTATGCCAAGGAAAATAATGCCTTTAAAAAATTCACGGTGAGTGATTACAGTGTTGGTAAGGCTCCGATGCAATTACAGTTTGCTTACAATGAAAAAGGGAAGCGTATGAGCGAGCAATTTAATGAATTTATGAAAAATCTTAAATCATCTGGTGAATTTGCTAAGATTGAGAGTAACTACCAATAATCGGTAAATGGAATGATTAAGCGTTTTTGTTACCTTGCGGTTATGCTGCTACTAACCAGTATCGCGCTGCTGTTTTACATTAAAAAGCCAGACGGAAAACCTTACCTAGAGCTGAGCATGTTCGAGCGATACTCAGAAAAAGTCAGTGGTGATGTGAGTGATTTTGCTTCGCAAAGTGCCGATACACTTACCAGCCAAGCAAAAAAGCTCACTGAGAAGTTGAGCTTGAGCAAAGACGCAAATGCACCTGTCGTGGTGTATAAATGGCAAGATGAACATGGTCAGTGGCACTATGCTGATACCCCTCACCCTAATTACGTTAGTACTGCGGTAAGTTTAGATCCTAACGACATAACGGTGTTACCGGCAGAGACATTTCAAGCTGATGAAAAGCAACCAGCAACCGTTAAAGCTGACGAAACATCTTCGGTGCTTGGGGTGTACGACTCTAAAAACGTACAAAAGATGATGCAAGACGCTGAGCAAGTAAAACAGCTTATGGAGCAACGTAACAAGCAACTTGAGCAACAGCTCAAAGAGCAAGGTGGGAATTAACTTTGTTTATTTTGTGCTGTGAGATCGCTTTCCATTTTCATCAGTAAAATAGTGAGATAAATTTTGGTGGGCAAAGAGAACAGCACACCAACAGCAATGCACGCTGCGCTGATCATAATGCCATGCACACCCATGCTATCACCTAAGTAATTGCCAGCTAATAAAGAATGCCCCAAAATAATTAGGCAAATACCTAAAATAATAAAGGTTTTTAAGATTCGAATGATGGTTTGTTCGGTCATACAAGCACCTCACTTTAGCCTTAATTAAAGTGTAGGTGCTGTTGTCATTAATAGGATTGTTCTAAATCAAGCAATTGTCGGTTATCTGTCCAATTTTACTGGACCGTTGATGTTATCGATACTTAAATCACCAGAACCCGCTTCGATAATTGTCAGGCCGAGTGTGTCATCAACATAAATACTGCCAGAGCCATCGGTAATGGTAACCAGCCCTTTGATTTGTCTTACATCTATATCGCCAGAGCCATCTTCGATAGTAAGCGCACCAGCTAATGTTTTAACGCTGATACTACCTGATTCATCAATAATACGCGCTGGACCTTGGCTGTTTTCGATGCGGATATCACCAGAGTCATCTTCAATATCAATACGCCCTTGGCCTTGGTCTATCATAATTGAGCCTGAGTCGTCTTCAATGCTGATATTGCCGCTGACATTGCTAATGCGAATATCGCCAGAATCATCATCAATATTTATATTGCGACCCCCTTCGATCACAATTGATCCTGAGTCATCATCAATGCTGATATCGTTTTGCATCGCACGTATCACGATATCACCTGAGTCATCATCGATATCTAGTTTAAGGTTACTAGGCACAGAGACAATTAAATCAATATGAGGTGATGAGCCACTGTAAAACGATAAGCTACCATTATTGAGCTTACTGATAAGCTCAGCCGTGTCGCCGTGCTTTTCGAGGGTTAGCGTATAAGTTTCATCGCCTTTAGCCGCATAGATATTAGCATTCACTGTGATAGCTGTGGCGTTGCTGTCGCCTTTGATGATCAGTGAACCTGCTTCAGCATCAATTTTTAATTCGCTGATATTGGCAGCGGATACGCTTAAGTCTTGTTGTTTTTGTTCTGCGATCTGGCCCGGAGAAACATGAATAACACAGCCCGTTAATAATAAACTTGATGAGATGGCCGTTGCGCAAATTGCGCGTTTGAATGATGCAATAGTCATAGGAATTCCAAAATTATTATGGTTGTTATCTGGTTAGCAGTTGCAAACTATGGTCCAATTTTAACATGCTGATTTTTATGTGCTTTTCATTTTTTGTAAATAAGTGTGTTGGTCTAAACTGCAATTTATTGGTGTTTTAAACAAAAAAGGGGCTGAAAATTCAGCCCCTTAGTTAACTTAACAGCAATTACTGCTCAGCCAGCATATTACGCAGTACATACTGTAAAATACCGCCGTGTTTGTAGTAATCCCACTCTTTAGGGGTATCTATACGCACATCAACACTAAAGCTAATTTGTTTGCCTTCACTGTTGGTCGCAATCACACTGACTTCATTGGTTTTGTCATATAAGCCTTCAAAGTCGAATGACTCTTGACCCGTTAGACCCAATGACTCATAGCTTTCACCTTCTTTAAATTGTAGGGGTAAAACACCCATACCAATCAGGTTTGAACGGTGAATACGCTCATAGCTTTGTGCAATAACGGCTTTAACACCAAGTAAAAGTGAGCCTTTAGCAGCCCAGTCGCGTGATGAGCCTGTGCCATATTCCGCACCCGCTAAAATAATCAGTGGCGTGCCATCTTGCTGATATTGCATCGCTGCATCATAAATGCTGGCAAGCTGATCGCTTGGCTGCATACGAGTCACACCGCCTTCGGTACCCGGTGCTAATAGATTACGTAAACGGACATTAGCAAAGGTACCGCGCATCATCACTTCGTGGTTACCACGGCGCGAACCATACGAGTTAAATTGTGCTTTTTGCACGCCGTGCTCTTGCAAGTAAAGACCTGCTGGGGCATCTGCTTTAATTGCACCTGCTGGCGAGATGTGGTCAGTGGTTACTGAGTCACCTAATTTTGCCAAACAGCGTGCACCACTAATGCTCGGAATGCCTGGAGGCTCAATTTCCATACCATCAAAGAATGGCGCTTTTTTGATGTAGGTTGACGCATCATCCCAATCATAAAGTTTGCCATCAGGAATTTGAATTTTCTGCCAGCGATCATCGCCTTGATACACATTGCCATAGCTTGATGCGAACATTTCTTTGGTCACGGTTTCACGGACGAGTTCGTTTACTTCACTAACACTTGGCCAAATATTTTTTAGATAAATGTCATTACCATTTGGGTCTTGCGCAAGCGGTTCGTTATACACGTCGATATCTGTACGACCCGCAATTGCGTAAGCAACCACAAGGGGTGGTGAGGCTAAGAAGTTCATTTTCACATCTTGGTGAATACGGCCTTCAAAGTTACGGTTACCCGATAAAATAGAGCTGACAACCAGTTTATGCTTTTGAATTGCTTCACTGATTTCATCAGCTAAAGGCCCTGAGTTACCAATACAGGTTGTACAACCATAACCAACAAGGTTAAAGCCTAAGGCATCTAAATCATCCATCAAGTCGGCTTTTTTCAAGTAATCAGTCACCACTTGAGAGCCCGGAGCAAGTGAGGTTTTAACCCATGGCTTCACCTTTAAGCCTAATTGCTTGGCTTTTTTAGCCACTAAGCCTGCCGCTAAAATAACACTAGGGTTTGAAGTGTTTGTACAGCTCGTAATTGCAGCAATGACACACGCACCGTCTTTCAGCTCAAACTGTTCGCCTTTAAAATTAACTTTAGCCGCACCCATATATTGTGCTTCGTTTACTGGCTCATCAGGGTTGGTTGTTGGGCCTTCGTCTTCAATGCGCGCTTCTTGGGCATCGCTTTTATCACGGTGTTGCATGCGCTCATCTTGGAAGCCTTTTAAGTGCTCACCAATAATGCTACCTGCTTTATCAAGGGCGATTCTATCTTGCGGGCGTTTAGGGCCTGCAAGACTCGGCACCACATCATCAAGGGATAACTCGAGTGTGTCTGTATAATGAGCTTCATCGCCAGGATTACGCCACAAGCCTTGGTGCTTAGCATAGTCCTCGATGAGTTTAAGTTGTTTGTCATCGCGGTTAGTTAAACGTAGGTAGTTAATGGTTTCATCATCAATTGGGAAAATACCGCAGGTTGCTCCATATTCTGGTGCCATGTTTGCGATAGTTGCACGGTCCGCAAGTGGTAAATCAGCAAGACCATCACCATAAAACTCAACAAATTTACCCACTACGCCATGCTTACGCAGCATTTCTGTTACGGTTAGTACAAGGTCGGTTGCCGTTGTGCCTTCTGGCAGGCGACCATTGAGCTTAAAGCCAACGACCTGTGGAATAAGTAAGCTGATTGGTTGACCAAGCATTGCAGCTTCGGCTTCAATACCACCGACACCCCAACCTAGCACCCCAAGGCCATTGATCATGGTGGTGTGCGAATCGGTTCCGACTAGGGTATCTGGGTAGGCGAGTGATTTCCCATTTTTACTATCGTTAAATACCACACGGGCTAAATATTCTAAATTAACTTGGTGTACGATGCCGGTAGCGGGAGGTACGACTTTCAAGTTATCGAAGGCGGTTTGCCCCCAGCGTAAAAATTCGTAACGCTCTTTGTTGCGCTCATATTCAAGCTTCGCATTTAAGTCGAATGAACCATCTTCACCGTAGCCATCAACTTGCACAGAGTGATCAATTACCAGCTCAGCAGGTGACAGCGGGTTTATTTTTGCAGGATCGCCACCGAGTTTTTCCATGGCATCACGCATCGCGGCTAAATCAACAATGGCGGGAACACCTGTAAAGTCTTGCATTACAACGCGAGCAGGCGTAAATGCGACTTCTGCAGATGGTTTAGCTTGTGGATCCCAGTTTAATAAGGCATCGATATCTTGCTTTTTAATATTGACGCCATCTTCATTGCGCAACAGGTTTTCAAGTAAGATTTTTAATGAGAATGGCAGACGTTTTGCTTTGTCGCCTAAACCTTGTAAAGAGTGAATATGATATTGCTCACCATTAATCGTAAGCTGTTTTTGGGTATCAAAACTGTTATTCATTATTTGCCCCTGTGGTTTGAGCAAGCAATTTGGCTTGCTTTGTTGTTTCCTTTTCGAAATAGACACAGTGTTATTGCAAACTTAATACCAGCTGAGACATTCATCTAGCTGATGAAAAAATATGCTATCTAATATAGTTGCTGCCGATGTGATTTATTTCAAGGGGGAGGGACGGATAAAAGGGTAGTTACTTTAAACTACCCTCAGAAATAAGTGTTTTTAGTTGAGCCAGTTTTGTTGTTTACCTTTATGGCTAATAAACAGTAATAGTAAGCCAATAACGATCACACACAGTGGCATTGCTAATGCGCTGGTACCAAACATGGCAAGGCTATCTATCACCACAAAATTATAATATTGCTGGACTAAGACAGCGATAAACGAGATTAAAAATAGCTCGCGCGCAAGCGCTTTTTTGGCGAGTAATAGAATGCTCGCGAAACTTGCTGCAAACACGGCTATCGCAAAGGCAACCGTTGACCAGAGCGGGATGTCGCGGTATGCGGCTTGTTGTGCTTCAGGGAGTTGGCTAATCATTTCGGGTGTGATCAACAGCTGCATTACAAATGCAATGACACCTAAAAGATTCCACACAAGGGCTGCCCAAGCAAGTGGCTTGAGCCAAGCTGGAGGGTTCATAAATCACCTTTTATTGTTGTTATTATCACATTCAATTAAAGGTGATTTATGTAAACTAAGCAAGCTCTAGTTAACCAAACGAGATAGGGCGACGGCCGGTTTTTTCGTCCACTTTTGGCTTTTTAGTACGTTTACGCTTCGATTTTTTTGGCGCTTCTTCAGCGCTTTGTGGTTGTGCTTTTTGTACAGGTTCTGGTGGGCGAGGTTTTGGTGTTGCATCTTCGCTTAATGTCAGTTGGAACAACTCACCATCGAAAGCAAGCACGTCACCACTGTATAATTTTTTCCGTTTTATTGTACAAATTTCATAGTTAACCCCAACATAACCTTCACCAATTAAGGCTTTTGCTTGGCCGCCTGTTTCGACTAGGTCGAGCACTTTTAGCAAGTTACATAGCTCTATCGGCTCTTCTTCTAGTTCAATTTCGATGAAATCTTCGTTCATGTTGGTCTCTCTTAATTCAATCGCAGCCATTATAAAGCCTAGCACTCAATTGAACCAAGATTAAATTTTTAAGCTCTTCAAGCGGTTAAAATTTACAGCAATAAATAATCTGAAATTTTTACAAACAGTAAAAAAACTGCAGTATTTACTGGGTACACTGCGCGCGTTTGGAATTGGTGTACAAATTGCTAAATGCATGTCCGTTTCATTTTTTTATTCGTTCAGGAGAAGTTGTAATGGGCGTAAGATCAGCGCTAAGAAAAGAGTTAATGGGTTTGCAAGATTCGTCTCTGCTTGCTGCAGATGATGTGCGAGCTTTGTTAACACAAACAATTAAGTCTCAGCCTGAAAAGTCAGAACAAGGTTTTGCGTTAATTTCGCGATTTAATGATAATCATAGCCAGCTGAGTTCAGGGGAAACAAATAAAGAAAAGCTACTCCAGCATCAAACCCACCGTTTATTTAAAGATATTCTATATACCCGTCAAAGTGTTAATAGTTGGCTAAAAAAACATCTTAATTAATTGATTTATTGTTTTTCTCACCTTAGACTACAGTTGTAATCAATAGTGAGAAAAACAATGAAAAGGATAATTTCAGCAGCCATATTTTTAATTTTGGCAGGTTGTCAGCAACCAACAGTCTACGTATACACTGAAAATCTTGATGAACAACAGCTGCTCACATTAGAGCAAGCTTTAACTAAGCAAAGCTTACCTTATGAATACACAAAGCTACCTATTCCTAGAGACTTTGCTGATGCAACCTTAATGTTATCGAGCGATAAAATTCTCACTCATGAAACCGAGCAACTTGCAGAAATTATGCAGGGGCTGGGTTATCAAGCTGAAATTAAATACACCACAGACGCTAATCACTTTTACAATCAAGGCAATATAGGTTTTTACATACGAGCAAAAAATGGCTTAACCGGTTTTACTATGCCGGCTCGAGTCATCACAACCGGTTGCGTTGAGGATAAGTTTAATGGCCTTGCGGTTACATTTAGTGATAAACAGGCTGAATTTAACCTAGCAAGTGGTAGACGAGTCTCATTGGAGTGGGATTACTTATACGGCTATTTAGTCATTTATTATAAAAACTATTCGCAAAGCTACAGCCATTTAACGCCAGAAGTGAGTACTCCATTTGGTATGAAACCATCAGATACCTATCGTTACACGGCACGCGTTAATAGCCCAAGTTGGTTAAATTGCTCATTACAAATTGTGTATATGGACTAGCTACGTGACTCAAGGTAAGTGCTTAACTTAGTAATGCGTTCACTCATGCCTTCGATGATGCGATCTTTAATTTTCTCGCGGATCACATTGGGTAAACGGGTAAGTGCTTCAGGGGTGATAGCTAACAAAATGGTATCAACTTTTGCGCGTGCACTGGTACTGTGCTCGCGGTTATTGATAAAAGCACCTTCTCCGATAAATTCACCGGGTTCAATGGTGCCAAGTTCGAGTAAGTGGCTTTGTTTGAACACCATCAGTGAGCCGCTTAGCACAATATAAAGTCGTTTATCAGTATCGTATTGCTTGAAAACAGCGCGGCCTTGTTTGACCAAATACAAATGACTAAATGACTCTAACAACACCTGCCGTTCACTGAGAGAAAACTCTCTAAAGAACGACAACCTGTTAATGATTTCCATTTGTTTAATTAGTGGAATGTGCTCGATTAACTTCATTGACTCACATGGGTATAGCGCGAAATTAGCTAATATTGCGCTCTTTTAGCTTGCGGGTCAATGTATTGCGGCCCCAACCAATTTTCACCGCAGCCTCTTGCTTGTGCCCAGCGCAATTGGCTAATGCCGTTTTAATCAAGCGAGTTTCAAGTTGTGCTTGAATGGCTGGCCAAATATTTTCTTTGCCTTGTTTAAGTTCCAGATTAAGCCATTGTTGAAATGCATCCAGCCAATCACCTTCTTGCTCAATGGGTGTGACAGCGACGATTTCTGGCGGTAAATCTTGTTCACTTATAAGCTCACCCGGCGCCATAACTGTTAACCAGCGACAGGTGTTCTCTAGTTGGCGCACGTTACCTGGCCAGTTAAATAAGCGCAGTTGCTCAGTGGCTTTAGGGCTTAAAATCTTGCTTTCAACTTGCAGCTCTTTGGCGCTTTTATGTAAAAAGTGCTGTGCCAGACGTTCAATATCTTCAGTACGCTCACGTAGCGCTGGTAAGCGTAAACGCACCACGTTTAGGCGATGAAATAAGTCGTCACGAAACTTACCTTGTTTAACCAAGTCTTCGAGGTTTTGGTGCGTTGCAGCAATAATACGTACATCAACTTTAATACTTTGATGACCGCCCACGCGGTAAAACTCACCATCGGCTAACACGCGTAATAAACGCGTTTGAACGTCGAGTGGCATATCACCAATTTCATCTAAAAATAAAGTGCCACCATTCGCTTGTTCAAAGCGGCCTTTACGAATGCTGTCGGCTCCGGTGAATGCCCCTTTTTCGTGACCGAATAATTCTGACTCGACCAATTCTTTAGGAATGGCAGCCATATTCAGAGCAATAAACTGGTTTTCTTTACGAGGGCTGTGGTTATGCAGGGCACTAGCAACAAGTTCTTTACCTGTTCCCGACTCACCGTTAATCAGCACGCTCATGCTTGATGCTGATAATTTACCAATCGCGCGAAATACCTCTTGCATTGCAGGTGCTTCACCTATGATATGCGCATTGGTTTGTGGTGCTTGTTTGCGTTTAGTTTTCTTCGTTGAGTTAGCACGACAGGCGCTTTCTACCAGCGCAACAGCTTCGTCTAAATCGAACGGCTTAGCAAGGTACTCAAATGCCCCTTTTTGGAAGGCATTTACCGCAGAATCTAAGTCTGAGTGAGCGGTCATGATAATCACTGGTAAGCCAGGGTTTTGCTCGGCAATGGTTTCTAGTAACGCCATGCCATCCATGCCAGGCATGCGCACATCGGATACCAGTACCGTTGGCTGGCTAAACTTTAATGCATTCAGCACATCTTGTGCATTTGCATAGCTTTCAGTTTCAAATCCTGCACGTGCCAACGCTTTTTCTAATACAAAGCGAATTGAGGCATCATCATCAACTAACCAGACTGTTTTCATGACTACTCCAAAAAACCATTAATCCGTAAAAGGCAAATAGATATTAAATTCTGTATGGCCTGGCCAACTGTCACAATCAATGTGGCCATCATGTTGGTCAACCAAGGTTTGCGCTATGGATAAACCAAGCCCTGATCCATTTTCTTTATTGGTGATCATTGGGTAGAACAAGGTTTCACGTAAACTTTTGTCTATTCCCGGGCCGTTATCCGAAATTTGGATCAGCAAGGTTTTCTTCGGCGCCTTACCTGGTCGCCTGTGTTGATGGTTGATGCGGGTTTTTATTCTTATCTCGCCACCATCAACGAGTGCCTGTTGTGCATTACGAATAATGTTCAGTACCACTTGCTGGATTTTACCTTGGTCTATGTACACGCTCGGTATACTTGGATCGTAGTCTTTCACTAAAGTGATATTGGCATTGTTATCTAACATGCTCAGTTTAATCACTGACTCTAAGGCTTGGTGAATGTTGCCATAAGATTTATGTGGCAATTGATTCGGACCAAGCAAGCGGTCAACAAGCTCACGTAAACGGTCTGCTTGTTCGATGATTAATTCGGCACATTGATCTCGTTCTTGCTGATCAACCTCATACTGCAATAATTGCGCCGCTCCGCGAATTCCACCTAAAGGATTTTTAATTTCATGTGCTAAACCACGAATTAAATTACGTGCAGCTTGATATTGGTGCATTTGATTAGAGGCTTGATCGTGGCGAATTTCATCGTCCATTTGACGACATTCGAACAGAATATAATTGTCATCGTTGTTACTAATTCTGCGCGTACTAATGGTTAATTTCGCGTGACGAGAATCAACGAACACCACGTCAGCCCTGTGCTGGTGGCAATCGACACCATCGAATAACGAATATTGGGCAATGCGTTTTAAATCTATTGAGTGGTAATTAAATAGGTTATCGAACGGTTGGTTGATAATGCGTTTTGGGCCTAAACCTAAAAGCTCACTGGCGCTATCGTTTGCATAAACCAGCTTAAAATCTCGGTCGAGTAAAATGACGGCAGTACTTAAATTTTTCCAAATACTGTCGAGTAATTCAGAATTAAAGTGTGTTTCACTGAGCATGGTTGCACCATTTTAGTGCGTTGCGATTAAGTGCAGCTTAGCATACTCTTTTTACATTAAGAGACGTTATATCGAAAATTTTAGTTTCCGCCATAAATCGATGTTCTATGCATAAAAAAGGTGCTGACTGGGCTAACCGAAACGAGTTTATTATTCGCATCAAAAAGTTTGGCTTGTAATGTGTGTTCACCTCGCTCGACCTCTCTTAGTGCAAAGGTCGTGCTATTACTTGGTGCACCATGGGCTGAGCCATCAAATAAAAGTTGTACTTTAAAGCCATTTTCGAAGCGAGGGCTAATGCGTGCAGTAACGTACACAGAGCCGGTATTTTCTCTTACGGTTGCTTCATTTGCTGGTGATGAAATACTGACGTTAAATTTGACTGGCATCGCGCTTGGGGCGCTATCAAGTATGCTGGTGTCGGTAGCTGGCATGGTCAGGTTTTGGGTGTTCATCTTTACTTCTGTAGCACCAGGTCGTGGTGTATCAGAAAATACTAAAACGCCGTTCTTATCTTTCCAAGAATAGACTTTTTGCGCTGCGCCATAGCTAAAAAAGCTTAGAAAAATCAGCGATAGTACCAATAAAGTTGTGCTTTTCACCCTGCAACCCTGCATTTTTTAATCTAACTAAAACTGTAGAGTAGAACCCGCTCAATTACCATTAAAAAAGCCCGCGGAGCGGGCTTGAGAACACACATTTATTATCTTTAGATAATTCTGCTACAGCGTATTACACGCTGTAGTACATTTCGAACTCAACTGGGTGAGTTGTCATGTTAAGTTTTTCAACTTCTTTGCCTTTTAGCGCGATGTAAGCATCGATTAGGTCATCAGTGAACACGCCGCCAGCTTTTAAGAACTCACGGTCAGCGTCAAGTGATGCTAGTGCTTCAGATAAAGAAGATGCAACTTGTGGGATCTCAGCTGCTTCTTCAGCAGGTAGATCGTATAAGTCTTTGTCCATTGCATCGCCAGGGTGGATCTTGTTTTTGATACCGTCAAGGCCAGCCATAAGCATTGCAGAGAACGCTAAGTATGGGTTAGCTGTTGGATCAGGGAAACGTACTTCGATACGACGTGCTTTAGCAGATGGTACCACTGGAATACGGATTGAAGCAGAACGGTTACGTGCAGAGTATGCAAGCATTACAGGAGCTTCGAAGCCAGGTACTAGGCGTTTGTATGAGTTAGTTGACGCGTTAGCGAATGCGTTGATTGCTTTAGCGTGCTTGATGATACCACCAATGTAGTAAAGTGCTTCTTCAGAAAGACCAGCGTACTTGTCACCAGCGAAGATGTTCACGCCATCTTTACCTAGTGATTGGTGACAGTGCATACCAGAACCGTTATCACCAACGATTGGCTTAGGCATGAAAGTCGCTGTTTTACCATATAAGTGAGCCATGTTATGGATAACATATTTCATCTCTTGGATTTCGTCAGCTTTTAATACCATTGTATTGAAGCGAGTTGCGATCTCATTTTGACCCGCAGTTGCTACTTCGTGGTGGTGAGCTTCTACAACTTGACCTAGTTCTTCAAGAACTAAACAAGTCGCTGAACGCCAATCTTGTGATGAATCAACAGGTGAACACGGGAAGTAACCGCCTTTAACACCTGGACGGTGACCTTTGTTGCCACCTTCGTAGTCTTTATCAGAGTTCCATGAAGCTTCGATGTCATCGATTTTGTACATTGAACCAGACATGTCTGATTTGTATTTAACGTCGTCAAATAGGAAGAACTCTGGCTCTGGACCAAATAAAACAGTGTCAGCAATACCAGTAGAGCGCATGTACTCTTCAGCGCGTTTTGCAACAGAACGTGGGTCACGCTCGTAACCTTGAAGTGTTGAAGGCTCAACAACGTCACAACGGATTATTAGTGTTGCTTCTTCAGAAAATGGGTCCATTTTCGCAGATTCAGGAACAGGCATTAATACCATGTCTGATTCGTTGATACCTTTCCAACCAGCAATTGAAGAGCCGTCGAACATTTTTCCGTCTTCAAAAAAGTCTTCATTAACTTGATGATGAGGAATAGAAACATGCTGTTCTTTACCTTTAGTATCAGTAAAGCGTAAATCAATGAACTTAACGTCATTTTCTTTGATAAAATCTAAAACCGATTGTGACATGTGTCCTCCAATTGTTGGGTTTTATTTTTGCTGCATTATTGCTTTTGACTAATACAAGCTGGTTTCGTGCCATGTTTTTAACGCATTGTTTAGCCTTGTAAAAAGTGAACTCCATCTGGTTTTGTTAACTTTTTTTGCACTAATTTGGTGCGTAAAAAGATCATTCTGGTGCGTAAAAAGTGCGACTGCGATTTGCACAATAATTGCGCATGCCAATTTGTCTGTTGTAAACATGATTTAGTGCCAAAATATGGTTCAAAAACTAAAAATTCGCCAGTTTTGAGTTCAGATTCACTTTAAATTTCATAAATTTGTCATTTATAAAACAGATACTTATAAAAAGCCTGAAGAAAGTTTATAAATTTATATTGGATAAACTTTCATCCATGCCATTATTAAGGGATAATATGCGCCCTTTTAAATCCTATGCTGGGACATCTGGTGAAAATGCAGGTGAGTGCGTAGATCTTGCAGGATCAATGAGATTCAATTTCTCTGAGAAAAAATATGAGCATCGAAAAGTTAAGAAATATAGCGATTATCGCCCACGTTGACCACGGTAAAACAACTCTGGTTGATAAACTGCTTGAGCAATCAGGCACATTAGAAACGCGCGGCGGTAACGAAGAGCGCGTAATGGACTCAAACGACATTGAGAAAGAGCGTGGTATTACCATTTTAGCTAAAAACACAGCTATTTCTTGGAACGACTACCATATCAATATCGTAGACACCCCAGGACACGCCGACTTCGGTGGTGAAGTAGAACGCGTACTTTCGATGGCTGACTCAGTATTACTACTTGTTGATGCTCAAGAAGGTCCAATGCCGCAAACGCGTTTCGTAACGCAAAAAGCATTCGCACAAGGTTTAACGCCGATTGTTGTAATCAACAAAATCGACAAACCAGGTGCACGTCCTGACTGGGTTATGGACCAAGTTTTCGACTTATTCGATAACCTAGGTGCAACTGACGAACAGTTAGACTTTAAAGTAATCTATGCATCAGCTATCAACGGCTGGGCAACAATGGATTTAGACGAGCCATCAGATAACATGGAACCAATGTTCCAGATGATCGTTGACGAAGTATCTCCACCGGATGCAGATCCTGAAGGTGCTTTCCAAATGCAAATTTCTCAGCTTGACTACAACTCATACATCGGTGTTATCGGTGTAGGTCGTATCAAGCGTGGTACTGTTCGTCCTAACCAACAGGTTACTGTTGTAAGCGCAGACGGTACTAAGCGTAACGGTAAAGTTGGCCAAGTAATGAGTTACTTAGGTCTTGAGCGTCATGAAGCAGAATCTGCTGGCGCGGGTGACATCATTGCAATCACAGGTCTTGGTGAGCTGAAAATCTCAGACACTATCTGTGATGTAAATACCGTTGAAGCATTACCACCGCTAAGCGTTGATGAGCCTACAGTAACAATGACGTTCTCTGTAAACACATCACCATTTGCTGGTAAAGAAGGTAAATTCGTAACTTCACGTAACATCCTTGAGCGTTTACAAGCTGAGCTTGTTCACAACGTTGCATTACGTGTTGAAGAAACTGACAATCCAGATAGCTTCCGTGTTTCTGGTCGTGGTGAGTTACACTTAGGTATCTTAATCGAGAACATGCGTCGTGAAGGTTACGAGCTTGCTGTATCTCGTCCACAAGTAATCCTTCGTGAAGTTGATGGCCAAAAAGAAGAGCCGTACGAAACACTTACAATCGACTGTCAAGATGAGCACCAAGGTTCTATCATGGAGCAAATCGGTCTTCGTAAGGGTGAGCTAACTGACATGTCTCCAGATGGTAAAGGCCGTATTCGTATGGACTTTATGATCCCAAGCCGTGGCTTAATTGGTTTCCAAACTGAATTCATGACATTAACGTCAGGTTCTGGTCTTCTTTACCATACGTTTGATCACTACGGTCCGTACAAAGGCGGTACTATCGGTGCTCGTAAGAACGGTGTAATGATTGCTAACGCAACAGGTAAAGCACTGACTAACGCATTATTCAACCTTCAAGACCGTGGTAAGTTATTCATCGGTCACGGTGTTGAAGTTTACGAAGGTATGGTTATCGGTATCCACAGCCGTGATAACGACTTAACAGTAAACGCGCTTAAAGGTAAGCAGTTAACAAACGTACGTGCGTCTGGTACAGACGAAGCGCAAACGTTAACGCCACCACTAAACTACACGCTTGAGCAAGCGATTGAGTTCATCGATGATGACGAGTTAGTAGAAGTAACACCTGAGAGCATTCGTATTCGTAAACGTCACTTAACTGAAAGTGAGCGTAAACGTGCGAGCCGTGCAGCTAAAGATTAATAACGTCTTTAGCTTTGAAAAATGAGAACCGCCGTATTGAAAAATACGGCGGTTTTTTGTTTTAGCTTTCAAAAGAACGAGAGGTCAGATATTAGACATCAGTCGTTAGTTGATCGAGAGAGGCATTATTTTCGCAGTAGCAGAACGAAACCATCATGCTCAAGTTTAAACGGGGTTTAGTTTGCGCTAGAAGCGAGAAGTTAAGAGCTAGCTCTTATGCTAACTCACTTCTAACATGCTTCAAGTAGGCCTGTAGGCTTTCTTGCCATAGCACTAAGGCTTCGGTTAATGATTCTTTCAAGGGTTTGTTGTCGAGTAGCTTACGCTCAATTTTCTTGAGCTCTAGACCATAACGGTTAAAACCTAGTTGTAAAGCGGTGCTAGCTTGGCGGTGCAAAAGCTTAATACACTGATCTTTATCGTCTTCAACGAGTTGTTGACAGCGAATGAGTTTGTTCCTTGCAGAGAGTACAAACTCATTGTAAATCGATGAGACTTCATCTTCACTGAATGAGCTGACAAGTGTGGCAGCGGCTGTTTCATCATAGAGTGTATCGCGCAGCTCAACGGCAATACTCGCGGCCTGATTACTTTGTGAATCACTGAGTGCTTGGCGTAGTTTTTGTTGCTTTATTGGCTTGCCAACAATGTCTTTAATACCAAGTGCTAAGTACTCTTTTATTTCATCAGGACTAAGGCTTGCGGTAAACGCTAACACCGGGGTTCGTTGGTTTAAATGGTCGATGGTTTTGAGCTTTTTCAACACTTCTTGACCAGTAAGGTCTGGTAAGTTCATATCCAATAGCACCACATCAAAGTGATGCTTCTGCATCAGTTCAATGGCGCTAGTTCCGTCTTTTGCAAGCTTGATTTTGTGCTCGTCATCGGCCATAAATTCAATGGCAATTTTCTGATTTAAATCGAGATCTTCAACTAATAACACGTCCAGGCCGGTGACGTAATCTTTTGATTGGTGGCGCTGCTCAACGAGGCTGAGCTCACCAATCGCAAGAGAAATATCAAAGCTGAAAGTACTGCCTTTGTTTAGCTCACTTTCAATATTGAGTTTGCTGCCTAATTTTTCTAATAAACGGCTAGTAATCGCTAAGCCAAGGCCTGTTCCGCCTTTTTCTTTACCTGCACTACTTTGTACATAAGGTTCTGTAAGGTAGGCAATTTCTTCATCT
Source organism: Pseudoalteromonas sp. Hal040 (assembly GCF_037162425.1). Taxonomy (NCBI): domain Bacteria; kingdom Pseudomonadati; phylum Pseudomonadota; class Gammaproteobacteria; order Alteromonadales; family Pseudoalteromonadaceae; genus Pseudoalteromonas; species Pseudoalteromonas sp. Hal040. The sequence goes on along the minus strand of NZ_JARLUU010000001.1, from coordinate 3,408,958 downwards.
TCAATACCTGGGCCTGAGTCGATTACACTAACACGAACAAGGTGATCTAATTGCCCTTCGTTGAGCAGTTTTACATGAATTTTTACTGCGCCATGGTCAGTAAATTTAATCGCATTACCCACTAAGTTAATAATAACTTGTCTAAGTTTTTGTTGGTCGCAGTAATAACATGCTTGATCGGGCAAGTTGTATATAAGTTCAAACTTTAAATGTTTTTGCTCTGCTAAAGGACTAAGCAAAAGGCAGAGGTTATTAAGCCAGGTTTTAAACTCGACGTCTTCTTCGTAGAGCGCTTCATCACGCTGATCTAGGCTGGCGTAGTCGAGTACTTTATCGACCAGCAAGTTGAGTGACTCAGCTGAATTAATTATTGCTTCGCAATAAGGCTTATCTCGTGGATCACTCGACTGGTTCATGATTAGCTGCGCACTACCTAAAATGCCATTTAACGGCGTGCGTATTTCATGGCTGATAGTTGATAAGAATAAGCCACGAATTTCTAAGTCTTTGTGCGCTTTTTCAGCTAACTGATTAAGGTTTTGCTCGCGGCGTTCATTACATAATAGTGCCATACCGGTTGCATAAAACATCGGCGCAATAACACCATTGATGAATAAAGTGATACTAAACCAATCAGCTGACAATAAGCTTGCGGTTGTGACATCTCCCATCATTAAGGTTCGGCCTGTAAAAACCGCCAGAATAATGCTGAGAATTAAAATATAGACAATACTGCCATTGGGGTAACTTTTACGGCCATTTCGAATGAATAATGCCAGTAAAAACAACGCTTCAATTATATGCTGGAGATCTGAAACCAAAATTCGACTACGTAACTCGGCGCTATCGGTGGCAAGGTAAATCATGGTCATCGCGAGCACCACCGTGATCGCAACAAAGGTTTTAAAACCGACGCATTTGGCATTTAAAAATTGGCATATCGCGAGTACATGAATAATGGATGCGCTAAAGAGTAGGGTGTTTGCGATAGCAACACTAGCAATATTATTGATATGGCCTTGCAGTGCAAAACTCATTACCGATGCAAACATCACTAAAGGGTAGAAAATATAGAGTAAGGTGCCCGGAGTATTATTATTGGTTCGCCAAGTAAGGTAATTAAGAAGGGTCATCACTGCCATCATGGCAGCACTGGCGTAATATAAAGTGGCTGAGTCGAGCATTGTATTTCCGGTGTTTTGCAATCAGTTTGAGAATAAAGTCAATTACTGCGTTTAGCAACCAGAAACAAAAACAGACGCGGTTGCGTCTGTTTTAACTAGTAGGATGTTTTGTTTGGTTTAGCGAATTTCGTCAGGAATATTTTGCTGTGCCCAAGATAATAGCTCGATACGGTTACGACATTTAGTTTTTCTAAATGCACTGTATAAGTGAGTTTTAACTGTATGCGGGCTGATGCTTAAATCTTCAGCAATTTCTTTATTTTTCGAACCTTTACTCATTAATGAGATAATTGCTTTTTCACGTTTAGTAAGTTTAACCGGTTCGATGTCACCATCTGTCAATTTGTGGAGTGCGTCTTTATTGAACTGCAACATACGATTTAATGCATTACACATGATGTCGCGGCGATACCATAGTTGATCTTCAAGTAATAAACGAATGCCTTTCATTAACACATCAGCATTGTCTGTTGTGTAGAACACACCACGAATACCACTTAAAAGAGCACGGTTTGCAAGTTCAGGGTTTTCATCTAAGTTAAACAATACGATATCGCATTTCATTCGTAGATTAACTAGTTGTTCTTTTAACTTGCCCCACGGATCTGTGCTTGACGTTTCAATAAATAACAAGCGTGTTCCTTCTGGTACTTCAGAAATATCAGTACCAGATGTCACTGCTAGTCCTTGTGTTTTTAACAATGGCTCTAATACGTTAATGCCAATAGTATTTATTGGCTCTGGATCTAATAATAAAAAGGCTGAACTACTCATATATATACACTCTTGAAAAAAGTTGACAGTTAAATCCTATCACGCAATCCACCCCTTTCGTATTAGAAATTTCTGAGAGTTGTGCAGGAAAAGTACAGTTTGTGTCTGTTTTGTGTCAAAAATTACAGTTAGTTAACTAATCGCAATATGTTAACTAACTGATATATATTCATTATAGCTAAAAATAATATGTTTGTGCTACTTTTTACAGTTGTTTACATATCAAAGTATTAGATTGCGTGTTTTTTCTTGTCTTGATAAGGAGGCCAGCCCATTTCTTTACCTGCCAGCATATGTAGGTGTATATGGTACACGGTTTGTCCGCCGTGGTCATTACAGTTCATTACGACGCGAAAACCGTCTTCACTGAAGCCAAATTGCTTAGCGAGTTTTGCTGCCACTACATATAAGTGACCGACTAAAGCGGCATTTTCTTCTGTTACATCGTTTATCGTTGCTATTTGAGTTTTTGGGATGATCAGCACATGAAAAGGGGTTTGTGGGTTGATGTCTTTAAAAGCAAGAGATAAGTCGTCTTCATAAACAATGTCTGCAGGGATCTCTCGGTTAATAATCTTTGTAAAAATAGTCTCTTGGCTCATACTTAGCTCTCTTATAAATGTGGTTAAATGACCGCCCACTAATGACAAACTTTATTTGCAGTGTCAAACTGAAACTGCCGCAAGTTGAACAACCAAGGAGTGAACATGCGTAAGTTAGTATTACTGAGTAGTGCGTTAATGCTATTTAATAGTTTTAGCAGTGTAGCTGAGACTATTCACTTTCCAGAAGAGTTTGTGCCTTTACAAGTCGGGGATCGCCTTATTGAGCAGTCTTTTTTCAGTCGTGTTGATGACGTTGAGCTTGCCCCGGGTACATACCAAGTAAAAATGAAATACACCGATCTTTTCGAGCAAGGCTATGATGATCATCAAGTCGTAGAGTCTGAGCCTTTTTGGGTTGAGGTCACGGTGGAAAGTGGCAAAGACTATGACTTAGTGTTTAATCGTGCCAGTAATGCTGTTGCGGCAGAAGTGTTTGCTGAATCACCGCAAGTAAGCTTAAAAGCTAAGGGCAGTGAACTTGCTATGCCGCTATCGATAGTTGGCTATCGTGCAGCTAGCGCGCCTGTACAAGCTGTGGCGACTGCTCCTGTTGTTGCAAGTAGTAAACCCGCGACTGCAACTCCCGTCACTTTGCCTGCAAAAGTACCCGGTGGACAAGCTGGATTGAAAAATACGCCAAGTGCAGCTGCAATGCTTGAGTTTTGGTGGCAGCAAGCAAGCCCAGCAGAGCGTCGGGCCTTCTTACAAAAAGTAAGTAACTAATTTTAACTATTAAAAAAGGCGCTGATTGCAGCGCCTTTTTAGTGTTTGATAACTTATTTTGCGAATAAGTCGTCAACGGTACCTTGTGCAAGTGGGTGGTAACCCGGACGTGCTTTTAAGTACACATCATGTGCCCAGTCTTTTTTACCGTTTTTAATAAGTGCTTTATAGAGTGGCACAATTAATTTACGGCGACCGATGCCTGATAGGTGTTTATCAAGCGCAGGGTAAATTGGTTGATAACCATTTCCTACCGCTAGCATGAACCATGCGAAAGCACGCTCAGCATTAGTTGACTGTGTTAGGTTGAATTGGTTATCAAGCTCAGTCATTTTTTCAATACTTAAATCGCGAGGTAGATTATTTAAGAAATGTAGCCACTCATGAACTGACCAATCAGATGTTGGTAATTGAGCTGCGCTAATCTCACCGTTTAACCATGTTTTGGTAACTGCATCAACTTTATCGAAAGCATCAGACGTTGGATTTGGTGCATCGCTTGGTAAACCAGGCTCAAAGATCCACTCATTAACTTTATCCATGCTGACTACGCCTGGATATTTGTCGATCAGGTTTGCTTTTAAGTAAGTAACAAATTGAGCTGTTGTTAGAGACTTGAACGAGAACTGATCAAAGTAACCTTTTACGAATGGGTCGAACTTGTCACGGCCAAATTTGTTTTCTAAATAAATTAAGAAAAGTTGACCTTTAGTGTAAGGCACCGAGCTAAATGCATCATCAGGATCGCGGCCATTAAGTTTTAAGTTAAGACGCGTATCTGCTGCTGGCAGAGTTTTAAGTAATGCGCGTAAACCTGCTGCATCAAGCGCTTGTTCCATCACTGCACGGTCACGGCCAAACACTTCTTCCATAATGCGGTTTTCAACGTAAGACGTGAAACCTTCATTTAGCCATAAATCTTCCCACGTCGCATTGGTTACTAAGTTGCCAGACCAAGAGTGAGCAAGCTCGTGAGCAATTAGGTTTACTAAGCTTTTATCGCCAGCAACAACCGTTGGTGTGATGAATGATAAACGTGGGTTTTCCATGCCACCAAATGGGAAGCTTGGCGGTAGCATTAATAAGTCATAACGACCCCATGCGTATTCGCCGTACATAGCGTTCGTTTTATCGATCATCGCTTGCGTGTCGTTAAACTCAGCAACTGATGCATCTAAAATGGTTGGCTCTGCAAAGATACCTGTTTGCTTAGACATGGCTTTATATTCTAAGTTACCAGCACCAATTGCGATTAAGTATGGCGAAATTGGTTGTGGCATATCGAATAAGTAGTCGCCATCTTTATAAAGTGCATCTTTATTGTCAGCACTCATTACTGCACGAATGTCTTTAGGCGTGTGAATACGTGCTGAGTAAGTTACGCGCATTGCTGGCGTATCTTGTACTGGGATCCAACTACGAGCATGAATTGCTTGTGATTGACTGTACATAAATGGGTGTGACTTACTGGCTGTTTGCTCTGGTGTTAACCACTGCAAACCTGAAGCTTCTGGGCGGCTGTTGTAGTAAATACGTGCTTTAACCGCTTGGCTTTTAAATTTAATTGTTAATTTTGAGCCCTTCACGTCATCACGTGTAGCAAGGGTGAAGTCAGCTTTGTGCCAGCTGCCTTTTTTATCTTGATACATTACTTTGTCGATATCTAAATCGCGCGTATCAAGAACAAGTGTTTTGCTGGTTGCATTGTGCCAATCTAGCGTGTGCTCAACAAAACCCTCTAGTTGTTTGTCATCAAAATCAACATCTAAATCTAGTAGTAGGTGAGTGGTTGTTACGTCATCTAAGTTTGCGTAAGTGTGTTGGCTGATTGCATCTGCAGTTGCTTGAGAGCAAGCACCGGCCATCGCAAGACTTAAAAGTAATGGTTTAAACTTCATAATAACCCTGGAACGGAAATGAAAAAGAGCCCGTTTTATAACATGATTAGTGCAGTGGGTTGAGTGATTTTTACAATCTAATGCGTATTTTGCGACGATAGGTTACACTAATGCGATTAGTTACCGGTAACCTTTGAGGCGTTTTGTGGCTCAGTCCCTGCAATCTTTTCATACCTTTTCTTTGCCAAGCCAATGCCAGCATTTTTATCAAATTGATGAAGTGAATCAGCTTTTAAGCACAGACTTTTCGTCTCCCTTTTGTATTTTAGGCGAAGGCAGCAATACGGTGTTCTTATCTGACTATCAAGGGTCTGTCATACACATGAACACGAAGGGCATTGACATAGAGCAGCAAAGTGATGGCTTTTTATTGCACATCGCTGCCGGAGAGAACTGGCATCAATTAGTCGCCATGACTATTGCCAATGACATGCCTGGGCTTGAAAACCTTGCTTTAATTCCCGGCACCGTTGGTGCTGCGCCAGTGCAAAATATTGGTGCATATGGTGTGGAACTTGAAAAGTTTGTGAGCTATGTCGACTACTTTGATATTGCAGCTAAAACGACAAAGCGCCTAACTAAAGACGAATGCCAATTTGACTATCGAGACTCTATCTTTAAACATGAATTGAAAAATAAAGCGGTGATCACCCAAGTTGGGCTGCTGTTACCTAAAAAATGGCAGCCAGTACTGAGTTATGGACCATTGCAACAGCTTTCAGATCCCTCTCCACAGCAAGTGTTTGAGCAAATCATTACAACCAGAAACAGTAAACTACCAAACCCCAGTGAACTTGCGAATGCGGGCAGTTTTTTCAAAAATCCAGTGATTAGTAATGAGCAACTAGCGTTACTTTTAAAGCAGTACCCTGAGCTACCTCACTACTATGTGGATGCTGAACATCATAAAGTTGCGGCGGGGTGGTTGATTGAGCAAGCTGGGTTAAAAGGCTTTAAGGTCGCCGGTATTGAGGTTCATCAGCAGCAAGCGTTAGTGCTTGTAAACCATGGTAACAGTACAGGTGATGATTTAATTGCCATGGTAAACCATGTTCAACAGCAAGTTTGGCAAAAATACCAGATTGCTTTACAGCACGAAGTGCGACTGATCAATGCCGATCATGAGTGTCACATTGAATTGGGAGCTTCATCATGAAAGCGCCAGACGGAAATAAACTCGCTATTTTACAAGCACTCAATACCGGTGGTTTTATTTCTGGTCAGCAATTGGGTGAGCAATTAGGTATTAGCCGTGCAGCAGTGGGTAAGCATATTCATTCATTGCAGGAAATGGGGCTCGATATTTTCAAAGTCACGGGTAAAGGGTATTGTCTTAATAATAGTGCGGGCTTACTGAACAAAGATAAAATTGGTCAACATTATAGTGAGTTAGGTGGTTGCACCGCGAGTGTTGAAGTGCAGCCTATTATTGATTCAACCAATAGTGAGTTAATGCGTCGCTTACAAACAGATGCTCCTCTTTATTCTGGTAGCGTGTTAGTTGCAGAAATGCAGCAGGCAGGAAGGGGGCGTCGCGGTCGAGTGTGGCAATCACCCTTTGGTGCAAACTTATACTTCAGTTATTTTTGGCGCTTGGATGATGGTCTACAAGCTGCCATGGGGGTCTCAATTGCTGTTGGGCTTGCCGTTTACGACACGCTGAAAGCGTTATATCAGTTGGATATAGAGCTTAAGTGGCCCAACGATATCTATTTAAACCGCGAAAAATTAGCCGGTGTATTAGTTGAGCTTGATGGTCAGCCGCAGGGACCTTGTCAGCTTGTTATTGGCATAGGTATTAATTTACATATGCCAGAAAGTGCCAGCCAGCACATAGACCAAGCTTGGACCGACTTAAGTCAGCACGTGCAAGGGTTAGACAAAAATAAGCTGGTGGCCTATTTGTGCTTTTATTTGGAAAAACGCTTAGCGCAGTATCAACAATCGGGCTTAAACGATATGTATCTACAGTGGAATCAGTTAAACGCATTTGCTGGTGAGTGTGTTGAACTTAATACTGGACACCGTAGCTGGCGCGGTATTTGTGAAGGCATTGATAACCAAGGTGGCGTGCGTATTCGTCAAGATGGCGAAGTAAAAAGTTACTATGGCGGTGAAATCTCATTACGTAAGGCAGAGCTATGAAATTGTTAGTTGATGTGGGTAATACCGCCATTAAAGCGGTTTTATTTGATGGCAAGGGTTATCAAACATGTGAACTCAGCAGCTTGCCTTGGCTACAAATAAAAGAGCTAGTTTATGCCTGTGTAGGCAGCACCGAGCTGCTTACACCATTATTAGCACAGGCGCAGCAACACGCCGTTCCTTACTTCGAAGCACAGGTGAGTGCAAAGCTAAGCACGTTAAGCTGTGCCTATCAGCAGTATCAAAATTTAGGAATTGATCGTTGGCTGGCTGTCATTGCCGCGTATGTCGAATTCCCTGAGCAAAATTGCATTATTATCGATGCCGGCACTGCAACAACAATTGATGTACTCAATAGTGAAGGTGCACATCTAGGTGGTTGGATTTTACCAGGCCTTGATTTGATGACATCTTCACTTACCCAGAATACCCAACGCGTGTTTGATGATGGACAAACCCCATTTGCGACTGATTTAGGCCGTAATACGCCAAATGGCCTCAAGAATGGTGCGATGGTTTCCACTATTGGCGCAATCGAGCAGGCAAAACAGCATCTTAATCAACAAGATTGTCATTTATTATTTGCTGGTGGTTACGGCAAATTACTTGCTGAAGCATTTTTGGACGCCCAGTTTGACAGCTTGCTCGTGTTTAAAGGACTGAATTATTGGCACGAATTAACTATAAAGCAGTAAAAAAACGCGAATTTGCCTGAATAGTGAGCGTTTAACACATAAATTCACATTTTTTTTAATTTTATGGTTGCATCACAATAAACCTTACCTTAGAATCTCGCCCCGTACTAAAGCAGTGCCGACTTAGCTCAGTTGGTAGAGCAACTGACTTGTAATCAGTAGGTCATCCGTTCAACTCGGATAGTCGGCACCACTTTCCTTTTACCGGAAGTGACTTAGTAAAGAATTTTCGTGGAGGGGTTCCCGAGCGGCCAAAGGGATCAGACTGTAAATCTGACGGCTCAGCCTTCGCTGGTTCGAATCCAGCTCCCTCCACCACTTTATTCTTGACGGTTAGAGGTAGTTTAAGAACAGGTTCCTATGCGGGCATCGTATAATGGCTATTACCTCAGCCTTCCAAGCTGATGATGCGGGTTCGATTCCCGCTGCCCGCTCCAGATTTCTGGTGTTGCTGATATAGCTCAGTTGGTAGAGCGCACCCTTGGTAAGGGTGAGGTCGGCAGTTCAAATCTGCCTATCAGCACCAGTCTTGAGAACTCATCTTAATTTCTTCCTTTATCTGTCAGAAAAAACTATTTGAAATTTGAAAAAATTAAATTAATCTACCCTCGGTGGATTATTTTCATATGTAATCTAGATACACAAAACTGATAGGTTCCGTCATGGCAAAAGAAAAGTTTGAACGCGTAAAACCGCACGTAAACGTTGGTACAATCGGCCACGTTGACCACGGTAAAACAACTCTAACAGCAGCAATCACAAACGTACTTGCGAAAGCATACGGTGGTCAAGCTAAAGACTTCGCATCAATCGATAACGCTCCAGAAGAGCGTGAGCGTGGTATCACAATCTCAACTTCACACGTTGAGTACGATACTCCAACTCGTCACTACGCACACGTAGACTGTCCAGGACACGCCGATTATGTTAAAAACATGATCACTGGTGCTGCTCAAATGGACGGCGCAATCCTAGTAGTTGCTGCGACTGACGGTCCTATGCCACAAACTCGTGAGCACATCCTACTTTCTCGTCAGGTTGGCGTACCTTACATCATCGTATTCATGAACAAATGTGACATGGTTGATGACGAAGAGCTACTTGAGCTAGTAGAAATGGAAGTTCGTGAACTTCTTTCTGAGTACGATTTCCCAGGTGACGACTTACCTCTAATCCAAGGTTCTGCTCTTAAAGCACTAGAAGGCGAAGAGCAATGGGAAGCGAAAATCATTGAACTAGCTGAAGCGCTAGATTCATACATCCCAGAGCCAGAGCGTGACATCGATAAGCCATTCATCATGCCTATCGAAGACGTATTCTCAATCCAAGGTCGTGGTACAGTTGTAACTGGTCGTGTTGAAGCTGGTATCATCAACGTGAATGACGAAGTTGAAATCGTAGGTATCAAAGAAACTACGAAGACAACTTGTACAGGTGTTGAGATGTTCCGTAAGCTTCTAGACGAAGGTCGTGCGGGTGAGAACATCGGTGCACTACTACGTGGTACTAAGCGTGAAGACGTTGAACGTGGTCAAGTACTTTGTAAGCCTGGTTCAATCAAGCCACACACTAAATTCACTTCAGAAGTATACGTACTTTCTAAAGATGAAGGTGGTCGTCACACTCCTTTCTTCAAAGGTTACCGTCCACAGTTCTACTTCCGTACAACTGACGTAACAGGTGACGTACAGTTACCAGAAGGCGTAGAAATGGTAATGCCTGGTGACAACATCAAGATGACTGTAGAGTTAATCTGCCCAATCGCGATGGACGAAGGTTTACGCTTCGCTATCCGTGAAGGTGGCCGTACAGTTGGTGCTGGTGTTGTTGCAACTATCGTTGAGTAATATCAACAGATAGAGCTTCACAGCTTATAAAAAGGTCGCCTAGGCGGCCTTTTTTAATGCCTGTAGAAAGCTATCAGCTGTCAGACGTCAGATTAGAACGATGGGGTTGTTAAGTTCGGTGTCTCACTCAGCATTCGGCTTGTTCATTCTTCGGGTAGGTTGGTTTGAGCGCGGCGAAACCCAACGTAAGGAGAGATGTCAGCTTTCAGACGTCAGATTAAATCGAGAGGGTCGTTTAGTGCGGAGTCTCACTCAGAAATAAAATATCGTAGGAGGCACTTTAGTGCCGAATTAGAACCATTCTTACAATTAGGCTTGAGCTGGACTCTTTAAACTTTACTCTCGCTAACTCGCTAACTCGCTAACTCGCTAACTCACTTCCAACATAAAGCCTTATGTTTTCAGCATTTGTGTACTGATTGAATATCATGGTATTCGCTGTGTTTATCAGTAATTGTTGCTGTTGCTTTTCAAGTTTTAATTCTGCGCTAAGTAGCTCTTTGCGAATGGTGGGGTAGTCTGAAATCTCGGTTTGAATGGTTTTAAGGTAGGCGCGTGTGGCTCGTAGGGGCTGTAAAGCCTGTTGATCAAATTCGGCAATGCACGACTCAAGCTCACTCAGTTGAGAGGGGGTTACAGCCAGCTCTAAAGAATCAAGATAATAAAGCAGCAGGCAAAGGTTCACATTTTTGCCTTGCTGGTCTTGATAGCCTAGTAGTTTGGTTTGCATGTCGTCTATGCTGTAAAGCTGACATGCAAACTGCCAAAACTGTTCGCTGTTAAGCGGTTTCATCGGCGAAGGCCTGTTCTTTTTCTTCAAGCTCTTCAAGTGCCATAAGCAGCTCTTCTTCAACGTCATTAAGCTTTGGGGTTAAGCTTGCTTGCTTAGTGAGTAGCTCTGTCAGTTTTGCTTTATTTTCATCACTGTATAAGTCATTGTCGGCAAGTGCGTTTTCGATTTCTCCAAGCTCTGTAGAGTACTTATCAAGTTGCTTTTCAAGCTTTTCGATTTGCTTTTTCAATGGTTGCACTGACTTTCTGAACTCAGCTTCTAAGCGCTTTTGCTCTTTGCGGTTAACGCTTGAATGTGCTTTAGGTGCATTGTCTTCAGGGCTTTTAGCGGCTTCTTTATTGGCATTCAGTAGCCATTGGTAATAGGCATCAAGGTCATAACCAAATTGTGTTACTTCGCCGTTATCAACGAGGTAATACTCATCAGCGGTGTTTTTAAGCATATGACGGTCGTGCGACACGGTCACCATAGCGCCTTCGAAGCCTTGTAGCGCCATCACTAAGGCATGACGCATTTCTAAATCTAGGTGGTTGGTTGGCTCATCCAGTAACAATAGGTTTGGCTTTTGATATACCAGCATTGCTAGTACTAAACGGGCTTTTTCACCGCCAGAAAATGGCGCAACTGGTTCAAGTGCTTTATCGCCAAAGAATGCAAAGCCGCCTAAAAAGTCACGCAATGATTGCTCAGGAGCTTGCGGATTTAAACGTTGTAAATGGGTCACTGCACTAGCTTTTAAATCAAGTGACTCAAGCTGATGCTGCGCAAAGTAACCAATATTTAAGCCCTGATGCTGAAATACTTCACCTGCTTGAGGTTGTAAATCGCCAGCTAATAATTTAATCAGTGTTGATTTACCCGCACCATTTCGGCCAAGCAGCGCAATACGGCTACCCGGCACAAGGTTTAGCTTAATGCTGTGTAAAATGGTGGTGTCGCCATAGCCTGCTTTGGCTTGGTCGAGAGTCATTAACGGGTTTGGCAGCGCTGTTGGCTCGGCAAACTCAAAATCAAAAGGTGAGTCAACATGGGCTGGGGCTAACTTTTCCATACGCTCTAGGGCTTTTACGCGGCTTTGTGCTTGCTTAGCCTTACTGGCTTTTGCTTTGAATCGCGTAATAAATTTTTCTAGGTGGGCAATTTGTTCTTGTTGCTTTTCGAACATCGCTTGTTGTTGTAATAAGCGCTCTGCTTTTTGGCGTTCGAATTGTGAGTAATTGCCTTTATAAACATTTATTTTTTGTGCGTCTATGTGCCAAATTTGGTCAACTACGGCATCTAAGAACTCTCGGTCATGGGAAATAAGCACTAGAGTACCTGTGTAGGCACGTAAAAAGCGTTCTAACCAGTAAACCGCATCGAGATCTAAGTGGTTGGTTGGCTCATCCAGCAGTAATAAATCGGCATCACGAATAAGTGCTTGTGCTAAGTTTAAGCGCATACGCCAACCACCAGAAAAGGCACTCACTGGGTTGTCTATTTGCTCATTACTAAAACCTAAACCGTGTAATAGCTCACCTGCTTTTGCTTCAATGCTATAGCCTTGAATATGTTCTAGGCCAATATGTGCTTTTGCCTGCGCATCGCCGTCGTTATTTTGCTCAGCTTCGCGAAGTGCAATTCTTAGCGCGTAATATTCAGGATGACCTTGTAATACATAATCAAGGGCACTGATTTCGAGCGCGGGAGTTTCTTGCTTTACAGAGGCAATTGACCAGTCTTTAGGAATTTGGTATTCGCCGGCATCAAGTTGCAATTCAGACTTTAGTAGCGCGAACAGCGTTGATTTACCACAGCCATTAGCGCCAACAAGGCCAACTTTATGCTCTGGGAATAAGGTTGCAGAAGCCCCTTTTAGTAAGGCGTTACCACCACGTAGAAGTTCGATGTCTGAAATTTGGATCATGAATGTTTACTTGCACAGCACTGATTAAATTGCCGCTATCATAACATGGATCACATTAGCCTTCGCAATCGTATCAAACAGAGAATTATTAGGCTAAAATAGCCGCCTACATGCCACGGGAGATCATCTATGAGACAAAAGAAACGCTTTATTGCTGGCGCATCATGCCCTGAGTGTAAGGCTATGGATACCATGATGCTTTATAAAGAACATGATGTTGAAAAAGTGGAGTGCGTACAGTGTGGCCACAAAATGACGCAACCAGAGCAGGCAGTGCAAGCCTCAACACGCCAATTTGAGCAAGTGATTGGTGTATTTAAGCCGGGCGATTAATTCCCGGCTCTATCACTACCTAATTAATAGTGCGGCGGTGGCGGCTCTTGCATTTGTGACATTAAAGATGGCTGCTGCGCTTCTTTAATCTTTTCTGCAAGTAACTCTGTCTGGCGTTTCATTTTAGCCAGCTGCTGTTGGTGCGCTTTAAGCTCATCGTTTAATATTTCAATTGTTTCATCTTGAAAAGCGACTTTCGCTTCAAGTTCCATTAGACGATCTTCAATTGTATTCATTTGATTCTCTTAGATTAAAACTTTCAGCGAATCCGCTGGAGCTTTCGGTTAATAATGCTTGGTTGTTATCAGTAAACGCAACATCTAACACCACGGCTGATTTCGGGCGGCTTCCTTCTCGAGGGATCACTTGCCACGTTTGTAATTTTTTACCTGACTCTAGCTGCCATAAATCGACTAATCGATTAGGTGAACCTGTTGCAAGTAAGGTGCCTTCATCATTAAAACGGACGGCGGTAAAAATTTTCTGACGCGCAATATACGCCAGTTTGCTAACAAGATCACCTGTAGTTAGTTGCCATACATTTGCTTGCTTCATACTGTCTGCGGTAAATGCGTATCGACCTTGTGGATCAAGGGCGACTTGAGTAACGCGGCTAGGGTGATTAAAGCGGTGGATCACTTGCCCTGTGCGAGTATCCCAAAAGTAAGCAACATAATCATTTGAGCCGCTAATGGCGTAGTGACCGTTAGGTGATAGATCAACAACATTGACTTTTTCTTGGTGGCCAAGGAACTCTATGCGCCTGCCACTCTCTAAGTCGAGGTAAACGACTACACCGTCGGCGCGGCCATATAATACACTGCGCCCTTGGTTACTTATGGCGATATCTCTGATGGTTGAGGCGTGTATTTTGTAATAACCCGTGTTGTTGCCCGTGGCAATGTCCCACACTGCAAAGGTGGACTTTTCAGCGGTAACTGCATGGCTATTGTCGTACGAGATAGCAACAGTATGAACTAGGCTATCTTGATTTTGTTGTTGGAACCATTGGTATTTTAGCACCTGTTGTTGATTATCCCACAGTGCGACCCCATGGTGTATTGATGAGATTAAGCTGTATTTACCATCGTGCGACAGCGCACTGGCGAAGGCACCTTTAGCCGCATGCTCATAGCGTGCAGTTGATTGCTCATGTTGCTCAGAGCATGCTACAACTAAGCAAAGGCTGAGCAGATACAAAAAAGTACGAAATATCGACATATTACGAGTATTTCCCCTTAACTCTTAGTGATTGAGAGGTTAGACTAGGTCTCGTTGAAGGCCTAGGTTGTTAGTCTAATCGCTGATCATGCATAGGCATGACGTTAGTTATTAGACAAGCAGCCTACCATGTAGGTCGTTAATCTTTAACTAGTAATAATACAATAATTGACAACTGCAAAGTGTGTCGGAGATATAAAATGAGAAAGACGATTAAATTGTCATTGATTGCAGCGTCAGTTTTAGCGCTTACAGCTTGTAATCAGGAAGCAAAAAAAGAACAGCAAGTTGAAGTTAAACTAGAGACTGAAGCTCAACAACAGGCATACGGTATTGGTGCATCTGTTGGTAACTTCTTAAACCAAGACCTTGCTGATAAAAAAGCGTTAGGTGTTGAACTAGACGAAGCGCTTCTTAAGCGTGGTTTTGAAGACGCGCTAGCAGGTAACGCTAAACTTGATGACGAAAAAATTCGTGAAGTGTTAACTGCGCTTGACCAAAGCATTCGCACTAAACAACAAGAAAAAGCGAAAGTAGAAGCTGAGAAGAGCAAAGCTGAAGGCGAAAAATTCCTAGCTGAAAACGCGAAGAAAGAAGGCGTGACAGTAACTGAATCTGGCCTACAGTACGAAGTGATCACTGAAGGTGAAGGCGAAAAGCCAGTAGCAACTGACGTTGTTAAAGTACACTACAAAGGCACTTTATTAGACGGTACTGAGTTCGATAGCTCTTACTCACGTAACGAACCAACTACTTTCCCACTTAATCGTGTGATCCCAGGTTGGACTGAAGGTTTACAATTAATGCCAGTTGGCTCTAAGTACAAGTTCACTATTCCATCTGAACTTGCATACGGCGAGCGTGATCTTGGTAAGATCCCTGCAAACTCAACGCTTGTTTTCGAAGTAGAATTACTTGAAATCCAAAGCGATGACAAAGCTGTACCAGCTGAGTAATATTAAACTCAATAAAAAAGGGCTTTTTAGCCCTTTTTTATGCGTGAATTTTATTAACTAAATGCAGCTTCTTTCATTTTTAATGTGCCACTATTTGCATCAAGCTCAACCACAGTGCCAACAGGCAAGATAAATTGGCGCTTAATATGGCCAATCATAGCACCACGATAAGCAGGAATTCCCAACGGTTTTATATAATCTGCAAAAATATCGTCAAGGGTTAACGAGCCATAACCACGGCCAGGCTTACAGTCATTACAATCGCCAAACACAAAGCCCGCAATCTTATCCAGTGCACCCATAAGTTTTAGTGTGCTCATCATCCTGTCAATTCGATACGGTGCTTCGTCGATATCTTCTAAAAATAAAATTGCGCCATTAAAGTCAGGTAAATAATTCGAGCCTGCAAGGGCTGTCAGTACTGTTAAGTTGCCACCGATTAATCGTCCAGAGGCTTTACCTGGTGTAATCGTTTGGGTCAGGTACTGAGTGTTAACAAGCTCATCATCGGCTTTTGGTAAGTTTTGGAAATGCATCAACTTACGCGCTTCGAACATGTTCTTAAATTGCGCGACATGAAACGGGTTCCAGTCACTCGATGCATTTGGGCCATGAAAGCTGATTAGCCCAGCTTGAGAGAGTAGTGCATTGTGTAGAGCGGTAATGTCCGAATAGCCCATCAGAGGTTTTGGGTTGTTACGGATCATTGCGTAGTCGAGCAAAGGTAAAATACGGGCAGCCCCTGAACCGCCACGTAAACACAAAATGGCATCAACCTCTTTGTCACTGAATAAACTGTTTAAATCGCCGGCTCGCATTACATCAGTGCCTGCTAAATGTCCGCGTCTTGCTAAAATGTTTGGTGCAAGCTTAGCCTTGTAACCCAGTGCCTCTATAATGCTTTTTGCTAGTATGATATCAGCCTGTTCGGCAGTGGCAGCTGACGGGCTACACACACCAATTGTGCCGCCTTTTTCCAGCGCTTTTGGCTTAATTAATGTTTGGGTACTGCTATTCTGAGCAGCCATTAAAGGAGCTGATGTTATACTTGCGCCAGCAGCAAGGATTGAAAGTGACTTTAAAAATAACCGTTTATTCATAGCGAGCCTCATGTTTTTATAGTATGAGTATCGCATTGAAGAAAGTATTTCAAATATTTGTTACGAATGGAATAGATGATTCTTTTTAGGCAGGCAAAAAAGGTGTTTTTCAGCAGAGAGTGTTTCTCTGCTGTGTAACTAAGCTGTTAGCTGGTGTGATTAGAATATAAGTTATCGATTAACTCATCTTCTAATTCAAAGCGTAATTCAAGCGCTTCACCTAATGTTGATAAATCTTTATCAAACTCATCAAGCAGGTCGTCTTGCTCTACTTCTGCGTATTTGTCGTTAAAGTCGAGTGCTACATCTGTGGTTTCAGAAATGCGCGGGTATAAGGCATTAGCCAGCTTTTGGCTTTCAGGACCTTTTTCTTCACACGCTTTGGCAATGTCGTCGTAAATTTCGAAATGGCCAGCAGAAAGGTAATCCATCAGAATTTGGCAAAAGTTTTGAATTTGCAGTTGATCAGGAAGGGCGTGATCTTTCTTTTCGTACGGTGAAAATCCTGCAATACGGCAGAACAACACAAGCAGCTCTTGACGTTCTGTGAGCCATTTGTCGATTACAGAGTGACTACCACCCCATTTTTGTTGAGCTTTTTCCAAACGCGTCAGCATATTTCATCTCCTCGCTGAGTAGGTTTTCCTTTGTATATATAAAAAGGAAATATGACACAAAGATCAACTAAATTCTTAGTGTCTAATTGCAACAGATTGTAAAAGTCATTCTAAAGGCATATTTTTCAGCGTTGAATGGGCCAAAAAATAACCTTTTTTTAAGAGTGGACTTTTTTTGCTCTCATTGCAGTGTATGGGAATTGATTCAAAACTACTAGTATTAATTTTGCAATTTTTATCTAAGCGGAGGAGTTGTAATTTGCTGATTTAGAAAAGAAAAAACCACCAAAATTGGTGGTTTAATTCTTTTTCTAAGACTTGTTAAAACAAGCGTTCTTATTATTATGGGAAGATTGTTGTTCTTATTGTTATAAGATTTTTATTATTGTTTTTGTTAACGCGGGATAAGTTATACCAAGCTTTTTTGTATGTTGCAAATTTATTAATGAAAAGTTTTAAATTTATTTTGTTTTCGCTCAAAAAACACACTATAGGCTAGGGTTGGCTTAAAAAACATGATCTATATCTAGCCTTGATTATCTATCCATAGTGAGACGCGCAATATGGTGATACAATCTGCTCAATTTCATTCAGTTCTAGGATTCTATACGCATGAGCGAATTAAAAAACGATCGTTATTTACGTGCACTACAAAAGCAACCTGTTGATGTCACACCGGTATGGATGATGCGCCAAGCTGGCCGTTATTTACCTGAATACCGTGCTACACGTGCCCAAGCAGGCGACTTTATGAGTTTATGTAAAAACGCTGAACTTGCTTGTGAAGTAACGTTACAGCCATTACGTCGTTATCCGCTTGATGCTGCAATTCTATTCAGTGATATTTTAACTATTCCTGATGCTATGGGCTTAGGTCTTTACTTTGAAACAGGTGAAGGTCCGAAATTTGAACGTCCGATTTCTTCATTAGCAGATGTTAAAAAAATTCCAAAAATCGATCCAACTGATGAGCTTGGTTATGTAATGAATGCGGTAAGTACGATTCGCCGCGAATTAAAAGGTGAAGTACCGCTAATTGGTTTCTCTGGTTCACCTTGGACACTTGCTACTTACATGGTTGAAGGTGGTAGCAGCAAAACATTCGGTAAAATCAAGAAAATGGCCTTTGCAGAACCACAAACACTGCACCTATTACTTGATAAACTAGCGGACTCAGTAATCGACTATTTAAACGCGCAAGTTAAAGCGGGGGCGCAATCGTTAATGGTATTTGACTCATGGGGTGGTGTATTAAGCCCACGTGATTACAATGAGTTTTCATTACAATACATGCACAAGATTGTTGATGGCTTAATTCGCGAACATGATGGCCGTAAAGTGCCTGTGACGTTATTTACTAAAAATGGTGGTCAGTGGATTGAAGCAATTGCAGCAACAGGCTGTGATGCAGTAGGTCTAGACTGGACTATTAACATCGGTGATGCAAAACGTCGTGTTGGCGATAAAGTCGCGCTGCAAGGTAACATGGACCCAGCAATGCTGCATGGTACGCCTGAGCGCATTCGCCAAGAAGTTGCCACTATCCTAGAAGACTTTGGTACAGGTTCTGGCCATGTGTTCAACCTAGGTCACGGTATTACACCAGATGTAGACCCAGAAAATGCAGGTGTATTTATCAACGCCGTTCATGAATTCAGTGGTAAATACCACAAGTAAGCAAAAGCTAGTCATAAAAAAGCCCGCATTAAGCGGGCTTTTTTATTTACTTAAACAAACGATTTAAACCATTTAATGCAGCTACGCGATAGGCTTCAGCCATAGTCGGGTAGTTGAACGTGGTATTTACAAAATAATCAATGTTATTACCGCCGTTCTTTTGTTCCATAATAGCTTGACCGATGTGAACGATTTCAGAGGCACGCTCACCGAAGCAGTGCACACCCAGTACTTCTTTGGTATCAACGTGGAATAAAATCTTTAAGCTACCCACCTCGGTGCCAGCAATTTGTGCACGCGCTAAATGTTTAAATTGAGCACGGCCTACCTCGTAAGGGACTTTTGCAGCTGTTAACTCTTGCTCTGTTTTACCCACTGAGCTCATTTCAGGAATTGTATAAATACCTGCTGGAATATCAATGATCAGCTTCTCATCGCAATTACCACATGCAATCGCATCGGCTGCAATACGGCCTTGGTCAAACGCCGCACTGGCAAGGCTTGGGTAACCTATTACATCGCCCACAGCATAAATGTTGTCGACTTCTGTTTGGTATGTTTCATTCACTTTAAGCTGGCCACGACCATCCGCTTTTAAGCCCACGGCTTCAAGGTTTAATGTGTCTGTGTTACCCGTACGACCATTGGCAAATAAAATACAGTCAGCTTTAACACGCTTGCCAGATTTTAAGTGCATTACCACACAATCATCGCGAGTTTCTACGCGATCAAACTCTTCATTATGACGAATAACAATACCGCTATTCCAAAAGTGATAGCTTAGAGCGTCTGAAATTTCTGCATCCATAAAGGCAAGTAGGCGGTCGCGGGTATTCACTAGGTCAACCTTGGCACCTAAGCCTTTAAAAATAGAGGCATACTCACAACCAATTACACCTGCACCATAAATCAGCACACGATGAGGGTCATCTTCAAGGCCTAAAATGGTATCGCTGTCGTATATACGTGGGTGTTTAAAGTCTACACCCGGTGGACGGTAAGGGCGTGAACCTGTAGCAATAACGATTGTTTGTGCAGTAAGCGTTTCAAACGAACCGTCTAAGTGCGTCACTTTAATGGTGTGTTTATCAATAAACTCAGCATCACCTTGATACATATGAATGCGGTTACGCTCATAAAAGCTGCTACGTAAATTAGATTGCTTTGAGATGACGTTACTTGCGTGGCGCAAAATATCTGGGAAAGTTAAGCGGTTAGGGCGCTCACTAATATTAAATAGCGGGTTTGCTTTATATTCAATATAACGACTTACAGAATGACGTAATGCTTTCGACGGGATAGTACCCCAGTGCACACAGCCGCCACCTACCGCTTCTTGGCGCTCAATAACAGCGACTTTTTTGTTGCTTTTAGATAGGTTCATGGCGGTACCTTCACCGCCAGGACCTGTACCTATGATGATTGCATCATATTGATAAGATGGAGTATCTTTTTGCTTTACTTGTTGTTTGGCCACAGCCGCTCCTATGTTAACTAAAAGAGGCTTTTAACAACCTCGCATTTAGTGCAAGCCAAGCCTGCTTTTGGTTTTCCCAAGCGGCTTCAAGCTCGTGATATTGTGTCATTAATGCTGATTTTTCACACTGTTTCATCATTTTATTGCGTTTGATTTCTAACACGCGTTTTTGCAAGGCACAGAAGTGTTGCAGTTTTTTCAGCAGTAAATCGTACTCAGATTGTAATAATGTAAGCTTATCTTGCGCTAAAGGCAATTTTGCAAGGCGACCTTGGGTCTTACTCATCAAGGTTTCTGCTTTGGCTTTTTCGATTCGCTCAATCGGTGTGCGCTTTAATTTTGAAGCAAGACCGATTGCCGCTAAAGAGCGGATCATCCACTTAGTTGGATCATAGTGATACCACTTAATGCCATTGCGATAGTCGCTAGCAAAAATGTGGTGGAAGTTATGATAGCCTTCACCGTATGTGAATAGCGCTAAAAAGCCATTATCACGGGCGGTGTTTTTTTCTGTGTATGGACGTGAGCCCCAGATATGCGCCAGCGAGTTGATAAAAAAGGTAAAGTGTTGGCTCAATACTAAGCGCAGTAAACCAACCAATAATAACATGCCCCATACATCGCCAAGCATTAAACCAAGTAGTAAAGGAATACCAAAATTAGTCGCGACGACTAACTTCATATAGTGACGGTGTTGCCACATAACGACTTTGTTTTTTTGTAAGTCACGACAGTTACTGTAGTTACCGTATTGTTCACCTTGATAATCGCGTAGCATCCAACCGATGTGGCTATACCAAAAACCATTAGTGGCGGCGTAAGGGTCTTTGATGGGATCATCAACTTGACCATGGTGAATACGGTGATCGCTACTCCAGTGCAAAGCACTATTTTGTAATGCAAAAGCACCACCTAAGGCAAAAATCACTTCAATAACAGGATGCACATCATAGGCTTTGTGTGCCCATAAACGATGATAACCTGCAGTAATAGAAAGTCCGGCGTAGAACATACAGCCAACAAAGGCTATCCACTGTGTACTGGTGTATCCGTAGCTAAAGCCATACCAAGGAACAAGGGTGATCGCGGCCAAAAATGTAAGGCTAAAAAATAGCACATTGGTCCAAATAATCGGTGGTTTTTTCATCTGAATAAATCTCGGCGTACAGTTGTACGCTAAAATAGTGTTTCATTCTCTCCGCGTCAAGTATTAGACTAGCTCATTAACCGAAAAATCATTAAAAGTTCACGCTGGGAGTTTCCATGTCGGGTGTTAGAGCGCAACAGAAACAAAAAACACGACAAGCACTAATCGAGGCCGCATTCAATCAATTGAGTGCCGATCATAGTTTTTCTAATTTAAGCTTGCGTGAAGTTGCCCGTGAAGCAGGGATTGCCCCCACCTCTTTTTACCGCCACTTTAAAGACATGAATGAGCTCGGTTTGACCATGGTTGATGAAGCCGGTTTAACACTGCGCCAACTTATGCGCCAAGCGCGCCGCCGTATTGAGAGCGGTGGTAGTGTGATCACGACATCAATCGTGACCTTTATGGAGTTCATCGATAACTCGAGCAACCAATTTAGATTGTTACTGCGTGAGCGTTCAGGAACTTCAAAAGCATTTCGTGCTGCGGTTGCTCGTGAAATTAAACATTTCATTTTAGAGCTTGCGCATTACCTTGAAAGCGAAACACCATGCGACCCAACTCATGCATACATTCAAGCCGAAGCCATGGTGACTTTAGTATTTAACGCCGGTGCCGAAGCCCTCGATATTGAAGGGACACAACGTGAAGAACTGGTTGAACGCTTGATCTGGCAATTACGCTATATTGCTCGCGGTGCCACTTTGTATGGTCGTGATATTAAAGGTAGTGTAGAAAAAACAGCCTAAAGCATGGTGGATTTCTGTTCCCATTTTGTGTATCGTTTTTTGTTTAAATTAGTAACTGAATTCTAAATAGTCAGTTACGCCACAAAATGAATAAATAACGAGGACGCATATGCTCACCAAGGATCCGGTGAATGATACTCATGCCCATTTTTTAGAACAGAGTGAAGAAACAACGGTAAAAAACAGCCCAAGCTTTCGGGACCTGAGCCGCAGTTTGTTATACTCGTTACCGAAAAGTGTGCAAAAGAAAATTCATGATAACCTGCTTGGGGTATTAGACGCTCATCAGGTCTCACAATTTCGAGATGACAAACGCTGCCAGTTTTGGATTAACCAAAATGGTTGGAAGCGAGTTCCTTACAGTCAGTTTCGCCATGTCTATAGCCGAATTGCGCTATACCCAAAAAGCTCAGCGACTTCAGAGGTCCATAGTTCAGGAGTCGGTGGAAATGTCACATCAGCTAGTTTATCAGATCAACAAAGTGCGCTGTTGCAAAGTAATAGCGGCGAAGGGCAGCCCAACAGGTTAAATCAACACATGATTTATACTCGTCGTGTTATCCGCCCAACAGCAACTCAGCAATTTCAACCTACGTTAGCTCTTTATAAGCCTGTTGCAAATAGTAAGGTAGAGTTAAAAGCATCTCACCAAGTTAGGCAAAATTTCACAACCCATGTGCTCCAAGCATCTGAAACGGTAGAAATGTTAGCTCAACAATATACAGGCTATAAAAATGCGAACCTTATTTATGATTACAATTTGGGGTTTAGTCGTGCTAAGCCCGCACCGGTAGGTACTGGATTGATAGTTCCCAATGGTTGGAAATTAAATATAGAAGGCTCCTGCAGTAATTGCCGCAGTATAGATATAGTTTGGCAAGGGCCTACAAATGGTCAAATTACATTGCAATTAGAAAAAAAGCGCCCAGATGAAATATCGTTTTGGCAGCATTATTTTGTTGTGAAGCCAGGTGTTTATGCTGTTACTGTGACTGCGTCAGGTCTTGTGGAAACCACCTCTTTTACAGTGCTTCAACCAACACAAGCATATGAAATTGAGTTGCTTGATCAAGCAGGTAACCCACAAGCAAACATGGGCTATAAAATTCGCTTGCGTAATGGGCATGTAGTCAGTGGAGTATTAGATAGTAAGGGTTATGCCCACGTATCAGGCCCTGACTTTGAAAACGCTAAAATAAGCTTTCATGAGTTAGATGACAAAGACTGGCAGGTGGCCAGCCCTTCCCGTAATGAATAAATTTATAAGGATATAATTTATGACCTTACAACATACTGTGTCGCAAGGCGAAACCTTGCTACGCATTGCGCGTCAATATGGGTTTAGAACCTCTAATGGTCTTTACTTGCATCCGCTTAATGCTGAGTTTCGTTCTTTAAGGCCTGATCCTAACCAAATTTACCCCGGCGACGTAATTGCTATTCCAGCAAAAGTTGAAAAATTCATGCCACTGAAAACAGATAGTAAAAACTCTTTTATGGTGCGTGATGAAAAAGAATTCTTTCGTTTAAAACTAGCTTACGAAAATGGCGAGCAAATTACGGGAAAGCGCATTGTATTGAATATCGCAGGGCAAACAATTGATACCGTCATAGCAGAAGATGGTTTAATTGAAGTAGAGCTCACCGAAAATAAAACGCTTACGGGGCAGGTAGATTTATATCTCAATGACGAAGACACCACACCAACAAAGAGTTTTGCTATTCAAGTTGGGCACTTAGACCCTATTGAAACCTTGTCAGGAGTGCAAGGGCGTTGCAATTTACTTGGATTTGATTGTGGGAAGGTTGATGGAATTAATGGATCAAAAACACAAACAGGTGTTAAAGCTTTCCAGCTTGCGCAGCAGTTGCAAGTTGATGGCATAGCAGGGCCTATTACTAAAAGCCGTCTTGTTGACGTATACGGAGCATAAGTAATGAGCCAAGCAATGCCAATGGCAGTAAATCTTGTTAATACACTTGTTATTAATACCGGTGCGGGTGCAACAACAAAGCATATTATTGTAAAAGTACTGGGCGATGTTGATGTAGAAATACAGCTATTTTCACAAGGCAACAAGGTCGTAGTTGAAAAACAAGCAGCGCAGCACTACCGTTTTAATAACCTGTCGCAAGATACACCTTATACACTCAAAGCAATTGTTGCTGGTAAGGCCGAGTTTACTCTTGTTAATGAGCAGCAATTTGCAGACTATTTCAATTCAAACACGGTAAAGTCATTCAATATTGGTAGTAAGGGCGGCCCGCAACTACTTCAGCATAAAATTTTACCTAAAGGGCATGTAGAACTCACCTTACTTGCCGAACCGCCTTGCTTTGGGGTGTTTTTTGATGGCACAGGTAATAACCGTTTTAACGACATACAAGACTCAACAGACAGCAAGGAGCCCACGAATGTTGTTAAGTTGTTTGAGTTATATCCATTTCAAACCTATAAATCTCGGTATTATGCCGAAGGGATAGGCACTAAAGCGAATAAAAGCGATTCAACACTAGATATGGGCTTGGCGTTTAGCTTTGATGAGCGCATTAAAAAAGCACTAACAACAACAGTTGGATTTTTCAAAGAATATCCGAATATTAAAATAGGTTTTCTGGACGTATTTGGCTTTAGCCGAGGTGCAGCCCAAGCCCGAGCGTTTGTTAATCAGGTCAATGCAATTTATCAAAATAAGCCAAATTATTGGGGCGGCATTAAGCCTGTTATTCGTTTTGTGGGCTTATTTGATAGTGTTGCATCTATTGGCGGCGATGGCGATAACAACCACAGTGAGTTTTACGCCGATGACGAACTTGACTACCCCGTTAATTTAAATTTAGCGAGCAGCAGTGCCGGGTATGTGATGCACTTAGCTGCGTTTGATGAAAAGCGCGATAAATTCCCTCTTAGCTCATTACTCAGTAGTAATAAGCAGCTATCAGAAAACCATAAAGAAATTGAGCTGCCTGGCGTGCACTCAGATATAGGTGGCGGTTATGGCCCGGTTGAAACGAGCATTCTTTACCCTCGGCAGTATATTGCGGGCCAAGCCGGTGAGCCAGAGCACGACAAAGAGCTCGTACAGCTTAAACAGTCACTCGAACAAAAATATTATTGGCCAACAATTAATATTCAATTTAAAGCAAGCCGGCCAAGAATAAACCGGCAACCAAAGCGAATTTGGAATAAATCAGAAAATACAATTTACACCAGCTATAGGCCGTATTGGCGCCGGAAGTTAAGTAATATTCTGCCGCATTATAGTTTAGCGCTTATGCACGAAACGGCTGTAAATCAAGGGGTGCCGCTGCAAAACCTAGCAGAGCTTTCTATCCGTAAACAAGCCGATGGTCAGGCTTTTCCTTATGTTTTACCAAGCGAGCTTAAATCACTTGTAGATACAGCGCGCAGTTTTGGCCCGCAAAGTGAAGCCTGGCATGCTTTATACAAAGACTACATTCACCATAGTGTTAAATACGCAGCAACGATTGATGCGATAGCTCACGGCCCCGAAGAAGAAGCAGAATTTACCACTCAAAACCAACAGCGCGAGCTTTTTTATAACCAGCCAAGCCAAGCTGAAACAAGTACACAATGGCAATCACAACTAATAAATGGATACCGACTATGGACAAGTTTATAAAACCACTCATCTCAATTGCATGTGCTTTGTTTTTAGCAGGTTGCTCGTCAACGGGAAAAATAGATTACATGGTCGTATCTGGCTCAACTGATGAAGGTAATGATATTTTTGCGACATTAATAGAATTTGATGGGCGGTGGAGTGTCCCTGCAGGTGCAATGTCGTGTTGCCGAGCTACGGCAGGTGCAATGGCCGGTGTTTATGGGCAAAAATTCCCCGAAAAAGTGGCGGTTGAGTGGCTCGATAAATCAGAAAATAGAATTTACTACGGTGAAGTGGCCATAGATAAAGCGGGATATAAATTAGCTAAAAACTTACCTGCATATTCATGGGTAAGCACAGAAGAGATAGAAAAAAATATAACCCCCTACTTGATTATTGGTATGGGAGAAACTGGCGAGATTAAGGTTTGGTTAACTAATGCGCGCTCTGAAAGGAATAGAATTGGCCGTGTATTACATGAACTTGGCTCAGGGCAAGCGCAGTGGCGTGAGAATAAATAAAAACCGACTATGGACAAGTTTATAAAACCACTCATCTCAATTGCATGTGCTTTGTTTTTGGCCGGTTGCTCGTCAACGGGAAAAATAGATTATATGGTAGCAGGCGTAGGCACTGAGAATGGGAATGCTATTTGGGGGCGCTCAGTGGTATTTGATGATACATGGGGCATACCATCAGGAGCAATTGAGTGTTGTTATGCTGAGGCTGGTGGTACAGTCAGTTTGTACGACCAAAAGTTCCCCGAAAAAGTGGCGGTTGAATGGCTCGATAAATCAGAAAATAGAATTTATTACGGTGAAGTGGCCATAGATAAGGCTGGGTATAAATTAGCTAAAAACTTACCCCCATTCACTGCGCACACAGGTAAAGTTTTTAACGATGTAAAACCCTATTTAATTATTGGTATGGGTGAGACCGGTGAAATAAAAGTGTGGATATCAAATACACGTTCAGCAGGGTTCACAGGGCGAGTATTACATGAACTAGGCTCAGGGCAAGCGCAATGGCGTGAGAATAATTAAAAATGCACTTGGCGACTATGGACAAGTTTATAAAATCACTCATCTCAATTGCATGTGCTTTGTTTTTAGCCGGTTGTTCGTCAACGGAAAAAATAGATTACATGGTCGTATCTGGCTCAACTGATGAAGGTAATGATATTTTTGCTACATTAGTAAAATTTGATGAGCGGTGGAGTGTCCCTGCAGGTGCAATGTCGTGTTGCCGAGCTACGGCAGGTGCAATGGCCGGAGTTTATGAGCAAAAATTCCCGGAAAAAGTTGAAGTTGAATGGCTCGATAAATCAGAAAATAGAATTTACTACGGTGAAGTGGCCATAGATAAGGAGGGGTATAAATTAGCTAAAAACTTACCTAATTTTAGTTATTACACAGGTGAAGTTGAGGACGAGATTTTTCCCTACCTAATTATTGGCATGGGTGAGACAGGTGAAATAAAAGTGTGGATATCAAATACACCTTCAGCAGGGTTCACAGGGCGAGTATTACATGAACTTGGCTCTGGGCAAGCGCAGTGGCGTGAGAATAATTAAAAATGCATTTAGTGACTATGGACAAGTTTATAAAATCACTCATCTCAATTGCATCTGCTTTGTTTTTGGCCGGTTGTTCGTCAACGGGAAAAATAGATTACATGGTTGCAGGAGGTGCGACACAAAAAGGTAACCAAATTTGGGTGCAGGCAATTACTTTTGATGATAATTGGGGGGTGCCTATGGGAAGCCTCGGTTGTTGTTGGGAAAGTGCAGGCAAAACAAGTGGTGTATACGACCAAAAATTCCCAGAAAAAGTGGTAGTTGAGTGGCTCGATAAATCAGAAAATAGAATTTATTACGGTGAAGTGGCCATAGATAAGGCAGGGTATAAATTAGCTAAAAACTTACCCCCATTCACTGCGCACACAGGTAAAGTTTTTAACGATGTAAAACCCTATTTAATTATTGGTATGGGTGAGACCGGTGAAATAAAAGTGTGGATATCAAATACACCTTCAGCAGGGTTCACAGGGCGAGTATTACATGAACTTGGCTCTGGGCAAGCGCAATGGCGCGAGAATAAATAAAAACCGGCTATGGATAAGTTTATAAAACCACTCATCTCAATTGCGTGTGCTTTGCTCATAGCCGGTTGCTCGACAACGGGAAAAATAGATTACATGGTAGCAGGCGTAGGCACTGAGAATGGGAATGCTATTTGGGGGCGCTCAGTGGTATTTGATGATACATGGGGCATACCATCAGGGGCTATTGAGTGTTGTTATGCTGAGGCTAGCGGTACAGTCAGTTTGTACGACCAAAAATTCCCCGAAAAAGTGGCGGTTGAATGGCTCGATAAATCAGAAAATAGAATTTACAACGGTGAAGTGGCCATAGATAAGGCAGGGTATAAATTAGCTAAAAATTTACCTAGATATACATGGGTAAGCACAGGAGAAATAGAAACAAATATAACCCCTTACTTGATAATTGGTATGGGAGAAACTGGTGAAATAAAAGTATGGCTAACTAATGCGCGTTCCGAAAGGAATAGAATTGGCCGTGTATTACATGAACTTGGCTCAGGGCAAGCGCAATGGCGTGAGAATAAATAAAAACCGACTATGGACAAGTTTATAAAACCACTCATCTCAATTGCATGTGCTTTGTTACTGGTAGGTTGCTCGTCAACGGGAAAAATAGATTACATGGTAGCAGGCGTAGGCACTGAGAATGGGAATGCTATTTGGGGGCGCTCAGTGGTATTTGATGATACATGGGGCATACCATCAGGGGCAATTGGTTGCTGTTATGGAGAAACAAGAGCGACAGTTGGTGTATACGACCAAAAATTCCCAGAAAAAGTGGTAGTTGAGTGGCTCGATAAATCAGAAAATAGAATTTACTACGGTGAAGTGGCCATAGATAAAGCGGGATATAAATTAGCTAAAAACTTACCTAGATACACCGTTGTGAGCACTGGGCGCAAAGCAAAAGAAATCATACCTTATTTAATAATAGGAATGAGCGAGACAGGCGAAATTAACGTTTGGCTATCCAATGCGCCCTCGGGAAGAAATAGAACTGATCGTGTATTACATGAACTTGGCTCTGGGCAAGCGCAGTGGCGTGAGAATAAATAAAAACCGACTATGGACAAGTTTATAAAACCACTCATCTCAATTGCATGTGCTTTGTTACTGGTAGGTTGCTCGTCAACGGGAAAAATAGATTACATGGTAGCAGGAGGTGCTACACAAAAAGGGAACCAAATTTGGGTGCAGGCAATTACTTTTGATGATAATTGGGGGATTCCTATGGGAAGCCTCGGTTGTTGTTGGGAAAGTGCAGGCAAAACAAGTGGTATATTCGACCAAAAATTCCCCGAAAAAGTGGCGGTTGAATGGCTCGATAAATCAGAAAATAGAATTTATTACGGTGAAGTAGCCATAGATAAGGCTGGGTATAAATTAGCTAAAACCTTACCTGCTTATACATGGGTAAGCACAGGAGAGATAGAAACAAATATAACCCCCTACTTGATTATTGGTATGGGAGTAACTGGCGAGATTAAGGTTTGGTTATCAAATACAAGCTCAGAAATGAATAGGGTTGGTCGTGTATTACATGAACTTGGCTCTGGGCAAGCGCAATGGCGTGAGAATCAATGATGTTTTTAGAACACCTTACTAAATAATTAGGTTTTTTCCTTGTGCTGTTACTTTATGTGTGTGTGATAACTATCACATTTAAAAGTTAATCTAAGCAATAGAGGCTTTACCTTCCGAAACTTTAAACGTTCAATACATTTAATTGGGTTTAATTAACCTTTAAAGTGTGTTTTTGTGGATTTTTAATTTCATTGGGGTGATTTAAAAATCGCTTTTGTGGAAAAATTATGCTTGCAAGCTGGTTTTTTGAATGTTAAAAATACAGCCACTGAACACACATTTAGTAAATTAAGATGCAAATTACACATTCAATTACATTAAAACTAAACCTCTTACTGCTTAAATCAGTGAGCGGGGCTTAGTGTATTTGCATTTGTAGAACATTAAAAAACCCCGCAACCGCGGGGTTTTTTTTATCTCGCTAATGGGTCATTGGGAACGAGGACAGTTTATGAAAGATAAGGTTTGGATTTTTGACACAACGTTACGTGATGGTGAGCAAGCATTAAAAGCAAGCCTAACCGAAGACGACAAAATTCAACTTGCGCATACCATTAGCCGCTTAAATGTGGATGTAATGGAAGTGGGTTTTCCGGTATCTAGCCCGGCAGATTTTCGCTCTGTACAGCGAATTGCGACTGAAGTGAAAGGGCCGATTATTTGTGGCTTAGCACGTGCTGTAGCAAAAGATATTGAAGCATGTGGTGAAGCACTTCGCCCGGCAGAGCAGGGCCGTATTCATACATTTATTGCAACCAGTCCATTACACCTTGAGCACAAATTACGTATGAGCTTAGACGATGCAACAGCAATGGCTGTTAAGTCGATTAAACTTGCGCGTAACTACACGGATGACGTTGAGTTTTCGTGTGAAGATGCAGGTCGTACACCGCATTGGGATTTATGCCGTATCGTTGAAAGTGCTATTGATGCCGGTGCATCAACTATCAACTTACCTGACACCGTAGGTTATGTAACGCCAGACGAATACGTCGCGATGATCCATCACTTAATGAACAATGTGCCAAATATCGACAAAGCGCGTTTAAGCGTGCATTGCCACAACGATTTAGGTTTAGCGGTTGCTAACTCAATCGCTGCAGTACAAGCCGGTGCTCGTCAAATCGAATGTACAATAAATGGCATTGGTGAGCGTGCAGGTAACTGCTCGCTTGAAGAAGTGGCGATGATCATGAAGATGCGTGAAGACCACTTAAAAGTCCATACCAATATTCGCAGTGAAGAAATTTACCGTGCTTCGCGCCAAGTCGCGAAGATTTGTAATATGCCAGTACAACCAAACAAAGCAATTGTTGGTGAAAATGCCTTTGCACACAGCTCAGGTATTCACCAAGACGGCGTATTAAAAGCCCAAAACACGTACGAAATTATGTCGCCAGAAAGTGTCGGTGTACCTAATAACCAATTAAACATGACTTCGCGTTCAGGTCGTCATGTTATTGAGCATCGTTTAGAAGAATTAGGCTATCAAAAATCTGATTACGATATGGATAGCTTATACACCAGCTTCTTAGCATTAGCAGACCAAAAAGGCACTGTGTATGACTACGACTTAGAAGCGATGATCTACTTTAATCAAATCAAAGATAAAGACGAAAAGTACCAGCTTGAGTTTGTTAACTCTACGTCTAATTCGCAATCAGTGGCGAGCTCAACAATCGGCATGACAATTGATGGCGAGTCTAAGCAAGAGGCAGCAACAGGTAATGGCCCTGTAGAAGCATCATTCTTAGCAATTGAGCGCTTAACGGGTATGTCGGTCGAAATGATTGAATATAACCTAGAAGCAACAGGCCAAGGTGCCAGCTCGCTAGGACAAGTGAATATTATCGCTAAATACGATGGTCGCCCATATCACGGCGCGGGCATTGCAGCGGATGTGGTTGAAGCGTCGGTACGCGCCATGATCCGCGTTTATAACTTAATTTATCGTGCACAAAAAGTGTCTGATTTAAAACAACAGAGGAAAGCAGGATGAGTCAATCGAATTACAGTATCGCAGTATTAGCAGGCGACGGGATTGGTCCAGAAGTTATGGCAGCAGCAGAAACCGTCTTGGATGCTGTAAGCGAAAAATTTGGTTTTACTTTGACTCGTCATCACCACGCGATTGGTGGTGCTGCCATTGATGAGTTTGGTCAGGCGCTACCGCAAAGCACACTGAGTGCCTGTGAAAATGCCGATGCGATTTTATTTGGCTCGGTAGGTGGCCCTAAGTGGGAAAACTTACCACCGAATGAGCAACCAGAGCGAGCTTCACTGTTGCCACTGCGTAAGCATTTTGGTTTGTTCTGTAATTTACGCCCAGCACAATTATTACCAGCACTAAGTGCTGCGTCACCGCTTCGTGCAGATATCAGCGCACAAGGCTTTGATATCTTATGTGTTCGCGAGCTAACAGGCGGTATTTATTTCGGTGAAAAAGGCCGCAGTGGCGAAGGGGAACAAGAAGCCGCTTTCGATACCCAAACATATTCACGTAAAGAAATTGAGCGCATCGCACGCTTTGCCTTTGAAGCCGCTAAGCTGCGAAGTAATCATGTTACCTCGGTTGATAAAGCGAATGTGTTAGCGACCAGCGTACTTTGGCGTGAAGTGGTCTCTGAAGTGAGCAAAGACTACCCAGAAGTAAGCCTTGACTACATTTATGTTGATAACGCGGCAATGCAGTTAGTTAAACAGCCAAGCCAGTTTGATGTATTACTTTGCGATAACTTATTTGGCGACATTTTGTCTGATGAATGCGCGATGATCACAGGCTCTATGGGCTTATTACCATCAGCGAGTTTAAATCAGTCTGGCTTTGGTTTATATGAGCCAGCTGGTGGCTCAGCCCCCGATATCGCTGGTAAAGGGGTTGCAAACCCAATCGCGCAAATTTTAAGTGCTGCGCTTATGTTGCGTTACTCACTAGGTCAAGATGAAGCGGCGCGTACTATTGAAAAAGCGGTAGCAGAAGCAGTTGAAGCCGGTGTTGGTACACCAGATATCTACCCAAATGCAGGGTACACCACCAGTGATGTTGCTGCGGCAATTGTGGCACGTATTTAATTAAAAATTGTTTGCGCTGAGCTCGTCACTCAGCGTAACTAAAATGAGGGAATAGCAAGTGGCCCAAACCTTATACGATAAAATTTGGCAAGCTCATGTAGTCGCCAGCATAAATGATCAAACCGATTTACTTTATATCGACCGTCACCTAGTTCATGAAGTTACATCGCCGCAAGCCTTTGCGGGTTTACGTGAGAAAAACCGCAAAGTACGTTGCCCAGAAAAAACTTTTGCGACCATGGACCATAACGTTTCAACAAAAAGCCGTTCATTAGATGCTGCGAGTGAAGTGTCGAAAAACCAATTAATGGCACTGGATGCAAACTGTAAAGAGTTTGGTATTCAACTTTATGATTTAAATTCGATTAATCAAGGTATTGTGCATGTAATGGGGCCTGAGCAGGGCATTACTTTACCGGGCACAACCATAGTGTGTGGTGACAGCCATACCTCTACCCATGGTGCATTTGGTGCACTAGCGCACGGTATTGGTACTTCAGAAGTTGAGCATGTACTAGCCACTCAAACGCTACAGCAGAAAAAAGCCAAGTCGTTAAAAATTCAAATTAATGGTCGCCTGCGCCCAACCGTTACTGCCAAAGATTTAATCATGGCGGTGATCGGTAAATTAGGCACTGCGGGTGGTACTGGTTATGTTGCTGAGTTTTGTGGCGAAGGGATTGAAGCGCTGTCTATGGAAGCGCGTATGACGCTTTGTAATATGAGTATTGAAATGGGCGCAAAAGCGGGTTTAATCGCGCCAGATCAAACAACTTATGATTATTTAAAAGGTCGCCCATTTGCACCACAAGGTGCTGACTTTGATAGTGCTGTAGCCTATTGGCAAACTCTAAAAACTGATGAAGGCGCAGAGTTTGATCATGTTGTTGAATTAGAGGCTGCTGATATTCAACCGCAAATTACTTGGGGTACCAGCCCTGAGCAAGTGATTGGCGTAGATGAATGTATTCCTGATCCTGAGCAAGAGCCAGATCTAATCAAAGCTGATGCTATTCGTAGTGCACTAAAATATATGGGCTTAACAGCAGGCGATAAATTGTCTTCAGCAACTGTTGATACCGTGTTTATTGGCTCATGTACAAATAGCCGAATTGAAGATTTACGTGCTGCCGCGCAAATTGTTGAAGGTAAGCAGGTTGCAGCGGGTGTTGAAGCGCTGATTGTTCCTGGTTCTGGCCTTGTTAAAAAACAAGCCGAAGACGAAGGCCTTGCAGATATCTTCAAAGCAGCTGGCTTTGAATGGCGTGAGCCTGGTTGTTCAATGTGCTTAGCAATGAATGATGATAGATTAGAAGCCGGTAAACGCTGTGCGTCGACCTCAAATCGTAACTTTGAAGGTCGCCAAGGTCGCGGTGGTCGTACTCACTTAGTGAGCCCTGCAATGGCAGCGGCAGCGGCAATTCATGGTCGTTTTGTTGATATCAGAGGAGAAGCCTAATGAGCGTATTTTTTAGTGGCTTAATGGCCCCGTTAGATAAAAACAATGTTGATACTGACCAAATTATTCCAAAGCAGTTTTTAACGTCGACCAGCCGTGATGGTTTTGATGCGGCGCTTTTTTATGATTGGCGTTATTTAGATAACGGCGAGCCAAACCCTGAGTTTATTTTGAACCGTCCTTGTTACCAAGGTGCGCAAATTCTTTTAACTCGCGACAACTTTGGTTGTGGTTCATCGCGTGAGCACGCGCCATGGGCATTAAAGCAATATGGTTTTGAAGTGATCTTAGCGGAAAGCTTTGCTGATATTTTCTTTAATAACTGCGGCAATAACCAAATGCTTGCTATCGCATTACCAGCAGAAACGCTTGAGCAATTATTTGTGCTGAGTGAACAGCATGACGATATTCATATCGAAGTTGATTTAGAAAACCAACAACTTCGTAGCGATAAGTTTGACACTATTCACTTTGATATTCGCCATGACATTAAAGAGCGTTTGTTAAGTGGCTTAGACTTTATCGGTGTGACTGAAACACTTAACAGCCAAATTGATGCCTTTGAGCAGCAGCTAGCAGTAGAACGCCCTTGGCAATAACCTGTTTTTCCATGTGAACCTAAACGCGGCCAAGGCCGCGTTTTTATTTGTTTCTAAAAAAGAAAGTTGCTAATTTGGTTGGTAAAATAACGAAAACAACAAATAACTATGTGGCCTCTTTCTCCTAAATCTATCGGCATCTTGATGGGTGTGCTTTATGGCATCAGCATGCGCATCTTTCTTGAAGTTAGCGAAACGTTTAATTTCGGTAGCCTCGTTACTATTTCGTTTATGTTTTTAGTGCCTGTGGCTATTGGGTTTATACGGGTACATTTTGAATATAATCAACTGTCGCCGATGACATATGGAAGAATGGCGGTAGTCGCTTGGCAGCCTATTTTTGTGTTCTTATTTGTCAGCGTAGTAACTCTTTTAGAAGGAAGTATCTGCGTTGCAATGGCCCTCCCTGCATTTATGGTCTTCGCTAGTATTGGCGGTATGTTAGCAGGGCTATGCCACCGCCTTTGGGCAAAGAAAAGCAACAAAGCGGTGATGTCGGTAGCTTTGTTGCCGTTGATCCTTTCTCCTTTAGAGCTCAACTTTTTACACTTATCGAAAACTTACGAAGTTAAAAATACAATTGTTATCAATGCGCCTGTTGATGTTGTGTGGCAACAATTAGCTAATGTTAGCCAAATTCATGAGGGCGAATATCCAAGTTCATTTTCGCAATTAATTGGTATTCCTAGGCCAATTCGAGCTGATATGAGTGGTGATGGGGTAGGTGCAATTAGGACCAGCCAGTGGCAGAAAAAAGTTGTATTTAAAGAGGTAATAACCGAGTGGCTGCCGAATGAGAAAATGCTATATAACTTTGAGATTGACCCAGAATTAATTCCTGATCATGCACTTGATCAGCATGTGAAATTAGGTGGGGAATATTTTTCGCCGCTGCATGGTGGTTATGAGTTAGTTACAAGTGGTAATAATCAAACGCTGTTAAGCCTTAAAACGACGGTACTTGATAACACTAACTTTGGCATTTATTCACGAGTATGGGGGAAGTGATCTTTCAGGATTTTCACCGAGCACTTCTCAAGCTAATGAAAGATCGCGCTGAAAATGACAACAAATTAGTTGTAAAAACAGGATGACCACTCGCTGTCTAGCAGCTTATCGTAATTGTTTTCTTTATGGCCATTAAACCATTAGCCTAGGCTGAAATTTTATTTAGGGAACACACCATGAAATACTTAGTGGCACCGATGCTCGTGGCTGCATCATCAGTAGCGGCTGCACGACCTGCACCGTTAGTGTCAATTCCAAGCCATGATGGCTTTTTTGATAATATTGCTGCCCATTGCGGTAAAGCTTACGAAGGTAAAGTGAGCGTTGATAACGCTGCTGGTCCAAGTTCGTTTGCGGGCAAAAAGTTAGTAATGCATGTACGTCGTTGTAACGAGCGTGAGTTACAAGTGCCATTTCATGTGGGGGATGATGCATCTCGTACGTGGATCATCACAAAAACAGGCAGTGGACTTAGTTTAAAGCATGACCATCGTCATAAAGATGGCAGCGATGATGAATCAACCATGTATGGTGGCCATACCCTTGATGCGGGTTTTGCTAACGCGCAGTCGTTCCCGGCTGATCAATACTCAAAAGAATTGTTTGTGAGCCAAGGTATTCCCCAATCAATGGGTAACACGTGGCAAATGTATATTTATCCAAAGCAATTTACGTATCGCTTAGTGCGTGAAGGACGTGAGTTTCGCGTTGATTTTGACTTAACAAAACCTATCACGCCGCCAAGCGCGCCGTGGGGATATGAAGACTAGTACTATTTAGCTTCGTCTTCACACTGTAAAACAACCGTTAAAGGTGGCTGATAGGCGCGTGGTTTAGTTGGAAAACGTTCATACTCCTGCACCCCATCAGTCACTCTTAGCATAAATGGTTTGTCTCTACATAAGCGGTTTGCATGGCGCAGTAAGAATACGCTTTGATTGCGAAAGTGCTTGTAGTCGTCAGACTGAATTTCAAGGTGGTAGCGGCCGTCGGCCAATTTAGTTTGGTAGTAATGGACTTTTTCGTCAAAGTCATAGAGTTTTTCGGTTTCGCCTTTTGCTGCCTGCGCATTATTGCACCCCGCTAACATTAAAACGGCGCTGATTAATAGTGCTTGTGTACTTCTCACTTCACTCATAAACACTTAACTCCATGTGATTAATACCTTGTTTCATCATGATGTTGAACCTGAATTAGCATCCATAGTCAAACTAAGGTAACGTTATGTCTTACATGTAGTCTAACACCCAAAAAGGGAAAATGTGATGCTCAATAAAATAAAACAGCTGTTTTCAGCGCTGAATGATACCCAATCTAGCATTACTGAGCATGACCTAAAAACCGCCGTTGCTGCGTTATTAATTGAGGTTATGCGTGCAGATAATGAGTTACAAGATGATGAGCAACAGACCCTGAATGAGACCTTAAAGAAGTATTTCTCGCTTAACGAGGAAGAGGTTCAAGAGTTAGTTGCAAGTGCATCGCAAAGCCTAGATGATGCAATAGATTATTTTCAGTTTTCAAAGCAAATTAATGCCCAGTGTAGCGCCGAGCAGCGTATTGATATCATCGAACTGTTGTGGCGATTAGCCTACGCAGATGGCAATTTAGATAAGCATGAAGAAATGGTTATTCGCCGCGTCGCAAGTTTATTGTATGTAACCCATGAAGATTTTATCGCTGCTAAGCTAGCAGCGACAAAGCTAAGTTAGCAATTACTTATTTAATTTGCTTGCTACGCTCACAAGTTGCTGGGCAAGACTGGCAACTTTATCGGCTGTATCAGCATCGCTGATGCGGCCTTGTTCATCTAATTTAGTGTGGATAGCAGGCACTGCTAGTTGATCTGCAAGTACTAAGCTACCAATACCCGATAAAATATCACGTACGTGATTTAAACCACGTAAGCCACCTAAACCACCCGGTGATGATGCATAAAGAGCAGTAACTTTATTTCGAAAAGCAGGCACTGCACCTTGCTCTGTACGAGATGCCCAATCGATTGCGTTTTTAAGTGGTGCTGTAATTGAGCCATTATATTCTGGGCTTGCTAATAAAATACCGTCAGCTGCGCGAAGCTTATCTTTCAATAATTGTGCGCCAGCAGGTGTACCTTGCGCTTCAATATCTTCGTCAAATAAAGGTAAGTTTAAATCGCTTAATTTAATCACTTCTACTTCAGCACCACTTTCGAGGGCGAAGCGAGCAGCTTCATTAATCAGTTTTTGATTAAAGCTGTCTTTACGTAGGCTGCCTGCTAGGGCAATAATTTTAGGTGCTGTCATGATGGCTTCCTTTTTTAAGCTTCACTATTGATATGCTCGCTGTTGATATACTCACTGTAGCAAAAAACAGCTTGCAGAAAAGCCAAATAAACGCAAAACTTATGTGCGTATATGCACACAAGGAGCCGTTATGGCGATTCAATTTGATGATTGGCAAGATGTAAAAGTCGCTTTTGAAGTGGCAAGACTCGGCACGTTAACCGCTGCTGCCGAATCGTTAGGTGTTCATCACAGCACAGTGCTTAGAAGAATCAACAATTTAGAAGATAACCTTGATGCGCGGTTATTCCACCGTCATGCCCGTGGCTATACAGTGACAGAAATTGGCGCTAAGTTGTTTGCGACTGCAAAATCGATTAACGCTGAACTTGAAAAACTTCACAACGATATTATTGCCGCTGATAGCCAACTGCGAGGCAGTTTATTATTAACTACGGTTAGTGGTTTTATTGATGTGCTTAGTGATGTCTGCGAGCAGTTTCAAAACCTGCACCCGCAAGTGCAACTCGAAGTTATTCTTGATCAAAACCGCTTACGTCTTGATCACGGTCAGGCGCATATTGCCGTTCGAGCGGGCCCTCGGCCTGATGAAGGCGACTATATTGCCCAGCATTTAGCTGAACTTTCGTCAGGGTTTTATGCCTCTAAAAGTTATATTGAAAAGTATGGCATTCCAAAAAACATTGAGCAGTTGCAGCAGCATAGTTTTGTTTCTGGGGTGGCTGGCTACAACGGTAAAGTGCCTTATTTTGCATGGGTTGATCAACATATTGAACCTTCGCAAATTAAGTTGCGGGTGTCTGAAACATCAGAAGCTACACGGGCGATTGTGAGAGGCTTAGGAATTGGTGGTTTACAGCATGAGGTGGCAAGCCAATACCCTGATCTGCTGCCAGTGCTTCCTAAAGAGCTAAACTGGCCAACAGATCTTTGGCTGGTGACACATCACTTAGTGCATCGCACAGCCAAAGTACAAGCATTTAGTCAGCTTTTAAAAGCGTATTTTAAAGATTTAAAAGCTTAAACAGACTTTTTAACACTAATGCCTAGCCGTTTGGCTAGGCGCACAAGATTGGCTCTATCAACACTTAAGCTGCGTGCTGTGGCTGCCCAGTTTAGGTTGTGTAGTTCAAGTTGTTGCATAATCAATTGATAACTAAAAGCGTCAGTTGCCTCTTTCAGCGATAAGCGAGTGGCTTTTTGTTCGTTAACTGCAACAGGGCTTGGTGCGGCAACAGCTGTTTTAGCAATATCACAATGCTCTGGCTCGATTGTGACAATGCTTTGTTGCCATTGCTGTTGTTTGGCTTTGAGTGCTGCGCGACTGATCACATGTTCAAGCTCTCTCACATTGCCTGGCCAATCATATTGACGCAGCAGTAACTGTGTATCGCTACTAAGTTTAAGTTGCTTAATTGCCAGTTTTTTAGATGTTTGCTCAATAAAAAAACCTGCCAATAAAATAACATCGTTATCGCGCTCTTTTAGTGGTGCAACATACAATGGGTAAACGCTTAAGCGGTGATAAAGGTCTGCACGAAAGCGTCCCGCGCCGACTTCTTGTTTTAAATCGCGGTTGGTTGCTGCAATCACTCTGACATCAACATAACGGCTTTGATCTTCCCCCACCGTTTGTACTTCACCACTTTGTAAAACGCGCAATAACTTACTTTGCATGGCAAGCGGAAGTTCGCCGATTTCATCTAAAAATAGCGTGCCGCCATCGGCAAGTTGAAACTTACCCTGACGCGCAGTATGTGCGCCAGTAAATGCGCCTTTACTGTGACCAAAAAATTCACTTTCGGCTAAGTTCTCTGGTAACGATGCGCAGTTTAAGTGGATCAACGGCATGTCGCGGCGTTTTGAGTTTAAATGGATATTGCGCGCAACGAGTTCTTTACCGACGCCTGTATCACCTTGTATTAATACACTAAATTCTGAGGCAGCTACGAGCTGGATATCATTTTTAAGGGTCTGCATTGCTTGGCTATTACCAATAATTTCGACACCTTCTCGTGTTAGCGCTTCAAGATTAAGCTGCTGCGCAACTTGATGGCTGTGCTGTGCGTGTTGCATAAGATGCTGCAAGGTTAGGGCATGCTCAACATAGCCTGCTGCTAGCTGTTTTAGTTGATTGAGCTCGTTCACTGCTAAAGCGTCAAAGGCATGTTCATCTAAACTATCAAAGGTCAAAACACCCAATAGTTCGTTGTTATCTTTGCTGCTCAGCAGCGGCACGCCCATGCAGGCATGAACAGGAAAGTCTCCATGCTGGCTTTGTAATAAACCGTCGTAGGGGTCGGGTAGGCCACAATCTTTGGCAAATTTTAACGGCTCACTGCCACGGCATATTTCAAATAAGCGAGGGTGCTCCGCAATTTTAAAGCGCCTTCCTAACGTATCGTCCGACAATCCATGCTGGGCTACGGGCTTTAACACATCGCCTTGTTTCAATAACAAGGCAACGGCATCACATTCAAGCCAATCATTAATGCAACTCAACAAGTAGCTGAAATTATGATCAACACTGCTTGCTTTGGTAAGGGCAAGTGCAACATCAAGAAGGGATTTTTTGAACGTCATGTCAATTTGACCTGAATGTGTTTTATTGATGTTTTTAATGGTGTGTCATTTTGACTTTTTTATCAAGTATTCAAATTTAATATATTGATATTTAATGGTTTTTATTTTTGGCTTGAACTGTGCAATAGCTAGGGAAATTAAACGCTGAGAGCACGAATGAAAGTCATTAATTTAACTGAACCTATGCCAACTAAGATCAAATTTTATCAACTCAGCCAGTGGCCGTTATGGGCATTAGCATTTCGGCCTTTTTTCTTGGCGGCAGGTGCCTTAGCTGTATTTGCTATGAGTTACTGGTTTTTAATTTTGGTGGGCTATGCACAGTGGCACCTAACAATGCCCGCAACGCTTTGGCATGCTCACGAAATGCTGTTTGGCTTTGCAGGCGTGGTTGCTATGGGCTTTTTGCTCACCGCTGCACAAACATGGACAGGCGTGGCGAGTGTAAGTGGTATTAAGCTGTTTTTGCTTAGCATGATTTGGCTTGTTGCAAGGCTTAGTTTTTTTATTGAGATTGCAGGGTTCGAGCAGCTGAACCTTTATCTTGTTAGTGCGCTACAACTCGTTTGGTGGCTAGCTGGAATTATTATTTTAGCTGACATGCTGATACAGGCGAAAAGCAGCCATAACTACTTATTTGTTGTCATCGCATCTTTGCTCTGTGCACTCAATGTGATTTTTTTGAGCTTAGTTGTACTTAATAAAATGTCGCTGGCACTGGGGGTTGTTGATACCGCTGTACTTATCATGACACTGCTAGTTGGTGTTGTAGCTGGGCGAGTTGTGCCATTTTTTACCGCGCGCGGTCTTAACCTAACTGAACAAGTTAGAACCCCCAAGCTCGATAAATTAGTCGTATTTAGCTCATTTTTCGCCATTGCGTGGTTTTTTATGAGTCAGCTATTTTTTAGCGCAATGAGCACCGGTTGGGTTTTTGCTTGGCTTGCTTGTTTACATGGGGCTCGGTGTGTTTTGTGGTGGCATAAAGGCATTCTAAAAGTGCCTTTGTTATGGTCATTACACGTAGCTTATTGGGCTTTATCTGTGGGTTTAATACTCATCGCGCTGAGCTATTTCAGTCCTATTATCTTATTTAAAGACGCGCTTCATCTGATCACTGTTGGCACCATAGGTGTGATGATCATCGCCATGATGGTACGTGTCTCTCATGGTCATACAGGGCGTGCATTACAAGCCCCTGCGTACATTAGTTTGGCATTTGTACTCATTGTGATAGCTGCCATTGTACGTTCGTTACTTCCCGTTTATTTAGGTCATCACCTTGCATGGCAGTTAAGTGCGTTGCTGTGGGTTGCTGGCTTTAGCTTATTTTTATTTCATTGTGGGCCCATCTTAGTGAATCGTCGTGTTGATGGTCGCCGCGGTTAACCTCTCTAATAGGAAAAACTATGTTATCTGAAAAAACGATCCAGATTGTTAAAAGTACTTTGCCTTTGCTTGCACAAGCAGGCCCTCAAGTGACTGAGTATTTTTATGATCGTATGTTTAGCTACAACCCTGAGCTTAAAAATATTTTTAATATGACACATCAGCAATCGGGCTCTCAGCAATTTGCGCTGTTTAATGCCTTAGCTGCCTACGCGGCAAATATTGATAACTTGGCAGTGTTAAAAGGTGCGCTTGCGCGCATTAATCATAAACACACCAGCTACCATATTTTGCCTGAGCATTACCCTATTGTTGGTGGGCATTTGATTGCGACTTTAAAAGA
This sequence comes from Pseudoalteromonas sp. Hal040, assembly GCF_037162425.1. Classification (NCBI taxonomy): domain Bacteria; kingdom Pseudomonadati; phylum Pseudomonadota; class Gammaproteobacteria; order Alteromonadales; family Pseudoalteromonadaceae; genus Pseudoalteromonas; species Pseudoalteromonas sp. Hal040. Next base: position 3,367,060 of record NZ_JARLUU010000001.1, on the reverse strand, counting down.
GTTATTGCCAGAACAATTTACCCCAGAGGTCGAGTATGCATGGCGTGAAGCCTATTCATTATTAGCGGATGTATGTATCAACGAGGAGATGTCGCTATATCAAAAGACCAAAAAGGCGCCGGGAGGTTGGTTTGGTACCCGTACTTTTACTATTACAGAAAAACGTATGGAGTCATCGCAAATTTGTAGTTTCACATTAACGCCTGCCGATGCAAAGCCTGTAGTGGCGTATTTACCGGGCCAATACTTAGGGATTAAAGTAACGCCTGCAAACAGTGATTTAACGCAAGTGAGGCAATACTCTTTATCGCAGCAAAGTAATGGTCGTAATTACCGTATTAGCGTGAAAAAAGAAGGTTTGGTATCTAACTACCTACACAGCTTAACTGAGGGGGATGAGGTAGAAATTTACCCACCTGCAGGCGACTTTGTGCTTCGCGAAATTGACTCGCCTGTTGTATTGATTTCAGCAGGTGTTGGTCAAACCCCAATGATGGCGATGCTAGAAACACTATTAAGTAATCAACCTAACCAGTCAATCCATTACCTACATGCTTGCGACAGTGAGACGCAGTTTGCCTTTAAAGAGTACTTAATAAAGCAACAACACGCGCACGCTTTATTACACTGTGTTACCTGGTTTAAAGATGGCAAGGGGGCGATTTTGCGGGCTTGATGGATGTAAACCACATCGCTGATAGATTACCAGTTAGTAAAGGTGACTTTTACCTGTGTGGCCCAATCGCCTTTATGGCAATGATAAAAGAGCAACTGCTAAGTATTGGGGTTGCAAGTGAGCGTATTCATTATGAGGTATTTGGCCCTCACCAAAGCCTATGATGTAAAAGGCGCAGCTTGAGCTGCGCCTTTTTGTTAGTTAACTTCGCATTCTACATTAGGAAGTGGAATACGGAGCTCTTTTTTGGGATAGTAAAGCAGGCATTGCTCACCTGCTTTTTGCAACACAAACTTCTCAGAAGGAATTGAATGGGCGCCCATAATTGGCAGACCATCAGGTCCTTTGTTGGTGCCGTGATCAATCAGTAACTCTGCGCTCTTAGTAAACACATCATCGGCTAAGGTGACCAGTGCACCGCCTTTAGCTGATTGAATAGCCTGCTGTAGCTCAGTAATCACTCCCGGGTTTACCCGAATAAGCGTGGCATTTTGCGGTTGCTCCGCTTGAGTACTTTTACAGCCAGCTATGCTTGCCAGTAAGGTGCAGGTTAATAACAATGCTTTATTCATTATCACCTTCCTTAGCTGGCAGTGGACGGGTTAAATCCATATTATTTTTGTAAAGTGTAGTATTGGCTTTAAGTGCAATACCTGTTTCATCAGCTTTATAAGTTGAGGTTGTCGCTTGCTTAGCTGTGACACTTTGCGCTACCACTGGACAACTACCATTTTCGATATGATAAAGTGCTGCACTCAATAGTGTTTCGTCACTATCACCTAACTGGTGATTAAAGTCGTCATCAAGCTCACAGCCTTTTACATCGGCAGCAAATTGTGGTGTAGGAGTCGGTACTAAGCCGTCAGAGTATTCACCAAAGCCCTTGTAATTGGTACCAGTAAACTGAATTGTGTAGTAAGTCGTCGCACAGTTATGTGTTGGGGTAAAACCATATGGTTTACCACACGTTGTCCCGCCAATTAAAATAACTTCGGCATCAATACCATTTAAGCCATTGATTAGGGCTTCTGATGCCGAACAAGTGTTTGCTGTACTGAGTACATAGACTTTCGATAAGTTTAAGTCAGGGAGTGTGTTATTCGTTCCCTCGAAAGTAGAATAATCGATTTCAACATCAACAAACGGGTATGGATCGCTCTCGGTCTGTTTGTCATTTTCAATGATCTGATAGTAAAAATAGTCACTCGTATTAGCAGGACCTGCAATCATATAGGCAAGTTGTGATGAAAGCGCTAATAAGCCACCTCCATTGTATCTAAGGTCGATGACAAGCTCGTCAATGTTGTCGGCTTTGAACTTATTCACAGCACTTATCAGCTCAGGCTGAGCAATACTTATATGGCTGTTAAACTGCATGTAGCCAACTTTATTGCCACCTTCTGTGGTAATAGTATCGACATTCTGTACCGGTGTTTGGGTGATATTACCAGCCACTAAAGAGAATGTTTTTTCTGTCTCATCATTACTAATTACCTTGAAGGTATGTGTATCGCCAGCGGTTGGCCCAAATAAAGCTTCATTTAATGTATCAATACCTGATTCCGTATTTGTATCAATACTGACACCATCCACTAAAATAACGCGATCGCCTCGTTGTAAGCCTGCATTAGCGGCAGGGGAGTCATCTTCTAAATAAGCAACTCGTAAGTCACGAGGAGGTGTGCCACTAATTAAAGCCCAGTTGATTCCATAGCCTGAAACTACGCCTGATTGAGACTCTTGAAAATAGTCTTCAGTTGGCACACTAAAGTGAAAATTGTCTTTATAAGCTCCTGAGTCTGTTGTTTCGAAGGTTTTTAATTGATCAAAATAAGCGGCGACAGAGCTGAAGTTATCTGGGTCGTTATCTTCTATTTCATCGTACCAAAGATAGGTTTCATCACTCCATGAACGTAGCCACATCTTCTCAGTAAACTCAGAGCCAGCGGTATCTGGGTAAGGTTGATTATCGTTATACGGATCATTACCAGTACGCGGTACGGCGCACTGATCTTTAAATTCACTTGATGCGGCAAAGGTGCCAGCTGTCCAAGTGGGTTCTGTCGTTGTTGGTGGCGGATTAGTCGTATCGGTATTGCTTGATGAGCCACCGCCGCCACAGCCAGATAGTGATACGCCAGAAACAGCTAAAAAGATAGCTAAAGCGAGTTTGGTATTTTTAAACATGGGTGCTTCCTTTCTTGTATGAATTGTTTAAAAACTAACAATTACTTACTTTTAAAGCAACCAGTTGTTTAACCCAGTATGTAAAAAAATGTGCAAATAATTACAGTGACTTACGGTTGCTTATTTCAGCTATTTCAAGCTTTTGCCATGATTCAAACAGTTTGCGTTGTTTGTCAGATATCTTTAAGCCATAGGTTTTTTGCATATAGAAATAGGTATCGGCTATTTGCTTTCTTGCATAAATTGGCGGCTCAAATACACGTTGTTTAAAATCGATTTTTATTGGGCAAGCACCGTAACTTGCACTTGATGTTGTCACCATCCCATAGCGAAAGTTTGAACGGTCTGCATTTATCTCGCCAATTGCGGGGGCAAGGTTATTTATGTCGGCCTCCATTTGACGAAATTTTTCACTGACCTTTACGCAGTTTTTACGACCGCCATCTTGCCAGCATTGTAATTGATGGCCAAACTCCCAGGCTGGCACAATATGTTCCCATTCTATTCTTTTTGCTCGGGCATTTTCGTTACCTGCTCGGGTGATGGCATTACGAGGAATATAGCCACATGAATCTGGATCGGGTACCAGTTTTTTACCTTGTCGCTTTATATCGCAGCCACAATATAAGCTTTTGCTATTTTCAGGCAGCGATTTTACAAGGTGCTTTTTGGCACTCGAAAAGCTAGAAAATTGCTCAGCAGAAGCTGAAAAGTTAATTAAAAAACACAGTACAGCAAAAGAAATTAAACGCATATCCATCACATGAGTGAACTACAGGAACGGCTATTTTAGAGTGACTATTCTAAAAAGGAAAAGTATTTCAACTCAGCTATAGTTGTTAGGCCGTTTTTATTAAAGGAATTACAACTATGTTATTAGGTGCCTTTTCTGTGAGTTTAAATGTAAAAGATATCCATGCTTCAAAGCAGTTTTATGAAAAGCTAGGTTTTAAAGAGTTTGCTGGGGAGATTGAGCAACATTGGTTGATCATGAAAAACGGTGAACATTTAATTGGTTTGTTTCAAGGCATGTTTGATAAAACCATGCTGACTTTTAACCCCGGATGGGATCAAAACGCTGAGGCGCTGACTGAGTTTGCAACCTTTGAGCAATTAGCGACACGTTTTCAGCAACAGGGGTTAGAGATACAAAAGGCCGGTGACGCGAGTTTTATTATCACCGACCCAGACGGCAATCCTATTTTGATAGACCAGCACGTGTAGCTGGCTTTTTACGTTTAATTCGAACGTTTTGCAGTAACAAGAGAACTCCTGTAATACAAAATAATACGCTGGTGGCTGAGAAGCTGATGAGTAGTGGGTTGTTAAAGTTCTCACGCTCATCATAATCCATAATGTGCAGCATCCAGAAAAAGTCGAAAATGCGCCACAAGGTGCTGCGCACAGTAATAACCTTACCGGTTTGGCTATCTAGATATAAGGTGGTTGTTAGCCAATCATCAAAGCTTACTTGCCAAACATTGGCTTTGTGATCGACTTCTCTTGGCCCATTTGGTAATAGCTGCGCTTGAGTCATGTTAGCATCAATAAGCAGGTGAGCTTGTGCATTTTCAATGATTTGAGCTTCATTTGGAGTAGGCATTTTATCACCCGTTCTACCATCAAAATTGAAGACACCGCGAGGGGTGGTGACTTCTATAATCGGGGTGTTTAAAAAATGGCTATATTTAATACCTTCGATTTGCTCAAATTGCGCGGTTATTTTATCAATCGAAGTAGGGTAGTCTGACACTATAAATGGGCTACTTAAACTGCGATTAGCCAAATGTTTACCATGCACTTTTTCAAGCGGTAATGAGCTCATTACCAGCCCACCTAAGAGCCAAAAGAAGATCTGTAAAGCGAGCAAGTAGCCAAGCCATTTATGCCCTTTACGAGCATACTTGAACATGCGTTTATTCATTATTACCCCGTTATTATTGTTGTATGGGTGCTATTTTAAGTTGTTTAACTGTATTGCCAATGCGGCATAATGTCGCATTAACTGTATTCTAGATTTGGTATATATACAAAACTGAGTTAAAGTTTCAGTCGATATCAATAGAGGGTAAAAACGAGAGTATGTCGGAAATTCAATTTTTAAATGTAGATCTGGAGCTTGAATCAAAGCACGATATTAGTGCGCTTGTTGCTGATTTGAAGAAAAACGCCATGGTTTTACATTATGACCAAGATGAATACCGCCAACTAGCACGGATTGAAGCAACCGCAGATATCAGCTCTCCAGATAAAGCGATTAACCAGCTTTGCGAGCTTATTGAGTCTTGCTCGCGCAATGCATTAAAACAGTGGTTATCGTGCTCAAAACGAACATTTGATATAGGTTTTGAATCAGGTAATTCGCCAAAATGCTTTAATCAACCCCTGCATGCCGATACCTTGTTACGTATCTCAGCAATTGGCGCAGGGATTGAAATTACTATTTATCCTGTTGAAAAATAGGTCGAATTTAGCGCTCTACTACCGTCGCGGTCATTCTTGATACGCAGCATAGCTCTCCTGCGGCATTGGTAATTTTAATATCCCAAACAGAGGTGCGCTTTCCTAAATGCAGCGGTCTAGCCGTTGCAGTTAAAACTCCCTTACGTGATGCTTTCATATGGTTGGCATTAATCTCTTGGCCAACAGCGTAGAATTTATTGAAATCAACCACAAAGTTGGCTGCATAGCTTGCCACTGTCTCGGCTAACACAACGTTTGCTCCGCCATGTACCATGCCCATAGGATTATGATGTTCTGGGATGGCAGGCATCGTCGCCACTAAATAGTCATCGCCAATTTCCGTCACTTCAATGCCCATGGTTTTCATTAAAGTGCCTTGCCCGGTGATCCCTTGCTCCAATTCTTTACATAGCTCTAGCGTGATTGGGTGGTGCCAAATGCTCATTGTGTTTCCTTAGCCTGCTAATTAAAGCTAATACCTTATGGCATCTTAGAGTGAGGTTCAATGTAAGTTTTGTAGCAATATGACTGTGTTAATTAAATTTGCGATTTTCAGATAACTGTATATACTCACAGTTAAATGTACTGTATGGAAAACCAGTTGTATGCGCCCATTAACTAAACGCCAATCGCAAATTTTAGAACTCATTAAAGTCTTTATTAAAGATACAGGCATGCCACCAACGCGTGCTGAAATAGCTCAAACATTGGGTTTTAAAAGTGCCAATGCCGCTGAAGAGCACCTAAAAGCACTGGCAAAAAAAGGCATGATCAAAATGAAGCCTGGGGCGAGTCGTGGTATTCAATTAATCGAAGAAGATGAACCAGAGCAATTAGGTTTACCTTTAATTGGCCGTGTTGCAGCGGGCGAACCTATTTTGGCCCAAGAGCATGTTGAAAGCCATTGCCAAGTTGATCCGTCGTTATTTAAGCCTGCCGCTGATTTCTTACTGCGTGTAAATGGCATGAGTATGAAAGACATTGGCATCATGGACGGTGATTTGCTTGCAGTACATAGAACACAAGTTGCTGAAAATGGGCAAGTTGTTGTTGCACGAGTTGATGAAGACGTGACTGTTAAGCGTTTAGAAAAAGCTGGCCGAAAAGTATTTTTACACGCTGAGAACGAAGAGTTTTCACCTATTGAAGTTGACCTAGAGCACGAATCGTTCAATATCGAAGGATTAGCGGTAGGGGTTATTCGAAACGCTGACTGGATGTAAGTGTTCCCAACTTGGTGCATTAAATTGACTTAATTTGGTGCACCATCGAAATTTTGCTACTTAATTAGGATTTGTGAATCCTTACTCATCATTTAAAGCCTTATATGGCGCAGTTTCCCTCTCTTTTTGTATTTTGTTTGTACGCCTAAACATTAAATAACGCGCTGATTATAGTTGTTATTTTTGCACCAAAATAAACATTTATTATCACTAAAACTTGCTTATTGCTCATTTTTTAACTAATTGGTTAGTACATTGTATTAACACCTATTTACGAAATTGACACACCTAAACGTGTCAGGGAGTTATACAACGGGCTTGTATCATTTCATTGCGTCGTGATGATACGAATTCGCTCTAAACAATAAAAATACGAATGGGCACCTTGCTGTAACGCCTTTTCGCTTTGCGTCTTGCAATAGCATTTAAAGGAGCCGTCACATGGGTAAACTGCGTTACGCCTTGTGGCTTATATTACTCGCACCTGTGCAATTTGCATTGGCAAACAGCCAATTCAATATGCGTAAAGGGGTGACTGATATAAGTAATAATGTTTATGAGTTACACATGACGATATTTATTATCTGTTGTGTGATTGGCATCATCGTTTTTGCGGTGATGTTTTGGGCTTTAATACACCACCGTAAATCTAAAGGGGCTAAGCCAGCCCAATTTCATGAAAGTACAAAAGTTGAAATACTTTGGACTGCCATTCCGTTTGTTATACTAATCGCGATGGCTGTGCCTGCAACAAAAACCCTCATTGCTATGGAAGATGCCTCTAAAGCCGATATCACAATTAAAGTGACTGGCTCGCAATGGAAATGGCATTACGAGTACATGGGTGAAGATATTGCCTACTACTCAATTCTAGCTACACCGAAAGACCAAATAGACAACCAAGCAGAAAAAACTGAGCATTATTTGCTTGAAGTTGATAAACCCTTGGTACTGCCTATCAATAAAAAAGTTCGCTTTTTAATGACCTCTGACGATGTGATTCATTCGTGGTGGGTGCCTGACTTTGCGGTTAAAAAGGACGCAAACCCAGGGTTTATTAATGAAGCGTGGACACGTATTAACGAGCCGGGTGTGTATCGTGGTCAATGCGCAGAGTTATGCGGTAAAGATCATGGCTTTATGCCCGTTGTAGTGAAAGCCCTTCCTGAAGATGAGTTTGCTAATTGGCTTGCTGATGCCAAACAAGAAAAAGCCAATGCAGCAGCCGCTGATGCAGCTTTACTCGATCAAACATTACCAAAAGAAGAGCTCATGACCTTGGGTGAGCAAGTCTACATGGCTAGTTGTGCCGCTTGTCATCAGCCAACAGGTATGGGGTTGCCGGGCGTGTTTCCTGCGTTGAAAGGCAGCCCAATCGTGTTAGGTGATGTGAAAGACCACATTGATGTTGTGTTACATGGCCGCCCTGGTACGGCGATGCAAGCGTTTGATAAGCAGCTTTCAATTAAGCAACTTGCTGCGGTTATTACCTATAAGCGAAATGCATGGGGTAATGATACTGGCGATGTGATCCAACCGAGTCAAATTCAAGCCGCGATTGATGCAGCAGCGGAGGCGAAATAATGAGTAACGTTATTAATGAGCAAGCAACTGGGCATGCGCATCACGACCATCATCATCCTGCGAAAGGGTTTAAGCGTTGGCTTTACACCACCAATCATAAAGACATTGGGAGTTTATATCTGATTTTTTCTCTTACCATGTTCTTGATTGGTGGAGCGATGGCTATGGTGATCCGCGCTGAACTATTTCAGCCAGGATTACAGTTAGTCGATCCGCACTTTTTTAACCAAATGACCACGGTACATGGTTTGATCATGGTGTTTGGCGCTGTTATGCCCGCATTTACTGGGCTTGCTAACTGGATGGTGCCTATGATGATTGGTGCACCTGATATGGCGCTGCCGCGCATGAACAACTGGAGCTTTTGGATATTACCTTTCGCATTTTTAATCCTGCTAGCTTCTTTACTCATGCCGGGGGCGGTCCTGCATTTGGCTGGACATTCTACGCACCACTTTCCACCACTTACAGTAACGATAACACTGCACTGTTTGTATTTGCCGTACATATCATGGGTATCAGCTCAATTATGGGGGCGATTAACGTTATCGTGACTATCGTCAATCTAAGAGCGCCGGGTATGACGTGGATGAAGCTGCCGCTATTTGTATGGACATGGTTAATCACTGCATTTTTGTTAATTGCTGTTATGCCTGTTCTAGCAGGGGCGGTCACTATGGTGTTGACCGATAAATACTTTGCAACGAGCTTTTTTGATGGCGCGGGAGGGGGCGACCCCGTGATGTTCCAGCACATTTTCTGGTTCTTCGGTCACCCTGAAGTGTACATCATGATTTTGCCGGCCTTTGGTATTATTTCGACTATTGTGCCAACCTTTTCACGCAAAAAGTTATTTGGCTACGCTTCTATGGTGTATGCAACCTCATCGATTGCTCTTTTGAGTTTTATTGTATGGGCACACCATATGTTCACTACCGGGATGCCTGTAGCCGGTGAGTTGTTCTTCATGTACGCAACCATGCTCATTTCGGTACCCACAGGGGTTAAGGTGTTTAATTGGGTGGCTACTATGTGGCGCGGCTCAATTAGTTTTGAAATTCCGATGATGTTTGCCATCGCCTTTATCGTGTTGTTCACTTTGGGTGGTTTCTCTGGCTTGATGCTCGCGATTACTCCGGCTGACTTCCAGTATCACGATACCTACTTTGTGGTGGCACATTTCCATTATGTGTTAGTTACAGGCGCCGTGTTCTCTATTATGGCGGGAGCTTATTACTGGCTACCAAAATGGACAGGCAACATGTACAACGAAACACTAGCGAAATGGCATTTCTGGCTATCGCTAATTAGTGTCAACGTATTGTTCTTCCCTATGCATTTTGTTGGCCTTGCGGGTATGCCACGTCGTATCCCTGACTATGCTCTGCAGTTTGCTGATTTTAACGCCATTATCAGTATTGGTGGCTTTGCATTTGGGCTATCACAACTATTGTTTGTACTGGTGGTATTCAAGTGCGCCAGAGGGGCGAAAAAGCACCTGCCAAAGTGTGGGAAGGTGCCGAAGGTCTGGAATGGGAGGTTGATTCTCCAGCGCCTTATCACACCTTTGAAACACCGCCGGAGATCAAGTAATGAACCATGCACCTTTGCTAAAGAAATTGCTGATCACATGCTTACTCATGTTCGCATTTGCTTTCGCTCTGGTGCCGCTTTATGACGTGTTTTGCGATGTTACAGGATTAAACGGTAAGCCATCTCTTGAGCAAGCTAGCGCAAGTGAAACAATAAATACACAACGCCAAGTTGATGTCAGTTTTACGACGCATGCTCAAAGTGGCGCTCCATTTAAGGTGCAGTCTGAGCAGTACAGCGTATCGGTGCAACCAGGCGCAATGCGAGAAGTTAAGTTCTCAGCAAAAAACACCAGTAATGAAGACAAAGTCATGCAAGCAATTCCATCAGTATCACCGGGAAAAGCGGCCAAGTACTTACATAAAATTGCCTGTTTTTGTTTTGATCAACAACCTTTAAAGGCAGGTGAAGAAGTTGAATTTACCTTGCTGTTTTATGTTGATACTGAATTACCCGACGATGTTGAGGAACTGACATTGTCGTACACCATGTTTGATATTAGCGGGCAGATTGTGGCTAAAAACGATTAAAAGCCGCCAAGCTAATTGCTAATTGGGAGCAAACAAAATGAATCAAAATTACGAAAAATATTATGTTCCAGCACAAAGCCCTTGGCCAATAGTTGGCGCCATCGCAATGTTTTTAATTGCTGTGGGTGCCGGTTTAACTGTGATGCAAGCAAGCAGTGAGGCCAGTGGTGCACAGTATGTTTTATATCTGGGCCTAGCTATCTTGTTTTATATGCTATTTAGCTGGTTTAAAAATGTTATTGAAGAGTCTCACCAAGGGCTTTACTCAGCACAAATGGACCGTTCATTTAGACAAGGTATGAGCTGGTTTATTTTTTCTGAAGTGATGTTTTTCATGGCGTTTTTTGGCGCTCTCTTTTATGCCCGTATGATTTCAGTGCCTTGGCTTGGTGGCGCTGGCAATAATGCCATGACCAACGAAGTGCTATGGCCTACCTTCGACGCAGTGTGGCCGCTATTAACTACGCCAGCGGGCGAGACCACACAGGCTATGGGCTGGCAAGGTCTACCCCTGATCAATACGCTGATTCTACTTACCTCATCGGTCACAATTCATTTTGCCCATGTTGCTATGGAAAACAATAAGCGCGGCGCTCTAAAGGTATTTTTATCGATGACGGTAGTTCTGGGAGCCATTTTCTTAGGCCTGCAAGCCTATGAATATATGCATGCCTATCAAGATCTAGGTTTGACCTTAGATGCGGGGGTTTATGGTAATACCTTCTTCTTGTTAACCGGTTTCCACGGAATGCACGTGACCTTGGGTACCATCATACTGTTAGTTGTATTACTGCGAATTTTTAAAGGCCACTTCACGAGTGATAAGCACTTTGCCTTTCAAGCAGCTGCTTGGTATTGGCACTTTGTAGATGTGGTGTGGCTGTGTTTATTTGTATTTGTGTACGTGCTGTAGCTTTGTGAATGGGTGACGGGTTGGTTTGAATTAAACCCAGTTTTAAGGCTGCAATGATGATGATCAGTACAACACCCGAAAACAGCACTCGACGACCTAAATAATGAGACATGGGCTTTGAGTGCTCTTTTGCTGACATCATCACAAACAAGGCTCTAAATAGGTTGAACACGATATATAACAATAACAACACAATGATGATTTTAATCATGTTAGGTCTTCCAAATGCAGTTGATTTTATGGCGTAAACAAAAGCTTAGCTCAATTATCGCAATTTGCGTTGTAGTACTTGCAGTGCTTATTTGTTTACGACTCAGTGTTTGGCAATACCAGCGAGGCGAACAAAAGCAGCAACAATTAAGTCAGTTAGCCGTTTCAAAAGAGCAAGGAGTTATGAACTGGCAAGCACTGCAAAGCTTGCCAGCAGATTTGAATAAAACGGGCTTGCAAGTAAAGGTTTCTGGCGAGGTAAATAAACAGCATTACTGGTTGCTAGATAATCAAATTTATCAAGGGCAAGTGGGTTATGACTTACTGGCAGCGGTAACAATTGCAGGTGAAAAAATACCATTAATCGTTAATTTTGGCTGGCTTAAAGCCCCTCAAGATCGAAACCAGTTACCTGTAGTTGCATGGCCAAGCACAGCCACGTTTGCTGCTACTGTGCAATTAAAGCAAGGCAACTTAAAAGGCTTTACGCTAGCAGATCAAATTGGTGCAGAACAAGGCTGGCCAAAGCGTATTCAAGGTATTGATTTAGCGATTTTTAGTGCTCAGTTGGCAGAGCCTGTACAAGGTTTTATTGGTTATCGTAATGAAGCAGATAGTATCGCAACCCCGCATTATAAAAGTGTCGTGATGGGGCCTGATAAACACTACGCCTATGCCGTGCAATGGCTGTTAATTGGTTTAGCGTGTGTCGTAATTGCTTATTTTGCGATGAGAAGGAGAGGTTATGAAAATAAACCCACTTAGTTTATTTGCACTTTGTTGTTTTGTGCCGCTGGCACTGGCATATGCAGCACTAAAGCTCGACTGGTTACCGAGTGGTTCAAGTAATTACGGTGAGCTTTTAAGTGAAGAAGTGAAATTAGCAGATTGGAAACACGGTGAGCCCAAACAATGGACTATAGCGCTCAACTACCCCAAAGAGTGCCGTGCTATTTGTGAAAGCCAGCTTGCGAGTCTCGATAACTTGTATGTCGCGTTAGGTAAAAATCAGCAAAAAGTGGATGTTGCTGTACTGACAAATCAACAGCAAGTATCAGCAAGTTGGCGTCTTTTAGCGGCAAATCCTGAACTGAAAGCGGGAGACTTATACTTGGTTGATCACATGGGATTGGTGGTGCTGCATTACCCTTACACTGCTGAGCCCGAACAAAACAGACTCATTCAAAAAGGCTTACTGAAAGATTTAAAAAAATTACTTAACTATGCGCGTTCGAGCTAAACCTCAGTAAGGGGATAAAGATGTATAAAAATTATAAATACCTTGTCTTAATTACGTGTTTCTTCTCAATTCTGGTTGTGGGGCTTGGTGCTTACACTCGTCTCAGTGATGCAGGGCTTGGTTGTCCTGATTGGCCAGGTTGCTACGGTTTTTTGACTGTACCAAAACATGAAAGTGCTTTATTACATGTTGAACAAAACTACCCTGATATGATGTTTGAAGCCGCAAAAGCGTGGAAAGAAATGATCCATCGCTATTTTGCCGGTGCCCTCGGTTTACTTATTTTAGCCTTGTTTGTTTTTGCCTGGTTAAAACGCCAATACCCAGCAACACCGGTTAAACTGCCTTTAGCACTTTTATTGTTGGTTGTGTTTCAGGCTGCTCTAGGAATGTGGACAGTAACCATGAACCTTCAGCCCTTGGTTGTTATGGGGCACTTGCTTGGCGGCTTTAGTATTTTATCTTTGGTGTTTCTGCTGTATTTACGCCTCACTACAGAGCCTATTGCAAGTCGTGATAGCGGTGCAAAGCCCTATTATCGTTTAGCTCTGGTGGGGTTGGTGGTACTTGTGCTGCAAATCGCCTTGGGTGGTTGGCTTGCTGCAAATTATGCTGCTCCACACTGTAATGGTTTACCGCTGTGTAGCTACGGGCAACCGTTTTCTTTAAAGAGCGTGTTTCAATTACCGCTTGAGCATAGTACCTATGAATATGGCGTGTTATCGCAGCAAGCGCGTATGTCTATTCATCTGCTACACCGTATTTGGGCACTGGTTACCTGTGTGGTATTAGCGTTAATCATGTGGCGCATTTATTCACGATGTTACGCACGAAAAATTAAGCACTGCACGGTAACGGTCTTAGTCGCTTTGCTATGCCAAATTTGTTTAGGCCTTGCAGTTGTGCATTGGCATTTCCCGTTAGGTGTTGCGCTTGCACATAATTTAATGGCAGCACTATTACTGCTTAGCATGGTACGACTATGCTTCCACTTAAAAGTAAGAACCTAGGAGGCTGTGATGGCACTATTACTAAGTACAGAAAAGTCTTTTTTGAGCCAAAGTTCAGAATTACTGAAAGATTATTTAGCGATCAGTAAATTTAAAGTGGTGGCGATGCTCGTGCTAACGGCATGGGTTGGATTAGCTTTGGCGCCTGATGTTGGACGAGGCGTGTTTGTGCAGCTTGCAAGTTTGTTGGGTATTGGTTTGTTATCGGCCGCTGCTGCCGTGATCAATCATGTAGTAGATAGTGAAATCGACAGCAAAATGGCACGTACTCGACACCGTCCTGTGGCCAAAGGTCGGCTCAGTAAACAGCATGCATTGAGCTTTGCAGCTGTTATTGGCGTGCTAGGTTTCATTATGCTTATGGTGTGGGCTAATACACTCACGGCAATTCTGACTTTATTTGCACTCGTCGGCTATGCCTTTATATACACGTCGTTTTTAAAGCGTGCTACTCCACAAAATATTGTGATTGGGGGTTTAGCGGGTGCGATGCCGCCGCTGTTAGGGTGGGTGTCTGAAACAGGCCACATGGCTGCGGCTCCTTGGCTGTTAGTGATGATTATATTTACTTGGACTCCACCACACTTTTGGGCATTAGCGATTGCACGTAAAAGCGATTATGAGCGAGCAAAAATCCCTATGTTGCCTGTTACTCATGGTATTGAGTTTTGTAAAACCTGCGTTGTTGGCTACAGCATTTTGCTTGCTTTGGTATGTGTATTGCCTTATTTAATTGGTATGTCAGGGCTAATTTACTTACTAGGGGCAAGCGCTTTAAACGCGGTGTTCATTTATAAAGCACTAAAACTAAAAATTGCCCCAAAAGATGATACAGCAATGGACTTATTTCGTTTTTCAATCGTGCATTTAATGCTACTCTTTATCGCCTTATTCATTGATAAATGGTTAGTTTTATGACGCGAATCGTCGCTTTTTTATGTTTTAGTGCGGTATTGTTTGTAACCGGTTGTGGTAAAAACAACACCGCACCTGAAGTCGAAGCACTGGTTTATGAGCAAGCAAAGCCGATTAGTCCGTTTTTATTAACCGATCAACATGGTGAGCCTGCTGATAACAGCCAATTTATGGGGCATTGGAATTTAATCTTTTTAGGCTACACCAGTTGTCCAGATATTTGTCCGATGACGTTGGCTAAGCTAACTGCGGTGCAAAAGCAGCTAAGCCAAGACTATAAAGTGCAAGTGTGGTTTGTTGCAGTAGATCCAAAGCGTGATACAACCGAAAAGCGAAAAGCTTACATTGATTACTTTAACCCAGCGTTTCTTGCGGTATCAGGTCCACATAAACAGCTTTTTCCATTTGTTAGAGAGCTTGGCTTAATTTATGCGATTAACGACAGTGATGAGCAGGAATATGCCGTTGATCACAGTGCATCTGTGGTTATGGTTGATGGCGAAGGTGCGGTTCGTGCGATTTTTAAGCCTGAATTTAAACAAGGCAATGTGCCATTAATCAATGCCACAACTTTGACTGAAGAGTTCAAAAAAATAGCAGATTATTACACTGAGTAATTTTTCTTGGTAAGAGGAGTCATTTTCAATAAAAGAAATGCTTCCTTTTTTGATATAAATGGCTAAGCTACTAAAAAATTTTACTATTTTTTGATTCAAATTATGGCATTTTTATTTAGTCAGTCTAAGCTTTTGTTATGAATTGTTTAAAGCAGGGAAAGTATAAGTAATGTTAAAGCTCCCTACTGAATTAGCTATTACTCAGGTCGAAACACTCCATCAAGATTTGCTCCAAGAGTTGTCAGCAAATGATGATATCTGTCTGGATATCAGTGAAGTGACCCGTGCTGACACAGCATCAATTCAGCTTTTATGTGCATTACAGAAGCATTTGCTTTCGGTGCAACACAAAATTATTTGGGTTGGCGAGAGCAAGCCGTTGCAACAGGCAATTAATAGTTTGGGCTTGAGCCATTATCTTGTGCTTGAGAATGCCAATTAAGAGGTTTTTATGAAAAGAATTTTAGCAGTAGATGATTCTGCATCTATGCGCCAAATGGTTGGTTTTACGCTTAAAAAAGCAGGTTTTGATGTGACAGAAGCGAAAGACGGCAGTGAAGCATTAAATATTGCAAAACAACAAAGCTTTGATGCTGTTATTTCTGATGTGAATATGCCGGTAATGGATGGCATTACCCTTATTCGTGAATTACGTAGCTTACCTAATTATAAGTTCACACCTTTACTAATGCTGACCACAGAATCAGGACTAGATAAAAAGTCTGAAGGTAAAGCTGCTGGGGCTACGGGCTGGATTGTTAAACCATTTAATCCTGAGCAATTGTTAGCGGTATTGAAAAAAGTGATTCGCTAATAATAGGAGCGGGGCATGAGTATAGATCTAAGCCAATTTTTTGAGGTGTTCTTTGAAGAAAGCTTCGAAGGACTCGATGCTATGGAGGCTGAGTTATTAAACTTAGTGCCAGGCGAAGAAGACTTAGAGACCATAAATACAATTTTTCGCGCCGCGCATTCAATTAAAGGGGGTAGCGGTACTTTTGGTTTTAGTTCTGTTGCAGATTTTACTCATGTTCTCGAAACGCTGTTAGATCAAATCCGTGAAGGCTCCCGCGATCTTACTGCTGAGCATGTTAATTTACTCCTAAAATCAGTCGACTGTTTACGTGCGCTGCTTAGAGCTTTACAAGCTGAGCAGCAACCTGACCTAACAGAAGCAGATGAACTGCGCGTTAAGTTCGAAGAAATTCTCGGTATGCGTGCTGCAAGTAAAGCACCAGAGCAAGCACCAGAAACTGTTCGCGAAAGCAGTTTTAATACCTATCAAATCGATTTCAAACCACACCATCATTTATTTAAAACCGGTAATGAACCACTGTACATGATCAGTGAATTAGCGGAATTGGGTGAACTTGAAACACAAGCCTTTCAAGATGATGTGCCAGATATTACGAACCTCGCCCCTGAAGATTGTTTTCTGTCGTGGCGCTTTTTCTTAACCACAGACAAAGAACAAAGCTGCATCGAAGAAATTTTCGAATGGGTTGAAGATGACGCTGATATCACTATCACGCTATGCGGTGGTTTGTTTGGTGATGAAGAGGTTGCAGCTGTTGAAACTGTTGCTGAAGAGGTTGCGCCAGCGCAAGAGACTGAACCTGCAGCTGTTAAAGCAGCGACAGACCCTAAAAAGCCAGTGCCAGTTAAAGCTGCCACGGCTAATGCCGAATCAACTTCAATTAGGGTTGGTATCGACAAAGTTGATTCACTGATCAACATGGTGGGTGAATTAGTGATTACCCAAGCGATGTTAAGTCAATTGGGTGAGCAAGAGATCACTGAAGCAACCATCGCCTCGTTACAAGAAGGCTTAGCACAATTGGCACATAATACCCGTGACTTACAAGAAAATGTCATGCGTATCCGTATGTTGCCAATCAGCTTTGTGTTTAGTCGTTTTCCACGCTTAGTACGCGATATCTCGCAAAAGCTTGATAAACAAGTCGAGCTAAAGTTACTTGGTGAACAAACCGAATTAGATAAAACCGTGATGGAGAAGATCTCTGATCCTATGGTGCATCTAGTGAGAAATTCCCTAGACCATGGCTTAGAAACTGTTGATAAACGCGTTGCAGCGGGTAAAAACCCTGTTGGTACTGTGACTTTGAATGCGTTTCATCAAGGCGGCAATATTGTTATTGAGATTATGGACGATGGTCAGGGCCTTAATACCACTAAGATCCGTGAAAAGGCGATTAAAAACGGTCTAATTTCAGAAACTGATGAGTTGTCTGATAACGAAATCAATGAGCTTATTTTCTTACCAGGGTTTTCTACTGCTGACCAAGTCAGCGACTTATCGGGTCGTGGCGTGGGTATGGATGTAGTTAGGCGAAATATTGAAGCGCTAAGCGGCTCTGTTGAAGTGGCTTCTGCGCCTGGCGTTGGGTCGACATTTACAATTCGTCTACCGCTAACGCTGGCTATCTTAGATGGGCAATTAGTTCGGATTGCTGAGCACACTTATATCATTCCGCTGATTTCCATAATTGAGTCATTGCAAATCGATATTAGTAAAGTGAGTCGGGTAGGCAAAGACTTAGATGTGCTGCGCTTACGTGATGAATATATCCCTATCTTAAGGCTTTACAATATTTTCAATCATAAAGGGGCGATTGAAACGCTTGATAAAACCTTGTTGGTTGTCGTTGAAAGTGACAATCAAAAAGTAGGTTTATTAGTTGATGACTTATTGTCGCAACAGCAAGTAGTAATCAAAAGCTTAGAGGCCAATTATCAAAAAGTTGATGGTGTCTCAGGGGCGACAATTTTAGGTGATGGTCGTGTCTCATTGATTGTAGATATTAGTGGTTTGATCAAATTATCTGGACTTAGAAAGCCTGGGAGCCAGGAATTGATTATTGAATCAAAAGCAAATTTGGAGGCGTCATGATTGCACAGCACGACGACCTGCATCACAAGCTCAATCTTGAACAAGATCAAGATGTAAAACAGTTTTTAACCTTCTTCATGGCCGAAGAAGAGTACGGTGTTGATATTTTAACGGTGCAAGAAATTCGCAGTTGGGAAGAAATTACGGTGATCCCTAACTCACCGGATTTCGTCAAAGGGGTTATCAACCTGCGTGGCACCATAGTGCCGATTATTGATTTAAGGCTTCGTTTTGGTATTTCAGCCATCGAATACGGGCCGTTAACCGTTGTAATTGTTCTAAAAGTACAGCTTGAAAATACATGTAAAATTATGGGCATCGCCGTTGATGCCGTCTCGGATGTCTATAGCATTGCTGAGCATGAAGCGAAGGCAGTGCCACATTTGTCTGACTCAGACAACGCGCAATTTGTTGCGGGTTTAGTCAATGTGGGTGAGAAAATGGTCGCATTACTTGACCTACAAAAAACAATGGACATTTAACTGGGTAGATTAACAAGAAGGTGAAGGGTATGGGATGGTTTAGCAGTCCTAAAAATGTTGAGTCGGAAAATGATTTAGTTATTGCGGCACTTAAAAAGTCGCAAGCGATGATTGAGTTTCAACCGTCGGGGCAGATCATTACTGCCAATGCTAATTTCTTAAACACCATGGGTTACCGACTCGAAGAGATCCAAGGGCAACACCACTCTATGTTTGTTGCTGAACAAGAGTCGCAAAGCCCTGAGTATCAACAGTTTTGGCAACGATTACGCAGTGGTGAATTCTTTGTTGATGAATTTAAGCGTGTCGGTAAAAATGGCAAACAAGTTTGGATCCAAGGCACCTATAACCCAATTATTGATAGCAATGGTAATGTCACTAAAGTTATCAAATTTGCTACAGACATCACACCTCAAAAAGAACTTGAACGTCAGTCAAAACGTGATGCTGATTTATCAAATGCAGCTGCGCGTATGCCAAGCAAATGTGATGATTGCCGATAACGATTTAAAAATTATTTTCGTTAATGAGCAAGTAAAGCAAATGCTGCAAGCTCGTGAATCAACGCTACAAAAAGTGCTACCTAGCTTTTCTGTGGCAAATTTAGTGGGCACGTGTGTTGATGATTTTCATAAACAGCCATCGCATCAACGTGAATTACTAAAAACATTATCTGAACCATACAAAGCCACATTGCGTTTGGCAGGGCTTATTTTTAGCTTGATTGCGACACCTTGGGTGAGCGCATCTGGTAAGCGATTAGGCACTATTGTTGAGTGGCAAGATATCACTGATAGCGTAAATAAAGCTGAAGCGGAAAAACGTGAAGCAGAAGAAAATCTTCGTGTTCGACGCGCGTTAGATCGTGTGGCAACTAATACCATGATTGCTGATTCTGGCAATAACATTATTTACATGAACGAAGCGGTTCTGAACATGATGAAGATTGCTGAAAGTGATCTACGCAAAGATTTACCTAACTTCAACAGTAATAATCTAGTGGGTCAAAATATCGATGTATTCCACAAGAATCCAGCTCATCAACGCAATATGCTTGCTAAGCTAAGCAGTACTTACAGCACTGAAATTCAAGTTGGCGGTCGTACTTTTGGTTTGGTCGCAAACCCTATTTTTACCCCTGAGAACGAACGTATTGGTACGGTCGTTGAATGGGAAGACAGAACGGCTGAAGTGGCGATTGAAAAAGAAATTGCAGGTCTCGTTGCTGCTGCGGGGAGTGGTGACTTAGAAGCCCGTGTTGAAGAAGCGGGTAAACAAGGTTTCTTCTTACGTTTAGCACAGGGCTTAAATAGCCTTGTCAGCATCGTTGATGATGCAGTAAAAGACACAGGCAATATGCTTGATGCTATGGCGAACGGTGACTTATCAAAACGTATTGAGCAAGACTATCAAGGTTCATTCGATAAGCTAAAACGTGATGCAAATGCCACGGCTGATAAGCTTACGGAAGTAATTAATCGCATTAATACCTCAGCAACGCTGGTTGCCAGTGGTGCAGAAGAAATCTCACAAGGTAATGCTGATTTAAGTCAACGTACTGAAGAGCAGGCTTCATCACTTGAAGAAACAGCATCAAGCATGGAAGAGATGACCAGTACGGTTCGTCAAAATGCTGATAATGCAAAAGAAGTGAATGAACTTGCTGAAGAAACACGTACTAAAGCACAAAAAGGTGGTGAAGTTGTAAATCGCGCTGTAACCAGTATGTCGGCAATTAATGAATCAAGTAAGAAGATTGCCGACATCATCAGTGTTATTGATGAAATTGCCTTCCAAACAAATCTACTTGCATTGAATGCGGCAGTCGAAGCTGCACGAGCAGGTGAGCAAGGTCGTGGTTTCGCAGTTGTTGCAGGTGAGGTTCGTAACTTAGCGCAACGTTCAGCAGCCGCAGCAAAAGAAATCAAAGAATTGATCCGAGACAGTGTTGGAAAAGTTGAAGATGGTACATTACTAGTTAATGAATCAGGTTCAACATTACAAGAGATTGTCACTGCTGTACAAAAAGTAACAGCTATGATTTCTGATATTGCCCAAGCTTCTGAAGAGCAAAGCTCTGGTATTGAGCAGGTTAATAAAGCCATTGCCCAAATGGATGAAATGACCCAGCAAAATGCTGCTTTGGTTGAAGAAGCCTCTGCTGCAGGCGAATCAATGGCTGAGCAAGCAAATGATATGCGCCGCTTGTTAAACTTCTTCTCGTTATCAAATAACGAGATGGATATTACTAGCCGCGCAAGTTCAGCGCCTGCAGCTAAAAAGCCGAGCTCACCAGTGCGCTCAGCACCAAAAGGCAATAACTTTGTTGACCCTAGTGATGAGTGGGAAGAGTTTTAAACTCTTCCCCATTTAATTCTAACTAGTTAATTGCATCTAATGCTAAAGCTGCAGGGTCAGGCACATGAAAGAGTTTCTACTAACGGATAGTGACTTTAAAGCTATTTCCTCACAAGTGTACGATGCTTGCGGCATTGTCTTAGCTGAGCATAAACGCGAGATGGTTTACTCGCGTTTAGCAAGGCGAATACGCCACCATAAACTGAAGAACTTTAAAGAATATTTAGACTTTCTTGAAGAGAATAAAGAGCAAGAGTTTAGTGAGTTTATCAATGCTATTACCACTAACTTGACTTCTTTTTTTCGCGAGCCACATCATTTTAGTTATCTAAAAAATACCATAGTGCCAAAACTATTGGTCAGTAATGCCAAACAAAAGCGCGTACGGGTGTGGTCTGCTGGTTGTTCAACGGGCGAAGAGCCTTATACCATTGCCATGACATTAAGCGGTTTATTTCCATCTGATTGGGATGTGAAAATTTTAGCGACCGACTTAGATTCAAATGTACTTGCTAAAGCGCAAGGCGGCACCTATACCGCTGCCAATGTGAATGGTTTAGACCAAAGTCATTTGAAACGCTGGTTTTTAAAAAGCCACGATGGTCAGTTGTACAAAGTAAAACCTGAGCTGCAAAAGAATATTTTCTTTAAACGTCTAAACTTATTACAGAACTGGCCAATGCAAGGGCCTTTTGATGTTATTTTTTGCCGCAATGTAGTGATCTACTTTGATAAACCGACAAAAGATACTTTGTTTAAACGTTATTACGACATACTGACCGAGTCTGGTCACTTATTTTTAGGGCATTCAGAAACCCTCGGTAAGGATCACAAAGAGTTTAAGAATTTAGGCCAAACTATCTATCAAAAAGGTGGTCTATGAGTAGTCATTTTAAACCTGTACTTCCCGGTTTTGATCACGTTAAGCGGTTTTGGGATGGCAAGCGCCATAAAGTGGTTGCCAAAGTATTGCCGGGCGAGTTTTATGTTTCCAAGTCTGATGAACTAATTACAACGGTGCTAGGTTCATGTATTGCTGCGTGCATTTACGATGAAGGTCTAGGCATTGGTGGTATGAATCACTTTATGCTACCAACAGAAAAAGGCGTTGATCCTAGCAACGCACACAGCCTGAACTGCCGTTATGGTAACTGGGCAATGGAATACTTGATCAATGAAATCCTAAAAAATGGTGCTTCTAGACGCAATCTCAAAGTGAAACTGTTTGGCGGTGGCAAGATTATCCGTTCAATGACGGATATTGGTGTTGGCAACATTCGTTTTGCAAATGCCTATGTACTTGAAGAAGGTTTAGATTTAGTATCCCATGATGTTGGCGGACCTTGGCCACGTAAGGTGATGTTTGATCCGCAAACCGGCAAGGCTCAGGTCAAAAAAATGCGTGAATTGCACTCTGATAAACTTGAAAAACGTGAAATTAAATACTTACACGATATTGAGCAGCAAGATGCAGAAACGGATATTGAATTATTTTAGGAGAGCATATGATCAAAGTACTCATAGTTGATGATTCTGCTTTGATCCGTGGTTTACTCAAGGAAGTTCTCGAGCAAGCGCAAGACATTCAAGTCGTTGGTGCGGCAGAAGACCCTTATCAAGCCCGAGATTTAATTAAGCGCCTTAATCCCGATGTCTTAACACTGGATATCGAAATGCCAAAAATGGATGGATTAAGTTTTTTAAAAAACTTGATGCGCCTGCGACCTATGCCAGTGGTAATGATTTCAACACTGACTCAAAAGGCTCACCCATCACATTGGAAGCCCTTGAAATTGGTGCTGTTGATTTTATTGCTAAGCCAACCATCAATGTCACAGAAAACCTGCAACGCTATGCGCATTTGCTTCATCAAAAAGTTCGTACTGCCGCAGGTGCCAGAATACGCGCCTTTAAAGAATTAAAAGTTGAAGACGACAGCGCCTTAGCAACATTGCAATTTAAGGCCAATAGCGTACTAGCCATTGGGGCTTCAACGGGTGGCACCGAGGCAATTAAAGAAGTACTCGTGCGCATGCCAGAAAATTGTCCACCGATTGTGATTACTCAGCATATTCCGCCGGTTTTTAGTACCTCGTTTGCGATGCGCATGGATAGAACGTGCAAAATAAACGTTAAAGAAGCTGAACATGGCGATAAGCTGCAACCGGGATGGGCGTACATTGCACCGGGTGATCAGCATTTAAGTGTGGTGAAAAAAGCCGGAGGCCTGTTTTGCCAGCTTGATTCGAGTGAGTTGGTTAATCGCCATCGCCCAGCAGTCGATGTGCTATTTAACTCCCTCGTTGTTGCTTGCCCTAAAGCGACAGTAGCGGCGTTATTGACCGGTATGGGCAGTGATGGCGCACAAGGCTTATTGGCATTAAATCAAGCAGGAGCTTACACCATCGCGCAAGATGAATTATCGTCTGTGGTGTGGGGAATGCCAAAAGCCGCAGTAGAGCTCAATGCGGCTAATGAAGTGGTTCGCCTTGATAAAGTGACAGCACAAATGCTAAAACAAGCGGTTAAGGTACAATAACCCAAGGTTGTGAGAACCAGTAATAACTGCCTTTCTTCGCAATAGAAGGGGCCGTGCAGTTAAAGCGAGAGCGGCCTTTTTTCAGTTTTTCAGGTGAGGTGATCTTCACCGTATCTTTACTAATCCAGGTTAAATCAGCTTGACCAATGCCTGAGACGTAACAAGCAAACTGACTTTTATGAAAGTCCTGCATATCAAATTGCATCGTTAAACTTGGCGGGTTTTCGTCTGTCACGCTGTCTGAGTAGGTAAGCTGTTTGATAGTGAAGGCTTGAGAGTCGAGTTTAGTAGCAAGCGTATCAAGCTTTGAATAAAACCCTGATGCCGGAAAGCGTGGTAATCGAGTAAAGTCAGAATGGATACCTACAGCACCTGAATGCTGTCCGATGCCAACAAATCCAAGTGATTTAACTAACTGCTGCAATGAATTATTAAATTCGCCATAAGGGTAAGCAAGGTATTTGTAATCATGGCCAATTTCTTCTTTAATGCGCTGCTGGGCAGATAAAATGTCTTCCTTAGTACGAGCAAGCCATGCTTCTTCACTTTCGCCCGGCTGTTTGCGATGCAAATAATTATGAATTTGCGTGTGGTTGCTAATTAACGCCCTTTTATTTGCTAGCTCTTTTAATTGCTGCCACGTCATCACATAGCTTTTACCTTCATCAATAAGCTCAGGATTTACGAAAATAGTATACGGGTAGCCAAACTTTTCTAAGATAGGCGCTGCTTCTTCATAGTTATTTTTGTAACCATCGTCGAAGGTAATCGCGACGGTTTTATCTGTTAGCGGTTGGCCTGCTTGTAGTGAGGTAATAAGCTCGTTTAATGGTATAACCGTAAAATTGTGATCGTGTAAATATTGCATATGCTCAGTGAATGTTTCGCTGCTGACGCTGGTTACCGCTGGAAGGGTTTCACTGACATGATGATACTGTAGAATGACTGCGCCATGGGCACGCAAAGATAAACCTAACAGGACTGCAAATACTACATGAAACATTTTCTTAAACGTCATAAGGCACACCATAAAAGTTTACTGTTATTAGCCGGTCCGATGATTTTATCAAATATTACCGTGCCAATGTTAGGTTTAGTTGATACTGCTGTAATCGGCCACTTAGGAAGCGCGCACTATTTGGCTGGTATAGCGCTCGGTTCAGCAGTTATCTCGTTATTATTTTGGCTAGCGGGCTTTTTGCGCATGAGTACCACAGGCTTGGTTGCACAGGCTTATGGTAAACACGAGCACACCTTACTTGCCGAGCTATTAAAGCGCAGCTTGTTACTAGCGACAGCGGTTGCGCTGCTCTTAATTGCGCTGAGTATACCTATTCAATCCTTAATGGCATATTTATCAAATGCCAATGAAGCTGTTTTAGAACAAGCAAATAGCTATTTTTCGATTCGTATTTTTAGTGCACCTGCTGCTTTATGTAATTTGGTTTTACTTGGTTGGATGTTGGGGGTGCATTATGGTCGAGGGCCGTTTTATTTATTACTTATCACCAATATAACCAATATTGTACTAGATATTTATTTTGTGGTGTTTCTTGATTGGGGTGTGGCTGGAGCTGCGTGGGCGTCTTTAATTGCTGATTATATCGCCCTCGGTTTTGCACTTATGCTCGTTACTCAACTTGCGAAAAAACAAGGTGTTAACCTTGCCGTGAAAGCCTGGTTAAGTGTTGCTAAGTTGCTTGATTTAGTGAGCTTAAATCGCGACATTTTTATTCGCTCACTGGCACTCCAACTGTGTTTTAGCTTTATGACTTTTTATGGCGCGCGTATCGGTGAAACAACCTTAGCGGCTAATGCGGTATTGCTAAACTTTTTAATGTTGGTGAGCTTTGCACTTGATGGTATTGCTTATGCGAGTGAGGCAAAGGTTGGAAAGGCCAAAGGTGAACACAGTAGCCAACACATACAGTTATGGGTGAAATTAAGCCTGTTTTGGGGTGGGCTATTTGCGCTGTTTTATAGCCTTATATTTTTATTCTTTGGCGAGGCAATTATTTGCTTACTTACCGATGTGCCCGAAGTTATCAGCCTCGCAACGGTTTACCTGCCTTGGGTGATTATATTGCCTATTGCGGCGATGGGTTGTTTCTTATTTGATGGCGTATTTGTGGGATTAACCCGTGCTAAAGACATGCGTAATACTATGCTATTTAGTGCTCTAGTGGGCTTTTTTGGGCTGTTTTGGCTAGTGAGTAGTTGGCAAAATCATGGTTTATGGTTTGCGATGACGAGCTTTATGCTGATGCGCGGATTAACGCTGTGGTTTCGCTACCGTAGAATCGTCAACAACCAGCAATTATTAGAGTAAATTATCGCTGAAGATTTATTTCCAAAGATCGGGGTCGTGATCTTTTGGGGATGAGCGCTCTAAAACTTGTGCAAAACGGTTGGCAAAAATACCTAAATAGCCCCAACCTGCCAAGAATAAAGCGAGAGCTAAAATAATCAGGCCAATTAACTGAAATAGTGCAGGCCCATAGTAACCTATGGCAATAAAAATCACGGCCAGCACAAACAGTGCTAGGCCGCGAAGAAAGCGTTTTAAGCTTAATTTGGGGTCGCTACCTAAGCGAAATACCCACCTTTTAAGCATGCTTAGATACCGTTAGTAGTAAGAGTGCTCACCAGATTGGTGATCAGTAATGTCTCTTACACCATTGATTTCATCAAACTTGGCGATCATTTCTTTTTCGATGCCTTCTTTAAGCGTGACATCAATCATTGAACAACCGTTACAACCACCACCAAATTGCAGTACCGCGATACCGTCAGCTGTAATTTCTACTAGGCTAACTTGGCCGCCGTGGTTTGCAAGCTGTGGGTTCACTTCAGTTTCAAGCATGTGTTGTACACGCTCTTGTAGTGATGCATCGTCGCTCAATTTGCGTGCTTTTGCGTTTGGCGCTTTAAGCGTTAACTGAGTACCCATTTTGTCTGTTACAAAATCGATTTCAGCTTCTTCTAAGAAAGGGGCGCTTTCTGCATCAACAATGGCATCAAAACCATTAAATGGTAGACGAATATCAGTCGCTTCAACGGCGTCTTCTGGGCAGTAAGAAACACCACACTCAGCCTGCGAAGTACCTGGGTTTACTACAAACACACGGATGTTCGTTTGTTCAGCTTGGTCTGCTAAAAGTTTAGCAAAATGAGATTGTGCAGATTCAGAAATAGAGATCATAAAACGGACTATACTTGACTAAATTACTCGGATACTGCCTATCATACTCCGCTCATCGTGTTGTCGCCAGTGTTGAGCGTAAAAAGTTGCATCTATTTTATCGAATGGTAGCGTTAAAACATCAAATAATTACGGGTGCTATCTATGCGTTTAATAATAACAATATTAACCATGCTAGTGAGCGTTAGCGCATTAGCAAAACCTCTTTCTTATTACTTTGAACAAGATGTGAAATTTGACCCAAGTATTCCAACCCCTGAACAGGTGTTAGGTTACGAAGTAGGTGAGTGGCATGTACGTCACGATCAGCTTGTGCAATATATGCAAATCTTGGCCGAAAAAAGCGACCGAATGAACTTTAAAGTGATTGGTCGTACTCATGAGCAGCGCCCTCTGGTGATGTTAACTATCACAGCGCCAGACAAGCTGGGTCAAGTGGAGCAAATTCGCAAGACCCACTTAGCTCGCTTAAATGGTGGGGCGAGTGACTCAAGCAAACAGCCTGCGGTTGTATGGATGGGCTATAGTGTGCATGGTAATGAATCATCAGGTAGCAATGCATCATTACTCGTTGCTTATTACCTTGCAGCAGCACAGGGACCAGAAATCGATGCGTTACTTAATAATACGGTTATTTTACTCGACCCATCACTAAACCCAGACGGCTTAGCGCGTTTTGCTAATTGGGCTAACAGCAACCGTGGCATGAAATTATCGTCAGATCCAGAAACTCGCGAGCATATTGAAAGTTGGCCGAGCAGCCGTACTAACCATTATTTGTTTGACTTAAACCGTGACTGGTTGTTGTTACAACACCCTGAATCACGCGCACGTATTGCTCAATTTCATCAATGGAAGCCAAATATCCTAACAGACTTCCATGAAATGGGGCCTAATAGCACGTTTTTCTTCCAGCCGGGGATCCCAACTCGCAAGCACCCAATCACACCTGAAGAAAATGTCACGCTAACCAAAGCAATTGCAAACTATCATGCGAAAACACTTGATGAGCACAATGCGCTTTATTTTACTGAAGAAAGCTTTGATGACTTTTACTATGGTAAGGGCTCAACTTACCCAGACGTAAATGGTGGTGTAGGCATCTTATTTGAACAAGCGAGCTCGCGTGGTCACTTACAAGAAACGATCAACGGACCGCTAAGCTTCCCGTTTACGATTAAAAATCAGTTATTAACTAGCCTATCGACGTTCCAAGCGGCGATTGATAACCGTACAGACTTACTGGATTATCAAGCAAAATTTTACAACAAAGCGGTTGATCTTGCCGGTGATGAAGACTTTAAAGGATATGTTATTAAAGGCGGTGCGGATCACAGCCGTATGCAGTACTTCCTTGATTTATTGAAACAACATCAAATCAATGCGTATATGTTAGAAGAGCCATTAAAAGTAAATGGTCAAAGCTTTTCTGAGCAGAGCTATTATGTGCCATTAGCACAGCCACAATTTCGTTTAATTAAAGCGATTTTCAGTGAGCAACAGCGTTTTGTTGATAACACGTTTTATGATGTATCGGGCTGGACACTTGCTCATGCCTTCAATCTAGAATTTGCAAAAGTAAGCAGCAATTGGGGCTTAAATCTGGCCAAAATGCCTTGGCAGCAAAGTGTTAAATCAAGCTTTGCAGCATTACCGCAAAGCTATGCGTACGCATTTAAGTGGGATGATTATCTCGCGCCAAAAATGCTAAATAGTTTACTCGAACAAGGTGTAAAAGCGCGCGTGGCGTTAAGCCCACTCACAGCAAAAACACCATCAGGTGAGATTGCTTTTGCACCTGGCAGTATTTTGCTTCCTGCGGGTCTGCAAACTGACAGCAACTGGGTGAGTTATTTAAACCAAGCACAAAATGAATTTGGTATTGAAATTACACCTATTAGCTCAGGCTTAACAGTGAAAGGTGCCGATTTAGGTTCTCGTTCAATGGCCGTAGTAAAAGCACCAAAAGTGTTACTCGTGGGTGGTGAAGGTACCAGCCAGTATGAGCTTGGTGAGGTATGGTACTACTTAGATCGCTTTGTTGGTACAGCGCCAAGCATTATCGAAATGAACCGCTTAGATGGTATCGACCTTGAAAACTATAGTCATATCATTCTAGCGCACGGTAATTACAACCGTCTTGATGATGCAACGAAAGTGGCTATTAAGTCGTGGGTTCGTAAAGGCGGCGTTATTTGGGGGCACAAAGGCGGTGCTAAGTTCTTAGCTGATCAGCAGCTACTAAAAGCTAATTACTTATCTCGCCGTGATGTAGCGAGTGCCTTTGATACAACAGGACTTAGCTATGCCGATAAAGATGACTTAGCAGGCCGTCAGCGTATTGCTGGGGCTATTTTTAATACCTCAGTGGATTTATCTCATCCACTTACCTATTCGCTGAATCGTAATACATTACCAGTGTTTAAGAATAGCACTTGGCTACTTGAGAAGTCAGATGCCCCATTTGTTAACGTACTTACTTACACAGATAAACCGCTTTTAGCTGGCTTTACTGATGACGTAAACGTAGAGCAAGTCGCGGGCGCGGCAGGTCTCATTGCGCATTCATATGGCAAAGGCAGCGTGATAGGTATGACTGATAACCCAGTGTTCCGTGGTTATTGGTACGGCACGAGCCGATTACTGAGCAATGCCTTATTTTTTGGTAATGCGTTTCATGCCTCTGGTGATAAATAATCACAATTAATCATAATGCAGTTTGCCTAACCCTGTTAGGCAAGTGAGCATTGCCCATACTTGCTTAGCTCCTGCATTTTTTATGGCTTCTGTCGCAGCATTTAAGGTTGCGCCAGAGGTCATCACATCATCAATAATTGCCACCGTTTTTCCAGTTAAATCTTGCTGACAAACAAACGCATTTTGTAGGTTTTTAACTCTTTTCGCTTTACTTAACTGTGATTGCGCTTTGGTTGCTTTTTGCTTGAAAAGAGCAGCGCTAACACTACATTGCTGGCTTTTTAAAACAGGTAACCAAGTTTGACTGACCTGATTAAAGCCGCGTGCTAAAAAGCGCTGATTATGTAGTGGCAGCACAATAAAAAGATCGGGCCAAGTTACATTAACCTGACGAGCTATTTGCAACTGTTTGTCTATCACTTGTGTAAGTGCTACACGAAAAAACTGCTGGTCGTTAAATTTCAATTGCTTGAGCCAAAGTTTAAAAGGTGCTTGATACCACGCACAGGCAATTAAATGATCAAATTGGCTATCAGGAAATGCATCACAGATATCTGGCCTGTGTAACAGGTTTGGGTGGCGTGTAAGGTCAAATAAATTAAGGTCATCTAAACAATGCTGACACAAAGCTTGATTAGCCTGTATGTGATTTTGGCAGCTAATGCAAAAGTTGGGGAATAGTGCCTCTAGTCCTAGTTTTAAGGCATGAGAGAAGCGAGACATTGCATTCATTCCTTTAAACGCTATTATGAGCGCTAAGTGTGGTTGGGAAATACAAAATATGCAAAATGATATGGTGTTATTACATGGCTGGGGAATGAACCAAGGGGTTTGGCAAGTGATCAAACCTGAGCTTGAGTTTTTTCATGATGGTGAAGTCCGTTGCCTTGATTTACCCGGTTTTGGTAATGCGCAGTCAATCCCCACACCTTACACTTTGCATGTTGCAGCTGAGCAACTAAGTACACAGCTCAATGATCAGTCTATTCTTGTTGGCTGGTCGTTAGGGGGGCTTTTTGCCTTGTATATTGCAGCACATTGGCCTGACAAAGTAGCAAAGGTTGTGTTGGTCGCCTCAACCCCATTTTTTGCCCAAACCGACGAATGGCCGGGTATCAAACCTGACGTATTGAACGCATTTAAAGATCAGCTGGTTAGCCACAGAGAAAAAACGATAGAACGGTTTTTGGCGATACAAGCAATGGGCAGTGAATCAGCACGGGATGATATTAAGCAACTTAAAGCACTTTTAAACCAATACCCAGCACCACAAGAGCAAGCTCTAAGTGCAGGTTTAGATATTTTACAGCAAGATGATTTACGTGAGCTTTTCGCGAAACTTACCGTGCCAGTACGAGGTATTTTTGGGCGCTTAGATTCATTAGTTCCTTATCGTGCGATTGAAAAAATGCATGCCTTACAGCCTCAGTTTGAATATGAGGTTTTAGATAAGGCGTCACATGCGCCTTTTATTTCTCATAAAGCGGCATTTATATCAGCACTGAAATCAATGTGTTAAGCCAGCCTCTCTGAGAGGCCAGAAAAATCGTGGGATTTAGCTTTATTTTGCTCGTTTTATGAGCGATACTTAACGGGTAGATCTCACTGTTGGAGGGTGTTATGCCAATCAGTTCTGTTTTTAATAATGCGGTAGAAGGTTATAACCGTGCAAGCCAAGGTATCGAAAAGGCAAGCGCTGATATTAGCCGTGCCTCAATTGATCAGCAAGATGATGCCCAATTAGCTCAACAACGCCAATTACAAGCGGCAACACCAAATGAAGCTGTAACTCCGCCAGTTTCACAACCAGCCCCAATCGATGAGTCGCTTGTTAATTTAAAAGTTGAAGAGTTTAATGCCAAAGCCAATATCAACACGATTCAAACTGCTGATGAAGTGCTAGGTACCTTAATTGATATCAAAGTTTAGTACTTATGAATATCGTCACTCCGTTTCCTTCGATTAATATCAACACGGCGAATGTGCACACCGAAAGTGCTCGCCGTGATAATCAGTTACGGGAAGTGATCCCGCCACCTGCTGCTGCAAAGCCAAGTAACGCTGAAAATAAAACGCTGAGTGATGGTGATAAAGCAAAGCAACCAGGTACTGATGCGGGTACTTATGATGCTAAAGGTCGTCTTGCTGAAGACAAAGTGATTGAAGAGCGCCAACAAGGTAGCGAGCAAGGCGAGCCTGAGCAATCAGAACAAGAGCAACAAGAAGCTAAGCAAGAACAGCAAAAAGAGCAAAAGGTTGCTGAGCAAGAGCAACAAGACGCTGAGCAAATTAAAGAGCTAAAAGCCCGCGATACCGAAGTGCGTATTCATGAACAAGCGCATGCAACAGTCGGGGGGCAATATGCTGGCTCACCAAGCTATGAGTATCAGCGCGGCCCTGATGGTACAAACTATGCTGTGGGCGGCGAGGTACAAATTGATGTTGCTGAAATCAACGGTGACCCGCAAGCCACAATCGAAAAAATGAAAACAGTGCGTGCAGCAGCGCTCGCCCCTGAAGAACCATCAGGTGCAGATCGTTCTATTGCCGCAGATGCCACACAAAAACTCGTTGCAGCGCAGGCTGAGCTTGCTAATCAATCTGATGATGACGATGCTGATTCAGGCAAATCAACATTTAAAATTCATAATGAGTATGCTGAAGATAGCGCAGCTCAAAGTAGCGAAACAAAAACAGCAAAGCGTGATGTAGAAGTCGATGAGCGCGCCGCACGTATCGCTAATTTTTATCAAGCAGCAACCTCTCCAGCTAATCAAAATCAGTTCTCTGCTTTGATTTAAGCCCATACTAATTCACATTAATAATTCATCATTTAGTGGGGTTAAACCTGTCCTTAACGAGGTTTTATTGCCTCAAAATAGCTCAATTTATTAAATGCTTAATCGAACTTTTATAACAGTTTCTTACATTTAGCCTACAAAAACGAATGTTGTTTCCATTGCGGGTCCTGCCTCGCTTTGGTAGATTGTCCCCGATTTATAATTAGGATGATTAAACAAATGAAATACACTCTTCTTGCTTGCGCGTTATCACTTGCTTCTACCGCTGTAATGGCAGAAAACACCTCACCATTAAGCTATGACTATGTTGAAGCCGGATTTAAAAAGACAAAAATTGATGACTTAGATGAGTTATCTCTTAAAGGGGTTGCCTTTAATTTTAGTAAGCAGTTTGCTGAGAATTGGTATGTTACAGGTCATTATTCAATTTTAAATGATGATGTGACTGCAACGAATGAATTCAACGGCTCAGGTGTTTACGATAGTAATGATAATTTTTTAGGTAATACCGTCATAGCTTATACTTTCGATTATGATGTTGATATGACGCGTTACGAAATTGGTTTAGGCTATATTTATTCGCTATCCGATCGTACTAAAGTTGATTTTTCAGCAAAGATTGGCCAGTTTAAGATTGAAACTGACCTTAATTTTAAAGAAGTTGTCTCATACCAAGATCAAGTTTTTAATAGCTTTTCAGAGAACCACTCTAATTCAGAAACTGCAGATATTTTATCTGCTAACGTACAAATCAGACACTTATTAACTGATTCATTTGAGATCAACGGAGGCGTTGGCTACGAGCGTTTACATGATGAAGAGAGCGAAAATAATGCAGTATTTCATGTAGGTGCAAACTATGCCTTCACGCCAGCTTGGCTTGTCAGCGCAAGCTATCGTGATGCAAATGATTACTCAGATATCTCACTGGCAGTTCGTTACAATTTCTAACTAGTTAGCGGCTAGGGAAGTTTTTCTCTAGCTGCTTTCCCTTCCCCATTTTTTGTTTCTGTAATCGCATTCTCTACAAAATGCTACATTTTGTATAAATATCCCGCAAAGCGTTTGTTATTAACACTCTTATGTTTATTTACTGTTAATTTTGTGTCCTAACTGTGTACAACTCGGTTTGACCATGCAAAAACCCCTCTGTATATGTTTGCCTGCTAAATAATTTAGTGTGTCAGCTCAAGCAATTTATGAGCTGTTTAGAATTAAATCAGTGGGAATCATATGCAACCTTGCAATAAGAAAATCACACACTTGAAGAAAAGCTCAGTTGCCGTACTTACAGCATTGTACGTCGGTGCTACAGGCTATGCTGTGGCAGAGCCAGGCTTTAACAAAGTGTCAGATAAAGGCTTTTATCAGCCAACATTTACAGCGGAAGATATCGCGAATTATCAACAAGAAAAACAAATCGAAGATCATCCAAGCTTATTAAAGGGGAGTGCTCAGCGCTTAAATCAGCATTACCAAAGTCAGCAGCCGGAACATGTTTTTCAACCTCAAGATGGGGTGACGGGTATTCAAACATACATTGTACAAATGCATGATGAACCTGTAGCAAGTTATCAAGGTGATATTCAAGGCTTCAGCGCTACAGCCATTACAGAGTCACGTTCTTTAATGGTAAAAGAGCGCATTGATACAGCTTCGCAAAGCGTGCGCGCGTATCAAGGCTTTTTAAAACAGCGTCAATCAACAGTATTAAGTAAGGCGCGTGCAATGGGTGCCAATATTGCGATTAAAAAGCAATTTACCCTTGCAAATAACGCGGTTGTTGTTGAAATGACACAAGCTGATGCAGAGCTTCTTGCGACGCAATCAGGCGTAAAGCGTATTACTCCTAACCGTATTTTTGAATTACGCACAGACCGCGGTCCTGAGTTTATTGGCGCAGACCAATTATGGCAGGGTTCAACACCTGCTTCATCGGTTGGTGTTAAAGGTGAAGGTATGGTTGTCGGTATTATTGATACTGGTATCAATACAGACCACCCGGCATTTGCAAGCGACGAAGAGTACAGCAAAAAAATCCATTAGGTGCCGGTAACTTTTTAGGTGACTGTGAAGAAGAACCTGAGCTATGTAATGACAAGCTAATTGGTGTTCGCTCTTATCCAGAAGTCACAGCGATGAATGCGGATTATCAATTTGCCCGAGCTGATCGTCGTGCTGAAAATGGTGAAGATTACAATGGTCACGGCTCTCACACAGCGAGTACCACAGCGGGTAACTACATAGAAAACACGCCACTTCAAGCTGCAACCGGTGAGAAAGTCAGTGATGGAGAAAACTTACCATTCACGTTTGAAAGCACCAGCGGTGTTGCACCGCGTGCGCATATCATTTCGTACCAAGTTTGTTATGCTGGCCGTTCTGGCGATCTATACTCAGGCTGTCCTGAATCAGCAATTTTATCTGCATTTGAAGATGCGATTGAAGATGGTGTCGATGCTATTAACTTCTCAATTGGTGGTAGCGAAAGCTTCCCATGGGAAGACCCAATGGAAATGGCTTTCTTAAGTGCGCGCGAAGCGGGCATTTCAGTGGCAGCGGCAGCGGGTAACTCGGGTCCTTATTATATTTCAGCGGATCATACATCACCTTGGGTAACCACTGTTGGTGCATCAACCCATGACCGCGTGATGGATTTAGGTGTTAAAACCATTAATAACTTCCAAGGCACTCGCACGCCTTATGCTGGTGAGTATACAGGTAAGAGTTTCTCTGGCGGTATTACTGGCGAAGTTGTTCTTGCTGAAAAATACGATGACCCAAATGAAAGTGATGGTTACGATGCTGCAAGCTGTAACGCACCTTTCCCTGCAGGCACGTTTACGGCTGACCAAATTGTAGTATGTTTACGTGGTGACATTGCGCGTGTTGATAAAGCCAAGAACGTTGCTGCAGGTGGAGCAGGAGGCTTCATTTTACAAAACATTAGTTCGGCAGAGAGTATTGTTGCTGATAACTACGTGATCCCGGGTATTCACTTACCAGCAAGTGCTCGTTACACAATTCGTAACTGGGTGAATGCTAATCCTGGTGGTGCTGCTATTGCGACGATTGGCGAGCCAGAAAATAACTATTCATTTGATGCAGAAGCGGGTAATCAGCTTGCTATCTTTAGTTCTATGGGACCAAGTTATTACATCAACAACCTTGTTCCGGACGTGACTGCACCGGGTGTTGATATTTATGCTGCGAATGCTGATGACCAACCATTTACAGCTTATCCAAGTGCATCAGATTGGACTTTCATGAGCGGTACCTCAATGGCTACGCCACATGTTACTGGCGCAATGACGCTATTGATGCAAATGCACCCAGATTGGACGCCAGCAGAAATTCAATCAGCGCTAATGATGACGGCAAATAAAGTACGTATTTCTAACGGCGTGACTTTAATTGACCCATATTACAACTTCATGGCTGGTGGCGGTGCAATTGACGTAGCACAAGCTGCAAATGCAGGTCTTATCATGGATGAGACTATTGAAAACTACCATAATGCTAACCCTCGTAACGGTGGTTTAGTTGAGTGGTTGAATTTACCTTCTTTAGTGAACAAAGACTGTGAGCTTGAATGTTCATGGATGCGTACTGTAAAGGCAACAAAAGATGGTACTTGGGATGCAACTGCTTATGGTTGGGCTGTTGAGGGTGAAGACGAAAGCTTTGGTGTAGAAGTTAGCGTAACACCAAGTAACTTCACGCTGAAAGCAGGGGAGACACAAGATGTAATGGTTACTATGAAGTTGCCAAATATCATCGAGTCTAAACTTGATCCCATTGAAGAGGGTGCGCCTTGGGATAACATCTTAAATAAAGATGCTTGGTTCAACGGCAAAGTGCTATTTAAGAACACTGACGGCGACTTACCAGACGCTCATTTCACATTGGTTGCAAAGAATGTTATTGATGAGCTACCAACCATGGTTGATATCGATATGGCACGTGCCAGTGCATCAGAATCAATCGTTGTTAATACCGATAGCTACAGTGAGTTTACGCCGACTTATTATGGTCTTGTAAAACCAACTGAAGTTACTGCAAATATCTTAGGTGTTGCACCTTACGTGACGAAAGACCGCGTTGAAAAAACGTGGGATATTCAATCGTTTGAAGTACCAGAAGGTACAAAACGCTTAATGGTTAAAGTTGCATCTACCGAACAAACTACAGATTTGGCAGACCTTGTTGAACCTCGTTGGCAAATGAAAAAAGCACACTTAATAGTGGGTTATGATGCTAATGAAAGTGGCTCATTCATGGTGTCTGATGAGGAGATTTCGGAAGACTCTACAGCACTGATCAAAGCACTTAATGAAGAGATGATTTGTTACTCTTCAAGTAGTGTTGAAGATAACTACTGTAACATTATCGATCCTAAGCCTGGTAAATATTGGTTTGCGACCGCAGCTCTAGCAGGTTTACGTGATGTTGGTTATCAAACCGTTACACATTATGCGATTGTTAAAGAGCAAAATACCGGTGAATTCAGTGTATCAGCGCCACAGCAGCACAGCGGCAATGGTAACTATGAAATTGCGGTAAATTGGGACCTACCTGAAGCGCAACCGAATGATGTTTACTATGGCGGCTTTGCATTAGGTAATGCTGAAGGTGCTGAAGGCACCCTCGGTTTTACATCGGTTAACTTAAAGCGTGATGCCCAAGCACTCACACTAAATGTTGACCAAGACACGGCTCGCGCTATGGACCTAGTTAACGTTAATGTAAAACTTAAAGCTAACTATGAATCAAAAGCGCGTGACTATTCATTGTCATTGACGATTCCTGAGGGCATGCAAGTTTGGCCACAAACACTAACTTCAAATAATGAGTCGGTGGCTGCTTCGTTAATCGTTGAAGGCAATACCCTGACAATTCAAGGTACACAAGACGCAACACGTAACGTACAACGTGATTATGTGGTAACCAACAACATCACTAACGAAATGTGTAAAACGCCAATGATTGATGAATTCTCGACAGGAGGATATATCGATTTATGGGGTGATTTCCGCATTCAACCTGAAGCTGCTTGGTATGAAGGTGGTTCAAATGTGTTCTTTGATGTTCCAATCGATTGGTTATTCTATAAAAATGGTGCGAAGTTTGAAATTTACAATCAAGTAAATAATAACGAAGTACGTTTACACCCAACAGGAGCAATGCAGTTCACACCTATCTGGTGGATGATGAGTGCGCACCGTGGTCCTGGTTTCTTAGTTGAAGCATTGGCACCATTCTGGCGTGGTTCGTTTGAAATCGAAAACCTTCGCCATCCGACTGATCCAACAGGCCTAACGATTGCTTCTCAATACAAAGAAGAGCGTCCTGATTTAGGTGATCTCGTATTCATGGAATTCGATAATGTGACTGATAAAAATACCGGTGACACGTTCGACTATGAAGTGATTTTACGTAGTGGTATTGATGACCATGAAGGTATGTTCGAAGCTATCTTTGCTTACGATAACCTAGGCGCTGGTGTTGACGAAGGAACCATCTTTATTGAAGGTGGCGATAGTGTTTATTCAACAACGGCTGGCTTTAAAGAGGGTGCATTAAGCAATGTGATTGGTTATGACGACCTTGGCAAGATCTTACAAGATGACTTAGTGATCTGTTTTGATTATGTTGGCCCAGAGCAAAGTGAAGTTGAGTTTAACTTTACTGCTACGGTTATGCCTGATGCGAAAGGTACAGTGCAAGATATCACTCTTGATTACCAACTTGGTAGCCAAGAAGGTGGGTCGTTAATGCACTCTATCGGTGTGCAAAGCAACCTGAAAATGAGCGACATTGCTGATATGACGGTAGCTGAAAATGGCCGTATCGATGGTGTTGATGTGATGGTTGTTGATGCAGATCAGTCGCCAAATGAATTAGTGGTAACGGGTGAGAATGTAACGGCTGAAGTTGACGGAATGTCGTTTAACCTAATCCCTGATGCACATTTCCATGGTGAAACAATGGTGACTGTCACAGTGCAAGATAAAGCAAACCCAGCAGACAAAGTAAGTAAAGAGTTCTTACTTATGGTTGAATCTGATGGTGTAGAGCTTGGTTGTACTGATACTGCAGCATCTAACTATGATGCGACAGCGAATGAAGATGATGGTAGCTGTGAATACGCTTCACAAGTAACACCAGAAACTGAAGCGAAAGCTAAGAGCTCTTCAAGCGGCTCATTAGGTCACTTTATAGTGTTACTACTGCCATTACTTGCACTTCGTCGTAGTAAGTAATAGTGATAAAGGCTCAATTTATTGAGCCTTTCATAGCAACGTATTTTATTAAGTAAGTTGTTATACAAATAAAAAAACCGCGTAGTTTACACTCACGCGGTTTTTTATTATCGATTGATACCAGTTTGATTAAGCGAACTGGTATTATTTTTTCACTTTTGCATTGGCAAATGCATCTGCAAAGGCATTACCCATGGCAACATTGCCAAATTCGCGTTTTTGCTTAGGTGCACTTTTCGCTTTAGCTGCCGGCTTAGGTTTGCTAGCGGGTGCAGCTTTATTACTGGTATCAACGTCATCGTCTAAACGCATGGTAAAGCTAATACGTTTACGCGCAGCATCTACTTCAACTACTTTTACTTTAACAATATCGCCGGCTTTAACTACTTCACGTGGGTCAGAGATAAACTTGTTAGTAATTGCAGAAATGTGCACTAACCCGTCTTGGTGTACACCCACATCAACGAAGGCACCAAAGTTAGCAACGTTAGACACGACACCTTCTAAAATCATACCTGGTGTTAGGTCGTTAATGGTTTCAACACCGGCCTTAAACTCAGCTGTTTTAAACTCAGGGCGCGGGTCACGACCTGGCTTATCAAGCTCCTTGATAATATCGGTAACGGTTGGTAAACCAAACTTTTCGTCTGTGTAGTCGTTCGCAACGAGCTTGTTTAGAATGTCAGAATTACCAATTAGGCTGTTTACATCTAAGCTGTTCTTCTCGCAGATTCGCTTAACAACAGGGTAGGCTTCAGGGTGAACTGACGAGTTATCGAGAGGATCTGAGCCTGTGCTGATACGTAAGAAACCGGCAGCTTGTTCAAAGGCTTTTGGACCTAAGCGTTCAACTTTTTTAAGTTCAGAGCGTTTGCTAAATGAGCCATTCGCATCACGGTAGCTAACAATATTTTGCGCTAATGTTTTGTTTAAGCCAGATACGCGAGTCAATAGTGGTACCGACGCCATATTTAAGTCTACACCCACTGAGTTTACGCAGTCTTCAACGACTGATGTTAGCGTTTGACCAAGTTGGCTTTGCGATACATCGTGCTGATACTGACCTACACCGATTGATTTAGGCTCAATTTTTACCAGTTCAGCAAGTGGGTCTTGAAGGCGACGCGCAATAGATACTGCGCCACGTAGTGAAACATCAAGGTTAGGGAATTCATTAGCTGCAAATTCAGACGCTGAATAAACAGATGCACCGGCTTCACTAACCATAATTTTATTTAGCTTAAGCTCACTGTTCGCTTTGATCAGCTCTGCAACTAACTTGTCAGATTCACGAGAAGCCGTACCATTACCAATAGCGATTAGCTCAACTTTATGCTGGCGGCATAGTTGTTCTAAAGTACGAAGTGATTTTTCCCAGTGGTTTTGCGGTGCATGCGGGAAAATAGTTTGTGTTGTTAAAAGCTTACCTGTGCTGTCAACAACGGCAATTTTACAACCAGTACGTAAACCAGGATCAAGGCCTAACGTGGTGCGTGGACCTGCAGGTGCAGCCATTAATAAATCTTTTAAGTTCTTAGCAAAAACATCAATGGCGCCGGTTTCTGCTTTTTCACGCATTGCACCTAAAAATTCATTCTCAAGATGCAGACTTAACTTAATTTTCCATGCCCATTGCACTACGCCCATTAACCAACTGCTTGCTGCCGAATTACTAACATCTAAACGGTAATGATCGGCAATCATTTGTGCACACACTTGCGCCGGATTTTCTGCACTTGGCTCAGGGTTGATACTAAGTTGTAGTACACCTTCGTTACGCGCACGAAGCATAGCAAGTGCACGGTGTGATGGTACTTTCTTAAGTGGTTCTTGATGCTCAAAGTAGTCGCGGTATTTAGCCCCTTCATTTTCTTGGCCAGCGATTATAGTGCTTTCAATTTGACCATGCTGAGCAATGTGGCTGCGGAATTTAGCAAGTAGTTTGGCGTCTTCTGCAAAACGCTCCATCAAAATAAATTTAGCGCCATCGAGTACCGCTTTTGTATCAGCAAAGCCTGCCTCAGCGTTAATGTAATCAGTCGCGTGTTGTTCTGGGTCGAGGCTAGGGTCGTCAAATAGTGCATCAGCAAGCGGTTCAATACCTGCTTCAATGGCTATTTGTCCTTTCGTACGGCGTTTTGGTTTGAAAGGCAGATATAAGTCTTCAAGCTCAGTTTTACTGTCAGCACTATTAATGTCAGCACTTAGCTCGGCAGTTAACTTACCTTGCTCTTCGATAGTGGCAAGGATAAAGCTGCGGCGTTCCTCTAATTCACGTAAATAAGATAGACGCTGCTCAAGTAAACGTAGTTGGGTGTCGTCTAGACCACCTGTCACTTCTTTACGATAACGGGCGATAAAAGGGACTGTGGCACCTTCATCAAGTAATTTGATTGCAGCAACAACTTGTGATTGCTGGGCATTTAGCTCGGTCGCTAAGCGTGCAGAGATATTGCTCATGCATAAACCTTTTTAAAAATAGAAAATCAGTAAAACTGAAGATTAATTGCCTGAATAATATCACAATAAGAAGGCCTTAAAAGCACTGCTTTTAAGGCCTGCAAAAATAGTCTTACACAACGCAGATTTTAACGCTTAGTGTGGGTGTTCTACCTGTTGTAATACCTCGCTAAAGCCATTAGCGATTGGGTTGATATTAACAGGGATATGTAATTTTTTAGCGATTTCACGGGCTGAAATCAAACCACAAATTTCTTGTTTAGCACTGGTCACCAGTAGGAACATCATACCTTGGTGCTCCATTGTTTGTAGCGCATCACCAATACAAGCGTAGCTGATACTTTGCAGGCTCACCCCCGCTAAATTGCCTAGAGGAGTCATCACATCATGCAAGGTGATTTCGTCACGATGTAAGTTTAAACGTCGCGCAAGAATCATAATTTTTGAGCTTTGTAAGTCTGCACTAGAGGTAATACCGAGTAGTTTATCTTCGTTATCAACAACTAAAATAAAATCTGAACAACAGCTATTCGTTTGTTTTAACGCATCAACAATGGTTGTGCCGTAATGAGCGCGTAATGGATCTTTTTGCGTAAAGCTGTTAAGTACTTTTAAAGCTGGAGAAGTGAGATCGAGTGTTGGCTCAACTTCATTCACTGCATTAGATAATGCGCCATTAGATATATCTTGAAGACGTAATTCTTTGAAATTATTCATTTTGGTCACCATACATTTTAATAAAACTGAAATAGAAAAATTCGAGTTAATTAAAAACAGGTGGCCCTCGCTGGTGCGCGCTATAAACAGACGCCTTAGAACAAGCATTAACATACAAAACAACACGTGCATCTGGCAGTGGTTGGGCTACATCAGCGA
Source organism: Pseudoalteromonas sp. Hal040 (assembly GCF_037162425.1). Classification (NCBI taxonomy): domain Bacteria; kingdom Pseudomonadati; phylum Pseudomonadota; class Gammaproteobacteria; order Alteromonadales; family Pseudoalteromonadaceae; genus Pseudoalteromonas; species Pseudoalteromonas sp. Hal040. The sequence continues at coordinate 3,325,310 of NZ_JARLUU010000001.1, read as the reverse complement.
TGAACGCAGCAGTATGTTTGTCGAGGTCGGTGTCTACGTTGGCAGGCTCTGCACTATCACACGCAATAAAATGAGCGGTTGGCGTAACACTGTCTGAATGGCTTTCTATGTCGCTGGCATAAGATATCAAACTCACACTCATTAAAAGTGCGAATACAATGGCATTACTTATTATGCGTTGTATTGCGTTTGACATAGTTACTACCTTCTAAACCTCAAGTAATGATTTATCTTGAGTACCTTTAGTTATAGATCACATTTTTAGACTAAACAATCACTAATTAACGCTTTCTGAATTTTCTGGGAAAAATTATTTTGCATCTGGATACGTTATTTCATTGATGAACCACTCCTTTGCACCTTCAGGCGTCATCACCGAAAAGTCATCATCCACTTGTTTGCCTAGTAGCGCTCGAGCCATCGGTGCATCAATAGAAATGTAGTCTTTACGTTCGTAAATTTCGTCAGGCCCGACAATACGAAAACGCTTTGTTTCACCTTGTTCATTCTCAATTTCGATCCATGCGCCAAAGAATACTTTACCCGCTTGCTGTGGGTTGTAATCAATGATTTTAAGATCTGGCATTCTTTTACGAAGATAGCGTACACGGCGGTCGATCTGTCGTAAAACACGTTTATTAAACTGATAATCGGCGTTTTCAGAACGATCGCCCAGGCTTGCCGCCCAGGTAACAATTTTGGTAATTTCTGGGCGCTTTTCATGCCATAAGTAATCATGTTCTTGTTGTAATTGCTGATACCCTTCACGGGTTATTAAATTTGTCTTTGCCATTTTACTTAGCCAAAAAAGAAAACCAGCTGCAAGTTATAAAAGTCTATTGCCTTTGTCGAGTGGGATTTTGAAATGTTCAGTAACAATCTAAGCGCGCAATTCGTTTTTTATTCTTAACTTTTTCATTTATATTAAGAAGTAACATATTACAAAAAGAATGAAAGTTATGGGACACGAAACGACAAAAGTATTGGTTGTTGATGATGATATGCGCTTGCGCAGTTTGCTAGAGCGTTACCTTGTAGAACAAGGTTTTATTGTTCGTACAGCAGCAAATTCAGAGCAAATGGATCGCTTATTAGAGCGCGAAAACTTCCACTTGATTGTATTAGATTTAATGTTACCAGGTGAAGATGGTCTTTCAATTTGCCGTCGTTTACGTCAAAAAGAAAATGATATTCCTATTGTTATGCTCACAGCGAAAGGCGATGAAGTAGACCGCATCATTGGTTTAGAGCTCGGTGCAGATGATTACATTCCTAAACCATTTAATCCACGTGAATTACTCGCGCGTATCAAAGCAATTTTACGTCGTCGTGCTAAAGAAGTGCCGGGTGCGCCGGCAGCCGAAGAAAACGAGATTAGCTTTGGTGAGTTTACTCTCAACCTTGCGACCCGCGAAATGAGTCATGGTGACAAAACAATGTCGTTAACCAGTGGTGAATTTGCAGTATTAAAAGCCTTGGTAACACATCCTCGTGAACCGCTTAGTCGCGATAAACTAATGAATTTAGCACGTGGTCGTGACTACAGTGCGCTAGAGCGCAGTATCGATGTTCAGGTATCGCGCTTACGTCGTATGATTGAAGTGGATGCGGCAAATCCTCGTTATATCCAAACAGTATGGGGCTTAGGCTACGTATTTGTGCCAGATGGTGAAAAATAACAGTAATGGGCATGTTTCCACGTAGTGCGTTTGGACAAACGGTATTTTTGGTTGCGGCCCTGCTGTTAATCAATCAAATTGTCTCTTATATCACTGTCAGTTTTTATGTTGTTAAACCCACCATAGAGCAAGTTAACTTGATCCTTTCGAAACAGGTGAAAACCGTGTTTATTGAATGGGAAGAAGGCGTTGAGGTTAGCAAAGAAGCCTCTGACAAGTTTTTTGAGATCACCGGCATAGAAGTGATGACGCAGCGCCAAGCGATGAGTGAGGGGCTTGCTGAAACTCGCGAGTACTCTATGCTGTCGCGCAGTATGTCGAAAGAGCTAAATGGTTCTGCTCGAGTACGCATTAGTCAGACCGATCCACTTGTTTATTGGGTTGAAGCCCCGCAAGCTCCGGGTTATTGGGTGCGCGTGCCGCTCACTGGCCTGCAAGAAAACAACCTAAAATTCTTAACCTTTTATTTATCGAGTATTGGCTTTTTAAGTGTACTCGGTGGGTGGTTGTTTGCCCGCCATCTAAATAGACCTTTGAAAGCACTGCAACAAGCGGCTGTTAAAGTAGGGGTAGGTGACTTTTCTACCAAATTAGAAGAGCAAGGCTCTACTGAAGTGATTGAAGTAACCCGTGCGTTTAATCAAATGTCACGGGGGATTGCAGCTCTTGAGAACGATCGTCGATTATTAATGGCAGGTGTTTCTCATGACTTGCGCACGCCGCTTACACGTATTCGCTTAGCCACTGAAATGATGTCGGACGATGAAGATTACCTGCGAGAAGGGATCATTCATGACATTGAAGACATGAACGCCATTATCGACCAATTCATTGAATACTTACGTCATCACAAACGTGAAGAACTTGAGTTAGAAGATTTAAATGTGATTGTTTCAGAGGTCGTTGAGGCTGAGCAAAAGCATAATCGCACCATTACCTTCAAAGAAAACCCAAGCTTAGGTGAAGTGCCAGTAAGCACGGTGGCAATAAAGCGTGTTGTTACTAATATGATTGAAAACGCAATTCGCTATTCAGATGGTGATATAGAGGTCGAAACCCGCGTGAGCAGTAATAAAAAGTTTGCGATGGTGGTGGTTAATGATCACGGCCCGGGTATCCCCGAAAGCGAACTTGAAACCGTATTTGAACCGTTCAAACAAGGTGATGCGGCACGTGGTAGTGAAGGCAGTGGCTTAGGTCTTGCGATAATTAAACGTATTGTCGATATGCACGGCGGTCGAGTGCAGCTACTTAATCGCCCAGAAGGTGGCCTCAGTGCCCAGATACATTTACCGTTTTAAAAGTATTTAGCTTTAAGCCTTAAGCTATAAGTTTCAAGCAGCCCGAGTGGGCTGCTTTTTTATTGAAGGAGATCTACAGAGCAGTCGGTTACTTATAATTTAGGTTGCTACAGTTATGAGTTATCAATAACACTAGTTTTAAAGTGCTTTCTGGCTTTGAAAGGTGCTGAAGCAATGATGAAATTTAAAGAAAGTAACAAGATAACTATTAAGATGGTTAGCCAGTTTAAAGCCATCTGAATGAGAGTTGGTGGTTCATAAAAGCCAAAATGCATGAAATCGGCAATTAAAATTTTATTTTTATAAATTAAGCTGTTACAGATATTGCCAAGTGCAAAAAAAGATACACTAACCAGAAATAGCATAGCAGTTATAATTGCCACTTTGAGCTTTAAAATATTTACATTTAAATCTTTTGTTAAAAAATATAGAAATACTAAAAACGCAATACTGCTTACAAAGAGCGTAGCACCCAGCCCCAGAGTTAGTAGATTTGAAACCACCCATACAGGCTTTACAGTTATTGGTAAATCATTTGGATTTATGTCGTCAATCACTAAAAAGATGTAAATAGACATATAAATCATAATACTGATTACAGTGATCGGTATATGCCAAAGTAATTCACGCTTTTCTTTTTTACGAGCTGTTTTATGTGCGGTATTTCTCTGTGCAAGTCTTTCTAAAGGATCCATTCTTTACTTACTTGAGTAATCATTCAAAAAATTTACATTTGAGAAAGGTAATTTGCAAGTGACCATAGCTATTAATAGCGCTCCGATTTCTCAAAAGAATAAAAAGCGTGACATCAAATGCCGCGCTCTTTTTTACTTAAAGCTTAAAACTTACAGCTTTTAGCTTAAATCGCTTTAAAACGAATCGCTGTGCCTCCGCTGGTGGCAAGCTTTAACGTTAGCTTATCATCAGCAGTCACTATGCGTTTTTCTACTTTTAAGTCGTAAGGGTTATTGACCCATTCTGCTTTGTCACCGTCACGGTAGATTTGCGCTTCAAACTTTTTACCTTTATCTAAGAAGTCTAACTTCACTTCTAAAGTACGGGCTTTTTCGTCTGTAACTGCGCCTAGATACCAATCATTACCTGAGTATTGATCACGCTTGCGTTCTTTACGTGCAAACACAACGTAATCGCCAACTTCACCTTGCAGTGCAATACTTTGTTGCCAATCAGTTGGTACGTCCTGAATAAACTGGAATGCATCTGGCTTCGCTAAGTAGTTACGTGGTAAATCTGCGGCCATTTGAATTGGGCTGTACATTACAACATATAGCGCTAATTGCTTCGCTAGGGTTGTTTGCGGACGGTTGGTATTGGCACCTAAACCGTTAAAGCTCATATCAAAAATACCTGGCGTGAAGTCCATAGGGCCTGCAAGCATACGCGTGAAAGCAAGCATTGGAATGTGCTCAGGTGGGTTCGGCGGTGTACCCCATGCGTTAAACTCTTGACCACGAGCACCTTCACGAGCAATCCAGTTCGGGTATGTACGACGTAGGCCAGTGTCTTTTACTGGCTCATGCGTATTGATACTAATCTTATGTTTAGCAGCAAGTTTCACGTTGTATAGGTACTCGTTTACCATGAACTGACCATCGTGCCACTCTTTGCGTACAATGCCATTTTCATCGATGCGCTTGATGTTGCCACCGTCGGCGACATAACCTGTTTTAACTTGGCTTACATTTGATTTTTCATATAACTCAAATGCGCCTTCCATTTGGTTGCGGTAGTTTGTTACGTTGCCCGACGTTTCGTGGTGACCAATAAGTTGCACGCCTTTTTCTTTGCCGTAACGTGTCAACTCTTCAATATCAAAGTCGTCATAAGGTTGTGTGAAGCTAAAAACATCACCGTTATAGAACCAGTCGCCATCCCAGCCAATATTCCAGCCTTCGACTAGCACACCATCGAAGCCATATTTAGCAGCGAAGTCCATGTAATATTTAGTGTTTGCAGTGGTTGCACCATGAATTTTACCGCTACCCCAAGTATTTTCATTGATGTGCATACCCCACCAAATACCTACGTATTTACCTGGTTTAACCCAAGATACATCACCGAGTTTATTTGGTTCGTTTAGATTTAAGATGATATCTGAGTTGATTAAATCAACAGCTTCATCACCAATTTGAATTGTACGCCAAGGCGTATTAAATGCGCCTTGCTTTTTAACCGCTACACCGTCTGACCAAGGTGTTAAATCAGCTTGGAAAGTACCATCACGACGTTGATTTAAAACCATGCCTGCATAATCAACCAGGGCAGCTTCGTGAATACTGATATGCACACCCTCTTTGTTTTTTATAGTAAATGGTGTGTGCACAAGTGCCGCTTTATGAAGTGGGGTGGTGTTATAAACATATTCATAACGGTTCCAACCACGAGCGGGGATCCACCAAGCCGTTGCATCTGATGAGTCTGTAATAGCAAACTCTGTAAGCTCTTTGGTGATTTCTACATCATCATAGCCAGCTTGTTTTGGTAATTCGTATCGAAAGCCTACACCATCATTAAAAGCGCGAAAGCGTACTGTGAACGTGCCACCTTGTGGTTGTGGCTTTTTAAAAGTAACAGCAACTTCGTTATGGTTATCAACCACAGTTTGGCGTTCACCCCAAGGTTGCTCCCAGCTACTTTTTACAGAATCAGTGGTTTGGCCGCTAATTTTGTAACCTTCGCTCATTGCTGGTTGTTGTTTAAAAACAAGGCCTAACGCTGAGTTAGCGATGACCTGTTTACCTGCAAAGCTGATTTCGTAGCTAGGTGTGTGTTGCTCATCTGAGATAGTTACTTTGATCTGCCCATCAGGTGAACTGACGGTTGTGGTTTGTGCTAGGCAAGTACCTGAAAAGGCTGCTAACATTAAGGCAGTTAATCGCATTGTTGTTCCTTGGCGGCTTATGGTTATGGATTGTTGTCACGTATTCACATATATCCTTAAAGCATAAAGTGACTTGCCGGTTAATACGAGGGATCTGCATACGTATTCAACAAAGTGAACGTCGCGATATCAAGCCCAGCACTGAAAAAGGTTTAGCAAAATGATAAGAATAACCCTGTTGCTACTATTGTTTAGCCAAAGTTTATTGGCACAGCAAATACAAATAGTGGATAAGCAGAATCAGCCTGTCAAAAATGCCGTGGTTTGGCTTAAAGGTTCAAAACAACTTGCTGCTCCTGATAGCCATTACACAATGAGCCAAAAAAAGCGTGCCTTTGTGCCTCATGTATTGGCAGTACCGCAAGGGGCTAATGTTGAGTTTCCTAATCTTGATTCAATCATGCACCACGTTTATTCATTTTCTAAAACAAAACAATTTGAGTTAAAGCTTTACCACGATAAACCAGAACAACCGATTAACTTTGCACAAACGGGGGTTGTTGAACTTGGTTGTAACATTCATGACTGGATGCTGGGTTACATTGTGGTCGTCGATGGTGGGATTTATGGGCAAACGGATAAGCAAGGTATGGTTGATCTAAACTTACCCGATGGGGCGTTTACTTTGGCCGTTTGGCATGATCGCTTTAACGATATCAGCGCACCGGAAACTATTGAGATGACGAACAATGCGAAGCCGTTGAGTTATCAGTTAAAACAAGCCTTATTACCAAAACTAGAACTAAGCAGCGACGAGTTTGATGATTATGAATAAATGGCAAGCCTTAGCATTGGCGAGTGTTTTTGGGTTGCCTGCAGTGGCATTTGCTGAACATGATGGGCTGGTGACGGTTTCGGCGGTGCGTGGTGACCAACTGACGAGCTATCAGCGCAAAGGAATTGGCTTATACCGTTATGACCAAGAGCATGATGGTGTTGTGATATCCCAAGCTATGCTGAGTAGTCGTTTTGAGTTAACGAGTGATTGGTCTGCACACACTGTGCTTAATGCTCATCCTGATCCTGAACTAACCGTTGGCTTTAGTCAGGCCTATTTACAATATCAACCGCTCACGGCAAGTCGTTACAAATGGGCAGTGAAAGCCGGTGGCTTTTATCCGAAAATGTCACTTGAAAACCCGCAAAATGGCTGGATGTCACCTTATAACTACACCAATTCTGCAATTAATACCTGGATTGGCGAAGAGGTGCGCGCTTTTGGTTTAGAGGCAAGTATTAAGCGCCCAGGTCGACAGTTTAGAAGTAACCATACCTTTGAGGGCTTTGCTTCGGTATTTAAAGGTAACGACCCTGCCGGAACACTCCTGTCATGGCGAGGATTTGCTATGCATGACCGGCAAACCACCTTTAACGAACAAATCGATTTTGCTGTTCCACATTCTTTTGAATGGACGCAGTTAGATAAGCAAGCTGAGCATGTGGAGCCTTTCGAAGAAGTAGATGGGCGCTTTGGCTATTATTTTGGTGCACACTGGGATTATCAAAAGAAATCGCAGTTACGTGTTTATTATTATGATAACAATGGCGATCCAGGTGCGTTGAATACTCGTACTGGTCAATATGCATGGGATACACGTTTTTTAAGTGCGGCGTGGTTGTATAAATTTAACAGCCAAACGCGTGTCATAGTGCAGATACTCGATGGCAAAACTGCAATGGGCAAAAATCGTGGGGTAGACAATGATTTTTATAGTCATTTTGTCCTTTTAAGCCACAAGTTAGACCAGCATCGTCTCACAATTAGGTATGATTATTTTAAAGTTAGCGATCATGATGATTGGCAATTTGATCCTAACCAAAGTCGTGGAGAAGCTTTAACCGCTAGTTGGCGTTATCAACTGTCAACCAAGTGGCAAGTAGGTGCTGAATATTCAGTGCTGAGCAGTGACGCTCAAAATAGACCCGGTATGGGATTCAATGAGCATAACTCGCAGCAGCAATTGCAACTTTCAGCGAGTTGGCACTTTTAATTTCATACACTTTTTTAGTTTTTCTACTAACATTCTAATGAACGTGCTGATTAGAATTTGAATTAGGATAATGTATGAAGTTACAAAGCATTCGCGTCAAAAGTTCTTTGCCTATTGTACTGCTCGGCATTGCTATCGTCATTTTAATTGCAGGCTATACCTATCTAATTAACCTTCAAAAAGAAGCGATTGATGCACAATCAGAGCGTTTCTTAAATGCGGTCTCTGTGGTTGTTAATGCTGACCGAGACCTATACCAAGCTAAAGTCGCAGAGCTACAACTGGTTACCCAAATGAAAGGCGATAAAGGCCAGCTTACTGATCACCAAGACAATGCCGATCAAGTGAAAGACCGTTTTAAGCAATACTTATCTTATATGTCGCCATACTCTGAGATTGCGGGTCAGTTTCGTAACTTTGATGGCGCGTTTGATACTTGGTATACAGCGTCAACAGCTTACATCAATAACCCCGCAAATGCTGCGCAACAACAAGCGTCTGAGCAAAGCTTTTCGGCGCTTCGTGATATTTTAGACAAAGCCGGTGAAGTCGCCGAAAAGACCTCTCATGCAGAAACTGAAAAGCTAATGGATAAAGTGATGGGCTTTAAAGTGATGCTAATGGTGATGATTGCTGTGGTTCTGGCAGTGGCTGGTTGGTTTAGTTATTTTGTGCCGCGTCAGCTTACAAAACAAATTAACTTTGTTACAGAGCGAATTAACGAAATTGCCTCTGGAGATGGCGATTTAACAGGTCGTATCAATGTTAAAACGCAAGATGAATTTGCTGAGTTAGCAACCGCATTTAATCGCTTCTTAGATAATTTGCAGCAGTTAATCAAAGATATCTTAGAGCAAGCGAAAGAGCTGCATAATCTAGGTAATGATTTAGATAACTTTGCAAATCAAAACCATCAAGTTAATCAAAAGCTCAGCCAAGCGTCTGAGTCGATAGTGAGTGCTGTACATGAAATGAGTGTAGCAAGTCGCGAAGTAGCCAATGTGGCGCAAAACTCATCTCATGAAGCTGATAATTCACAGCAGCTTGCTAAACAAGGTTTAGCTGCGGTTGATAACTCAAGCCGTAAAATTATTGCTTTGTCAGACAACATGGAGCATGCCAGTCAGCGTTCAACTGAATTGCAACAGAGCTCAGACAATATTGCCAAAGTGCTTGAAGTTATTCGTGCTATTGCCGAGCAAACTAACTTACTTGCACTCAATGCGGCAATTGAAGCGGCTCGTGCCGGAGAGCAAGGGCGTGGTTTTGCGGTCGTTGCGGACGAAGTACGAACACTTGCGACTCGTACGCAAGAGAGCACCAATGATATTCAAACTATGGTTGAGCAGTTTGCAAGCAGCGTAGAGCAGTCACTGCAAGCTATTAATAGTGGTAAGCGTTATGCCGATGAAGCGGTTGAGTCATTCACACAAACCAATGATGTGCTTAATTCAATGCAAGAGTCATCAATTAAAGTAAATGATATGGCGATGCAGACCGCACAGGCAACAGAAGAGCAAACCGCTGTAGCAGATGAAATTAGCCAAAACTTATCAGACTTAAACGATCAAACCCAACAAGGGGGCGGCTTAGCAAGTTCAACACAAGAAGTGGCTAATCGTATGAACCAACTCACGAATGAGCTAAATCATTTAGTGAATCGATTTAAAGTGTAATTAAAGCCAATAAAAAAGGGCTCAATGAGCCCTTTTTTGTATCTAGCTAAAACGCTTACTTTTTCTCAAAAGCACGTTTCATATAATTTGGTGTTGCTAATGCGCCGTGGTGAATACCAGCATTGTAGTATTCTGTGCTTTGCGCGAGTGTATTTGCATCATCTTCACGAAAACCAGCAAATGCTTCAGATTTACGAGCAAGCGTGACTGACCATAAGCCACTTGGGTAAATTGGTTGCGGGAAAGGCAACGTTTGTAGGTCAACAAAACCCACTTCTGTCATTGCATCACGCATTTCTACTAATAGTGGCATATGCATAAGTGGAGATTCACTTTGCTGAATTAAGATGCCACCAGGGCGAAGTGCAGTTAAACAGCTAGTATAGAAAGCGTGGTTGAATAAACCTTCGCCCGGACCAACTGGATCTGTACCATCGACAATGACCACATCGATTGATTCAGGAGCCGCTTCACGCATGTATTTAATACCGTCGTCAAACATCACTGTAGCGCGAGGATCTTGGTTTGATTCACATAGCTCAGGGAAGTATTTAAGTGACATTTGCGTCACAACTTCGTCGATATCGATTTGCGTTACGCTTTCAACACCTGGATGTTTTAATACTTCGCGTAAAGTACCACAGTCACCACCACCAATAATCACAACGTTTTTCGGATTTGGGTGTGCAAGCAATGCCGGGTGGCTGATCATCTCGTGATAAAAAAAGTTTTCACGGCTACTTACCATAGTACAACCGTCAATAATCATTAGATTACCGAAGTCAGTTGTCTCGTACATTTCTACTTTTTGAAATGGCGATTGCTGTTCATCAAGCTTTTTAGTAATGCGTAGTGAAAAGGCGCTACCATCACGGTCACTAATTTCAGTGAACCAGTTGTTTTGATCTAAATTAGCCATCTTGCTTATACACTTTTGGTTAATGGTAAAAAAGGGGTGCAATTCTGCCAGTGCTTGGCCAATTGCTCAATCAAATTTTAATCAGTATAGCGAATATTTTTTATCACTTTGGCATATAGCGCAATTTTTGTTAGCGTGGTCAGCCCTAGCGTATTAAAATGTGCGTTTATATTTAACGAAATTACAGAAGACATTGCCATGACTTGGGGTTTAGACAAAGCACGCGAAACATACAATGTTGCTCATTGGAGCGACGGTTATTTTGACATTAACGCACAAGGTGAGCTGGTAGCTTATCCAGATGGCGATCAAACTAAAGCTGCGGTGTCTTTATCTGAACTTACTGAGCAATTTAAAAAGCAAGGTCTTACCTTACCTGTTTTGGTGCGTTTTACTGATATCTTACAAAATCGTGTCGAGACGCTAACCAGCGCATTTACCAAAGCGCGCAATGCCCGTGAATATCAAGGTAGTTATACCTGTGTATACCCAATCAAAGTTAACCAGCAACGTTCTGTAGTAAGTAAATTACTTGCTCACCCAAGTGGTTTAGTGGGCCTTGAAGCCGGCTCAAAACCTGAGCTTATGGCGATTTTAGGTGTTGCTAAAGAGCCAATTACCATTGTTTGTAATGGCTACAAAGACAGTGAATTTTTACGCTTGGCCTGTATCGGTCAAGGCATGGGCCATAAGGTTCACATTGTTGTAGAAAAACTCTCTGAACTAACTACTTTGTTAGCTGAAATTGATGACTTAGGCATTGAGCCGTCAATTGGTATTCGTATTCGCTTAAACTCGGTTGGTAAGGGCAAATGGCAGAATACCGGTGGCGAAAAAGGCAAGTTTGGTTTAACTGCAGGACAAGTGCTTTCTGCTGTTGAGCTACTTAAGTCACGTAATAAGCTCCATTTAATGCAATTAGTGCATTTCCATATTGGCTCTCAAATAGCCAATATCCGTGATATTCACCGTGCACTGCGTGAGTGTGCTCGTCACTTTGCTGAGCTAACGCAGTTAGGTGTGCCACTTAATACAGTGGATGTAGGTGGCGGTTTAGGTGTTGATTACGAAGGGTCTGGTTCGCGCAGTTCGTGTTCAATGAACTACAGTGTTGAAGAGTATGCCCGTAATGTAGTGAATGCGTTTGCTGAAGTGTGCCAACAACATGACCTTAAACACCCTGCGATTATTACTGAGTCAGGTCGTGCGTTAACAGCGCACCACGCAGTATTAATTACAGATGTGATTGATGTTGAACGTGCGCCTAATCATGCAAATCCAACGGCGCCTGAGGCTGACAGCGTATTGGTGCTAGATGAAATGTGGCAGTGTTTGCAGCGTTTAACACCGCGTATGGCGCTGGAAATTTATCATGATGCTATGCATTTATTCAGTGAAGCCCATGACCAATATGTGCATGGTCTACTCACTATGCTTGAATGGGCGAAGCTCGAGCAGCTGTATTTCACCATTTTACACCGTGTTCGTGCATCTCTTAGTGAAAATGCTCGTGCCCACCGTGAAGTGCTAGACGATTTAAATGAAAAACTGGCCGACAAGCTGTTTGTTAACTTCTCTTTGTTCCAATCACTGCCTGATGTCTGGGGTATTCAGCAGTTATTCCCAGTAATGCCAGTAGAAAACCTTCATCAGCCATTAACGCGACTGTGCCATTATTCAAGACATTACTTGCGACTCTGATGGGCAAATTCGTAACTATGTTGAAGGTACAGGTATAGAGAGCAGTTTACCTATTCCTGAGTACAAACAAGGTCAGCAATACCACATTGCGATGTTCTTAGTGGGTGCGTATCAAGAAATTTTAGGTGATTTACATAACCTGTTCGGTGACACAGATTCAGTACATGTTGAACTCACTGAAGCCGGTTACCAGCTGACTAACGCCATTAAAGGTGACAGCGTTAAGGACGTATTAAAGTTTGTTGATTATGATAGCGACATTCTTGCTGAAAACTTTGCAAAACGGGTTAACTCACTGGCAATTGATGAGCAATCTAAGGCACAATATTTGTCAGAACTAAATGCAGGCCTTGCTGGCTACACGTATTTTGAAGATTAAGCATTAAAGGAATAAGTAGTAATGTCCATGATCCGTTGTGTGTTCAGTTTTATATTTTACACCCTCAATACACTTTTTTGGTTTGTGCCCATCTTTATTTGTGGCGTGATTAAACTGATCCCAATTAAGCCTCTGCAAAAATTAATGAGTTGGATTGCTAAGCAATGCGCCACTATGTGGGTGAGTTGCAATAGCATCAACCAAAACATATTTGCTTCATATAAGCTGAACGTAACAGGTCTTGAGCAACTAAAAGCGAAAGACTGGTACTTGGTGATCGCAAATCATCAAAGCTGGGTAGATATTGTTGTAATGCAACGCGTATTTAATCGTCGTATTCCGTTTTTAAACTTTTTTTGAAGAAAGAGCTAATCTACGTTCCTTTTTTAGGCCTTGCTTGGTGGGCGTTGGATTTCCCATTTATGACTCGCACGAGTAAAGCCCAGTTAAAGAAAAACCCTAAATTGCGTGGTAAAGACTTAGAAACCACACGCAAAGCCTGTGAAAAGTTTAAAGAAATGCCAGTGAGCATCGTTAACTTTGTTGAAGGTACGCGTTTTACAGAGCAAAAACACTCACGCCAAAACAGCCCTTTTGAACACTTATTAAAGCCAAAAGCAGGTGGGGTTGCGTTTGTTATGCAAGCAATGGGTGAGCAAATTTCAAAAGTGGTTAATGTCACTATTCATTACCCTGATGGTATTCCTAGCTTTGTGGATTTCGCCAGTGGTCGTGTAAAACAGGTCGAAGTGCGAGTCGAGGTGATGGAAGTAAGCCCTAATTTAATCGGTGATTACACTGGTGATGCAGAGTTTAGAGTTAATTTTCAAGCTGAGTTAAACCGTATTTGGAATGAAAAAAATCAGCAACTAGCCGAGTTAGAAGCAAAAACGCAGTAGTATTGCTAACGCAGTCGAGAGCACACATATGTTAAAGAAATTTTTACCAAATTGGTTAACAGGCGTTCTAGTGAGCATTGTCTTGTTTGCTAATGTAATTATTTGGGGCACGCTTGTGCTGCTCTTTGGTGTGCTTAAATTATTACTGCCGTTTAAAGTGGTTAGCGACATTCTTCATGCGGCTTATCGCGGTTGGTGTAAAGGTAACCGTTTAGCTTTGTGGTTAGGTTGCCCAACAATCGATATTGATATTAAAGGCAAAGTCAGTACAGATGGTTGGTACTTACTTATCTCTAATCATATGAGCTGGCTAGATATTGTTGTTTTAAGTGCGATTGATGTTTTACCTGCGCCAAAGTTCTTCCTAAAAGATGAATTAAAATATGTGCCATTCATTGGCACTGGCGCGTGGGCCATGGGTATGCCTTTCATGAAGCGTGTTAGCAAAGCGCAACTGGCAAAAAATCCTAAGCTGAAAGGACTCGATGTAGAGCGTACCAAACGCAGTTGCCGCGACTTTCGTAATCATCCAACTACCATTATCAACTTTGTTGAAGGCACACGCTTTACGTGCCAAAAACACAAAAAGCAAAATAGCCCGTTCACTTACCTTTTAAAGCCTAAAGCGGGCGGTATTGCATTTGCTCTTGAGGTGTTAGGTGAGCAGTTTGATGCATTATTAAATACCTCGATTATTTACCAAGGCGAAGGCGATCATATTTGTCGCAATCTGATGCGTGGTCGTCTCAACGTGATCAAAGTTGAAATGCACGTACAAGCAATTAGCGCAGAGATGATTGGTGATTATCAGCATGACCGTGCATTTAGAACGGCTTTTCAGCAATATATTAATGAGTTATGGTTGCAAAAAGATGCTCAGCTACTAACTTATCATCAAACCCAGCAAGCTGAATACCTTGCTACCATCAATAAAGAGGTTGAAGCGCCATGAAGCAAACTCACCTGCAAGAGTTGGTGATGCCTTGGTTTGAATCAATGCCCGACGCGACGCTTATAAGCGCATTAACGGCTACAGCGATTGGTGTTGGCTCATTACTAATAATCTATATGTTTACCCGCCGCTTATTACTGCCGGGCATTCAAAAGGTTGTTACACGTTTATCTCCTGAGCGCATCGGTGCGCTAACACCCATGCTCAATAAACTAAACCGCCGTTTCGCGGGGATATTGTGCTGCGTACTGTATTTGGCAACTTTTGATTATGTTTATCCAGTTCATGATGTTGCTGCGTTAGTACTTAAAACCGTAGGCCAAGTTGCGCTGATCATTTATGGTGGCTTTATTTTAAGTAGTGTCGTGAGCATTGCTGGTGGCATCTATAACCAACTTGATTTTGCCCGCGATATTCCGATTCAGGGTTTGATCCAAGTTGTAAAACTTATCACTTTTATGGTTTGCGCCATCCTCATTGTGAGTATTTTGCTAGAAAAGTCACCAACTTATATTTTGTCTGGCTTTGGTGCGATAGCAGCGGTGACTTTACTCGTATTTAAAGACACCATTTTGGGTTTTGTTGCCAGTATTCAAATTGCAGCTAACCGATTAGTGACCTATGGCGATTGGATCCAAGTGGATAGCTATGGTGCGGATGGCGAGGTGATAGACCTAGGTTTAAACACAGTAAAAGTACGCAACTGGGATAACACTATTACAACTATTCCAACCTACATGTTAGTTGCTGGTTCATTTAAGAACTGGCGTGGAATGCAAGAGTCGGGTGGTCGTCGTATCAAACGTTCTTTAAACATTGATATGAATAGTATTCGTTTGGTTGATGATGCGTTTCGTGAGCAAATAAATGCTGCTATTCCATTGCATGACTATATCAAAGTAACGGCTTTGCCTGACCCGGTTACTAATCTAGGTTTATTCCGCCGCTATGCCGAAGGTTACTTAAAACAACACGAAAAAATTAATCGTGATTTAACCTTAATGGTCCGTGAGCTACAACCAATCAATCATGGTTTACCCATTGAGTTTTATTGCTTTAGTGAAGATAAACGCTGGATCTCATACGAGCATTTGCAAGCAGAGATCATGGATCATCTCCTTGCCGTGTTGCCAATTTTTGCGCTTCGACCTTATCAAAGTGTCACTGGGCAGTTAACGGCTAGTGAGCCTCAAACAGGCTTAAAACCGAGTATCAAGGTAACGAATCCGCCCCGCGAAAAAGTTTAAAACTGAGCAATCAGTAAGCTGATTGCAAGGAAACCTAACAATAGCCACCAAATAGGTGGCTTTGCCATTCTTAGCCACGTAAATGCTGCAATGACTAAAGCTACTTGCCACAGATCTTGCACTGCTGATTGCCAAATAGGTGAATAAAGAGCGGCGGCTAAAAAGCCCACCACGGCCGCATTTAACGCTGCAATGCTGCCCGCAAAGCGAGGCTTATCAGCCAGTTGTAGCCAGCTTTTCATAAACGCTAACATCAACAAAAATCCCGGTAAGAAGATAAGTGCCGTAGCGACAATTGCACCTATAAGTGGCGTATTTGGCGACACTTGTGCACCTAAGTATGTGGCGATTGTGAACATTGGCCCAGGTATGGCTTGAGCACTGGCATAGGCAGATAAAAACTGCTCAGTGTCAAGACTCGGCACACCCGCTTGTAAAACGGGTAACACAACGTGGCCGCCACCAAAAACCATAGCACCAGTTTGGTAAAATGGGGCAAACACAGAAAACCATTCACCTAAAGGTAAAAAGCTAATTAGTAACAAGGCGGTAAATAAACCAAGCGGTAACCATGCGACTTTTACCGGTTTATGTTTTTGGCTCTCTGGTAGTTTAAGCTGAGGATAAAACCAGCCCAAGGTTGCTGCAACAATGAGTACGAGAATCTGGCTTGATAGCTGTGAGAACACAATGAGTGCAATCGTGCTCAATACCGCGATAAGCTTGTGAAAATGGTTTTTGCAAAAGCTCATTGCCATACTGTAGGTCGCATCGGCAACAATCACCACAGCAAAGAGTTTAAGCCCAGCAATCACTGCAAAGTAAATATCACCAAACTGGTGAGCGCTAAGAGCCAAAAAGAACATAATTAAAAATGAGGGCAGGGTAAAACCAATAAAGGCACATAGGCCGCCTAAAATGCCCCCTTTTTCAACCCCCATTGCAAAACTAACTTGGCTTGAACCAGGCCCAGGTAATGCTTGGCTTAGGCTTATCAATTGCGCATAGCGCTCAGCAGTGAGCCATTTTAAATTATCAACAAAGTGGCGCTTAAAATAACCAAGGTGTGCCGCAGGGCCACCAAAGCTCATACAGCCTAATAAAAAGAATTGTTTAAAGATGATAAATAACATTACCGTTGCCGTTACATGGTGATAGTTTCTATTATGACAAAATTGTATGACATTTTTGTGGTTTTTATGACACAAGGCCGTCTACAATATAGAGAACGAGTGAACGTAGTTATGAGTATCACTATGAAACGCTATATTACCAGTTTATTGTTACTACTTTGCAGCGACTTTGCACTTGCAACCTCTTTTGAGAAAGTTGTGGTGGCTGTTGATCATGCGCCTCCTTATGGCATGGTCTCTGAAGATGGTAAAGTCAGTGGCGCAATAGTGGATATAATGCGTGAAATGCAGCGTACCTTACCAATCAAGCTTGAATATGTCGCTTGCCCATTTTCTCGTTGTTTAAAAATGCTCGAGCAAAATGAGCTAGATGTGATGGGCGGGCTTATTCGCACAGAAGCGCGCGGGCAAAAAATGCAGTTTCTTACCCCACCATACATGATGCTGTCGTCTTCTTTTGTGTTTTATGCAAGAGCTGATAGCGAGCTTAAAATAAATAGTTATCAAGATTTAGCGGGTAAACGTATTGCTGTAATGCGAGGTGCAGCACATTTTCCTCGTTTCGATACCGATAAAGCACTTATTAAAGTTGAGGCTTTAAGTGAAAATAATGCATTTGAAATGCTATTAAAAAATCGTGTTGAGCTGGTAATTGCTGTTGAAACCACAGCCGATCACGCCTCTGTATTTTTGCAGCGACCTTCACAAGAAATCGTAAAAATGCCTTATCGCTATAAAGATGTTATTTATGGTCATATTGCTTTAAGTAAACAGTTTGCACGCTCAGATCTGGCAGATAAAATTCAAGACCGCCTCAATACATTAGTTCTCAATGGCCGCTTAACCGAGCTGGTTAAAGGGTATAACTTACCTCCGGTTACTGCTGTAGCACTTGATAAGTAATCTTTTCTTCATCGCTTGTTCATAGAAACTCATTCATAATTGTAAACAATTCAATTTGAATAATTGCCATGGAGAGACACATGACTTTTACAAAATCAGTTTTAACAGTGGGCGTTTTAGCCGTTCTTTTAACAGGTTGTGAGACAACGAATACAGGTAAAGGCGTCGCGATTGGTGCTGCAACAGGTGCAGTGCTAGGTAAAGCAACGGGTGACCATGACGATAAACGTATTTTCATTGGTGCGGCTATTGGTGCATTAGCAGGTGCAGCCGTTGGCGATTATATGGATAAGCAAGAAGAAGCATTTCGCGATGAGCTAGCAGGCTCAGGTGTTGAAGTGGTTCGTGAAGGCGACAATATTCGTTTAGTCATGCCATCAAATATTACTTTTGCAACTGATCAATCTTATATTTCATCAGGTTTTCACAGCACCCTAGACGCAATTGCTAAGGTGATGAACAAATACGAAAAAACCTATTTAAGCGTTGAAGGTCATACCGACAGCACAGGTAAAGATAGCTACAACATGACGTTATCTCAACAACGTGCACAAAGCGTAAAAGATTACTTAGTGAATCATCAAATAATGTCTGCGCGTATCAGCACACGAGGTTATGGTGAAACACGTCCCGTGGCGAGCAATGACTCAGCAAATGGCCGAGCTTTAAACCGCCGCGTAGAAATTCAAATCGTACCGAATACACAAGGTTAGATATTATATCTAGATTTGTGGTCAGGTTTGATATGCCCTTTCAAACCTGACATCTCCATTTTTTAAACCAATCTGCTTAATCTCGATTAAACTGTAATTCGCACAATTGTTTATACAATGGATTAGTCTCAAACAATTGCTGATGCGTACCCGTTGCAATAATTTCCCCTTTATCCATCACGACAATCACATCGGCGTGTTTAACTGTTGCTAAACGATGGGCAATAATCAGTGTTGTTCTGTCTTTCATTAGATGCTCAAGGGCTGCTTGTACATGAAACTCACTTTGTGCGTCGAGTGCACTGGTTGCTTCATCAAGCAACAAAATTGCAGGGTCTTTTAATATTGCACGCGCTAGTACTATGCGTTGTTTTTGTCCACCTGAGAGCCTAACACCTTGCTCACCTAAAAAGCTGTGATAACCATCAGGGAGTTGATTAATAAACTCATCGGCATGGGCATATTTAGCCGCTGCATATACTTGCTCGTCGCTGGCGCTTGGATTGCCATAACGTATGTTATGCATTACGTCTGAGCTAAATAAAATTGGGTTTTGTGCCACCATCCCCATTTGCTGGCGCAAGCAATCAAGAGAGAGTGCTTTAATGTTTATTCCTGCCAGCGAAATACTCCCAGAGCTTGGGTCATAAAAGCGCTGCAGTAACTCAAACAATGTTGTTTTACCAGCCCCTGACGGGCCAACAATAGCAACAGTTTGCCCTTGTTTTACTTGTAAATTTAGCGCATTTAAAGCGGCTTTATCTGGCCTTGAAGGGTAATGAAAAGACACCTCATTAAACTGAATAGCGGGGTGATTAAGCTTGTTTTCCTCAAGTTGTGCATCATGATTTGTATCTGGACTTTTGATCATGCTTTCAACGGCGAGTAGCTCTAACAATCGTGCAGCTGCACCTGCTGCTCTTTGCAACTCACCATACACTTCGGCAACGGTTGCTACAGACATCGCCACCATAATCGCATAGAACACAAAAGCACCTAGCTCACCACCAGTCATGGTGCCAGCTAATACGTCGCTGCCACCAACCCAAAGCATCACGCTAATGGCACTAAAGGTCAGAAATATAACCGCTGCAATCAAAAACGAGCGCTGTTTGATACGGCTCTTCGCTACTTGAAACGCCTTGTTGGTTTCTTCGCTAAATGCTGCTTTTTCACGTTCTTCGTGACTATAACTTTGCACGACTTTAATATTTTGAATGATCTCACCAGCATAGGTGCTGATATCGGCAATGGCATCTTGGCTTGAGCTTGCGAGCTTTCTCACTTTTCGGCCAAAAATCATCATCGGCAGTAGTACTACGGGTACGCAGGCAACAACCACAAGAGTTAGCTTTAGGTTGGTGATAAGTAGCATAGCCAAGCCACCAATCAGCATTAAGCTACTGCGTAATGCCATCGAAAAAGAGGAGCCAATGATAGATTGCAACAAGGTGGTGTCGGTGGTTAGTCGCGACATCAGCTCGCCGTCGCGGTTTTCTTCAAAGTAGCTGGGGTGTAATGTAACGATGCGATCAAACACGGCTTTACGGATATCGTTACTGACTCGCTCACCAATCCACGACATTAAATAAAAGCGACAAAAAGTACCTAAAGCCAATAAGCTTATTAAACCAATTAACACCATCACCGCTTGTTGAAGCTGAGCTTGCGAGCCTGCAATAAAGCCATGGTCGATAACAAATTTAACGCCTTGTCCGAGTGACAAGTTAACACCGGCCGTAAGCAGCAAGGCGCCAAGGGCTGCAAACACCATCCATTTATAGGGTTTTATAAAAGCTAAAATCGGTAACAGGCTACTAAATGCGGCCTTTTCTTTATTGTTAGACATGCTAGATTCTTGTTGGTGAATAGGGTATAGATATGGTTATCAATGCTCTAAAAATCAACAGTTATTAAGGGATTAGTATGGAATCTACAACTATCAGTGGTCAATTCACCGTAAAGTTAAACCCAATTGGCGGCTATGCCACAGGGCAAGATGGCGTAAATTTGGGACGCATGTCGATTGATAAACAGTTTTCAGGTCCATTAGAGGCAACAAGCCAAGGCGAAATGCTCAGTGCCATGACTGCAACTAAGGGCAGTGCAGGTTATGTAGCGATTGAACAGGTCGTCGGTAGCTTAGAGGGTAAGAAAGGCAGTTTTGTACTGCAACATTTTGGCACGATGGATAAAGGTGCTGATCGATTGATTTTAGAAGTGGTGCCTGACTCTGGCGCAGGAGAGCTTGAAGGTCTCTGTGGTAAAATGGCAATTCGAATTGAATCGGGTATTCATCATTATGACTTTGAATACCAACTGATGGACTAACATGCAAAAAATAGTTGAGTTTAAAAAGAAGCGCTTTTTCGGCGGCATCGATATTGATGCATTAAATCAACGGGTGTTCGAATTAGGTCAAGCTGGTTGGCAAGTGAAAACAATCACCACTGCCACTGGGGTTTATGGTCAGATAACATCCGTTTTATTACTAATCGAGAATAACGAATAATGACACTAACTGAGTGGTTGAGTTTAGTTTTAATTTGCGTGATGGGGGCAATGTCGCCGGGGCCGAGTTTAGCTGTGGTTTTAAAACACAGTTTACATGGCGGTATGAAGAACGGCATGTTGGCGGCATTAAGCCATGGTATTGGGGTTGGCTTTTATGCGTGTGCCTCGTTACTAGGTTTAGGTGCGCTGATGACTCAGTTACCAACGCTTTATCAAGTGCTGGTCTATGGCGGTGCAGCCTATCTCGCATATTTGGGTATTCGTATTCTGTTAGCTAAACCCAGCTCGCAAACACTGAATGTTGAGCAAACTAAGCCGAGCCCTCGCGGCCGCGCTGCAAGACGGCTTTGCCATTGCCTTTTTAAATCCAAAACTAGCGGTGTTCTTTTTAGCGCTGTTTTCGCAATTTATTGACCCTGAGAACCTGACTTTGCAAGTTGGGTTAATCATGTGTTTAACGGTATTTGTGCTTGATACTGGCTGGTATCTACTTGTTGCACTGTTAACCGACATATCAAAAAAGCGTTTTGGCTTTACCAAGACGAATCCATGGCTCGAAAAATTGCTAGGGGTGATCTTTATTGCCTTAGCTGTTCGCGTCGTTATTACCTTATAAATACCTCCATATTGCGATTACATCACTAATAAAAAAGGGTTGTGATCGCTGCTTTCCCCAGCAAGCTCCTATTGCATACGTATTCATCACACAATATTTACCTTTTGGTTACACTTTATTGGTTGTTTTTTGACAACAACAATAACCACAAATACAACACCTCCAACGACAACAGGGTGGAAATCCAATGGGGAAATTCAAGCTAAGTGCGCTTATGCTAGCTTTAGTAGCGGCAAACAGTGCAATGGCGGCGACGGAAGAAGAACGCACATCAGCAAAGGAAATCGATCCTGAGCTTGAAGTAATCGAAGTGCGCGGCTTTAGTCGCAGCTTAATTCAATCATTAAATCAAAAACGCTTTAGCGACACTGTCTCTGAGCAACTTTCAGCTGATGACTTAGGTGCATTACCTGATGTATCTATGGCTGATGCATTAACACGTCTACCGGGGATCTCGGCGGTGCGTACCGGTGGTCAAGCTGCCGAAATCAACATTCGCGGTTTATCTGGTGGATTTGTTTTTTCGACATTAAATGGTCGAGAGCAGGTATCTACTAGTGGTAGCCGTAGTATCGAGTTTGACCAATACCCGTCTGAGTTAATCAGTTCCGCGGCGGTCTACAAGTCGCCAAAGGCATCACTTATTGAAGGGGGCGTAGCGGGTACGGTAGAGTTACAAACAGCTAGCCCATTGGATAATGACCAGCAACACAAATTTACTGCGAATGTGCGCGGTATGTATAACGACCGTGCCTCAGAGGTATTTGATGCCACTGAATATGGCGACCGTATTAGTTTTTCTTACCAAGGCAAGTTTCTTGACGATACGCTAGGTGTCGCACTAGGTTACGCGCGCTTATTCCAGCCGAGTGTGGCGACTCAGTTTATCGGTTTTGCTTATAACGGTAATAAAGATGTTGATGGGCTGGCCAATGATACCGATGGCCCAGCTGATAACCCTGCTAATGAATACATCAGTGAAGGGTTTGAGCTTCAGCATTTAGGTGGTGAAGAAACCCGTAATGGTTATTTAACCTCAATTGAATGGGCGCCAACCGATAGCTTTAAATTAAAAGGTGATGCGTTTTTATCTCGTTTTGATAGCGAGTCATTTGCCCGTGGTTTTCGGGTTAAGTTTGGTGGTCCGTCTGCGGTGTATGCTAATCCAGTGCTCGACGGTAATGCGGTGATTGGTGGTGCGATTAACCGCACATCAGATAGCTTTACCCGTGTTGAAATCGTTAATGATGATAACCAAGACTTTGATGAAGTAGATAGCTACGGCATTAATGCTGATTGGCAAATTACTGAGCGTTTGAACGTTAATGCTGATGTGTCTTTATCACGTGCGAAAAGTAATTTCCGCAATGGATTGCTTTGGGCGCTGGTAGCAGAAGACGCGACGGCTGAAACCCCTATACTTGATACCAATGTGCAAATTAATTATCAGTTAAATGGATTAGACCTACCAGATATCGGCTTCAATCAGGCTGCTGCGTTCAGTGATATTGACCGAGTTATGGTCAGTAAATACGGTATTTATCCGTATGAAAATGAAGATGAAGTAAAAGCTTTTCGACTCGATTTTAAGTATGAGTTAGAGAATAACTGGTTTAGCTCAATTGAATTTGGTGCTCGTTACTCTGACCGTGAATACAGCAATAATCGCTCAGTATTCGAATACGGTAACGACGGCGCATTCTCCTCGACTCAACCACCGCTTCGCCTTACTGATGATATGACTACAGTGGTTGATTGGCAAGGTGAGTTTAGTTATTTCCCATCATACCTAGCGATAGATTTAGATAAAGCGCTCAACGCATGGTTTCCTGATGGGACTCCGCAGCCAGTACAGACCTGGGGTAACGCCGATGGTGTTGTGGATTTAGATGGTGACAAAGAGCCTGACACACAAGGCTACACCACTAACTATTCATGGTCGGTGTTACAAAGTGGCTCAGTGTATGAAGAAGTAGTGTCAGCCTACCTTATGCTTAACATTGATACCGAAATTGGCAAGCTGCCAGTCACAGGTAATATTGGTATTCGCCGTGTAGATACTGATCAATCAGCGACGGTACTCGAAAACGTCGGTGGCGATCCACAGCTCGGTGCGCAATATATTGTCGATGACAATGGCATTGTTAACGACCTATATGCACCAAGCGTGTTAGGTATAAAATACACAGACTACCTGCCTTCATTAAACCTAAACTTTAAAGTGAGTGACGCGACACAAATTCGTTTTGCTGCGGCAAAAGTGATGGCGCGTGCTCCGATTAACCGTTTAGCGGGTGATGCCAGTGCATCGGTTAACAATGACGGCGAAATTAACGGCTCAAGTACTAATAACCCATTCTTAAAACCTTTCTATGCTGATCAGTACGATATCTCCTACGAGCAATACTTTGAAGACACCGATGGTGCACTGGTAGTTGCTGCGTTTTATAAGAATATCGACTCATTCATAGATACGGTAGCTATAGAGAACTTTGACTTTAAGGGTAATGGTTTTAACGTACCAGAATACATTGTTGACCCTGTCAGTGGTGAGCAAATCGAAACCACAAATGGTGTGTACACCACTGCGGTTAACAATGCCAAAGGCGGTTATATTCGCGGTATTGAGCTTGCCTATACGCAGGTTTTTTCTTTCTTACCCTCGCCGTTTGAAGGCCTAGGTATTAACGCCAGTTACTCTTATACTGAGAGTGAGGTGCAATCTATTACCGATTTAGGTGGTGATTCTGTATCGCAAGACTTGCCTGGCCTTTCAAACAATGTCTTTAACGGCACTCTTTTTTACAGCTATGAAAACTTTGAAACACGTTTGAATGTGCGTTATCGCGATGATTTCGTTTCAGAGCAAGTTGCTGTCAATGAGCAAGTAGTGAACTTTGATGCGGAAACGGTTATCGATTTCCAAACATCGTATCAGTTCACAGATTCTTTCGGCATGTTATTACAAGTGAATAACTTAACCGACGAACCAACACAAAGCTACTTTGGAACAACCAGTAAAACAGGCACCACGCAATTTTTTGGTCGTCAGTTTTATCTAGGTTTTACCTATAACCATTGATCAGTAAGCTGGAGATAATAATATGAAAATAATAGCTAATTTTAGCCGCTTACTGATTGCATGTAGCATGGTATTGCTAGCAGCATGTGGTGGTGGCGCAAGTAACGATATAGATTCTGGGCAAGTTTTATTGACCTGTAGCGTACCGCAAATCCCTAATGAAGCAGGCACCCAGTGCGTCGATCCGCCTCCGAAAGAGTGTGAAGCACCATTGGTACCTGACGAAACCAATGAAAAATGTGTTAACGGGTACGATTCTTCGCTACCAGATCCCGTGGTTTTCCCAGCAGACGACGAAGCCATTTTATTCTATAACCGTAAAGATAAAACCTATGAAGGTTACCGTTTACACTCATGGAATAACGATGTTTGTGATGCGTACGCGGCGCCGTTTGATGCCACTGGTTGGGAAAATGGGCATGAATACGATGGTATTGATCCTAATTATGGCGCGTATTGGATTGTAAAACTCAAAGAGGGCTACAACGAGTGTGCTAACTTCATTGTGCATATAGGTACAGAAGGGTCTGGCAAAGCGTTTGGTGATGTTGATTTAAAAATGCCATTGATGCAGGACGATGAAAAGTTTCAACGTATGAACTTTACTTTTCATGGTGAACCTTCGGTATTTGAGTACCCACTTATGACCTTGGGCGAACGCCCGGTGAGTATCTCTGGTGCCTCAGCGCATTGGCTTGACCTCTCAACCTTTGTTTATCAACCAAGTGATGAACTGAGCAGTATCATTAAATTACACTCTTCAAGCAGTGCTGATTTAGCTGTCGATGAAGATACCGGTGAGTTAAATGGTCAAGTGGTTGAGCTTACATCGACATCTTTAAGCGATGAGCAAATTGCTAAAGTGCCGCACCTTGCTGGATGGAATGCGTACCAAGGTAGCTGGGATGCAGCCGCTGCAAAAGAGCTTATTAAACAACAACTGGTTGTGGCAGGCTATGACGCTGATGGCAAACTGATTGAAGCGACGTATGTGCAAACCGCTAAAGCCCTTGATGACTTATACACCAGTGGCGAAAGTGACGCTAATGAAGCACAACTAGGTGTGCATTACGCCAATAATGGCATTGATGTGTCGGTATGGGCTCCGACTGCAAGCAATTTGAAATTAGCGCTGTATGATGCTGATAAAACAGAGCTTGAACAACTTGCTATGACCTTTGATAGCGCAACGGGTATTTGGTCTAGCAATGTCGATATCAGTCACGATCGCCATTACTACCGCTTTATGTTTGATGTTTATCATCCGACGACTAAGCAAATTGAAAGCTTATGGAGCACAGATCCTTATTCATTAAACGTTTCAACCAATGGTCTATATAGCCAATTGATTAACCTTGATGATGAAGATACTAAACCGACTGGCTGGGATGAGCGTATGGTGCCAACGGTTGATTACCCTGAGCAAGCGGTCATTTACGAAGGTCATGTACGTGATTTTAGTGTGCGTGATGAAACAGTCAGTGAGGCAAACCGTGGTAAGTATCTAGCGTTTACTGAACTTGATAGCGCACCAATGCAGCACCTTAAAAAGCTAGCTGATAATGGTTTAACCCATTTCCATTTACTGCCACTAACAGATATTGGCACCATAGATGAAGATGCCAGTCAGCGTGTTGATATCACTGCGACCTTAGGTGATTTATGTAGCCGCATTGACGATGATGCCGATGCATGTAAAACCGAAGATAAGAGTGCATTGATAGTTGATTTAATGGCGTCATACCTACCTGGCTCTGATGATGCCCAAGCACTTGCTAATGCAATGCGTGGTGTTGATAGCTTTAACTGGGGTTATGATCCGCATCATTTTATTGCGCCTGAAGGCTCTTACGCTTCATCGCCTGAAGGTATTGCACGAGTAAAAGAAACGCGTGCGATGATCCAGTCGTTACATGAAATTGGTTTACGTGTCGTGCTTGATGTTGTTTACAACCACACGACCTCATCAGGCGTTTGGGATAAATCAGTGTTCGATAAACTGGTACCAGGTTACTACCACAGATATAACGAAACATCCGGCGATATCGAGCGCTCAACCTGTTGTGAAAATACAGCAACAGAACATGTCATGATGGATAAGTTTGTTGCTGATTCTATGGTGATTCTAGCTCGTGACTTTGGATACGATAGCTTCCGCTTCGATGTGATGGGCCATATGCCAAAAGCATCAATTATGACCGCGCTTAGTGCAGTGCAAGCAGTTGACCCTGATACCTACTTCTATGGTGAAGGTTGGAACTTTGGTGAAGTCGCTGATAACCGTTTATTTGTGCAAGCTAAACAAATGGATATGGCTGGCACTGAAGTAGGTACCTTTAATGACCGTATCCGTGAGGCAATTCGTGGTGGTGCGTTCTTTAGTAATAATGCCACAGATGGCAATTTATCTGAGCAAGATACGTTGCGTTTATCACTGGCAGGTAACTTACAAAACTACATTCTTAAAGACTTTAAAGGTAATTCAGCAAAAGGCATCAGCTTTAGTTGGAGTGGTCAGCCTGCGGCTTATGCACTCGATCCGGCTGACAGCATTAACTATGTCTCTAAGCATGATAACGAAACACTATGGGATCAGCTGCAATATAAACATGGCACTAACTTAAGTATTGAAGAGCGTGTGCGTGTTCACAATATGGCTTTAGCTATGCCGTTGATGAGCCAAGGTATTCCATTTATGCAAATGGGTGCTGATATGCTGCGTTCTAAATCAATGGATCGTAACAGCTATGATTCTGGTGATTGGTTCAACTTTGTTGATTTCAGTAAAGAAACCAATAACTGGAATGTAGGTTTACCGCCTGCGCAAGATAACCAAGCGAAGTGGGGCGAAATTGCACCTATTTCAGCAAATACGAATGCGCAAGCGATGGCTAGCGACATTGAGTACGCAAGTAATGTATTTACTGAGTTCTTAGCAATTCGTAGTGCCAGCCCATTATTTAGTTTAACCACAGAGCAAGACATCTTAGACCGCGTTGGCTTCCACAATATTGGTAAGCGTCAACAGCAAGGCTTAGTCGTGATGAGTATCGATGATGGTGTTGGTTTGACTGATCTAGATAGCCAATACGATGCCATTGTCGTGGTGATGAACGGCACTGAGCAAAGCTTATCGCATACGGTATCAACGGCTGCGGGTTTTGAGCTTCATCCTGTTTTAAAAGCAAGTGTTGACTCAAGTATGTCAGCGGCAAGCTTTATAGCTGGTGAGGGCGAAGGGACCTTTAATGTTCCGCCATATACTGTTGCTGTGTTTGTGAAACCACAAGGTGATGCTCAAGGCGAAGGCCTAAGTGCCGATGCGACTGTGGGGGCGCCAGATATTGTGCCATTTGGTAGCACAACAGTTTATGTTCGTGGCTCGTTAAACGACTGGGGTACGGCAAATAGCTTTGAATATGTGGGTAATGGCGAGTACAAAATTGCGATTCCTCTAACAGCAGGCAGCTATGAGTTTAAAGTGGCTTCTGAAGATTGGTCTACCGTTGATTTTGGTGCGCTTTCTGCCGATGTTGCTGAAGTGATCGAAGGTGAAGATGAGCCGCTAACACGCAGTGGCGCTAATATGACCTTTTCGGCGGCAATGGATGCTATTTATGTATTCTCATTCGATGCCACAGACACCGATAACCCAGTGCTTAAGGTCTATAACGAAGAGCCATTTGTTGGCACTGCAATTTATGTACGCGGTAGCTTAAACGATTGGGGTACCAGTGATGAGTTGATGTATCAAGGTAAAGGCATTTATACCTTCACTAAACAGTTAACCGCGGGTAGCTATGAATTCAAAGTGGCTTCAAGCGACTGGAGCACAGTGGATTATGGCTCAGGTGAAAGTAGCGCGGCAGTCACTGTGGGTACAGAAAAACTGCTCGCAGTAAAAGGTGCAAACATGACAATGGATATTGCAAGCGATGGTCAATATCAGTTTGTGTTTGATGCCAGCAACCTTGAAGAGCCACTCATGAGTGTATTTAATGCAGAAATGTTTGGCGCAACTCAGGTGTACTTACGCGGAAGCGTTAATGGTTGGGGCACAGATAACCCACTAATTTATGCTGGTGATGCGATGTACAGTACCACCATGACATTAGAGGCAGGTGACTATGAGTTCAAAGTCGCTTCTGAAGATTGGAGTACCGTAGATTATGGCGGTAGTGGTGATGCCCCTGTTGCTGTACTTGGCGAAGCCGCTTTATTAGAAGCCGTTGGCGCCAATATCGCCCTGAGTATTGCAGCTGCTGGCGATTATCGTTTTACAGTGCAAGGACCTGATCTGAGTAAATTAACAGTGACGGTTGAAGCAGTGGAATAGCTTTCCCTGCAGTACCCTTAAGCCGGGCTTTTGCTCGGCTTTTTTTGTGTTTAATGAAAAGTTTGTATATTGTCATAACTCTCTATCAAGGAGCCTATGATGACAGAAACCAGTTTATTGAGTGCCAGCTTTGATCCAAAAGTAAAACAGTATTGGTTATTACTAGGTATTTTTACCTGTGTGATTAGTATGGTAGGTATCCCTTTCATTCCCATTGTTGCGTTAATAATCTGGCTGGTGGCAGGGCGTATTTTAGCGGCGATGTCAGCCACGTTGTTAACGCGTAAGTTAGTGGTAAAACGTGGTGTCTTCTTTAAAGAAGAAAAATCGATCCCCCTTGAAAAAATAACCGATGTGGCACTTAGCCAAGGTCCTTTAATGCGTCAATTTGGCCTTTATCGACTGAGCTTTGAAACGGCGGGTCAATCAGGGCAAGGGGCATTGGTATCATTGCTCGGAGTGGTTGATGCAGAGGCGTTTCGCGAAGCAATCTTGAAGCAAAAAGATGAGATGACTCAAAGCAGCAGTGCAAAACCTGAGCATCAAGCTGAAGATAGCCAGTTAGAATTGCTGCGTTCACTTACGTATAGCGTAAAAAACATTGAGCAAATGTTAGTTACGCTATTAGATGAAAAGCGTTAAGCCATTTGTAAAGTAGGGTTACCAGCTTGTACGCTGAGCGCTTTTTGACGCTCGCTAAGCAGTGTGTAATCGGCTGTTTTAACGCTACTTACATAATGCCACTGGGCAAGCGCTTGCTGTTGAGTAAAGGTGACCGTTAAGTAGCCGCGTTCAACTAAGTTGTTGTAAGCTAAGTCGTTAACCAATAATGCAATGACTTGCTCAATTTGTGCGACAGCTTCGCTCGATTGCGTATTTAACGCTAAGTAGTTTTCAAGGCCCGGAGAAGAAACTGACGATGTGGCAAATTCAACACCAGCTGCAGATTTAGCTGAAACAGGGTTGCTTGCATCAGTGACTAATTGTCCTGCCCAGCTGTTATGCGTATCACCCGCTAAAACGACTAAGTTCTTTTGCGTTGCAATTGCTGTCCCAAGTATTATTTCTCGTTCATAAGCATAGCCATCCCATGCATCAAGATTATAAGGCGCTGTTGTTTCTACGCGTGCTCGCTGCTCACTAGTAACCGTTGGATCGCCAGCTAATATGCGTCCTTTAATTTGCGCAAGCTCACTAAATAGCGTGTTTGCTTGAGCAAGTAATGCAGATGGGTCAGCACCGCTTGCTTGAGTTACTTGAATATTCATAAGTAACTGTAAAATCTCAAATGGCAAATGCATTTTGGTCATCAGCACTTGTTGCCCCAGTACTTGCCATTGTGTCGTTGCTGTTGCTAAACCATCTGTAAGCCATGTTAGTTGCTCATTACCTAATAGAGCACGAGTTGGAGAGCTGATTGCTGTAACAAAGTCAGTTTGTCCTTGGCTAGTGGTTAAATCAAAATTTGCATAATTAATTTGTTCATCGCGAGCTAAAACACGGGTATCGAGCATGTGTAATGACACTAAATTACCAAACTCGAAGCGTCGATAAATACGTTCTTTATCGGCTACATTACGGATAGGCATCCATTCAAAGTACGCTTGAAGTGCATGCATTTTACGCTCGCTAAATTCACCTTCGCCGTCGTTATGATTTTCAGCACCACTGTGCCATGTATCATTCGCTATTTCATGGTCGTCCCAAACAGTAATAAATGCACAATGACTATGAGCAGCTTGCAGGTTCTCGTCTTTACGATAATGGGCGTAACGTTTGCGATAATCCGCTAAAGAAATGATTTCATCGCTATTGTCATCAGGTAATAAACGGCCAAGTTCGGCGGCATCTTCAGTCGCATAACCTGTATTGCCATATTCATAAATGTAGTCACCAAGGTGTAGTACTGCATCTAAATCGGTTTGTTTTGCAATTTCACCATACACATGGAAGTGGCCTGCAGGGTAGTTAGCGCAAGAGACAACAGCAAATTTTACTTGTTGTATGTTGTCGGTTGGAAGCGTTTTACCTGCTCCAGTGGGTGAGGTTTTACCATTACTTATGAAGCGGTAGTAATAGGTAGTGTTGGCATTGAGACCTTGTAGATCAACTTTTAAGGTGAAGTCGGTAGCATCGCTTACCTGTGTTTCGCCATCATGGCTTATGGTTGTGAAGTTAGCATCTGTTGAGGCTTGCCAAACAACGTTAACACTCGTGACGTTTTCAAGAGGGGTTATGCGAGTCCAAATAATGAGACTGTCAGCGAGCGGGTCGCCACTGGCAACACCGTGATCAAAGCTGACGGGAGTAAGCTTTGTGGTTTCGTCATCATCGTCATTAAGACTACAGCCCGTTAAACCGAAAGATAAAACGGCGGCTCCAAAACCAGCCGCCGATGCTTTTAAAAAACGTCTGCGCGTAAAAGTCATTGCTCTGTACCTATAAATAGAAAAGTACGAGCTTATCCGACCAGTGTTACTGTTCTATGAAGTTAAAAAACCTGACAAATTTGTTCTGCATTACAGGTGATTACTGTGACATTTTCGTAGCCAACACGAGTCAGTGCTTCGGCACTGAGTGTGGCGCGGGCACTACTTGCACAGTGTAAGTAAATGGGTCTTGCAGGATCTTTTTCAATTTCCATTAATTTCATTTCAAGTACACCGCGTGGGATATTAATGGCACCTGTTGCTGCTTTAGTTGCGTGCTCAGCAGGTTCACGTACGTCTATTAATAAACCATGGTTTTCGCTTAATTCTTGTTTTGCTTGGTCAGCGCTAATGCGGCGCTGGTTTGGGGCAACAATTTTCATTAAGTCAGGAATTGGTGTCAGCATACTAATCCTCCATGCCAAGTTTGCGTAAAATAGTGATCATTGGGCACCACTTAGTGAATGCCGATTGAATTAAGTTTAGAGCAATAAATACCGTAAACCAAATCCACAGCGGACTGTGAAACTGTTGTAGCAACAATGAAATACAGATCATTACACCAGCAATTAGGCGAAGCGCGTCATTTAGTTTCATAATAAGACCTCGATAACAGAGTGATGTTTTTAATATATTAGAAAATTCTACATTAGTAAATTCTAATATTAGACTTTTCTAATGTATCAATCTATACTTTAGCGGTATTTTAAGAATATAGAGTAGTGTGATTATGAACATCGATTTTGCGGCTATGGCCGACAATGTGGAGCAAGCAGAGCAAATGCTAAAGATATTGGCGAACAAAAATCGCTTGATGATCTTATGTTCGCTGCAAGATGGTGAAATGAGCGTGAGCGAATTAAACGAAGCTGTGCCGTTGGCGCAGTCAGCATTATCGCAACACTTAGCGGCACTGAGAAAAGCTCAGATCGTCGCGACTCGACGTGAAAGCCAAACTATCTATTATCGCGTGGTCGATAAAAGTGTTATGGCAATCCTTGAAACCCTTCATGGTTTATTTTGCAAAAGGTAGTTAAGCAATGAATGCTATCGATAATGCAGTAAAAAACAGCTTGAGCGGCCGCCTTCCCGTTATTATTTTTATTATGTCGGTGCTGCTTGGCTTAATGGCATTAAAGCAAACCCCCCGTGAAGAGGAACCGCAAATTGTGGTTCCGATGCTTGATATATATGTGGCAGCACCAAACGTTGAAGCGCCAGAAGTAGCTAGGCTGGTAACTGAACCATTGGAGAAGTTATTGGCGCAGTTAACGGGCGTTGAGCATATTTACTCGACCACACAAAGTAATGCTGTTGTCGTTACTCTTCGCTTCGAAGTCGGTCATGATCGTGAGCAAGCCATTCTCGACACTTACGCTAAACTCTATAGCTATCAACACACGATGGCGTCAGTGATCAGCTCATGGCAAATACGTCCGGTTGAAGTGAACGATGTGCCCATTGTGATGCTGGGCTTATTTAGTAAAGATCCAAAACTTTACGATGACTATCAACTAACTCGTTTTGCCAACGAAATCGCTAACAGTTTACAGCGCATCGAAAACACCAGCGAAGTGAAAGTGATTGCTGGTAGAACTCGTCAATTAACGATTAACCTTGATGCAAGCGCTTTAGCTGCACATCAAACAACCCTAACCGATGTGTATTATGCGCTTAGCGTATCTAATCAATTGGTGAACGTGGGCAGTGTTGTTGAAGGTAAGCAGCAAATTGCCTTACAAGTGGGTGATGTTTTACGTTCTCAATCTGCGATAGAACGGCTTGTTGTCAACGTGGTAAACGGTAAGAGTGTTTACCTAAGTGATGTCGCCGAGGTGAGTGATGGTCCAAGCGAAGCACAAAGCTATCAATGGCTGGCTCAATCAGATAACCAGCAACAACTTCCTTTAGTGACCATTAGTGTCGCTAAACAAGCTGGCACCAATGCGGTCGCTGTGGCCAACGAAGTGCACAGCATGATGGACACTTTATCGGCTAATCTATTGCCAGATGAAGTGGGCTACACTGTAATGCGTGACTATGGCCAAACCGCGAACGAAAAAGTAAATAACCTTACCTCAAGCTTAGTGTTTGCGGTATTTACCGTGGTTATTTTTGTTGGCGTATTTTTAGGTTGGCGACCAGCGATTGTGGTTGGTTTAGCGGTGCCTATTTGCTACGGCATCACCCTGACACTTGATTTTGCCTTTGGCTATACAATTAACCGAGTCACACTGTTTGCACTAATACTTTCTTTGGGGTTGTTAGTTGATGATCCAATTACTGGGATAGACAACATAAGTCGTTTTTTAACCCACAAAGGCGATAAAAAACAACGCATAGTTGATGCCATGAGCGAAATTCGTGTGGCGCTGTTTATGTCTACATTGAC
Source organism: Pseudoalteromonas sp. Hal040 (assembly GCF_037162425.1). Classification (NCBI taxonomy): domain Bacteria; kingdom Pseudomonadati; phylum Pseudomonadota; class Gammaproteobacteria; order Alteromonadales; family Pseudoalteromonadaceae; genus Pseudoalteromonas; species Pseudoalteromonas sp. Hal040. The sequence continues at coordinate 3,291,546 of NZ_JARLUU010000001.1, read as the reverse complement.
CATTATGGTGGCGTTTATCCCACTTGCGTTTATCACTGGCATGATGGGGCCGTACATGGCACCAATGGCATTTAATGTGCCAATTAGTGTGATGGTTTCGACCATAGTGGCATTTTTTGTTACGCCTTGGTTGGCAATGAAACTACTTAAAGCGCCAGTCGATGACAGCGTACAACTCGATGCCAATCAGCATGGCTTATATGAGCGCATATTATCACCATTACTTGAGTCTAAAGGCCGCGCCAAACTCGTTTTATGGACTACATTAGCCTTGTTTGTCGCCAGTGCCATGTTACCCGTAATGCGTGCAGTGCCTTTAAAGCTATTACCGTTTGATAATAAAAACGAGTTACAAGTTTTAATCGATATGCCAGAAGGCACAAGCCTTGAGCAAACCGCCGCTTTCACTAGACAAGTACAAACCATCACTTGGCAATTAAATGAAGTAAGTGAGGCGGCAGCCTATGTTGGTCAGCCATCAAGCATGGACTTTAATGGTATGGTGCGTGGTTATTATCGACGTGAAGCTGCTAATTTAGCTGAACTCAGAGTATTACTGCTCGATAAAACTGAGCGTGATCATCAATCTCATGGCGTGGTCATGCGCTTGCGTGCCGCATTAGCGCCACTGGCAACCGATGGCATTGTTATTAAAGTGGTTGAAGTACCACCGGGTCCGCCGGTTTTAAGTACCTTAGTGGCTGAAGTTTACAGTGAGCCATTTGTTGATACAGACACGCAATATCAAGCTGCCCTTGCTGTTGCTGCAAGGTTAAAACAAGAGCCGCATGTGGTTGAAGTTGATACCAGTATTGCTGCCAATGCGGCCTTACAGCGTTTTGTTACTGATAAAAGTAAAGCGTCATTGTCGGCGGTGTCTACGCAAGATATTGCCCAGACCTTAGCCATTGCCTCACATGGACAAAATGTTGGGGTGTTATATGTTAGCGGCGAAACAGACCCTGTCGATATAAAGTTACAACTGCCTTATCAAGATCGTAACCAATTTGCTCAATTGCTGGCATTACAAGTTCGTGGTGATAGGGAGCTTGCAAAAACCAGTGATGAATTTGGGCTACAAAGTGCACCACGTCCGCTGGTGGCGCTATCTGAGTTAGGTGAATTTCAGCATCAAGATGTTGCCAAGCCAATTATGCGTAAAGATCAGCGTAATGTTGTGTATGTAATGGCTGAGCTAAATGGCCGTACACCCGCTGAAATTATTGCTGACGTCAATGCCGACTTAGGCATTAGCGCTGACGAATTCAGCCAAACTGATTGGCAAAGTAGGCACTTTTTCAATAATGGCGGTAGCCAAGCTTGGCAATTACCTGCTGGCACTGACGTGACCTTTAGTGGTGAAGGCGAATGGCGAATTACTATTGATGTATTCAGAGATATGGGGATTGCCTTTGCGTTTGCGCTCACTGCCATTTTCATCATCTTACGCATTCAAACACACTCTGCGAGTTTGTCACTGATCATCATGTCGGCTATTCCATTAACCGTAATAGGGATCATGCCGGGCTTTTGGCTATTAAATCAATTTGGAGAGCGCAGCATTGCTGGTGCTCCAGAGCCGGTGTTATTCACTGCAACAGCCATGATTGGCATGATTGCACTTGCTGGTATTGTGGTTCGTAACTCACTTATTTTAGTTGAGTTTATTAATCAAGCTCGCGGCCAAGGTATGGCAATTAAACAGGCTTTGATTGCCGCAGGTACGGTGCGTATGCGCCCTGTGTTACTGACTGCGGGAACCACCTTATTAGGTAACTTGGTGATCACCCTAGACCCGGTATTTAGCGGTCTAGCGATCGCAATTATTTTTGGTATTGTGGCATCAACATTGTTCTCATTATTTGTTGTGCCATTGGTTTATTATTTAGTGTTTGCAAAGGATGCAGCCAAAGAGGAACAAGCTCATGCAGGGTAAATCGAAACTTATTGGTTCAATCATCGCGTTATCTGTGATCATTGTGGCGGTACTTTACATGGCGGGCAGTTTCTCTGATAAGCAAGCTGCAGGCATGAAAAACCCATCAGCAAATGATTACACTGGTCAGTTAGTGACAGTGACACTGGCAGATATTGCGCGTGATGAAGTTGTACCGGGCACCGTGATTGCAAAACAAAATACGCAAATTTCATCACGGGTTATGGCACAAGTTGAGCGTTTAAATGTACGCGCTGGCGATACTGTAAAACAAGGTGACGTGCTAATTACCTTGCAGCAAGATGACTTTAAAGCTGGGCTTGCTCAAAGCGAAGCACAAATAAATGCAATTAATGCGTCGCTGACTCAAGCAGAGAAACAACTAAAGCGTATTAACGATTTATACAAGCAAGGCTTGGTATCTGTTAGCGAATACGACGATGCAAAAGCAAGGTTCGATAATTTAACTGCGAACCTAGCGATTGCTAAACAGCAGCAAACACAAGCGCAAGTTGCACTGAGTTTTACGCAAATTAAAGCGCCGATTTCAGGTGTTGTGGTTGAGCGTTTTGCAGAGCCTGGCGATACCGCAACTCCTGGTACGCCATTACTCGCACTGTATAACCCACAACAATTGCAATTAGCATTTAATGTCAGAGAACAACAAGCAATTAAATTGAATGTTGGTCAAACTCTAACGGTCAAATTACCTGCTTTATCTACGTCAATGCCTGCCACAGTGACAGAAATTGTGCCCGTTGCTGATAGTGCTGCGCGTAGTATGGAAATCCGTTTAGAAACAGATGCCCAAACTGGGTTAATGCCTGGTCTTTATGCGCAATTACAATTACCACTCGCCACTGAAAAAGGAGTGTTGATTGAGTCAAGCTGGGTGCACCAATATGGCCAATTGAGTATGGTCTATTTACTTGAAAATAATCAGATAGTGCGTCGCTATGTGCGCCTTGGTGAAATGGTCGATGGCAAGCAGCACATCGTTTCAGGTTTAAACCCGGGTGATGTGCTGGCTGTTGATTTTAAAACTAAATAAAGGTTGCTATTTCGTCCAGTGGTTTTTTCACTAAGGCATGCTCAGGGATGGTTGCATCTGTGCCTGGGTAGCCTGCAATAAGCAGCATGTAAGGGCGCTCATTATCTTTATCGCGGCCACAAATTTCGGTTAAAAAGCTCATTGGTTTTGGTGTATGCGTGAGGGTGGCAAGGCCAGCTCTGTGTAGTGCTTGAATTAAAAAGCCGGTTGCTAGGCCAACAGATTCATGAACATAGTAATTGGTATTTTTGTCATCGGCAGAAATACCGCCTTTCTTTTGACTAAACACGGCAATTAGCCAAGGTGCATGCTCAAGGTAGGGCTTACTGGCATCGGTGCCAAGTGGTTTTAAGGCATCTAACCATTCTTCACCCGCGCGACCTTCATAAAATGAGCGCTCTAGTTTTTCAGCGGCTTCTCGAATTTGTTTTTTCACATCGCTGCTGTGTATTGCTACAAAGTGCCAAGGTTGATGATTGGCACCGCTCGGTGCAGTGCCAGCCGCTCTAATACAGGTTTCGATTATTTCTTTTGGCACTGGGCGGTCGCTAAAGCTGCGAATACTGTGGCGACGCTGACTCACGGCTAAAAACTCTTCGGCGCGTTTTAGCATCTCGTCATGAGGGTACTCAATAAAGTCATTGAGTGGCTGATTTTTGTGTTCTTGCATGGCTTTTCGCTTCTTGTGTGTTGATGATTTTAATTATGAATATGTTGGTTTCGGCGGTAATCTTTTAATTCATTGCTCAACCAATCTTTTGCATTGAGTAACGACCCATTGCTGAGTCTTACTTTATAGGGCTTACCGCTCCATGAGCTTTTACTCGCCAAATTTTCAATAAACTTTTCGGCAGTTTTTGCATAGCGGGTCGCTTTTCGATACTTCATAGCAAGGTGTTCGGCTGCATCTTGGCTTGAGTGCTCGGTGCCGTTGCGAATAAATACGGCATCGCTTTTAGCGACAAAATCAATGAGGTGATTTATCTCTTGTTCTGGGGTTGCTGCATCACTGAATTGGCTAATGCTCAATAACATTAATGCGATTAACCAATATCCTTTCATTGTTACTTTCACTGTACTTTTTGCTCTATGGTTAGGGTTGCAATTATTGGATTATGATCTGAGCTTACAAGCTCAGGCACTATAGTTGTCTCTATTTTGACACCGCGCACCCATACTTGGTCAAGTGCTAATCCAAATGCTTTGGTGCGTTTATCATCTAAATAAATCGCTTCGTGCAAACCTAGCTGAGTCAATGTCTGCTGCAATAAGGCTTGGCGCTCATCACTCCAGGTATTGAGATCACCGGCAAATACGATTGGGCCTTTATGCGTTCGCATAATAGCGGCGGCATCGTCGAGCTGTTGTTTAAAGTCACTAACACCCATCGTAAAGTTAATGGCATGCAGGTTTATACTCAGTAATAACTGTTGATTTGGCAGCGCATACTCCACAATATTGGTCGCTTTTGGACTACGTAGCCAAGGCTCTTTATGGGTGAGTGTACAATGCACTGCGGCGGGCCAGCGGCTGAGTGTCATAACCCCAGATTGCACGCCGCCGCTCTTATACCCTTTTGCAAAGCGCCAATAGGGTTTGAGTTTTGTAAGCGCAGGTTCTTCGATAGCTTCTTGCAGTAACACAATATCAGCATCGGCATTTAGGTTTTGCAAATCGGTGAGTAAGCCATCTATTTGTGCCTTGTAAATATTCCAACTCAATAACTTAAACTGATAGGGCAAAATATAATGTTCTGCGTAAGTTTGCATGCGACTTTGTGCTAACTGCTGTTGGCAATTAGCAAGGTCCTCAGCGGTTTTGGTGATACCTTGTTGCTCATCAGAGCTAGGATCGCTTGAAAAGCTATACCAAGACAGCACACTCAAACACACAAGTAATAAAAATATACGCAGATATGCCGTCATAATGATCTTTAGTTACGTTCCTTGATAGTTAGTCGTTGTAAGCCTCAGTTTAGTTCAAAGGCTAAATGTTAGAAACTGTAGTATTTTCTACAATTTCTATACGCTTTCTTACCCAAAATGAGTACTCATATTCTTATACTTACTGAGCTTAACAACTCAGACAAAGGAACTACTCATGAAACAAATGGCCTGTATGCTGCTCGCCTTATCGGTGACAGCGTGTTCATCAGTCACCATAGTGCCAGAAAAAACAACCAATAAATTAGCCACTAAAGCTGATTACCAAGATAGCCGCCCATTCTTTTTGTGGGGCCTCGTTGGTGAAGAGCGCGTTGATGTAAAGGCTATTTGCCAAGATAAAAAGGTTGCCCAAATGCAATCGCAACAAACATTCGCTGATGGCGCATTAGGACTCGTTACACTCGGAATTTATGCTCCTCACACAGTAAAAGTATGGTGTGAGCAACAAGCACAGGAGCAACAACTATGAAAAGCCTACTAGTAACAACTGTGTTAGTGGCAACCTTAAGTGGTTGCACAAATATCTACTTTGATAACGGCAATGCCGTTCAAGCAAATAAAGCACCTGCAACAGAGCAATGGCATCATAACTTTGCCGCGGCGCTTTACGAAGGTTCAAAGCCTGTCGACTTATCTGAGGAGTGCCCAGATTCAGAGTGGCAAACCATTCACACTTATAAGTCGTTCACCAATGGTCTAGCTGAAGTTGCAGTAAACCAAGTTGGGCCTATTTGGTACCCGAAAACAGTTGAAATAAGCTGTGCTCAAGTACCTTATAAGCCAGACTAGTTACTCATAACGCAGTGCATCAATTGGGTTTAAGCGTGCCGCTTTAATAGCGGGCGCTAAGCCAAACACAATACCAATCAATGAAGTAAAGCCAAATGACAGCATAATCGCCCAACCCGGTATGTAGGCATCTGGCATGCTCGGCACTGATAACGAAATCAGTGCCGCGGCACCATACCCTATCGCTAAACCAATTAAACCACCAAACAGTGATAGCACCACCGCTTCAACTAAAAATTGCAGCATTATAAAGCCTGGTGTTGCCCCTAATGCTTTTAAAGTACCAATCACACGAGTACGCTCTGTTACCGAAACCAGCATGATATTCATCACACCAATACCACCAACCACCAGGCTAATACCCACTATCCCCGCGGTAATTGCGGTAGCACTTCCGGTGAATTTATCGATATTAGCACGGGCTTTTTCAGCTGTTTCAAATTCAAAGTCGTCATCTTCACCGTCTTTCAGTTTATGTAGTTGACGTAAGATGCGGCGAATTTTACCCAGTACTTGCGCTTCGTTAGCGTCGTCTTTCAACCGAAACATCATTTGTACATTAGTATCAACACTGCCGCCTTCTAATGCACTCATGGTACTTATCGGAATATTAATGTAATCGTCTTGGTCAAAACCTAATAAGCTACCTTGTTTTTCAGCAACACCAATAATGCGAAACCACTCACCACCGAGTTTGATATATTCACCTACAGGGTTTTCAGGTAGGTTAAGCTTTTCGATAATTGAAGGGCCAATAAACGCTACTCGACGCCGTTTTTCATCATCTTCTGCGCGAATAAATCGGCCGAGTTCTGGGTAGGTGCGGTAAGCTTTTTGGTAGTCTTGTTCGGTGCCCATTACCCGTGAAGCATGACTTTTATTGCCATATTCTGCTGCACCAGAGAAACGCCAAGTAAACATCAGTGCAGTAAAAGTTTCGGCTTCTTTAACGCGTGCTTTTAGGATTAAAAAGTCGTTGTAAGTCAGCTTTGCTTGTTGCCCCACCATTTCTTTTTCCATACTTGTGTAAGGTTTTATATTGGTGACATCGGGAGACATATCAGCAAGCTGATCATTAATTTGCTTGGTAAACCCTTGCATTACTGCCACCACGGTCACAACCGCAGCAACACCAATAATAATGCCCAAGCAGGTAAGGGCACTGCGCATTGCATTGGCTTTTATTGCCATCAATGCGGCTTTTGTTCCTTCCATTACAGCGATAGCAGATCTAAACATGTTGTCTTGCTCCTTCGCCTTTGCGGGTATCACTAACAACCTTGCCATCAACTAAACGAATAACCCGTTGGCAGTGATCAGCAATATCCTGTTCGTGAGTAACCAAAATAATGGTGTGCCCTTCGTTATGAAGCTCATCAAACAGCGCCATGATCTCAGTGGTGGTTTTACTATCTAGGTTACCGGTAGGCTCATCACCAAGCAGAATATGGGGCTTAGTAACCAGTGCGCGAGCTATAGCGACACGTTGACGTTGACCACCAGAAAGTTGGCTCGAAAGGTGATTTACCTTATCGCCAAGGCCGACCCGTTGTAATGATTCGAGCGCTTGTTGTTTTCGCTCTTTGGCAGAAATAAATCGATACACCAAAGGCTGCATAACATTTTCAAGGGCGGATGCTCGTGGTAATAAATTGAAACTTTGAAAAATAAAGCCAACACTTTCATTACGCTGATGAGCAAGCTCCGTTTCGGTCATGCGCTTTACTAACTTATCTTTTAAATAGTAGTCGCCACTGGTGGGAGTATCTAAACAGCCAAGCAAGTTCATCAGGGTGGATTTACCTGAGCCGGAAGGGCCAATAATGGCAACATACTCATTTTGTGCAATTTCAATATTAATATCATCAAGAGCTTTGAAAACTTGTTCGCCCATTTTGTATTGTTTATTGATATTACTGAGTTTGATCACCGCAGACATTAGTTAGCACCTTTTTCAGGGCTGTTTTTAACGGCTACCGTATCACCCTCTTTTAGTGAGCTAAGTGGTCTAGCTGGGCCGATAACAATACGATCCCCCTGAGAAACACCACTGGTTAGCGCTTGTTCGATATCTGAAGAAATACCTACCGTAACAGCTGTTTTAGTTACTGTATTATCTGCATTAAGCTTCCAGACAAAATAGTTATCATCCTCTTTTTGAATGGCTTCGATGGGGAGTTTCAAGCCATTTTCGGCAATGCTTGTGGCGATTTCTGCGCGGCAGCTCATTCCGGCATAAAGCTGGCGGTCAGTGGCATCAAGCAGTACTTTGACTTTAAATGATAAGCCTTGTGAACCTGCTTGATTTTTTGCTGATGTGCCAATGTTTATGACTTTGCCAGTAAAAGGTTGATTTGGGTAAGCGGCAGCATAGATATCTGCATGTTGGTCTAGTTTGATACCGGCGATATCGGTTTCATCCACTCGAAGTTCGGCTAATATTGCGCTTGGATCAGCTACTAGCATCAAGTCTGAGCCAATAATGTTGGTTGTTCCCGCAATAACAGTTTCACCTTCTTTAATATTGACCGAAGCAAGTAGGCCACTCATTGGAGCGCGAAACACGCTTTTATTTAAACGGTCTTCAGCAATTAATAACGATGCTTGGGCTTGGTTGTAAGCTTCACGTTTTGCTTCAATATCTATTTTCGCTAAATCGCGGGCATTTTGTAGGTTTTCATACACTTCTTGGCCAGCAAGGCCCACTTCATATAGCTCTTTCTGGCGGCTTAGCTGGCGTTCGATATTTTTGAGTCGGGTTTCGCTGTGCTTAATATCAATTTCGGTCGCGCGAAGCACGGCTTTGTTGCGTGCAACTTCAGATTCAAACGCTGTAGTATCTAGACGCATAAGAATATCGCCCTCAGTGACACTTTCGCCTTCTTCAACAAACACTTTCGCTACACGGCCAGTCACTTCAGAGCGCAGCTGCACTTGGGTGTTAAAGACGAGGTTGCCAGAGGCTAAAATTGAATCGGCAATATTGCCTTGTTCAACTTCTGCAATATGCATTTCTGGTGCATCTTTATTGCCGGTGACTTGTTTTGAAATCAGTAAAGCGACAAATGCTGTAACAGCGAGGCCAATAATAATGGCTTTTTTCATGTTACTTCCTTGGTAGTTAAGAGCGGCATATCGCCGCTCAAAGCAGAATTAAACGAGCGCGATTACAGTCCAAATACCGTAAATAACAATACTTGGTAGGGCAGCAAACAGTAGCGCTTTATTGAAAGTGAAATTAGTCCAACTCTTCAAACCGATAGCTGCGATGAAAATGCCCCAAATAGAAAAGATATTCAGACTTTCAAGTAAGGTGTAAAATGGGTGGCCAATTTCTAAGCCAATTAAAAGTTGATTAATTGAAGCATAGTTAAATAATGATTGTGATATTTGGTCAGTACTTGCAGTTAATACTAAGATGAGTAAACCAAGACTTGAGATAATCATTGGCATCATAGTCCACACACCAAAGCCGTACCAAGTGCCATAACCATAGTTAGCTTCTGGGTCTTGCTTCGATACAAATAGGTAATAGCCTGCCATCAGGGCATTGATAACAGCTAGACCAATAATGCTACCAAACATTGCAAACCAAACTTGCAAATCAATGGTTTGCTCCATGCTTTGGCGAATCATTTTTTGTTCTGCAATAGTGGCATCTACACTGGCAACAGCGACTTGTTGATCGATTAAATATTGCGGGTCAGCTTTATTGTAAAAAGCAAACATGCTGGCAGCGAGAATGCCGGCAAGTAAAATAAAGGCAACAAAAGACCAGCCTTTTGCTTCTTTTAAGCCATTAAAAGCTTTGCTCGGGCTGATAAAAATATCAACCAAAGCAGTCATGACATTTGATGATTTCATTTTTTATTCCTTGTTTTATAACATTTGTTTTTAGGTACTAAAATATCCTGTTTAGTAACAAATTAGCAATTTGTTTTGTAACTGTATGTTAACAGCTGTGATTAGTAAATCTGTGATATGGTTTAAGGATTAATTTGAGTCGAATTTATTAGGAATAGTAGGTCGTTATGGTGAATAGCAAAGGTCGTTGTATTGATGAGTTGGTATTAGGATTCTGGCGCTTGTTAGATTGGCAGGTAACGCCACAGCAATGCTTAAGTTTTTAGAAAATGCAATTGAAATGGGTGTGTCACATACCGATCACGCTGACATTTACGGTGAATACGGCTGTGAAGCCGAATTTGGTAAATCACTTAAACTAAAACCAAGTATTCGTGATGAAATCAAAATAATCACTAAGTGTGGTATCAAGCCTGCATTTGCAAGCTTAGGTTTACAAGGCAAAGCAAACCATTATGATTCAAGTGCCGCGCATATTATTGCCTCAGCACAGCAGTCACTTAAAAACTTCAATACTGATCGTTTAGATGTATTACTTATCCATCGCCCTGATTACTTAATGAATGCCGATGAAATGGCAGAAGCATTCAATACCCTAAAAGCAAATGGTGATGTGATTGATTTTGGTGTGTCTAACTTTACCCCATCGCAACTTAGCCTGTTGCAGTCGCGTTTAGACTTTGAGCTTGTGACCAATCAAATTGAGTTTTCACCTTACGAGATGAAAGCCCTTGATGATGGCAGCTTAGACCAATGCCAATTACTTGATATTAAACCTATGCTTTGGTCGCCATTAGCTGGAGGTCGTTTATTCTCAAGTGATGATGAAAAAGCGGTACGTTTACGTGCAGTGTTAGAGCAGGTTGGTGCTGAAATTGGCGCCACAGCCATTGATCAAGTTGTTTATGCTTGGCTGTTAATGCACCCAAGTGCACCGTCTGTGGTACTCGGTACGGGTAATATTGAGCGTGTTAAATCAGCGGTTGACGCTAAGCTGCTTACAATGAACCGTGAACAATGGTATCGCATTTGGCAAGGCTCAACTGGTCATAGTGTGCCTTAACGATTAGTCTAAAACGAGAAAAGGGCCTTACGGCCCTTCGTGTTGCAGCAAGTAACACATTCTTTATAAAGTGAAGTCAACCGCGTAAGCGACGTACACTTTTACATCTGAACCATCAATGTCGTTGTCTGAAAGACCGAAAGTAAAGCCGTCTTTCGACACTGAAACGCCGTAGTCGATGATGTCATCATCACCAATGAAATCCCCTGAGTAATGACCTAAATGAAGGGCCATTTCTGCACCGGTACTGCCAACTGGGAAGCTGTAGTCAGCATTTAAATAAAGTGAATCACCAAAATCTGTACCGTCACCGCTTGCTGCTGATGTTGCTAGTATTGCTGCACCAAAGGTGAAGCTACCCATGCTAATGCTACCGTAGATTTCTGAGAAGTCTGCATCTGTGTAAGATGCTGCATCTGGGTATGCATAATAAATGTAGCCAACATCGTAGCTAAAGGTTTCATTGATTTCACCGCCAAAACCAGCATAAAGGTCTAGCTCGTAAGTCATGTCGTCAGCCCAGCTAGCATTCGACACCCAAGTACCTGCATAAAAGCCAGATTCACTTGCGTAGTCGATACCACCCTGGATTGCAGCATCACCGCCGCCTTGCTCTTGACCACGCCATAAGTAGTTTGAAGTTGCCGCGGCGTTTGCTGTGACTTCTGCATAGCTATATGTTGAGCTCAAAGTTAATAGCGCAAGGGCGCTTGCTGCGACCGTTTTTTTAGTTTTAGCATGTTTCTGTATCCTGTTGTTATGTTGATTTTGTCCCATTTCAGATTGCAGTCTGGTTATTATTTGAGGACATTTTCTATGTGTTGTCTGGATACGATATTGCACTGGTTGTGCCAAGTTCATTATGTGTGGGATATTTTATGCTTAAACTCTTTAAAAACAGACTTTTAAGCTTGTTTAATTTTAGAAAGGGTAGTTATTTGAATTGTTCATGCGCACACGTGTGGTGCAATAAATAACCCGGTTGCACAATTGCGAAGCAACCGGGTTTTGCTTATTTGAGAGTGACTTAGCCGAAAATTGCACGCATTAGACTAATCGTTTCTTCGACAGTCGCGGCCTTTTTCAACTTCACTGATGATTGAATCGCGCTTGGCTTTGATATGTTCAGGGATATCATCACTTGCTAATGCGCGGTCTACCAGTATCTCTGCTGATTCTTTGCCACGGCGTACGGTCTTTTTACCTGCTGAGCTCGTGGTACTCTTAGGTTTGTTTAACAATTTAATATAGTTTGAGTTATCAGCGGTACTTTTATCTACATAATAAAAGAAGCTCGGTAATAGGGCTTTGATTTCAACCAGAGAGTGTTCAAGCTCATTTGCTGCGTTGGCCATTTTGAACCAAGGCATACTATGAATGGCTTCGACAACATCTTGCCAGTAGCGCTCAAAATCGCGGTTATTAAGCTTAGTAATGCCTAATGCCGCACAAAGAGCATCGAGCTTACTATTTACGATTGGTGTAAACACGTCAGGTCGGCGCATCGCAAGTAAGCGAGTAGCAGGAGCAAGCGTTGGTTTTTCATCGCTGCCATTAAATGCCATGAAGTAAGCAACCATAAAATGCTGATAATGTTCTTGCGTTACTTCACCCTCAAGTGGAATGTGTACAAGCGCTTCATCAAATGCGCCAGGTAAATCACTCAACATTTGGTGGAAACCTTTTGCGTTCTTGGTAGAAGCAAACCATTCAACGTCGAAGTTATAGCTGCTTGGATCAAGCGAGGCACTGTGCTTACCTGAAAACGCTAAACGGTCTTCTGGGATCATCTCTTTTAGTGATTGCGATTTAATTGCAGTAATGTAATTAGCTAAACGTAATTGCTCATCAAGGGCTATAAGCTCTTTATGCTGCTCGATGAAGCCTGCGATAACAGGCCATGGCGCAACCCTTAATGTTTTTAGCTGCAAAAAGCTGATTGCAGAAATTAATAAGTCATGAAGTTTTTTAAGAGTGGGTAATTGCTTATCTTCTAACAGATCGTAGTTAATACGATCGCGGCTTGCACTTAATAGCTCATAGCACCAACCTAAAAAGTCTTCAGGGTGATTTTCTACTTTAACTGCCATAAGGTTTAAGCTGATATCAGAGGCTTGCTTGAGGATATTTTGATAAATTTGACTTTCTTGCTCGCCAAGCGCCATTTTTGACGGTGAAATAAGCAGTTTCTTCATGCTTAATCGATACTCCAGTTTTGACCAAATTGGGTTGTTTAATTTTAGTACACAGGGTGCAAAAACAACAGGGTCGTGCATCATACCGAAGTAATGAAATGATGCAATCTTACTGATAATTTATAAGTAAGATTGCGACTGACGTGGTTTATTAATCATGGTCATCGAGTGTAAATAATTGCTCAACACTGAGTTCAAAGTGAGCTGCAATTTTTAACGCGATAATCACCGAGGGTATAAAACGGCCTGTTTCAACTGTGCTAATGGTTTTACGTGATACTGCAATGGCATCAGCAAGTTCTTGCTGCGATAACCCCTTTTCTTTGCGGAATTTAGCGATATTATTTTGCACATTATTTCCTAATCACGGTTTTGCCATAGTAGTGATGCGCCATATATACAGAGCATGATACCTAGGTAGATTAATGCCATAGCTGCATGCGAAACTTCGCTGGGTATTGCATTGTTTATATAAGAAACACCAAGAAGACAAAGTACAATTGCAAAACTAGTATGTTTATGTGCACTAGTGTCTATAGTGTTTAGAAATTCATCTTTATAAGCGTATTGAAAATACATTTTTAACGGAAACCCACCCTTAATGAGGTAAATAATCACTAAAACCACATAAAATAAAACACTCATTACAACAAATAGACTCTCCTCTACATCATGCTTAGATAGTGAGTTAATACTTAGAAGTAAAAAAACCATGCCTGTGCTTAAACTAAGCCATATATTCTGACTCATAAATTTTTCTTCAGTTTTAATATCTAGTTGTTTCATAAAGTCCATCCTCTGGAAGTGTTTAGTTTATATTCTTGTAACCTCTAGGTATCAATGTAACCCTAGGGTATCATTAGGTCAAGTTTTTTTGTAACCTGTAGGTATCAAAAAGTTTCAGCGCTGATTCATATTCTTCTACCTAAGCTTGTTTACAAACCTTTTTGTGTGTTGGGCAATGCATTTGCGCCTAACTCCCGCTATGATATGAACATTGTTTGCCCATTTTTAAGGATGATTATGAAAACCTTACTGAAAATCGTTGGTGTCATCTTCGTATTACTGATTGCATTGGTAGTTGCTGCACCATTTCTCATACCTACAGACGCGATATTTAATAAAGTATCGGAGCAAGTAGAACAAACCACAGGTCGTAGTCTGACTATTAATGGCGATAAAAAGCTGTCGGTATTTCCATCATTAAAACTCGAATTGAATGATGTGCACTTTGCCAATATGCAAACTGGCTCGCAAAAAGATATGGCAAGCATGCAACAACTTGCTATTCGTATCCCTTGGATGTCGTTATTTGGCGGTGAGTTTAAGCTTGATAAATTTGTGATTAACGAACCAACGATTTTGTTAGAAACCGATAAAAATGGTAAAGCAAACTGGCAATTATTTGATGCGGTTGCTGAGCAACCACAAACAGAGCAGCAAAAGAGTTCTAGCGCAGTTAACTTACCAGATAACTTTGATATTGAGCTTGGTGAAGTGGCAATCTATGGCGGTACTTTTACTTATCTAGACGGTAAAACCGGGGCAAAGCAACAGATAAGCGATTTAGAGTTAGCCATCTTATTACCTTCTCTTCGTAAGACCTTAGAGTTAAAAGGCGGTATTACCTATATGGGTGAGCGATTTAACTTAGATGTCACGCTAGATACACCTGTAAAAGCAATTGAAGGCGAAACCTTTAATGTCAGCACCGAGGTTGATTCTCGTTTAGTCGACTTGAACTTTAAAGGTGCAATTGCAGAAATGGGTAATGATGTGCAAGGGCTTCTTTCTGTTAGTGGCGACTCTGTTAAAAACATTGCGAGCTGGCAAGGTGTAGAGCTTAATGCAAAAGAAAATGCGTTTAATGCATTTAATGTAAAAGGTTCTATGCACCTAAAAGGACAGCAGTTTAAGCTTACAGAGCTACTTGCCACGCTAGATGAGCTGCAAATTAAAGGTAAAAGCGATATTAAGCTTGGTGATCGTTTAGCTGTGAATGCCGATATTGATTTAGGCATGCTTGATTTAAACCCTTACCTACCCGAGGGCGTAGCTAAAGAAGAACAAGCAGAGCCCGCTGTAGATGCGCCTGCACAGCCAATTGTTTGGGATGATACTGCAATTGACATGAGCGGCTTAAATGCATTGGATGCAAATGTAGTCGTGCGTTCAAGTGGCTTAAAAGCAAATGATATTACTCTTGGTGAAAACCAGTTAACGGTGAACCTAAAAAATGCACTCGCTAAAATCAGCCTAGATAAGTTTGTTGCTTATGAAGGCAATGGTAAAGGTGTGATCACCGTCAATGCCAAGCAAACACCGTATAAAATTAGTACCAACTTCGCTTTAGATAAAATTGATGCACAGCCATTGCTGACTGATGCAGCTGGTTTCGATAAGTTGATGGGTAAAGGGTCTCTAAACTGGGATCTTACGACCACAGGTCAAAGTCAAAAGAGCTTTATTAATGCATTAAATGGTAAGTTAGGCTTTGAGTTTGCAGATGGTGCGGTAAAAGGTGCCAACATCGCAGAGATGGTTCGTAAAGCAAAAGAGCTTATCAAAGGTAACTTAAGTGCTGTATCAGAAGGTTTAGATACTGGCTTTGATAACTCACAGCAAACAGACTTCTCGGCATTGAAGGGCAGTTTTGTATTCACTAACGGTGTAGGTGAAAATAAAGACCTGTCGCTACTTAGTCCGCTTGTCCGTATTACTGGTTCAGGTAAGGTTGATTTACCAATGACGACTGTTGATTACCGTTTAGTGACAGGCATTGTTGATTCAATCGAAGGGCAAGGCACGACCGATGACAGCACTGGCTTTAAAATTCCACTGCGTATCAAAGGTCCATTTCATGATGTTGGCTATAGCTTAGATGTTAGTGATGCGGCGAAAGAAGAAGTGAAAGAAAAAGCTAAAGATAAAATTAAAGACAAATTAAAAGGTCTATTTGGTAATTAATTAAAATTTAATTAAATACTAAAACAGGGCGCATTTGCGCCCTGTTTGTTTTATAATCAATAACAAACCAGCAAGCTGCTGTAATTCCTCAATGCAGGCATTGCGATTAATTCCAAATTAATTAAAAAATAACCTACCACTTCCTTGCCATTGCTGCTACAATTGCCCGCCCTTAAGAGACAACTTGCTTGTTTTTTGAGTGGAATTTAACCGAAATGTCTTGATTTTAAACAAAATTAAGGCGTGTTGTAATTTCTACACCGGAGGTCATTAACATGATCCAAATGCAAACTCAGCTGGACGTTGCTGATAACAGCGGCGCTCGCAAAGTGCAGTGTATTAAAGTCCTTGGCGGTTCGCACCGTCGCTATGCAGCGGTTGGCGATATCATCAAAGTTTCTGTAAAAGAAGCTATTCCTCGCGGTAAAGTGAAGAAAGGTGATGTTAAAAACGCGGTAGTTGTGCGTACTAAAAAAGGCGTTCGTCGTCCGGACGGTTCTTTGATCCGTTTCGATAGCAATGCGGCTGTTATCTTAAACGATAACTTACAGCCAATTGGTACTCGTATCTTCGGCCCTGTGACTCGTGAACTTCGTACTGAAAAGTTCATGAAAATCGTTTCACTAGCACCAGAAGTACTATAAGGAGTCTATCATGGCAGCAAAAATCCGTCGTGATGACGAAGTAATCGTACTAGCAGGCAAAGACAAAGGTAAGCGCGGTAAAGTGCTTTCAGTTGTTGCTGAATCTGGTCGAGTATTTGTCGAAGGCATTAACTTAATCAAGAAGCACCAAAAGCCTGTTCCTCAGTTGAACCAAGCTGGCGGTATTGTTGAGAAAGAAGCGTCTATCGACGTATCAAACGTTGCGATCTACAACTCGGAAACGGGTAAAGCAGATCGTGTAGGTTTCAAGATTGAAGATGGTAAGAAATTACGTATCTTTAAATCTACTGGTAAAACTATCTAATAGTTGGAGTAGAATGATGGCGAAACTGCATGAATTATACAAAGACAAAGTAGTTGCTGAGCTTCAAGAGAAGTTTGGTTTCAGCTCTGTCATGCAAGTCCCTCAGATCGAAAAGATCACATTAAACATGGGTGTGGGCGAAGCTCTAGCTGACAAGAAGATCCTAGATAACGCTGTTGCGGATCTAGAAGCAATCTCTGGTCAGAAACCTCTAATCACTAAAGCACGCAAATCAGTTGCTGGCTTCAAAGTGCGTGAAGGTTACCCAATTGGTTGTAAAGTAACCCTACGTGGCGAGCGTATGTGGGACTTTTTTGAGCGTTTGGTTTCAATCGCTATCCCACGTATCCGTGACTTCCGTGGTGTAAGTGCTAAGTCTTTCGATGGACGTGGTAACTACAGCATGGGCGTACGTGAGCAAATCATCTTCCCAGAAATCGATTATGATAAAGTAGACCGTGTACGTGGTCTTGATATCACTATCACTACTTCTGCGAAAACAGATGATGAAGGCCGTGCGTTGTTAGAAGCGTTTAACTTCCCATTCAAGAAATAAGGGTAGGGTTATGGCAAAGAATTCTATGAAAGCGCGCGAAGCAAAGCGCACTAAATTAGTTGCTCAGTTCGCTGAAAAGCGTGCGGCACTAAAAGCTATCATCAGCGATGTGAAAACATCTGACGATGATCGTTGGGACGCGGTATTAAAGCTACAAGCTTTACCACGTGATTCTAGCTCTTCACGTCAACGTAATCGTTGTAACGTTACGGGCCGCCCACATGGTTACCTTCGCAAATTCGGCATGAGCCGTATCAAAGTTCGCGAAGCAGCTATGCGCGGTGAAATTCCTGGCCTTAAAAAGGCTAGCTGGTAATAGTATCACGGGAGTAAGACTATGAGCTTGCAAGATCCTATTGCGGATTTGTTTACACGTATCCGTAACGGTCAGTCAGCGAAGAAAGTATCAGTAACGATGCCAACTTCAAAACTGAAAGTAGCAGTAGCTAAAGTATTAAAAGATGAAGGTTATATCGCAGATTACGCTGTAAGCGGTGAAGCGAAGCCTGAGCTTTCTATCGATTTAAAATATTTCGAAGGCAAAGCTGTTATTGAAAATATCCAGCGTGTTAGCCGCCCTGGTCTACGTATCTATAAGAAACGTGACGAATTACCAAAGGTAATGGGTGGTCTTGGTATCGCTATCGTATCAACTTCTAAAGGCCTAATGACAGACCGCGCAGCACGTAGTGCCGGCGTTGGTGGTGAGATCATTGGCTTTGTAGCTTAATCGGAGGGGAACTATGTCTCGCATAGCAAAGGCACCAATCAATGTTCCTGCCGGTGTAGAAGTTACATTAAAAGGCCAGGACATCACAGTTAAAGGCAAAAACGGTGAATTAACTCGTACTATCAACGACGCTGTTGAAGTACAAGTTAACGACAACGTTATTACAACTTTACCTCGTGAAGGCGTAGCTAATGCATGGGCACAAGCAGGTACTGCTCGCGCTCTAATCAACAACATGGTTGTTGGTACGCATGAAGGTTACGAGAAGAAACTTCAGTTAGTAGGTGTTGGTTACCGTGCAGCAGCTAAGGGCAAAGTATTAGACTTAACTCTTGGTTTCTCACACCCAGTGAATTTCGAAGTGCCAGAAGGTATTACGATTGAAACACCAAGCCAAACAGAAGTTCTAGTTAAGGGCGTAGACAAGCAGTTAGTTGGTCAAACAGCTGCTAACATCCGTGCATACCGTAAACCTGAGCCTTATAAAGGTAAAGGTGTTCGTTACGCGGACGAGAATGTACGCCGTAAAGAGGCTAAGAAGAAGTAAGGTAAGACGATGGATAAAAAAACAGCTCGTCTACGTCGTGCTAAACGCACTCGTAGAAATTATATTGAACAAGGCACAACGCGTCTTGTTATCCACCGCACGCCACGTCACATTTACGCTCAAGTAGTTACTGCTGAGGGTACTGTACTGGCTGCTGCTTCTACTGTTGAAAAAGCAATTAGCGAAACAGTTAAAGGCACAGGTAACGTAGCAGCTGCTCAAGCAGTTGGTAAAGCGGTTGCTGAACGTGCAGCTGACAAAGGCATCGAAAAGATTGCTTTTGATCGCAGTGGCTTTAAATATCACGGCCGTGTGAAGGCGCTTGCTGATGCAGCGCGTGAAGCCGGTCTGCAATTCTAGGAGTAGACAATGGCTAACGTAGAAGCAAAGCAACAACAGCCTGATTTGGCTGAAAAGCTAATCGCGGTAAACCGTGTGTCTAAAGTGGTTAAAGGTGGTCGTATCTTTAGCTTCACTGCACTAACAGTAGTTGGTGACGGCGCAGGTAAAGTAGGTTTTGGTTATGGTAAAGCACGTGAAGTTCCAGCTGCTATTCAAAAAGCAATGGAAAAAGCACGTCGCAACATGATCAGTGTAGACCTTAACGGTAACACGCTACAGCACCCAATCAAGGGTCGCCACGCGGGTTCTAAAGTATACATGCAGCCTGCTTCTGAAGGTACAGGTATCATCGCCGGTGGTGCGATGCGTGCAGTACTAGAAGTAACTGGTGTACAGAACGTATTGTCAAAAGCATACGGTTCAACTAACCCGATCAACATCGTTCGTGCAACGATTGCTGCTCTAGAGAACATGAACTCTCCAGAGTCAATCGCTGCTAAACGTGGTCTTAGCGTTGACGAAATCACGGGGTAAACCATGGCTAATAAAACTGTAAAAGTAACACAAGTAAAGAGCTCTATCGGTCGTTTACCGAAGCATAAAGCTACATTACGTGGTCTTGGTCTACGTCGTATCAATCACACTGTTGAGTTAGAAGACACAGCATGTGTGCGTGGTATGATTAACCAAGTTTCTTACATGGTAAAGGTTGAGGGTTAATTCGATGCGTTTGAATACACTTTCACCTGCTGCTGGTGCAAAAACTGAAAAGAAACGTCTAGGTCGTGGTATCGGTTCTGGTCTTGGTAAGACTGGTGGCCGTGGTCATAAAGGTCAAAAATCACGTTCTGGCGGTAAAGTACGCGTTGGTTTCGAAGGCGGTCAAATGCCTATGCAACGTCGTCTACCTAAATTTGGTTTCACTTCACGTAAATCATTAGTATCTACTGAAGTTAACCTTTTTGAAATCGCTAAAGTTGAAGGCGATGTAGTAGACGTAAACGCGTTACAAGCAGCTGGTCTAGTTAAAAAGAACATCCAGTTCGTTAAAGTAGTAAAATCTGGCGAAGTTTCACGCGCAGTTACCGTTAAAGGTCTTAAAGTGACTAAAGGTGCTCGCGAAGCTATCGAAGCTGCCGGAGGCAAGGTAGAAGACTAAGGAAGTACTAATGGCTAAACCAGGTCAAGATATGAAAAGTGCACAAAGTGGGCTTTCGGAATTGAAGCGTCGATTACTATTTGTATTAGGTGCTATCATTATTTACCGTCTAGGTTCATTCGTGCCGATCCCTGGGATTGACGCCGCTGTACTTGCCGATTTCTTCGAGCAACAAAAGGGCACCATTGTTGAAATGTTTAACATGTTCAGCGGTGGTGCGCTTGAGCGCGCTTCAGTGTTAGCACTGGGTATTATGCCGTACATCTCGGCTTCGATTATTACGCAACTATTAACGCATATGTATCCGCCGTTTATAGAGCTTAAGAAAGAAGGTGAGCAAGGGCGTAAGAAAATTAGCCAGTACACACGCTACGGCACGCTTGTGCTTGCTACAATCCAATCAATCGGTATTGCTACCAGCTTACCGGGCATGATGGACGGGTTAGTTGTTAACCCAGGTATCGGTTTCTACTTCACTGCTGTAGTGAGTTTAGTAACAGGTACTATGTTCCTAATGTGGTTGGGCGAGCAAATTACAGAACGGGGTATCGGTAACGGTATTTCAGTTCTGATTTTTGTTGGTATCGTAGCTAACCTGCCGTCTGCTATTGGTTCGACAGCCGAAATGGCGCGCCAAGGTGATCTGAATGTACTTGTACTGTTATTGATTGCTGTAATCGTATTCGCTGTTACTTACCTAGTTGTATTCTTCGAGCGTGGTCAACGTCGTATCGTCGTTAACTATGCGAAGCGTCAACAAGGTCGTCAGGTATTTGCTGCTCAAAGCACGCACTTACCACTGAAAGTAAACATGGCGGGTGTTATTCCACCAATCTTTGCTAGCAGTATAATTCTGTTCCCTGGTACAATTGCAAGCTGGTTCGGCCAGGGTGAAGGTCCGGTCGCTGATGTGCTACAAGCAATCGCTACAACGTTGACTCCAGGTCAGCCTTTATATGCGATGGTTTTAGCTGCGGCTATTATCTTCTTCTGCTTTTTCTACACCGCGTTGGTATTTAACCCGCGTGAAACAGCAGATAACCTGAAAAAATCTGGCGCATTTATCCCAGGTATTCGTCCAGGTGAGCAGACATCTAAATACATTGATAAAGTGATGACACGCCTGACATTGGCAGGTGCTTTGTATATAACCTTTATCTGTCTGGTGCCCGAATTCATGACTATGGCATGGCAAACGCCATTCTATTTCGGCGGTACATCAATTTTGATTATCGTTGTTGTAATCATGGACTTTATGGCACAAGTACAGACGCATCTGATGTCACATCAGTATGATTCTGTGCTGAAAAAAGCAAACCTTAAAGGCTACGGCCGATAAGGTCATTTTACGGAGTTGAGCAATGAAAGTACGTGCTTCCGTTAAGAAAATATGCCGTAACTGTAAAGTTATTAAACGTGCTGGTGTAGTACGCGTAATTTGCAGTGAGCCTAAGCACAAGCAAAGGCAAGGCTAATTAAACAGTCGTGCAGGCTGAGTTATTCACTCGGCCTGTGTTTTTAGTTGTGATTTGGTCTTCGTTTGAGTATCCTTACGGGCTTTTCAAACAGATGATAACCAAATTCAAATATAGGAGATGTGTTAGTGGCCCGTATCGCTGGCATTAACGTCCCTGATCATAAACATGCAGTTATCGGTTTAACTGCTATTTATGGCATAGGTAAGACTCGCTCTAAGGCTATCTTAGCAGCGACTGGTATCGCCGAGACCACAAAAATCGGTGAACTTTCAGACGAAACACTTGACGTATTGCGTGAAGCAGTTGGCAAGTACACTGTAGAAGGTGACCTTCGTCGTGAAGTTACATTAAATATCAAGCGCCTTATGGACCTTGGTTGTTTCCGTGGCCTACGTCACCGTCGTTCGTTACCACTACGTGGTCAACGTACTAAGACTAACGCGCGTACTCGTAAGGGTCCTCGCAAGCCTATCAAGAAATAAGGTGGGGTAGATTATGGCTAAAGCACCAATTCGTCGTAAGAAGGTTAAAAAGCAAGTTGCTGATGGTATGGCTCATGTTCATGCTTCTTTCAACAACACTATTGTAACAATTACCGACCGTCAAGGTAATGCACTATCTTGGGCAACAGCAGGTGGTTCAGGTTTCCGTGGTTCACGTAAATCTACTCCATTCGCGGCTCAGGTTGCTGCAGAGCGTGCAGGTACTGCTGCTCAAGAATACGGTTTAAAGAATCTAGAAGTTTTCATTAAAGGTCCAGGTCCAGGTCGTGAATCTGCTGTACGTGCTTTGAATGCTGCTGGTTACCGTATCACCAACATCACTGACGTGACGCCAATCCCTCATAACGGTTGTCGTCCACCGAAGAAACGTCGCGTTTAACAATAGGTTAGGAGAAATAACATGGCAAGATATTTGGGCCCTAAGCTCAAGCTGAGTCGTCGTGAAGGTACTGACCTGTTCCTTAAGAGCGGCGTAAGAGCTATCGACTCTAAGTGTAAACTTGAGACTGCACCTGGTCAGCACGGCGCTCGTAAAGGTCGCTTATCTGATTACGGTTTACAGCTACGTGAAAAGCAAAAAGTACGTCGTATCTACGGTGTATTAGAAAAGCAATTCCGTAACTACTACAAAGAAGCTGCTCGCCTTAAAGGTAATACAGGTGAAAACTTGTTACAGCTTTTAGAGCAACGTTTAGACAATGTTGTATATCGCATGGGTTTTGCTAGCACACGCGCTGAAGCACGTCAGTTAGTAAGCCACAAAGCGATTTTAGTTAATGGTCGTGTTGTGAACATTCCTTCATACGTAATTACTCCAGAAGATACTGTTGTAATTCGTGAGAAGTCAAAAACACAAGCACGTATCATCGCTGCTCTAGAGTTGGCTGAGCAACGTGAAAAGCCGACTTGGGTTGAAGTTGACGGTAAGAAAATGGAAGGTAGCTTCAAGCGCCTACCTGAGCGTTCAGATCTGTCTGCGGACATTAACGAACAACTAATCGTCGAACTTTACTCTAAGTAAAGTTAAGAGTTAAGAGAGGATAAAATGCAGGGTTCTGTTACCGAATTCCTAAAACCAAGGTTAGTCGATATCGACGCTATCAACCCTACGCGTTCTAAAGTAGTTTTAGAACCATTAGAGCGTGGCTTCGGTCACACTTTGGGTAATGCCTTACGCCGTATACTGTTATCATCTATGCCTGGATGTGCAGTAACTGAAGTAGAAATCGACGGTGTATTGCATGAGTACAGCGCGAAAGAGGGCGTACAAGAAGACATCATTGAAATTCTGTTAAACCTTAAAGGTCTAGCAGTAACTTTAGAAGGCAAAGATGAAGTTTTTCTGACCCTGACTAAATCTGGTGTAGGCCCTGTGACTGCGGCTGATATTCAGCACGATGGTGATGTAACAATCGCCAACCCAGATCACGTTATCTGTCACCTTACGACAGATAGCAGCGAGATCAGCATGCGTATTCGTGTTGAGCGCGGTCGCGGTTATGTGCCGGCATCTAGTCGTTTATCCTCTGATGACGATGAGCGTCCAATTGGTCGTCTGCTGCTTGATGCATCATTCAGCCCAGTTGAACGTATTGCGTACTCGGTTGAATCAGCCCGTGTTGAGCAACGTACAGACTTAGACAAGTTAATCATTGATATGGAAACGAACGGCACTTTAGATCCTGAAGAAGCGATCCGCCGTGCGTCTACTATCTTAGCTGAGCAATTAGATGCATTCGTAGATTTACGTGATGTAACTGAGCCAGAAGAGAAAGAAGAGAAGCCAGAATTCGATCCTATTCTACTTCGTCCAGTTGATGATCTTGAACTAACAGTACGTTCAGCAAACTGTTTGAAAGCCGAGCAAATTCAATATATCGGTGATTTAGTTCAGCGCACTGAAGTTGAGCTTCTTAAAACGCCTAACTTAGGTAAGAAGTCTCTAACTGAA
>NZ_JARLUU010000001.1:2815000-3262500 GCF_037162425.1 Pseudoalteromonas sp. Hal040 | reverse complement strand
AAGCCCCGGTAAACGGCGGCCGTAACTATAACGGTCCTAAGGTAGCGAAATTCCTTGTCGGGTAAGTTCCGACCTGCACGAATGGTGTAACCATGGCCACGCTGTCTCCACCCGAGACTCAGTGAAATTGAAATCGCAGTGAAGATGCTGTGTACCCGCGGCTAGACGGAAAGACCCCGTGAACCTTTACTACAGCTTGGCACTGAACATTGAACCTACATGTGTAGGATAGGTGGGAGGCTTTGAAGCAGAAACGCTAGTTTTTGTGGAGCCGTCCTTGAAATACCACCCTTGTAGTTTTGATGTTCTAACGTTGGCCCCTTATCGGGGTTACGGACAGTGCCTGGTGGGTAGTTTGACTGGGGCGGTCTCCTCCCAAAGAGTAACGGAGGAGCACGAAGGTTGGCTAAGTACGGTCGGACATCGTACGGTTAGTGTAATGGTAGAAGCCAGCTTAACTGCGAGACAGACACGTCGAGCAGGTACGAAAGTAGGTCATAGTGATCCGGTGGTTCTGAATGGAAGGGCCATCGCTCAACGGATAAAAGGTACTCCGGGGATAACAGGCTGATACCGCCCAAGAGTTCATATCGACGGCGGTGTTTGGCACCTCGATGTCGGCTCATCACATCCTGGGGCTGAAGTCGGTCCCAAGGGTATGGCTGTTCGCCATTTAAAGTGGTACGCGAGCTGGGTTTAGAACGTCGTGAGACAGTTCGGTCCCTATCTGCCGTGGGCGTTTGAGAATTGAGAGGGGTTGCTCCTAGTACGAGAGGACCGGAGTGAACGAACCGCTGGTGTTCGGGTTGTCATGCCAATGGCATTGCCCGGTAGCTACGTTCGGAACTGATAAGCGCTGAAAGCATCTAAGCGCGAAGCAGGCCTCGAGATGAGTTCTCACTAGACTTTTAAAGTCTCTGAAGGGCCGTTGAAGACTACAACGTTGATAGGCAGGATGTGGAAGTGGTGTGAGCCATTAAGCTAACCTGTACTAATTACCCGTGAGGCTTAACCATACAACGCCAAACGCGTTTTATGACAGCGTAACAGACAGAAGTTAAGTTACTAAAGTAGACATTTACTTGATATCAGAATTCCGAATTTTAGTTAATTGCCAAGGCGATTAACAAACCAAATTTGCTTGGTGACAATAGCGTTTTGGACCCACCTGACCCCATGCCGAACTCAGTAGTGAAACGAAACAGCGCCGATGATAGTGTGGCATTTGCCATGTGAAAGTAGGACATCGCCAGGCTCCAAATAAGAGAAAGCCCGATTCGAAAGAGTCGGGCTTTTTTGCGTTTAAGCTATCAGCTTTCACCCAGGTAGGTTGGGTAGAGCGCGACGAAACCCAACGAGTTAGCGAGTTGCTAGTTAGCAAGGGTAAAGTCGAACAGTGGGGTTGTTTAGTACAGAGTCACCCTCAGCAACAACCCCCTGTAGGAGGCATTTCAGTGCCGAATAGACAAGAGACATCAGACGTCAGATAATAGATGTTAGTTGATCTACCGGGTTGCTAGGTAACTAAGTCACCCTCAGCAACAACCCCCGTAGGAGGCACTTCAGTGCCGAATTCAGACCATAACAAACACATTCACGACTAAAACCATACCTACAAGTACACTTTACCTAGAGCCTAGAGCCTAGAGCCTAGAGCCTAGAGCCTAGAGCCTGAGGGAGACGCAGCACCAAACAACCCCATTGCAAGGCTGATAGCTCTGTGTTGGGTTTCACTTAGCTCTACCCAACCTACGCCAGACCTTAAAACTTTACTCTTTCTAACTAACTAGCTAACTTGCTAACTTTACTCTCGCAACTTGTAACTCATCAACTCATCAACCAAAAACAAAAACGCCAGCATTTAGCTGGCGTTTTCTAATCTGAAGGTAAGCTTGTTATTAAGCTTTTGGACCTGCTGATTTGATTGCTTCTGAAACATCGTATTTAGCGAAGTTTTCAGTGAAGTCAGAGGCTAGTTTGTTTGCGTATTCTGCGTACTTCTCTTTATCTTCCCATGTGTTGATTGGGTTAAGAAGTTGGCTGTCTACACCTGGAACTGCCACTGGTACATCTAGATTTAGAACGTCGATGTGTTGCGTTTCAACATCAGCAAGTTTACCTGATACGATTGCGTCAACAACAGCACGTGTTGTTGGGATATCGAAACGTTGACCAGTACCGTAAGGGCCACCTGTCCAACCTGTGTTCACTAGGTATACTTTAGCGCCAAATTCACGTACACGCTTCATTAGAAGCTCTGCGTAAACGCCAGCAGGACGTGGGAAGAACGGAGCACCGAAACATGTTGAGAATGTAGACTCGATGTCGCTTGTTGAACCGATTTCAGTTGAACCTACTTTCGCCGTGTAACCGCTTAAGAAGTGGTATGCAGCTGCTTCTTCAGTTAATACTGAAACTGGAGGTAATACACCGCTCACATCGCATGTTAAGAATACAACGGCTTTTGGCTCGCCAGCACGGTTTTCTACTTTACGTTTTTCAACGTGCTCTAGAGGGTAAGCTGCGCGGCTATTTTGTGTAAGGCTTGTATCATGGAAATCTGGTACACGGTTTTCGTCAAGTACCACGTTTTCTAAGATTGTACCAAAGCGAATTGCATTCCAAATAACTGGTTCGTTCTTTTGCGAAAGATCGATACATTTAGCATAACAACCACCTTCGATGTTAAATACGCTACCTGGTGCCCAACCGTGCTCGTCATCACCGATAAGGAAACGAGTAGGGTCTGCAGATAATGTTGTTTTACCTGTACCAGATAGACCGAAGAATAATGCTGTATCGCCTGCTTCACCTACGTTTGCAGAGCAGTGCATTGGTAATACACCTTTTGCAGGAAGTAGAAAGTTCTGTACAGAGAACATTGATTTCTTCATTTCGCCAGCGTAGCGCATACCAGCTAGTAGTACTTTACGTTGTGCGAAGTTGATGATTACTGTGCCGTCACTGTTAGTGCCATCACGCTCTGGGTCACATACAAATGACGGTACGTTCATTACCTGCCACTCAGGGAAGTCTGAAGTATTGTATGTTTGTGGTTCGATAAACATGTTTTTGGCAAAAATATGGTGCCATGCAGTTTCTGTCGTTACAACAACTGGTAAATAGTGCTCAGGATCAGCGCCAACTTCTAGGTGAGAGATGAAGTGGTCGTTGCTTTTCACGTGTTCTTCAACACGTGCCCATAACGCATCAAACTTGTCTGCATCGAATGGGCGGTTTACGTTGCCCCATTGGATTTCGTTTTCAGTGCTTGGCTCTTGAACAATAAAACGATCTTTTGGAGAGCGGCCAGTGCGTACACCGGTTTTAGCAACAAAAGCACCATTAGCGGCTAGAGTCCCTTCGCCACGACGAATAGCGTGTTCGACAAGTTCAGCTGCTGTAAGATCAACAAAACTAGTAGCGTTTGCAGTCATGTTTATACCTAAATTGTGAGAGATTGAACGGGATAGCTCTGGGGTTCTTAGTTTTCCCTTTTGCTAAAATAATAGTAACAGAAGGATTAGGGATATTCGAGTGCCTGAAGGGCTTAAAAAGGCATATATTTGGCAAAAAACATGAATAATTTCAATGATACCGGTGTCATAAAATGACGCATTTTCATGACACCGGTATCATTAATTTTGAAATTTTTTTAATAAAAAAGCCGCACTGATGGCGGCTTTTAATATAATAACATTTATTATGATGTATTAATTAAATATGGCTTTAATATCTTGCTCATTGAAGATGTAATCTTTTAAGCAATAATGACAGCTAATTTTTACTTCACCATTGGCTTGTACATCAGCTAGTAATTCGTCTTGACCAACATTCACCAACGCAGCAATTGTTTTGTCTCGGCTACAGCCACAGCGGAAACTAATAGACTGTGGCTCGAATAACTGAGGATTATCTTCATGGTACAGTCGAGTTAACACAGTGTTTGCATCTAAACCTAGTAACTCTTCATCTTTAATTGTGTTGCTAATCGCTTCTAGATGAGTGAAGTCTTCTACCGACTTTTCTTTATTAACCGGTAATACTTGTAAGAATAAGCCAGCTGCTTTTGCTGTGTCTGCTGTTACTTCTGTTGCAAACCAAAGACGTGTTTTTAACTGTTCCGATTGCTCAAAATAGTTTTCAAGGCATTTATCTAAGCTATCATGCTCTAACGGTACAATACCTTGGTATCGTTCACCCTTAGTTGGCGTAATTGTAATAACCATATAGCCATTACCAATTAAGTCTTTTATTGAGCTTCCTGTCACTTCACCTTGTAGACGTGCGATGCCTCGCATGTTTTGTTTATCGTCACCATTAATTACGGCATATTTAACTGGGCCATCGCCTTGTAGTTGAACGGCGATTTCACCTTCAAACTTTAATGTGGCCGTTAATAAGCAAGTAGCAACAAGCAATTCACCTAATAGGGTTTGCACTGGTGCTGGGTAATTATGGTTTGCGATCATCTCTTGATAAGTATTTTCAATTTGTACGAGTTCACCACGTACATCGAGCTGATCAAATATATAACGATGAAGTAAATCTTGTTGCATGAGTTGCATTACCTAACTTGATTTCATTTTTAACAGTTCACGTCTTTGCTTTTTATCTGGTTTACGATCAGGGTGTGGAGCAAAGAAGCTGTTGTTCTTACGGGCGATAGCATTTGCTTCGCGTTTCTCAATACTTGCTTGAGTTTCTTGGTATAAGGTTTGTGCAATGGGGGCGCCTTGACGTTTTTCAAGGATCTTTTCAATTGTCACCACCTTTTCGTCGACCCCTTGTAGCAGTTTTACCACTGCACCCAGTTCGACTATTTTGCTGGGTTTAGTACGTTGACCATTATAATGTACTTTGCCGCCTTGCACCATGTCTCGTGCTATTGAACGGGTTTTATAAAAGCGTGCAGCCCATAACCATTTATCAAGGCGCACGCTTAATTCGTCTTGTTTGTCTTGCGACTTATTAGTGTTACCTTTTGACACAATTGTGCTCTTTTAAAGCTGCTTATATATAGGCAAAATTTACCATGAAACTTAATCATAAATAAACAGTCGTAGTAATTCCTTGCAGCCCACTTTTCGTCGAATTTACCTCATTTACAAAGTTTAATATAAGCGCGCTTGTTGAATGAAAAATGAAAAGGTACTATAGGCCAGCTATCAAGCAGTAAATTAAAAAAAGAATTAGAGTTTATGGATCAACACTTACAACAAGTTAAACAGTTTTTGAACGGCTTACCTCATGCCAAGCTAAGTGCATTTGTAGTGCTGTTAGTTGTTGTTTACATTGCTTTTTTGTCATCTAGATTGTTTTGGCTGGTGTGGCCTGAACCCGACTCAAAGGCGTTGCCCTCCACGGGCGTCAATACCCTAGCTAAACGCGCTGAGACAGTCAGTTCTCGCCAAATAATTGAGCAAAATCTATTCGGCAAAGTCGTTGTCGAAACTAAAAAACCCGCGGCAAAACAAAACCAAGTTATTAACAACGCCCCTGAAACACGTTTAAGTATTAATCTAACCGGTATTGTTGCCGTAAGCCAAAATGACCAAGCGGGTCTTGCAATTATTGAGTCGCAAGGTAAGCAAGAGACGTATGTGGTGGATGATGCAATTTCTGGAACACGTGCCAAGCTTGCTCAGGTTCTGCCTGACCGAGTGATTTTAGATGTTAGTGGGCGTTTTGAAACCTTAATGCTTGATGGTCTCGATTTTACAAAAACAGTTTCTATGCCTGTGTTGGCAGAGCGTGAAGAGTCAGGGTTAACTGAAGGCCCGCAGCTTGATGAGAATAATGAAATTAATGCGACCGAAGATGAAGAAGTAAAAGAAGCGCTTATCGAAACGCGTGAGGAAGTATTAGACGATCCCGGTAAATTATTTGACTATATTCGCGTCTCTCAAGCGATGGTTGATGGTGAGTTAGTAGGGTATCGCTTAAGCCCAGGTAAAGATCCTGCTTTATTTAAGCAGATGGGATTAATGAATAATGATTTAGCTATTGCGATTAATGGCTATCAATTAAATGATTTGAAACAGGCAATGTCAGCAATCAACGAATTACGTAATAGTACTGACGCAAGTATCACTATCGAACGCGATGGTGAGCAAATTGATGTTCAATTTAGCCTGCAATAACTAGCTTTGGAGTTTTTATAGAATGGTTCACGCGCTACACCTCACAAAAATCAAAAAAGGGTTAGCAAAATATGCAGCGCTTTTTTTATTAACAGGATTATCGCTTTCAGTATCTGCTGTTGAATATGCGGCTAACTTTAAAGGCACTGATATTAATGAGTTTATTAATATCGTTGGTAAGAATTTAAATAAAACCGTGATTATTGACCCGAATGTGCGCGGCAAAGTAAACGTGCGCAGCTACGAGTTAATGGATGAAAAGCTTTATTATCAGTTCTTTTTAAATGTACTTGAGGTTTATGGTTATTCAGCTGTTGAAATGGATAACGGTATTCTTAAAATTGAAAAAAGTGCAGATGCGAAAAAATCAAACGTGCCACTGATCACCGAAGATAATCAAGCCAGTGGCGATATGATGGTGACACGTGTTGTACGTGTTAAAAACGTAAGTGTGCAAGAGCTAGGTCCATTAGTACGTCAATTTAGCGATCAAAAAGATGGTGGTCATGTTGCCAACTTTAATGCTGCTAACGTAATGATGTTAACGGGTCATGCTGCTTCAGTTAACCGCTTAGTCGAGATTATTCGCTCGGTTGACCAAGCTGGTGACAAGCGTGTTGATATCGTAAAGCTTAAATTTGCCACAGCGGATGATGTGGTGTCTGTTGTTGAGAACATCTACAAAGATAGTGGCAAGGGCAGCATTCCTGAGTTTTTGATTCCTAAAGTAGTCGCAGATGGCCGAACTAACAGTGTTATTGTCAGTGGTGAAGCGCAAGCACGTACTCGTGCTGTTGAATTGATCAGTCGCTTAGACGGTGAATTAGAAAACCAAGGTAACACTAAGGTTATCTACCTTAATTATGCAAAAGCAGAGGACCTTGTAAAAGTATTACAGGGCGTAAGTAAAACTCTGGCAGAAGATGCACAAGGTGGCGCGACTAAAACACGTACGCGTAGTAAAGGCGAAACCAGTATCGAAGCGCATCCTGATTCAAACTCGCTCGTTATTACTGCACAACCAGATACTATGCGCTCGCTTGAGCAAGTCATTGAGCGTCTTGATGTTCGTCGCGCGCAAGTACTTGTCGAAGCTATTATCGTTGAGGTATTAGAAGCTGACGGTATCAACTTAGGCTTGCAGTGGATTTCAGAGCAAGGCGGGATGATGCAGTTCAACAACGGCACAACAGTGCCTGTTGGTTCGTTAGCTGTTGCAGCTGAACAAGCGCGTGATAAAACGATTGAAGGCACTGTAGTTGGTACTGAAACTGGCACTGTGACAAGCACCACTGAAACACAAGAAGGTGACTTAACAGCACTTGCTTCACTGCTAGGCGGTATTAACGGTCTAGCAATGGGTATTGTGAAAAACGACTGGGGTGCAATTATCCAAGCCGTTTCAACCGATACTAACTCTAATATTCTTGCAACCCCGTCTGTAACGACCATGGATAACGAAGAAGCATCAATGATTGTTGGTCAAGAAGTACCTATTATCACTGGTTCGCAAACAGGCTCAAATAACGCCAACCCATTCCAAACAGTTGAGCGTCAAGAAGTAGGTGTGAAGCTAAAAGTAACACCACAAATTAATGATGGCTCAGCAGTTCAATTAACGATTGAGCAAGAAGTTTCAAGCGTAAGTGGTGCTACAGCGGTTGATATTTCAGTAAACAAACGTGCAATTAAAACTACGGTTATGGCTGATGATGGCGGCATGGTTGTACTAGGCGGCTTGATTGATGAAGACGTGCAAGAAAGTGTGTCTAAAGTGCCATTGTTAGGTGATATTCCGGTACTTGGTCATTTATTCCGTTCAACCAGCACCAGTAAGCGTAAACGTAACCTGATTGTCTTTATTCGTCCTACCATTGTGCGCGATGGCATTAGCATGAATAAATTAAGCCACTCGAAATATAACTTTATTCGTGGCGAACAACAAAAACAAAAAGAAGATGGTATTGATTTAATGCCGTTGACGGATGCACCAATCCTTCCTGAATGGAATGACGCCTTGGTATTACCGCCAACGTACGAAGAATACCTGAAACAACAAAACGCGAATGAGCGCAACGATGACTAATGCAATTACAGAAATCAATGACGAGCTAGCATCCGACACGCCAGCAAATCATGATGAGCTGCTAACAAGTGATGATCTTGTTAGCTTGCCGACTAAGCGTTTGCCGTTTTCGTACGCGCGTCGTACCGGTGTGCTGTTAGGTAAAGATCAAGATAACTGGACTGTATACTACCGTGGTGAGTTAGACGTTGATGCTTTACTAGAGGTGCGTCGTATCGCAGGTCATGGATTTGCGTTAGAGCAATTGCCTGACGATAAGTTTGAGCTATTACTTGAAGCCTCATACCAGCGAGATAGCTCTGAAACACAGCAAATGATGGAAGATATCGGTAACGAGGTCGATTTGTTCTCGCTTGCAGATGAATTACCGCAAACGGAAGATCTCCTTGCTGGTGATGACGATGCACCAATCATCAAGCTGATCAACGCGATGCTGAGCGAAGCAATTAAAGAAGGTGCTTCAGATATTCATATCGAAACCTTTGAGCAAGAGCTGGTGATTCGCTTTAGGGTTGATGGCGTACTAAAAGAAGTATTAAAGCCGAACCGTAAACTCGCTTCATTGTTAGTGTCGCGTATTAAGGTTATGGCAAAGCTAGATATTGCTGAGAAACGTATCCCGCAGGATGGTCGTATTAGTTTACGTATTGCTGGTCGTGCTGTTGATGTGCGTGTATCGACGATGCCATCAAGCTTTGGTGAGCGAGTCGTACTGCGTTTATTAGATAAGAACAACGCACGCCTGAACCTTGAAGATTTAGGTATGACGGAGCGTAACCGTGAATTGTTCGCTGATTTAATCAGTAAGCCGCACGGTATTATCTTAGTAACCGGTCCAACAGGTTCAGGTAAAAGTACCACCTTGTATGCGGGTATGAGCCAAATCAACTCTCGGGATCGCAATATTCTTACTGTTGAAGATCCAATCGAGTACGAGATCCCAGGTATTGGTCAAACTCAGGTAAATACCAAAGTTGATATGACCTTTGCCCGAGGCTTACGTGCCATTCTTCGTCAAGACCCTGACGTCGTAATGGTTGGTGAGATCCGTGACCTTGAAACAGCGCAAATTGGTGTGCAAGCGTCATTAACTGGTCACTTGGTTATGTCGACACTGCATACGAATACAGCGGCCGGTGCTATTACGCGTATGGAAGACATGGGCGTAGAGCCTTTCTTGCTTTCATCGTCGTTATTAGGTGTATTGTCACAACGTCTAGTGCGTACATTATGTAATAGCTGTAAAGAAGGCCACGTTGCTGATGAGCGTGAGTGCCAGCTACTGGGTGTAAACCCTGCTGAGCCGCCAACAATTTATCGTGCAGTTGGTTGTGAAGAGTGTAACTTCAATGGTTATCGCGGTCGAACAGGTATTCATGAGTTACTCGTTGTGGATGAAACAATTCGCGAAATGATCCACAACGGTAAAGGCGAGCAAAGTGTTGAGAAATACATTCGCAAACACAGCCCGAGTATTCGCCAAGATGGCTGTAATCGTGTCTTAGCAGGTCGCACAACCTTAGAAGAAGTCTTGCGTGTAACACGTGAGGAAGGTTAATCATGGCAGCATTTGAGTACCGTGCCCTTGATGGTAAAGGTAAAGAGAAAAAAGGCATTCTTGAAGCCGATACGGTAAAGCAAATACGCCAAACATTGCGCGATCAAGGTCTCATGCCTTTAGAAGTTGTCGGCGCGGCTGAAGGCGAAAAGCAAACAAAAGGGGCGAAGAGCTCTTTATTTGGAAGCTTCTTCAAGCCAAAAATTTCGACTTCTGATTTGGCGTTGATCACCCGTCAACTAGCAACTTTGATCCAGTCAGCTTTACCGGTTGAAGGGGCTGTCATGGCGGTGGCCGAGCAGTGTGAAAAGCCGCGTTTAAAGCGTATGCTGATGGCTGTACGTTCAAAGGTTGTCGAAGGTTATACCTTAGCGGATGGTATGAGCGAGTTTCCGCATGTATTTGATGATTTATATCGTGCCATGGTGGCAGCTGGTGAAAAATCGGGTCACCTAGACCAAGTTTTAAATCGTTTAGCAGATTATACGGAACAACGTCAGCATATGCGTAGTCAAATCACACAGGCGATGGTGTATCCGACCATTCTTGTGGTGTTTGCTATTGCGATTGTCTCTGTATTATTAGGTACCGTGGTGCCAAAAATCTTGAAGACCTTTGAAAAGTCGAAACAAGTATTACCATGGACCACCGAATGGGTAATGGCTGCGAGTAATTTTGTACAAAATTACTGGTTTATAAGTTTAGTCATTATAACCGTGTTAGCAGTGGCCATTAAGCAAGCGCTTAAGCAGCCGCATATTCGTTACTGGTATGACGAAAAAGTGCTTCATTTACCGGGTATTGGTAAGGTTGCACGGGGTGTTAATACGGCACGTTTTGCGCGTACTTTAAGTATTTTATCGTCAAGCTCAGTGCCGCTACTTGAAGGGATGCGTATTTCAGGTGGTGTACTGGTTAACGAGAAAATGAAAAAGTCGGTGCAAGATGCGGCAACGCGCGTAAGTGAAGGGGCGAGTCTACGTGCCGCACTTCAGCAAACCAAACTTTTCCCACCTATGATGCTACATATGATAGCCAGTGGTGAAAAATCAGGTGAACTTGAGCAGATGCTTGAGCGTGCGGCTAATAACCAAGATCGTGAGTTTGAGAGCATGGTAAACGTGTCTCTGAAACTATTAGAGCCCGCGATGATTGCTTCAATGGCGGTAATTGTATTGTTTATTGTTATGGCAATACTCCAGCCGATTATGGCAATGAATAAGGCTGTAGGTCTTTAAATTAGGGAACACTAGAGCAATTAGCAGCTAACACTGCCGCTCTATAATAAATTTTTGAAGAAAGTTAGAGGTATTTTTGTGAACAAACAGTCAGGTTTCTCATTACTAGAAGTCATGGTAGTACTGGTTATCATCGGTATGATCATGTCAATTGTGGCGCCAAATATCATGGGTCAGCAAGAAGAAGCTGCAATCGATAAAGCACATTTAGATATTCAACAGATTGAAGATGCGTTAAGCCTATACAAGCTTAAAAACAAAGCGTATCCAACCACAGAGCAAGGCTTAGAAGCGTTAGTAACTAAAACGAGCATTGAGCCGATTCCAAAGCGTTTCCCTGACGGTGGTTTCCTTGAGAAGTTACCAGAAGATCCATGGGGTAACCCTTATCAGCTGATCAGCCCGGGAGAAGTAGGCAAAATCGATATTTTCTCAATGGGTCCTGATGGTGAAGCGGGTACTGATGATGACATCGGTAACTGGGATGAAGAAAAGTAATAATGCCTAAATTCAGCCAACTGAACAAAGCTTATACACAGCAAGGCTTACTATTATGGTAAGCCTTGGTCGTTTGCGTTTAGCTGGCCGTGCTAAGCACGCCAAAGGGTTTAGCCTCATCGAAATTTTAATGGTGCTCGTGGTGATTGGTTTTGTCACCAAAATGGTTGCCTATAGCTTTGATGGTGGTGCAGAAGAAGAGCTAGAAAAACAAGCGCTCAGATTACATACCACAATTAATATGGCGTCTGAGTTTGCGATTTTAAATCAGGTTGAGCTGGGTTTTCATCTTGACCAAGATACCTTTGAATTTTTAGTTTTTGACGGTGATAAGTGGGTTACGTTTGACCGTGAAAAACTGTTTGCCCCGATTAAGGTTGATGAGCGCTTTAAGCTTACGCTTAACCTTGATGATTTAGCCTGGGCACAAGATAACTTGCTAGAGCAGTCAAACTGGCGAGAGTTAATGAGCGGTGGTGACGAAGACAGCCTACTTGAGCTACAAAAGCTCAAAATACCGCAAGTACTTATTTTATCTTCTGGCGAAGTCAGTGCATTTCAATTGGTTTACGAGCTTAAAGATGAGCGTGAACCGCAGTATTTTATCGAGGGCGAATTTATGGCTCCGGTAAAGTTTCGAATGGAGCCTGAATAATGAATAAGTCAGCAGGTTTTACTTTACTCGAAGTGATGGTTGCATTGGCTATTTGTGCGATGGCTGGTATTGCTGCAATGCAAGCAACCGGTGAGCACATCAATCATCTTTCGTCGATTGAAGAACAAACTTATGCCTCTTGGGTCGCTGAAAACGTGATGGTTGAACAACGTGCCAAAGGCGATAAATGGACAGGTAAAAGTGGTGTTAAAGGTACTGAAACACTCGCTGGCTTTGAATGGTATTGGCGTCAGGACGTGGTTCCTACTGCTGATAAAACCTTTGTAAAGGTAACCATCAACGTGTTCGCTGATGAAAAGCTTGAGTACCCAGTATATGAGCTTTCTACTTATTTAAATAAAGGTGATAAGTAGTGAAGCAACGCGGTTTTACTTTACTTGAAGTCATTATCGCCATGGGTATTTTAGCCTTTGTGGTGCTATCGACCCATCAAATTCTAGATTCGACGACTAAAGCGAAAGATGCCTCAGATGAAACGATTGCTGAGTTGAATGGGTTACAAACCTTGTTTCGATTAATGGATCAAGACTTTAGTCAAATGACTAAACGTCAGGTGCGTAACGAAGCCGGTGATTTTCAAGAAACGTATATCTTGGCTGGGCGCTATGTTCTTGATAGTCAGTACGATGGTATTGGTTTTGTACGTGATGGTTGGGTTAACCCAATCAATTTATTGCCGCGTTCTGAACTGCAAGCGGTTGGTTATCGCGTTATAGATGACAAACTTGAACGTGTTTACCGTGTCTATGTTGACCAATTAGATAACATGGAGCCGCGCTCACAAGTAATTTTAGAAAACATCGAAGATCTAAAATTTGAATTCTTAGATGATAAAGATGAGTGGCAAGAACAGTGGCAAATTAAGGCGCTGCCAAAAGCAGTCGCAGTCACCATTCAAAAAATGGAGCAAGAGCCAATTCGTCGCGTATTCCTCGTGCCTGGAGAGGGCAAAGTGACGGCTCAAACAAATGATAGCAATCGCGGTTCAAGTGGTAATAGTGATGATGACGGAACAGGTGGCTAGTGATGACCGTTATTAAACGCTCAAAAGGTGCAGCGCTTGTTATTGTGTTATTTATTGTGGCGCTTGCGGCTATGCTCGCCGTTGAAATGAGCGCTAATTTAATGGTGCAAGTGCAGCGAAGTAGTAACATTCAAAATCATCAACAGGCAAAATGGTATGGCTTTGCAGCTGAAGAGTTGGCCATTAAAGCGTTGAAACAAACAAAAAAAGATGATCCGGATAAAACCCATCTTGGGCAAATTTGGGCACAACAAGGTGGCGTACCTTATCCTGTTGATAATGGTACCTTGAGTGGCACAATCACTGACTTACAGGCATGTTTGAACTTAAATGCACTGCATGTAAAGCCCGATCAACAAACAGATCCTAATAATAAAACGAATCCAGCACATAAGGCATTGTTGGCGTTATTAGAAAATATTGAAGACTTGCCTACGGACGAGTCTGAAGAAGCGATGGCCGATAGCGTGTTTGATTGGTTAGATGCTGATAGCATTACCTATCGCTCAGGTGCTGAAGAAGATGAGTATTTATCACGAAAATACCCATACATGACCGCAAATAGTTATTTTGCCTCAACTTCAGAGCTTCGTTTAGTAAAAGGCTTTAACCCACTTGTAATGGAAAAAATCTTACCATTTGTGTGTGTCATTCCAGGTAGTGAATTATTACAAATAAACGTGAATACTCTGCCTGTAGAAAGCGCCATTATATTAAGCTCGCTTATTGATGGCTTAAGTCTTTCAGGGGCTGAAGCAGTATTATCATCACGCCCTCAAGATGGCTATGATGATTTAGAAGCATTTTTTGAAGAGGTTAATCAACAAGGCGCACAAAATGTGAAAGCCGTTGAAGGCCTATTCAGTATCAACAGTGAATATTTTAAACTACAAACGCAGGCTGAATTTGCAGAACTGCGTTTTTCGATGACCACCTTACTCCATGCCACTAATGGTACAGTAACGATACTGGCGCGAAAATTTGGAGGCGTACAGTGACAGAAATATTGTTGATCCGTACGGGTCAAACATTAAAAGACAGCCTTAATTGGCTAATTTACTCACCAACAGAACAAGAAATTATTGCCAGCGGCGAAATCGCCAATGCATCACAACTTGGTGAGCTCACAGAAAAAGCGCAATCACGGGAAGTAGTCGCGTTATTACCAAGTGATCAAGTACAACTAAAAACAGTCGCTTTGCCAACAAAGTGGAGTCGCAAGCTAGAGCAAGCACTTCCTTACATGCTAGAAGAAGAAATAGCGTGTGATGTTGATGATTTATTCATAGCGATTGCAGAGCCAACACTCATTGATGAGAAGCATGCGATTAATATCGCGATGACCGACCGTGAATGGTTCGAGCAATGGTTAGCTGAATTTAATGAGCATGGTATTGAAGTCTACAAAGTTCTGCCGGATGCTTTATTGTTACCTGATGTTGAGGATAACACTCAGTTACGCGCTATTGAGCTGAATGGTCAATGGTTATGTAAGCATGGTAATTGGCATATTGCTGCTGTAGAAACAAATTGGCTCGCTGGTTATTTAACTGCATTAGGCAATCCACGTGTGGCACACTTTAGTCCTGCAACGGGTTTTCCTGATACGGTTGAGCTAACTGCTCAGACGGATCAATACGATTTACCACTAGCCTTATTTGCCAAACAATTACCTGAGGTGAAATTCAACCTTCGCCAAGGTGTTTATCAGCTTAAGAAAAAGTCAGCAATTTGGTGGGGCTATTGGCAAAAAGCCGCTATTGCAGCAGGTGTGGCATTAGTATGCAGTGTCGGTGTTAAGTCGCTAGAGCTTTATAAGTTAAATAGCCAGCTTGAAGCGGCAAAAGCCGAAGTGGTTGCAAATTATCAGCGTGCGTTTCCTGACAAAAAAGTACGTCCGCAGCTTATCCGTAGTCAAATTCGTAGTGAGCTTGCTTTATTAGAAGGTGGCAGTACAGCTGGTTTCTTGGATTTAACTAATGATCTGGTGTCAATTTTTAGTGAAGTTAAAGACTTCACACCGGAAACGTCGCGTTATGACCAAGGTCGTAACGAGTTACGTATTCGTGCACGAGGCAAAGATTTCCAGTCATTCAGTAAAGTAAAAGCAATTTTAGAACAGCGTGGCTTAACCGTTGATCAAGGCTCGCTGAACAATGATGGTGATTATGTCGTTGGTGAAATTAAGTTACGAGGTGCGGCATGAAAAATCAAATAATCAATTATTGGCGCTCGTTAAAAGAACACGAGCAGCAACTTGTGATGGTTGCAGGTGTTGTGTTCGTTATTTTTGTGCTGGTTATGGGGGTCTTTCGTCCACTTAACGCTGCTATCGAAAAAGCAGAGCAAGACACAATAAAACAGCAAGAGCTGCTAGCCTGGGTTGATGAAAGTATTGTTAAACTTAAAGCGAGTGGTAACGCGCGTAATACGAGCAGCCGTAGCTTAAGCCAAATCGTTAATAGCACCCGCAATCGTTATCAAATTATCATTAGCAAAATGCAGCCAAATGACAATTCACTTCGTTTAACCATTGACTCTGTTGAGTTTAATAACCTCGTTGAATGGCTTGATGAACTGGTTAATTCACATGGCGTGCTAATCGAGAATTTAGATTTAAGTAAAGATGACAAATCAGGCTTTGTGCGTGTAAGTCGTTTGGTACTAGAGAAGTAAACGATGAAAAGAGTTATTTTATTAATCACAGTGTTTGTGATGTGTTTTTTGGTGTTTACGCTGGTAAAAACACCCGCTGCCGTTGCACTTGATTTTGCGAAGCCGCATTTACCAAAGCAATTACAATTAGGTAAAGCCAGTGGCACGCTATGGGACGGTCGCATTATGCAGGTACGTTTTGATGGTGAGCAATTAAATAATGTGCGCTGGCAGTTATCGGGCTGGTCACTGTTCACAGGTAAATTAGTGGGTACGGTACGCTTTGGGGATCCTCGTGATAAAGCGGATATTTCAGGCCATGCTGATTTTTCATATGGTCTCTTTAACCAAGCTATCACTGTGAAAAAGACGATGTTACGCTTAACGGTTGAGCGTGCTATGGAGCGTTTACAACTTCCTTTGCCGGTTAGTGCGCAAGGTCGTGTGATTGTTGATTTAGACGAATACAGTTCAGGTGAGCCTTATTGTGAAAGCCTCAGCGGCGAAATCGCGAGCCCGAACATTGATGTGAAAGGAATGAACAACTGGTTTAGCATTGGCCCTCTGAGCGGTCGTTTAAGCTGTAAATCCGGTGATGTGGCAGTACTTGTTGACCCAGAAAACCGTTTAGGGCTTGAAGCTGATGCAGTATTAAAAGCAAATCTAGATTTTAAAGTATCTGGCTATATTAAACCTGAAGCAAGCTTGCCAAAAGAAGTGCATGATGCTGCGAAGTTCCTTGGTCGCCCTGATAACGAAGGCCGTTATCCGCTTAACTTTTAAATTGGACTAGTCGAACAGTATGCAATTACCTGAGTTTTCAAAGCAGCAAAGCGAGCTTTTAAGTCAGTTTTTAGCACAGCATCAAGATGCGCTTACTTTGGCGCAAACCCAAGGCTACTTGTTTGCCGTGATCTGTGCACCTGAGCCGCTTGATGTTCACCAGTGGTTAGACGAAGTTGCCCCCGGCTCAGATGGGCAAATGGATGAGCAAGTGCTGTTTGCATTTATGGCCTTGTATCAACAAATCAGCGAGCAAGTATTTGAAACGGGTTTTGCATTACCTGTGAGCCTACAGCTGAGTTCACAGGGGCAACAATACCTAGATATTCAAGAATGTCAGCATTGGAGCCAAGGCTTTATGCATGGGGCGCAAGGCTACGTTAACAAGCTATTAAGTGCACCACAGTTAGCTGATGAGCTTAAAGAAGCCTTAGCTAGTGCACTGCAAAGCTTAGGGTTTTTTACGCTCGAAATGAGTGAAATTGCAGCCCTTGCAACTGATAATGGTTTATCTGAAGGGCAACTATGCCAGCAGCAGTATGAAGTGATGAATGAATTCGCCGCTGGCTTTGCTGAGCTCATTGAAGTCGTTGCTGTCAATAGCCAGCTATATAATGATGAGGGCTGGAACTAACCCAGCTCTAACAGAATGTCTGTGCAACCTTTGGAACAGCGGACAACGCCTTTACCAGGCTGATCAGTCTTCAAATCTAAGGTGAGGGCGCCTTTACAAACTTCGCAGTACAAGGTTTGTCCTTTGCCCAGCTTTTTTAGCATATTGCGTTGCTTTGCAAACGAGTCGCTGGTTTTTTTGTTTAATGCAGAAAAGTCCATTACTTGTTTAACCTTTCTTCAAGCGCATTCGAGACGATACTGCATACGCGGTTTAAGCGTTCGCCATAAAAATACAAGTTAATATCTTTTTCACGGCAGTAGTGTAAGTGAAAAACTTGTAGTTTATCGTCAGTGGTAAATGTCTCTTCAATATACTCAAGCTCTGAATTAGATAAATTCAGCTGTGACTTAATATTATTCTTAGCCATATTTGCCGCAGGACTTCGGTTGACTTTACTGGCATCAGAAATAAGGCTAACGCCTTCACCTAGTAACCTTTCTCTTGGCTCTTTGATCAAAGGATGATCAATCGTGAAAAGTGCTAAAATAATAAGCACTAAAATAAGAAATTTTTTCATAGCACAATAATCTTTGATCTAAATAAATACGGTATAAGTGCAAGTTTAATAAAATGGTTGTTTTAAAAGCAAGCAGATAAGATTAAATAATTAAAACGTCGTATTTTCGATCAATCCCTGAAATTTTCTATAGATTGAGTATAATGCTCTATAGATTTAAAGTTTCAGAAATCTTTGAACGTAATGAGATGTATTCTGATTTGCTTATTGGCACAGAGAATCTCTTACTGCAAACATATGTTTGAGTATTATTTCCTAGTGGCGTTGAGGAATTTTAATGGATAAACAGATTAAGGTTAAAAATATCCCAACGGAAGTAAAAATCCAGAAACCGGAAAATGCTTCCCTCGATGATAGATTTAATCCACGTAACCGTATTTATGTTAGAGCTGTAACAGGTTTACACCAATTGCTAAGACAGCGAATTGGTTTTGTCGGCATGCTTGCATTTATGTTACTACCTTGGATTAACTTCCACGGCCAACAAGCTGTATTGTTTGATTTGGTAGGGCAAAAGTTTAACATTTTTGGTTTAACGCTTTGGCCACAAGATCTGACTATCCTTGCTTTCATTTTAATGTTGGCGGCGTTTGCATTGTTCTTGGTGACGACCTTCTATGGTCGGGTCTGGTGTGGTTATACCTGTCCGCAAACCGTTTGGACCTTCATTTTTATTTGGTTTGAAGAAAAATTCGAAGGCAGCGCAAATCAGCGTAAGAAACTAGATCAACGTCCGATGGACTTTGATAAGTTTTGGCGTAAAAGTGCTAAACACGGTAGTTGGTGGTTATTTTCACTTTATACCGCATTTACTTTT
Source organism: Pseudoalteromonas sp. Hal040 (assembly GCF_037162425.1). Lineage (NCBI taxonomy): Bacteria > Pseudomonadati > Pseudomonadota > Gammaproteobacteria > Alteromonadales > Pseudoalteromonadaceae > Pseudoalteromonas > Pseudoalteromonas sp. Hal040. Next base: position 3,243,829 of record NZ_JARLUU010000001.1, on the reverse strand, counting down.
GTTGGTTATTTCACGCCTATCCGCCAGCTTTTGCCTGATCTGTTTACGCTTGATGCAACAGCCTATTCGTATATTTGTTTAGCCGTATTTGCAGTATGTACGTATGGTAATGCGGGTTGGATGCGCGAGATTATGTGTTTACACATTTGTCCTTATTCTCGCTTTCAATCAGCGATGTTCGATAAAGATACATTTACCGTGAGCTATGACGAAGCGCGTGGTGAAAACCGTGGTCCACGTTCACGCAAGCAAGATCCAAAAGAAATGGGTTTAGGTGATTGTATAGATTGTAACTTATGTGTGCAGGTGTGCCCAACGGGGATCGATATTCGTAACGGTTTACAATACGAGTGCATTAACTGTGGTGCATGTATTGATGCATGTGATGGGGTGATGGACAAAATGAATTACCCGCGTGGACTTATTTCCTACACCACAGAACGTAATTTAGAAACGCCAGACAACAAAACACATGCACTGCGTCCTAAGTTAATTGGCTATCTAGTTATCTTAGTGGTGTTAACGGGTGCGCTGGTGGCAAATATTGCGATGCGCAAACCGATGGACTTAGATATCATCCGTGACCGTAACCAGTTATACCGTGTTGACTTTAATGGCATGGTTGAAAATACCTATACATTAAAAGTTATCAACAAAGCGCAACATGATCAGACCTTTAATATTCGTGTAGAAGGACTCGATAACTTTCAATACATTGGTAAGCAAACATTCACCGTACCTTCTGGTGAATCTTACAATGTGCCATTGTCATTAGTGGTTGACCCTTATGATTTGAAAAAGCCAATGACGAAGTTTGAGTTTGTACTTTCTGTCGATGGTGAGCCAGATGTGCAGATTTCGCAGCCGAGTAACTTCTTTAAGGCGCGATAATTAAGTACACTGAGCAAATGAATAAAAAGCGGGATTTTCCCGCTTTTTTTATATGATGAGACATTATGAGTAAATTTAGTTTTGTAGACCTTACACCCGATTCAATTTTAGATGCAGTTGAAAGTATCGGTGTTTATGCTGAATCAGGTCTGCTGGCCTTAAATAGCTACGAGAACCGTGTTTATCAATTTAAAGCAGAAGATGGCCATCGTTATGTTGTTAAGTTTTACCGACCAGAGCGTTGGAGTAAAGCACAAATATTAGAAGAGCATGCCTTTGCATTTGAGCTTGCCGAGGCTGAAGTGCCAGTTGTTGCGCCTGTCATTATCGAAGGGCAAAGCTTATTTGAGCATAATGGTTATTTGTTTACGTTATTCCCAAGTGTGGGCGGGCGCATTTTTGAAGTTGATAATTTAGATCAACTCGATGTACTTGGCCGCTTAATTGGGCGAATGCACCAAGTAGCTAAGGCAAAGCCATTTGAACATAGGCCTGTAATCAGTTGCGAAGAATATCTTCAGACAGCTAAAGTTCAGTTACAGGCAAGTAACTTGGTGCCAATGACATTAGAGAACGCCTTCTATACAATTTTAGATTTGGTAATCAAAGAAACCACACAACAGTATAAAAATGTTGAAACTATCCGCCTGCACGGTGACTGCCATGCCGGTAATATACTGTGGTCTGGTGATGCGTTAATGTTTGTTGATTTAGACGACAGTCGACAAGGGCCTGCTATTCAAGATCTTTGGATGATGCTCAGTGGCGATCGTAACAACCAACTGTTACAGTTAGACACCTTAGTGGCTGCTTATGAAGAATTTTGTGACTTTGATCACAGCCAATTAAAGTTAATTGAGCCACTCAGAGCGATGCGCATGGTTCATTATATGGGCTGGCTTGCAAAAAGATGGGATGATCCTGCGTTCCCACGGAACTTTTCTTGGTTTGCTGAAGACAAATACTGGGAGCAGCAAATACTAGCGTTAAAAGAACAGCTTGCAGCGCTACAGGAAGCACCATTAAAATTATTACCATAAATTTTTAAAGTTAAGAAAGACGAGAGAACAATGTTTAAAAAATTAAAGTTAAGTCTACTCATTTTATGTTTACCTTTTGCGGCACTTGCTGCTGATTTTGAAGCAGGTAATCAATACGAAGTATTAAAAGTTGAGAAAAGTGCAACACCTCAAGTAACCGAGTTCTTTTCGTTTTATTGTCCACATTGTTTTCAATTTGAGCCAGTTGCAAAAGCGCTTGCGTCTAAATTGCCAGAAGGCACAGAGTTTGTAAAAAGCCATGTTAACTTTTTAGGTGGTGTATCTAAGCAAACTCAAAGTAACTTAAGTTATGCCTACTTAATTGCTAAGCAGCATGGCAAAGCAGAGCAAGTTGCTGACCAAATTTTTAATAGCATCCACAGACAACGCGCTTTACTTAAAGACATGAAAGACGTTAAAGCATTACTTGCGACCAATGGTATTAGCAACGATGTGTTTGATGCTGAAATTGCAAGCATGCCAGTAATCAGCGCTGAAAAAGCGATGCAAGATAAACAGCAAAAATATTCAGAGATGGGCGCCTTAACGGGTGTACCAACTTTTATCGTCAATGATAAATATAAAATTAATTTAAATACCATCAAGAGCCAGCAGATGCTTGATGAGTTAGTGGAATTTTTATTAAAACAATAATTTCGGAGTAATGAAGTAATGATCAAATTAGTAAAAGCTGTATTAATGGCAGCCACGCTAGGTTTAGCGGCAAATGCCTCAGCAGCGCAATATGAAGAAGGTAAGCATTATGAAACGATTGATGCGCGCGCTTCTAAAAAGCCAGAAGTAAAAGAGTTCTTCTCATTCTATTGCCCGCACTGTAATACATTTGAGCCTATCGTTGCTGATCTTAAAACGATGCTTAAAGAGGGTGTTAAGTTTAAAAAGAGCCACGTAAATTTTGTTGGCCCTCGCGATCCAGAAATCCAAACTGTTTTAGCACAGGGTTATGCAACTGCAACGGTATTACCAAATAGCGATAAGTTAGTTGCAGCTGTGTTTGATCATATTCACACTAAGCGTGCACGTATTAATGAACTGGCAGACATGAAAGACATCTTCGTTGCACAAGGTGTAACAGCAGAAGACTTTGATAAGTACTACAACAGTTTTTCTGTGCGCACGATGGCGTCTAAAATGACTCGTGATCAAGAATACTATCAACAAAAAGGTGCGTTAAAAGGCGTTCCAACCTTTATTGTTAACGGTAAATACCGTTTAATCTTAGGTGCGGATTCAGGTATTAGCGATGCGAAGAGCATGGCAGACTTAATTAATTACCTAGCTGATAAATAAGCTCAATTAAATTTAATTAAAAGCTCCGTTCGCGGAGCTTTTTTGTCGGTAAAGAAAAATGCAAAAACTATTAGTTTCAAGCTGTTTGTTAGGAAACCCTGTTCGTTATGATGGGCAATCGCAAAATTTACTTCATCCAGGCTTAGAAACCCTTAAACAGCAGGGAAGGTTAGTGGCATTTTGTCCTGAAGTGGCTGGTGGCTTACCGACACCAAGGCCGCCTGCAGAAATTAAAGCGGGCAGAGTACTTACCAAAGATGCGCAAGATGTCACAGTACAATTTGCTTATGGCGCCGAACAAGCACTTAAGCTTTGCAAAAAGCAGGGTATTCATTTTGCATTATTAAAAGAATCAAGCCCATCATGTGGTCGCAATACTATTTATGATGGTAGTCATTCAGGAAAGAAAATATCAGGGATGGGGTTAACTGCAAAACTGTTAACCGACAACAATATAGCGGTATTCAGCGAGCAGCAGTTGCCAGCGCTTTTAGCTGCGCTGGCAGAGAAATAATTTTATTTGCGTTGCAAAAACACACCTGATTCGATGTGGTGGGTGTAAGGGAATTGATCAAAAATCGCAAAGCGTTTTACTTCATGGGTTTTGCATAAGTGATCAAGGTCACGCTCTAGGGTATCGGGATTACACGAGATATAAATAATGTTGTCGTAGTTGGCAACTAAGTCACATGTCAGTGTGTCCATGCCTGCGCGTGGTGGATCTACCAAGATTGTTTGGCAGTTATAGCTTTTCAGATCTATGCCATCTAAACGCGAGAAGGTACGTTCGCCTTTCATCGCTTGAGTGAACTCTTCACTCGACATACGAATAATATCTAAGTTCTCAACTTTGTTCTGTGCGATATTGTATTGCGCGGAGTAAACCGATGATTTTGATATCTCAGTGGCTAATACGCGATCGAATGAACCGGCAAGGGCAATAGAAAAGTTTCCATTTCCACAATATAGCTCAAGTAAATCATTGCTAAGTGGTTGGCAAAGCGCTTGTGCCCACTCGAGCATTTTGATGTTCACTTTCGCATTTGGCTGCGTAAAGCTATTTTCGACTTGTTGATAAATAAGCTCTTTACCGTTTACATTAAGACGCTCGATAACATATTCATTACCAATCACTTCTTTTTGCTTACGAGCACGACCAATAAAATCAATTTTAAACTGTGTGCTCAGTTTTGCCTTAAGCTCTTTAATTGCTTGCAGCCAATGCTCATCTAATTGTTTGTGATATAACAAGCTAACAAGAATTTCGCCACTTAAACTTGATAGGTAATCGATTTGAAATAGCTTACGGCGCAGAACTTCGCTACCTTTTAAGTTTTCGATCATGGCTTGCATAACTTCACCTACTAAAGGTGCAGCAGGGTCAAACTCATCAACGCGGATTTTTTCTTTAGTTTGTTGATCAAACATGATGTGAAACAGGTCTTCACCTTCATGCCATACTCGAAACTCTGCACGTTGGCGGTAATGAATAGGATCAGAGCCAAACACTTCTAATTTTTCGACACCAAAACGTCGAAACTGTGAGGTGATGCGCTGCTCTTTCTCACTCAATTGTGCATCGTATTGAGTTGTATCAATTTTTATAACCGCCATGGCTGATTACCTTTTATCTCTTAGCTTTATAACGGCGCTATTGTAGGGAGCGCTGAGGATTTGTCTAGTTTTGTTATTTATTTTAGTGTCGTTTTTTTATACAAAAAACTTAAGTTCTGTGGTTTTTGGCCGATAATGAGTTAACCATAACATGGAGTCGGATCATGAAAATTGGCAACCTAGGCTATATGCCTAATACAAATGTGAATAAATACAATGGCAAGCAGGCATTGCAACAGCCTACCATTCAAAATCGTCAAGATAGTTATCAACAACGCGGTCGTGAGCTCGCGGCAAAAGTTCTTGATGATAAACTTGCAGAGGCATTAGGCCTACCTAAAGCCGAAGAGAAAAAAGATAAACCGCTGTTCGACTTTGAAGAGATCGTAAAAAACGTTCTCGACTTTGTTGGCGGTGCACTTCGTAAAGCAAAAGCTGATGGCGCTGATGATGAAAAACTTAAAGGCATGCTAGGTGATGCACGCAAAGGTGTGCAAATGGGCATCGACGATGCGTATGATGAGCTTAAAGAGTCAGGTATTCTTAACGATGACATCGAAGAGGGCATCGAAAAGTCTAAAGAAGGTATCTACAAAGGTATTGATGAATTAGAGGAAGACTTGTTCAACCCTAAACCGAATGCGGTTTCAGTAAGCCAAGCTCAGTATATTAGTTTAAGTAATAACGCTGAATACACCTTCACCACCGCTGAAGGTGATGAAGTGAGTATTAGTTTTGCAGATGCATATCAAAGTAAGTCAGCAAGCAGCTATAGCAAAAATGGTGATAACGAGGCCTTTGTCAGTGAATCGTCTCAATCTCGTGACTTATCATTCTCGATGACAGTCAATGGCGATCTAAATGAGCAAGAGCAGCAAGCTATCAATGAACTGATGGAAGACTTACAAAGTGTCAGTGAGACATTCTTCTCTGGTTCATTAGAAGATGCCTTTGAACAAGCTAAAGAGTTGAACTTAGGCAACGAGCAACTTGTTGGCTTTACGATGGATCTGAAACAAACCAAAACAGTGGCAGCTATTAAAGGCTATGAAGAATATAAACCAGCCCCTGAAAAAGAAGTTGCTGAGAAAATTGCGCCATTTAATGACGACTTGAAGCAGGCGTTTAATAAAGCAGGCGATATTGGTTTGCAAAATGAACTAGCTGGCATCTTACAATGGTTAAACCAAGATAAAGAAGAAGTCAGTAAGCTGGTGGATTATACCAAAGCCATGTTTGAGCAAATGAATAAGCTACGTTCGGCAACAGAAGAAGCGTAGTCCTTTCTTTCTTTTTATTAAGCCACATGGCAAACTGCTGACCTTTGATGATCCGAGGTAAGCAGTTTGTCAGTTCATATAATGGTGTTTGATTCAGGTATAGGTGGAACAACCGTACTAGAACAGATCCAAGCTGTGATCCCTGATGCTGATTATAGCTATTTTATGGATAATGCTTTATTGCCTTACGGCGCACAAAGCCAGCAAACGATCATCGCTCGTCTTTTTGCACTACTAAAGTTTATAGAAACAGCAAACTTACACGTAGATATCCTAGTTATTGCCTGTAATACCGCTTCTACCTCTGCACTAGAAACTATTCGCCCTTATACAAACATCGAAGTTGTTGGTGTTGTACCTGCGATAAAGCCTGCGTGCGCTATTAGTAAGAGTAAACATATTGGCTTATTGGCGACGCCATCGACGACTAAGAGTTGCTACACTGCAAACTTAATTAGTACTCATAGCCAAGGCACACAAGTTAGCTTATATGGATCAACGGCGCTGGTGGAAATTGCTGAAACACTATTTCATACGCAGAAAATCAATAAAGCAAAGCTTGAGAAAGTATTGAGTGATTTAGCGATAGCAGAAGATATAGATGTATTAGTTCTTGGTTGTACGCACTTCCCATTACTCGCCAGCGCGATTAGTGACTACTTCAAACGACAGGTACTACTCATTGATTCTGGTAAAGCTATTGCTAAGCGCGTTGAGAGTTTGATTACTTTACGAGGCTTTACTTTTACAACCGATAAAAAAAGCCGCTGCATTACTATGCAACGGCTCCTATAGGTCATTCGCAATTACGCGTTGAGCTGATTACGCTGACTGATCAGATTCCTCACGGAAACCATTAGCCTCGTTCTCTTGTTTTTGTTTTGCTTCACGCACTTTTAAAGTACGTTGTTGGAACTCGCTATCATTTAATTGATTGATTGCGTTATCTGCATCCGCTTCTGCCATTTCAACAAAACCAAAGCCACGACGTTTACCTGTATTTTTATCTTTTAATAAACGTACGTTGAAAACTTTGCCTTGCTCTTCAAATAAAGCACGAACAACACCTTCATTAGCACGATAAGGTAGGTTGCCAACATAAAGTGTTTTTGTTTTTACTTCGGCCTCCTCACTTGACGTTGATGAAAGTGCTGCAATAACTAAAGCACCAATTAATAAGCCTGCACCAAATAGTAATGCTGGGTCCAAAGCCAAGCTTGCAAATGCAAACTTAACAACCACAAAACCTAAAACAGCAAGAATAACTGAGAAAAGAAAAGATTTTTGATCGGGTAATTTCATTTTGATCTACCAATAAACAAGAAATAAACATTAATTTAACATTGTGAACTTGCTATCTTAACGAGTTAAATGAACATAGCAATGAAATTTGCATTAAATTATGAATATTGGCTTAAAAAACAGCCATAATAGCGACCGTTTTTGCTGTTTTCGGTAAATTTAGTTCGCTTTTTGAGCGAACAGTAAAAAGATCGAAAAAAAGTGTTGATCTGTTTTTGGATCTCCCTATAATGCGACCCCACTGACACGGCGGGCAGCAACGAAAGACGCTGAACAACGTAGCAGAGAGTTAAGTGAAACTTCGGTTTCAAATAATCGAAAGAAAGTTTGAAATTAAGTGTTGACTCGAAAATTTAAGGATGTATTATACGCATCCCTAGCGACAACGTCGCAACGTTCTTTAACAATATAAAGCAATCATCTGTGTGGGCACTCGTACAGGTTGAGTTCTAACAGCGAAGCTTAGTTTACTAAGCGACGCAAACAAATTTAGAGTCTCAATTGAACTGAGTGACCAACGGAAACAAGTTTACTTGTTTCAGCACAGTCAATTCGATATCGAAAGATATCAAAATTCAGAATTCATTGAGCACGAAACTTCGGTTTCAAAAAACTTTTAATTGAAGAGTTTGATCATGGCTCAGATTGAACGCTGGCGGCAGGCCTAACACATGCAAGTCGAGCGGTAACAGAGAGTAGCTTGCTACTCTGCTGACGAGCGGCGGACGGGTGAGTAATGCTTGGGAATATGCCTTATGGTGGGGGACAACAGTTGGAAACGACTGCTAATACCGCATGATGTCTACGGACCAAAGTGGGGGACCTTCGGGCCTCACGCCATAAGATTAGCCCAAGTGGGATTAGCTAGTTGGTGAGGTAATGGCTCACCAAGGCGACGATCCCTAGCTGGTTTGAGAGGATGATCAGCCACACTGGGACTGAGACACGGCCCAGACTCCTACGGGAGGCAGCAGTGGGGAATATTGCACAATGGGCGCAAGCCTGATGCAGCCATGCCGCGTGTGTGAAGAAGGCCTTCGGGTTGTAAAGCACTTTCAGTAAGGAGGAAAGGTTAAGTGTTAATAGCACTTAGCTGTGACGTTACTTACAGAAGAAGCACCGGCTAACTCCGTGCCAGCAGCCGCGGTAATACGGAGGGTGCGAGCGTTAATCGGAATTACTGGGCGTAAAGCGTACGCAGGCGGTTTGTTAAGCGAGATGTGAAAGCCCCGGGCTCAACCTGGGAACTGCATTTCGAACTGGCAAACTAGAGTGTGATAGAGGGTGGTAGAATTTCAGGTGTAGCGGTGAAATGCGTAGAGATCTGAAGGAATACCGATGGCGAAGGCAGCCACCTGGGTCAACACTGACGCTCATGTACGAAAGCGTGGGGAGCAAACAGGATTAGATACCCTGGTAGTCCACGCCGTAAACGATGTCTACTAGAAGCTCGGTCCCTCGGGACTGTTTTTCAAAGCTAACGCATTAAGTAGACCGCCTGGGGAGTACGGCCGCAAGGTTAAAACTCAAATGAATTGACGGGGGCCCGCACAAGCGGTGGAGCATGTGGTTTAATTCGATGCAACGCGAAGAACCTTACCTACACTTGACATACAGAGAACTTACCAGAGATGGTTTGGTGCCTTCGGGAACTCTGATACAGGTGCTGCATGGCTGTCGTCAGCTCGTGTTGTGAGATGTTGGGTTAAGTCCCGCAACGAGCGCAACCCCTATCCTTAGTTGCCAGCGATTCGGTCGGGAACTCTAAGGAGACTGCCGGTGATAAACCGGAGGAAGGTGGGGACGACGTCAAGTCATCATGGCCCTTACGTGTAGGGCTACACACGTGCTACAATGGCGCATACAGAGTGCTGCGAACCTGCGAGGGTAAGCGAATCACTTAAAGTGCGTCGTAGTCCGGATTGGAGTCTGCAACTCGACTCCATGAAGTCGGAATCGCTAGTAATCGCGTATCAGAATGACGCGGTGAATACGTTCCCGGGCCTTGTACACACCGCCCGTCACACCATGGGAGTGGGTTGCTCCAGAAGTGGATAGTCTAACCTTCGGGAGGACGTTCACCACGGAGTGATTCATGACTGGGGTGAAGTCGTAACAAGGTAGCCCTAGGGGAACCTGGGGCTGGATCACCTCCTTATACGATTTAGAACTTATTTGTTCGTAGTGTCCACACAGATGATTGTTAATTGTAAAGAGAACAACACTTATTGTTTGGGTCTGTAGCTCAGTTGGTTAGAGCGCACCCCTGATAAGGGTGAGGTCGGTAGTTCAAATCTACTCAGACCCACCACTTCTTATGAAGTGGCAAATTAAGCAATAAGTACCAGCATATGTGGGGCTATAGCTCAGCTGGGAGAGCGCCTGCCTTGCACGCAGGAGGTCAGCAGTTCGATCCTGCTTAGCTCCACCACTTTTACTCCTCAAAAATAAACATTCTTAATCAGGTAATAAACTGCTTGAGAATAGAGTGTGTTTAATTTTGAGAAGTTTATTCTCTTGCTCTTTAAAAATTTGGAAAGCTGATATTAAAATTCTTATAGATAACATTGTTATTTATAAAGAGTTTTCAAAAGTAAAAATATGCCAGTTAATCAGCAATGATTAATCGGTATCTACTTTAGTATTCTCATCATTATTTGATGAATTAACTTCTGGCGAAGTTAACAGCTGTCACTAACAAAGACCCGTTTGGGTTGTATGGTTAAGTGACTAAGCGTACACGGTGGATGCCTTGGCAGTTGGAGGCGATGAAGGACGTATTAACTTGCGATAAGCCTAGTCAAGCTAGTAAAAAGCGCTTGAGACTAGGATTTCCGAATGGGGAAACCCACCTGCTTGCAGGTATCGTTAACTGAATACATAGGTTAACGAGGCGAACGCGGAGAACTGAAACATCTAAGTACCCGTAGGAACAGAAATCAACCGAGATTCCGGAAGTAGCGGCGAGCGAAACCGGACCAGCCCTTAAGCTTATTATGTGTTAGTGGAACATTCTGGAAAGTTTGACGATACAGGGTGATAGTCCCGTACACGAAAATGCATCTTAAGTGAAATCGAGTAGGTCGGAGCACGTGAAACTTTGACTGAATATAGGTGGACCATCATCTAAGGCTAAATACTCCCAACTGACCGATAGTGAACCAGTACCGTGAGGGAAAGGCGAAAAGAACCCCTGTGAGGGGAGTGAAATAGAACCTGAAACCGTGTACGTACAAGCAGTAGGAGCCCTTCGAGGGTGACTGCGTACCTTTTGTATAATGGGTCAGCGACTTATATTTTGTAGCGAGGTTAACCGATTAGGGTAGCCGTAGGGAAACCGAGTCTTAACTGGGCGTTGAGTTGCAAGGTATAGACCCGAAACCCGGTGATCTAGCCATGGGCAGGTTGAAGGTTGAGTAACATCAACTGGAGGACCGAACCCACTAACGTTGAAAAGTTAGGGGATGACCTGTGGCTAGGAGTGAAAGGCTAATCAAACCGGGAGATAGCTGGTTCTCCCCGAAATCTATTTAGGTAGAGCCTCGGACGAATACTTACGGGGGTAGAGCACTGTTAAGGCTAGGGGGTCATCCCGACTTACCAACCCTTTGCAAACTCCGAATACCGTAAAGTACTATCCGGGAGACACACGGCGGGTGCTAACGTCCGTCGTGAAGAGGGAAACAACCCAGACCGCCAGCTAAGGTCCCAAAGTCATAGTTAAGTGGGAAACGATGTGGAAAGGCCCAGACAGCCAGGAGGTTGGCTTAGAAGCAGCCATCCTTTAAAGAAAGCGTAATAGCTCACTGGTCGAGTCGGTCTGCGCGGAAGATGTAACGGGGCTAAACTATGCACCGAAGCTGCGGATTCAAAATTTATTTTGAGTGGTAGGGGAGCGTTCTGTAAGCCGTTGAAGGTGTACCGGGAGGTATGCTGGAGGTATCAGAAGTGCGAATGCTGACATGAGTAACGATAATGCGGGTGAAAAACCCGCACGCCGGAAGACCAAGGGTTCCTATCCCATGTTAATCAGGGTAGGGTAAGTCGACCCCTAAGGCGAGGCCGAAAGGCGTAGTCGATGGGAAACGGGTTAATATTCCCGTACTTGGTATAATTGCGATGGGGGGACGGAGCAGGCTAAACAAGCATGGCGTTGGTTGTCCATGTGAAAGTGAGTAGGTTGAGAGTTTAGGAAAATCCGGACTCTTAAGACTGAGACACGAGACGAGCCACTAAGGTGGTGAAGTTGTTGATGCCATACTTCCAGGAAAAGCCTCTAAGCTTCAGATTATACCGAATCGTACCCCAAACCGACACAGGTGGTCAGGTAGAGAATACTAAGGCGCTTGAGAGAACTCGGGTGAAGGAACTAGGCAAAATCGTACCGTAACTTCGGGAGAAGGTACGCTCCTATCTGTGATGAGACTTGCTCTCTAAGCGGACGGGAGCCGCAGTGACCAGGTGGCTGGGACTGTTTATTAAAAACACAGCACTGTGCAAAATCGCAAGATGACGTATACGGTGTGACACCTGCCCGGTGCCGGAAGGTTAATTGATGGGGTTAGTTTTCGGACGAAGCTCTTGATCGAAGCCCCGGTAAACGGCGGCCGTAACTATAACGGTCCTAAGGTAGCGAAATTCCTTGTCGGGTAAGTTCCGACCTGCACGAATGGTGTAACCATGGCCACGCTGTCTCCACCCGAGACTCAGTGAAATTGAAATCGCAGTGAAGATGCTGTGTACCCGCGGCTAGACGGAAAGACCCCGTGAACCTTTACTACAGCTTGGCACTGAACATTGAACCTACATGTGTAGGATAGGTGGGAGGCTTTGAAGCAGAAACGCTAGTTTTTGTGGAGCCGTCCTTGAAATACCACCCTTGTAGTTTTGATGTTCTAACGTCGGCCCCTTATCGGGGTTACGGACAGTGCCTGGTGGGTAGTTTGACTGGGGCGGTCTCCTCCCAAAGAGTAACGGAGGAGCACGAAGGTTGGCTAAGTACGGTCGGACATCGTACGGTTAGTGTAATGGTAGAAGCCAGCTTAACTGCGAGACAGACACGTCGAGCAGGTACGAAAGTAGGTCATAGTGATCCGGTGGTTCTGAATGGAAGGGCCATCGCTCAACGGATAAAAGGTACTCCGGGGATAACAGGCTGATACCGCCCAAGAGTTCATATCGACGGCGGTGTTTGGCACCTCGATGTCGGCTCATCACATCCTGGGGCTGAAGTCGGTCCCAAGGGTATGGCTGTTCGCCATTTAAAGTGGTACGCGAGCTGGGTTTAGAACGTCGTGAGACAGTTCGGTCCCTATCTGCCGTGGGCGTTTGAGAATTGAGAGGGGTTGCTCCTAGTACGAGAGGACCGGAGTGAACGAACCGCTGGTGTTCGGGTTGTCATGCCAATGGCATTGCCCGGTAGCTACGTTCGGAACTGATAAGCGCTGAAAGCATCTAAGCGCGAAGCAGGCCTCGAGATGAGTTCTCACTAGACTTTTAAAGTCTCTGAAGGGCCGTTGAAGACTACAACGTTGATAGGCAGGATGTGGAAGTGGTGTGAGCCATTAAGCTAACCTGTACTAATTACCCGTGAGGCTTAACCATACAACGCCAAACGCGTTTTATGACAGCGTAACGAACAGAAGTTAAGTTACTAAAGTAGACATTTACTTGATATCAGAATTCCAGATTTATTAATTTGCTCAAAAGAGCGAATTAAAACCAAATTTGCTTGGTGACAATAGCGTTTTGGACCCACCTGACCCCATGCCGAACTCAGTAGTGAAACGAAACAGCGCCGATGATAGTGTGGCATTTGCCATGTGAAAGTAGGACATCGCCAGGCTCCAAATAAGAGAAAGCCCGATTCGAAAGAGTCGGGCTTTTTTGCGTCTGGAGCTGTCAGCTTTCAGCCGTCATACGTCAGTTGAAATACAGAGACATCAGATGTCAGATATTAGAGGTCAGTTGAACTGCGGGGTTGTTTAGTAAAGAGTCACCCGCAGCAACACCCCCTGTAGGAGGCACTTCAGTGCCGAATAGTCAATAGACATCAGACGTCAGATAATAGATGTTAGTTGATCTACCGGGTTGCTAGGTAACTGAGTCACCCTCAGCAACAAACCCCCGTAGGAGGCACTTCAGTGCCGAATTCAGACCATAACAAACACATTCACGACTAAAACCATACCTACAAGTACACTTTACCTAGAACCTAGAACCTAGAGCCAGAGCCAGAGCCAGAGGGAGGCGCAGCAGCAAACACCTCCACCGCGCAGCTGATCGCTGACGGCTGAAAGCTGATAGCTCTGTGTTGGGTTTCTCTGCGCTCTACCCAACCTACGCCAGACCTTCAAACTTTACTCTTTCAACTTTCCCCTCGCTAACTAGCAACTCGCTAACTCCACTCCCACATTTCGCGTAACAAAAAAGCCCAGCCGGTTTCCCGGCTGGGCTTCTATATCTAGCAATAATGAGATTACTTAATCATGTTGTAGATAAGTGCAAACACAGCTAGAGCGCCAATTGTAAGTACGAACAATGTGCTCAAACGATTTCTGTATTTGTGTAAGCTAGGCACCTTATATACGGCAATCATTGGCATGATGAAGAGGATCATGGCAATGATAGGGCCTGATAGCTGATCCATCATGTCTAAAATACTTGGGTTGATCACTGAGCAATACCAAATAGCAAAGAACATGATAACAGTGCCAATCTTATCAACGAGTTTAGGGTTCATATGGGCTTGCTTACTAACAAGGCCGTTGAAGCTTTCACGGGCACCTAAGAAGTGGCCTAAGAATGAAGACGTAATCGCGATAAAGGCAACTAATGGCCCTAGAGTAGCAATAAACGAGTTATCAGTGATATTGGCAAGGAATGACAAGATAGACACGTTATCAGCTTTTGCTTGTACCATTTGTTCTGTAGATAGTGACAGTACGCACGAGAATACAAACAGTAAAACAAACACAATTAATAATAAGCTGGTGCGCTTTAGAATTGCTTCTGACTTCATTTTGGCATTATTGCCGTAGTGAGCGCGCTGTACATGCACAAAGCTTGATATTGCTGCAGCATGGCTAAATGAGAATACAATGATAGGTATTGATAACCAAAGTGTTTTCATGAATCCTGAAAACTCAGGGACTGATACATCTGGCATTTGCCAGCTTGGGATCAGGTAAATAGATAAGAAGAACAAGATAGCGACGAGAGGATAAACAAGAATTGCAAAAGCACGTAACATCAATGCTTCGCCACCAAGCATTAAACTGATCATACCGCCAACGAGCACACCAGATAACAGTACGCGTGGTGGTGATTCCATACCTAATTGATTAACGATAAAGCTATCAACAGTGTTGGTTAAACCAACTCCGTAAATAAGTAAGATAGGGAAGATAGAGAGAAAATACAGTAAAGAGATTAAGCGCCCGGCGTTAATGCCAAAGTGTTCTTCTACTACATCGGTAAAGTCTGCTTCAGGCTTTTTTGATGATAAAACAAATCGGGCTAAGCCTCTGTGAGCTAAGTAAGTCATCGGAAAGGCAAGGCATGCCATGATAATTAAAGGCCAAAATCCGCCGATACCGATATTAATTGGTAAGAATAAAATCCCCGCACCGACTGCGGTGCCAAATAAACTTAAAACCCATTGGGTGTCATGAAGGTTCCATTTTGAGTTACTACTTGTTGTCGATGCATCATACGGCATAGCATCTTGATGTGTGTTCATTAGCACTCCACTATTAGAATAATAATTGTCGCGCAGCATATAGAAAAGCGACTAAGAATGCATGTTTTAGCGTTGTATTTAGATAACTATGCTGTAAGGAGAGACTTACAAAGGAAGAGAGCTGGGCTTATTTAGAAAGCCCAGTTGTGGTATTTATTCTGCGGCTGCAAGTGCGCGAGCTTTAATGTCTGCGGCAAATGCTAAACCTTTCTTAAAACGTGCTTCAGCTGCAGTGATTTCACTTTCATCGCCATTGGCGGCAAGCACTCCTTGTGAAAGGGCTTTATATAGTGCGCTAATTTGGGCTTCATAGCCGGCTTCAATTGCTTTTTCAACAGTCGTCATGGTTATTCCTTTAATAGTTTGAGAGAGCAAAATACTATAGGAGCAAAGGCTTATTGGCTAGGTTAAACTGATTGTAAAATAAGGAGCATTAAAGGGGCTAGAGTTAAGATGGCAAGATAGATGCTGGGTTTCGCTACGCTCTACCCAGTCTACGATATTTAACGGAACGCTTTTAGTTCTGTATTGCCGATACGACAAAAAACGGATTCAGATACTCTTCTTTACTGTTATACAGTAGTGGGCTGCCATCGAGTTTGCTAACCGTTGCGCCAGCTATTTCGGCAATCGCATGACCTGCTCCAGTATCCCACTCACAGGTTGGGCCAAGGCGTGGGTAAATATCTGCACTGCCTTCGGCAACAAGACAAAGTTTTAGTGAGCTGCCCTTTGAAACCATTTCTACATCTTCAAACTGTTTTACGAATTCAGCTAAATCAGGAGATGGGTGTGAACGGCTGCCGACAACACGGATAAGCCCTTTATTTGGCTTACGGGTTACCTTAAGTTCAATGCGCTCATCACCTTTATCTTTAAAGGCACCAATTGCTTCTGCAGCAATATACGACACACCTAATGCCGGTGCATCGACAACCGCTAATACCGGTTTACCTTTTTCTATCAAGGCAATGTTCACGGTGAATTCGCCATTCTTTTTGATGAACTCTTTGGTGCCATCAATTGGGTCTACTAACCAGTAGCGTTGCCAAGTTTGACGGATATCCCAGCTAATATCAGCGCTTTCTTCGCTTAGAATTGGTACATCAGGGGTGAGGTGTTGTAAGCCATTCACAATCACTTTGTGAGCTGCTAGGTCGGCGTCGGTCACTGGGCTTTCATCAGCTTTGTACTCAACATTAAAGTCCTTTTCGTAAATCCCCATTATTGCACTGCCGGCTTGGCGTGCGAGGAGTAAGATTTCTTCTAGCAGTTCCGTTTGATTCATGACTTAACCTATAATTTGCTGTTGTTTTAAATACGCTACCAGCTCTTGCACCGATTGGTCTAGGGTGTTTTTGCTAGTATCGATTTTAATTTCTGGCGATGTAGGGATTTGATAGACTGAGTCGATACCAGTGAAGTGCTTAATTTCACCTGCTCGTGCTTTTTTATAAAGCCCTTTAGGGTCGCGTGTTTCACACACGTCGAGCGGGGTATCTAAAAATACCTCAATAAACTCACCATCCTCTACTAAGTTTCTTACCATATCGCGTTCGCTTTGGAATGGCGAAATAAATGCGGTTAATACAACAAGACCGGCATCGACCATTAGCTTTGCAGTTTCACCGACGCGGCGAATGTTTTCCACGCGGTCTTCATCTGTAAAGCCAAGATCTTTACACAAGCCATGACGCACATTGTCACCATCGAGTAGATAGGTGTGAACGCCTAGCTGGTTTAATGCGCTTTCTAGTGCGTTCGCAACTGTGCTTTTGCCTGAACCTGAAAAGCCAGTGAACCATAAAATGGCAGGCTTATGCTTTTTTTGCTCACTACGCTGTGATTTGCTAATGGCGTAATTATGCCAAACGATATTTTCATCCATTGTCTTTACTCCAATCATTGAGAAACCAAAGCTCTCAAAATAAAGAAATAGATTTAAAGGGGTGAGAGTGTGGTAATCAAATATAAATAGTAATGCTGGCTTAAAAACGGTTGTTGTCTTATAGCCAGCATTGTCTTACCTAGCCTATTTAAGTTGGCTTATATCAAGCGCTTGCCAATGAGGGAAGTGCTTGCGTACTAAAGCGTTAAACTCAACTTCAAAGTCGCTAAAGCTACTTTGCTGTTCTTCAGTGCTAAGTAATTGCTCAATCATACCTGCCGCAACGGTTAGGTTTGATAGGCGGTCAATTAGGATAAACGCACCTGTTTCATGGTTGTTGTGGTACTCATCAGCCAAAATTGTTTCTGTAAGCTCTAAGGTTACAATCGCAATTTCGTTAAGTTGTAATGAGTCTGCTTGACCATGCTCAAGGGTATTTACATCAATAGTGTGATCGATTTTTCTTACCACTGCCGAGGTATTTTTGCTGCCTAACTTAAAGTTATAGCTTTTACCTAATACAAGCGGCGCTTCATGCATCCACACTAATTTAGCTTGAATACGGTTTGTTACAGCAGCTTTTGAAGCGGCTGGTACAATTACATCACCACGACTGATATCAATTTCGTCGTTTAACGTTAGAGTGATTGCTTGACCTGCTTCAGCGGTATCTAAGTTGCCATCGAAAGTTACAATCTCTTTAATGCTTGAGCTTTTACCTGATGGTAACACTTTCACTGCATCACCCACGCTAAGTTTGCCAGACGTTAAAGTACCTTGGAAACCACGGAAGTCTAGGTTTGGGCGTACTACATATTGCACCGGAAGACGCGCTTCAAAACCGTTATCAATTTCAGCCGCTGGTGAGTCTTCAAGTAACTCCAGCAGTGGCTTTTCTGTGTAATAAGGTGTGTGCTCTGAGCGTGTAACTACATTGTCACCTTTCAGCGCTGACATCGGCACAAATTTGATATTAGTAACGTTTAGTTGCTCTGCAAACTTAAGGTAGTCAGCTTTGATTTTCTCATATACGGTTTCATCGAAATCGACGATATCCATCTTGTTGATAGCAACAACAAACTGCTTGATACCTAACGAGTCACAGATAAAGCTATGACGCTTAGTTTGTACTTGTACGCCATAACGCGCATCAACTAAGATAATCGCCACATCACTGGTTGATGCGCCGGTCACCATGTTGCGCGTGTACTGCTCATGTCCTGGCGTATCAGCAATAATGAATTTACGTTTTGCTGTAGAGAAGTAACGATAAGCAACGTCAATGGTAATACCTTGTTCACGCTCTGCTTGAAGACCATCTACAAGAAGTGCTAAATCAAGCTCTTCACCCGCATTACCAACTTTTTCATTGTCTTTATGCAGGGCTGCAAGTTGGTCTTCATAAATTTGGTGACTGTCATGTAAAAGGCGGCCAATCAGCGTAGATTTACCGTCATCCACACTACCACAGGTCAGCATGCGTAAAAGGCTTTTGTCTTGTTGACGCGCAAGGTAGGCGTCGATGCCTAACTCTCTTACTTCATTAATCGTGTCGTTTGTTTTAGACATTAGAAATAGCCCTCACGTTTTTTCTTTTCCATTGAACCAGCAGAGTCGTGATCAATCACGCGGCCTTCACGCTCAGAAGAGGTTGAAAGCAGCATTTCTTCAATAATTTCAGTTAAGGTACCTGCCGTTGATTCCACAGCGCCCGTTAGCGGGTAACAACCAAGAGTACGAAAACGTACCGACTTCATTTGCGGTACTTCGCCTTCTTCTAATGGCATACGCTCATCATCAACCATGATTAGCGTGCCGTTACGCTCAACGACAGGGCGTTCTTTGGCAAGGTAAAGTGGAACCATTTCAATGTTTTCTTGGTAGATATACTGCCAAATATCCAGCTCAGTCCAGTTAGATAACGGGAATACACGAATGCTTTCACCCGGATTAACTTGGCTGTTGTACGTATTCCAAAGCTCTGGACGTTGGTTTTTTGGATCCCATCTGTGGTGTTTGTCACGGAATGAGTAAACACGCTCTTTAGCTCGTGATTTCTCTTCGTCACGACGAGCACCACCAAATGCAGCATCAAAGCCGTATTTATCTAGCGCTTGCTTTAAGCCTTGCGTTTTCATGATGTCGGTGTGCTTTGCTGAGCCGTGCACAAATGGATTGATATCAATCTCTAACCCTTCAGGGTTTTTGTGGACGATTAAATCAAAACCATAGTCTTTAGCTAGGCGGTCACGAAACGCGATCATTTCCTTAAACTTCCAATTGGTATCAACGTGTAAAAGTGGAAATGGAATTTTTGCTGGATAAAACGCTTTACGTGCTAAGTGTAATAACACTGATGAATCTTTACCAATTGAGTAAAGCATCACCGGGTTTTCAAACTCAGCAGCAACTTCACGCATGATTTTGATACTTTCAGCTTCTAATTGCTGAAGGTGTGTTAAAGCCATTGTTAGTCGTCCTACTAAAATGATTAAAAGTTAAATTAAGCTACGCCAGTAATTGGCTGGGCAAAGCTGCTGGTTTGTTCTGTTTGACCAAACCATGCAAGCTGATGGTGCAATGATGCAACTTCGCCAATAATTAATAAGGCGGGTGAAATAATGCTATGGCGCGAAATCAAGTCGGCCAGCTCACCTAATTGCCCTGTTACCACACGTTGTTCTTTACGTGTGCCGTTTTCGATAATGGCAACCGGTGTGTCTGCACCGCGGCCATGTTTTAATAGTTGTGCTTGAATATGCGGTGATTTAATCACTCCCAT
Organism: Pseudoalteromonas sp. Hal040; assembly: GCF_037162425.1. NCBI lineage: Bacteria > Pseudomonadati > Pseudomonadota > Gammaproteobacteria > Alteromonadales > Pseudoalteromonadaceae > Pseudoalteromonas > Pseudoalteromonas sp. Hal040. The sequence goes on along the minus strand of NZ_JARLUU010000001.1, from coordinate 3,223,980 downwards.
ATAAATCGCTAAGGTCTGATTTGGCTTGGCGAGTGATTGCCAATCCAATTCTTGACCATCTTTTTTACAGTGACCTGTCACAAACTGAATGGCTTGTGCGTGATCTCTGTGAGTAAGAGGAATACCGGCATAAGCGCTACAACCTGCAGCAGCAGTAATACCCGGTACGATTTGGTAACGTACTTTATTCGCGGCTAGCACTTGTACTTCTTCACCACCACGACCATAAATAAACGGGTCGCCACCTTTAATACGGCATACTTTTTTGCCTTGCTTGGCAAAATCAACCAGCATCTGGTTGGTATCTTCTTGCGCCACACTGTGATCGCCTAAACGTTTACCTACGCAAACTAGGTCTGCATCACGGCGTACTAAATCCATAATTTCATCAGAAACCAAGTAGTCATATACCACCACATCAGCTTGTTGCATTAATTGCAGTGCTTTTAGTGTTAATAACTCAGGGTCACCAGGGCCTGCACCCACAACATACACTTCGCCTTCAGGCTCTGGTTTGGCATCTAACAATTGCTCTAACTGCGCTGTGGCAGCTTCGGTATTACCCGCTTGCACTTTGCTTACGACGGATGAATCAAATACGCCTTCCCAAAACTGGCGGCGATCAGCAAAGTGTTTAAAGCGTTGTTTTACTTTGTCGCGAAAGCTACCAACTAATGTAGCGAGTGGACCAATATGCTGTGGAATAAGCGTTTCGAGTTTTTCACGTAAACGACGTGCTAATACCGGTGCTGTGCCTGCGCTTGAAATTGCAATTGTGATCGGGTCACGGTCAACAATGGACGGAAAAATGAAGCTGCATTTAGGTTGATCATCCACCACGTTAACGAAAATATTGCGCGCATTCGCAAGTTCAAAAACATCTTTGTTAACGCTGTCGATATCTGTCGCGGCAATTACCAGCATTTGCTGATCTAAATACTGTTCTTTGAAAAAGTCGTTAATGAGTGTTACATCTCCTTGCTCAGCAAGTTCTCGCAGTTCATCACAAAATTCAGGGGCGACTAGTGTCACATGAGCACGTGCCTTTAAAAACGCACGGCATTTACGTAACGCGACATCTCCACCGCCGACTACCAGCACAGGTTTGTCGTCTAATTTGGTAAAGATTGGTAAATATTGCACTTTGTTCTCACCCCTAAAACACATCAACGAAACTGCTTATTGCAGGCAAGCAGAATATAGTGCTCTAAAAAAAGTAAAAAATAATTAAAACCAAGTTTATATAACTAAAAGTTATACCAGGTGGTTTGTTTTGGCTTAAGACTTAGTTAACAAGGGATTGCGACGAGTTACAAGTAAATTAGCTGCCTTATGGTGATTAGTTATGATTTATAGCCGAATGATAAAAATTTGCTACTATAGGTCACTAATATGGCAACACAAAAATAAGAGCAATGACTAAAATACAAACAATTGCTGCCCAAGCGGTGGCACTGATGGACTTAACAACTCTGAATGATAGCGACACAACAGAAACCATTAATAACTTGGTTGCTAGTATTGAGCCTAAGTTAGGCATTCCTGCAGCGGTTTGTGTATATAGCCAGTTTGTCAGTGACGCTAAGCTTGCACTCGCTGAGCGCGAACTACAGCAAGTCAAGGTGGCTACCGTCACTAACTTTCCTAGTGGGGAGCAACCATTAGAGGAAGTGCTAAATGAAACCTTGTTTGCCATTGAACGCGGTGCTGATGAAATTGATTTAGTGATCCCCTATAAAGCACTAATCGCCGGTGATGAGCGCAAAGTTTTTGAGTATGTCAAAGCGTCAAAAGAGGCATGTGGCAGCCAAGCGCAACTTAAAGTTATTATCGAAAGTGGCGAATTAAGCGATGATCTCATTGCAACAGCAACTAAGCTGGCAATTGATGGTGGCGCTGATTTTGTTAAAACCAGTACCGGTAAAGTGGCTGTCAATGCAACGCTAGCTGCAACTGACATCATGTTAAATACCATAAAAGCGAGTGGTAAAAAGGTCGGTTTTAAAGCGGCGGGCGGGGTCAGAACAGTCACCGATGCTGCTGAGTATTTAGCCCTCGCTGAATCAATTATGGGTGAAGCGTACTTACAACCCGAGCTATTTCGTTTTGGCGCTTCTGGGTTATTAAAAGATGTGTATGCAACATTAAATGAATCGTGAAAGTGAACAAGAGAAAATAGCGCTCGAGCATGGCGCAGCAAAACTGTTTTTACGCTGTTACGAAAAGCAGTTTGGCGTAAGCATGCGTAATATTTGGCATAACACGCCGAGTAAACCAGACGTGAGTTGTTATAAAGGTGATGAACGGCTCGATATTGAAGTCGCGCATTTATATGCCAGTGAAACAGAAGCAATGGCGGTGTTAGGTCGGCCGCTGTCTATCTCCATGCAACGCGATCTTGCTGAAATGGCTTTAGCCCCCAGTAACGAGCGTTTGCACTGTGCTTTGCATCGCTTGCTGGCACAAAAAGCCAAAAAACATTACGAGTCTACGCAGCCTTGGTTATTAATTCGCAATGCCAGTACTATATGGCATTTCGATGATTTTAAGTCAGTACTTACTCACCTTGATGTGCCTAAGCACCATCCATTTCAACAAATTTGGTTGTTATGTGATTTTTATCGTGGTGAGTTATTACAAATTTTATAATGGAATGAGATAACAAAAAATGAAATTTAAACGTTCAGGGACGCAAACACTTCTATCGAGTGTTTTTCCAAGTTTAGCAGTAGCAGGGTTAGTTGCTGTATCGCTCACTGCGTGTACTAACCCAAGTACACCCGCGGGTGAAGAAGGTTACGTATTTGAAAAGCCGCGCGTGTTTGGCGAAGGTGGTTATCAAGGCACTATGATTGGCCCTGCTAACTACGGCATGTCACTGTGGCGTAATCAGGTAATTAATATTGATATGCGCCCGAACACGTATACTGAAACATTTAAGATTTTAGCTAACGATGACTTAAATATTAGTTTTGATTTTCATGCGGTCATTTCAATAGAAAGCGGCTCTGTCAGAGCGGTGGTTGAGCAATACGGTGGTGAAGATTGGTATCCGCGATTTGTTCGTGAAACATTTAGAACTTATGTGCGTGACATAGTGCAGCAATATGATAGCGGTGTGCTAAAAACCAATCGCGAGAAAATAGCTGCAGAAGTAACAGCCCGCTTAAAAGCGTATTTAGAACCAACGCCATTTAAACTCGCTAATGTCGTGGTGGGAAATATTAACTATCCGGCCATCGTTGCTAATGCTGTTGAGAAAAAATTAGCAGCACAACAATTGCTGTCTGAAAAAGAAACGCAAAAAGAAATTGCACGAAAAGATGCTGAGATACGTGTAGAAGAAGCGAAAGGTATTGCACAGGCGCAAAAAATTATTAATGCCACTTTGACGCCAAACTATCTACAACATGAAGCTATTAATGCGCAGTTAAAGATGGCTGAGTCACCTAACCATACAACTGTTTATATTCCTGTTGGTAACAATGGTGTACCACTGGTGAAAGGCACAAACTAAGATTTTCAACAGCCAGTGCTAGCACTGGCTGTTAGTTTGCTTAGTTAAATTTAAACATACTGCCAAGACTTTCTAAACTTGATTTGTTCGTTTTGGCAATACACCCTGAATCATCAAGAGATTTTTTTGTCGTCTCATCAGCAAGACCTGTCACTTTGAGCTTATTTTCTTGCTGATACTCAGTGAGCGCAAGCACCGTTGCTTGATCGTACTCTACGTCTTCTATTTCATATTCTTCGTAGTGAGGCTGCCTTTTCAAATAACCCAAACAAACCAAGTTCAGGCGTGACATCGCTAAGTCTGTTTTTTCATAGTAAGGCATTCTGTGATTTGGAACGCTAACCGATGCGACTGGGGCTTTAGCAGGAGCGGCAGCTGCGGTTACTTTTAGTGGTGCAGGGGCTGTATGGCCTGCAGCAATGGTGTTATCGCTATTATAGCGATAATAAGTTGTTGGCACTTTTGATTCTAAAAACTCAACGGCTTTTACGATCACTTCACGCAGTGCTTTTTCTTTTGGCGTGTTTGACCAGCTACTTAAGTTACCACCAACAAGTGCACCACCAAAATTGGTAGCAGCTGATGTAAAGTCAAAATCTTTGCTGCCACCTTCAACGCTGGTAGCGGCGAGAATACGAGAAGTTCGCGTGTCGATTAAACGTAAATCTATTGCCATGTGTGAACTTGAAAAGCCCGCCGATACAGAGCTAAATACATCGCCGATAAATCCGCCGCTGCCGACACGAGTACCTGAGTTGTCATCATCGAACTCTGTGACTGCGGCAACTACAACAATTTCGGCTCCCTCTATTTCACCATACGCAGCACCTGATGCTGCACTCACGCGGCCTGATACAGCAAGGTCTTGTTCTGATAATACGGCATCGAGTGCTTGTCGCTCTAAAACAATAAAGCGATTGGTACTGACTAATGCGGTTGTGAGTTGATCAGCCATCCCTTCACCAATTTCTTTACGCCACCAATGCGAATCATTGGATTTGTCAGTAAAGCGGGCAACAGCGATACGAGCTTTAGGACCATTGTATTGTTGCTTGGCAACTTCGTTTATATCAGGGCTGTTGTTATTGCTGGTGGTTGTCGAAGTACTCTGGCATGCAGCCAGTGCCGCAGCAAGTAACGTAATCGAAATCGCTTTGTGTGTTTTGGTGAGCATATGACTTTCCTTAACTTATATCTCATGCAGTAAATAACGCCGCACTATGGGCTTTGTTGTTATTGACGTTTGTATGGATAAGCTATAAAAATCAGTGTGTTATTAATAGCACTCAGGCGAAAACTTTATTCACTGATGCGAAATTCGGCATGTTTTTGATGTTTTTCTCGATACTGTTTTGGTGACAAGCCAACATAGTTCTTAAAGCTTCGGGCAAAATAGCTTTGCGAGCTAAATCCGGTTTGTTCTGCGATTTGACCAATTGCTAACGCGCTATCGATTAGCTGTTTTTTTGCAAACTCTAAGCGAGTATTGCGCAAATAATCAGAAGGCGTTTGTGAGTACAAGGCTTTCATTTTTAGTTGCAGCGCACGGGGACTTAAACATAACGCAGAGGCTAGCTGCTCAACCGAGAAGCTTTCATCTTGGTAGTGTGCTTGTACTGTCTGCTTAAGCTTTTCAGTGAAGGAATAATCTTTATTTTGTACTGTTACAGCGGCTGTATCACTATTCAGAGGAGCTGCCAGTTGTGCTGTTAGGTGCTGGTTTAAAATTTGTCTCAGATTAAGCAGTCCTTTTACTCTGCTCATCAGTAAAGTGGGTTCAAAAGGCTTACTTAAAAAGTCATCAGCCAATAAATCCAGCCCTTTTAAGCGACTGTGGGTGTCCGCTTTAGCAGAAAGTAATAATACCGGAATGTGGCTGGTGGCTGGGTTTGCTCGAAGGGCTGCTAACAGTTGATAACCATCCATATTCGGCATCATCACATCGCTGATAATGAGGTCAGGCAGGTCTGTCTGGCAAAGGTCGAGAGCTTGCTGACCATCAGTTGCACACATGCAGTTAAACTCAGTATTAAACAAACAAAGAAGTAGTTCAGCCATTTCCTGATTGTCTTCAACAATCAGCAGTGTTGGTTGTGAGGTATGAATTTGTATAGCGCTATTTGCTTGATTATCAGCACGTTCAATCATAGGTAATGACACAGTAAAGCAGCTACCTTCAGCAAACTTACTGCTTACGCTGATAGAGCCACCGTATTGTTCAATGAGCTGTTTTACTAAGCTTAGGCCGATACCACTACCTGGTTCAGATGATGCTATGCGGGTAAAGCGCTGAAAAACCGACTGCTGATGCTCACAGGCAATACCCACACCGGTATCCGTAATTTTAAACTGTAATGCTTGTTGCACTTCACTAAGGTGAATAGCGACTGTGCCACCTGCAGAGGTGTACTTAAGTGCATTGCTTATCAGGTTACTAAAAATCGAGTGAGCATGCTCAGGTGCAAGGTTTATCTTAAAGGCTTTAGAAGTGCTGTCAGTAAAGCTAAATTGCAGCTGTTTTTGCTCAAACAGAGGCCTAAAATCCGCGACCAAATCTGTTAAAAATGGCGTAATAGTATAAGGGCTGACAGTGTAAATTGCCGTGCTTGGGCGTTGACTCAATTGTAAAAGTTGATTGATTAGCTCAAGTAAGCGTTGGCAGTTTCGTTTGATACTCGCTAGTTGCGTTTGAGCTTTTGGATCGGCATTACTTCGCTGCAACTGACTGATTGGAGCAAGTATTAAGCTAAGTGGTGTTTTGAGTTCGTGGCTAATGTTATCTAAAAATTGATCTTTTAATTTGTTTAGCTCAATTTCGGTTTGCTTCTCTTGCTCTGCTAGTTTGCGCTTGTACAAGGCATTTAACACAAGCCAAGTCAGTGCTAAAGCAAACATGAAGTAAATACTGAAGGCTAATTTCGTTTGCCACCAAGGAGGCACAACAGTAAGCGCTAGTAGCTGTGTACTGTCACTCCATTGCCCATATTGATCTTTTGCTCTTAGCAATAACTGGTAGTGACCAGCAGGCAGCTGCGGATAGTTTATTTGCCTAAGGGATGCATCGGTATATAAAAATTGTTCATCAAAGCCTGCCAGCTTGTAGCCATATTGGTAATGTTTTGGAGTCGCGCCGTTTTTTAAGGCACTAAATTTAAAACCGATAACCCCAGCTGACTTGGCAAACGAGAATGTCTGAGTCGCACTTGCAAGCGTATTGGTTTGTTTATCAAAATGATTACTTTTAATCGCTCGGTTATTAAGTAATAACTCAGTTAACACTGGAGTAGGGGGCGTGAGCGTTAAGTTTAGTTGCTCGGGGTAAAAATGATTGTAGCCATTAATACCACCAAAAAATAATTCGCCATCGTCTGCTTGATAGCTCGCACCCAGTATAAATGATTGATGCTGAATACCGTCTTCTGGTAGAAACTGCTGCAATTGCTGCGTACTGGGGTTATAGCGAGTGAGTCCGCCATTGGTTGCTAACCAAAGCATGCCTTGTTTATCGGCAAGAATGTCAAATATATTGTCGTTAGCTAAACCTTGCTGTTCAGTAATCTGTTTCACTGTGAGGCTATGCGTGTTGACTTGATTTAAGCCTTGCATGGTGCCAACCCAAATATGATCGCCACTCAGCAACAAAGAGGTGACCATATTATGGCTAAGCCCAGCCTCGTCTGAGCCTTGCTCATCGACTAAAGTAAATTGCTCCGTATCGATATCCAGTTTATTGAGCCCAGCCCGAGTACCAATCCACAGTGCATGCTCTTCATTATCATAAGCCAAAGTAAATACTGTGTTGTTGGCAAGGCTATTTTGCGCGTCACTGTGCTTATAATGAGTCACTTTGGCAGAGGCTGGTTCAAAGCGGGTTAAGCCTTGGTTACTTCCAAGCCAAAGCGCACCTGTTTTATCGCTGGTAATTGCGTAAACACGGTCACTCGCTAGCTGGTGGCTTTGCATGGTAAAAACTGCAAATTCATCAAGACCATCTTGATACTTTATTAAGCCGCCTCCGTAGGTACCTATCCACAACTGCTGGTTAGCGTCTTCATGAAGGGCAAATATATTTTTATTTGGCAGTGCGTTTTTAAAGTGCTGGTAACCCGACGTCGTTTTGCGATTGAGTCCATCACGGGTACCAATCCACACCTCCCCATTGGCTCTTTTAATGATTGAACGAACAAAGTTATGACTTAACGAATTTGCTTGAGAGGTTTTTAATTGATGAGAGAACTGCTGTTGTTTAGGGTCATAGCGGTGCACACCATAGCCGTCAGTACCTAGCCAAATAATGCCTTGAGTGTCTTGATTAAGAGATAGAAGGTAGTCGCTACTCAAGCCGTTGGTGTCTTGCTTGTCGTGGCGGTAATGGCTGTGTTCGCCAAGTAAATCAGCCCCCGCAGGGAAAAAGTAGAGTCCTTGCCCATAGCTTGTAAGCCAGAGGTTTTGCTGTTGGTCAATAAGGCTGTCTGTTATCCAAGCACCATTAAACTGTTCGATTTGCTCACTACTTTGCGTAGCTAAATTTAATAGATAAAGACCTTGTTTAGCACCAATGATCAGCTTCTCATTATTTAGTAACTTGAGATGCCAGAGCGGTGCAGAGATCTGAGCATGCTGAGTAAATTGCTCAGTGATTGGGTCAAATGAAATAAGTCCTTTATCCGTGGCAAGCCAAATGAATTCTTTCGTAATGACAATGTCTCGCACCAGTGGCTGTGCTGATTTATAGTGAAAGTGTTTAAAGCGATTATTTGATACATCAAAACGCGTTAACTTACCGTTTTCGTGACCAAGCCACAGAACATCGTCTTTAGCTATCGCCATAGACCAAATTTTATCTTCACTTAGGCTGATGTCATGGCGTGTAGAGAACACCTCAAACTGGCCCGTTTTAGGGTTAAGTCTATTAAGCCCTTTGCTTGCAGTCGAAAACCACAACTGGTTTTTACTATCTTTAACACAGCCGGTGATCCAGTTCCCTGAAATGCTTTTATCATCGCTGTTAGCTTTGAAACGCTTAAACTCATAACCATCAAAGCGGTTTAAGCCTCCTTGTGTAGCAAACCATAAAAAACCTTGCTGGTCGGTGATACTGCACGTAATAGAATTTTGACTGAGCCCTTGCTGACTACTGAATGTACTCAGATGTAAAGAGCGAGCAGCAGTGCTTAGACTCAACAACAGAAAGAGACTATAAAAGACGAAGTAAATAGGGTTTTTTAACGACTGCACACTGATCCATGTGGGTTTTTTGTTCCTTTAATAGGGTTATAATAAACTGCTTTTTAATCAATGTTAATATTGATTTTTAAACGAACTGATGAGATTTTAACTAATGGGTATCTTTTACTCTTGTGTTAATGAATTGCGTAAGTATAATAGGCATCCACTTTGCAGGGGCGTAGTTCCAATTGGTAGAACAGCGGTCTCCAAAACCGACGGTTGGGAGTTCGAATCTCTCCGCCCCTGCCACTTTTTACACAATGTGTGTTAAGTCTGAAATTAAAAATCGGTTTAAACAAGTCAGTTTTTAAGTTTAGATTTTAATGGATTAACCCTGCCAGAGCGCAGGGTTGTTGTGTCTGTAGTTAAGGTAAAAATATTATGAGCACGAATGTAGAAACACCATCAAGTGCGATGGATTCAGTAAAGTGGATTGTAGCAATTGCGCTACTAGCAGGCGCAGTCGTTGGTAACCACATGTATGCAGACCAATCTGTATTATTACGTGCTATTGGTGTAGTGGTTGCTGTAGCAGCTGGTTTAGGCATTGCCTCACTAACTGAAAAAGGTCGTACTTTCCTTGCGTTTGCAAAAGAGTCTCGCATCGAAGTACGTAAAGTTGTGTGGCCAACTCGCCAAGAAACAACACATACGACATTAATTGTAATGGTTGCAACTGTGATTATGGCACTTATCCTTTGGGGATTAGATGGCATTTTATTCCGCGCAGTAGGCTTTTTAACTGGATTGGAGATCTAATCCCATGTCGGATGAGAAGAACGAAAAGAAACTACGTTGGTACGTAGTACAAGCTTTCTCTGGTTACGAGAAGCGTGTAGCACAAACTATTCTTGAGCACATCAAGATCGAAGGTTTGGAAGATAGTTTTGGTGAAGTATTAGTACCAACTGAAGAAGTGGTTGAGATGCGCGCTGGTCAAAAGCGTAAATCTGAGCGTAAATTCTTCCCAGGTTACGTACTAGTTCAAATGGACATGAACGATGCAAGCTGGCACTTAGTTAATAGCACTGCACGTGTTATGGGCTTCATTGGTGGTACGTCTGATCGTCCAGCGCCAATTAGCCAAAAAGAAGCTGACCGCATCTTAAATCGTCTTCAAGAGAATGCTGAAGCACCTAAGCCAGCTACATTATTTGAGCCAGGTGAAGTTGTTCGTGTTATCGATGGTCCATTTGCTGACTTCAGCGGTGTTGTTGAAGAAGTCGATTACGAGAAGAGCCGCGTGAAAGTGTCTGTTCTTATCTTCGGTCGTTCGACACCTGTTGAGCTTGAATTCGGTCAAGTTGAGCAAGACAAGTAAGTAAAAAATTAAAGCTGCCAAAATCGTTTAATATTTTGGCAATAAGCTTGAAAAAGGCCGCTGATTAACTTATAATCAGCGGCCTTTTTGTGTTAGGGCAAGTTGCTACTTGTTTTATCACTAAAAAGTGAGAACCAATTTTTAAACTGGGAAGCCGTTAGAGTACGCGTCCTCGCGCGCACAAGGCTATGACCCACCAAATGAGGTATTTATTATGGCTAAAAAAGTTGAAGCTATTATCAAGCTACAAGTTGCCGCTGGTATGGCTAACCCTAGTCCTCCAGTAGGTCCAGCACTAGGTCAACACGGTGTAAACATCATGGAATTCTGTAAAGCGTTCAACGCACGTACAGAATCTATCGAAAAAGGCGCTCCAGTTCCTGTAGTGATCTCTGTTTACGGTGACCGTTCTTTCACGTTCGAAATGAAAACTCCACCGGCTGCTTACTTACTTAAGAAAGCTGCAGGCATCAAATCAGGTTCTGGCCGTCCTAACACTGAAAAAGTGGGTACAGTTACACGTGCTCAACTTGAAGAAATCGTTGAGACAAAACGACCTGACCTTACAGCAGCTGATATGGAAGCTGCAGTTCGCACTATCGCAGGTTCTGCGCGTGCGATGGGCTTGAACGTAGAGGACTAAGATAATGGCAAAATTAACTAAACGTATGCGTACAATCCGCGAAAAAGTGGATGCGACTAAAGATTACGAAATCAACGAAGCAGTTGCTCTTTTAAAAGAGTTAGCGACAGCTAAATTCGTAGAAAGTGTTGACGTTGCTGTTAACCTTGGTATCGATGCTCGTAAATCTGACCAAAACGTTCGTGGTGCAACTGTACTACCTAACGGTACTGGTCGTGAAGTTCGTGTTGCTGTATTCACACAAGGCGCTAACGCAGATGCTGCGAAAGAAGCTGGTGCTGAATTAGTGGGCATGGAAGATCTTGCTGAACTAGTTAAGAAAGGCGAGATGAACTTTGACGTTGTTGTTGCATCTCCAGACGCTATGCGTGTTGTTGGTCAACTAGGTCAAATCTTAGGTCCACGTGGTCTAATGCCAAACCCTAAAACTGGTACTGTAACACCTAACGTTGCAGAAGCAGTTAAAAACGCGAAAGCAGGTCAAGTTCGTTACCGTAACGACAAGAACGGTATCATCCATACTACTATCGGTAAGGTTGATTTCACTGCTGAGCAACTTCAACAAAACCTTGAAGCTCTTATTGTTGCGCTTAAGAAGGCTAAACCTTCACAAGCTAAAGGTACTTTCGTGAAGAAAGTAACTATCTCTACAACAATGGGCGCAGGTGTTGCTGTTGACCAAAACTCTTTAAGCACTAACGTAGCTTAATTAAGAGTTTACATGGCGTGAAATTTGAACTATAATTTTGCGCCATTTTGTTGAGAAAGTTAATTTCAAAACAAGTAAAGAATTCGGGTTGAAGCTCATAATTTCGTAATGCCTTCGGGTAAAAACGATAAATTGGGCTTCCGTCCAAGACCGTAGGTGGTTTCGGCCTTAATAAGTTTTTTACCTACGTAGACGGTGTGAATCCCCAGATAGATTTTTCCTAATCTTCTGGCTCTCGCCGTAAAAAGCATCTCCATCATTGATGGGGAAGAGTAGAACCGGGAAGCCAATATCGGCAACCCATTAAACCAGGAGTAACACCCATGGCTTTAAATCTTCAAGGCAAAAAAGCAATTGTTGCTGAAGTCAACGAAGCAGCCACTGGTGCTCTTTCTGCAGTTGTTGCAGATTCTCGTGGTGTAACAGTTGGTGCTATCACTGCCCTTCGTAAAGAAGCTCGTGAAGCTGGTGTATGGATGAAAGTTGTTCGTAACACTCTAGCTAAACGTGCTGTTGAAGGTACAGATTTTGAGTGCCTATCTGATTCATTTGTTGGTCCAAGCTTAATCGCTTTCTCTTCAGAGCACCCAGGTGCTGCTGCGCGTATTTTTAAAGAATTCGCGAAGAAGAACGAGAAATTCGAAGTTAAGACGGCTGCATTTGAAGGTAACGTAGTAGACGCAGCTATGCTAGCAACTCTACCTACTTACGACGAAGCTGTTGCACGCTTAATGAGCGCTATGAAAGAAGCGTCTGCAGGTAAATTGTGTAAAACAATTGAAGCAGTACGTGTACAGAAAGAAGAGCAAGCTGCTTAATTTTAAGCTGTTTTTTTGTTCACTTTCGGTGTAATATTTTTTTGGACTAAAATTAGTCCGTAATAATTAGGAAATTTGTAATGTCTGTAACTAAAGACCAAATCCTTGATGCTATTGCTGAAATGTCAGTAATGGACGTTGTTGCTCTAGTTGAAGCAATGGAAGAAAAATTCGGCGTAACTGCAGCTGCTGCTGTTGTTGCTGGTCCAGCTGCTGAAGCTGCTGAAGAGAAGACTGAGTTCGACGTAATCCTTGCTGGCGCTGGCGCTAACAAGGTTGCAGCTATCAAAGCTGTACGTGGCGCAACTGGTCTTGGCCTTAAAGAAGCTAAAGCACTTGTTGAATCAGCTCCTGCACCTATCAAAGAAGGTGTATCTAAAGAAGAAGCTGAAGCACTTAAGAAAGAGCTTGAAGAAGCTGGTGCTCAAGTTGAGATCAAGTAATCTAGCTTACGCTAGGTTCGCTGCCTGAGAAATCAGGCAAGGGCTGGTGATTATTTAATCACCGGCCTTTTTGCGCTATAGAGCGATGCATTCCTGTAGCGCAAATAAAATCTAATTTTCTCTTTACTTTCAAGTTGTTATCGAAATCGGTATTGAAAGTGGCAGAGCAAAATAGAACAACAATTTAATGTTGTACATCTTGGCATAGATGCCAGTTAAGTCTGTTCTTACTAGAACAGGTCGGGTCAAAGATCAGCAAGCTGAGGAACCCCATGGCTTACTCTTATTCTGAAAAGAAACGTATCCGTAAGGATTTTGGTAAACGTCCACAAGTTTTGGATATACCTTTCTTACTGTCAACGCAGTTAGAATCGTTTAAAAAATTCTTAGTCCCTGACGCTGATGGCGATCACGGTTTGGAAGCTGCTTTCCGTTCTGTGTTTCCGATCAAAAGCTACTCGGGAAATTCTGAGCTTCAATACGTAAGTTATCGTATTGGTGAGCCAGTATTCGATGTAAAAGAATGTCAAATTCGCGGTGTGACTTATTCTGCTCCACTTCGCGTAAAATTGCGTCTTGTGGTGATGGATAAAGAAGCACCAGGCACAGTTAAAGACATTAAAGAGCAAGAAGTTTACATGGGCGAAATTCCGCTCATGACTGATACCGGTACCTTTGTAATCAATGGTACAGAGCGTGTTATCGTTTCTCAGCTACACCGTAGCCCTGGTGTATTCTTTGATAACGACCGCGGTAAAACTCACTCGTCAGGTAAAGTACTTTATAACGCGCGTGTAATTCCTTACCGTGGTTCATGGTTAGACTTCGAGTTTGATGCAAAAGATAACCTATATGTACGTATTGACCGTCGTCGTAAATTACCGGCGTCTATCATCTTACGTGCACTAGAGTTCTCTACAGAAGAAATCCTAGATATCTTCTTCGATACTACTGCGTTTGAAGTAGCTGACGGTAAAGTTCTTATGGAACTTGTACCTTCACGTTTACGTGGTGAAACTGCCGCTTTTGATATCAAGAGCGATGACGGTGAAGTCCTTGTTGAAGCGGGTCGTCGTATTACTGCGCGTCACATCAAGAACATCGAGAAAAAAGGTATTAACCAATTAGAAGTACCACATGAGTACATCATTGGTCGTGTTGTAGCTAGAAACTACGTTGACGAGTCAACGGGTGAGATCATCGCAAACGCGAATGATGAGCTATCACTTGAGCTAATGGCTGAATTGGTTAAAGCAGGTCACACTAAGATTGATACATTATATATCAACGAAGTGGACAGCGGCGCCTACATGTCAGATACATTACGTATCGACACAACAAGCAACCGTTTAGAAGCATTAGTAGAAATTTATCGCATGATGCGCCCAGGCGAGCCACCGACGAAAGACGCGGCTGAAGCCTTATTTGATAACTTGTTCTTCTCTGATGAGCGTTACGATTTATCAACAGTTGGTCGTATGAAGTTCAATAGCCGTGTAGGTTATGACTCAGATACAGGCCCAGGCACATTATCGAAAGAAGACATCGTAGCTGTTATGAAAGTGCTTATCGCTATTCGTAACGGTGTTGGCGATGTTGATGATATCGACCACTTAGGCAACCGTCGTATCCGTAGTGTTGGCGAAATGGCTGAGAACCAATTCCGCGTTGGTCTAGTACGTGTAGAACGTGCTGTACGTGAGCGTTTAAGCTTAGGTGACCTTGACGCTGTAATGCCACAAGATCTTATTAACGCTAAGCCTATTTCGGCAGCGGTTAAAGAGTTCTTCGGTTCATCTCAGTTATCACAGTTCATGGACCAAAATAACCCGCTTTCAGAAGTAACGCACAAGCGTCGTATTTCTGCATTAGGTCCGGGTGGTTTAACACGTGAACGCGCTGGCTTCGAGGTTCGAGATGTTCACGTAACTCACTATGGTCGTGTATGTCCAATCGAAACGCCTGAGGGTCCAAACATCGGTCTGATTAACTCATTGTCTACGTATGCACGTACTAACGACTATGGTTTCTTAGAAACACCTTACCGTAAAGTGGTAAATGGTGTAGTAACTGATGAAGTAGATTACCTATCAGCTATTGAAGAAGGTCAGTTCGTAATCGCACAGGCGAACACGAACCTAGACGAAAACAATGAGTTTGTTGATGAACTAATTCCATGTCGTCACAAAGGTGAATCAACCTTTATGGGCAAAATGGACCAACAATATATGGACGTATCACCACAGCAGGTGATCTCTGTAGCGGCAGCACTTATCCCGTTCTTAGAACACGATGATGCTAACCGTGCATTGATGGGTTCAAACATGCAACGTCAAGCAGTACCAACACTAATCGCGGATAAACCGCTTGTAGGTACAGGTATCGAGCTTACACTAGCAAAAGATTCTGGTGTAACTATCGTTGCTAAGCGTGGCGGTGAAGTAATGTATGCCGATGCGAGCCGCATCGTTGTTAATGTAAATGAAGAAGAGCGCATCCCAGGTGAGGCGGGCATCGATATTTACAACTTAACTAAATACACACGCTCAAACCAAAATACATGTATTAACCAAAAACCAACTTGTATGGTTGGTGAGCCGGTAACACGTGGTGACGTATTAGCAGATGGTCCTTCGACTGACCTTGGTGACTTAGCACTTGGTCAAAACCTTCGCGTGGCATTCATGCCATGGAACGGTTATAACTTCGAGGATTCAATCCTATTATCAGAGCGCGTAGTTCAAGAAGATCGTCTAACGACTATCCACATTCAAGAACTACAATGTATCGCACGTGATACTAAATTAGGTCCAGAAGAGATCACAGCAGATATCCCTAATGTGGGTGAATCTGCGCTAGGCAAGCTTGATGAATCAGGCGTTGTTTATATCGGTGCTGAAGTTAAAGGCGGCGATATCCTAGTAGGTAAAGTGACTCCGAAAGGCGAAACGCAATTAACACCTGAAGAAAAGCTACTACGTGCTATCTTCGGTGAGAAAGCGTCAGACGTTAAAGACAGCTCTTTACGTGTACCAAACTCTGTAACTGGTACTGTAATCGACGTACAAGTTTTCACCCGTGACGGTGTTGAAAAAGATAAGCGTGCGTTAGAAGTTGAAGACATGCAGCTTCGCGAAGCGAAGAAAGACTTCAACGAAGAGTTCCGTATCTTAGAAGCAGGCGTATTAGAGCGTGCTCGTAAGTTACTTGTTGACGCTGGTCTGAACGCTGACTCAGTTGCAGCATTAAATGCTGACAAGCTACTTACTCAAAGCCTTGCTGAAGAAGACAAGCAAGCTGAGCTTGAGCAACTAGCTGCTCAGTACGATGAGCTTAAAGCTGAATACGATAAGAAGTTTGAAAACAAACGTCGTAAGATCACTCAAGGTGATGACTTAGCACCAGGCGTACTTAAGATTGTTAAAGTATACCTAGCTGTTAAACGTCGTATCCAACCGGGTGATAAGATGGCGGGTCGTCACGGTAACAAAGGTGTTATCTCGACTATCGTACCAGTAGAAGATATGCCATACGATGACAAAGGTCGTACGGTAGACATCGTTCTGAACCCGCTAGGTGTACCATCACGTATGAACATCGGTCAGATCCTAGAAACTCATATGGGTCTTGCTGCACGTGGTGTGGGTGAGCGCTTAGAAGAAATGATGAAAGAGCAGCGTGAACTGCACGAAATCCGTAGCTTCGTTAAGAAAGTTTACGAATTAGGTGATTGTCGTCAGAAAGTCGATATCGACTCATTCTCTGATGATGAAGTTCGTCGCTTAGCTGAAAACTTGAAAGGTGGTTTACCGATCGCAACTCCTGCCTTTGATGGTGCTCGTGAAAGCGAAATCAAAGACTTACTAGAGCTTGGTGGTTATCCAAGAAGCGGTCAAGTTACACTTTATGATGGCCGTACTGGCGATCAGTTTGAACGTCAAGTAACTGTTGGTTACATGTACATGCTGAAACTTAACCACTTGGTTGATGACAAGATGCACGCACGTTCGACTGGTTCTTACAGCCTTGTTACTCAGCAGCCGCTGGGTGGTAAAGCTCAGTTCGGTGGCCAGCGTTTCGGTGAGATGGAGGTGTGGGCACTAGAAGCTTACGGTGCTGCATATACTCTACAAGAAATGCTAACAGTGAAATCGGATGACGTGAACGGTCGTACTAAGATGTATAAGAACATCGTAGATGGTAACCATAAGATGGAACCAGGTATGCCAGAATCGTTCAACGTATTGTTGAAAGAAATCCGCTCACTGGGTATCAACATCGAGTTGGAAGAAAATTAAGCCATTTAGGTGCGGCGTAAGCCGCACCTGTTAGGCCGAATAGAATGTAGGGGCGATTGGTTCGCCCTCAAGATTAACCTCCGACAGGAGAGCTAAGGTGAAAGACTTACTTAAGTTTCTGAAGCAACAAAATAAGACCGAAGAATTCGATGCAATTCGCATTGGTCTTGCTTCGCCAGATATGGTTCGTTCATGGTCATACGGTGAAGTAAAGAAACCTGAGACAATCAACTACCGTACTTTCAAGCCTGAGCGCGACGGCTTATTCTGTGCCCGTATCTTCGGCCCAGTGAAAGATTATGAGTGTTTATGTGGTAAATATAAGCGCCTTAAGCACCGTGGTGTTATTTGTGAAAAGTGTGGCGTTGAAGTAACGCTTACTAAAGTGCGTCGTGACCGTATGGGTCACATTGAGCTTGCTAGCCCAGTTGCGCACATTTGGTTCTTAAAATCATTACCGTCACGTATCGGCTTAATGCTAGACATGACACTTCGTGACATCGAGCGCGTACTTTACTTCGAATCATTCGTTGTAACTGAGCCTGGTATGACAACGCTTGAGCGTGGTCAGCTTTTAGGTGAAGAAGAGTACCTAGATGCACTAGAAGAGCACGGTGATGAGTTTGAAGCGAAGATGGGTGCGGAAGCAGTTTTAGACTTGCTTCGTGAACTTGATCTTGGCCAATTAATTGCTGAAATGCGTGAAGAGTTACCAACAATTAACTCTGAAACTAAGCGTAAGAAGATCACTAAACGTCTTAAATTAATGGAATCTTTCCACCAATCAGGTAACAACCCTGAGTGGATGATCATGACTGTACTTCCAGTACTTCCACCTGATCTACGTCCATTAGTACCGCTAGACGGTGGTCGTTTTGCGACTTCTGATCTGAATGACCTTTACCGTCGTGTTATTAACCGTAATAACCGTCTTAAGCGTCTATTAGATCTAGCAGCACCAGACATTATCGTACGCAACGAAAAACGTATGTTACAAGAAGCGGTAGATGCGCTACTTGATAACGGTCGTCGCGGTCGTGCGATCACAGGTTCTAACAAACGTCCTCTTAAATCGCTTGCTGATATGATCAAAGGTAAGCAAGGTCGTTTCCGTCAGAACTTACTTGGTAAACGTGTAGATTACTCAGGCCGTTCTGTAATCACAGTAGGTCCTACGCTTAAACTACACCAGTGTGGTCTTCCTAAGAAGATGGCACTTGAGCTATTTAAACCATTTATCTACGGCAAACTAGAGCGTCGCGGCATGGCTACGACTATCAAAGCTGCGAAGAAGATGGTTGAGCGTGAAGTAGCAGAAGTATGGGATGTATTAGACGAAGTAATTCGTGAACATCCAGTATTACTTAACCGTGCACCAACACTTCACCGTTTGGGTATCCAAGCGTTCGAGCCTGTGCTTATCGAGGGTAAAGCGATCCATTTACACCCATTAGTTTGTGCGGCGTACAACGCTGACTTCGATGGTGACCAAATGGCGGTACACGTACCGTTAACGCTTGAAGCACAGTTAGAAGCACGTGCTCTAATGATGTCTACTAACAACATCCTATCTCCAGCGAATGGTGAGCCAATCATCGTTCCTTCACAGGACGTTGTATTAGGTCTTTACTACATGACTCGTGATCGCATCAATGCGAAAGGCGAAGGTATTGTATTTAAAGATCCTAAAGAAGCTGAAAAAGCATACCGCGGCGGTAACGCTGAGTTACATGCACGCGTAAAAGTACGTATCAGCGAGACAATCAGCAATGAAGATGGTGAAACAGTTGAGCAAGTATCTATTGTTGAAACAACAGTAGGTCGTGCGATTCTTTCACTAATCTTACCTAAAGGCATGCCGTTTGAGTTAATCAACCAAGCCCTAGGTAAGAAACAAATTTCTGGCTTATTAAACGAGTGTTACCGTCGTCTAGGTCTTAAAGATACCGTTATCTTTGCTGACCAAGTAATGTACACCGGTTTCCACTACGCAATGAAGTCAGGTGTTTCAATCGGTATCGATGACCTAGTTATCCCACCGGTTAAAGCAGAAATCATTGAATCAGCGGAAGCTGAAGTAACTGAAATCAACCAACAATTCCAATCAGGTCTTGTAACGGCTGGTGAAAAGTACAACAAAGTTATCGATATCTGGTCACGTGTAAATGAAAACTTATCACGTGAGATGATGGCGAACTTATCAAAAGACACTGTAATCAACGCGAAAGGCGAAGAAGAAGAGCAATCTTCATTCAACTCAGTGTTTATGATGGCAGACTCAGGTGCACGTGGTAGCGCCGCTCAGATCCGTCAGTTAGCGGGTATGCGTGGTCTAATGGCACGTCCAGATGGTTCAATCATCGAGACACCAATCACGGCGAACTTCCGTGAAGGTCTAAACGTACTACAGTACTTCATCTCGACGCACGGTGCGCGTAAAGGTCTTGCCGATACAGCACTTAAAACAGCAAACTCGGGTTACTTAACGCGTCGTCTAGTAGACGTTGCACAAGACTTAGTAATCAATGAAGACGATTGTGGCACAGAAGATGGCTTAACAATGAAACCGCTTATCGAAGGTGGTGACGTTGTAGAAGCACTTCGCGAACGTGTTCTTGGTCGTGTTGTTGCTGAAGATGTATTAATCCCTGGTACAAACGAAGTACTTGTTGAGCGTAACATCATGCTTGACGAAAAACTGTGTGACCTTTTAGAAGAGCACTCAGTAGACGAAGTACGCGTTCGTTCAGTAATCACTTGTGATAATGACTTTGGTGTATGTGCTAAGTGTTACGGTCGTGACCTTGCGCGTGGCCACATCATCAACCCAGGTGAGTCAGTAGGTGTTATCGCGGCACAATCAATCGGTGAGCCGGGTACACAGCTTACGATGCGTACCTTCCACATCGGTGGTGCGGCATCTCGAGCGTCTGCTGAAAACAGTGTACAAGTTAAAACTAACGGTACATTGAAGTTACACAATGCGAAGTACGTATTAAACACAGACGGTAAGATTGTTATCACGTCTCGTTCAACAGAGATCACTATCATTGATAGCTTTGGTCGTGAGAAAGAGCGTTATAAAGTTCCTTACGGTGCGGTGTTAACTGTACAAGATAATGCAGAAGTTCAAGGTAACGATATCGTTGCAACTTGGGATCCGCATAGTCACCCAATCGTTCTTGAGCACAAGTCAAAAATCTCGTTCAGCGACATTGATGACTCAAATACCGAAGCACAAACAGACGAGTTAACTGGTTTAACACGTGTGGTTGTTAAAGACTTAGGTAAAGCGAATGCGAAAGAACCTAAACTAATCATCGAAAGCGATGAGCGTGGTCTGCAAGAAACACGTCTACCTTCATTCACAACGATTGAAGTAACAGATGGCGCAACTGCAAACCCAGGTGACGTACTTGCACGTATTCCGCAAGAAGGTTCGAAAACTCGTGATATCACGGGTGGTCTACCTCGCGTAGCTGACTTATTCGAAGCACGTAAGCCGAAAGATCCTGCAATCCTTGCAGAAATCACAGGTACTATCAGCTTCGGTAAAGAAACTAAAGGTAAGAAGCGTCTTGTAATCACTCCAGCTGAGGGTGACGCATACGAAGAGATGATCCCTAAATGGCGTCAACTTAACGTGTTCGAAGGTGAGCAAGTGTCTAAAGGTGAGGTTATCGCCGATGGTCCAGAATCACCACATGACATCTTACGCTTACGTGGTGTAACTCATGTAGCTAACTACATCGTAAACGAAGTGCAAGAGGTTTATCGCTTGCAAGGCGTTAAGATCAATGACAAGCACATTGAGACAATCATTCGTCAGATGCTACGTAAATGTATCATCCTTGACGGCGGTGACACTGAGTTCTTAGCCGGTGAACAAGTTGAAGTGGCACGCGTTAATATCGCGAACCGTGAACTTGAGAAACAAGGCAAGATCCCAGCGAAGTTTGAAATCCAATTAATGGGTATCACTAAAGCGTCACTTGCAACAGAATCTTTCATTTCTGCAGCATCGTTCCAGGAAACTACACGTGTCCTAACTGAAGCAGCTGTAAATGGTAAGAGCGATGAGCTTCGTGGTCTGAAAGAGAACGTAATCGTGGGTCGTCTGATCCCAGCTGGTACAGGCTTTGCGTATCACCAAGACCGTTTGAACCGTCGCAAGCAAGGTGAAATCGTTGAAGAGCAAACAGTAAGCGCTGAAGAGGCAACTCAAGCACTAACTGATGCACTTAACGCAGATATCTCTGGAAACCAATAATCTCAGCTTAATCAATAGATTAAGAAATCGTGAGGCAGTAATCTGCTGCCTTACGATGAGTTAAGGTTGACAGGTTAAACTTTGCTCATTAAAATTCCGCCACCCATTTGCCTGCACGTTTTGTAACGAGCATGTAAACAGGGCGGATTTTTTTATTTTTTCAGTAGTAATTTTAATTTCAGGAGCTATTTAAATGGCAACTATTAACCAGCTAGTGCGTAAGCCACGTCGTAGCAAGGTTACTAAAAGTAACTCAGCTGCACTTAAAGCGTGTCCGCAAAAGCGTGGTGTATGTACTCGTGTATATACAACTACACCTAAGAAACCAAACTCTGCATTACGTAAAGTAGCGCGTGTTCGTTTAACGAACGGTTTCGAAGTAACATCTTACATTGGTGGTGAAGGCCACAACCTACAAGAGCACAGTGTAATCCTAATCCGTGGTGGTCGTGTTAAAGACTTACCAGGTGTGCGTTTCCACACTGTACGTGGTGCACTTGACTGTGCAGGCGTTAGCGACCGTCGTCAAGCTCGTTCTAAATACGGTGCTAAACGCCCTAAGGGCTAATGGTTCTCCGTTAGTAAGGCCAAGCACTAAATTTTTAAATTAATTGTTTTGGGTGTTGACTCTAAAAGAGCAAACCTGAAGATACCGGAGATACAAAATGCCTAGAAGACGCGTAATAGGTCAACGTAAAATTCTTCCAGATCCTAAGTTCGGATCGGAACTTCTTGCTAAATTCGTTAACGTAGTAATGTTAGACGGCAAGAAATCTACTGCTGAAAAAATCGTTTATGGTGCGTTAGACGTGGCTGCTGAGAAATCAGGCAAGTCGCACCTTGAAATCTTTGAAGCTGCACTTGATAACGTTCGCCCACAGGTAGAGGTTAAATCTCGCCGTGTTGGTGGTTCAACGTACCAAGTACCAGTTGAAGTACGTCCAGTACGTCGCAACGCATTAGGTATGCGTTGGTTAGTTGACGCTGCACGTAAGCGTGGCGAAAAATCTATGGGCTTACGTTTAGCTCAAGAAATCGTTGACGCTGCTGACAACAAAGGCACTGCGGTTAAGAAACGTGAAGACGTTCACCGTATGGCTGAAGCGAATAAAGCATTCGCTCATTACCGTTGGTAATCTGCCCTTAACCTTTAAGAGGATCATATGGCACGTACAACTCCACTTGAGCGCTATCGCAATATCGGTATTTGCGCTCACGTAGATGCAGGTAAAACCACCACAACAGAACGTGTTCTGTTCTACACGGGTCTTTCTCATAAGATCGGTGAAGTTCATGATGGTGCTGCAACTATGGATTGGATGGAGCAGGAACAAGAGCGTGGTATCACAATCACTTCTGCTGCAACAACGTGTTTCTGGAAAGGGATGGACGCTCAATTTGACGACCACCGTATCAATATTATTGATACTCCAGGACACGTAGATTTCACTATCGAAGTAGAGCGTTCTTTACGCGTACTAGATGGTGCGGTAGTTGTTCTTTGTGCTTCATCTGGTGTACAGCCGCAAACTGAGACAGTTTGGCGTCAAGCGAACAAATACGAAGTTCCTCGCATGATCTTCGTAAACAAAATGGATCGCACTGGCGCTGACTTCTTAACTGTGGTTAGCCAGGTGAAATCTCGTCTTGGAGCAACTCCTGTTCCAATTCAGCTACCAATTGGTGCTGAAGACGACTTTAAAGGTGTTATTGACCTTATTAAGATGAAAGCCATTAACTGGAATGCCGAAGATCAAGGCATGACTTTCTCTTATGAGGCAATTCCGGCTGAGCTTCTGGAGCTTGCAGAAGAATGGCGTTCTCACATGGTTGAGAGCGCTGCTGAAGCATCAGAAGAGCTAATGGATAAATATCTAGAAGGTGAAGACCTGACTGAAGCTGAAATTAAAGCAGCTTTACGTCAGCGTACATTAGCAAACGAAATTGTTCCAATGACGTGTGGTAGTGCATTTAAGAATAAGGGTGTTCAAGCTGTGCTTGATGCTGTTATCGAATATATGCCTGCACCAACACAAGTGAAACAAATCCAAGGTATCGTTGAAGATGGTACTGAGGAAGAGCGTCCTGCTGATGACAACGCACCGTTTGCCGCGCTTGCTTTTAAGATTGCGACAGACCCGTTCGTTGGCACCTTGACCTTCTTCCGTGTTTACTCTGGTACTGTTAAACAGGGTGACGCGGTATACAACCCAGTTAAAAGTAAGCGTGAGCGACTTGGTCGTATCGTTCAGATGCATTCAAACTCACGTGAAGAGATCAAAGTAGTCTACGCAGGCGACATCGCGGCGGCTATTGGTCTTAAAGACGTAACAACAGGTGAGACACTGTGTGATCCGAACTCAATCATTACGCTTGAGCGTATGGAGTTCCCAGAGCCAGTTATCTCTGTTGCGGTTGAGCCTCGCACAATCGCTGACCAAGATAAGATGGGTATCGCGTTAGGTAAACTAGCGGCAGAAGATCCGTCTTTCAGAGTACAAACTGACGAAGAATCAGGCCAGACTATTATTTCTGGTATGGGTGAACTTCACCTTGATATCATTGTCGACCGTATGAAGCGTGAATTCAGTGTTGAATGTAACGTTGGTAAGCCGCAGGTAGCATACCGTGAAGCTATCCGTTCAGCTGTTGAAGTTGAAGGGAAGTTCGTACGTCAATCAGGTGGTCGTGGTCAATATGGTCACGTCTGGCTTAAACTTGAACCGATGGATATTTCGGAAAATGATGCGCCAATTTACGAGTTCGTTAACGAAGTTGTTGGTGGTGCGGTTCCGAAAGAATACATCCCTGCGGTAGATAAAGGCATCCAAGAGCAAATGGCTCAAGGTGTGCTGGCAGGCTACCCATTACTTGGCGTTAAAGCGACTCTATTTGATGGTTCATTCCATGATGTAGACTCGAATGAGATGGCATTTAAAATTGCAGGTTCAATGGCAATGAAGAAAGGTGCGCTTGAAGCAAACCCAGCTCTTCTTGAGCCAGTAATGAAGGTTGAAGTTATCACTCCTGAAGAAAACATGGGTGATGTAGTTGGTGACTTAAACCGTCGCCGCGGCATGATCGAAGGCATGGAAGAAGCATTCGGTGGTCTTAAGCAAATTAATGCGCAAGTACCACTTTCTGAAATGTTTGGTTATGCAACTGATCTGCGATCTGCAACACAAGGCCGTGCATCTTACTCTATGGAGTTTTTGAAGTATGCAGAAGCCGCTAAGAATGTTGCAGATGCAATAATTGCAGCTCGCGCTGTTATATGATTTAGCTTGTCTGGCCCAATAGTGGGTCAGGCGTTAATTTCTTTATAGGAATTTTTTAAGATGGCAAAAGAAAAGTTTGAACGCGTAAAACCGCACGTAAACGTTGGTACAATCGGCCACGTTGACCACGGTAAAACAACTCTAACAGCAGCAATCACAAACGTACTTGCGAAAGCATACGGTGGTCAAGCTAAAGACTTCGCATCAATCGATAACGCTCCAGAAGAGCGTGAGCGTGGTATCACAATCTCAACTTCACACGTTGAGTACGATACTCCAACTCGTCACTACGCACACGTAGACTGTCCAGGACACGCCGATTATGTTAAAAACATGATCACTGGTGCTGCTCAAATGGACGGCGCAATCCTAGTAGTTGCTGCGACTGACGGTCCTATGCCACAAACTCGTGAGCACATCCTACTTTCTCGTCAGGTTGGCGTACCTTACATCATCGTATTCATGAACAAATGTGACATGGTTGATGACGAAGAGCTACTTGAGCTAGTAGAAATGGAAGTTCGTGAACTTCTTTCTGAGTACGATTTCCCAGGTGACGACTTACCTCTAATCCAAGGTTCTGCTCTTAAAGCACTAGAAGGCGAAGAGCAATGGGAAGCGAAAATCATTGAACTAGCAGAAGCGCTAGATTCATACATCCCAGAGCCAGAGCGTGACATCGATAAGCCATTCATCATGCCTATCGAAGACGTATTCTCAATCCAAGGTCGTGGTACTGTAGTAACTGGCCGTGTTGAAGCTGGTATCATCAACGTGAATGACGAAGTTGAAATCGTAGGTATCAAAGAAACTACGAAGACAACTTGTACAGGTGTTGAGATGTTCCGTAAGCTTCTAGACGAAGGTCGTGCGGGTGAGAACATCGGTGCACTACTACGTGGTACTAAGCGTGAAGACGTTGAACGTGGTCAAGTACTTTGTAAGCCTGGTTCAATCAAGCCACACACTAAATTCACTTCAGAAGTATACGTACTTTCTAAAGATGAAGGTGGTCGTCACACTCCTTTCTTCAAAGGTTACCGTCCACAGTTCTACTTCCGTACAACTGACGTAACAGGTGACGTACAGTTACCAGAAGGCGTAGAAATGGTAATGCCTGGTGACAACATCAAGATGACTGTAGAGTTAATCTGCCCAATCGCGATGGACGAAGGTTTACGCTTCGCTATCCGTGAAGGTGGCCGTACAGTTGGTGCTGGTGTTGTTGCAACTATCGTTGAGTAATATCAACAGATAGAGCTTCACAGCTTATAAAAAGGTCGCTTAGGCGGCCTTTTTTAATGCCTGTAGAAAGCTGTCAGCTTTCAGACGTCAGATTAAATCGAGAGAGTCGTTTAGTGCGGAGTTTCACTCAGAAATAAAATACCGTAGGAGGCACTTTAGTGCCGAATTAGAACCATTCTTACAATTAGGCTTGAGCTAGACTCTTTTAACTTTAATCTCGCAAACTCGCAAACTCGCAAACTCGCAACTCACCCCTAGCACCTAACCCTATTATTTCCCCCTAAAACTAAATACTTACTTATATTTAAAGTCGTTTTTGTTTCATCATTTCGTCATGAAAAGTCACTTTTTTAGTAACAATGCGTTCTTAGTATTACTGCGCTAATTATCCAAGTGCAGTTTAGTTAGCACTCAAATTCTTAAAATAACGTACTAACGGAACGTAACGATGAAAATTAATAAAATTGCTACTGCAATTGGTTTAACGTTGGCATTGTCAGCGACGGCCAATGCAGGTGTGTTACCAGACAGTCAAAAACAAAATGATTGGTATAGTGCCGCTGAAGCTACATTAACAAAAAAAGAAGCGGCAGCTCAGGCTGAGCAAACGTTTAAAGCTAAAAATGTCATTCTATTTGTTGGCGATGGTATGGGTATCTCAACGCTCACTGCGTCACGTATCATGGCAGGTCAAATGGAAGGTAAGTCGGGCGAAGAAGGTTTACTAAGCTTTGAAGAATTCCCTTACTCTGCGCAAATCAAAACCTACAACGTTGATGCGCAAACACCTGACTCTGCAGGCACAATGACAGCAATTATTTCAGGCGTTAAAACCGATGTAGGTGTAATTGGTGTTAACGAAAACATCGAGCGTGGCAAGTGTGCAACCGTTGCTGGTAACGAGTTAATTACCGCTACAGAACTAGCAGAAATCAAAGGTCTAGCAACAGGTATTATCTCAACAGCGCGTATTACTCACGCAACACCAGCTGCGACCTATGCAAAATCAGCTGACCGTAACTGGGAAGACGTATCAGACATGCCAGCTGATGCTGTTCAAGCGGGTTGTGAAGACATTGCCTCACAACTTGTTCATTTCGAGAAGAACCTAGAAGCACGCTTTGTAGGTACTGACGTCGATGGTCTTGAAGTTGTGATGGGCGGTGGTCGTCGTCACTTCTTACCAAAAGACGCAACGTTCAACTCAGCTGATGCAGTCAGCGAAGTAGAAGGTGACCGTACGGATGAGCGTGACCTAACTGCGGAATGGCAAGAAATGTACCCTGATGGCAAGTACGTCATGGATCAAGCGGGTTTCGATACGCTTAATGCCGATACTAAACGTGTATTTGCACTGTTTAATGAATCACACATGCAATACGAAGCTGACCGCGCTAACGATGTAGCGGGTGAGCCGTCACTGTCTGAAATGACAGGTAAAGCAATTGATATCTTAAAGAGTAACGAAAAAGGCTTTTTCTTAACCGTTGAATCAGGCCGTATCGACCATGGTCACCATGCGGGTAATGCTTATAACGCGTTAAACGATACCGTTGAATTTGCCAAAGCAGTGCAAACAGCAGTAGAGAATACCAATCCTGAAGAAACACTTATTCTTGTTACTGCCGACCACAGCCACGTATTTACTATCGCGGGTTATCCGAAACGCGGTAATCCAATCTTAGGTCAAGTGGTTGCCATTGGTAGCGAAGAGCCAAGCCTTGCGGCAGATGGTATGCCTTACACCACCGTTGGCTATGCAAATGGCTTAGGTTTCCGTGATTTAGGCGATGAAACAGATGCAGAGGTGTCTTATAACGATGCTGCTGTTGCAGGTCGTGTTGATTTAACCGGTGTTGATACGACTGCACCTGGCTATCACCAAGAAACGACTGTGCCATTAAGTTCTGAGACTCATGCGGGCGAAGATATTTCGCTTCATGCAAAAGGTCCAGGTGCGCAACTAGCACAAGGCGTTGTGGAGCAAAACGTAATTTTCCACATCATTAACCAAGCTCTAGAACTAATTGAAGAATAATGGCGACGACGATGAAAAAACTAAATTTAATTTCTCTTGCTGTAGTAGTGGCATTAGCGGGTTGTTCGGATGACGATGACAACTCTCCAAAAACATTAACCGTAGAAAACACGTTAGCTGTAGGTTCTGAGCAGTGCGTAAACGGTGGTACAGAAACGCTAACAGGTGCAGATAGCAATGATAACGGTGAGCTAGACTCAGCAGAAGTAACGGATACAACCGTTGCATGTAATGCACCAGCAACGTCGTTAACAGCATCGCAATTAGCGCCGTTGACTGATAATGCGTGGTTCAAATCAGCACAAGTTAAAGTCGCTACTAGCGAAGAAAACATTGCAGCTGTTGTAAAAGAGTCAGGTAAAGCGAAAAACGTGATTCTGTTTGTTGGTGATGGCATGGGTATTTCGACTGTCACAGCTGCGCGTATTATGGCAGGTCAGCTAGAAGGTAAGTTGGGTGAAGAGCACCAACTTAGCTTTGAAACACTCCCATTCTCAGGGTTTGCTAAAACCTATAACGTTGATGCGCAAACACCTGATTCAGCGGGTACGATGACGGCAATGGCATCGGGTGTAAAAACGGATGCTGGCGTTATTGGTGTTGATGAAGATATCGAACGTGGTAACTGTGCAACGGTTGCAGGTAATGAACTAGTAACAGCCACTGAGCTTGCTGAGATTGCTGGTAAGTCGACAGGTATTATTTCGACAGCTCGAATCACACACGCAACGCCAGCTGCAACCTATGCCAAATCGGCTGACCGTAACTGGGAAGATGTATCTGATATGCCAGAGGCAGCAGTTACCGCTGGTTGTGAAGATATTGCATCGCAATTAGTTAACTTTGAAGCAAACCTTGAAGCTCGCTACGAAGGCCTTGATGTTGATGGTTTAGAAGTTGTGATGGGCGGCGGTCGTCGTCATTTCTTACCAAAAGATGCGGCTTATAACTCAGCTGATGCGATGAGCGCTGTAGAAGGTGACCGTACGGATGGTCGCGACCTAACAGCTGAGTGGAAAGCCAAATACCCTGCGGGTCAGTATGTAATGGACCAAGCTGGTTTTGATGCAATTAATGCAGATACGACTGAGCGTGTTTTTGGTTTATTCAATGAATCACACATGCAATACGAAGCAGACCGTGCAAACGATGTAGCGGGTGAGCCGTCACTGTCTGAAATGACTGCAAAAGCAATTGATGTACTAGATAACAACGCCAATGGTTTCTTCTTAACAGTTGAAGCAGGGCGTATTGACCACGGTCATCACGCTGGTAATGCTTACAATGCACTAAGCGATACAGTTGAGCTATCAAAAGCAGTACAAGTTGCTCTTGATAAAACTAGCATTGAAGACACGTTAATCATCGTTACAGCTGACCACAGCCACGTATTTACCATTGCAGGCTACCCAAAACGTGGTAACCCAATCTTAGGTAAAGTGGTACCTGTGGGTAGCGATGAACCATCTCTTGCCGCAGATAACATGCCATACACAACGGTTGGTTATACCAATGGTGGCGGTTTCCGCGATTTAGGTGATGAGACTGATGCAGAAGAAGGTTACAACTATGCGCCAGTAACTGGTCGTGTTGACTTAACCGATGTTGATACCACGGCACCTGGTTTCCACCAAGAAGCGCTCGTGCCATTAGGCTCTGAAACACACGCAGCAGAAGATGTGGGTGTGTATGCAGTAGGTCCAGGTGCACACTTAGTTACAGGCACTAATGAGCAAAGCCTTATTTTCCATGTTATGGATTATGCCGCTGATCTTGTTAAACAAGCCGATGCTAAATTAGCACAATAATGAGTGTTTGGGAGGCTTTGAGCCTCCCTTACTCAATCAGTTATACAGAAAACCAAGATAAAAAGAGAATCCCGTGAAAGCAGCCATCTTACTTGCCTCATTACTTAGCCCACTTGCTGTTGCAGGGCAATGCGATATGAACACCGGTTTTACGCAAGCAGACTATAAAGTCACCACAGACATAGTCGCTAATAAGCAGCATTCTGAAGACACCTTCACTCTATGGCGCACGCCTCATCAGGTGGCTAAGCAAAATCTACAGTTTATTGAGCTATGGCAGCAATTACGTAATCAACAAATTCGCCCAATTCGTTATTTCCAGCAAGCGCGGCGGTGGCATTGAATATCAACCATCGGAAGTGCAAGGTGAGCAAGATTGGAGTAGCAAATATCAGTTAGTAAGCGATAAGTTTTTAGCGTCAATGACTCACCAAAAAAGCACGGGTGAAGGCTGTGAACTAACAGAATATTACACACAGCAGCAAGGTGAAAGCAAAGTCGAGCTAAGCTGGCTTGCCAATCAAAAGTTACTTAAAGTAATTCGTATTTCAACACCCACTTATAGCCGTGAAATTGCTTTAACAACCAGCCATCACAACCAGCAAAAGGTGCAGGCAGAGTTTGCGAAATGGGATAACTACCAAACCACCGATTACGCAGATATCGGTGATAATGAAAGCGATCCATTTTTAGCTAAAATGATCAACTTAGGGTTTGTTGAGCATGGCGCGAGCGGTTTCTATGATGCGCAAGGTAATCAGCTCAAAGGTGAGCATGGGCATCATCACTAATTAGTACCAACCACAAAAAAGGCACCAAGGTGCCTTTTTTATTGTTTAATTACTTAGCTTAAACCTAAAATGCATAGTTCCAAGTTAGGTTGACGGTACGACCCGTGCCCGCAAAATAGCGTGTTGCAGCTGGGCGTGTTTGACCGTAGTAAGTGATGTAATACTTATCTAGCAGGTTATCGATACCTAGGCTAAATGCACCGTACTCAGCACTTTGATATTGCACCGATAAATCAACGGTTGTGTAGCCGTCAAACTCTTCACCAGTATTAAAGTCGCGGTCAAATACTTTGTTAGCTTGTACGCGGCTAGATAGATTCGCTGGCCACTGTTGCTGCCAGTAAAGGTTTAAACGTGTAGGTGAAATATTGCTGCCGCCTAAATCGCTTTCTACTTTATTGTCGCCATCACCATCATATTGGCCTTCTGTATCAGCGTAACTTGCACCAAATGTTGTGCTGTTAGTTAGGTAATATTGTGCATTTGCTTCAAAACCTGAGATCTCAGTACGCTCACGTTGCACGCTGTAAATACCATCAGCATCAGCTTGTAAACGTGAACCTAAGTCTGAGTCAGATTCAAAGTAGCTGGCTTTAATATTGAAGCTATCGTTGGCATATTCAAAACCCAATTCGCGGTTATCAGAAATAACCGGCTCTAGATTTAAGAAACTCTCAACAGATAAACCTGCTTGATTAATGCCACGCAGCACGCGACCAACATCAGCCATGCTAAATCCTTCGCTGTAGCTTGCATATAGACGAAGTTCATCAGTTACTTGATAGACAACACCTAAGTTCTCTAATAATTCATTAAAGCTTGGCTCACCGCCTTCTACAAAGCTGCTGTTGTATGAAGCTAGGGTGGTAAAATCATCCACTTTTAATTTGCCGTACTCGTAACGTACGCCTGCATTGAAGGTCCAATCCTCTAAGCCGTCATAACGTAGCTGAGCAAAAGGTGCAATGTTATTAAACTTGGTTTTTGGTACCCAATGGCGACCTGTTTGCGCAAGCTCTTGGTATGTTTCATCAGAAAGTAAATCAATACCTGTCGCAATATCAAACTGGCTGTTTAACAGGTTATCTTTATTGTAAGTAACGCGGCTACCAAACTTTTGTGATTTATTTTGAGACTGATCGAAAATATTCTCGCCATAGGCTGGATCTTGGAATGAAGCAAATGTGCCGCCGCCATACATAGCTGCAAAATCTTGCGTAAATAATTGAATAGCAAGGTTACCGCCAGCCACATTGCTGTGGTTATAATCTAGGGTAAAGGTTGTTACACGGTTACGTGGCGTGTCGCCTTCTACATCGCCTTTTTCAGCTGAGGTTGCAAGGCCTGTTGCTGGATCGCCATTTACAGCTACAAAGTCACCATTACCTTCAATTTTGTAGTGGTTCAGCATTGCTTGAATACTTTGCTCGTTATCAAGCTGATATTTAACTTTTAAAAATAAGTCTAGGCTGGTTGAATCTTGCGTGTCACCTTGTGTGCCATCTAAACCAACAAAGTCACCGTTACCATCGCGATACATACCCGTACTACGAGCCGATACACCACCAATAAAGCTAATATCATCTAGTTGTTGGCTGAATAAGTAGCTGGCTTTATAGCTTTGGCTGTCGCTGCCACCGTCTGTTGGAGTGCTAAACCCCGCGCTCATTTGGTGATTAAAATCGCCAGCTGATTTTGTGATGATATTAATAATACCGCCACTTGCGCCCATGCCTTGAATTGCATTTGCGCCACTGATCACTTCGATGCGTTCGATCATTGCAGGGTCAATCGTATTCCCATCACGAGAACCGTTACGAAGCGGGTTTGACTGAGGAACACCATCAATCATGTATAGCGGCTCACGGCCACGGAGTGTTTCACCTGCACTGGTCATTTTTTGACGACTTGGTGAAAAGCTCGGTAATAAATTACCTAAAATTTGCGATAGATCTTGAGTATGAGCAAGTTGCTCAGCAATGTCTTCACTAGTAATAACACTGATAGTTGCAGGTACAGTACTAACAGGTGCCGTACTACGAGTTGTAGAAACGGTAATACGTTCAATATCTTGGGCCTGATTTGCAAACGCGACGATAGGAGTAAGTAAAAAAGGAAGCGCAAATTTCATTGTCATAGTTAAATCGCTATACAATTGTTATTAAAAATTGTTCGCATTTATACGTGCATTTGTTGTGACAATCAATATAGTGCCATAACTGCAATTCTCTGTTTTAGCAGGGTTTAAACCTAAGTTATTGATTATGATTATTTAATTTTTCTAAACGTGAATTAAATAAATTTTAAAAATAATTGGCAAAAAAGCAGCTTGTTGATTACCGTTAATGAAGGAGGAACAGTCATGACAAAAATAAATACAAAACACCCTGCAGGTACTTTCTGCTGGGCCGAGTTATGCGCGAAAGACTGGCAAGCTGCAAAGCAGTTTTATACGCAACTTTTTGACTGGGGTTTTGATGACCAGCCGATAGGCGAAGATATGTATTACACCATGCTGAAAAAGCAAGGTGATGATATTGCCGCTATGTATCAACTGCCAGAAAGTATGAGCGAGATGCCAACCCATTGGTTATTGTACATTGCTGTTGATGATGTTGACCAAAGCACAGAGCTGGCAAAATCATTAGGTGCAACTGTATTGGCAGGGCCACATGATGTCATGACGGCAGGTCGCATGGTGATGCTTCAAGAACCAGGCGGTGCAACATTTGCCTTATGGCAAGCCGGTGAGCATATCGGGGCAAAACGAGTACAAGAGCTTAACCTGCCTTACTGGTTTGAGCTTGTGTCGAGAGACATGCAAACAAGTCGCGACTTTTATTGTCAGTTATTCGGATGGCAGTATGAGGTGAAACCAATGGAAGGCATGGACTACACCTTATTTACCATTGATGAGCAACCGATAGCAGGCATGCTTGAGATGACCAATGAATGGCCAGATGATATTCCACCCCACTGGATGCCGTACTTTGCAGTAGCAGATTGCGATCAGGCAGTCGCTAAAGCAACGCAGCTCAACGGTGTTATTTGTGTGTCAGCAACAGACATCCCTGATGTTGGGCGCTTTAGTGTTATTACCGATCCGCAAGGGGCCGTATTTTCTATTCTTAAATCAACCATTGATGAATTAACTTAAGCCCTTGGTTTTTGTCAATCTGTCCCAAAGTATATAGCTAAGCCTCTTCAAGATGCAGAAACTCGCACCTTGAGGTAGTTTGGGTATAGAAAAGCCTACTAAGGAGCAGATTGATGACTAAGCATGTGGTGGTTACGGGGGCCAATAAAGGTATTGGTCTTAATTTTTGTAAACAGTATTCAGCCCAAGGTTACCGTGTTACCGCAGTGGTTCGCACGCCAAGTGAGGAGCTTCAAGCACTCGATGTGAAAATTATTAGCGATATTGATGTGGCTGATGCCGATGATGTTGCAACACTTGCCAATTACTTACACGGCGACAAAATTGATATTTTGGTTAACAACGCCGGTATTTTTCATAATGAAACATTAGCTGATATGGACTTTGCTGCCATCGAAAAACAAATTAGCGTGAATAGTATCGCGCCTATTCGTATTACTCATGCATTACAGCAAAGCTTAGGTATTGATGCCAAAGTAGCGATGATCACATCACGTATGGGCTCAATTGCAGATAATGGCTCGGGTGGTTACATTGGTTATCGTATGTCAAAAGCGGCACTTAATGCCGCCAGTGTTAGTTTAGCCCATGAGCTAAAAGATAAAAAAATTGCCGTAGGGTTATTTCATCCGGGCTTCGTACAAACGCAAATGGTTAATTTTGCCGGCGACATTAGCCCTGAAACTGCTGCAGAGCGGCTCATCAAGCGGATTGACGAATTAAACCTTAGCAACACAGGTGGGTTTTGGCATTCAAACGGCGAAACGCTACCTTGGTAATTATTTATTCTGTTTTTTTATCGTCAGCTAGTTAGTAGTGATTAAGCTGCTAACGGCTGATAAGTTTCGCTAATTATTGAACTTATAGTTTGCTATACTCGTACCATTAAAAGTCATTTTGATGTAGAGAACAGCACATGGAATTAGAGCAAAATAGCGATTTAACCCTTCCTCTTTTTTATTTCGATGAAAACCTTCATAGCCGTGACATCGAGTCCCCAGATGTATTAATACATATAACCTTAAGCGAAGACTTACTCGCACAGCTTTGTCAAAATCCAGCTGTTGATAGCAGTGTTGCAATTGCCA
The DNA here is from genome assembly GCF_037162425.1 of Pseudoalteromonas sp. Hal040. Classification (NCBI taxonomy): domain Bacteria; kingdom Pseudomonadati; phylum Pseudomonadota; class Gammaproteobacteria; order Alteromonadales; family Pseudoalteromonadaceae; genus Pseudoalteromonas; species Pseudoalteromonas sp. Hal040. The sequence continues at coordinate 3,189,327 of NZ_JARLUU010000001.1, read as the reverse complement.
TTAATGAATATCGTCTTGAAGCGTTAAATGATGACTACCAAGTATTAATTGACGGTGAGCATGATGCGCAATTGACACTCGTTCGTGGACCTCTATTGAGCGCGATGCTTAGCTGCGACAACGACCAAACCTTTGTGTCGCCGCAAGTCGATATGATGCCAACCTTCGATTTAGGTGATGACGTTGAAGATATCGAGGAGGAAGGATGAGAAAACTCCTCACCACCGTATTTGGCCTTATTCTATTAAGTGGCTGTGCATATTTAGGTGCCGCTCATTACGATGAACTATTTGGTAAAGAACAGCCACAACAGCGCGTGGTGGCAGAATCAACACTTGAAGGTGCTGAGTTTTTAAGAGATGTAAAGCCCGTACTTGATAGTCGCTGTGTGGTTTGTCATGGCTGCTATGATGCACCATGTCAGCTTAAGTTATCTTCTGTGGAAGGTATCGACCGCGGCTTAAGTAAAGAGCGAGTTTATGACGGTACACGCTTATTAGCCCAAGAGCCAAGCCGTTTATTGTTCGATGCGACAAGTACCGCCCAGTGGCGTGATAAAGGCTTTACTCCAGTACTAAACGAGCGAGCACAAACCGAAGAAGCGAACCTTGCTGGTAGCGTGCTTTATAATGCCTTAGTACTTAAGCAAAGCAGCCCACTGCCTAAACAAGCTATTTTAGGCGATGAGTTTGATTTTTCACTCGATCGTGAACAAACATGCACCACAATGAATGAGTTTGACTCATTTGCTAAAGATAGCCCGCACAGTGGTATGCCTTATGGTTTACCGGGTATCTCGAGTGAAGAATTTCAGCATCTTGCTAAGTGGCTCCGAAAAGGCGGTTATTTAGCTCACATCGAGCCTCCTGAAAAGGGGTACTCAAACAAGTCGAACGTTGGGAAGCATTTTTAAATCAAGATGGTTTAAAGCATCAGTTGGCTGCTCGCTATATTTATGAGCACTGGTATTTAGCGCATATTTACTTCCCTGAGCATGGCGATAAACACAGCTACTTTAAGCTAGTACGCTCTTCAACGCCGCCGGGTGAAGAGATCAAACACATTAGCACCCGTCGCCCTTATGAAGACCCTAAGGTTGAGCGTGTTTACTATCGTTTAATGCATGATCGTTCGACTATTTTAGCGAAAACACATTTACCTTTAGCATTAAATGACGAAAAGCTTGCACGCTTACATTCGCAATTTATTGAAGCTGATTATCAAGTAGATAAACTGCCAAGCTATAAGCCAGAAGTGGCATCAAACCCATTTAAGGCCTTTGCGGCAATACCAGTAAACTCACGTTATCAATTTATGCTTGATGAAGCTGAGCTTATTATTATGGGCTTTATTAAAGGGCCTGTTTGTCGTGGTCAAATCGCGTTAAATGTAATTAACGACCAGTTCTGGGTGGGGTTTGCGAAGCCTGAAATGGCGGCGACACCTAAAGTCGGTGAAATGTTGTTACAACATGAAGATGCATTAGCATTACCGGCTGAAGAAGAAAGTAATGCTTTGCCGATTTCTAGCTGGGTGAAGTATTCAAAACGCCAAAACAAATATTTGTCTGCCAAAGTTGCACTGGCTAATAAGATGTTTGCTAACGGTCAGCACCTTACAACCGATTTACTTTGGCAAGGCGATGGTCATAACCAAAATGCAGCGCTGACGGTATTTCGCCATTTCGATAGCGCAACGGTAGTAAAAGGTTGGATAGGCCAGCAACCAAAGACCGCTTGGATTCTCGACTATGCGTTATTTGAACGTATTCATTACTTGCTGGTAGCGGGTTTTGATGTCTATGGCAACATTGGTCATCAGTTATTAACTCGTTTGTACATGGACTTTTTACGCTTAGAAGGTGAAGCAAACTACCTTGCATTATTACCAGAAGCTAAGCGCAAAGAAATTAAAGCCCAGTGGTATCGTAAATCGCCACCTAGCTTAACGAGCTTCTTTGAGGATGAATTGTCATTTAGTCAACCTACGGGTATTGAATACAAAACAATGGATCCGCAGTCTGAGTTGTTCAATATGCTAAAAGAGAAGCTTAAGCCAATTTTGAGCCCTCGTTACGACTATACGAAAGTACCTGAGCCGCTTGCGCGAATTAACGATCTTCCAGTTAAAGCTGTGAACTTGCTACCGCAAATTTCGTTTGTGTTAGTCAAAGATGGCGCTGATAAGCACAAGGCTTATACCCTGATCCACCATAATGCTCATTACAATATTTCGAGCTTATTGAATGAAGAAGGGCAGCGCGCTTATGACGAAGATACAGTGACGATTGTGCCTGGGTTTATAGGTGATTACCCAGAAGCAATTTGGTACTTGCACAATGATCAGCAGGTTGCAGCTTTTGCAGCTGGGCTGGCTAAAGCAACAGATGAAGCTGCTTACAGAGATCTGAAAAGTGAGTTTGCTATTCGCCGAACACATCCACAGTTTTGGCAATACAGCGATATTTTACACCGTGTAGCGAAAGAGTATCGCGGCGTCGAGTTTGGTTTATTTGACTATAACCGACTCGAAAATCGATAAATTTCTGTTAACTATCATGTTTAAAGCCCACTTCAAGTGGGCTTTCTTGTATTCTATGAACTACAATTATTTTTAAAAAATAATGAGTAAAGCATGTTGCAGCTAGTCACAGATATCCGAAAACGATATCGCTGGGGGTTATTGGCGATTGCCATATTGATCTCTGTATCAGCCATCTTGATACAGAGCCTTTTGTATATCCAAAAGGGTGATGCCAAGGTCATCAATATTGCCGGTAAGCAACGCATGCTGTCACAAAAAATTGCCTTGTATGGCAATGCACTCATTTATCATGAATCCGATCATTTCCAACAGCAACACCGAAGGCTACTGCAGCAAGCGGTTGAGCAATTTATTGCAGGGCACCAATTTCTAATTCAGCAAGATGAGCAAGGTCATTACATTCATTTAAATGAGGCGCTTGAGGCGCATTACTTCTCGCCGCCTACCGCATTAGATGAACACGTGAAGCGCTATGTGAGTAAAGCGCAGCAACTATTAAACAATTCCTATGATTTTGCCTATGTGGACCGCTCAACATTTGTTAGCAACCAGCTTGAAGCACTACTCACAAAACTAGACCAAGCGGTTAAGTTACTTGAACAAAAATCAGTTCAAAAAGTCACATTTTTGGCGGTGCTAGAGTTATTGTTTTGGTTGCTCGCCATGACGTTATTAGCAATTGAGCTATTTTTCATTTTTAAACCCATGGAGAAACTAGTCACTAAAAATATTGCTAAGTACAAAGAGCAAAAAGAGTTTGCTGAGCGTGTTAATAAAAATAAAGAGCGCTTTATTGCCCGTACCAGTCATGAATTTAGAACACCATTGCAAGGATTAACTGCATCAATCGAAGCGCTTGATATCAGCGACAGTCAGCAACTGACTAAACAGCAGGCGCTTTATTGTGTAAACAGGTTGGTGGCCATGCTAGACGAATTAATGGACTTACAGCAGCTAACCTCTGGAGAATGGCAGTTAAGTTTTACTAGCAGCAATTTGTTATCAACATTAAAGCAAGCTATCTCACCCTATGAATATGCCTGTAACGATAAAGGCATTACCTTGAGCTTGAACTTAGCTGAGTCACTCAATAAAGAGGTGAGTACTGACCATGCAAGGTTGACGCAAATCGTTGCTGAAATCATTAACAATGCCGTTAAATTTACTCCAAGCCAAGGCCGTATTGCCGTAACGGCTGCGTGCCAAGGTGAGCAGCACTTTGTAATGGAAATACAAGATAACGGGAAAGGCTTTGAAAAGCCGCCTACAGATTTACTTAGCTACGAAAATGACTCAGAGCAACATTTTCAAGGCTTAAAAACGGGGCTGCTTAGGGTTATGCACATTGTGAAAGCATTAAAAGGAGAAATCCAATTTCTCAATGCTGAGCCACAAGGCGTTAAAGTGTTAATTAATTTAGAACTAGAGAGCACGCCTAAATCAGCAATGCCAGCGCCGCTGCCGCAAGCATTACATTGTTTAATTGTGGAAGATAACCCGCTAAACGCCACCATTTTAGGGCGCATGGTTAGCCATTTAAATTACAGTTTTGATGTGGCTGAAAACGGCTTAATCGCCACAGATAAAGCCTCAGATAAGCACTACGATTTAATTTTTATGGATTTGAATATGCCCGTTATGGATGGTTTTAAAGCGATTGATATTATTCGTAATGAGCAGGGGCAACAGGTGCCAATTTTGGTGGTGACAGCCAATACATCGAATGATGATTTACAACGAGTATACGAGCTTGGAGCAAACTTGCACGTTTACAAACCGATCTCGCTGGATTCAGTGCAAAAAGCTCTCAGCATTTTATTTACTGAGAGCTCACAGGGATAACCAAAGTATTCAATTAGTTCGTTACTTTAATGTCGCCAACACCTACTTCTACTTCAATATTGTATTGACCATTACCACGGTAGCTTGAATGCGAGCTAACCACTTTACGGCTGGTATTACCGTCATTTTTTAAGCCGCGAATTTTAGTGTCGCCTACACCCGTATCAAGCTCAATACGTTTGTAGTCATTAAGCGCGCTATCAATTCTTACCGCGCCCACACCTAACTCAATATCAACCGAATTACTAGCGTCGTTAATTTCAATATCGCCAACACCTAACTCAACATCAATTGCCATCGATTTAGGCATTTTTACATGCCAGTTTTGTTGAATATCATCGTTATCTAGTTTTAAGCTAAGTGAGCTGGCACTTTGCGAGTGGCTTAATTCGATATCTGATAAGTCAACATCAGAGCTGAACCAGCTATTGTCATTTTTTGGTTCAATGCGAACTGTAACGACTACTTCGCTGCCGTCATAGCTTTCGACTTCTAAGCTGCCCACCGGAAAATCTATATCAAGTTGGCTTGCACCATTCACTGCAAAGTTATGATTTAGCTCACGTGAGTCTTTTGCCATTGCGTATGTTGTTGTAAGTGCTAAGCCTAATGCCGCTACACAAAGTAATTTTTTCATTGTCTGATTCCTGTTAATGACCTTTTATACCTTAGTCGCAGCTGTGTTTAAAAAAGGTTTAAACGATTTTTAATTTTTTCTCGAATGCGGTAACGTCAAGCTAACGGTAACTTAGAATGAGGATTCAAAGTGCAACAAGTGAAGTTGGTTAATGTTAGAGCCAGCCTAAAAGGGCAGGGTAATGATGTTTATTATTTAGATGATCTTAATATCAATGTATCGCTATTGCAGCAATGGGTTTTACTTGGTGCGAATGGCGCGGGTAAGTCAGCCGTTGCTGCTGCTATTGCAGGTTTTGCGAAAATAGAGCAAGGCCAGTATGAGAATAGCTTTGAGCGTATAGCATTGGTTTCGCCAGACAGTCAAAAGCAGCTCCTTGCGGCTGAGCTAACAAAAGATCAAGATGACATTATTGATGGCGTTACGCCTTCAAGTACGGTTTATGAGCTGATTATTGCAGGTCGAGACGAGCAACAGCTTGATAGTGATTTGCTACAGCAGTTAATAAGCCTATTTGATTTTAGTGACAAACTTAGCAAGGCATTTCGCGATTTATCGACCGGTGAAACCCGCAAATTGATGCTGATTAAAGCCATAATAGGTCGGCCAGATTTGCTTGTGCTTGATGAGCCTTTTGATGGCTTAGATGTCACGGCAATGGCAGGGCTTAATCAGCTACTCGCAGAGCTTAGCAAAACGACGACCCTTATTTTTGTGCTTAATCGCTTAACTGAGATCCCTGACTTTGTTGATCACTACGCCTACGTTAAAGAGGGTCATGTCACAGAGCAATTAGCAAAGCCTACAGCCGAGCAGCGCGATGATTTACTCAAGCTATTGCATCTCACGCATACTCAGTTACAAATACCTGAGGCAGATATTGACCATCAAGCGCCTCAGCTCACTGATTCTATGCTGGTAAGATTAAACAACGCATCGGTAAGTTATGGCGGCGAGGCTATTTTTGAAAAACTCAACTGGCAAATTAACCAAGGCGAACATTGGCAGTTAACAGGTAAAAATGGCTCAGGTAAAACCTGTTTGCTGAACCTTATCACTGGTGATAACCCGCAGTGTTACAACAACGATATCAAGGTGTTTGGCTACCAACGCGGAAGCGGTGAGAGTATTTGGCAAATTAAACAGCACATTGGTTATATCTCCAACGCGCTTCATATGGATTATCGAGTGAGTATCACCGCACTCAATACGGTTGTTTCGGGCTTTTATGACAGCATTGGTCTTTACCAAAAAGCCACTGATAAGCAACTTTCCATAGCCAAACAATGGTTAGCGTTATTAGGGTTAAGTGACAAACAAAGCAGCTCATTTAGCCAGTTATCTTTTGGTGATCAGCGTTTATTATTGATTGCTCGGGCTATGGTTAAACACCCTAACTTATTGATTCTTGATGAGCCTTGCTTAGGTCTTGATGAAGCGAATAGGCAACGCGTGTTATTGCTAATAGAAAAAATCTGCGCTGCAGGTACCAGCACCGTGGTGTATGTTAATCACCATGCGAGTGACAAAATAGCCGGTATCGACAACTATTTAGAGATGGCTGATTTCACAAAAAAAGCGCCTTAAGGCGCTTTTTAAACGTTTTAAATCATTTAGATACGGGTAACTGTAAAACCCTTGTCTGTTAATTGCTTCAGTAAGCCGTGTTGCTCAGGTAAGTGCAAAGCGCCCACTGCAATGAACAGCTTTTCTTTACCGATGCGAGTAGATAGTTGATTAACCCAGTCATTGTTACGGTCTATCAACATCACTTGCTCGCTTAGTTGACCATACTGTGTATCATCAAAGCTTTCGTTATAAAACTGTGTAAGTGTTTTCATGTCACCTGATTTCCAAGCCTTAATCAGACCAAAAAAGTAGGTGTCTACATCTGCAAGTTGGTCGAATGTTTCTTCGATCATTTTGTCATTCATAATTGCTAAGTGCTCAAACATTTCCATTTGGCGTTCAAGAGTTTCTAGCTCACCAATAGAAATTTTATGTTCTTGAGCATAAGCAAGTACTTGCTTGTCGATGCCGTATTGATCTGAAAAACCGACGTTTTGGAACTCCATTTGCATCATGGTGACCATCACCGCCCACGGTGCTAAGTTCTTAAACATCGCAATATCAATTGATTTATCGGCAAAGTACTTTTGCAGTTTTGCATAGTTTTCAGATGATAATTCTGATTGTAAGGTTTTGCCATTTTTCAGCATCATAAATGGTAATGAGCGACGCTGCATTTCCATCGGTGAAATGGCGCTGATATCCACCTCAACAATGACTTTATCTGAGTTATCGAGTGCTTTTGTTACCTTACTTGGTAAGCCTTTCATGCTGTCATCGCCAACATGCACGGTACCGAATAAATAAGAAGCAACACCGTTTTTCTCTACTTTCCATAACCCCGGCTCTGCAAGTGCATATTGGCTAAAACCAAGCAGTAGCACCATAAAAAATAGGGCATTAATACGCTGGATGAATTTCATAACTTTCCTTTTCATAACGTGGTTTTTTCAATACTAAACTAATTTTTTTAAAGAGGCGTTAAATTAAATCGGCTTTATGCAGAAAAATCACATCTAATTGCTAAAAATTAATCAATCATAGAATGGCAAATAACGAGGTATGAAATTTCAATATTTAGCAAATAGTGAAAAATAAATCCTATTAATACTAGTTTTTGGATATTTATTTCTTTAAAGTCGTTTTTTAGCCTGTTTTTTGAATTGATTTTTATGTTGACTTAACGCCCCCAGCGCGGTACTAATAGAAAAAGACAGCGGGATGGCTAGATTTCCGCTACAAATGAACAGAATTTGGTTACAGATAAATGCTTACAAACAAACTTTCTCTAATTCTAATTAACGTCGTGGTGATTATTATTACCGCGGGGGCTAGTTAGTGCTTAGAGGAAAGTGAAGCATTTAAAAAGCCCCCGCACTTAACAGTCCGGGGGCTTTTTCGTTTTAAGGTTTGAGTCGCAGCAAATACACAATGTCACTGAGGAATGAGGATTTACGATGACAGGCGCAGAGTTAACAATCGATTTATTAGCCAAACATGGCGTTAAGGATGTTTTTGGATACCCGGGCGGTGCCATCATGCCTATTTACGACGCCTTGTACGGTGCGCCAGTCAAACATTATTTGACGCGTCATGAACAAGGAGCAGGTTTTGCAGCTGTAGGGTTTGCCCGCAGTACAGGTAAGTTAGGTGTGTGTTTTGCAACATCAGGCCCTGGTGCGACCAACTTAATAACTGCTCTTGCTGATGCGATGATGGATTCAGTGCCATTACTTGCTATCACAGGGCAAGTACCTACCGCGCCGATAGGCTCCGACGCCTTTCAGGAAGTGGATGTGTTAGGTATGTCGTTATCATGTACTAAACACAGTTACATGGTTGAAAGAGCTGAAGATTTAGCCGAAATCCTACAAGAAGCCATCCACTTAGCGCAAAGCGGCCGCCCAGGTCCTGTGTTAGTTGATATCCCGAAAGACATTCAAATGGCGCAAGTGCCATTCCACCCTTGGTTAGCCGCCGAAGATCATTTACCAAAATTAGACCCAAACCAAGTTGCGATAGCCAATCAAATCTTAAGTGAGGCCCAGCGTCCTGTGGCGTATATCGGTGGTGGTGTACAAGCTGCTGATGCGCAAAACGAGCTTATGCAATTTTTAGAAAAAACACATATGCCAGCGGTATCAACGTTGAAAGCGCTAGGCAGTGTATTACCTGATTATGAATATGATTTGGGTATGCTAGGTATGCATGGCGGTAAAGCGGCTAACTTAGCTGTGCAACAATGTGATGTGCTTGTTTGTATCGGCGCACGTTTTGACGACCGTGTTACTGGCAACTTAAGTAAATTTGCTGCAAAAGCAAAAGTGATACACCTTGATATCGATGCCGCAGAAATTGGTAAACGTAAGCCTGCAAAAGCGTCTCTAGTCGCAGATTTAAAAACCTCATTACCGCAACTTGATTGCTTTGTTACACCAAATGAGTGGTTAACGCACATCGAAAGCATGATGAAAGAGCATGCGTGGCGTTATGACTATCCGGGCGAAAAAGTGTTTGCCCCTTACTTATTAAACCAGCTCAGCCAAAAAATGCCATCAACGGGTGTTGTTTGCTGTGATGTGGGTCAGCACCAAATGTGGGTGGCGCAGCACATGAAGTTTAGCCACCCAAGCAACCATTTAAGTAGTGGTGGTGCGGGTACCATGGGCTTTGGTTTACCAGCCGCTATCGGCGCCCAAGTTGCGCGCCGAACTGATTTTGTGATCACGGTGTCGGGTGATGGCTCAATCATGATGAACATTCAAGAACTGGCAACAATTCGCCGTAACAATCTGCCAGTTAAAATTCTAATCCTAGATAACCAGCGCTTGGGCATGGTACGTCAATGGCAGCAGCTATTTTTTGAAGGTCGTTATTCTGAAACAAACCTTTCAGATAATCCTGATTTTGTGCAGTTAGCAGCGGTGTTTGGCATTCCAGGTCAAACCATCACTAAAGCAGATGAAGTCGATGCTGCGGTTGATGCGTTAGTTAATAGTGAAGGTCCATACATTCTTCATGCCTGTATCGATGATAAAGAAAATGTATGGCCGCTTGTACCACCGGGTGCAGCTAATGATGAAATGATGACGGAGACAGTAAAATGAAACACACCCTAACGATTGCACTAAAGAATCAAAGTGTCGCTGTAGAGCGCTTTTTACGCGTTGCACGTCATCGCGGCTTTGACCTAACAACCATGAATTTAGAAATGGCTGATGAAACGTTTCACGTCACCATGACGGTAGACAGCGATAAGCCAATTTATCTACTAACATCACAGTTAAATAAATTGGTTGATGTGAAACACGTCAATGTTGAAAACCAATTTCAACAACAAGCAATCTAGTAAAAAATCAACAGGTAACTAGAGCAATCAGATTAATGCTTTAGTGAGAAATAAATTAGGAATGAGGAAGTCAGTGGCATGCCACTGCAACAACTGAGGTAATTATGGCTAAATTAAGAAGTGCAACAACAACAGAAGGTCGCAAACGTGCAGGGGCGCGTGCTTTGTGGCGTGCAACAGGGATGACAGATAAAGACTTTGGTAAGCCAATTATCGCTGTTGTTAACTCATATACTCAGTTTGTACCGGGTCATGTTCACCTTAACCAGCTTAGTGAGCTGATGGCTGAAACCATCACTGAAGCGGGTGGTGTACCAAAAGAATTTAATACTATTGCAATCGACGATGGTATCGCAATGGGCCACGGCGGCATGCTGTATTCACTACCATCGCGTGACTTAATTGCTGACTCAGTGGAATACATGGTTAATGCACACTGTGCCGATGCTATGATCTGTATTTCTAACTGCGACAAAATCACCCCAGGGATGATGCTAGCTGCACTGCGTTTAAATATTCCGGTTATTTTCGTATCAGGTGGTCCAATGGAAGCGGGTAAAACACGCCTTGCTGATATCGACATTAAACTTGATTTAGTGGATGCCATGGTGAAAGGCGCTGATACCACAGTAAGCGATGAAGACTCAGAAAAAGTAGAGCGCTCTGCGTGTCCTACGTGTGGTTCATGCTCAGGTATGTTCACTGCCAACTCAATGAACTGTTTATTAGAAGCGATTGGTTTAGCACTGCCGGGTAACGGTACCACACTTGCTACACATAAAGACCGTAAACAACTTTATGTTGAAGCAGGTGCGCGCATTGTTGATTTATGCCGTGAGTATTATCAAAAAGACAATGCAGCAGTGTTACCTCGTGCTATTGCTAATCGCACAGCCTTTATGAATGCAATGGTAGTTGATATTGCCATGGGTGGTTCATCAAATACGGTTTTACACTTATTAGCTGCAGCGCAAGAAGCGGGTGTTGATTTTGATATGTCGCACATTGATGAGCTTTCTCGCAAAACACCTTTCCTTTGTAAAGTGGCACCCGCAACCAATAAATATCACATTGAAGATGTGCACCGCGCTGGTGGCATGATGGCAATTATCCGTGAGTTAGGTAAGGCAGGCCTTGTTGATTTATCCGTTGATCACGTTGCAGGCCACAGTATGGCTGAAATGGTGGCTAAATGGGATGCCACCGATCCGAATAATGAAGTGGCGCAAAAATTCTATAAAGCAGGCCCAGCCGGTATCCGTACTACAAAAGCTATGAGCCAAGAATGCCGCTGGCCAGAACTTGATAATGACCGTGAAAACGGCTGTATCCGCAGTGTTGAAAATGCTTTTCGTCAAGATGGTGGCTTAGCGGTGCTATCGGGTAACTTAGCCCTTGATGGCTGTATTGTTAAAAGCGCCGGTGTAGTTGAAGAAATGCTGCACTTTGAAGGCCCAGCAGTTGTATACGAATCACAAGATGATTCAGTTGAAGGCATTCTTAACGGCGAAGTAAAAGCGGGTGACGTTGTTGTAATTCGTTACGAAGGACCAAAAGGCGGCCCAGGCATGCAAGAAATGCTGTATCCAACGAGTTACTTAAAATCAATGGGCTTAGGTGAAAAGTGTGCGCTTATCACCGATGGTCGTTTCTCGGGTGGTACATCGGGCTTATCAATTGGTCACGTTTCACCAGAAGCAGCAAGCGGTGGTGCAATCGCCTATGTTGAAAATGGCGATAAGATAGTGATTGATATTGCAACCCGTGAAATTACTTTAGCGCTGTCTGATGAAGAGCTTGAAGCACGTAAACAAAAGCAACTTGCACGTGGTAAAGATGCTTATAAACCACTGGACCGTGACCGTTATGTATCACCAGCACTGAAAGCGTATGCATTACTTGCAACCAGTGCAGATAAAGGGGCAGTGCGCGATTTAGCAAAACTTGAGGAGCTTAGTTAATTATGGTTTCTCAAGAGCTCGATTATTTTCGCGCTATCATCCAAGCGAACATGGAACCGCTTGCAAAAGTTACTGAGGTCAGCGAAATGGCTGATCTTAGTGCACGGCTAGGCAACCATGTGTGGCTAAAGCGTGAAGATCAACAACCGGTTTATTCATTTAAACTTCGTGGTGCTTTTCATAAACTGAGCAAGTTGCCAAAAGGTTCTGATGTGATCACAGCCTCTGCCGGTAACCATGCGCAAGGCGTGGCACTCAGTGCCTCATTTTTAGGGCATAAAGCAACGATTGTGATGCCAGTTACAACACCAGAAATTAAAGTGAATGCAGTACGTTCACTCGGTGGTGAAGTGGTATTACACGGCCATCATTTTGATGCGGCAAAAGCCCATGCTTTAGAGCTGACAGAGCAGCGTAACGGGGTGTTTGTGCCACCGTTTGATGATCCCGATGTCATTGTTGGCCAAGGTACCGTTGCCCGTGAATTAATGCAGCAATTGAACGACCTTGATGCTGTGTTTATTCCTGTTGGCGGTGGTGGCTTACTTGCAGGTATGGCGGTGTACATTAAGTCGTTACGTCCTGATATTAAAGTCATTGGTGTTGAAGCTGACGAGAGTGCTTGCTTAAAAGCCGCGCTTGAAGCAGGCAAGCCTGTTGAGCTTGACCGTGTTGGCAGCTTTGCTGATGGTGTAGCAGTAAAAATCATTGGTACTGAGACGTTTCGTTTAGCGCAAAAGTTTTGTGATGAAGTCGTTACTGTTACAGGCGATGAAATCTGCGCCGCAATGCAAGATATCTTTGTTTCGACTCGTGCCATAGCTGAACCTTCAGGGGCGCTATCAACTGCAGGGCTGAAAAAATGGTGCCAACAAAATGGTGTAAAAGGCTTAAACGTTGCTGCAATTTTATCGGGTGCAAACTTAAACTTTGACCGTTTACGTTATGTTGCTGAGCGAACGGCACTTGGTGAAAAGAACGAAGCACTCCTAGCTGTGACCATTAAAGAAGAGAAGGGTAGCTTTAAGCAGTTTTGTAACTCATTAGGTGGTAGAGCTATCACCGAGTTTAATTACCGTTATGCAGGCCCAGGCGAAGCACAAATTTTTGTTGGTATTGCCTTAAGACAAGGGCAGCAAGAGCTCGATGAGTTAAAAGCAGCACTGACAGAAAACGACTACACATTTTGCGATCTATCAGATAACGAGCTGGCTAAATTGCATATTCGTTATATGGTGGGTGGTAAAGCGCCTGCTCAACTTCATGAGCGTTTACTACGCTTTGAATTTCCTGAATACCCAGGTGCACTGGCACGATTCTTAGATACCCTTGGTAGTAATTGGAATATTACTTTATTCCATTACCGCAATCATGGTGGAGCAATTGGTAATGTGCTGGCGGCCTTTGCTATTGAACCGAGTGATTATGAGGTATTCAATGAGCATTTGAACCGTTTGGGATACAACGTTCAAGATGAAACGAACAACCCATGTTTCACCCAGTTCTTAACTAGCCAAGGTCAAGAACTTAGTGAAGTTAAAGCGGCAAATCAGTAGCTTAATATAATCAAGACTGCTCATTAGCAGTCTTGATTTTTCATCTATTTTTCCTATAGTTAATGCACGGTTTCAAGCAAGGATGATGCGTGCAAGGTATAAAATGCCTACTAGGGTTAATCTGTTTAATGCTCTCTATGAGCGCACAGTGTGCTGATAAAGTTAGCTTACAGTTAAAATGGACTCACCAGTTTCAATTTGCAGGCTATTATATGGCTGCAGAAAAAGGCTTTTATAAGGAGGCAGGCCTTGATGTCTCTATTATTCCTGCTGATCCAAACCACCCAGATACCTTCCCTAAAGTACTAAGCGGTAAAGCCGACTTTGCCATTACTCACTCAGGCATATTACAAAAGCGTCAGCAAGGCGCTCCGGTTGTCGCCCTTGGAGCCATACTGCAGTTTTCGCCTTACTGCTGGATGGTAAAAAATAACTCAGATATTTTTCAGCCAAAAGACTTTGCTGGTAAAAAGCTAAGTAAAATCGGTTCAATAGAAAATGCTGAGTTACTGGTGATGTTACAGCGTGCAGGATTGAGCCTAGAAAGCTTGATGGCGGCCAGCCATGAAGGCGGCGTTAAAGAGTGGCTTGCCGGTGATTTAGATGCGGTGCAAGTGTATGTCACCAATGAGCCTTACACGATGACATTACAAGGAGTCGGTCACCGACTCATTTGCCCACAAAAGTTTGGTTTGAATGTGTATGGGGATATCTTATATACCTCAGAGCAGTTTTTAGCGAAAAAGCCAGAGGTTGTTGAGCGCTTTTATCGTGCCAGCTTAAAAGGGTGGCGGTATGCCTTATTACACTTAGAAGAAAGCATCGATGTAACCAAGCAGCACTATGCCACCCATAAAAGCGTACAAGAGCTGGCCTACGAAGCCCATGTTTTGGCAAGCTACATTCAACCACCGGGCATTAATCTTGGCAATATGTCGATGGCAAAGTGGCGCTTGATTGCAGATTTATATGGCTTAGATCAGGATGAATTTGATCAGGCTTTTGATGGCTTTATGTATGATCAACAGCAAACAGAAGGGTTTGAGCTATCTTGGATGCTGATCCTAGCCATCATTCTAAGTATTGCATGTGTGCCATTGTACATTCGTTTGATCAGTAGTAACCGACGTTAAATAAGATAAATCTGTTATACTGCTTTTTATTTCTTGTCGCTAAGTAGTTATGACACTTGCCGAGCACTTTGCTGCCTTAGATGCACTGCTATTTTCAACCCGCCAATACTGGCAATGTACCGCATTTGATTTTGATGATCTTCCTTGGCCTGAATTAGCCAACTTATTATGGGCGCTTGATGACCAACAAGTGAGTGAGCTTGATGCCGATCAGCAGGCCTTATATCGTTATTTTGCTGATGAAATCGAACATATCGAAAAGCTGGCAGAATTGTGTGATTTGCCAGCGATAAGTGCTGCCCGTAATGAATTTCCGTTTTGGATAAGTAATGGCATTAAAGGCCGTAAGTTTGAGCAACTACAAGACTTTGTCGCGCCGATCAGTCAGCAGCCATTAAACCAGCCCGTTCTAGAATGGTGCGCAGGTAAAGGGCATTTAGGTCGCATGTTGGCATTTAATGGTGCACCACGTGTACATAGCATTGAGCTACAACAACACTTGTGCGACCAAGGCCAACACAGTGCTAAGCAACAGCAATTGGCGATGCAGTTTTCACAAGCTGATGTATTAACCGATGACACAGATGACTTTTTTGAAAGCCAGCAGCATGCCGTTGCTTTACATGCCTGTGGTCGCCTGCATCAAGCATTTATGCAGCAAGCAAGCAAAGCGAAAACCCAGCAAATCAGTTTTTCACCGTGCTGTTATCATTTATTCACAGATAACGCCTATCAAGCAATGAGCGAGCCTGCCAAGCAAAGCCAACTTGCACTTACTCATCGCGATTTAAAACTGGCGCTGCAAGAAACGGTAACAGCACCGAGCCGAGTTGATAAGGTAAGAAAAACAGAGGTTGAATGGCGTCTTGGATTTGATGCGTTACGTAAATCAATAACCGGTGAAATGCACTATGTGAGTGTGCCATCAGTGAACAAAGCGATCTTCTCTGATTCGTTTAGCTCATTTTGTTTGTGGGCAGCTGAGAAAAAATCTTTATTTTTACCAGAAGGTATTGATTACAATAAATTTTTAGAGATAGGTAAAAAGCGCAAAAGGGTTACTGAGCGAGTTGAACTCGTCCGACATGTGTTCAGAAGGGCAATTGAAGTTTGGCTCGTGCTCGATCGTGCTTTATATTTGCAACAACAAGGGTATCAAGTAACAGTTAGTACGTTTTGCGAAAAGCAGCTGACACCAAGGAATATCTTGATCCAAGCTAATTATTAAATACCGTAAAGAGGCGCAATGAGAAAGTTAAAAAATTTATTCGAGAATAATAAACGTTGGGCAGCGCGTACGAGTGAAAATGATCCTGAGTTTTTCAAAATTCTATCAATGCAGCAAAATCCAGAGTACCTGTGGATCGGTTGTTCTGACTCGCGTGTACCTGCAAACGAAATCGTAGACTTATTACCGGGTGAGCTATTTGTTCACCGTAACGTGGCAAATGTTGTTGTGCATACCGACCATAACTGTCTTTCGGTAATGCAATACGCTGTTGAAGTACTGAAAGTGAAGCACATCATGGTCGTTGGTCACTATGGCTGTGGTGGTGTTCAGGCAGTATTAAACGAAGCACGTTTTGGCTTAATTGATAACTGGCTACGCCACGTAGGTGATGTAAAAGAAAAACACATCGAACAACTCAATGCATTACCTGAGCAAGAGCGTTTAAATAGCTTAATTGAACTAAACGTTATCGAACAAGTACGTAACGTGTGCCGTACTAACATTGTGCAAGATGCTTGGGCGAAAGGCCAAGAGTTAACAATTCATGGTTGGGTGTATGGCTTAGCAAATGGTCACCTAAATGATCTAGAGTCGGTTGTGACCTGTGCAGAAGAAGCAAGTGATACTTATGGCACGGCAGTTAAGCGCGTATTTGAACGTGTGGCAGAAAAAAGCTAAAACTCAAAACTAGCTAGTTAGAAAAAGGAGAGCTAATTCGCTCTCCTTTTTTATTGTTCGTCTTGTTTGCTAGCAAGTTGCTGCTCGAGTAATGCAACTTTCTCTTCAAGCTCAGTGAGTTTTTCACGAGTACGAATAAGTACTTGGCTTTGAATATCAAACTCATCACGGCTTACAAAGTCCATCTCAGCAAGTTTGTTTTGAATAGCTTGCTTTGTTTTGCCTTCAACTGTTTCGGCAAGGTTTTTCACGCCTTGAGGCATGTTGTCAGTAATTTGCTTAGCGATTTCTTCAAGTTTTGCTGGGTTGATCATCTTCGTCCCTTGAGTCACGTAAAAAAACAATCTTACCTTATTGGCTAGGCGTAGTGTAGTGATTACGGTAAAATTGCCCGTCCTGTCTTTGGATAATTTCTTTAGGGGCTTATGAAACTCAACCCAAAACAAGATGAAGCGGTAAAGTATATCAGTGGACCGTGTCTGGTATTAGCTGGTGCGGGCTCTGGTAAAACGCGTGTTATTACTAATAAAATCGCTTACTTGGTGCAAAAGTGTGAGTATCAAGCGCGCAATATTGCGGCGGTAACCTTTACCAATAAAGCCGCAAAAGAAATGCGTGAGCGTGTTACGCAAACACTCGGCAAGCAAGAGTCGAAAGGCTTATGGGTTTCAACGTTTCACACCCTTGGGCTTGAGATCATCAAAAAAGAGTTAACGACACTAGGGTTTAAACCCGGTTTTTCGTTGTTTGATGATCAAGATACCAACCAGTTATTAGCCGAGCTGACCGAAGAAGAACTAAAAAAAGACAAAGACTTACTCAACCTACTAAAAATGCAAATAGGTAACTGGAAGAACGAATTGATTCTACCAGAGCGTGCCGTTCGTGAAGCCCGTGAGCCGCAAAAAGCCTTATTTGCTCAGTTGTATGCGCGTTATCAAAATCAACTACGTGCTTATAATGCCCTTGATTTTGATGATCTGATCATGATCCCTACTTTGTTACTAAGCCAAAACGCCACAGCGCGTGAGCGTTGGCAACAGCGTTTTCGTTACCTGCTGGTGGATGAGTATCAAGATACCAACACCAGTCAGTATCAGCTGGTTAAGCTATTAGTGGGTGAGCGAGCTCGTTTTACCGTGGTAGGTGATGACGACCAATCGATTTACTCTTGGCGCGGTGCTAAGCCACAAAACCTTGTGCTATTGAGTAAAGATTTTCCTAGCTTACGTTTAATTAAGCTTGAACAAAACTACCGAAGCGCAGGGCGAATTCTTAAAGCGGCAAATATTTTAATTGCCAACAACCCTCACGAGTTTGATAAAAAACTCTTCAGTGAGCTTGGCTATGGTGAGCCTATCAAAGTGATTGGCTGTCGTGATGAAGAGCATGAATCTGAGCGAGTGGTCGCAGAAATCATTTCTCATAAATTCATGAAGCGCACCAGCTATAAAGATTACGCGATTTTATACCGTGGTAACCATCAAGCCCGGGTGTTTGAAAAAGCACTTATGAGCAACCGTATTCCCTATAAAATCAGCGGCGGCATGTCGTTTTTCTCGCGTTCAGAAATTAAAGATATCATGGCGTATTTACGCCTATTGGTGAACCAAGATGACGACAATGCCTTTTTACGTATTGTAAATACGCCACGTCGTGAAATTGGTACGGTCACTTTGGAAAAGCTAGGTACACTTGCTAATGAAAAGCACATCAGCTTATTTGCAGCCTGTTTTGAACCTGAACTTGCACACCGCTTAAAAGGCCGTGGCTTTAATGCCTTAGCTGGATTTGCTCGCTGGGTGGTTGAGCTTTCTGATAATGCGGTACGCGGCGATACCCTTGAAGCTGTGAAAGAGTTAGTTAGGCAAATTAACTACGAAGCTTACCTATATGAGTCATCACCGAGTGCAAAAGCCGCTGAAATGCGCATGAAAAACGTGTCAGAGCTTTATCGTTGGATCACCGACATGCTAACAGGAGATGCAGACAATCCACCGCTGAACCTTGCTGAAGTGGTCAGTAAACTGACCCTGCGCGATATGCTTGAGCGTAACGAAGAAGAAGACGAATCTGACGCGGTACAATTACTAACGCTGCATGCGTCAAAAGGCTTGGAGTATCCGTATGTGTTTATGGTTGGCATGGAAGAAGGTCTATTACCGCACCAAGTAAGTATCGATGAAGATAACGTTGAAGAAGAACGTCGTCTTGCTTATGTAGGTATTACGCGTGCACAGCAAGAGCTGGTAATGACCTATGCTAAGTTACGTCGTCAATTTGGTGAAACGTCAGATACTGAGCTCAGTCGCTTTGTGCAAGAGTTACCACAAGATGATTTAGCCTTTGAAGCGAAAAAGCCCCCGTCTTCACAGGCTGAGCGCATGGAAAAAGGCCAAGCCCGTGTAGCTAATCTAAGAGCGATGCTTAAGAAGTAATTATTTGTGCGCTCGGTGCTTCGTGTTCGAAGGGCGCCAGCGCATGTTGCTTACCAATAAACAACGACAGTCCGTGCTTATCAAGTAACGTGCGGTAGTTAAAAATCGACGGGCCTTTCGCGATTACTTGGATATTTTGCAGCTTAGTAATCGCCAGTACACCTTGCAATTGTAGGTGATAGTTTTCTTGTTGTAGTACACGCTTACTGAACGTTGAACTTAATAACAAGTAATCGAATTGGAACTCAGTCAGTAAGTTTAATTCACAGCGATCTTTAGCAAATTCATTCAAACCAATCGAAAACCCTTGAGCGACCAGGTTTTTTAAATTTTCAATTTGTACTGCCGATGCATAACGAATTTCTTGTTCGTTGAATAATAAACACATTCTATTGGCATCATGGGCTTTTAATAGCTTACACAGTGCTTGAAAATTAATACGTTCAAGGACTAAACCAGAGCAAGGGAACAGTACTTTTTCTAGATTACTGTCACTTACTAAGCTGAATGCTTGTTTGAGTAAATTAAGTTCAACCTCAAAGTGCTGAACTCTATCGGTCGCAAACTTCTTAAGCACTTCAAAGCTGGTGCTACCAAGTACTGGGTGTTCACCAAATGCTTCTAGTAAAGACTCTGCGCGAGTTTGTTCATCCAAGGTAATGATTTCGGCACTTCTAAAGTGCATAGGCAAATCATCTAAGTGATGCATATTGTCAACATCATGTTGCACATTGCTGGCATTAAGCAGCGGGTGGAAACATTCAAAGCGGTTACGGCCTGCATTTTTCGCGTAATACATGGCTGCATCCGCATCACGTATAATTTCATCGGTGTGCTTGTAGCTTGGTTTTGAATAAGTAATACCAATACTGGCACCACTTTGAATGCACTGACCCTTCATACAGAAAGGTTTTCTCATAATTTCGATGATACGTTTGGCAACATCTTGGGCTTGCTGTTGCTCAGTCAGGTGAGTTAGCAACACCACAAATTCATCACCACCTAATCGCGCAAGCAAATCATGCTCACGAATACAATGCGAGAAAGACTCAGCAACACCAATTAAAAATTGATCGCCTGCTTGGTGACCAAGGTGATCGTTGATGTCTTTAAATTTATCGAGGTCAATAAATAACACTGCAAACTGCTGCTCTGGGTAGCGCTGGTAGTGCTGCAATGTTTTTTCGAGTTGAGTTAAGAATAAACTGCGATTCGGTAAACTGGTTAGTGAGTCATGGTGTGCATCGTGGTACAGCTGTTGTTCTATTTTTTTACGCTCTTCAATTTGCATTTGTAAATGCATATTGGCTTGGCGAAGTTCTTTGGTTTTTTCAGTGACTCGATGCTCAAGCTTTTGGTGGCTAAGCTTTAACTCTTGGTTGGCTAGGTGAGTTTGAATAACGTTCGCAATTTGATTCGATACAAAAGTGATTAGCTCACAATCATCCTGACTAAATTCATGCTTATTATTGTAAGCTTGGCAAACAATGAGACCGATAACACCTTGCGAGGTTTTAAGCGGCGCGCCTAACCAACTCGTGGCGGTACGCTCTGGTGGTACATTAACCGGCCTTTCTACTACGCCTAACTTGATAAGTTCTTTTGCTCTTTCACTGTCTATGACTTGGCACTTTTCAGTGCTGAGCACCAGTTCACTGTAACCTTTAGCGAAAGGCCGCGGCAGAGCATTATCATTAAATTCATCGACGCAGTAAGGAAAACTCAGCCAGTGCGATTGTTCATCATATAGGGCAATGTATAAGTTATCTGCATAGGTAATGGTTTTTATAATGTTATGGACATGCTGATATACATCGTCGAGGCTTTTACTTTGCGTTGCTAGCTCCGAGATTTTGAACAGGATTTGCTGGCGGTCGAGGGCATTTTTACGTTGTTGAATTTCGTCGTTTAAAGCTTGGTTGCTTTGTGTCAGAGCGCGGGTGCGAATTTTAACTTCAGACTCAAGCAGCTCACGTTTTTTAACTCGTTCAATCGCTGTTGCCAAATATAATGACATCGCTTCTAGCAATTCAATTTGCTGCTCTGAATAGCCTTGATTTTTGTCGTAACTTTGCGCGACCATGACGCCAATAATGACTTGCTCACGGTAAACGGGCACACCAACCCAATGCTCGGCAGGTGTACCAAACGCTTTAAATAAACCTTGTTCTAGTGCTTGCTCTGTTTGCTGTTTGGTAAAGTAGCTGGTTTTACCGTGCTTAAATACATAACCCGTAAGGCCTTCTTTAAAGTACTGCTCATATTTTAACGGTACTGAAAGGCCATCTTTTTCATCGGCAAAGTAAGATAACTCAAGGTTATCGTAAACCGGGTTATGTAACACAACGAAGAAGTTTCTGCTCGGAATGTAGTCTTGCAGAATGTTATGAATAGCAGGGTAGAGTAGGGTTAATTCGGCAACAGTGCTTGCTTGCTCTGATAATTGTAAAAGAGCATGTTGCAAGTGATGTGATTGCTTATACTTTTGTAAAAGCGATTTTAAGCGAGCATTTTTTCGCTCTAGCTTATCAATGTGTGTTGCTGAATCTTCCAATGATTTAGAACCAGATCTTATTATTGTTTAAATTTCGTCCTTTATAGTTCCACTTTTTTATTAGATCGTCAAGTAACAGGTGTTAACAAAATAGTAATTTATGATGGGGCTAATTTGGCTACAGCCTTAGCCTAGCGGTTAAAAACAGGCACAAAAAAAGGGCTTAATAAAATTAAGCCCTTAGTATTAGTTTTTAGACTGTTACTTGCTAGTCATGAAATCGATAGCAGCGCTGATTTCATCTTCAGAACAATCCATACACGTACCTTTAGGAGGCATCGCGTTGAAACCGTTAAGCGCGTGGTCTAAAAGTGTATCTTTACCTTTAGCGATACGAGGAGCCCAATCATCAGCTGATTTAGGTGCACCTAGTGCGCCAGTACCATGACATGCAAAACATGCTGCTTGGTAAACTTGTTCACCAGAACGAGGACCTGTAGGTTCAGCAGCGGCCGCAGCTTTATCACCTTCTAGATATACAGAACCAATTGGCGCTAGACGCTTTTTAATTGCGTCTTCAGTCAAAGAGTTGTCATATGCTTGTGCATATGCCGTTGTTGCTAGCAGTAATAATGCAGCTGATAGTTTTTTCATTTTGCCTTGCTCACTTCGATTTGAACGTGATCAATCACGATATCTGACGGAAATTAGAACGATTATAACGCTAAGCCACAATTTATAAAATGATCTAAAAGGCTTTTTCTTGAGAAAAACCGTCATTTTTTTGCGTTAGCGCAAGAAAAGCCTGCATTAGTAGCTGGCTTTTTGCCCGATGATTAAGCGAGTTCTAACACTTTGTTGACTAATTTTTCGATACCTGCGTCAGCATCTAAAATGCTTTGTGCCAACATATAAGCAGGGGTTGTGACGACTTTATGCTGCTGATCAACAACAACATCATTCACTGCACAGTTTTGATGTGCACCGCCTAGCTGCTCGATTGCTGCTGCTGTATCTGCGTCGTTACCAATGGTGGTTTTGACACCCTTGCCATAAATAAGTGGCAGCATGGCAGGGGCAATGCAAATATACCCAGCCGCTTTATTGGCATCGACAAAGGCTTTAGCAGTGGTAAGTACATCACTTTGAACTTGAGCATCTGCGCCTTTAACGGCAAAATCTGATAGGTTTTTCGCGGCCCCAAAGCCACCTGGTACGATCAAGGCGTCGAACTCATTCACATCGAGCTCTGTAAGGGCTTTAATTTCACCACGAGCAATACGCGCAGCTTCAACTAACACATTACGGTTAGGTGTCATTTCTTCACCGGTTAAGTGATTAATGGTGTGCATTTGTTCGATATCGGGTGCAAAGCATTCATAGCTCGCGCCAGCTTTTGCGATATGTAATAAGGTTAATACAGCTTCGTTGATTTCGGCGCCGTCATAAACACCGCAACCTGCTAAAATTACAGCAACTTTTTTCATTTTAGAACTCTCCTTAATGCGACTTGCTTTAGTTTAACAAGGATACGAGTCAGCCTACAAAATAAAAAATTTTCGCCGCTTAATAACTCGCAAAGCATGATGAATAGCTGTTTATGCCTTTTTCTAAATTACTAACGAAAAAAAGTATAAAGGATCGCTATGATCTTTGATCCATTATGCTAGAATACTCCTCCGGTTATGAAAAGGGATGTTAATTCGGTTTCGAATAAGCAAAAGGTTATCGCTGCTAAAACCGTTTTCCACATCGGACAAAAATAATAAAAAAAGAACGTCGTAATATCTTTTTTAAATCAAAACATGAACTTATGAAAATTTCCTAAATGTTTTTACATTTCGGGAGGTTTATCTGTGTTTGTTATCTACAAAGTTATCCACAGCTTGCTATTGAAGAAACAATTATTGGTTAATAATTCACAGTCGTTTTCTTTAAAGCCTTATGGCATGCTTACAAACAATTTAATGTTATTCAATTAGGATCCAATTTCACCATGGCTCAGATCCCTGAAAATCCACTTATTCTTGTAGATGGTTCTTCGTATTTATTCCGTGCATATCATTCGCCACCGCACCTTACTAATTCAAAAGGTGAAGCGACAGGCGCAATCTATGGCGTAGTAAATATGCTTAAGAGTTTGATCAAGCAATATGATCCGTCACACATGGTGGTGGTCTTTGATGCCAAAGGTAAAACCTTCAGAAATGACATGTACAGCGAATACAAAGCGAATCGTCCACCTATGCCGGATGACTTACGCACACAGATCGCACCACTGCATAGCATTATTAAAGCAATGGGTTTCCCGCTGATTAGTATTGAAGGTGTTGAAGCTGATGATGTTATTGGTACCTTTGCGCGTATTGCTTCAGAGCAGCAACGTCATGTACTGATCTCGACTGGTGATAAAGATATGGCGCAACTTGTTAATGAACATGTCACGCTGATCAACACCATGACAGATAGCATTTCAGATCCTGAAACCGTGGTTGAAAAATTTGGCGTTGGCCCTGAGCTGATCATTGATTACCTTGCTTTAATGGGTGACAAGGTCGATAACATCCCAGGTGTTGATGGTTGTGGTCCTAAAACTGCGGTGAAATGGCTACAAAAATATGGATCATTACAAGGTGTAATGGACCATGCTGGTGAGATCAAAGGTAAGATTGGTGAAAAACTTGCCGCGCCGCTGGATCATCTGCCACTTAGCTATGAATTAGCAACAATTAAGTGTGATGTTGAGGTTGAGTCAGATCTTGAAACCTTTAAGTTGCAAGAGCCTAACCGTGATGAACTGATTGCACTTTATGGGGAATGTGAGTTCCGTCGTTGGTTAGCTGAGCTACTTGATAATCCTAAAGATGCTGACACGCATTTAGATGTGCCAACAGAAGCAAATGAACTACCAAAAGTCGCTGATGCGCACTACGAAACGATATTAACTGAAGAGCAACTTGATACCTTAGTGGCGCAGTTAAACAACGCCGAACTGTTTGCTTTTGATACTGAAACAACCAGCCTTGATTATATGCAAGCACAATTGGTTGGTATGAGCTTTGCGGTTAAAGCCGGTGAAGCGGCTTATATTCCTGTTGCTCACGATTACCCGGATGCGCCAGAGCAATTAAGCTTAGAAACGGTAATGGCAAAAATTGGCCCAATTTTAGCGGACGAAAACAAAGCGAAAGTTGGGCAAAACCTTAAGTACGATAAAAGCGTATTAGCGAATGCTGGCTTTGAGTTAAAAGGTATTAAATACGACACTATGTTGGAGTCGTATGTCTTTAATAGTGTAGGCAGCCGCCATGATATGGACTCGTTGGCACTGAAATACCTTGGTCACAAAAATATCAGTTTTGAAGATATTGCTGGTAAAGGTAAGAAGCAGTTAACGTTTAATCAAATTGAGCTAGAAAAAGCAGCGCCTTATGCTGCTGAAGATGCAGATATAACACTTCGTCTTCACCAAGTGTTATGGCCAAAAATTGATGCTGATAGCCAGTTGAAGTCAGTATTCGAAGATATTGAGTTACCACTTGTCACAGTGCTTTCTGATATTGAGCGTACTGGTGTTGCAATTGATAGCAACATGTTGGCTGCTCACAGCCAACGTTTAGGCGAACGCTTGTTAGAGCTTGAGCAAGAAGCCTATGATATGGCTGGTGAAAAGTTTAACTTAGGTTCACCTAAGCAGCTGCAAGTTATTTTATTTGAAAAGCTTGAGCTGCCTGTTATCAAGAAAACACCTAAGGGTGCACCTTCGACGGCAGAAGAAGTATTGCAAGAACTTGCTCATGATTATCCATTACCAAAAGTGATTATTGAGCACCGTGGTTTATCTAAACTTAAATCAACCTACACAGATAAACTTCCGCTGATGGTCAATGAGCGCACGAAGCGAGTGCATACTTCTTATCATCAAGCAGTAACGGCAACGGGGCGTTTAAGTTCAACGGATCCTAACTTACAGAATATTCCAATTCGCTCAGAAGAGGGGCGCCGTATTCGTGAAGCCTTTATTGCTGCACCTGACCATAAAATTGTGGCTGCCGATTACAGCCAAATTGAATTACGTATCATGGCGCACTTATCACAAGATAAAGGCCTACTTACCGCGTTTGCGAATGGTTTAGATGTACACAGTGCTACGGCGGCAGAAGTCTTCGGGGTTAGCCTTGAAGAAGTTACCAGCGATATGCGTCGTAAAGCTAAAGCAGTTAACTTTGGATTAATTTATGGCATGTCAGCATTTGGTTTATCACGTCAGTTAGATGTACCACGCCATGAAGCACAGCATTATATTGATAAATACTTCGAGCGTTTCCCTGGCGTACTTGAGTACATGGAAACAACCCGTGAAAAAGCAGCTGATAAAGGTTATGTAGAAACGATTTTTGGTCGTCGCTTACATTTACCAGAAATCAATGCCCGTAACGGTGCTCGTCGTAAAGCCGCTGAGCGTGCTGCTATCAATGCGCCAATGCAAGGTACTGCTGCTGATATCATCAAAAAAGCGATGCTAAAAGTTCATCAGTGGGTGAATGCGCAAGCTGAAGGTTCAGTGAAGTTGCTTATGCAAGTGCACGATGAATTAGTGTTCGAAATTAAAGAAGAGTGTGTTGACGACTATAAAGCTGAAATTTGTAAGCTAATGTCTGAAGCGGCTACTCTTGATGTGCCTCTGATTGTTGAAGCCGACAGCGGTGACAACTGGCAACAGGCTCACTAATAGTCGCAATTAATGAGAGCTGTCAGCTATCAGCCGTCAGCTTTCAGATTGAAAGCTAGCGAGTTACAAGGGGAAAGAGTAAAGCTAGCGAGTTGCTTGACGCGCAAGCTAAGTCATTTAGGCTTGCTAACTTGCTAACTTGCTAACTTGCTAACTTGCTAACTTGCTAACTTGCTAACTTGCTAACTTGCTAACTAAAACCCCAACTCCTGCAACCGCTTTACGTGTTGACGATAAAGCTCAATAGGGTCAATTTCGCGAAAATTATGTAAGCCAATGAACTGATTAATCTCATCTAAGTGGTTCATGTCATAATCATCTTTAATTACGTGGCCTAAATGGCTGCTGCAGCGCGATACTAGGCCATCATCTTTGCCTAAAATAAGTAATGAACCGAGCAGCATGGGCAAGTCGGTGGGATCCAGTATATTACTAAGTGCAGCTGTACCACTCCACGAAAAATAGTACACGCCATTCTCGGCAACTAACTGACCTTGATCGCACTTATTTTCTGGTAAACCTTCAGGATATTTTTGGTTAAATACGTCAGCGCCCTGTGTACTTAAGCTACTTAAAGCACCGAGTGTATCTTGTGGTAATTGACTGTGGCCTGAGAGCAGTGAAATAACCCCACCAACCCCATCAAATATGAACCGCGCGGTATGCTCAGCTTGAGAGTTCGCAGGCAACTTTTGACTAATCAGATCAATAATGCCACTGCCATAGTTTGCACCGCCAATACTCGTTACTGAGGCAATCAGATCAGGTCTGACAGATGCAACGTAGCGCACTGTTTGCGCGCCTTGGCTGTGACCAATCAAGTTTACTTTATTGGCGCCTGTCAGTGCTAAAATTGCTTTTACGTGAGTGAGTAATTGTTCGCCCCGGACCTCAGAGCTATTAATAGCAGAGACCGCCGGCGTAAACACCAAGGTACCATCTTGGCTAAGGCTTTCAGCAATATTATAAAAATAATTGAGGCCGAGTAGGTTATCGAATCCCATTAACCCATGAACTAAAACTACCGGGTATTGTGTCGTTGTTTTTTTTGCATGACAGTAGGGAGTTATTAAAAAAAGTAAGGTAGCAAATAAAATTAAGGGGATTTTTTTCATACCTTTTACTCTTCTACTGCAATTTTTATCACTAACAAGCCTTAAAAAAGCCTGATTTTTGCGTGCTGTTGATTCACTTTACCCTAAATATTGGCTTGCTGTAATGTTAATTTTAGGTAAACAAGAAAAGATGGTTTTAGTGATTCGTTATTTGTTTATCAATTTGTGTTGTTTCTGCGGCTCGGCAATTTATTTTTAATCTGGTATTTGTTAAAGTCCGCGCCGTCCTCATCCTGTAGGACATCCTGTTGATGATGCATCTGAAAGGATGCAACGTATTGATAGCTTCTCCCCAGTTTGCTATACCGACTCACTCCTTGTTGAGTGAGTCGCTTTTTCTTTCTCTTATCATACAATTCATTGCACAAATTAACGCAAGTGATACCATCAAAGTGATTCTTATTTACTTTCGAAGGAATGCGTTATGTTTAAATCTATGGCAATTGCTGCCTTTTCATTATCGAGTATTTTAGTTGCCCCTTTAGCCAGCGCAAACTGGCAAGTTAATAATGAGCAAAGCAATGTGAGCTTTGTGTCTATCAAAAAGAATTCAGTTGCAGAAGCGCATCATTTCAAAAACGTGTCGGGTACACTTAACGAACAAGGTCAATTTAAGTTAATGATCGATCTGACATCGGTTGAAACCCTGATCCCTATCCGTAATGAGCGCATGACGAAATTGTTGTTCGAAACAGCTAAATTTCCTAATGCAGTGTTAACTGCGGATTTAAGCAAAGCGCTGTTAACGCTAAAACCTGGTCAACATGTGCTTAAAGGTTTGAAAGCTGAATTAGATTTTCACGGCAACAAGAAAGAGCTAACAATAGATGTGCTTGCCAATATGTCACCGAAAGGCGATGTGACTGTTTCATCGTTTACGTCGGTGATTATTAATGCAAGTGACTTCAAGGTAACAGAAGGTATTAGCGAACTACAAAAGCTTGCAGGTTTACCGTCAATTGCAACAGCCGTACCGGTTAGCTTTTCTTTGACGCTAGATAAAGAAAAGTAATGCAATCACTTGCCGAATTAGAAGCCGCACTTCAAGCGCCCGATAAACCTTTTGAACAATGGCAACCACAAAATTGTGGGCAATTACCAATAACGATTGATGCGCAAGGGTTGTGGTTTTATGCCGGCAGTGAAATAAAGCGCGAGGCAATGGTAAAACTCTTTGCCTCTGTGCTTTGCAAAGAAGCCGATAGTTATTTTTTAAAAACACCTGTTGAGAAAATGGCAATCACCGTCATTGATGTGCCTTTTATTATTGTTGATTGGCGCTTTGAAGAGACAGAGCAAGGCCGAGCACTTTGTTGTGTCGATAATTTACAGCGTGCATGGTTGGTATCAGCAAAGCAACCACTATTATTAAGAGAATTTGAGGGGGTTAGTGTGCCTTATCTTCAATTAGCGCATGGCTTGGCTGCGAGGGTATCGAGAAATGTTTATTATCAGTGGGCTGAAATAGCCTGCTCAGACGAGCAGGGCTACTATATAGAATCATTAGCCAAGCGTTATTACTTGGCCTAAGCGATTAAGCTTCTGGTTGTTCGTCGTCAGACTCAGGTGCTTCAACTTCAATAGGCCCTAAGAACCACTCATCAAGCTTTTTAGCAACTTCTGGTAAACCAGTGCCTTTTAGTGAAGAGAAGGCATGTACAGTAATATCACCCTCTAAGTTACTTAACTCACGGCGAACCTGTAAAACTTGTGCTTTACGCGCACCTTGTTTGAGCTTGTCGGCTTTAGTTAAAAGTGCAAGTACAGGTATTTCACTGCCCACAGCCCAATCGATTAAGTCACGGTCTAAATCTTTTAACGGATGACGAATATCCATTAAAACAACGATACCTTTTAAGCTTTGACGCTTTTGTAAGTATTCACCTAGCGATTTTTGCCATTTCTTTTTCATTTCGATAGGCACTTTCGCAAAACCATAACCCGGTAAGTCGATAAGGCGTTTATCGGCATCTAGCTCAAACGTATTGATCAACTGAGTACGACCTGGTGTTTTAGAAGTACGTGCTAATTTTTGATCTGTTAACGTATTAAGGGCACTTGATTTACCCGCATTAGAGCGACCAGCAAACGCGACTTCAATCCCCGTATCAGCAGGTAAGCGTGAGATATCAGGTGCGCTGGTAACAAAGGACGCAGTATTGTATTTGATACGAGATTTGAGCACAGGCTCTCCTAGTCTTTTATAAATAATAACGAACAGTGGCTAATTTCCACTTAAGGCACGTATTTTATACTATTAAAGCAGCATTCAAAAGCGTATTTAAGCGTGCTAAATTGGCTTTGAATTAGGAAAATTACTAGGTAGAAACTTAATCTAAGTCAAATCCCTATAAATTATGAGCTTAATGTGGGCAGAAAACGTGCCAGAGAATTTATTATCGTGTAGAATATAGAAATCACAACATCCATATTGTAGATGATACAGGGTCGGAAACAGAGAATTCACCATGAAAAAAATAGCACTATCTTTAACTATATTGCTTGGTACGTTGTCAGCAAGCAACGCAACAGCATTTGATGGCGATGTAAACGCAGGTAAAGAGAAATCGGCAACGTGTGCGGCTTGTCACGGCCCAGACGGTAATGCGCCGGTTAATATCTACCCTAAGCTTGCAGGCCAACACGCAGATTATATCTATAAACAATTAAAAGATTTGAAATTAGGTATGACATCTGGCGGCAAAGAAGGTCGTATGGATCCAGTAATGAGTGGTATGGCTATGCCGCTTAGCGATCAAGACATGAAAGACCTAGCAGCTTACTTCTCTTCTTTAAATATGTCTGAAGGTGCAACACCTAAAGATGTAGTAGAAGTTGGTCAGCAGCTTTATAAAGCCGGTGATGCAGAGCGTGGTATTCCAGCATGTGCTGCGTGTCACGGTCCACGTGGTAACGGTACATCACTTGCAAAATTCCCGAAAATTTCGTTCCAACATCCAGAATACATCAAGTCACAACTTGAAAAATTCCGTGATGGCACGCGTAATAACGACTTAAACGGTATGATGCAAGACATCGCTAAAAAATTAACAGACAAAGACATCGAAGTACTTTCAAAATACTTAGGTGGCTTACACTAAAGTCTGATTGCCAGTAGTCATACTGCGCAGTAATATGTGATTAGTGTGAAAAAAGCAGCGCAAGCTGCTTTTTTTGTATTTAATCCATGTCGAAATATCCCACACTCTTGTGAGACATTGACCATATCGAGCTGTAAGCTAAATCTTATTTTTATTTCACTTTTAATTGTAAGTCTTTGTTATTGGTTGATTTGATCTTGTTGCAATATCTTATCTGTAAGAAAAATTATATAAATTAGTTGTAACAAAATTATTAATGAGTAAATTAACCACTGTCGCTGAGACAGCAAAAACAACATGGACAATGTAATAAGGAAAGTGATTGCGGCAAGTCTTTAGGGGTTGACACTGGTTAGGTGTCCTAAAGGAAATAACAAAAAAGCGTCAGGATTGACCGAGAATAATAAAAGCTCATGGAAGTTTAATAATAAAAACAAAATGGAATGCTACACGGAAGGTTAAAACAATAACAAAATGGAAAAACAATAATAATAAAAATAATAAAGACTAAAAAGTCGAAGGGAGAAGTGTCCAGATAATTGGCGCTCAGATTAGTAGGCGGTAGAGATGTTTTCTCTACCGCCTTTTTATTTGTCCTGTTACAATAGCCACCGTTTGTACTAAAAGTATGAAAAGTGCGCAGTTCGTCAAGTTGACCAACCACATCCGCACATCGAATTCTTCTGGTTATGCCAGCATTACAATGCCACACAGGCGTTGTGCACAACCTCTTAAGTGAGATGATCAAGATATGAGTAGAAAGAAAAAGTCGCGTAAAATTCCATCGAATGGTCCTGTACGTCTAAGTAAAGAAAAGCTTAGAGAGATGCGCGCGTTAAAAGAGCAGCGAGTTAAAAAGACGAAAGGTGCTAAACCTGGGTCTCGAAATGCGCCTGATGCACAAAGTGCAGAAAACACTGCTGCGAACAATCAACCGAAAGATAAGCGTGTTGGTAGTAAAAAGCCGGTTTCTTTAGTTGCGCCTAAGGCTGAGCCAAAAGTTGAAATGAAACGCAACTTAAAGCCAATGGTTGAGCTGAAGAAAGTAACTGAGCCTGAGTTAACGCCAGAGCAAGAACTAGAAGCGCTAGAAAATGACGAGCGCCTTCTGAAACTGGTTGAACGTCATGAGCGTGGCGAGTTACTAACAGGTAAAGACGCTAAGTACTTTAATAGTCGTATTGCTCGTCACCAAGCTCTGTGCGAGCTATTAGGTATCGAAGATGATGAAGACGACTACGAAGATGACTTTGAAGATGATTTTTACGATGAAGGTGAATCAGACTTCGATAAGTACTTATCTGACGATTTAGCGAACGAATGGTTTGATGACGAAGATGAGGATGAGCGATGAGCACAACCTTGATTATTGCCATCGTTATTGGTGCGGCAATTATCGCAGGGCTTGCGTTTTATGCAGGACAACTTCTGTATAAACTAAAAGAGCAAAATAAGCTTATCGCCAAGAAGCAAGCTGAGCATGAGCAAAAGCTTGCGGCATCAAGAACAAAGCGTAATGCAAAGTTAGCCGATAGCATTCATTTAATTGCCCGTGCAATGAATGAAGAGCAATGTGAGTTCTCAGAGGGCAGCTTACGCATTTGGGTGCTGATCTCTCAATACAGCTTTGCAGAAGAGTTTGAGTTAAGTGAGCGCTACCCAGGCATATTTAAAATGTACGAAGTAGTTAAAGACATGCCAACGCATGATGCCCGTAAGAAATACTCTAAAAAAGAGATTTTTAAAATGGACACCACTCGCTGGCGTGCTGAAGAGCAACTTAGCGATGAGATAAAAGCAGATTGCGTACGTATCATTGAAGAGTTTAAAGCAGCCCCAGGCAGCGAAAACGTCGTATTCAATTAAACATACGTGCAGTGATTTAAGCAAAATAAAAAGCAGAGCCTAGGCTCTGCTTTTTGTTGGGTTAGATAACTCGTGAGAAACGAGTTTGCTTGATTTGTTGTTGTAGGTGCGCATCAAAGCACATACAAATAATACGAATAAATAAATTACCACGGGCTGTTACTGTGATTTTTTCTTGGCTCACAGACACCAAGCCATCAGCCAGTAGCGGGTCAAGTGCTTGTAGTGCCTCGCAGAAGTAGCTGGCAAAGTTGATATTAAACTGCTTTTCGATTGCAGGAATATCCAGCTCAAACTGACAGATCAATTGTTTGATCACTGCAGCACGTAACGTATCGTCATCAGTTAAAGCAACACCTTTACAGACTGCACTGCCAAAGCCTTCTTGCACGGCTTTGTAATAGTGTTTTAACTCTTTTTCGTTTTGTAAAATGGCATTGCCAATTTGTGAAATCGACGACACACCCAAACCTAATAAGTCACATTGAGCCATGCGTTGTATAACCTTGGAAATTACGATGTAATTGACCCGCGTTTTGTGCAATTGCTAGCTCATTGTCTTTACGGGCAAAGTGGTCCATACCGATAAACTGATAACCCGCCGCTAACATCTGCTCAAGGGTATTTTTGAACATAGTGAGCTTATCGCCAGCAGATGGTAAGTCAGCATCTTTAATTTTTCGTTGTGCTGCGAATCTATCTGGTAAGTGAGCATAGTTAAATACCGATACGCGATCAGGGTTTAACTCTATCAGCTGTGCAATCGTCTCTTTAAAGCTCTCAGGTGTTTGCAGTGGCAAACCGTAAATCATATCGGCATTAATAGATTTAAAGCCAAGTTCACGAGCCTCACTAATCAAGCCTTTTACAGATTGCACACTTTGCGGGCGATTAACCGCCAGTTGCACAGCATCATTGAAATCTTGAATACCAAACGAAACACGATTGAAGCCAAGCTTACGTAAATGAACTAGCATGCCATCAGCTAAAGAACGAGGGTCAATCTCAATACCGCGCTCGGCATCATCAGCAAAATTAAAATGCTGTTCAACCAATGCCATTAAGCGACTCATTTGCTCTGCCGATAAGAACGTTGGCGTACCACCCCCTAAATGCAGCTGCTCAACCTTATAATCGGCAAAAAGTGTTGCTTGCTCAGCAATTTCAAGCGCTAAATTATCTAGGTATAAATCGGCTTTAGATTGATGACGAGTGATCACCTTATTACAACCACAGTAATAACAAAGCTGACTGCAAAAAGGGATATGGATATACAAGGATAAAGAACGGCTTTTCGATGCCGCAATCGCGTTAATCATATCTTGTTGGTTATAACCTTCAGCTAAAGACAATGCTGTTGGGTAAGATGTATATCGAGGCCCAGAAATATTGTACTTGTTGATCAGAGATTGATCCCAGCTAGGTAAATTTATCACAGTCAGCACTCCGCAATTGATTGAGCGGCTATTTTAACGAGTTTAGTGATTTAGCTATTTGATCTAGAACAATGTCGGAGGCTAGAAACTAATCGGCATGCTTTAAGGTCGTTGTAAAAACAAAGAGTTTACTATTTGAGCAGTTGATTTAGTGATTGTTAAAATAAAGGGTTTTGCTAGTGACAAGGTTACAAAAACTTTTTATACTGCATCCCGCTTTAGTCAGTTAAACCTGCTAAACGCATCAAAAAATTTAGCTTTCGCTAATACAATGGCCCCTTAGCTCAGTTGGTTAGAGCACACGACTCATAATCGTTAGGTCCCCAGTTCAAGTCTGGGAGGGGCCACCATCCTTCTTGTATAAACCCTTACAAATCAACAAGTTACGCTAGTTTTTAACAGTTTTATTCCACTTTTGTTCCACCTTTGAGTTTAATTGTTCCACCTTTTAAATCAAGCTCAATTTGATACTCGGTATAATTCCTAAGTTAAATATGTGCGGTTTATGAGGTCGTGCTTGTAGCTTTACCGTGCAAGTTAAGCTTTATCAGACTGGCAGCTATGGTGAGCTGTTATTCATCTTTTAATACGAGCGCAAGGAAGGGGAAGTCGTTTCTGCCCCGAAACGAGTTAACGCAAAAGCTCATTAATAAGTTATTCACATGCTTTTTTCAATACATTAGTTAATGCCTAACGATTAATTGCGCTTCTTGTGATCCATTACCGCCTTACAAGTGGTAATGGATTAAAAGTAATAAGCCACTGATTCCCAAAGACAAGGAAGAGCGACTTGTATTGCCAGGAGGTCGGAATTAGCTTGGCAAAGGAAAAGTATTTTAAAAAGATTTATTACTGAGTATAAATATTAAGCATTAGTCTACTTCTGGTAGCTCATCTTTACCCATCCAGTCTAGTGGGGATGCTAACTCGACAAAGTCCTTATATTCATCCATATCTATAGACTCGAACTTATTTCTGATATAGAGAAACTTAACCCATAGAAGTGCAGGTACTCCTAACATTTGCGCATCTGTGTCATATTGATGTTTTTTGTACTCTTCAGTTAGAGTCTTGCAGAGTTTCTCTAAAGGTGTCTGCTCTTGAGTCGGACTCCTGCGACCTTCGCCTAGAAAGAATATTCCCGAGCGGTTTTTTCCAGCTGAACCAAAGTGAGAAGAGAAAATTTCTTGCAGATATTCAAGTAAGTAGAATCGATAAATGCCAGATGTATACGGGTTAGCTACAGCGTTCTGATGAGAATAGATCTTAAAATTGGGTGCATATTCCTGTGGATCGAAGTTCATTTCAATATGGCGCATATGAGAGCTTTCTGGTATGTAAGTTTCTAGGAAGTCATTTAAATAGATAGTCTTCTTACTATCCCCACTCTGCACCACTCTCTCAAACTTGCCACTTACTATCTCATCAAAAAGATTATGATCTTTCTCTTTGATACAAAGCAAAGCTGTCAACATCAATATATCAATCTTAGAGCCTCTAGGCATATTTGAGATTGTAGCTACTACTCTATCTGCGATTTGGATAGCAGTACGAGCAGAAACCTTAAAGGCATCAAGAATAACCGATATATTTCGTAGCGTTGCTTTTGCATCTTCATTAAAAGGGAGTACTTCAATTTTTAAGTCTCTTAAATAATCACCAGAAAGCTTGCTAGCATCGCTGTGCACTTCTAGAAAGTTCTCTAAATTCGGGGCCTTAAGGCTATAGCGACTATTAAAGAAGCGACCAAGGTAAATCTTAGCGTCAAATCCCTCGCCATAAACCGCCTTTACCGCATGTTGTAGTTGTTCAGTGTCAGTAGCAACCACAAAAACAACGCCATCAATATCAAATATATGCTTAATTGTTTCGAGCATTTCAACAGCATAACTAGGCCTACAACGGTCTAGTTCATCAATGAAAATGAAAGCTGGTAGTTCTTTGTTTTTAAGGCCAACAACTGCGGATACCCATTCGAACACACTTGTTTTTAGGCTTTCTATAGCTGCACTTTTAGCATCATGCTCATCGATTAAATACTTAACTGCTTCAGAAGCTGCAAAGCTCATATCAATAGGTTTGCCGTTTTCATCTGCTAAATCTTCGCCATCTTCCCCCCTGATACTACCGATATTTTCATTGTCATTATCGGCATTCATAACTACCACAGGATCAATACCGACATATCGCTTGAATAATCCTCGACCTATACCTGGTGCAGCCGCTTTCAATAGACCTATAAGCTTACGAGGAACTTTGAACTCAGTGGAATCTTTATCTTTTCCAGCTTGCTTTCTCAATTGCTCGATGATGGAAGAAATTACCGTCATTAAAGGATCATCAGAGTAGTCTTTCTTCCACGCATCTACGTAGACAACGGGGTAATGTTCTTTGATATCTTCAGACCAACGTTTAAGAAAGTATGTTTTACCTGCCCCCCACTCAGCATTTAGATTAAGTACATAATTTCGCTTTTGGTCACCAGCATCTCTTGCTTTATCAAAACCTTGAGATGCAAGAAGTTTTGTAAGGAATGTCGCGTATCTAACCCTTCCTAATTTATCTTCAGGAAAAAAATCATTCTCAATCTTTAGCCCTTGAGACCAATCCAACTCAACTTGCTTAACCATTTAATTCTCCGATAGTTATTACTAACAATTTTAGAGTTTACGACCATTTATCACAGATAAGCAAAAGGTTTTATATGAATGTTTGTGGTTACCAGAGACATTTTTCATCTCAAAATTCGAGGTTATTTTTTCTAATGCATATTAACTGAGTTAGAACCCCAACTCTAAATTGTTTATGTCCAAAGGCGTGTTATAAATATAACTCGCCTTTGCCCCAAAACGAGCTAAAGTAAATGCTCTAAGGGCGGCTATGAGCGTTCAAGAATAGTTATTAATGAATAGTGTCGAGTGAGCATAGAGTCTACAATGTAATTTAAATTGGAAAACGAATTTTCATTTTCAATCACTCGTTCTATTCAGTGAAAAAAGCAAACTTGTCTAGATTTTAATAACACTGGCAATTAGTTAACAAGTTTGTTAAAAATATACTAATAAGAAAAACGCGCAATTTGCTCGCTATAACATAACTCACCACACTGCAGAGTGTAAGGATGCACAAATGAACATAAATGCAACAGTTGCAGGTCAAATCATATTTATTAATTTCTTAATCATGCTGTATTTAACTTTGAAGTTTGCCAAAGGAAAATCTGATAACTTACCACTTGTAGGGCTTTATATTGTCCTGCTAAGTTTTCTTTTCGCTCCTGCTAGTTGGTTATATTGCTGGTATTGGTCAATAAAGAAGCCGAAATTAGAAGTCGAGTTATAACAAGCTAATAAATAAGGGCAAAAACATTTTCTGTTTTCGTTTCTCAACATTTTAGCAAACAATATTTTGCTAGTGTTTATGGAAAAAGGAACATTGCTAATGAAATTAATAGTATTTTTAGTTTTCGTATCATTTAACTTATCTGCAAACCAGATAGTTAGAGACTCAGACTTTGAACATAGTGAAACCATTTACTGGATTAATAAAGATACTAATAACGCTATAATTTACAGTCAATTTGAAGCTTTTCATATGCTCAAAGGTTTAATTAGTCAAACCCTTAAGAGCGAACCTTTTGGAGTTTATGCTTTAGAAGATATTTGTCACTTTGATCGACTTCTTTTTATTGATGGGCAAAAAAATCTATTATTTGAAATTGCAATTAATGATGATGAAATCATCTATAATGGGAGTGCTTATCCTGTTAAAGAAAAGAGTTTAGAGAAATTTAAATCTCATAACCTTAAGCGAATCGAAAATAATGAGAGTATGCTAGGCAGGTATATAAAGTTAAATGTTAATGACTACTCTGATAAATGTACGAACCTTTAAGGCTTTTTAAATATTCAGAGCAAGCTGCTGTGCAACCTTTAATTTTTATTTAATCTTAAGGTTGCTTTAGAGCAAAGAAAGTGACAGTTGTTCTAACTCAATTAAATACAAATTAGCTACCAATTAAGGGCAGTTTCACCAGAAGTGGGAATTCAAGTGCAACACGTTTTTGTCCAAAAATGAGTTCTATAAACGTATTATTGTACAGTTATGCTCAATGCTTAACCGTACATAAGTTCAGATTTATTTTGGTAATCACTTAGAACCTTCTAGAGGTTCTCGGCTGATCATGTTCTCTTTTCTAAGATGCCCTTTCTCTGCGGCTAGTTTATTACTCGCCGTATTTGCCTTTTTATAGCGCTTGACTGCGTGTAGAGATAAATGACCAAGAGCAGCTCCTAGTGTATATTCATCAAATTCAAGAAGGCGGCCTAGTAAAGTTTCTCTAAAATCGTGAAGCTGATATTGATACTGCTTTTCGCCATCACTATCCAGAGTATAAAAACCAAGTTCTTCGAGCATATCATGCCAATGAGCGTAAAAATCGGCCTTGTGACCCGTTTTAGACTGCTTTGATGGGAATATATAGTCTGCTTGTAGACCCCTAGCTTTAAATTGCTCCTTCCTTTTTGCGACTAAACTTACAACATCCTTAGGCAAGTGAATAGTAACCTCTTTACCCCCTTTCGGTTTTACTCTCACAAAGTTATGAGCAAAATCAAAATCAGTAAACCTTAACGACATAACTTGGCCGTATCTGAAGTGCCCGGAAGATTGGAGGTTCATAAAAAATACAAAGTCTGGATTTTCATGATCATCCAAATACTCAAACATCAGCTTCATATGCTCCCCTGGTATTTCGATATGCCGCTCTCTATTAATTTTACGAGCAATAACAAAAGGGCGGGTGTTTACAGCTGCAATTAGCTTCTCATCAAATGCAAAATTGAATGCAGCCTTTACTCTTGTAACAATCTTATCGTGGGTTCCATTTGTTGCTCTAAACGTTTCTAAGTAGGCATTGTATCGAGCAATAGTGAATGAGCAGAATTGCTCATCCATCAGGTTGATAACCTCTTTACGTTTACTTGGAAGTGTTACTTCTACATCTTTAGATAAGTGAAGACGAATTAAACTATTGATAACCTTAATCTCCCCAGATTCTTCACTGTGCTTATTAGGAATATTGAATTTTAGATGGTTCCGTATAACATCACCCACCGTTTTAAGCTGTTGGCTGTAAAGCTTGTATTCTTCTGTTTCTGGCCTTCTTTTTAATTGATTGAATACATATTCATAACGCTCAATATACTTCTCTAATACAGATGTTTGAATATCATCTATATTTGTCCATTCAAAAAGTACACAACGAACCGCCTTCGTCTTAACGATCAACTTGCGTCTAAATTCAGAGCCTTCCAGTTTCAGTCCTTTAAATCTAGTATTTTCAATTATCAAAGGGGTTCTCTTACTTCGTGCGGAAAATAGCTTATGCGTGTGTTCAAAATTGCAAACTTCAGCGATAGTCAAAGGCTTTTTTAGATCAGACTGGTCACCTTTGGTAGATTGAACTTGTGGCTGTGTGTTATCAAGAGTGGCTGATTGATTAGCACCTGGTTTATTCGATTCACTAACAAAGTCATGGTCTACATTATTATTAAATATATTATCGTCATAAAGTGTTCTTACATGGGCTTGCATTTCACTTGCTGTTGAAGTGTTGCTAGTAGATTCTCCCCACAATACTACTAGCTTATCAATAGGTGGGAATAACCACTCTCCTGAGCGAAGGCGAATAGCGTTGATAAGACCATCGTCAGCTAGGCCTTTTACATCGCTTTCTGAAATACCAAGTACACACGCTATATCTTGTAAATTGCTAGCAAATTGATTTGAGCGCACAGCAAAACTTACCATGCCATCAGGCATAGTGTTTTGCTTAGGGTCTGCGTTCAATTGTTGCATGCAAAGTTTTTTTAATTTGAGAATGTGAAAATTCTAAAATGAAAAAAATTTTCAAACTAAAAAAGATTATGCAAACTTTGTATTTACTAAATAATTTTCACTCAAACATGGTGTTTTTAAGTTTTTGATATTATAAGTGAAAAAGCCAGCATAGCTGGCTTTAGGTTATAACGAGTCAAAAAACGCGTTAACTGATTTATCAAACAAGTGATAAAAATATAAAAATTGTCCAGTGTGTTGAATATGTGACTGCACATCTCGTTTGAACTGCTTCAGTAAGTAGAAATTACAACTGAAAAACACGTTCGTAGCGGGGCGCATCTCTTCAGGTAACGCCCGCATAAAAGAATCGCTAACGACTATAAACTCCTGCTGGGCTACATAGTTTCTTACGTAATATATGTAGCCATCATTTTGTTCATATAAAGCAATATATTCCTCATCATTAGCAACTGCAGGGCGCTTCTGAAATAGTTCCACAACGTTTGAGTTAGTCATATTCATCTCCAAAAAGTTTGTCTTCGAAAATAAATACGAGCTACTTATGCAAAATTTGCATTGTCTGCCGCTTCTTATTTTTAAATTAATAAAGAAGGAAGCAACCAAAATGGAAAATGAGAAGTTCAATGCTGCTGTAGCAGCCGATTTTTTAGAGAAAGTTATTCAGTGTCTTTATCAAGAGTATGACGCTATTTATGACCTAAACTTTACAGAAGATAATTTTGATATTGAGAAGCTGTTATTTCACAGCTTTTCGAATAGCTACAAAATTAGTTTTAGCTATGAACAGTTACCTCTTCTAAGGTCACTATTATTACTACTTTGCAGCAACACTAACTTATTAATGAGTAATGACGTTTGTGATAGTGAAGGCTTTGTTGATGAACGTCAGTTGGAATTTGACTTCGATAACTCGCATTAATTCGCTTGCAGTGAACATGTTTATCTTTAAGTACAAACAGGAGATAAACATGGGTCAAACAAAACTTCAAATTGTCAGAAAGTACACAAGAGAGTCTAAGTCACCTTTCCAAGACGCATCGACGAGCCTTTGGCTTGCAAGTATCACTAACGAAGACAGGCTTGAGTTAGACTTTTCACAATACATATATGTCCATCGTGATGATGTTGGAAAAGTCGTCGGGGTCAGTGTTAGTAAATCAATTGCTAGAGAGCACAGTCTTGAAAGTCAGTATCTTGAAGGGAGCGGTATGTATCGCATACTCATCTTTTACATTGACCAAATAAAAGATTTCTGCGAGCTCTGGGCTGATGAATTTGAACAGTTCTTTCTACTGCCGCCTGATTTGTTTTTCGAATTAGCGCAGTGGCATTGGAACACAATCATTGAAAATGATGGTTAATTGAAGCGACTCGAAAGAGTCGCTTTTTCTTGAACATATTACTACCAGATAGTGTCATGCCCTTACTTGCAATGACACTATTCTTTGGCATTCACTTTTTTATTATCTAGATATACCCAAATAGCGCCGCCAATCATAATTGATAAGGGGACCAGAAAAGTTAAGTATTCAATCTGAAAGTTCATAGCACTTCTCCAATTCAATGTGAGGAAAAAATATAGCTCGATATCTTTGCTAGTAATTAACTATAACACATCGCAAACTGAGCATGATTTCACTATACGGCCTTAGAACAATAGCAATGTCATTTCTACTACCCTTCACATGCTAACTCAAGTAGAAAATAGCGACGCTAAGAATGTAACTAACCAAAAAATCACATCAATAAACTGGTAATAGACACACTTATTTTGCTTGTTCATTTCTTACTTAATAATGCGAGACATACAGAAAAAAGCAGGACGCTCAATCATCACTTAGCAAATGTCGTTACCACCGCACCCTGGCGGAGGACCTAGATTTGGCTTCTTTAGGAAGTCAGCTCGCATATATAAGCGGTTTGCGATAAGAGTTAATTGTAGGGAGAGTTAGCTGTGTGAGTTGCACGAATGCGTTGCAGCAAACTCAGATGAATGACAGAGCAATAAAAGAGAGAAGAAGCAGGCACCATGTGCCTGCTTTTCTCTTTAGATTTCTCATCGACCAAACTTATGTATATGCACAGTACATAAAACAGGAGAAACTGTGTGAAGACATTACGCTTAAAGTTCGTTCTAGATTTTGTTCGAGTTATCGTGAATGTAATTTATATATTTGTGGTTATTGCGGTTGGATTTTGGATCGTGGACTACTTTTCAATATACAAAGCTGCATTAGGTTACTCATTCTCGGGTATTGATGGATATGCACGACTTATTATCGCATTCATATTTGCAGAAATCTTAGGTTATGTAGAATCGAGCTTAAGAGAAAAATACTTGTAATACTCAGCGCCCAAAGGGCGCTTTTCGTATAAAGTTTGTTGCTGAGAAGCTGACTTTTTGGCTAAGTTATTTTTGGACAAAAAATTAATTATGGTCGATGCTCTAAAGAACCCTCTATTCATTACTTAATGTATTCTGACCGAACAAGTTCCCTCACTGAGGTGGAAGTCAATGATAGATAAATATGCAAAAGATAAGGTTTTCAAAAAACGTTTTTCTCTTTGTATTAATCGCGCTGTTCCAGCTCAATCATGATTTCTTGTTTAAATTCTTCAGCCATGTAACCTTCAAGAACGAGAGAATACTTCTAGTTAGGGTTGGCAAAGTCTTGTTTTAGTTATTCTTTGCAAAGCGAGAGGCGTCAGATATGTATTTAACAAAAATTAGCCCCAGCACCGCATATTTGTATTGTGAGGCATCATTGAATCATGGCTTTTGTCTGTGGCGGTCTAAAGCTTGCTTTCTCGCACTTAAAGGAATGGTTGTTCTTGTTCGCTCATTGCTGATTTCTTGGATTCGAAAAATTTATCTTATATAGCATCTAAGCAAATCTTCTCGAGTTCTACTTAAATGCTTTTGAGATATCATAGGGCTTCGGGTAAAACATACTGGGTTACCATTGTAATACGCGTGGTTATTATAAGATGGTTTACTTAAGATTTTAATGTTCCATAATGGTTCTAGTAATAGCTCTATATTTCATAGTGTTATTTTACTGTGAGAGCGTAGTGGATATGCTATTGTACTCTCGTAAGGCTTGAATTAGCTATGGCATATAAATTAAGGTATCTCAACCCATGGAAAACCTGCTAAATAAACTGTCATCATACAATTTATTCAACTATTTATTTCCGGGAATAGTATTCGTCGCTATTGTCGATTCTCTAACTGCTTACAGCTTTATCCAAGGAAATGTAGTATTTGGAATTTTTTTATACTATTTCATTGGACTTATCATCAGTCGTATCGGCTCCATCTGTATTGAACCGCTATTAAAGAAAGTTGGTTTTCTTAAGCTTTCAGAATATGAGGATTACATAGCAGCTTCTCAGAAAGATAAACTTATCACTGTGTTGTCAGAAGCCAATAATATGTATCGAACGCTTTGTGCGATGTTTTTGTGTATTTCTTTAATCAAACTTTACGAGTATATGTCTCCTAGTTATCCAATCTTAGTCAAATGGACTTCGGAGATCTTAATTTGTTTATTGTTTTTATTATTGGTCGTATCATATAAAAAACAAACTGATTACATAACTAAGCGAGTTAGTAAGGCAAGAACTGATGAGTAATTTACGTAAGGTTTACGTTGTTTATTTTCAATGAGTTATCAAGGTTAACTCAAACTCTTTTTTTCCATTGCTCAGAGCAACATAACTACTTTGGATATCACTATTACTTAAAATGAACAAAATAAAATAGTTGAGTTCATGGACT
Organism: Pseudoalteromonas sp. Hal040; assembly: GCF_037162425.1. Lineage (NCBI taxonomy): Bacteria > Pseudomonadati > Pseudomonadota > Gammaproteobacteria > Alteromonadales > Pseudoalteromonadaceae > Pseudoalteromonas > Pseudoalteromonas sp. Hal040. Next base: position 3,146,002 of record NZ_JARLUU010000001.1, on the reverse strand, counting down.
GAATCATTATATGTGCTTCGTATTGACTCTATGTCACTATGGGATGGTTCTGGTTTACTTTGTGGGTGCGAATGCCAGTCTCCTAAGTAGTGAAGTCCCTTTTTGGAAAACTTAATAATGGTCTCATTTGCACTATCTCTATGCCACCTAAATCCATTGGGGCTTCTCTTATCTTGAATTGATGGAGTAGAAATATCTTCAACGTTAACAGTAGAACCGTTGATCGAACCAAACAACATTCCTCCGGCTTCATTTTTGCCAAATGGTTGCTGGTATCTGAGAAACTTTTGGCAAGCGCTAGACCGAATCGTTAGAGTTATGCCAGCCCCCACAAAAACCATATCTTCAAGTTTAGAGTGTGACAATTTTAGCACCTTTTTCAAGTGTTCCATTAATAGACGTCCAACCTACATTCCATTTACCACCATTTAATTTGACATGAGAAAAGCTACTCACCCAAACTCGGTGAATATCATGTTCTATATTGACACTACCTTTCACAACATCGGTTACAAACTCTGCAATCATACTATGACCATAACTAAGTTCCATTCCGCCATAGGGTTGAAAATATCCGCCGCATGTCGGCAAGCGTTTTTGAGTTGAGGCGCTAAATTCCACAACAGGGGTTAGCAACTGTCCTGTATTGGAAAATAGCCTCCTAAACTTGAACTTTCCAGAATTATTCAGATAACAATGTGTAGCCACTGCATGAGGCTCCGTAAAGGCAAAAAGTACGGGACATTCAAGCTCTTCTTGTTCTAATAACTCCCCGAAATAAATATCTGACGCCCATTCCCCCGTGGAACTTATTATTAAGTCACATTGCTTGAGTTCACATATACTTCTTTCATCGTCAAACCAGTCTTGTTCCCCTGCATGTATAACTTGCACCCATGGGAACATACGTTTCAGTTCAATTTCACATGCTTTAGCTTTATTCATTCCAACGTGTGGATCACCTAACCAATGACGACCTACATTGGCAGCTTCAAGACTGTCACCATCAATTAAAACAAACTTTGAAAAACCCGCTCTAACAAGAATTGGTAGCACTCCAGAGCCAACAGAACCTAATCCAACTATGCCTATTTGATGAGTCGATATGTTTCTTAATTGTTCGTTTTCTCCTCGGCCTAAAACCCATTCAACATCATTACGTTCAACATTAATCCCATACAAATTCAAATGTTCGGCTCTTCGGAATAGTTGTTTAGGAAAAACTCGGTTAGCTCTAAAGCCGTTACCGAGTAGAGGATGACGAAATTCAGTTCTTCGGTTTCCTGTTGTAAATGCATTCGTTTCGGTACACATTCCAACGACTGTATTACCACTTTCCGATGGTATTTGAATTAGAAACATTGGATACTTTGTCGGCGCACAAAGCATTTCAGAGATTAGTGTATACACATCATCATTCTCTGAAGCTTGGGATTTTATTATTTCAATAATTTGGCTTAACTTTTTAGGGTATTCACTTGGAAGCCATGGAGCTTCAATATGTAACATGAAACTTTTTGAGATCATATGAGAACGAGGCTTTATCCCTACATTATTTAGCCACAATTTAAGTTCAGCAAGACTGTCCGCGAATACGGTGCCTTTTTTTCTGGTATAAGCAACATATACTTGCTTGGTTTCCTTCAGCCCTATTCGACATAGGCTATTCACCTTCACCGTAACAGGGTGAGCAAACTTCCAATAACTCAAAAAGCCTCTGTCAAAATCACTATCAAGTTGATGAGTCGTGACCTTCTCCAATAGAGCATGAGCATCGAGTATTAGTTGCTCTGTATAGCGAATGTCTGTCGGGTCATAGCCGACTTCATTGTCCCACACACATAGTTTTCCATTGTGTTCAACATGCGGGTAACTTAAAACTGGTAAATCAGGCTTTACATAGATTTTAGGAACTTCGTATGGAAAATTAACTGTTGGTAAAACGACGATAGAAAGTGAATGACCTTCAAATAAGATTGAAGTTTTAATAATCCATCCATAATCACCTTTATTAAAAGACAAACCTAACAGCTTTGCCCTTACACTTGTTAACCTGCGTGCACTAAAACGTTTCGATAGAAAAGTACCTAAATTATCTAAAGCCAATTTACACGCTCTATGCATAGGTGTTTTTGCCTTTTTTCTTAACTACTTCAGGGACTGTTGTCTTAGCAAAGTTAACAGGTGTACCTTCTAATATTGGTTTACCATTAGAAAACGTTACATAAAGAGATGTTTCGTTGCCGTCTTTATCCGTTTGGTCGGAAACCATAATAAAATCACCGTCTTGTTCATCCAATATATCCAGATATTCGCCTTCAGCTAAGCGAGATGGCGGCGTTTCTTCTCCGAAAGGTCTACTGCTAGATACAATAATAGCATTGTATAAAGCTTGGCCTAGAGCACTTTTTGCATCTTCATTGAATTGAGGATTTTTACAATCCGACTCACTATCTTCTGATAATGAGCGCCAAGAACAATGGTGTGGTGCCTGTAATAGATTATACTGAAGCCGATCTTTTGAATCGGCTTCGTCCATTTTTTTGTAAAGTAATTCCCAGCACTTTACACCAGCATCGCCACCATTAAGGAAATAGTTTGTGCAATTTTCATCATCTACTAACTGAAATTGGATAATAGCACTCGAATCATTTTTGCTGAGGTTCTCTTCGTCTTCTTCAATTTCCTGTTTGTCTGCTGGCCCTAAGAGAAATGCTTCTATCGAGTTATCATCTAAACTAGACTTGCTAGCAACAAACTCGCTATATAAGTCAGCAACAATCCCTCCCATTCCTTCGGTTTTATTATCTTCATCCTCAGTCAAAATAACTAATCGATCACCAAGCTCCCCGATATTCAGAGAATCCTTATATAATGAAGCTCTACGTTTAGCCTCAGTATTTATTGCGATAGCATCATCGGTCAGTGTGTTGTTCGCATTTTCTCCCTCTTTAGGGTTACGGCTTGCTCTTCGAAAAACTCTTGGTGAAGACCACATTTCATTAATAATGATCTTATCATCATTTTTTTCCAATCTTCTACGGTTCCGGTATGAAAAATTTCCCTGAAACCACGAGTATGATCCTGATCCGGGTGAGTGACGATGAAAACATCAATGAAAAGTTGATCATCTTCGTTTCGCCTAAGCCTACTTCTAAGCATTTCTTTAACATCAACAACTTCCTCTGATGGTTGTCGATAGTTGCAGTCAATTAAGATTCGCTTTTCATTTTTTGTAGTAATAAGGGTCATATCACCATTAGCTACTGGAAAAAACTCAATTGATGGATCACTCATACATCACTCTCCTAGGTCGAAAAAATGGAATATATTGACATTTAAAAATGTATCTTCTACTAGATATAGGTTAATTAGTGTTATTAAAAATGTAAGGTAAGAATTTTATTAAATTGAACCTAACTTTCTTAATATGCCACACAAAACCATGCAATCAATAGAAAAATAATTACTCGTTCTAATACTTTATTGGTGCTGATAAAAATTTATGATGAAGAAATATAGACGTATTAGGCTCTGGCTTTAATTAAAAGTAAAAAGGACGTTGTATTGAATTACAATAGATTTCAGCCATTAATAAGAGAGGTTTATCGAACTATTAGAGAATTAGGGATAATGTTTCCTGAATGACACTTTACAACTCATCTAGGATAATTGTTACTAAAATATCAATTGTGAGACTAAAACCTGATTATCAATGTTATGAGCTTTGCGATTAGTTTTACTTCCGTACATTCATAATTCTCTGTGTAATGATATTATTTCTATTAATTATAAAACCTATAAATGGATCAGTTATGAAAAAAGGAAAGGAATTCGAACTTGTAATTGCAGCAATCGAAAAAGGGCTGAGTCCTGATGCTATTGTTGAACATGATGTATTCCTCCCAGTTTTAACATCAAGTAATGGCAGAACAAGACAAATTGATGTTTCCATTAGACAAGGTAAGCCTCCTAGAGAAACACTTACAATTGTAGAAGTTCAAGATCGTAATTCTGCAGTAGATATTAATACATTCAACGGGTGGCTATGCAAAGTAGAAGAAGTTGGTGCGCAGCACTTAATGGTTGTATCTAGAAAGCCATTTCCAATTTCAATTAAAGAAAAAGCTGAGCAATCTGGTAATAAAGTATTTTTAATAAATATAAAGGAAACTATTCCTGACGAAATTCCTACTGATTTCATAAACTTTTTTATCGATTACCATAATTTTACTTTACTTGACGATTCCTCTCTTGGAGTAAAAGTTGGTAAAGGGATGATAGATAAACACTCACTAAAGCCTGAGGTAATTACTGCCGCTGATAGACGTTTCTGTATCGATGGAAAAAATTTGATTGATATAAATGCTCTTTTTAATCTCGCCTTGGGCTATGAAGAGCAATCAAGCCTTAAAGGGAAAATGTCTGCAAAGCTTTATTTTGGAAATATGGCTGAAAAAGATGTTCCGGAAGATAATTACATTATAATCAATACTGATCTACAGGTGAGAGTTTCAGGAAAACTTATACCATGTGCCATTTTACTTAACGCAAATTATCGATATGAGCATATAACAAAGAAAATGAAATTGTTAAGTTATGATCAAGGCGACCACGGAAATTTAGGTGCTTGGATCTTTGATGAAGAAATTAAAACAGATAAAGGTATATATACTTGTAGAATTCCAATAAGAAGAGATAACAATGGATCATTTTTTCTATTAGGTACTTTTGTTAATGGGCCTACTAACTGCAGAGCTGAGATTATCGCAGCCACTGATAGATTAGATTGAGTTATCTCAGCTAAATTCTATCTGTAGTTTGATCTTACTTTATCAGCTTTATATTTTGGGAAGTATAGACCAAAAAGATAAGTTACAGAGCTGTAATATTAACTCTATAACTTCGAATAAAACTTATTATTTATCAAGTTAATAAACTTGGTTCTGATAACTATTTTGTCTTTCAGTATCTCAGCTTCTCTCTCCGTCAGCATTGGCTGCTTTGTTTTCTTGTCATACCGTGTTGGCATTTCATTGAGTAGCTGCTTGTAGAAGCGCTGTGTGTCTTGTTGAATTTTTGTTGATGCTACGATGAGAAAGACTTTGTCATATAACTTCTGCTCACCAAAAAGTGCGCTTTTAAATTTTAGAATGCTTTGCTCATGTTGTTGTTTTCGCTTGAATGAGTGCTCTATTTCAATTGCAGCGACTTCGCTATTATTCAGTAATACTAGCGCATCAACGTTTTTTACATCATTTGCTGGGAACAGACGTTTAAACTCTAATTCAGTCAAATAGGCTTTCCATAGCGGGTTGGGAGTACCCTCTGAATTACTATTTTGAATACCGAGCGCGAGCACTAGGCTTAAAATGCTGTCATGCATAATGGAGTTTTGATTCACTTGGTGTATTGGCTCTGATGTTGAGCGAAAAGGGAAATCGATTTGTGTTAACTCACGTGCATATAGTGCGCCTGCATATGATAATACATAGACGCGACCATCTGCCGCACGAATTGTTTTAGCTGTTTGAAGTAATCCCATATCGACGAGTTTGTTTAAAAACTCTAACGTCTTTGCTCTACTTGTTTGCCATACTTCTGCACACACAATCGCTGATACAAATCCAAACCGCATTGCATGTTTTATTGTCCACTCTAGTTTTACCTGGCCTTGTTGTCGTCGGTTTTTATATTTTTTGTAATGCATATCGATGTCAAAGTAGGGCAGATATACATTACTGTTGGTAATACTGGAAGTATCTTTATCTATCGTCATTTTATCTCCATCGTGATTTGTTTACTTGGAGATATGAAGGTTTGGGTGATACGAATTTTGCTAACTTAGCGATGAATTATCGGTTTTTCATTAGGAGAAGCATTCGCTTCACTGCACCTAATGAAAATACTTATAGATAAACTAAATATGAAGTTTCACTTCATTAATCTTAAAGGTTTCACTTTGCGATTAAACGCTTACAACCCACGCTAGCTCTCATGTTGACATTCGTCAACGAGCTAGCTCCACGAAGCGTTCGCTTCTAGGGTTGACGCTTAGCGCATGTCCGGCTTGCGCCGCACTAACCCCCTTTTGCCATGCCAGGCTGCGCATTGATAAATCTTGTTGCTTCTAAAGCTGGCTGTCGTTCGTGTCCTCACTTTTAGGTTTACTGTTTCATTGCTTCGCTATTACACAGTAAATTTTTGCTCCACAAAAACAAAAGCGGGGTTAGTCCGCCACAGTCGGACATGCGCTGCTGCGCTCGAAAATTGGCTTCGCAATTATTCTTACTACGCGATTTATTGAGTTGTTTCACAACTGCTTTTTATTGCATTCAAAGCGGTTGCTTTGATGCGAGAAGACGCTTCGCTTTGTAATTAACACACAACACTTTCTGCATAATCTACTTTTATTAATCTTTGATAATGCGTGTACGATTATCTCGTTGACAAAAAACAGATACAGAATCTCGAATTGTAGCGGGACGAGTATCTTTGCTTTTATTAATAGGCAAGCTCTACAAAGAGCCAAGGAGAACAAATTATGAGGTAGATAAGATGGTTTGCCTGCACAGCATTAGCTGTGGTTGAACCGTAAACAGGCTGGTGTTTAGCGCTGCACGAGAAACAAAGCCATAGATAAAAGCAGTCAACACTTTTTATCTTTGAAAACTTTTTAGCCGATGAAAGTTTTTATAAAAATATGTTTGCAAATGAGTTTTAAATTCTTAAAGTCAAATAGCGCCAAAACGAAAATTAAGGTGCAATTATGACAGACTTACTAAGTTTAAAACTATTCGGCCATTGTTCTGTAGAGCCATTTATAGAAGAAGATATAGACACACAAATAATCCTAACAGATGTATGTGATGACATACTGACCAACCCTTTAAATCTCTCGGCGCAGATAGATATGGCTGCTGCAACTGCTTGCGTGCTTTCAGATGAAAGTGATTTTTCAGAGCCCCTCATAGAGCCTGTATCGCTAATTGATATAAATGACAACTTAGCTTTGTCAGAGTCAATATCGAGTACTGATGAATGCCATGTAAACCACACAGACCATAGCTTCATGTTATCGGATGAAGGCGGGATCATAATGTTTGATGACGACCATGGAGCGACGGACTGGGGATTTGATGATGCAGGTATCAGTGATAATACAGATTTTTAGGTTAAGCAAAACTTAGTTTATATAAGCAAAGAATTAAATATTAATGTCCTAGTAGTTAGTCCTACCAAAGCCCACATTAGTGGGCTTTTATAGTTTTCAAACTTAATTGATCTCAGAAGCAAAGCACATAAAATTAGTATAAAACAATCCAGTTATGTACATTGAACTTCTAAACCCTGTTTAAATATATCTACTACGCAGTAAAGCTATAAGTGATACCTTCAAAAGCTCCTTCTATCGCACTTCTTACCTGATCCATATTTGTATGGGCATAAATAAGAGTGTGTTTTAGCGATGTGTGACAAAGTGCTTTTGAAACAATGCTTATGTCAGCACCAGATTGTATCTGCCAAGTCGCAAAAGTACGTCTCAAGTCATGTGGTCTAGGTCGAATATTAGGATTTTCATGATACAGTCCTGCAAGGGTGATCGCTTCTTTCCAAATTTTATCGCCGCCTGTTATATAGCCATATTTGGATTTGTTACGAGCAGGAAAAACAAAATGTGCAGAGCCTCCCCTTGATTTTCTTGCTCTTAAGATCTCAAGCACGGCTTTGTGTAATGGGATTTCATATTGCTGACGAGTTTTTGTCAGTGTTGCTGGAATTAACCAAATTGCTGACGAGAGGTTTAGGTCTGCCCATTGCATTGATTTTACATTTGAAAGCCTAGCACCAGTAAATAGAGCTATTCGGTATATATCAGCGACATCTTGGTCAGAGACTTTACTTAATGCATTCAACAACCTTCCAGCCTCCTCATAACTAAGGTAGCGATTACGAGCAATGCTCTGCATTTTCTTCATGCGTTCAAAGGGGTTAACTGATATACCAAGTTGCTCTTCATAATCTATCACGTAGTTAAAAGCAGCTTTCAAAACACTAATAACTTTGTTATGAGCACTGTAACCTTTCGGCTCAATTTCTTTAAGAAATGAGCGGGCAAATTTTTTCGATATTTCAACTACAAAACAATCACCTATTTGTTTTTTAACGTGAGTGTTATATGCGACTTCTAATGCATGAGTACGGCCTGCTATTGTCTTACGGTAATCAAGCTCATTAGCCTTATAGAGTTCAAAGACATTATTTATAGTAATGTACTTGCTAGGCGTATATTGTTCTGCTATTTCAAATTCTCTATCGCTATGCCTTAATTCTCGCAGTGTTTTATCAGCTAACACTTTTGCCATAGGTACTGTGATTTGACCAACTTCACCTATTTTACGTTTAATATCTTTACCATTGCATTTCGCTCTAAAAAAGTAACTCTTTTTGCCGGATGGTCTTACTTGTAACTTTAAATGCTTATGATGTTTATCAGCGTAGATTTGAATGTATTTTTTAACTTGTAAGTTGCTAATAAATTGGTCTGTAAATGATCTTATTAATTCAGCCATGTTTCACCTTTGTTCCACTTAATTCAATTTTAATAAGGTGGAACAACGTGGCTAAAAGCCGTTAAAATACGGACTTTAGAAAGCCCTGGCTTAGCTTAAGTGTTTGAAAAGTTAAGTTTTATAGTCTGGGAGGGGCCACCATTTTCTTACTGTAAAAATCCAAAATTAAAGCTAACAGCTGTTTTTATAGCTGCGTTCCACCTCTTTTTAATCCTTAAAATTCAATGAAATAAAATTGTTTTTAATTTTTTAAAAATATTTTGTCAGGTTTTCTGTGTTTGTCTCGTCTATAGCTGCAAATGACACGAAGTTGTTCTATTTGGTGGTAGCAATAGGCAGTGTCTTGTGTATCTATTTTTTACGAAAAGGACAAACTCATGACGACTACAACATCAACTGTGAATACGCTAAAACTTGATTCAACGAATGCACCATTTAGTGATGCTGCTGTTTGGTTAAAAGAAGGGTGGGGGTTATTTAAAAAAGCACCGTTTAAACTTTTTTTACTTATGACGCTGTTCGCCATTTTGCCTGGTTTAGTGCAGCTATTGCCTGCACCTACAGGTTTAACCGTATCTAAATGGTTAGCGCCTATGTTAATGGCAACGGTGTGGCCTTTGTTGTTTAACCTGAATAATCAGCAAGGTTTTTCATTTAAGCATAATGCAACATGGGCGAAGTGGGGGCGAGTTGCCGTGTGGTCGGTTGTTGGTATTTTACTGGCGCTGGTGCAATTTGCAGTAGGGAGTACTTTGATTGGTAGTGAGCAGTTATCGGCATTATTGTCTGGTCAGTTTGTTGATGTTGAACGCTGGCGCGTTGGAGTCATGTTTGTATCAATTGTTCCTGTAAATATGTTGCTTATGTTTGTGGTTCCTCTATTACTTTTAAACAATGCTTCACTTAGTACCGCTGTTAAAGAGAGCATTACAACGGCACTAAAGGTGATTAAACCATTAAGCATGCTTTGTTTGATTAATATGCTTGTTACCTTTGCTGCCCCTTATAATCTTTTACCTATGTTGTTGGTAGGGCCGGTGTTAGCATGTACCTACTTTTGTGCCTATACTCGTTTGTTTAAATAATAATAAAAACATGGAAGTACAGTGAAAACTGATGTTCAAATAAACACATTGCTGAATGAATACGCGCCGCTGTTGGCGCGTGTTGCTGCAACCTACGAGATCAATCAAGCGCTGCAAGATGAGCTAATTCAAGAGATGTCGTTGGCTGTTTGGCGCGCTTTTGAAAGTAGTGACTCATCACTTGATGTTGCCTTTCGGGGCGATGCCAGCATAAAAACCTATATTGCCCGAATAGCTCATAATAAAGCGGTTGATCATGTGATAAAAGAGCAAAACCGCAAAGAGGTGGCAAGTTCTGAAAGTATTGATTACACCCAAGCCTTAAGTGCGCATAAATCACCAGACGACAGTTTAGATTTAATGGCTGCCCTTCGTAAATTAACGCTGAAATATAGGCAGGTGCTTGCTTTGCAGCTTGAAGGGTTTAATCAAAGTGAGATAGCTCAAACGCTGGGGCTGTCTGAAGATGCGGTTGCTAAACGTGCAAGTAGGGCAAGGCAACAACTTGCGAGCCTAATGGAGTAAATAAAGTGGATAAATTCGAAGCAGATGATCAATTAGCTAAGTGGCAGCAGGCATTCGTTCAGGCAACGCCGAAAGTGGATAGTGCAGCGTTAATAGCACAAACGCAAAAGTCGCGAACTAAGTTAAAACTAAAAGGGTTAATCGACTCATTTTTAGGTGTTGTGGTAACCGTATTTTGTATTTACGCCATGTTGTTTGAGGCAAAAAATACCTATGAAACCATTATGTTTGCGCTATTAGTGCCTATTCCTTTAGGTTTTGGGATTTGGTCATACCGTTTAAGACGAAAGCTTTGGCAGGCAGAAACACTAGACGTTAATGCAATGCTTAATTTTAAAGAAAGCCAGCTAAAGCACCAAGTTCATTACTGGCATGTGAGTTTTATTGGCTGCGTTGCTCTTTGGTGCGCTTTGCTGATCGTTGCCTTGTTTAATATGGTTATGTTTAAAACATACAGCCTATGGCTTATCCAGCTTGGTATTAATGGCATTATCGTGCTGGCTGTTTATATACGCTATAAAAAACTAAAAGCACAGATAGCTGTAGCGCTTGAGAGTATTCAAGCAATGCGCTGATGTGCGACTTGACGAGCTATTCCTAAAACTTATATAACTTACTATTCAAATAATAATAAAGGATATAGAGATGGAAGTTTTATACAGTATTTTGTTTTGGGGATCGCCTGTCGGCTTAGGGTTGTTCTTTTTCTTATCGTGCACGGGGGCAGGGATACTTTTCTGGGGTATTGCGCAGCTTAAGAAAGCCTCATCAAATTAAAAAGCCGATGTGTGAACACCGGCCTTATAATTTGTCTGACTATTTGTAACCGTTCGGGTTATTGCTTTGCCAGCGCCATGTATCTTGCATCATCTCATCGATACCACGCTCAGCTTGCCAGCCAAGCTCTTTTAACGCTTTTTCTGGAGCTGCGTAGCAAGCTGCAATATCGCCCGCTCGACGCGGCGAAATTTGGTATGGTACGGCTTGGCCGCTGGCTTTCTCAAAAGCGGTAACCATTTGCAGTACTGAATAACCATTACCTGTGCCAAGGTTAAATACGTGCGCACCTGTATCACTTGCAATTCGGGTAAGTGCTTTTAAATGACCTAATGCTAAATCGACGACATGGATATAGTCACGAACACCTGTACCGTCTACAGTATCGTAGTCATCACCAAATACACCTAGCTTTTCTAGCTTACCCACAGCGACTTGCGAAATATAAGGTAATAAGTTGTTAGGAATACCGTTTGGGTCTTCACCGATAAGGCCAGATTCATGAGCGCCGACAGGGTTAAAGTAACGTAAGATAACAAAGGCAAAGCGTTCATCTGATTTCGCGATATCTTGCAGCATCATTTCAACCATAAGCTTTGATGTGCCATACGGGTTAGTTGTGCCACCAACTGGGAAGTCTTCACGAATTGGTAAGCTTGCTGGGTCACCGTATACCGTTGCTGATGAGCTAAATACTAACTTAAATACGCCAGCATCACGCATAGCATCAACCAGAGTCAGTGTACCTTGTACGTTGTTTTGATAATACTCGATAGGTTTTACAACCGATTCACCAACGGCTTTTAAACCTGCGAAGTGAATAACACTATCAATAGTATGTTCACTGAAGATTTTGTCTAAGCAGGCTCTATCTAAAATATCACCTTGATAAAACGTGACGTCTTTACCCGTGATTTGTTTTACGCGAGCCAATGACTCATTTGATGAATTGCTTAAGTTATCGAGTACAACAACGTCAGTACCTTGTTGTAATAACTCTAATACGGTGTGAGAACCGATGTATCCGGCTCCGCCGGTGACTAAAATGGTCATATAATATCCATGAACTATACCTGGTTGAATTAGCCTTATTTCATCACATTTCGGCCTAAATTACATGAATAAATTGTGACTTATAGCGATAAAGCAAAAATATGAATCACTTGTTTTTGATTACATTTTGCACCATATTGGTTACACCTAAGTGTTTAGATATTAAGCTATAGTTAATTGTCAGCAGCTAAAATTTAATCATTAGCTATACCTGTTAAGTGGAGAAACAGATGAATACAGTAAAAAAAATTGCCTTAGCAATGATCATTGCACTACCTGCTTTTGCTCACGCAGGAGAGGCAAAAGTTAAATGGCATGACTTTAACGATTACCGCGATGTTGAACCAGGCAACAACTCACCGAAAGGTTCATTTCATAAAAATGTGGCGAAGAATTTTGAAAAACACTTTAACAAGCTTGCTGAAAAACTACCTGAAGGCTACACCTTCAATGTTGAAGTGACGGAGCTTGATCTAGCGGGTGATGTGCGTTTTGGTACGATGAATGAATTGCGCATCATCAAACCAATTTATTTTCCGCGTATCGACCTAAATTATTCGATTACCGATAAAGACGGTAAAGTGATAAGCGAAGCTAATGATGTAAAGCTTAAAGACATGGGCTTCATGGATCGCATGAAAATGGGTCGAGATGAAGCCTATTACTACGACAAGCGTTTAATCACCGATTGGTTTGAAGATGAGTTATTGCCGTCGTTAAATCTGGGTGAATGATAGCCGTCAGTTTTAAGTTGAGCTGCGTTGTTTGTGGGTCTTGTAAAAGACCTGCAACGTGGGAGGCGTTTTAACGCCGAAAACAATGCTTGGATAAGGCTGCTCCCACATGTAGGCGTGAAATTTATTTCGCGCGAAAATATTTGCACAAGAAAATATTTGCACAAAGAGAAGTGAATGAGAAAATAATGAGGGAACCAAAAGGCTCTTCCTCTTAAGCGCGGCTGTCTCTTATGTCTCTTTGTGAAATTAAAGCTCTTTGATGTAGGCATGACATTTATTTCACGAGATAGCCTCTATTAATAATAAATAGAGGCTTTTCTACGTTACTTAAACGTCGCTAACAGTTGTAGTAACTGTTGCAGTTTAATAACGGTTTTTTTCAGTTTTTCTTCGTCCATACCGTCGTTGCTTAAGCTTTCTACATCAGCAGCAACATCGAGAACGTAAGGTTTAAAACGTTTTGCTTCAAAATCAAAGCCAGCATCTTTTGCAAATAAGGCTGTGAATTTGCCATGGCCTTGCTGCTGTAAATCATCTAATTTTTTATCAGCATCAAGTGCCTGACGATAAACGATTTTTAGGTTAGCATTGAGTTGTTCAATAATTGAATCCATTTTTTTCCTAAAGCTTTAGACTGCAATGCCGATATAGTACGTGGATTGTCATAAAAAGTCAGGTAATGAACTATGAATATATCAGGATCAAGCTTACCAGCGATGAGTGGCGGTGGCGAAAGCGCAGAAGTTTACAGTGCATCGCTTGCTAAAAAACAGCAAAAGGCTGATGGTGCTGCGGCACTTGCACTTATCGAAGGCGCAGCAATGAATACCAGTGCTGCACAAACACCTGCTAAGTCGGTAACTGCGACACTAGGTAACAACGTAAACGTATACGTTTAGTTGTTAAACTAGATTGAGATCGATAGGCGTTTTACTTTTTTCGCCGCCGATCTCGCGCACCAACTTAGGAACCAAGAACCCCGGCAATGCTGCTAGCATAGCCGTCACGATTTCCCGTGCCTGACTCTCAGCTATATCAAAGTGGCTGGCACCTTCAACTTTATCAAGTAGATGTAAGTAGTAAGGTAAAATGTCTGCTTCGAATAGCGCTTCACTAAGTGCAACTTGTGACTCGACAGAATCGTTCACATCTTTTAGTAACACCGCTTGATTTAATAACGTCACTCCCGCAGTCTTTAATTTTTGCATAGCGGCTTTAAAGTCATCATCAATTTCGTTAGCGTGATTGATATGGTTTATAAACACCACTTTTAACGGTGACGCGGCAAAGCGCGCGCATAGCTCATCGGTAATTCTTGCTGGGATCACCACAGGTAAGCGGCTGTGTATACGTAGGCGTTTTATTTGCGGAAGCTGCTCTAACTCATCCATAAACCAACTAACAGCATCGTCTTTGGCCATCAATGGATCACCACCACTTAAAATGACTTCGTTGATGTTGCTGTCGGCTTTAATATAAGCCAGTGCGTCAATTAAGCTGCGTTTGTTTAATTGGTTTTCTTGATACGGAAAGTGGCGTCTAAAACAGTAGCGGCAATTTACCGCACAACCGGTTTTAAACATCACTAAAACCCGAGAGCGATACTTATGTAACAAACCAGGTTGGTTGTTATCTTGCTCTTTTAAGGGGTCTTTATCGTAACCGGTTTTTGCTAAAAACTCTTGGTGTCTTGGCATCACTTGTAGCAAAAGAGGGTCGTTTATGTCGCCATAACGCATTTTTTTGATAAAAGGCAGTGGCACGCGGACAGGAAAAAGACTGCGTGCTTTTAGGTCTTTTTCGTCTACTTTGCTTGATAATCCTAGCATTTCTAGCAAGCGTTCAGGGCAAGTGACAACATTTGCCAATTCTTTTTGCCAGTTTTTATGCAAATTTACTTCATTTCTTTGTATCATTGACACGTAGATTACTCGAAATTATTTAGACAGAGGAAACGATGGCGAATTATAGCACCAATGAGTTCAAGGGCGGCCTAAAAATTATGTTAGACGGCGAACCTTGCAGCATCTTAGAAAATGAAATGGTAAAACCTGGTAAAGGCCAAGCGTTTAACCGTGTTCGTATTCGTAAACTAATTTCAGGCAAAGTTCTTGAGAAAACGTTTAAATCAGGCGATAGCGTTGAAGGTGCAGACGTAATGGATACAGATTTAGCGTATCTTTACACTGACGGTGAGTTCTGGCATTTCATGAACAACGAAACATTTGAGCAAATCGCTGCTGACGAAAAAGCACTTGGCGACAATGCAAAATGGTTAGTTGAAAATGACGTATGTACAATCACGCTTTGGAACGGTAACCCAATCGCAGTTACTCCACCAAACTTCGTTGAACTAGAAATCACTGAAACAGATCCAGGTCTAAAAGGTGATACAGCGGGTACGGGTGGTAAACCAGCAACATTAAGCACTGGTGCTGTTGTTCGTGTTCCTCTGTTCGTACAAATCGGCGAAGTGATCAAAGTTGATACACGTAGCGGTGAATACGTGAGCCGTGTTAAGTAATAGGCTTATATAATAGCAATTCGCAATAATACTTAATCATTTTGAGGGATTAAATCTGTCGCTAGCTGCGTTAAAAATTTCTGATTTAGAACAACTAAATAAGAGGTTTTTGCTTTGCTATCAACAAGGTTTTATTGTCTCAAAATAGACCACTTAATTAAGCGAGTTGGTATGAAATTATTATAAAATCCCAGCTTCTGCTGGGATTTTTTTGGGAAACACTTTATGTCTAATGTCCTATGGCAACCAAGCGCCGATATTGAAACTTTACGAGAGCGTGCCGCCATCATTCGTCGTATTCGCGAGTTCTTTTATGCACGGGATGTAATGGAGGTTGAAACGCCGAGTCTTAGTGCTGCCAGTGTAACCGATGTGCATTTAGCGACTTTTAGTACCGAGTTTGTTGGCCCAGGTCATGCTGGTGGCTTGCCACTGTATTTGCAAACGTCACCTGAGTTTGCCATGAAGCGTTTACTTGCTGCAGGCTCTGGGGCTATTTTCCAGCTGTGCAAAGCCTTTCGTAATGAAGAGGCGGGTAGTCATCATAATCCTGAATTTACAATGCTTGAGTGGTACCGCCCAGGCTTTGATGAGTTTGCACTTATGGATGAAATGGATGAGCTTATGCAATTAGTGCTTGGCGTAGATAGCGCAGAGCGACTAACTTATCAGCAAGCCTTCATTAACGCCTTAGGTGTTGATCCTTTAACTGCTGATATCAGCACATTACAACAACTAGCAGCGGAGCAGGGCTTTGCCGATATTGCCGCGAATGAAACGCACCGCGATACCTTGTTGCAGCTATTATTTTGTATGAAGGTAGAACCAACGATTGGCCAAGAAAAGCCTTGTTTTGTTTATCATTTTCCTGCATCGCAAGCCGCTCTAGCCCAAATTTGCCAGCACGATGAGCGAGTAGCAGGGCGCTTTGAGTTATATTTTAAAAATATGGAACTGGCAAACGGCTTTAATGAACTGACCAATGGTAAAGAGCAAGCAGCTCGTTTTAGTGAAGATAATCAATATCGTGAAGCGAATGGATTAAAGCAAGTGCCAATGGATGAGCGTTTAATAGCGGCACTAGAACATGGCTTACCACAATGTGCGGGTGTCGCACTGGGTATTGATCGACTTATTATGCTGGCAACGAATAAGCAAAAGATTAAAGACGTACTCGCCTTTGATGTTGAAAGGGCTTAACTGATTTGGCTCTAGGCTCTAGGCTCTAGGTGTTTGGGTGCTAGGTAAAAAACCTAGCACCTAATTGCTTATAGCTCGTAAATAAATGTCACACCGGCAACCATAGGTTCGCCAAGTTGTGTGTATGTATGAGTGGTGTAACCGTCTAATGGGTCGTTACCAAACTCAAAACCACGCGTTGGTACATCTTCGTCAAATAAGTTACGTGCCCATGCATTAATGCTCCAATTATCACTTTCATAACCAAATGAAGCATTCACTAAGTTGCTGCTAGGTGCTTTTGAGTTATGGCTATCAGAGAAGTAGTAATCGTCTTTGCCTTCTATACCAATTGATGCGTAAAGTGCTGGCGTAAAGTTATAACGCGCTGTGAATGCATATTGGTATTTAGGAGCTTGTGCTTGATCTCGACCATCTTGATCTAGGCCTGATTGCGCAACAAAATCATTGATTTCTGTATGTAGATAACCTGCACTACCCGTTAGTAGCAAATTGTCAGTAGCTTGGAAGCTGCCTTCAATTTCTAAACCATAGTTTTCGCCAGAGCTGGCGTTATCGATATAACCTGTGAATTTTTGACCTTCAACTTGCCACGACTTTAACTGCATATCTTCGCGGTACATGTAGAAAGCGGCAAGACGTAACACAAACTTATCGTCCAAAGAGCTGCCTTTAACACCAAACTCACCGCTCCAAAGGTATTCAGGGGCAAATGATGTGTGATTAGCGAAGAAATCAGCATCTAGATTTAAGCCTTCGTCTTTTGCTTTTGCTAAAGCTTCAGAGTTAATACCGCCAGCCTTATAGCCACGAGAAATGCTGGTGTAGATCATAGTGCGATCAATCACTTGGTATTCAAGTGCAAGCTTACCGCCCACCATGACATCATCCGTTTCTTCAATAAAACCGTTATTGTCGATGTAGTCGCCTTGATACTGCTCAACACGCAGACCCGTAATTAAGGTTGTTTTTGGGCCAATAGCTGTTGCTAGTTGGCCATACGCTGCAATATTGCTGGTTTCATAATTTGAGGTAAATGGCTGTGCAAGCCAAGTGTATTGGCGCTCTAAATCAACTTCGCGGCCTTGATAGTAAATGCCAGCGACCCAATCACCTGATTTACCGCTAAATTGCAGCTCTGCAGCCTGATCTTGACGATCGCGAAAGTAAGCATCTGTTGAGCTATAGCCCCAATCATGTAAGCCAGCGGCACATAATTCAGGTTGGGCTTCATCATTACACACCCAGTCTTCGTCGTAGCTGTATAACAGCTCGCTGTCGATACCAGAAAGGTTTAGGCTGACATCAAATAAGTCAAAACCGGTATAAATATTTGCTAGGCCAACCGCAATACTTTCTTGGTTGTCTTGACCTGGTTCATCAGCAACACTGTAACGGCTGTTATCTAATGTGAAGGCGTCATAGCCGTTATTAATATCGATGTAATGTACATTCAGTTCAGTACGCAGATGCTCGGTTAATTGACTGTGTAATTTAAAGCGAGAAACGAGCTCATCTTGTTGTTGGGTATCTTCGCCTAAATAACGGTTTTCTACATAACCATCAGATTCACGTTGATAAATGCTAGCGCGTACTGCTGTGTCGTCGGTAATACCCGTACCTGCGGCAACACCAGCTTCGTAGCTGTTGTAGTTGCCCGCACCTAATTGTATTTTCACACTTGGGTCAAGGGTCGGTGCAGCAGATTCCATTTGAATCATGCCTGCTAAGGCATCAGCGCCAAAGCGAGTCCCTTGTGGGCCGCGATAAATTTCAACTTGGTCGATGTCAAATAACAGTGAACTGCCGCCTAAACCTGAGTAGTTAATGCCGTCGATCACTAAGCCAACCGAAGGATTAAGAGGGTCAACAAACTGTGAGCGTAAACCAACACCACGAATTTGCACGAAACGACCACGAGATGCCCCTGAGGTAAAGTTTACATTCGCTGCACTAGCAAGCATCTCATCTAAAAATTTTGCACCACGTTGATTGATTTCATGGTCTGAAAATAAGCTTGCGCTGGCACTAAGGGTTTGAATGCTTTCTCTTTTGAAATCACCGGTAACTTCAATCGTTTCAAGCTCGCCGTCTTCAGCGTAAGCAATCGAAGATGCTGCGAATAAAGGCAGGATAGCAGCAGATAATAATGATAAACGTCGTTTCATGCGGATTCTTAACTCCATTTTCGGGACTGCTATTCTAGCAACCTAGCTAGCCAAATGGCTATAAAATCAATTTTTATGGTATAAACGCAGGCAATTATACGTAAATTGATTAGGAATACGACTATGACCTTTAAAGTAGACTTTAAAGTGCGTGATTATGAGTGTGATTTACAAGGAATTGTAAATAACAGTGTTTATTTTAATTACTTAGAACATGCTCGCCATGAGTTTTTACATGCTCAAGGTATCGACTTTGCAAAGCTAGCAAGAGAAAAAGTAAACCTTGTCGTGCTGCGTAGCGAAATGGATTACAAGGCATCACTTGTGCCGGGCGATGAGTTTTACGTTGCCGTTGAGCCTGAGCGTATTAGCCGTTTAAAGTTTGCTTTTAGGCAAACGGTGTATCGCAAACATGACGATAAAGTGATGCTGCAAGCTTTGGTCATTGGCACCTCAGTTAACGAAAAAGGTCGTCCTTTTTTACCAGAAGAAGTCGATAACTTATTCAAATAGTCTGCATTGTTCCTTGATAAGCTAACTTAGAACAATTTTTTACAGATAAAACATGTTTTTTTAACGATCAATTGCGTTAAATGTTGTTATTATTACTACATTGAAATTTGAATCGTAAAAAAAATATGAAGTTAGTAGCCTTGCCCCTTCTTTTAGTATTATTTTGCATGGGCTGCTCATCGACAGGGACAGTCACTAGTGAGCAATTAAAATATACACAGTGGCAATTATCAAAAGTGAATGGTTTAGCTATTCCTGTATCCCAAACAGCCTCGTCGCGTTTTATCGAAGCGATGCAGGTTAACGGCTTTGCTGGCTGTAATAAATTTTTTGGTGAAGGTGCGCTCAGCGAAGATACGCTAACAGTAAATAAGTTAGGTATGACGCGTAAATCTTGTGGTGAACAAGTTGATGCGCTTGAGCAGCAATTACTGTCAACGCTAAAAGAAGGTGCGGCCATTACTTTAACTGCTGAGCAACTGACCTTGCAAGGCGAGCACCACTTTACATTCATTGCAAAAAACTAAAGTGGCTGAGCTTGCAGCAAATTTTTAACTGGCGTACACTCAGGGCGTTTTAAAAGAAACGAATTTATACTTGTCGGAGTGCCTTTAATAAGGCTGAGATCGCGAAAGCGGGATCCGTGAACCTGATCAGGCTAACACCTGCGTAGGGAACAAGCTGCCTCACTGGGCGCTTGTGCGCCAAATTTATGGGGCATAAGCGGCGCAGGCTGCACTAGTAAGCATTTCGCTTATTAACGATCCAATGGCGTTTGCCACTCTCTATTGCATTTGCAATATCTGACAAGACAACCCTTAAAGCAATGAGGTAAGTCATGTCAAACACAACAACTAAACCATCTCGCCGCGAAGTTCGTGCGGCAGCATCTGATTATATTTATAACTTAACGGGTCAACCGTTTCCTAATTCTCATAAAGTTTATGTAGAAGGTACACAAGACAATGTACGAGTAGGGATGCGTGAAATCACTCTCAGCGATACCTTTATCGGTGGCACTGAAGAGAACCCTGTATTTGAGCCTAACGCGCCAATTCGTGTTTACGATACATCAGGTCCATATACAGACCCAGATTTTCAACTTGATGTGCGCAAGGGTCTTGAAAAATACCGTGAAAAGTGGATTGAAAGTCGTGGCGACACTGAAGTTTTAGACTCAGTGACTTCGCAGTTTTCTCAGCAGCGAATGGCAGATGAAGGGTTAGATCATATCCGCTTTGAACACCTACCAAAGATCCGCCGTGCAAAAGCGGGTAAAAACGTGACTCAAATGCATTATGCGCGACAAGGTATTGTCACGCCTGAAATGGAATATGTCGCAATTCGTGAAAACATGGGACGCGCTAAAATTCGTGAAGAGACACTTGCAGCCCAGCATAAAGGCGAATCGTTTGGCGCTAGCATTCCTGATTTTATTACCCCTGAATTTGTGCGTGATGAAATTGCCCGTGGCCGCGCCGTGCTTCCTAACAACATCAACCATCCAGAAACTGAGCCGATGATCATCGGCCGAAACTTCTTAGTTAAAGTGAACGCGAATATTGGTAATTCGTCGGTGACTTCATCAATCGAAGAAGAAGTAGAAAAAATGGTGTGGTCGACTCGTTGGGGTGCTGACACGGTAATGGACTTATCAACGGGTAGGTATATTCACGAAACCCGCGAGTGGGTTGTACGTAACTCACCAGTACCAATTGGTACCGTACCAATCTATCAAGCGCTTGAAAAAGTAAACGGTGTGGCTGAAGACCTAACGTGGGAGATTTTCCGCGATACCTTGATTGAACAAGCAGAACAGGGTGTTGATTACTTTACCATTCACGCTGGGGTATTGCTGCGTTATGTGCCAATGACCGCAAAGCGTGTTACCGGTATTGTTTCTCGTGGAGGCTCAATCATGGCGAAATGGTGTTTAGCGCACCATAAAGAAAACTTCTTATATACGCACTTTGAAGAAATCTGTGAAATTTTAAAACAGTATGATGTGTGTTTTTCATTAGGTGATGGCCTGCGCCCGGGCTCTATCGCCGATGCTAATGACGAAGCCCAGTTCAGCGAATTACGTACTTTAGGTGAGCTGACAAAACTTGCTTGGAAACATGATGTGCAAGTGTTCATCGAAGGCCCAGGCCATGTACCAATGCATATGATCAAAGAGAACATGGAAGAGCAGCTAAAATACTGTGAAGAAGCACCGTTTTACACGCTTGGTCCATTAACCACGGATATTGCACCGGGGTACGATCATTTCACATCAGGTATTGGCGCTGCGCAAATTGCTTGGTACGGCTGCGCCATGCTTTGTTATGTAACCCCTAAAGAGCATTTAGGCTTACCAAACAAAGAAGACGTTAAAGAAGGTTTAATCACTTACAAGATTGCTGCTCATGCTGCCGATTTGGCAAAAGGCCACCCGGGTGCGCAAGAGCGCGACAACGCATTATCAAAAGCGCGTTTTGAGTTCCGTTGGCACGACCAATTTAACCTAGGTTTAGACCCAGAACGCGCCCGCGAATATCACGACGAAACATTGCCACAAGAATCAGGCAAGATTGCACATTTCTGCTCTATGTGTGGCCCTAAGTTCTGCTCGATGAAGATCACTCAAGAAGTACGTGATTACGCCAAAGATCTTGAAGCAAGAGGTATCGATCCAAATAACGTAGGTGATGCTATCGAAATCAAAATGGTCGATGTTGAAGCCGAAATGAAAGCGAAATCAGACGAGTTCAAAAAAACAGGCTCTGAGATTTACCACAAAGCCGTTTAATTGATGGAGCTAGGCACCAGCGAAAGGCTCTGGGTTTTGACCTAGGGCCTAGAGCTTAGTGCTTAGAAAGTTTATGTCTTTAAAGATAGCGATACTGGGTTTTGGTTTAACTGGCCGTTTAACTGCATTAGCACTTGCTAAAGAGCACCAGCTAAGTGTGTTTGAGCAAGATGATGAACATGCTAGCAACAGTGCCGGTAGCGTTGCTGCAGCGATGTTAGCCCCCTTGCAGAATCAGTCTTGTGTGAACAGGATTTAGCCCTACAAGGGCTTAATAGCATCATTCGTTGGCAGCAAATTTTAAGTGAGCTCGATGACGCTGTGTATTTTCAACAAACAGGCAGTTTAGTGGTTGCTCATCAGCAAGATAAGGGCGATTTACAAAGTTTTGTGAGCCGCTTAAAACCGCTTGAAAATTTTCAGGCTCAGACATTGGTTGGTACTCAAATCGCTGACCTTGAGCCAGAGCTAGCTGGGCGGTTCCATCAAGGTCTGTATTTACCTTGTGAAGGGCAACTCGATAACCAAGCATTTTATAGCGCTAGTTTTAAAAAACTTACCTTGCAAGGAGTGCAATTTAACTTTGACTGTAAAGTTGAATTGAACGCTCATCAAGTGAATGGCCAAAGCTTTGATTATGTATTTGATTGCCGCGGCTTAGGTGCAAAACAGACTGAACCTTTACTCCGCGGAGTAAGAGGGGAAGTAGCGCGTTTATATGCACCAGAGGTGAACCTAACCAGACCGATACGACTGATGCATCCGCGTTACCCAATTTATATTGCTCCTAAGCCAAACCATCAATTTGTGATTGGTGCGACCGAAATCGAATCGCAAGACCGAGGTAAAGTCACCGTGCGCTCGGCACTGGAGCTATTGTCTGCTGCTTATACGGTGCATAGCGGCTTTGCTGAAGGGCGTATCGAAAGTTTACAATCGGGGCTTCGTCCAGCGTTTGCAGACAACCGCCCAAAAGTCACTAAGCAAGGTCGAGTGATCAGTATTAATGGCTTGTACCGTCATGGCTATCTACTCGCGCCTCAGGTGGTTGATGACGCAGTGAGCTTAATTGCTTAAGGATAAAAATGAATATTTTAATTAATGGTCAGTCAGTTACAGTGAACGACAATACATCGCTGACTCAGGCGTTGAGCCAGTTTGGTGCAAGACCGCCATTTGCCGTTGCCGTTAATGGTGACTTTGTACCGCGCAGTCAATGCGATGCTAAAACCCTTAACGAAGGCGACAGCCTTGAGTTATTGTCGCCAATTCAAGGAGGCTAATATGGATAGTTTTTCGGTTTATGGTGAGCAGTTTACGAGTCGTTTACTGATTGGCTCAGCACTGTACCCTTCGCCGCGTGTTATGACAGAGTCGATAGTGGCCTCACAGGCTGAAATTGTCACCGTTTCATTGAGACGTCAGCAAAGCGCTGCTGCGGGTGATGATTTTTGGCAATTGATAAAAAACACCGGGTTAAAGGTGCTGCCAAATACGGCGGGTTGCCATAGCGTGAAAGAAGCAGTGACCTTGGCACAAATGTGCCGCGAAGTGTTTGCCACTGATTGGATCAAGTTAGAGTTGATTGGTGATGAATATAATTTACAGCCCGATCCAATCGCATTGCTTGAAGCCACTAAAATTTTATTGGCCGATGGCTTTAAAGTTTTACCTTATTGCACAGATGATTTAGTGCTGTGTCAGCGCCTCGCTGATTTAGGCTGCGAAGTACTAATGCCTTGGGGCGCACCGATTGGCACGGGTAAAGGCTTGCTGAATCCTTATAACTTAAAAATGATCCGTGAGCGCTTGCCAAACCATACGTTAATTGTTGATGCGGGCTTAGGTTTACCATCTCATGCCTGCCAAGCGCTTGAATTAGGGTATGATGCCGTATTATTAAATTCGGCAATTGCAGGTGCAGGTTGTCCAGTAACGATGAGTAAAGCGTTTAAAAGTGCTGTTGAAGCGGGGCGATATAGCTATTTGGCTAAAGCGATGCCAGAAAAAGACGTAGCAAGCCCATCAACGCCGACGCTCGGTATGCCATTTTGGCATCAAGAATAAAATGTGAGGAATAACATGAATCAGGTTGTATGGACCATAGCTGGCTCAGATTCGGGCGGCGGTGCAGGAATTCAAACCGATATCAAAGCAATGCAAAGTTTTAACGTACATGGCTGCACAGTTATTACTGCTTTAACGGCACAAAATAGTCTAGGTGTAGAAGCACTTAACCCGATATCAACAGAAGTGATTGAGTCGCAACTATTAGCCTTAGCCAGTGATATGCCTGCCAGTGTGATTAAAATTGGCATGCTTGCCAATGTGCAGCAAATACAGCTTATTAGTGAGCATTTAAAACATTACAAAGCAACTTGGGCAGAGCCGCCTTTGGTTGTTTATGATCCGGTTGCCATTGCCTCAAGTGGTGATTTATTAACAGAAGAAGATACTGTTAGTGCTATAAAAGAGTGTTTATTGCCATTAGTCGATGTTGTAACACCGAACACCCACGAAACGCAGTTATTAACTGGTGTTTACCTGATTGGCCCAAGCGCAGTGAAAGAAGCCGCCGAGAAGTTAACAGGCTATGGTGCAAAAGCGGTGATCATCAAAGGGGGTCATTGGGATTACCCAAGTGGCTACTGCATTGATTACTGCGTGCAAGGTGAGCAGGCATATTGGCTTGGCAACGAAAAAATTCAAACTCCGCATAGTCATGGCACAGGGTGTAGTATGGCTTCTGTGATTGCTGCGTGTTTAGCCAAACAGTATCCACTCAAAGATGCCTTTATTTTAGCGAAAGCCTATATCAACCAAGGATTAAAAGCAGCCGTTCGTTATGGTGAAGGGATTGGCCCAGTTGCGCACACTTGCTTTCCAACAAATCTAGCAGATTATCCACAAGTCATCGAGGCGGGAAGTTGGCTAGGTGATGAGCTCGACTTTGATTGCCCGGTTGATTTTACCATGGCAGCAGGTTTTGCCGAGTGCGACTCTAAACAGCTTGGGCTATATGCCGTTGTAGATACGGTTGATTGGTTAGAGAAGTGTTTAGCCGAAGGGGTTAAAACAGTTCAATTAAGAATGAAAAATGCAGACGATGCAGCACTTGATGAGTCGATTGCAAGTGCGGTTATGCTGGGGCAAAAGTACGATGCGCAGGTGTATATCAATGATTATTGGCAATTGGCGATTAAGCACGGCGCTTATGGTGTGCATTTAGGGCAAGAAGACTTACAAACCGCTAATTTAATTGCCATAAAAGAGGCAGGGTTACGCTTAGGTGTTTCGACTCATGGCTTTTATGAGATGCTGCGTGTACATAATTACAGACCAAGTTATATGGCGTTTGGTGCTATTTACCCAACCACCACTAAAGACATGACAGGGCAAATTCAGGGCTTAGAAAAGCTCGAAAAATTTGTGCCGTTAATGGCTGATTATCCAACGGTCGCGATTGGTGGAATTGATTTATCTCGTGCTGAGCAAGTTGCGAGCACAGGTGTTGGCAGTGTTGCCGTAGTGCGTGCGATTACCGAAGCTGAAGACTACCAAGCAGCCATTGCCAAGTTAAAACTGCTGGTCGAAGGTCAGTCTTAATATGAGCGCGTTAAGCGACAAAGAGCAAATTCGTTATAGCCGCCATTTACTATTAAAAGAGGTAGGGCTTGCGGGGCAGCAAAAGTTAAAGTCTGCACATATTGTGGTTGTCGGAGCGGGTGGGCTTGGCTCTCCAGCTCTTTTTTATTTAGCGGCAGCGGGTATCGGAACACTCACTTTGATTGACGACGATAAAGTTGAGCTTTCAAACCTACAGCGACAAATACTGTATAAAGTGAACCACATGGGGCAGGCAAAAACACAGGCGGCAGCCAAGGTGTTAAGCAGTTTAAATAATCAAATTACGGTTAAGCCCCTATGCCAAAAGCTTGATGAAAGTAACTGTGCTGAGTTACTTGAAGGTGCTGACATCATCCTTGATTGCAGTGATAACTTTGCTACCCGCTATTTGGTTAATCGCTATTGTTTAGCTAAATCTATCCCACTTGTATCAGCTGCTGCTATTGCAACACAGGGGCAGGTGATGAGTTTTGATTTTCGTGATAAACAGAGCCCTTGCTATGGCTGTATATTCCCACAAACTGATGAACAAACAGCGCTTAATTGTGACAATGCTGGGGTATTGAGCCCGTTACTGGGTGTTATGGGAAGCATGCAAAGTTTATTGGCTATCAATATATTGCTTGGCCATAAAACGGGCAGCGAGTTTATTCAATTTGATGGGCTAACATTAATGCAGCAGCGCTTTAATATTCAAAAAGATAGTGAATGCTCAGAGTGTAATCGTGGGGTGTAGGCGCGGTTTATAATGAATTTTAAGCAAACCACTATTGCTCAAGTGGTTTGCTTAATTGTGCTTAATTGAACTTATTAGTCGTTAATTTTCGCAAATGGTGTGCCCATGCGCGTCACTGTTTCTGGGTGTTGATCTGACAAGAACTCAGCTTGATTTGCACCCCAGGCTAAAATAACGGTAGAGCCTAACTTAAAGCGACCCATTTCTTCACCCTTCTTAAGGGTAATCGCGTTGTCACCTGTGGTTGGGTAATTCCAACTAAATACATCTTTACCTGCTGGTGGCGTTACTGTGCCTGCCCAAATAGTCTCGATGCTAGCAACAATTGTCGCACCGACAAGTACCATGGCTAACGGGCCAATTTCAGTTTCAAAGATAGCCACAACACGCTCGTTACGAGCAAATAGGTTAGGCACATTTTGCGCTGTTAACGGGTTTACCGAAAATAAATCACCCGGTACGTAGATCATTTTGCTCAGCGTGCCATCAACAGGCATGTGAATACGGTGATAATCTTTAGGCGCTAAATAAATCGTTGCAAACTTACCGCCTAAAAACGGCGCTGTGTCTTCTTCTTTGCCACCAAGGAGTGCTTGTAAGCTGTAGTCATGGCCTTTTGCTTGGATGATTTGACCGTCGACTACATCGCCTAATTGGCTAATTGCACCATCAACTGGGTGAGCGATAATGTCGCTTTCTTCAGCAAGTGGACGAATACCTTCTTTTAATGGGCGAGTGAAAAACTCATTAAAAGTTTTGTAATGAGCTGGATCTGGGTATTTAGCCTCACTCATATCAATTTTGTATTGTTTGATAAACAATTTAATCAAGGCCGTTGTTAAGCCACCCGCTTTTGCTGCTGCTAACTTGCCAACCATGCGCGAAATGAAATGTTTTGGCATGGCATATTGCATAGCAATTTTGAATTTATCTAAACTCACTTGTTATTTCCTAAATAGTTATACGCGAGGAGCGCGTGCACCAGCACGGCCGTCGGCCATAGTTTCTAAAATTCGGTGGTAACTGTCAAAGCGAAGTTCTGAAATTTCACCATCATCAACAGCTTGGCGAATTATACAGCCAGGATCGTTTAAATGCTTACAATCGCGAAAACGACAACCACCAATAAAATCACGGAACTCTTTAAAGCACCATGTAACGCGCTCAACCTCTAAATGCCATAAGCCAAACTCACGAATTCCCGGTGAGTCGATTAGGTTACCACCACTTGGTAAATGGTGTAATCGCGATACGGTTGTTGTGTGTTGACCAAGACCGCTGTTCTCAGAGACTTCTTGGGTTAGGATGTCTGCATCCGGCAGTACAGTGTTTACTAAGGTTGATTTACCCACACCACTTTGACCAACAAAAATGCTGTTTTTACCAACCAGTTTTTGTTTAAGCTCATCAATGCCTTGACCGGTTTTATTACTGACTAACAGTACTTGATAACCTAGCTCACGATAGATATCGAGAATTTCATCAATAAAAGCAAGGCCTTCATCGTCAATTAAATCTATTTTGTTAAGCACTAAAATAGGCTCAATACCCATGTCTTCACAGGCAACTAAATAGCGGTCGATAATGTTTGGTGTAAACTCAGGCAATACCGCAGAAACCATTAAAATTTGGTCGATATTGGCAGCGACGACTTTTACCCCGTCATAAAAATCAGGGCGCGTTAATTGTGAGCGACGTTCATGGGTTGCTTCAATAACGCCAGCTAAGTCGCCCTCGCTAACTTTTGCTCGGCGAAAAATAACTTCATCACCACACACAAGGCTCGATACGGTTCTACGTATATTACATCGCAGTACTTCGCCTGATTCAGTTTCGATATCGGCGTGTTGGCCAAATCGACTGATCACAACCGCATTTTCGGCAGGGCCTAAATTGTCATTTTGCCATTGCACAGTTGCCCCTTTCTCTTGCTTTTTGTCTGCATTAGAGAGGCGTTTTTGATGATTGGCCTTAATTCGACGCGATTGGCCTTTACTTAATTTCTTTTGTTTTGCCACTTTTGGCCTATAACTTGAGTAAATGTCGGGCTTTTTGAAAAAAAAGCTTTAGGTCGACTGATGATACTAATATGATATATCTAAATGCGTTGGATCTAAAGGAAAGCACCGCTAAGGTAACTATGTCTTTTCATAAATCAAATCTTATCTGGCTCGACCTGGAAATGACTGGCCTCGAACCAGCAACAGATAAAATACTCGAAATTGCAACTGTTGTCACCGACAGTGATTTAAACATCTTGGCTGAAGGCCCTGTTATTGCTATTCATCAAAGTGATGAATTGCTTGATGGCATGGACGAGTGGTGTACAACTCAGCACGGTCAATCTGGTTTAACAGCTCGCTGTAAAGCAAGCACTTTCACGGAACAAGATGCTATTGATCAAACATTGTCATTTCTAAAGCAATGGGTGCCAGCGGGTGTTTCACCTATGTGTGGTAATTCTATCGGCCAAGACCGCCGTTTTATGAATAAGTACATGCCTGAATTGGAAGACTACTTTCACTACCGTAACCTTGATGTGAGTACAGTTAAAGAACTTGCGCGTCGTTGGAAACCTGACGTATTAGCGCAAGTGAACAAAAAAGGTTCACATCTAGCCCTCGACGATATCAAAGATTCGATCATGGAATTAAAGGTTTACCAAGAAAAATTCTTTAATTTGTAAAAAACATTTGCAAACACATCGGATTATTGTAGAATCCTGCCCCGCTTAAGACGTTAACCCCCGCGGGGTTGGTATGTCTCTAAGTAATTGAATGCGGCACTAGCTCAGTTGCCAGAACGTTTCACCGCAACCTTCAGGTTGTGCGCCAGCGGACAAATTACTGACTACTTTAAAGCGGCACTAGCTCAGTTGCCAGAACGTTTCACCGCAACCTTCAGGTTGTGCGCCAACGGACAAATTACTGACTACTTTAAAGCGGCACTAGCTCAGTTGGTAGAGCGCAACCTTGCCAAGGTTGAGGTCACGAGTTCGAGCCTCGTGTGCCGCTCCAATTTCTCACCAAAAGAAATTGGCTTAAGTTTCAAGGGGAAAGTAACTAACTTGAAGCTTGTAACTTAAAACTAGTAACTTATTGTGCGGCACTAGCTCAGTTGCCAGAACGTTTTACCGCAACCTTCAGGTTGTGCGCCAACGGACAAATTACTGACTACTTTAAAGCGGCACTAGCTCAGTTGGTAGAGCGCAACCTTGCCAAGGTTGAGGTCACGAGTTCGAGCCTCGTGTGCCGCTCCAATTTCTCACCAAAAGAAATTGGCTTAAGTTTCGAGGGGAAAGTAACTAACTTGAAGCTTGTAACTTAAAACTAGTAACTTATTGTGCGGCACTAGCTCAGTTGGTAGAGCGCAACCTTGCCAAGGTTGAGGTCACGAGTTCGAGCCTCGTGTGCCGCTCCAATTTCTAACCAAAAGAAATTGGCTTAAGTTTCGAGGGGAAAGTAACTAACTTGAAGCTTGTAACTTAAAACTAGTAACTTATTGTGCGGCACTAGCTCAGTTGGTAGAGCGCAACCTTGCCAAGGTTGAGGTCACGAGTTCGAGCCTCGTGTGCCGCTCCAATCTCTAAATAAACCCCAAAACACTTTCTTAAATATAAAGCCAAGTTTTGCTTACAGCTGGTTTTAGATCTGGCCTTGAATCGTCGCGACAATACGTCTTGAACCACCATGATCTCGGTGTTCACCTAAATAGATACCCTGCCAAGTACCTAGCATTAAACGGCCTTGGTTAATTGGAATGGTGAGCTCAGCACCTAATATACTACTTTTTATGTGGGCTGGCATGTCGTCATCACCTTCATAATCATGGCGGTAATAACTCTGTCGCTCTGGGACAAAATGATTGAAGTGACTTTCCATATCCATTCTTACTGTAGGATCTGCATTTTCGTTAATAGTTAAGCTTGCAGAAGTATGTTGAATAAACAGGTGTAATAAGCCGACTCTGTATTGTGTTATTTCAGGAAGTTGACGAAGTAGCTCGTCATCAATGATGTGAAAGCCTCGTGAGCGAGGCTTTAATTGAATGGTTTTTTGCTGCCAGCTCATAGTTTATCAAAGCTAACTTCAATATTGGCGTTACCATCAGCAGACGTGAATGGAATTAACACCTTAGCACCTTCACATTTATGAGCGATTGTATGTCCTTTACCAGACACTACAACTGGCGTTGCCATATCAAACTCATAGCCTTTTTCGCCAAGTAGGTTTTTAGCGCCACCTGTTACCATGTTAGTAATTTCACCTACCATGTCGGTTACTTCTTCGTTCACCGCATCAGGACGTTCACCTAGCATTCTTTCCATAATGGTCAGAGCTAGATTTTCATCAAAGGTGATTGAAAGTGAACCTTTAGTTTGTGGGCCAACCATACCAATCAAACCTGATACATCGCCACGGGCTAGTTCGTCTTTCTTTAAACTAGGTTTGCCCGGCTTTAATTCTGTTTGAGCCATAGTGCTCAAGACATTTAATAATGATGATAAAAAAGGGTTGATGAACTCCACATTCATTATTTATTTTCCCTTAGGTTTCAAAATGCCGTTAATCATACTTTAAGTGTAGTGGTTGTTTCAAACACCGCACTTATTCTTTGCATTTTTCGCATTTACCGTGCGCTTCGATTGTTTGTCCTGAGACAATAAATCCACTTTCTGCCGCTAAGTTATTAAGTTCATGAGAAATTACTGTTGAATGTAATTCTTTTACATAACCACAGCTATCACAAATTAATAACTGTACAGGGTGAATGTGATCAAAATGATGGCACAACATAAATGAGTTGGTGCTTTCAATTTTATGAATAAAGCCAAGTTCCGATAAGAAATCGAGCGCTCGATAAATGGTTGCTGGTTTTGCGCCTGACTCAGTTAATTTGAGTTGTTCTAATAGGTCATAAGCACCCACACCACCTTGCGCGCTAGCTAATAGGCGGAATACTTTTTCACGGATAGGTGTGAAACGTGCACCACGATTATCGCATACTTGTTTTGCTTTACTGACGAGTGATTCTATATTCATCTTCTCTTATCCTTACGCTACCGTGATATACTAACATACTGTATTGTAGTTGCAGTGTTTTTATTCGCTAACACGTTTTCAGGGAGTTTTCTTAATGAGTGAATTGCTAGCTGCATTCATTTTCTTTTTTGCCGTCATTGATCCTATCGGGACCGTGCCTGTTTTTATTGCTGTTACACGCTGGGATGACGCCAAATTTAAGCGCAAAGTTGCATTAAAAGCGGTTGGCGTTTCGGCACTGGTGCTATTATTTTTTGTTGTTGCGGGCGAGTTACTTTTAAACGCGATCAATATTCCACTTTCGGCATTTCAGATTGCCGGAGGTATCGTTTTATTACTGTTTGCTTTGTCGATGATCTTCGGTGAAAGTAAACCAGAAACAGAGATCAAAAGTGTTCGAGATAGCACCGAAACCGCTATTTTCCCTTTGGCAATTCCTTCTATTGCCAGCCCAGGCGCCATGCTTGGTGCGGTATTAATGACCCGAAATACTGAATACACTTGGTATGAGCAGCTTATAACCTCATCAATTATGCTTTCTGTATTAGTCATCGTACTGGTTTTATTACTGCTTGCCACGCATGTTCATAAGTTAATTGGTGATAGTGGCGCGAGTATTATTAGTCGGGTGATGGGCTTAATTTTATCGTCAGTGGCGGTGACTAATATTTTAGGCGGTATCGCTCACTACTTTGGTTTGAGTGTTGTCGGCTAGTTTTAATTTAAAGTGCATTTTCAGTGATTTAAACTTTGAATAATTGCCTTCTTTTATCTAACTTTAAAGAAGGCAATATAAAATTTAAGGAACAAAGAATGCTAATCAAAAATGTAGTTATATCAGTATTTCTGATTTTTAGTTTGGGTGCTTGTACGGAGCCACCACCGGAAGATACCGGTAAACTTCGCGTGATTGAAGTCACAGACCATGAGTTTAAAATAAACGGTGAGAGTGCCGTAACATTAATTATTGGTCGAGGCCATGTTGCTGAATACAGTTTTTCAATTCGTAAAAGCGATCTTAAAAAGGGCACGTTATTACAATCAGTGTCTGACAGTAACCCTAATGTGAGAGCTGACGCGACATTCTTTAGTGAATATTATGTGCAATCCAAAGATCACGACACTCATGTATCGGTCGAAATTGTTGAAATTGACCCAGTAGAAGAAGTTGCCCGCATAGCAGTAGGTGCTAAATTAGTTAACTTAAAAGATAAGGATTTCAAAGAATTAGAAATAATTATTTTTGAACTCACAGGACAAAATCTAGAAAATTTATTGAATGAAGTGAAAATTTAGTCTTTTCACTTTTAGCGTATCAATTGCAGAAGTGAGTTTGCAGTACACTTCTTCACCTCTTTTCATCATTTGATCTTCGATTAAGCCATGCCGTGAGCGTGCTTCGGTGGTATAATAAGCCCAATTTTTCATTCCGACACATAGCTAACTTTTGATGTGTCAGCGCTATTGATTAGCGTTAATCGTATTAGGTAATTTAAGTTGCAAGTAAACGCATTGATCTTTAAAGGGGCCATGTTATGAGCACGACGACATTAAACCGCCGTTTTTCAGTGGCACCCATGTTAGATTGGACTGATCGTCACTGTCGAACCTTTCACCGTAAAATGACTAAGCATGCTGTGCTGTACACTGAGATGGTGACAACCGGCGCTATTTTATTTGGTAAAGGCGATTACCTACACTTTAATGAGCATGAAGGCCCTGTGGCATTGCAACTTGGTGGCTCAGATCCTGAAGCGTTAGCTAAGTGTGCAAAATTAGCAGCAGAGCGTGGCTATCATGAAGTAAATTTAAATGTCGGCTGTCCGTCTGATCGCGTGCAAAATGGCCGCTTTGGTGCTTGTTTAATGGCAGAACCTAAACTGGTTGCTGACTGCGTTGCTGCAATGAAGGCCGAAGTGACTATTCCTGTTACAGTTAAAACGCGCATTGGGATTGATGAGCAAGACTCGTATGAGTTTTTATGTGCTTTAATTGAAGCGAGTCATGATGTTGGTTGTGATGACTTTATAATCCATGCGCGTAAAGCGTGGTTAAATGGCTTAAGCCCGAAAGAAAATCGTGAGATCCCACCACTTGATTACCCGCGTGTTTATCAGTTGAAAAAAGATTATCCGCAACTGCACCTAAGCTTAAATGGTGGCGTGAAAACAATTGCTGATAGCGTGGCTCACCTTGATTATGTTGATGGCATTATGATTGGTCGTGAGGCGTATAGTAATCCGTTTATTTTGTCTGAGGTCGACGAAAACATTTATGGTGATGACGCCTTTACGCTGAGTCGCCATCAGGTTGTGCGCTCTATGTATGACTATATTGAAGATGAAATGAGTAAAGGCGCTAACTTTTGGCATATTGCTCGCCATATGTTGGGGATTTTCCAAGGCCAACCTGGCGCGCGTGGTTTTAGACGCCATCTTTCAGAAAAAGGTCATGGTAAAACGGCTGATTTATCTGTTATGGATAAAGCCTTGAGTTTTGTCCCAGAAGCCTAATCACAAAGCCTATTAAAAAAGCCACATTTTGTGGCTTTTTTTGATCCTAAAATTTGGTGAAAAAGTTAATTTTTTAGTCAAATTAGTTATTTCTCATTCAGCCATTAGTCAGTCAAAATTTTAATTCAATTCATTCAACTTATTGTATTTAATTAATAAATTTATTTTATTTGTTAGTTGGCACAAGAATTGGAATCTCCTAGCTGTATTAACCCAATAATCAACAGGAGAGTCACATGGGTGTATTAAATCGCGTAAATGACATTATTCAGGCAAACCTTTCTGCAGCACTAGATAAAGCTGAAGATCCTGAAAAGTTACTTAATCTACTCGTGCAAGAAATGCAGGATGCACTGACTGAATGCCGTGCAACCGCCGCGACATTTTTAACGCAAGAAAAGCAAATGAAGCGCGAAATTGCAGCCAAACAAGCAAAAGTAGCTGACTGGCAAGCGAAAGCAGAAAAAGCACTCAGTAAAGATCGTGATGATCTTGCCAAAGCTGCACTGATTGAAAAGCAGCGCATAACGACAGAAATCAAAGCTCAACAAGCTGAAATGGATAAAGTGGCAGAGTCACTTGCAAAATTGACTGAAGATTGTCAGCGTTTACAAAATAAGCTTGCAGATGCAAAAGCTAAACAGCTGACTTATATGCAAAAAGAGCGCGTTGTTACAGCACGCTTAAAAGTAAAAGAGCAGCTACATAGTAGCAAAGTTGCAGATGCATTAGCGCGTTTTGACTACTTAGAGCAGCGCGTTGAAAACATTGAATCACAAGTTGAAGCGTACGAGCTTACGCAAAGCGATGCAGTAAATTCAACAGCAGCACAAATTGCGGCTCTTGAGAAAAATGATGCAATCGATAAAGAGCTTGCTGATTTAAAAGCAACGATGAAGCAGTCGGCTTAGGAGGTAAATGATGAATACTTATCATACATCAACACGATGGTACCGAGATCTAAGTAACAAAAAGATCTCGGGTGTGTGTAGCGGATTGGCTGCGCGCTTGGGCTTCCCTGTATGGTCAACACGTTTAGTCATGATCATATTGCTTATTCAAATGCCACTGTTAATTGGCGTGGGTTATTTAGTGGCTCATTGCACTTTACCAGTGAAAGGTTACTAGGAGTCGATTATGAAAACGTTAGCTATCATCGTCTTGGCAATGCTTTTACTGTGTACTGATGCGGTTTCTTTTGTCTCGTTCGACTCATGGCAGTTACCTTTATCAATTGCTGATATGAGTTGGGCTGGACTTGAAGTCATCGGAGCAATAGTGGCAGTGATTGCTGTTGTGGCGGGTGTTGCGCTATTCACTATTGGGCTGCTTGGCGCAGGGGTTGTTGCTCTGAT
The DNA here is from genome assembly GCF_037162425.1 of Pseudoalteromonas sp. Hal040. NCBI lineage: Bacteria > Pseudomonadati > Pseudomonadota > Gammaproteobacteria > Alteromonadales > Pseudoalteromonadaceae > Pseudoalteromonas > Pseudoalteromonas sp. Hal040. The sequence continues at coordinate 3,110,783 of NZ_JARLUU010000001.1, read as the reverse complement.
TGGTGTTGTGCTTGCGTTTTTATTCGGCTCAATAATGATTGCATGGCCACTATTACTAATCGCAGCATTGTGTTGGTTGATTGCTGATAACAAAAAATCGCCAGCTTAAGGTACTAATAAACTGCCTTAATACATAAAATATGCTAAATTTAGCGGGTAAGTTAATGTCTTAACAAGGATTAAAACATAATGAAACTGTGGCCCGCATTCTCTTTTCTTACCGCAAGTTTATTCTTTAGTACTTTTTTATCTGCCCATAGTGGTCATGACCATAGCGATGTTGCTGAAGTCACTGTAAGCAACGCGCAGGTACGTGAGTTTTTACCAGCCAGTAAAGCCAGCGTGGCTTATTTAACTATTACCAACCCAAGTGAGCAGGCAACAGTATTAACTAAAGCTGAGCTTGATGGTTTAGGACGCGTTGAAATTCATCAGCACACTCATGTAGATGGCATGATGAAAATGGAACAGGTTTTATCATTAAAGATTGATGGTCATAGCAGTGTTGAGTTTAAACCCGGTGGTTATCACTTGATGGTGTTTGAACCTGAAGATCAACTAAAAGCAGGGCAAGAACGAAAACTCACGCTATATTTTAATGATGGCAATCGAGTTTTTACTCAAGCCAAGGTTGTGTCTTTGCAAGAGATGTCTGAACAGGCATCACAAAAAAGTAAAGAGCACTCACATCACTAGGAGGTATCATGTCTGAGCATAAAGGAAAAATAGCCAGTGCATTACTTATTATACTAATTGTTTTTTACGCGATTGCTGTTTACTGGAGTAGTGAACCAGCTCGTATGGATGTTGTTGGCAAGGCAAAACAAGAAGCGCAAATGCGCGGCGAAAAATTTGTCACCGGCTACACAACAACAACGACGTTAATCAATGTAGCAAGTACATTATTAAATAAACCTGGCGGCTATTTATCTAACGATATGATGCCACCAAGTGTGTTGATGGATAACATGCCGGCGTGGGAATATGGCGCGCTAGAGATGACCCGTGACTTGGTGTTGTCGATGCGTAAAGATTTCAGCCGTTCACAGTCTCAATCAACTGAGCACGAAGCACTTAAAAAAGCACAGCCGCAATTTAATATTAGCTCGGTAGCATGGGCGTGGCCAAGTGCTGAAACTGAGTATCAAAAGGGTATTGATTTACTTATCGTATACCGTACTCAAATTGCTGATCAGAACGATCGTGATAGCCAGTTTTACGCCCGCGCAGATAACTTACGTGGCTGGCTAAAAGAAGCAGAAAAACGCCTTGGTAGTTTAAGTCAGCGTTTAAGCGCAAGTGTTGGTCAAGATCGTTTAAACACTGATTTAGCAGGTGATACTGCGGCTCATCAAGCAACTTATGCACCTTTGCAAAACCAAGTGAAAACATCTTGGTGGCAAATTGACGATGTGTTTTATGAATCGCGTGGTGCAACGTGGGCATTGCTGCACTTTTTACAAGCGGTTGAATATGATTTTGCCGATGTCTTAGAAAAGAAAAACGCCCGTGTTAGTCTGCAACAAATTATTCGTGAATTAGAGGCCACACAAGAAACTGTGTGGAGCCCAATGATCTTAAATGGCAGTGGTTTTGGCTTTGTAGCTAACCACTCATTGGTCATGGCGAATTATATTTCTCGAGCCAATGCGGCTCTAATTGAACTTAGCGAACTTTTAGCGCAAGGATAAAATGATGAAAAAGTACTGTTTAGCAGCTGCCCTTTCAATGGCCTGTTTAGCTCCAACAGCGCAAGCTGACACATTATTAGGCTTATACCTAGGTGTTGATGGCTGGCAATCAGATAACAGCGGTAGTTTTGCTCAAGACGGAAATCTACAAAGCTTTAAATTTGATGATGAAACGTTTACGAGCTACTACGCAGCACTTGAGCACCCAGTGCCGTTAGTACCAAACCTTAAACTAAAATACACTGAACTTGAGTTAAATGGTGACACCACTCTTGATGAAACGTTTAGCTTTGGTGGTTCAGATTATGTGGTAGGCACACAAGTAGGCACAGTAAGTGATTTATCACACATCGACTACATCCTATATTACGAAATCTTTGATAATGATTTGGTTTCTATTGATTTAGGTGTGAATGCTAAACAATTTGATGGTGAAATTGTTGTAACTGGTACATCGCAAGACGGTGGCCAAAATACCACTGAGCGCGTTGATTTTTCTGGTTTTGTACCGTTAGTGTATGGCCGTGCTGAAGTTGGCTTACCATTTACTGGTTTAAGCGTATTCTTTGAAGGTAGTTTACTGGCTATCGATGATAGCAAAATTCAAGATTACCAAGCAGGTATCGCATACGCTTTACTTGATAACTTAGCAATTGATATGGACATTAAAGCGGGCTACCGCTCAATGACCTTAGAGCTTGATGATATTGATGACATCTACACAGATTTAGATGCGTCAGGCCCATTTGCGGGTATTCAAATCCACTTCTAATCGAGTTTTTCGGTTTATATTTAGCTGGCAGCTTTATTTTAGAGTTTGCCAGCTAACTTCAAATTCATCTTCTAATGATGTTGAAAGTATTTGCTTATATGCCTTATTTATTGGTGATGCAATTAGCTTTCTTAATTCGTCACCCGTTTGTGTAAATTTATAATAACTGAGTACTAAGTCATTGCTTTTTGCTTTTAAAACCAAGCGTTGATTCATAAAGCTCAGTACCAGCTCTTGGCCTGCTTTTAAAACCGCTGATTCGATTTCTTTTCGGTACAGCAAGTTAATGTCCATCAGGGTAAGAATGTCAGGAAAGCTAACAGAGGTTTTCCCTAGGTTAAATGACACTTTATTGCCTTTTCTAAGTAAATCAAACAGCGATGGTTTCTTGTAAAAGCCGAGTAAAATTAAGTGGCTGTTATCTTTTTCATTAAAACCACACAGTGATGTGCAGCGCTGAAGGGCATCGGCTTCGCGCTGAGTCATGTGCTTAAGTGTTTGCAAGCTTTTAATTGAAAAGGTACCCGGTGACACGGTTTCACCGGCTAATATTTTCGCCCACAATTTTTGCATAGAAGAGTTTGCTGTGTCTTCGCACAAACTAATAAAACGCTCTATCCAATCAAAATCCGGTTGTTGTTGCCCTGTGACATCCGGGCAAAAAGCCATAGCCATCGCCATAATGGTTTCGATATTTTCTTGGCGTTTTATAAATTGAATTTCTTGGCGAGTGTGAGCTCGCTCTAAAAGAGTCGCTTGCGCTTTAATTTGATAGGCAAGCTGCTGCTGACCTTGTGGTGAATAGCTGTCATCGCCAGCATGGTTAATCCTGACCGATGAGGCTTTATGAATAGGGTAGCCGAGTTGGTTTTCTATGATATTGGCAAGATTAACTCTCGCTTGAGCCGCTTTCACTGTCATCGCTCACAATGGCCTTGTTTGTTGTTGCTAACTGCGCATGGGTTTTAATGTTATTGAGTGCCAACGTCACTGTGTTATTGAGAATATATTGGCTTAATAAAGCAAGGTAGCCACCAATGATAGGGGTATTTACCTCTCCTTGTAACGAACACTCGATAGTTACCTCATTACCAGCACCTGTAAAGCGGATTGTGCCCTGAGCAATATGTTCTTGGTTAAATAAAATATTAAACGAAAGCTGAGTGTTGTCGAGTTGCGTGATGGTCATCTCGCCTTCGCCAAAGCGACTTTGCCAAAATTGATGCGCACCCACACCTTGGCTAGGCTCTGCAATGGTAAATTTTATACTTGGATCAACTGCTTGCCAAGGTTGCCATTTTGGCCATTGGCTAAAGTCACCAACAAGGCTTGCAATTTCTGCACGACTAGCATTCACTTTAATTGATTTGTGAACGGTATACTGTGGTGAAAGCATCAGCCCTATCACAAGCGCAATTAGCGTACTGAAAAAAATCGCTTTTAGGGTAAAAATGAGTATTTTAATAACCACACCTCAGGCAATTGTTTTATAACTTTCATAACATTATACGTAACATAGACTATAATCTGTTTGATACTATATAAGCTATCACTAATGTATCATAATCAAATAAGTGATAGAATTTTGAGCGTCGCTGTAAAATGGAGTGGAACCATCGTTACAGTATTACGAGGATCACTCTAAGGAATTATTAATGGCATCAGAGAGTAACGACTTTTTGTTTAGTGACCAAGATGACGAACAGTTGGTGGATGAAACTGTCTCTGATTTTTGGGACGTATTAATTGTCGATGATGATCCAGAAATACATTCAGTGACTAAGCTTGCACTTTCAGGTGTTGAATTCTGGGATAAAGGGCTGCGATTCCACCATGCCTACTCCGGTGCAGAAGCGCTCGAATTACTTAAAAATGACCACTCGATTTCGGTAATTCTTCTTGATGTGGTTATGGAGTCTGATGATGCTGGCTTGCAAGTTGTTAAGCAGGTTAGAGAGTGCCTCAATAATCACAATGTGCGCATCATTTTACGTACCGGACAACCCGGTTATGCACCTGAAGAAAAAGTGATCCGTGAATACGATATCAACGACTACAAAACAAAAACAGAACTAACACGTAGTAAGCTTATTACCGCCCTTGTTACGGCTATTCGCTCTTATGAGCAAGTCTGTCAGCTCGAATTTCAAAGCCGCGCTTTAAATAATATTTTGTATGCATCAAAAGCCATCCTGGGTTTTACTGATATTAAAGCTTTTTCGATGGCGGTTATTAAACAGCTATCAATTATTTTAGATTGCGAACCGCAGGGGTTACTGTGTGGTTCAATCGAAGATGACAACCAAGTTTATGTATTAGGCGGCTGCGCTGAATACAACGAGTTTATTGGCCAAGGGGTTGAGCAACTTGATAATGGTCGTATCATCATGCAAGTGAATAATTGCCTAGCCCAAGGTGAGCATCAGCATACTGATGTAGACAATACCTATTTATTGAAAAGTAAAAATCGCCAAGCAGCGATTTACATAGAAACAGAGCACACGCCAAGTCCTACGCAACTACAATTTGCAGAAATATTTTTAACGAATGTGAGTGTTGGCCTTGATAATGTTAGGTTGTTCAACCGTTTACGTGATGCTGCATATAAAGATATTTTAACTGGCTTATCAAATCGCAATGACTTTATGAACAAAGTAGAGCGTTACTATCAGCCGGGTAAAAGCGACTTTGTATTTTTACTAATTGATGTTGCGCAATTCTCAGATATTAACAATGGCTTAGGCCAAGAAATTGGTAACTTATTACTTAATGCCATTGTTGATAGGCTGCAACAAGAATACCCAAAGGCAGAGCTGCTTTCGCGCATTGGTGCCGACGTATTCGGGTTGTTGTTACCTGCTCACGAATGTGACGTTGAGCTACTACGTGAGCATTTAAGTTTGCCGTTCAATGCTGGTGAACACATTTTACCAATCAACTTTAAAATTGGTTTATGTTACCAAGGTGATTTCCAACAAGCCGGGATCGAGACCTTAAAACTCGGTTATATTGCGTTAAACCAAGCTAAAAAACAATCTTCTGAAATGGTGGTGACATATACCCCAGATATGGAAGAGCAGATGGCATGGCGTTTGGGGATCATCAGGCAGCTTCGCCAAGATTTTGAGCAACGTAAATTAGAAGTGTGGTTTCAACCGCAACTTGATTTAAATACCCTCGAAATTATAGGTTGTGAAGCGCTGCTGCGTTGGCCCTCAGGAAATGGTCAGTATATTTCTCCGGCGATTTTCGTTCCTATGGCCGAAGATGCTGGTTTAATTGTTGAAATTGGTCAATGGGTGCTAGAGCAAGCATGTATGCAGCAAAAACGCCTAGAAGCGATGGGGTTTGCAATTAGCATTGCAGTAAACGTGTCTGTGCCACAATTTAAAGTTAAAGGCTATGCTCAGCAAGTAAAAGACACGCTTATTAAATACGATGTAGAACCGCAGTATATTGAACTTGAAGTAACCGAAAGCGTGGTTATGGATGAGCTCACGAATGTGATCACAACTTTAAAAGAACTTAAAGAGTTTGGTATCGAGATTGCAATTGATGACTTTGGTACCGGCTTCTCATCATTAAGTTACTTGCAAAAACTGCCATTAGACAGACTCAAAATTGATCGTGCCTTCATTAAAGACTTACCGGGTCAAGATTGTCAGGCGATTGCCGCATTAATTATTTCTCTTGGTGCAAGGTTAGGTTTAAAAACCATTGCTGAAGGAGTCGAAACCCAAGCGCAAGCAGATTATTTAGCTCAGCTTGGCTGTGATGAAGTACAGGGCTTTATGTACGCTAAGCCTATGCCAGAAAAAGAGTTAATTACCTACCTGCAAGCTAAGCAATAGCTAGTTATAGTAAGTGCATATGAATTAAACAGCGCCCTTCCATGTGAAGGGCGTTTTGTTTTCTATAATAATGCATAAGAGTGGGGTATAATTCGCCCCTTTTGTTAGCAGAGTACACTTTATGAGCGCATTAAAAGCCGAGCGAGGCCTGTTTTCTTATCCTAAGTATTGGGCTGAATGCTATGGCACGGCGCCATTTTTACCAACCACTCGTGCAGAAATGGACGCGTTAGGTTGGGATAGCTGTGACGTGATCATTGTTAGTGGTGATGCGTATGTTGACCACCCAAGTTTCGGTATGGCTGTGATTGGACGTATGCTTGAGTCGCAGGGTTTTCGTGTAGGTATTATTGCGCAGCCTGATTGGAACTCAAAAGATGCCTTTATGGCGTTAGGCAAGCCTAACTTATTCTTTGGTGTTACAGCGGGTAATATGGACTCGATGATCAACCGTTATACTGCTGAAAAGCGTATGCGTCATGATGATGCTTACACACCGGGTAATATAGGTGGTAAACGTCCAGACCGTGCGGTGGTTGTATATAGCCAACGCTGTCGTGAAGCTTATAAAGATGTGCCGCTGATTATTGGTGGAATTGAGGCGAGCTTACGCCGTATTGCTCATTATGATTATTGGCAAGAAAAAGTACGCCGTAGTGTGTTGTTTGATGCCAAAGCTGACATTTTAATTTACGGAAACGCTGAGCGCCCACTTGTTGAAGTCGCCCACCGAATTGCTGCGGGTGAGTCGGTTGAGACAATTCAAGATATTCGTGGTACCGCGGTTATTCGTAAAGAACCATTACCAGGTTGGCGTGGTAGTGACTCAACGGCAATTGATAAAATCGGTAAGATTGATCCAATCCCTAATCCGTACGGTGCAGATGATGTGGGTTGTAGTAAGTCTGAATTTAAACAAGCGGGAATCGACCTAAGTGCCGAGGCGGCTAAGCCAATCACTATTCAGCCTGCGCGCCCCAAGCCTTGGGAAAAGACCTACGTTAAGCTACCAGCGTATGAGCAAGTAAGCGTGAATAAACCGCTTTATGCCCATGCCTCGCGTATTTTGCACCAAGAAACAAACCCAGGTTGTGCTCGTGCGTTATTTCAACGCCATGGCGACCGTTCTATTTGGGTTAACCCGCCAGCATTTCCACTTGAAACTGAAGAAATGGATGGCGTATTTGGTTTGCCTTATCAGCGCATTCCGCACCCAAGTTACGGTGATGAAAAAATCCCAGCCTATGAAATGATTAAAACCTCGGTGAACATCATGCGTGGTTGCTTTGGTGGTTGTTCTTTCTGTTCGATTACAGAACACGAAGGACGCATTATTCAAAGCCGTTCTGAGCAATCAATTATTGATGAAATTGAGCAAATTCGTGACAAGGTGCCGGGATTTACAGGTGTTATCTCTGACTTAGGCGGGCCTACAGCGAATATGTATAAGTTACGCTGTAAGAGCAAAAAGGCAGAGAGCACGTGTCGTCGTTTATCATGTGTTTATCCTGATATCTGTAAGCATATGGACACGGATCACACCCCAACCATTGAACTTTATAGAAAAGCCCGTGATGTAAAAGGTGTGAAGAAAATTTTGATCGCGTCTGGCGTACGCTATGACTTAGCCGTTGAAGATCCGCGCTACGTAAAAGAGTTGGTTACCCATCACGTAGGCGGGTACTTAAAAATTGCCCCTGAGCATACTGAAGATGGTCCATTATCTAAGATGATGAAGCCGGGCATGGGTGCTTACGATAAGTTTAAAGAGCTATTTGATAAATACTCAAAAGAAGCGGGTAAAAAGCAGTATTTGATCCCGTATTTTATTTCTGCTCACCCAGGAACAAAAGACGAAGATATGGTTAACATGGCGCTGTGGTTAAAGGCTCATGACTTTAAACTTGATCAAGTACAAAACTTTTATCCATCGCCGATGGCTAATGCAACAACGATTTATCACACAGAGATGAACTCGCTACGCAATATAAAAAACAATATTGAACAAGTGCCAGTACCAAAAGGTGCGCGTCAGCGTCGCTTACATAAAGCGATTTTACGCTACCACGATCCAGCTGGCTGGCCGATGATCCGCGAAGCGCTGAAAAAGATGGGCAAAGCAAACCTCATTGGTAAAGGGCCAAACTGCTTGGTACCTGAAGAAGGCCGTAATGAAAAAGTGGCGCAGGGTAAAGGTGGAAAAGGCCGTGCGGCACTGACGCGTCACACCGGGTTTAGCCAATTTAAAAAGGCCAATACGAAACCTAGAGTGGGTAAAAATAAGCAGCGCGCAAAGTAAATAGAAATAAATACGGCCCTTAAAGGGCCGTTTTTATTTATACCAATTCGCTTAATTAAGTAGAATTGCGAATTGGTATTAGATCAATAACCAAGTCGCGGTGCCTAAAAAGGCAAAGATACCAACAATATCGGTGACGGTTGTCAGTACTACACTCCCGGCAAGGGCTGGGTCTATTTTCATTTTTTTGAGAATTAGCGGAATACTCGCACCTGCAATACCGGCTGCGACAAGGTTCATAAACATTGCAAACGCTAAGACCGCACCGAGCTTAAAGTCCCATTGCCATAGAGCAACCACGCCAGCAATTAAGACCGACCAAATAACACCATTAAGCGCACCAATTGCTAACTCCTTTAGTAATAAGAAGCGTTGGTTGGTTTGGTTAATATGACCTACGGCTATACCACGAATAACCAGTGTTAGGGTTTGGCTGCCCGCAACACCTCCCATTGAAGGGACGATACCGTTTAGCACCGCCAAAATAGGTAAAATTGCTAAGGTGTTTTCAAAAAAGCTTGCCACAATTGCTGCTAGCAATGCGGTTAATAAGTTAACACCAAGCCAAATAGAGCGACAGCCGCGAACTTTTTAGTACTGGCGCAAAGGTATCTTCTTCATCGTCCAGACCCGCGAGGCTTAGCATGCTGTGCTCTGCATCTTCACGGATTACGTCAACGATATCATCGATGGTAATACGACCAAGCAAGTGGGCGTTATCATCAACAACAGGGGCTGAAATCCAGTTGTGTCGTTCGAACAGTTGCGCGACATCACTTTCATCCATCGAAATTGGAATTGACTCACAATCTTCATCCATTAAGTCTCTGACAACTTTATCGGATGAATTAGTGAGTAGGGTGGTTAATGAGAGCGCCCCTAAAAAGCAATTATGCTTATCTACCACGTACAGGTCATCAGTGCCTTCTGGTAATTCGCCCCTTAAGCGTAAATAGCGTAGTACTACATCGAGGGTAACATCTGGACGAATGGTTACCGTATCGCTGTTCATCAAGGCACCAGCTGAGCGCTCTTGATAAGAAAGTGCTTGCGTTGCCCTTTCTCTATCTTGCGAATCCATGGCACTGACAACGTCTTGGTATACGGTATCAGGAAGACTACGTAGGACTTCACCTAAGTCATCGTCGTCCATGTCTTCTGTCGCCGCGGCGATGTGCTCAGGTTCCATCTGGGCAATAATGCCAAGACGTACATCTTCAGACAGTTCTTCTAGAACATCACCGCGGACATCTGGGTCAACCAGTTGCCAAAGCATACGACGAATTTTATGAGGAGAAGATTCAAGTAAAAGGGCTGTATCACAAGGCGCCGTTTTAGCTAACATACCGCGCACTTGAACAAATTGACCACTATTGAGTGACTTGGTCACTTGTTTGAGTTGTTGTAGTGGGTAATCTTGTTCAAAGGCTTCTGGCATTGGCGTCCTTACAACTGAAAAAAGTTTAAATAGGCTAAGCAAATACAGCATAGTTGCTTTGTGGTGTATTTGCAGAGATATCGTCGCACTGCGATAAATTTATTAAGAGTTTTGTAATTTAGAGAAGCGAGCGATATAAAAGTAGGATATTTAAAGGGAATTTTAAATATCCGAATTAAGTTTACCGTAAACCCCGAAGGCTTAGCAAATGCTATTCTTGCTCGTGAAAGCGTTGCGCAATTAATTCGCCAATTGCCGTTAATGCGGCATCAGCATCTGGGCCTTCGCATACAACACGAACTTCTTTACCTTGGCTGCTTTCAAGTAGCATTAACGCTAACACGCTGTCGCCTTCGGCTTCTTTATCGTCTTGATAAAGCGTAATTTTGGCATCAAATTGCAGCGCTAATTGCGCCAAAACAGTGGCAGCACGAGCATGTAAACCAAGTTTATTTTGAATTAAAAAAGTATCTTCAGCGTGCATTCTAGGTGCCTAATTAAATGTCTTGTTCACGGTGACGAATTTTTACATTGGCATGGCTTTTCGCAAAGCTTTCACCAATTGTTTGCGCTAAATAAACAGAGCGGTGTTGGCCACCGGTACAACCAATTGCGATAGTTAAGTAACTGCGGTTATTGCGCTCTAAATGTGGCAACCATGTTTGCACAAAGGTCTGTATTTGCCATGTGAACTTTTGCACTATGCTGTGGCTCGCAAGATAATCTTTTACTGGTTGATCAAGGCCTGTTAGCGGCTTTAAATCTGGCTCCCAGTGTGGATTGGGTAAAAAGCGTGCATCAAATACGTAGTCAGCTTCTTTTGGAATACCGTGCTTAAAGCCAAACGACATAAAGGTGATAATCAACTTTTTATCTTTTTTACCTAAGATCTTTTCGCGAATTGATTCAGCTAACTGATGAACACTCAAATCAGTGGTATCAATCATAAAATCAGCACGAGTAATCAGTACATCGAGCAAGATTTTTTCTTGTTTAATAGCAAGATCGAGTGGCAAAGAATCAATCGATAATGGATGTAAGCGGCGTGTTTCTGAAAAGCGCTTTATCAGGGTTTGATCATCACTATCTAAGTAAAATAGCGTTGGGTTTGCAAACCCTGGTAGGTATTCAAGAATATCATTAAATTCTTGCTGCTCTTTCGGTAAGTTACGTACATCGATACTGACTGCTATTTTATCGTAATTATCAGATACGCTACGTACGAGTGAAGGCAGTAAATTCACTGGAATATTATCAACGCAATAATAGCCTAAGTCTTCAAGTACTCGTAAAGCGACCGATTTACCTGAGCCTGAGCGACCGCTGATAATAATTAATTCCATTTATGCCTCTGCTGATATGACCTGAAACAGTTGCTGATCGGTTGTAGCACTGCGTAACTGTTTACAAAATTCTTTATCTTTAAGTCTATCAGCAATTGTTGATAAGGTCTTTAGGTGAAGCTGACAGTCACCATCTGGTACGATGAGTGCCACAAATATATCAACCGGGCGGTTATCAATAGCATCAAAATTGATGGGTGATTCACTCACTATGATAAACGCATGGGGCTCATCGGCACCGCTCATTCGACCATGGGGAATAGCAATACCGCGACCTATGCCGGTGCTGCCTAGTTTTTCTCGGTTGAGCAAAGCATCTAGGATATCTTGTTGCGATAAATGAGGAAGCTGCTGGTGGGCCAGTTCGCTGATATATTCAAGAATTCTTTTTTTGCTATTAAAAAGGACCGCAGCTTTGCTGCAGTCCTGGTTAGTAAGTGAACTTAGTTTCATAATTTAATGTCGAGCTAATTTCTCTTTGTGTTTAATGACTTGGCGATCAAGTTTATCGATCAGTGAGTCAATGGCTGCGTACATATCTTGATGTTCTGTAGAAGCGAACAATTCGCCTCCGTTTACATGTAAAGTTGCTTCTGCTTTTTGGCTTAATTTTTCTACATCTAGAATGACATGAACATTATTTATATGGTCAAAATGCCTTTCTAGTTTCGCAAACTTGGTGTTTACATAGTCTCTTAATGAATCAGTGATTTCTACATGACGACCAGTTAAATTTAGTTGCATAAGCATTTTTCCTTCTATGTAAAACGTCTAAATCAAACTCTTACGCTGATTAGACGGAGGTATTGCTAGAGACTCACGATATTTTGCAATTGTACGTCTAGCTACTTTAATTCCTTGCTCAGCCAATATATCTGCAATTTTACTATCACTCAATGGTTTAGCTGAGTTTTCTGCAGCCACTAACTTCTTGATTAAAGCGCGTATTGCCGTAGAAGAACACTCACCACCATTTTCGGTGCTGACATGGCTTGAGAAGAAATATTTCAACTCAAAAATACCCCTCGGGGTATGCATATATTTTTGCGTTGTTACACGTGAAATTGTCGATTCATGCATTTCGACCATTTCAGCAACATCATTTAGCACCATCGGCTTCATCGCTTCAGGGCCGTGCTCAAAGAAAGCTTGTTGTTGTTGAACGATACAGTTGGTTACTTTTAATAACGTATCGTTACGGCTTTCTAAGCTCTTAATAAACCACTTTGCTTCTTGTAAGTGAGAGCGAATAAATTGGCTGTCGCTACTCGATTTTACTGAGCGAGACATAGCCGCATATTGGCTGTTCACTCTAATCTTTGGCATACAATCTGGATTTAACTCAACCACCCAGCGACCTTTTACTTTTTTCACTGATACATCAGGTATAACGTACTCAGACTCTTCGCGTACTATGCTATCCGCAGGCTTAGGATTTAAGCTGTGAATAAGCGTCATCACTTCTTTAAGCTCATTTTCTTTAAGCTTAGTCTTTTTCATCAAAGTGCGATAGTCGCGACTCGCTAATAATTCGATATGCTCAGATAAAACCATTTTAGTTTCAGCTAAATATGGTGTGCTAGCGTCAAATTGACGAAGCTGAATACACAGGCATTCTTGTAAACTGCGCGCGCCAATACCAACAGGATCGAATAATTGTATTCTTTTTAAGACCGCTTCAACTTCATCAAGTTCGATTTCTTCTTCATCGTTATTTTGATTAAAGCTTTCGACAATATCTTCACAGCTGATCGTTAAAATACCTGAGTCGTCTATGGCTTCTACTATGGCTACGGCAATCGCTTCGTCAGTTGGGCTAAATGGTGTGAGCTGTAATTGCCACATCAGGTATTCTTGTAGGGTTTCAGTTGATGCGCCTTGGTAAATAGACTCATCTTCAGGCATCGGTCCTGATGATGTTGATGGGGCTGCGCTCATGTACTCGTCCCACGTGACGTCCATAGCTAAGTCATCACTTACGGTGTCTTTATTGAGGGCGTCACTGCTTTCTTGCTCGTATTCGCTAGGTGCTTCTTCTGCAGACGCGCTCAGTTGCATATCGTCAGATTCCGCTTTTTGCTCATTCTTACCGATACTTTCTTCGTTGTAATCAGCCTCTTCCACTTCAAGTAGGGGATTACTATCAAGCGCTTCTTGAATTTCTTGCTGGAGATCCAATGTACTGAGCTGCAACAAACGAATCGCTTGTTGCAGTTGTGGAGTCATTGTAAGTTGCTGGCCCATGCGCAGCTGTAATGATTGCCTCATGTATCCCTAACAATCCTTTTTAAGTTATCGATGACTGTGCAAACACAGTTAAGTCATTATCGATTTATTGTCATTGTTATAAGTCTAGCAGATGCTCTAGTCGGTGGCGTAATGGTTACAGCCTGAATTGCTCGCCTAGATATACATCACGTACAGTTTGGTCAGCTAATACGTGCTCAGGTGTGCCTGATGCAATTAGCTCCCCATGAGAAACAATGTAGGCTTTTTCACAAACATCAAGGGTTTCTCTAACATTATGGTCAGTAATGAGTACCCCAATACCGCGGTTTTTTAGGTGCTCAATAATTTTCTTTATATCTAACACTGAAATTGGATCAACACCAGCAAAAGGCTCATCTAAAAGGATAAATTTAGGATTTGCGGCTAATGCGCGAGCAATTTCAACGCGGCGGCGTTCGCCACCTGACAGCGCCATACCTTGGCTGTCACGGATATGTTGAATGCTAAATTCGTCGAGTAAGCTGTTTAGCGTTTCTTCGCGGGTGGTTTTATTTAGATCTTTACGGGTTTCTAAAATTGCCATCAAGTTTTGATAAACCGTCAACTTTCTAAAAATTGACGACTCTTGCGGCAGATAACCAATACCTAAACGTGCGCGGCTATGCATTGGTAAAAGCGTAATGTCGTTATCATCAATGCTGATTTTACCTTTGTCGCTGGGTACTAAGCCTACAATCATATAGAAGGTTGTCGTTTTACCTGCGCCATTTGGACCAAGTAAACCAACAATGCTGCCAGCTTCAACTTCAAGGCCTACACTTTTAACCACTTGGCGGCCTTTGTAGCTCTTAGCTAAAAGCTCTGCTTTTAATGTGCTCATGGTTGGCCTTTGTTATCTTTTTTGTTTTCAACTGGAACTAGGATCGTGTGTACGCGATCTGTTGAGTTTTCGTCTTTTTCGGCGCTGATCAGCTGTTGAGCCATATCGTAGGTAATGCTTTTAGCCGTTACTTTTTGGCCCGATTGAGTGACTTCAGCTTCGCCATTGAGTGTTAAGAAGCGTTTCGCAACATCGTAACGTACTTCTTGTGCACTGGCGCTCATTACGGTGCCATCAGCTTGCTTTTCTTCGAAATAAGCAGGATTACCTGTCGCGATAATTAATTCGACAGTGCCTTCGGTGTCTCCACCGTGTGCTTCAAGACGTTCTGCTGTAATATGACGATTACCATGCACGATCTCTACGTTACCTTCGAATATGCCAACGCCATCTTTTAGTTTACCAACTTGGCGGTCTGAGCTAATGCTAATTTGTGCGCCAGTTTGCTCAGCAGCCGCGCCCGAAAACGCGATCAATAAGCTTGGGATCAGGAGTAGTTTCTTCAGTTTATTGGTCATAGTATATGGTTCGTGTATGGTTAGTTAACTCAACAATTTCGGTTTTTAAATCGGCTTTTAAGCCTTTCCCGGTAATCTTTAAATTCGGTCCCGTTAGCGTCACAGGTTGCTTAGAAAACATGGTCATTTTATCAATGTCGACATTAATGTTTTCAGCTTTAATATCTTCGATCATGCCGTTGTGGGTTAAGTTTTTAGCAACCACATCCCCTTCAAAAATCAGCTGATCGTTTTCGTATAAAGTGGCTTCTTTGGCTTTTACTTGCCATACCTGCTGGTCGCCATAAATCGTAAAAATTGGTTGTTCAAAAAAGGTAAACCCTAATTGTTGATACAACTCCATTTTGGCGGCCGCCACCTTATGACTAATTTTGCCTTGTTCGTCATACGCAGTTTGCTTTAAGGCAACGGCTGTATAATCAGGCGATGCTATGATCTCGTCTTCACTACTTATTGCGTCTGTTGATTGATTAAAGTACGGGTACCATAACCACACCATGCAACAAACAAAAACAATACTCAGTAAAATACGGGCTATATTCATGCGCTGGTTCCATCGCTAGTTAACGGCTTGCCGTTTTCTAACATCAGTAAATCAGTTAATTCACGCACGGCTCCAAAGCCACCCGGTAATAACGTGGTGTAATGAGCCAGCTTTTTAATAAGCGGGTGTGCATCATTTACAGCAACAGCAAACCCCACTTTTTCCATTACTGGTAAGTCTGGACCATCATCACCAATATAGGCAATTTGTTCATCTGTCAGCGCCAGTTTATCTTTTAACTCTTGATAAGCAATCAGCTTATCTTCTTGTCCCTGATAAATGTGCTGAACTGTTAGGCTAGTCATTCGCTGCTGAACTATTTGTGAATGGCGGCCAGTAATCACCGCGACGTCAAAACCACTATTAATAAGCGCTTTGATGCCAAAGCCATCTTTTGTATTGAACGCTTTCAGTTCTTCGCCATCATTGCCTAAATAAATGCGGCCATCAGAAAACACACCATCTATATCGCAGATTAGCAATTTTACTTTTTGTGCGCGCTGACTCACATCAGGGCTAAGTGGCTGGTATAGCTCAGCGAATGTCATTGCTTAAAGAACTCCTGCTTTTAATAAGTCTT
Organism: Pseudoalteromonas sp. Hal040; assembly: GCF_037162425.1. Taxonomy (NCBI): domain Bacteria; kingdom Pseudomonadati; phylum Pseudomonadota; class Gammaproteobacteria; order Alteromonadales; family Pseudoalteromonadaceae; genus Pseudoalteromonas; species Pseudoalteromonas sp. Hal040. Next base: position 3,094,638 of record NZ_JARLUU010000001.1, on the reverse strand, counting down.
GCATATTAAGGGCACCAATTGGCGTATTGCTTTGATCCACCACAATTAAACCATTGATACGCTTACGTTCCATAATGTTTAAAGCCTCTGCTGCAAGCATATCTGGGCGCGCAGTTGTGCATGAACGAGTCATCACTTGGCTAATTGCCGTACTATGAATATCAATACGTTGCTCTAAAATTCGGCGTAAGTCACCATCAGTGAATAATCCGGCTAACTTTTCATCCGCACCAATCACCGCTGTCATACCAAGGCCTTTGGCAGACATTTCAATGAGTGCATCTTTAATGCTTTGTGTTTCGCTAACAATCGGCGTGGCATCGCCCGCGTGCATCACATCATTCAATGTCAGTAATAAACGCTTACCTAGGCTACCACCTGGGTGTGAAAGCGCAAAATCGTCGGCAGTGAAACCACGGGTTTCAAGTAGCGCAACCGCCATTGCATCACCCATTACTAACGTTGCTGTAGTACTTGCGGTTGGTGCTAGACCTAATGGACACGCTTCTTGGCTAACTTTAATGCATACATGTACATCAGACAGCTTGGCCATAGTTGAATCAGGGTTGCCTGTTAATGAAATCATCTTTGCGCCAATGCGCTTAATAACAGGAATAATGCTGAGTACTTCGCTGGTCTCACCTGAGTTTGAAATACACATCACCACATCATCGCGAGTGATCATGCCTAAATCACCGTGGCTTGCTTCACCTGGGTGAACAAAAAACGCCGGTGTGCCGGTACTTGCAAGAGTTGCTGCAATTTTATTACCAACATGGCCAGATTTACCCATACCGATAACGATAGTACGACCAGTGCATTGGTACATTAGCTGGCAGGCATTATCAAAGTCTTGGTTAATGTATTGCTCAATTTCTTGTAAGGCTTGTGCTTCAATTTCAAGTACGCGCTTGCCTTGCGCGATAAAGCTTTGTTGTGTCATTGATTATCCTATTTGGCTAAAAATATAGCCCTGATATGCAATAAATGCGACTAACAATAAGCCACCTTCTACTCTATTGATACGACGAGCACCTTTAAAGTTCAATGACATGGCAATCAATACAATCGTTGCTGCAATCATGATCAGTGCATCGCGGTTTGCCGCAGAAGGGTCAATAATTGATGGGTTGATAATACCCGCAAGAGGTAATACGGCGAGTAAGTTAAATATGTTTGAGCCAACGATGTTGCCAAGTGCTAAATCGTCTTCGTTCTTTAATACCCCTGCAATACAGGCTGCCAACTCAGGTAAGCTGGTACCAATAGCAATAATGGTTAAACCAATGACTAGGTCTGATAAGCCAAAGTATTTTGCGATATCAACGGCTGATTCAACTAAAAAGTGTGAACTGATTGGCAATAAAATCATGCCGATGACTAACCAAAACACGGCAGATTTAGTACTCACATTGTCTGGCACATCTTCACATGCTTCGCTAACAAAGGGGTCATCTTGATTTTTGGCACGCAGAGAGATAATAACTAGGCCTGCTATAAACACCACAAACGCAAGCATTAAAGCGACGCCCTCAGCGAATGAGAAGTAGTTGTCTGAGAATACATACCAAGCGGCTACTGAGATTAACAGCACTAATGGCATTTCACGTTTTAATGTCATTGATGACACGGAAAGGGGACGAAGTAAGGCTGTGACGCCAAGCACAAGTAAGATATTAGTAATGTTAGAACCAACCGCATTACCAACAGCGGTATCTGTTTTATTGGCAAGTGCCGCAGATGCAGACACCATCATTTCAGGGGCTGATGAACCCATAGCAACAACGGTTAAACCAATGATTAGGGTGGGGATCCCCATATTTTTTGCGAGTGCAGCCGCCCCATATACAAACCGATCAGCACTCCAAACGAGCGCTGCAAAACCAATAATTAAAATGACAAAAGAAGTCACCATTGTGATACGCCAACATTACTTATACAGATGACTGCAAATAGTAACAAAAGCGAGCATGAAAGTATAAGTAAAAGAATGGGCTGGCGAGCATAAAGCCAGTGTCGTGAGGAAACTAAATTTCAGCGGTGGTTAAGTTCTTTGCAGCTAGCTTTAGAATTTATTGAAAGGAAATATTACAAAATTTTACGATTTGTTTTTTCCATCTTGACTAAAAAACCCTTAAAATGGCAAAACTAGTGAAAAACGTTATGGAGAGCGACTTGTCGCAATCAATAGTAGAAATCAAGGATGTAACCTTTTCACGGGGCGATAGAATCATATATAAAAATATGAGTTTTAACATTCCGAAAGGCAAGATTACCGCTATCATGGGACCGAGCGGCATTGGTAAAACCACCATGTTGCGCTTAATTGGCGGTCAGCTTAAGCCTGATTCTGGTGACATTTTATTTGAAGGCAACAGCATTCCTGGCATGACTCGCAAGGAACTTTATGCTGCCCGCACGAAAATGAGTATGCTGTTTCAAAGTGGCGCGTTATTTACCGATATGTCAGTGTTTGACAATATCGCTTTTCCTTTGCGCGAACATACTCAACTTAGCGAAGATTTAATTCGTCTTGTCGTTTTAATGAAATTACAGGCCGTCGGTTTACGTGGTGCACAAGATTTGATGCCATCTGAGCTTTCAGGTGGTATGGCTCGCCGTGCAGCATTGGCACGTTCAATTGCCCTCGATCCAGAACTTATCATGTATGATGAACCCTTTGCGGGCCAAGATCCTATCTCAATGGGTGTGCTGGTTAAGCTGATTAAATCACTGAATGAAGTGTTAGGTTTATCATCACTTATCGTGACCCATGATGTTACTGAGGTGATGAGCATTGCTGATCACGTTATCATCATTGCTGATCAAGGGGTGATTGGCGAAGGTTCACCAGAGCAAATGCAAAACCATGAATCTGAACTTGTTCAACAATTCTTAAATGGTTTATCGGATGGTCCTGTACCATTCCATTTCCCAGCTCCTGCGTACGATGATGAATTACTAGGAGTGCACAATGCTTGATCTATTTCAGAAGTTAGGTCACAAGACCCTAGGGCGCTTTGCAGCGCTTGGTAGGTCTACTCAAATGTTGTTTGGTGCATTAGTGAATATGCCAAACTTCAAAAAAGGCACACCTTTACTAATTCGCCAATTATATATGGTGGGCTCGCAATCTCTTTTAATCATCATGGTATCAGGCTTGTTTATAGGGATGGTGCTTGCCTTGCAAGGTTATACCGTGCTGGTCGGTTATGGTGCAGAAGACAGCTTAGGTCCCTTAGTGGCATTGAGCTTGTTACGTGAGTTAGGCCCTGTAGTAACCGCATTACTGTTTGCAGGCCGCGCGGGCAGTGCGCTTACCGCTGAAATCGGCTTAATGAAAGCAACCGAGCAATTATCAAGTTTAGAAATGATGGCGATTGATCCACTTAAACGCATTATTGCACCGCGTTTTTGGGCTGGTTTTATCAGTATGCCATTACTTGCATTAATATTTTCTGCGGTTGCTATTATCGGCGCTCATTTAGTGGGTGTTGATTGGCTTGGTGTTGACTCCGGAAGCTTCTGGTCAATCATGCAAGCGCAAGTGTCGTTTCAACAAGATATTGTGAACGGCATGATTAAGAGTTTTGTATTCGCCATGATTGTGACTTGGATTGCACTTTACAAAGGCTACGACTGTGTTCCAACTTCAGAAGGGATCAGTAAAGCGACAACAGAGACCGTTGTGCACTCGTCATTGGCAGTATTAGGTTTTGACTTTATTTTAACAGCGGTAATGTTTACCAGCTAATTAGGGTATAAAGATGAATTCACGGAAATTAGAAATTTTAGTTGGCTTTTTTGTAGCACTTGGTATTGCTGCATTTGCATTATTAGCATTTAAAGTTGCGAATGCCGGCATCAGTGGTAGCGGCGAAACCTACCAGCTAAACGCAAAGTTTGAAAACATTGGCTCTTTAAAAGCGCGAGCGCCGATTAAAGTAGGTGGTGTGGTTGTTGGTCGAGTTGAATCTATTTTTATTCACCCGAAAGAATTTGTGCCAGTGGTCAATATGGCGATAGATGCAAACTACCTGTGTAAGTTTTCAGACACCACATCAATCTCAATTTTAACATCAGGTATTTTAGGTGAGCAGTATTTAGGTATTAACCCAGTAATCGCTCCAGACTCTGCAGAAAAACGTTGTATGGGTGAAGATGTAACAGCCAGTGAGCATGATACAGATCTAGATGATTTATTTGGTGTTGAAAGCAAAGCGCTTGCAGACGGTGACTACATCACTGATACAAAATCAGCGCTTGTTTTAGAAGAGTTAATTGGTCAGTTCTTATTCAACCAAGGTGGTGAATAATTATGTTTAAGAAATTTTTATTATGTATTGCTGTGCTGTTTAGCCTAAACGCACAAGCCGCTGAACCTAAGGTTGATTTAAAAGACCCGTACAAAATGGTCCGTACAGTGTCAGATAATACTTTTGCGCGTATTACTAAAGATCAACCTCTTATTGCGAAAGACAAAGAGCATCTACGCGTTATCGTAGAAGAAGAGCTAATGCCCTACATTGACTACAAGTATGCTGCACTGCGCGTACTAGGTAATCATGTTTCAAAGGTGCGCGCTATCGAAGATAAAGAGGAAAAAGCAAAGGCCATTAAAGAGTTACAACGCTTCATTGACGTTTTCCAAAAGTATTTAATTGCTACTTACGCAGGTGTATTTACTCAATACACTAACCAAAGCGTTGAGTTTGCACCACCACAGCCTTTCAAAGGCCAAGACGTGGTGGTTGTTAAAACTAAGATTGTTGAAGCCGGTAAACCTGATATCAGAATCGACTTTAAAGTACGTGAAGACCGCAGTGGTGACTGGGGCGCGTATGATATGATTGCAGAAGGTATTAGTTTGCTTGATGCTAAACAAAGTGAATTACAAGGTATTTTACGCCAACATGGTCTAGATTATGTTAGTGACTTACTAGAACAAAAGAGTCAACTGCCAGTGCAATTTAGAGGTGAAGGTGGTGATGAGTAAAGTCGAGATTACTCAACTTGAAGATAACCAGTTTCGGGTCAGTGGTGAACTGACTCGAAATTCAATCGGCCGTGAACGCCTTCTGAACGCAAAGCCAGATTCTAGCCATAAAACATGGTATTTTGACCTTTCTGGGCTATCTAGGGTTGACACGGCGGGCTTAGCTTGGTTAATTCACTCTTTCGCAGAATTAAAGCAGCAAGGTATTCACCTTGAACTGCAAAATAGCCCTGAGCAATTGCAAAATTTAATGCAGTTGGGTCAGGTCACCAACCTATTTGAGTGAGATTTATGGAAACAAGCCAAGTCGAAACGTTATTACGCGACGAACTAAAACTAGATGAAGTGATTGTTAAAGCAAATGGTAGCCACTACGAAGTGATTGCTGTTGGTGAGTGTTTTGATGGTTTATCTCGCGTTAAGAAGCAACAGTTGGTTTATGCTCCGTTAATGTCAACAATCTCAGACGGTACAATCCACGCTGTATCTATCAAAGCGTTCACACCGACTGAATGGAAACGCGAACAAAAATTTATTTTACCTCAATAGTCGCAGGGCCTCCTAATGGATCAATTTGTAATTCAAGGTGGCACCTCGCTGGCAGGTGAAGTCACTATTTCCGGCGCTAAAAATGCCGCTCTTCCAATTCTTTTTGCTGCGCTTTTAGGGCAGGGCAAAAGTACCTTTAGTAATGTTCCTCGTTTGCGCGATATCGGTACCACAGAAGCCTTGTTAAAAACACTGGGCGCGAATGTCGAGTGGCAGCAAGACAGGCTCGTTATTGATGGCGCGACGGTTGATAAAACGCTTGCACCGTACGAGCTGGTAAAGCAAATGCGTGCCTCAGTACTTGCCTTAGGTCCTTTAATTGCCCGTTTTGGTGAAGCGCAAGTGTCACTGCCTGGTGGTTGTGCGATTGGTGCCCGCCCAGTTGATATCCATATTCAAGGTCTTGAGCGCATGGGCGCTATCATCAAGGTTGAAAATGGTTACATCAACGCCAAGGTCGATGGTCGCTTAAAAGGCGCTGAAATCTTTATGGAGATGGTCAGTGTTGGCGCAACAGAAAACTTACTGATGGCAGCAACGCTGGCTGACGGTAAAACAGTACTTGAAAATGCAGCTCGCGAACCTGAAATTACCGATCTTGCTAATTGCTTAATTGCGATGGGTGCGAAGATCAGCGGTGCCGGCACTAGCCGTATCGAAATTGAAGGTGTTGAGTCACTCTCGGGTTGTGAGTACAGCATTCTTCCCGATCGCATTGAAACAGGTACCTTCTTGGTTGCGGCGGCAATGGCTGGCGGTGAAGTGCTTTGTAAAAATACAGATCACCATAGTCTTGATCCTGTGATTGAAAAGCTACGCGCTACCAATGCCTTGGTTGAAGTCACAGATAACAGCATTTACCTCGATATGCGTGGCCGTGAGTTAAAGGCAGTGAATATCAAAACGATGCCACACCCAGGTTTCCCTACCGATATGCAAGCGCAATTTACAGCTTTGAATGTGGTAGCGAAGGGCAGTGCGACCATCACAGAAACGATTTTCGAAAACCGTTTTATGCACGTGCCTGAATTACAGCGTATGGGTGCTAACATTCGCTTAGAAGGGAATACGGCAATTTGTGGTGATACAGAACGCTTATCGGGTGCGCAGGTAATGGCAACTGATCTACGTGCATCTGCAAGTTTAATTCTTACTGGCATCGTTGCTCAAGGTGAGACTATTGTTGACCGCATCTATCACGTAGACCGTGGTTATCAACGCATTGAAGATAAGCTGAGTGCGCTGGGTGCTAATATCAAGCGCCGTTCAAGCTAATCGCTAAGACTTATAAAAAGGCCTAACATTTGTTAGGCCTTTTTTTGTATCTGTATTACCAGTAACTACTGCTCGTCTTCGAGTTCTGCAACAGTCACCATTACTTTTAAGATTTTGCCATCGCGGTAAATCTCAAATTCGAGTTCTTTGCCTGGTTCTGTATTCGCTAATTTTTCGAGTACTTGTTGTGGGTTTGCAACAGCAATACCGCCAATTTTAATCACAATGTCGGTTTCTCTAATACCGGCTTTCCAAGCTGGGCCAAATGGATCAAGCTGCGAGATACGCATACCTGCAACAGGCGTAAAGTTATCGCTAACATCTTTACCTGTGCTATCAATGCCTGTGCCACTAAAGCCTAAATAGCCACGGACTACACGGCCATGCTTTATTAGTTTATCCATCACATCTTTGGCTATCGAGTAAGGCACTGCAAAGAAGATACCTTGAATATCGAGGTTCTCATGGGTTTTAAATTGTGCCGAAGTGATACCTACTAAGTCACCTCGTGAATTGACAAGCGCCCCCCTGAGTTACCTACGTTAATCGCAGCATCCATTTGTAAAAGGCTACTGTAAGGGCTGTCGATTAAGTTTTGCTTCCCTGTTGCACTGATAATACCTTGAGTGATGGTTTGACCTAAATTAAGTGGGTTACCAATCGCTAATACAACATCGCCAACACGGGGTTTGAAGCTATCGTTAACAGGAATTTTAGGTAAATGTTCTGCGCTGATTTTTAAAAGTGCTAAATCTGTTTGGGTATCAAAGCCAATCACTTGTACATCATAAAAACGACGACCATCAGCCAGCGTGACAATAATGAGATCGGCATTTTTGATCACATGGTAGTTAGTCAGAATATAACCGTCTTGAGTCATGATAACGCCTGAACCAAGGGCTTGAACGGTATTTTGACGTTTATAGCGAGGTTGATTCGAAATGCTTTCTGAAAAAATAGTAACAACCGACGGCGCTGCTTTTTGTACCGCATCAGCAAAGCTCATATGCTCAGAAGACATCGGCGCGGGTAGATTCATACTCGGTAATAGCGTGCTACGAAGACTTGGGTTAAATAACACCACTAAAAAGGCAATGCCTAAACCAGTGAAAAGCGGGGGAAGAATAAATTTAAAAAGTTTTAGCACGGTATTCTTATTATCAATGAGCAATCCCTTAATGATGGCACAAAAAAAATAACAGCGGCAAGCACCGCTGTTATTTTTTCATGATTTATCAACTAGGTTTACTGAATAAGTACGAAAACAAGCTCTCTACCACGTTTAACACCTAGTACTATGTTACCTTTGGTATTTTCGATGATCTTGTTCATGTCGCGAATTGTTTCAACACGTTGACGGTTCACTTGCATGATCACGTCACCTTCTTCAAGGCCAACACGAGCAGCAGGAGAGCGTGCTTCAACACCGGTTACTTCAACACCTTTACCATCACTCTTTTGTGTATTTTCTAGGGTTGCACCTTGGAATGCTGGGTGTGTCTCTTCGCCAGCAGCAGTGGTTGCTGATGCACCATCTAGAGTGACACTAACGGTTTTCACTTTACCATCTCGATAAAGGCCAAGTTTCACTTTTTTGCCTTCACCAAGGGTGGCAATTTTACTGCGCAGTTCATGGAAACCACTAATTTCAGTGCCATCGACGCTAATAATTACATCACCGGCTTTGATACCCGCTTTGCTTGCTGCAGTATCATCCATTACTTGCATAACGTAAGCGCCTTGTTTTACGTCAAGCTGTTGTGCTTTAGCAAGGCCAGCGTCAAGTGGGCGACCCGAAATACCTAATGAGCCACGACGCACTTCGCCGTGTTCGATAATTTGGTCAACTAGGTTTTTCATCATGGTAGATGGAATTGCAAAGCCGATCCCCACGTTACCACCAGATGCGCCTAAAATAGCGGTGTTAATACCGATAAGCTCACCATTAAGATTTACTAACGCACCGCCTGAGTTACCTTGGTTGATAGCGGCATCGGTTTGAATAAAGTCTTCATAACCTTCTATATTTAAACCAGTCGCGGCCAAGGGCACTGACGATACCGGATGTTACTGTGTGACTTAAACCAAATGGGTTACCAATGGCCACAGCAAAATCACCTACACGTAATTGATCTGAATCGGCAATTTTAAGCGCCGTTAAATCTTCAGCATCAATTTGTAGTAAAGCAATGTCTGATTCTTTATCGCTACCAATTTTGGTCGCTTCGTATTCTCGGCCATCCTCTAAGGTTACCACCATTTTTTCGGCATCTTCGATAACATGGTTATTAGTTACCACGTAACCTTCTTTAGCATCAATGATCACACCTGAGCCTAGGCCACTAAATTCACGCTTTTGACTGCCCCCACGAGGAACACCAAAAAAATCATCAAATGGTGTCGCGCGGCGGCGGACTTCTTTTGAACCTGATACTTGAATACTCACTACACCCGGTGTGATTTGTTCAAGCATAGGCGCGAGGGTTGGCAATTGTTGACCATTAACAGCAACAGGAAGTTTTGCCATTGAAATTGCAGGGCTTAATAATAAGCTTGAAGATAAAATAGCAGCACTGATAACAGATAATTTCATTTTCATAGTCTGGGTTTACTCCACTTCAGAGATAAAGCAAAAACTAAAAAGGGCTGCATAAGCAGCCCTTTTCTTGGTTTAGATATAAAGCTGTTATATCTAAAGACTATGGGGTCAAAAAAAGTTCATCAAGAGGCTTTAGAATGTTCTGAAACTTTCTGTGAACCGGTAAATAATCCTGTTTCACCGACAACATAGTCAGCAGGCTGAGCTTCTGCGCTTGAACGATCCCCTCTGCGGTCTTGCAGTGAGTTTTGTAGTTGCTCAGTCGTTTCTTTAGAAAAGAAAGGCTCATTTGGGTGCTGTTTTTTATCAGCAAGTAATAGTTTGTTTGTTTCTTCTACATGGTTTAGCAGCTGGTCGTAGTTATCTTTCATTTTAGATACTAGTTTACCTGTGCTTGCTAGGTGATCAGCTACATCTTGGCGGTATTGCTCAAGTGCATTGTTTGCTTGCTCGACTTGTTGTTCTAGTTCGTCTTGCTTAAATTGTTTTTTGGTTACAAAAGCACCAATGAAGAATGCTGAAATTGCAACGATAATTAGAATACCTACCCAGGTAATTGTGCCCATAAACCTACCCCTTTGGGAAAAAATAACAAAAACAAATACTTTATAGTCCAATCATTATTAAAATATGCTTAATTTGATTGTGAAATCATACTGCGGGTTAATATACCCTGAGATACGATGCGTGTTAATATACTGTGCAAATTTAACTGTGTTTTATTGTAACGACCTATGACTCCTTGGCAGAAATACCAACAAGATTTACAACGTGAAGACTTCGTACATGATGCAGCGCAAGAAAATGCAGTGCGCCATTTGCAAAGACTCTATGATGACCTAACGGCAGACAAACCCGCCGCGAAGGGATGGTTTGCCAAACTATTCTCTAAAGATAGCACGCCGAGTATAAAAGGGCTGTATTTTTGGGGCGGAGTAGGCAGAGGTAAGACCTATTTAGTTGATACTTTCTACGAAGCTTTACCCACTGACCGTAAAATGCGTGTGCACTTTCACCGTTTTATGCATCGCGTGCACGATGAGCTTAAAAAGTTGAAAAATACCAGTAACCCATTAAATGTGGTTGCAGATATTTTTAAATCTGAAACAGACATTATCTGTTTCGATGAATTTTTTGTGCAAGATATCACAGATGCAATGCTGCTAGGTGGTTTGATGGAAGCCTTATTTGAGCGCCGTATCGTGCTAGTTGCGACATCAAACATTGTGCCTGATGAGCTGTATCGAAACGGTTTACAACGGGCGCGTTTTTTACCAGCGATTGAATTGGTAAAAGCCAACACTGAGATTGTTAATGTGGATTCGGGTGTTGATTATCGCTTACGTACCCTAGAGCAAGCTGAAATTTTCCATAGCCCGCTTGATAAGCAAGCTGATGATAACTTATTTGATTATTTCGATAAGCTGTCGCCAGAGCCGGGTGTGCTCGACAAAGCTATCGAAATTGAAGGGCGTATGATCAAAACCCGTAAAGTGTCAGACTGTATTGCTATGTTTGATTTTAGCGAATTGTGCGAAACAGCTCGCAGCCAAGTTGACTACATGGAAATAAGCCGACTCTATAACACGGTCATTTTGTCGAACGTAAAAGCACTTGGTCAAGCCAATGATGATGCGGCACGTCGTTTTATCGCATTAGTGGACGAATTCTACGAGCGTCATGTAACCTTGATTATCTCTGCAGAAAAGCCAATTACTGAGCTGTACAGCGAAGGTAACTTAAATTTTGAATTTAAGCGTTGTATTAGTCGACTACAAGAAATGCAATCGCTAGAATATCTAGCTAAAGAGCATCTAGCTTAGTCAAGTTGTCAGATTTTAGTCGTTAGTTTTTAGCTGACCGAGAAGATGGCTTAATTATTTGTGTTTTGAACAATAATAGCTTTGCATCCATTTTCTAATGGTTTTTATTTAGTCAGACTTCTGACTTCTGACTTCTGACTTCTGACTTCTGACTTCTGACTTCTGACTTCTGTTTTTTTAGAATAAAAAACAACCATCATATAGCAATGTGGTTTAAGTGCTGGTATACTCCCGCGTCTGCCACGTTGCGTTCTATTGCCAGATATTAGTTTAGCCTCTAATTGACGGCTCAAAGTCTTAAACTCGAAGGGGTTAAAGCATTCAACTTAGAGCGGTAATTAATAATAATTACCTGTGGTTTTAAATTAAAAAACATTGGATTTTAATAAATGAAAACGTTTGTTGCTAAGCCAGAAACAGTAAAACGTGACTGGTACGTAGTTGACGCTGAAGGTAAAACTTTAGGTCGCATCGCTACTGAAATCGCTCGTCGCCTACGCGGTAAGCATAAAGCTGAGTACACTCCTCACGTAGATACAGGTGATTACATCATCGTTATCAACGCAGAGAAAGTTACTGTTACTGGTAATAAAGCAAAAGACAAAATGTACCACGCACACACTGGTTTCCCAGGTGGTCTTAAGTCTACTACTTTCGACAAGCTTCAAGCTGCAAAGCCTGAAATGATCATCGAAAAAGCTGTTAAAGGCATGTTGCCACGTGGTCCTTTAGGCCGCGCTATGTACCGTAAACTTAAAGTTTACGCAGGTACTGAGCACAACCATGCTGCACAACAGCCTCAGGTTCTAGACATTTAAGGAGCACTATCATGGCAAATCAATACTACGGTACAGGTCGTCGTAAAAGTTCAAGTGCTCGCGTATTCTTACGCCCAGGCACTGGTAACATCGTAATCAACAAGCGCTCTCTAGAAGAGTACTTCGGTCGTGAAACTGCTCGCATGGTTGTTCGTCAAGCATTAGAGCACGTAGAAATGACTGAAAAGTTTGACCTACACATCACTGTTTCTGGTGGTGGTACTACTGGTCAAGCTGGTGCTATCCGTCACGGTATCACTCGTGCACTTATGGAGTTTGACGAGTCTCTACGTCCTACACTTCGTAAAGCAGGTTTCGTTACACGTGATGCACGTAAAGTTGAGCGTAAGAAAGTGGGTCTTAAGAAAGCACGTAAGCGTCCACAATTCTCAAAACGTTAATATTTACGTTTATCAGAATACCAAAAACCCAGCTCCGGCTGGGTTTTTTGTTTTTTAGAGCTGTCAGCTTTCAGTTTTTAGCTGATCGAGATAGGGATTTAGTTATTTGTGTCAATGAACTGAAGTAGCTTTACATTCATTTTTCGATTTTTTAAGCTTTTGATAGCTGATAGCTGATAGCTGATAGCTGATAGCTGATAGCTGATAGCTGATAGCTGATAGCTGATAGCTGATAGCTGATAGCTGATAGCTGATAGCTGATAGCTGATAGCTGATAGCTGATAGCTGATAGCTGATAGCTGATAGCTGATAGCTGATAGCTGATAGCTGATAGCTGATAGCTGATAGCTGATAGCTGATAGCTGATAGCTGATAGCTGATAGCTGATAGCTGATAGCTGATAGCTGATAGCTGATAGCTGATAGCTGATAGCTGATAGCTGATAGCTGATAGCTGATAGCTGATAGCTGATAGCTGATAGCTGATAGCTGATAGCTGATAGCTGATAGCTGATAGCTGATAGCTGAAGCGCAAAACCCTACCTTTTTTCGTTCGATATTTAACCACTGTTAATAATTAGTACGTATAACAGTAAAAAAACTTCAAGATTTAGCAAAATTAGCTTAAATCCATCAGTTAATTGATGAAATTTTTTGCTACAATTGGGGGGCAAGTAATGTGAGTGAGTTCAACAACAGCTAATGCAGAATTCTGTTTCCTCTTAGTGAGGTTGATCTTGGTCAGTATATTGTTTTTTATATGCGTTATCATAACCAGCGGCTTCATACTCGAGCTAACCTAAATTAATAATTCATTAAATCGGGTTTATTCGAGCATGAGACTGTGAATAACCTTGTTTTAATCAAGGGTTTTAATTATGATCGCGTCTATTTTGAAATTTCTAAAAATTAACCTGCTGTAACTGATGTTCTCAATATGGCAAGTGTTGGGAATCATAGTGGAGATAAGTGGATGAGCAATGCGCCTGTAGACAATGGCCGACGTCGCTTTTTAACCATAGCTACCTCTGTTGTTGGTGGTGTTGGTGCGGCTGGGGCTGCTGTTCCTTTTATTGCGTCTTGGAATCCAAGTGAGCGAGCTAAATCTGCGGGTGCGCCTGTAGAAGTAGATATCAGCAAGCTTGAGCCAGGGCAATTAATACGTGTTGAGTGGCGAGGAAAACCTGTTTGGGTTATTAATCGTACACCAAAAATGCTTGAACAGATGAAAGAACATGAAGGTCAACTTCGTGATCCTGCATCTGAAGAGCCTCAACAACCTGAATCATCAACAAACGAATACCGTTCTCAACGTCCTGAGATCTTCGTTGCTGTTGGTATTTGTACGCACTTAGGTTGTTCTCCTAGCTTCCTACAAGGCGGCTTTGGTGAAAAAGTAGAGGGCACAGACGACGGTTTCTTCTGTCCGTGTCATGGTTCTAAATTTGATATGGCTGGTCGTGTATTCCAATCTGTACCTGCACCATTAAATCTAGAAATCCCTCCGTATACCTTCCTTGATGACACGACTATTCTAGTCGGTGAAGAAAAAGGAGTGGCGTAATGTTTGGTAAAATTATTGGTTGGATCGACGATCGTATTCCAATGACACGTGTTTGGAACATGCACATTGCACAGTATCCAGCACCAAAAAACTTTAACTTCTGGTACTTCTTTGGCTCACTAGCCATGTTAGTACTTGTTAACCAAATCGTAACTGGTATCTGGTTAACAATGAACTTCGTACCGTCTGCTGAAGGTGCTTTCGCATCGGTAGAATACATCATGCGTGATGTTGAATACGGTTGGTTACTACGTTACCTTCACTCAACAGGTGCATCAGCGTTCTTTATCGTTGTATATCTGCACATGTTCCGTGGCATGATCTACGGTTCTTACCAAAAACCACGTGAACTACTGTGGTTATTCGGTATGTTCATCTTCTTAGCGCTTATGGCTGAAGCTTTCATGGGTTACTTACTTCCTTGGGGACAAATGTCTTTCTGGGGTGCACAGGTAATCATTTCACTATTCGGTGCGATTCCGGTAATTGGTGATGACTTAACGCTTTGGATCCGTGGTGACTACGTAATTTCTGGTGCTACGCTTAACCGCTTCTTTGCACTACACGTAATTGCATTACCTTTAGTAATCGTTATCTTAGTATTCTTACACATTGTTGCACTACACGAAGTGGGTTCAAACAACCCAGACGGTGTTGAAATCAAGCGTAAGAAAGGCACTGTTGCTGAAGAAGATAAGCCTAAATTTAAATTCCACGAGTATTACACCAACAAGAAAGACATTGTTGATGCAATCCCGTTCCACCCTTACTACACAGTGAAAGATATTGTGGGTGTGGTTGGTTTCTTAATCTTATTCTGTTGGGTTGTGTTCTTTATGCCTGCGATGAATGGTTTCTTCTTAGAAGGACCAAACTTCGAAGCTGCTAACCCACTGAAAACACCAGAGCACATTTTCCCTGTTTGGTACTTTACACCATTCTATGCGATTCTGCGCGCTATCCCAGATAAACTAATCGGTGTTATCGCGATGGGTGCATCTATCGTAGTGCTTGCGTTACTACCTTGGATTGACCGTGGTTCGGTTCGCTCTATTCGTTATCGTTGTGGTTTCCATAAACTTAACATCGCACAATTCGTGGTAACGTTCGTTATCTTGGGTTGGGTTGGTGCTACACCACAAACTGATTTCAAAACGCTGTTATCACAAATCACGACTGTGACATACTTCATGTTCTTCGTATTGTTATTCTTTTACAGCAAGAATGAGAAAACTAAGCCATTACCAACGAGGTTGACGAAATGATGAAAAAGCTAATTATCGGTTTATTCGCATTGTTGCCATCGTTGACAATGGCAGCAGGTCCTTCGGTTCCTTTAATGGATGCGAACATTGACCTGAAAGACAACGCGTCTTTACAACGTGGTGCTAAATTGTTCATGAACTACTGTCTTGGTTGTCACCAAATGCAGTATCAACGTTATGAGCGTACGTTCCGCGATATCGGTATTCCTACTGAGATTGGTCAAGAGCAGCTAATTTTTGATGGCTCTAAAGTAGGTAGCCACATCAAGAATGCGATTGCTAAAGATGACGCAGCTAAATGGTTTGGCGCGACGCCACCGGATCTTACGCTTGTAGCGCGAGTTCGTGGTACTGACTGGATCTACACTTACCTGAAGTCATTCTATAAAGATGAATCTCGTCCGTTTGGCGTAAACAACGTTGTTTTCCCATCGGTAGGTATGCCACACGTTCTTCAAGAACTACAAGGTTTACCAACACCAATCACTGAAGAAGTCGAAGAACATGGTCACACAGTGACTAAAGTTGTTGGCACTGAAACAGATGGTTCTGGTGAAATGAGTGACGACGAGTACGATCGCGCTGCTCGCGACCTAACTAACTTCTTAGCTTACGTTGGCGAGCCGTCACGTTTAGAGTCAGAAGCGATAGGTATTAAGGTAATTGGTTTCCTAGTGATTCTATTTATCTTGGCATTCATGCTGAAGAAAGAATACTGGAGAGATGTTCACTAATCCTGGGCATTTTGAAAGGTAATTTTGTAATAGGGGCTTAAGCCCCTATTGCTGTTTTTGTAATATAATGGAGGTAGGCATGGCCGTAGCTGCCAATAAGCGCCCTGTAATGACCCTGTTTTCTGGTGCTAACTGTATGTATAGCCACCAAGTACGTATCGTACTTGCTGAAAAAGGTGTAAGTGTTGACATTCACCTGGCTGAAAAGGATAACCTGCCAGAAGCACTTCATGAGATTAACCCTTACGGTACAGTACCAACACTGATCGATCGTGAGCTTGGTTTATATCAGGCAAACATCATCATGGAATACCTTGATGAACGTTTCCCTCATCCTCCACTAATGCCAGTTTATCCGGTTATGCGTGGCCGTAGTCGTCTGATGATGCATCGTATCGATACGGATTGGTATAGCCTAGCTAACAAAATCACTAGCGGTAGCAGCGAAGCTGCGCAAGCACGTAAAGAGCTGACAGAAGCGTTACTTGCAATCGCACCAATTTTCTCTGAAGCTCCTTACTTCATGAGCGAAGAGTTCAGCTTAGTTGATTGTTACTTAGCACCGCTACTTTGGCGTTTACCTGAGCTTGGCATTGAGCTTACTGGCGCAGGCGCAAAAGAGCTTAAAGAATACATGTTGCGTTTATTTGAGCGTGAATCATTCCAAGCTTCACTAACAGAAGCTGAGCGTGAGATCCGTTTATAATGACGCCTAATCGTCCTTATTTACTACGGGCCTTCTTTGATTGGATTGTTGATAATCAGTGCACACCTCACTTAGTGGTGAACGCTGATTTTCCTGCTGTACAAGTACCAACACAGTTTGTGCAAGACGGTCAGATCGTTTTGAACATCAGCCCATCAGCGGTAACACAATTTGCAATGGACAACCAACAGCTTAGCTTTAATGCGCGCTTTGGTGGTCAACCAATGCAAGTGTACGTACCTATGGGTGCTGTGCTCGCAATTTATGCACGTGAGAATGGTGAAGGGACGGTATTTACTGCAGAAGAATTCATCGAGGACGAAGACGATTTTGCTCCGGTATTAGAAAGTGTTGAAACACCTGACGATATTACGCCAGATGATGAACCACCAACTAAGCCAGAGAAGAAAAAAGGTGCTCACTTACGAGTGATTAAGTAACCTTATTCAGATAAAAGAAAACCCGCTATAAAGCGGGTTTTTTATTATTAATTAATGGGCTGGCGTTACAGATATTCAAACACTTTAATAACACGTTCAACGCCTGATACGTTACGTGCTACATCAACCGCTAAATTCGCTTCAGAATCGCTCACTAAGCCCATTAAAAAGACTTCGCCATTCTCTGTTACTACTTTGATGTTATTGCTGCTGATGCTCTCTGTGGTGAGTAATTGCGTTTTCACCTTAGAGGTTAACCAAGAGTCGTGTGTTTGCGTGCTCATGCCAATATTCGAACCAATGCGAATTTGGTTGTGAATTTTACGAATACCATCAACGCCTTCAATAGCACGTTGTGCTTCATCTTTCATTTCTTGGTTAGCTACTTGGCCGATCATTAGCACGATACCATTAACGCTGATAACGTTAACGTTGGCGTACTTGTGAAGGCGCTCGTTTTCACTAATAGCGATAGAGCTTTTAATTTCGATGTTGTTATCGTCAATTTGCGAGCCAATTGTGCGGCGATCATTCGCGGCAGTTACAGCACCCGCTGTACCGGCGACAACAGCAGCTGCACAGCCCTGCAGCAATAAAACGGTACCAAATACTAGTAAAGACTGTTTAAACATTAATTTTCTTCCTGTGGGAATAAGGTTAAATCGATAAGCTCACTTAGGCAGTGTAAATTCACTAAATGCGACTCAACAATGCGGCTTGGGCGTTTTGATGGCACACGAATTTCAACGTCATTTGGACCAAGTAAGCCAACTAATTCACCACCATCATCGCCAACAAGCACAATCACTTTCATATCACGGGTTAGCGCCGCTTCGACCGCTGAGATAATTTGCTTTTCATTACCATTCACGGCAATCGCTAGTAAAAGATCGCCTTGCTGTGCAAATGCACGAATTTGTCTTGCAAAAGTTTCGTGCTCATCATTGTTTGCAATTGCACCTAAGTTAACTTGCTCTTGTGCGAGCGCAACAGCGGGTAGGCAAGGGCGCTCGGTTTCATAGAAGTTAATTAATAGCCCTGCCATGTGCTGTGCCAACATATGACAGCTTGGGGTGCCACAACAGAGCAGTTTATTACCGTTAATAAGGCTTTGTGCAATGGTGAACGCTGCTGACTCAAGTGCGCTTGGCAGCACTTCACCCGCAGCTATTTGAACCTGAATATTTTCGGTAAAGATTTTTTTAATCGTTTCTTGCATAACCTACCAAATTAAGCCGACGCCAAACGGCGTTAGTAAACATTTTTAAACCAGTTTAGGGTGCTGTTAAGCTCTCCTGTAATAGCAACATAATCTATCCGCATTGCCTGGTTTGAGATCTTTTTCTCGGCAAGATAATGGCTAATAGTACGCCTTAATCGTTGCTGCTTTTGTTTGCTGAGCGCATAGTTTGCACCACCACGCAGGGCATTTTTTCTAAATTTTACTTCTACAAAAACCAGTGTTTGCCCGTCACGCATTATTAGGTCGAGCTCGCCGTACTTGCATAAGTAATTGCGCTCAATGGCTTTTAAGCCATGTTGTATTAAATACTGTTCTGCCTGATGTTCGTAATACAGGCCTTTTTCGCGGCTATTTTGCCACAATTGCTTAAACCACGACATAGCTTCATCCTTGAGCTAATAGCACATTCTAAACGGTTTACTCGGCGGCGTTGATGCCAACAGCAGATTGCATAAATAATGGGATTGGCTGCTCCGTTGCCAAATCAACCGCAATGATTTGCTTGTCTTTATACTGCGCCCAATCTAAAGAACGAGTAACGTAACCATTGCTGGCAATGCTTAACTGCCCACTAATACCGCTAAAGCGTTTTCCTTGTACCATGCTCAGTTGTTTTACATCACCGAGCATGCTGGCTGCATCGAATGCCATAGCGAATAAACGTTGGCTTATATCGGCATTCTCAGGCCATAAACTTTCGTACTGCTGGCGTAAATTATGTTGTGAGATTTGACCATCTAGCATCCAAGGTAGTTCCGTAAAATAAAGGCCATCTAAATCGCCTTTATCGGTTCTATCGATTTGTTTACTGTGGCTTTTTGAGCTGGCATAAAGTGGAATACGCTCAGCAAAAGTACTCACGTTAACGTCTAAATAAGGTTTGATTAAACGCGTTTCGGTGGCATCACCTAAAATATAAATCACATCAATGTCGTCGCGAGAGCGAGTTTCGCTTTCAACTTCTTGTTTAAATAAAGACTTAACTACATTGATGCGCTCTTTACTTTGGTCAACTTCTAATAAGCCCGTAATGGTTTTTGGCATATCTTCTTTGCCAGCGTAAAAGCCAATTTGCGGTTTTACTTCGCTGTAACGCTGCCATTGCGTATTGAAGTATTCAACTAAACGTTGCCCATTACTGTTATTTGGGGCCAATAGCATCGGCTTTTGATAGCCCGCTGTTAAAAACCGCTCTAACGCTTGCTGAACTTCATGCTCAGGACTTAAAGCAAAGAAAAAGTGCTGCTGTGAAATGCGCTCACCATCAAAGGTGTTTAAATGCATTACCGGGTAATCAACCAGTGTTTGTGCGCTAGTCAGCTTTTCGATATTGCTTTTTAGTAGTGGGCCAATAACAAAATCAGCATTAAACTCACTGAGCTTAAGTGAAATTTCAGCGGCTGATAGCGACTCATCAATAAATAATGTTTGCTCTAATGACTGCCCATCTAGGGCCGCAAGCACACCGGCTTTTAAGGCATCACCTAAACGCTCATTAGCGCCAGATTGAGGAATAAGCACAGCTAAACGATTTACATTTAATGGCTCAATCTGAACTAGCTCCGTTACTTTTTTTGGTAGTACTTCAGCAGCTGGGTGGCCCGGGTAGCGACGCAGCCAATTATTCATTGCTTGATGAAGCTCAACAGGCGCACCTAAATACACTTGGTGATAAAGCGCTAAGTTAACCCAACCTTGCTGCACTACAGAGCCACGATTAAAGCGCTCAAGTGCATACGAAGAAAGTTGAGTTAGACTTTGCCATAAATCTTTGTTTAAATTCGCAACGGTAAAGTTATTTTCGCTGCTAAGTGTTGATGCTTTAAAGAAAAAAGGCATCGCTTGTTTTGGCATACCTTGCGAGGCATAAACGCGCGCGGTCAAGTATTGGTGCCAAGCTTGATGCTCAGGTTGGCTCAATTGTGGCTCTAGTTGTTGTAACTGAGCTAAAGCTAAGTCGCTTTTGCCTTGATGCTCTTGTGCAAGGGCAATGTAAAGTTTGTTTTGAATTTGGTCGACACTTGGAGTCGCTTCGAGCTCAAGGCAAATTTTTTCGAGTAGCGGCCAACGTTCTTCACTAATTGCTGCATCACGTGCAGTGTATAAAAGCTGGATTTTATCGGCGCCTTGTCGATTTAGCGCCGCTTGGTACATAGATTGTGCGTCGGTTAGCTGTGATAGCGCAATACTCGATTGGCTCGATTGATTTTCTGCACTATTTCGAGGTTTTTCGGTTGTGCTACAAGCCGATAACCCTGACAATACAATTAATAGACTAACAAGTTTAAGTCGCACAATGATTTCCCGATACGTTAACGCGATTTGCTTATATTACTGACTGACGCAGGAGACCTCAATGTTAAATGAGGACAATTCAGATAAAATCGGCACTCTTTACATTGTTGCCATGCCTATTGGTAACTTTGATGACATCAGCCAGCGTGCCATCCAAACCCTATCTGAGGTTGACTTAATAGCCGCTGAAGATACTCGTCACACAGGAAAGTTGTTAAGCCATTTTAATATCAAAGCAAAAACCTTTGCTTTACATGACCATAACGAGAAACAAAAAGCGCAACAAATTGTTGATTGGTTAGAGCAAGGAATGAATATTGCGCTGGTATCTGACGCCGGCACGCCACTGATTAGCGACCCAGGTTATGCGGTGGTTAATTTATGCCGTGAACAAGGCGCGCATGTTACTCCGGTGCCGGGAGCATGTGCTGCGATTACCGCTGTGTGCTGTTCTGGTTTGCCGACTGATCGTTTTCAGTTTATTGGTTTTACACCAGCAAAGAGTAAAGCAAGACAGAGCTTTTTTATCGAAGCGGTAAACTCAGGTATTACTAGCATCATGTATGAAAGTACCCACCGTATCATGGCGAGCCTTGATGATTTAGAAGAAGCACTCGGTGCAGAACAGCCAGTGGTTTTTGCCAAAGAACTGACTAAAACTTTCGAAACTTTTTTCAATGGCACGGTTGCCGAGTTAAAACAGTTTTTAACGGATGATCCAACTAAGCAACGCGGTGAAATCGTATTGATGCTACCGGGTAAAGCGAAGCAAAGTGACGATATTCCAGAAGATGCGCGCCGTATGCTCGGTTTACTTGAAGCCGAAATGCCACTGAAAAAAGCCTGTGGTGTTGTGGCTGAGTATTTTGGTTTGAAGAAAAACGCACTTTATAAAGCAATTATTGACGAAAAAGGCTAATTCTTTACTGCATAGACGTGCGCGCTCAGGTATACTGCGCGCCGAGTCAGCCGAGATAATCGCTGCCTGCAACGAAAATGCGCAGGGGGAGGAAAGTCCGGGCTCCACAGGGCAGGGTGCCAGCTAACGGCTGGGGGGCGCGAGCCTACGACAAGTGCAGCAGAGAGGAGACCGCCAACTTAGGTTGGTAAGGGTGAAAGGGTGCGGTAAGAGCGCACCGGGCCACTGGTAACAGTTGGTTGCAAGGTAAACTCCACCCGGAGCAAGACCAAATAGGGTTCTATCATTTTAAATAATGAACGCGTGGCCCACGTGAGAACCGGGTAGGTTGCTTGAGCCATAGAGCAATTTATGGCCTAGACGAATGATTATCCACGACAGAACCCGGCTTATTGGCTGACTCACCAAATCATATTAAAGCCCGTAGTGAATGCTACGGGCTTTTTGCTTTGTAGGGCGGAGAAAATCCACTCCGCGCATACAAAACAGCGGCTTATTGGCAGACTCCCCAAATTACTCAAGAGCCTCGGTATTTACCGAGGCTTTTTGCTTTCTGACCAAAATTCATGGCAGGCTTGCAGATGAAAAACAGAATTCAAAGAAATAACCCTCGTGGGATTGGAGAGTCAAAGGATATAATAAAAGTAAGTTTATGACTTCAATGGTATCTGGCTTCTATTTTCAATAAAGGGCTTAAAGTGAACCTTGATGATCTAATCAACAGTATTTAACTTATTCACTATTGAAAATTGTTCATAATTTTTTACGTATCATATGGAATTAGGGTGAAGCTGTAGGTCTAGTAAGAAGAAGGTGGATGGGTGGGTGGCCTGACTGCGGTTACGATTTAGAACACTAATAAAAGAAGAATACATCAACTTTCTTTAATTAGAGATATTAAAAGTATAGAATGTTATTTTTAGGTTGATTGTAGTTATCTAGATGATAGGAATAGATTTGTTTGCAGGAGCTGGGGGGATGTCTTTAGGGGCTACACTTGCAGGCATTGATGTACAAATTGTTGTAGAAGCTGACAAGCATGCAGCTAGCACTTACCTAAAAAACCATACTCCTAAGTATGGTTTATTCCAAGATGATATTCGTAAATTTGAAAAAATACACTTAGACAGTTGCGAGCCGATAGTTTTATTTGGTGGGCCACCATGTCAGGGGTTTTCCACTTCCAATCAAAAGACTCGTACAAAATCTAATGAAAACAATTGGCTTTTTGAAGAATTCTTAAGAGTCATAAAAATGTATGAACCTGAGTGGATTGTTTTTGAGAATGTAAAAGGAATTCTCGAAACGGAAAAGGGTCTTTTTGTAATTAAAATTTTGGAAAAACTAGAGTCACTTGGTTATACAACCTCTCAAGCAATTTTAAATGCTGTTGATTTCGGTATTCCCCAAAAGCGCTCTCGATTTTTTATTGTTGGTTCAAAATCT
The DNA here is from genome assembly GCF_037162425.1 of Pseudoalteromonas sp. Hal040. Taxonomy (NCBI): domain Bacteria; kingdom Pseudomonadati; phylum Pseudomonadota; class Gammaproteobacteria; order Alteromonadales; family Pseudoalteromonadaceae; genus Pseudoalteromonas; species Pseudoalteromonas sp. Hal040. Next base: position 3,071,566 of record NZ_JARLUU010000001.1, on the reverse strand, counting down.
GGTGCAAAGTTTATTTTTCCTGATAAGGTTGAAGGTACTGTTACTGTTCAGGATGCGATAAGAGATTTACCAGTATTGAAAAATGGCGCCTCATTATGCTTTGAAAATTACAGTAAAATCGCGCCCTCAAAGTATGCGAAAAAATTAAGAGCGGAAAATAAAATAGGCTGCCACAATAACTTGGTAACTAGAAATAATGACTTGATAATAGAACGATACAAGCATATTCCTCAAGGTGGAAATTGGGAAAATATACCAGATGAATTAATGACAAATTACAAAGATAAAAGTCGGTGTCATACAGGAATTTATCGTAGACTAGAAAAAGAAAAGCCATCAGTTGTTATCGGTAATTATAGGAAAAATATGTTAATTCATCCAGAGCACGATAGAGGTTTATCAGTTCGGGAGGCCGCAAGAATTCAGTCTTTCCCTGACTCATATATATTCACTGGAAGCATCGGTTTTCAACAACAACAGGTTGGTAATGCTGTACCACCTTTATTAGCCAAAGCTATATTTCAGAAAATATTAGAATACTAAAGAGTAATATTAATAATGGATCTTTCTAAACTATTGCCATTGGAAAAGTGGCTTCAATACCAATGTATCAACAATAACCATCAATTTCCAAGTAGCAAAAGTGATTATTTTACTCGTTACTCAGCTATAAAAGCCTATATGGTAAGTGACTTATACAAATGGATTGGTGCGGGTACATCGGCTGAAGATCAAGGTGTCTATACAGATCATAGCGAAGATCACTTTAATGCCGTTATTCGTTATGCCAGTAAGCTTATGAGTTTTAATGAACATGCTTCTGCACCGGAGACTCAAAGCTTAGGTCTAGCACCTTATGAGGTATACATAATGCTAGTTTCAATTCTATTACATGATGCTGGTAATATTGAGGGTAGGAAGGGGCACGAAAAACTGCCATTAAAGATATTTAAAGATATGGGCCCTGCAGTATGTCCTGATAATTTTGAAGGGAAAAAAATTGCTGATATTGCAATGGTTCATGGGGGTAAGGTTAAAATCGATGATGGTGAACTATCAAAAGATACAATTGGTATTCAGTTAAAAGAAGAAAGATCTTCTATAGGTGGTATAGAATTTAGGCCAAAATTGATTGCCGCTTTAGTCAGGTTTGCGGATGAAATTTGTGAAGATAGATCTAGAGCCGCTCGATATTTGTTACGGGTGGATGGACTTCCGAAAAAAAGTGAAGTTTTTCATAATTATGCTGAGAGTATTTCAAGTGTTGAAGTAGATATCCCTAGTAAGTCTGTTCATTTAAAGTTTGAGATAAGTAAATCAAATATTCTTAAACTAATGGGAAAAGACAATGGGACTACATACGATAATGTATTTTTAATTGATGAAATAAACTCCAGATTGGAGAAAATGTTTTGTGAACTAGTTTATTGCAGAACTTTCATGTACGAACTTGTTGATATTACTAAAGTTAGGGCTACTGTTAATATTTTTGATGATGAGGATGATCATTGGCCTGTCATTGATAATCAAGTATTTGAGCTGAAACAACAAGGGTACCCGCCTGAATCATTTCTTTTTAGAGATACTCATCCTGAGTGGAATGGTGAGAGCGTCAAAAACAAACACTCAGAATAATAAGGATATAATATGAGTAACCCATTTTCTGTGAAAACGCCAGAAACACTTTCTCCGAAAGACATAGCAGACCTTTTTATTGACGTATTCTCTGATTTTCCTAGAATACAAGCATCTGAACATACATTTATACATGGCCCTAGGGGAACTGGTAAAAGTATGATGCTCAGATATTTAGAGCCACAGGTACAACTAGCCGCTCATAAAGTCGAAAAAGCTAATGAACTTTCTCATTACGCAATTCATATGCCAGTGAAAAGTTCGTACTATAATTTATCTGAGCTTGAAAGGTTACAAGGTGCACCATACTGGCTTTTAGCTGAGCATTTCTTAATTGCTAATGCAATCTTGCACATTCTTAAGTCCTTGGAAAAACTGGTTGGTTTGCAATCTATTGAAACTGAATGTATCAAAGCGTTTACAAAGAATGTATATAGTTTAGCTGATGATACGGGTTGTAGTCTTAATCAACTCGAAGAATACTCTACGATTTCAGATTTATGTAACATCTTTGATGCTGAAAGAAGAGCAGCAAAAAATTATTTAGCTAAGTTAGCTTTCACTCAAGAATTAATTCCTTATTCAGATGCATTATTTTCGTATGAAGATGTATTTATCCCTCTTGTAAAATTAGTTAAAGGGCTTTCAGTTACTCCGTCTGGCCCACTATTTTTAATGTTAGACGATGCTGATAACTTACCTGTTCGTATGCAGAAAATAATAAATGGTTGGGTATCATATAGAAGCACAAATACAGTGTGTTTAAAAATATCCACTCAACAGCGTTATAAAACATGGAGAACTACACAAGATATATTAATCGAAAGTTCTCATGATTTTTCTGAGGTTGATATTAGTTCCGTATACACATCAAAAAATACCAGTCATTACTATGACCGAGTCGAGCAAGTAGTTAAACGTCGACTAGAAATTTACAATATTAAAAGCTCGCCATCAGACTTCTTCCCGATCAGCCAAGATCAAGAATTAGCTATTGAAGCCGTTAAGCAGAAAATAAAAAATGATTGGGATAAAGGGACTAAAAGAGTATCGAGCAGAAAAAGCGACGATATTACTCGATATGCTGTTTCTGAATATATGAAATCTTTAGGTAGTACAAAAAAGACTAATCGCTATAGTTACTCAGGCTTTAAAAGTATGGTTAACATTTCTTCTGGAATGATCAGGTTTTTCTTGGAGCCTGCAGCAAGAATGTTCAGTGAAATGGCAGCTACAAACTCAAGTAAAAATTTAACTCACATCCCTTTTGATGTACAAGATGATGTTTTATACAAATGGTCTGAAGAATTTGTTTTAGAAGAGTTTGAGCGCCTGAAAAATGATGAAGCAACAATTAAAAATGATGCAAGTCACTCAACATACATGAATAATAAGGTTCAAGGGCTCAAATCTTTAATCAATGGTTTGGGCGAACTCTTTCAAGCTAAACTTGTTTCTGATGATAGTGAGAGAAGATTAATTTCTTTCATGGTCACTAACTCTCCTAATGATAATGTGCAAGAAATATTAGATTTGGGAGTTGAGTGGGGTTACTTGCATAGGAAAACTATTGCTCGAAAAGAAGGTTTAGGTCGAAATACCTTATATAGTTTAAATCGAAGGTTAGCTCCTTTCTTTAAGTTAGACCCTTCAGGCTATGCTGCACATATTTCAATTACTCCCGAAGACTTAGAATTAGCCATTTATGATCACCGAGCATTTGTAAGGAATAGGTTGGCTAAAGTAGTTACGAGAAAGAAATCAAGTACATCGAATACTCAACAAACTAGTTTTGACCTTTAAGGTGAATAAAATGACATTAAAAGTAAGCTTAGACGACATACAAAAGTCATTGCCAAATGAAGTTGATTACTGGATTACATGTGCAAGTTTTGAAAATAGATCACTAACCCTAATTGATTGTCAAAGTGACCTAAAGATTAACAATATTATCCAGTTTTACTTTGAACAAAATAAATCTGAAGTTGAAACTTGCGTAAACAAGCATGAGCAAAAATTTAGTGGAAAGATAAAAAAAGCTGCAATAGACATGAGGTCTCCATACACAATTGTAGATAACGTCCTCAATTTGCTACCAGAAAAAAGTTTAATAAATAAGTCTATAGTATTTGATATTTCAACATTTACTAGAGAGTCACTTTTAATCATTTTTAAATACCTAAACCTTGTTAAAGGCTTATGTAAAAGTGTTCATTTACTCTATCGAGCTGCTAATACATCAAAAAACCTAAGTAATGGGCTCTTAGATGTTAGGTCTATAATTGGGTATATGGGAGAACTTGAACATGAAAAACCGATTCATTTGATTGTATTGTCGGGATTCGAGCAAGAAAGGGCGAAATCAATGATTGAACAGATCGAGCCACAATACATTACACTTGCTTACGGCAGTAAATCTTGTTCCATTTCAGAAGGGTTACATGACACAAACGTCGGGTTAACCCAGCAATTGATTTCATATTATTCGAATGAGAATATTGACTCATTTGAGCACTCACTTATTGACCCTATAGATACGAAAAATACTTTGCTTAATTATTTAAGTAAATATGATGACAGGAACTTTGTGATAGCTCCTTTGAATAATAAAATCTCAACTATTGGAGTTGGTATGGCGGCAATTGAAAGAAAGGATATTCAGGTATGTTATTCTCAGATGGGTAGTTATAATTTTAATTACTCAGAAGCTAGAGATGAAGTTTATATTTTTGAAATTTAAGCCTTTAATGTTTTAGAGTGTAGTTTTACTTATTAGTTTTGGTAACCAATCCGTATTTAATCGGTGTATTTAGGCTGACTCACCAAATTAAAGAAAGCCCACTGTGAAAACTGTGGGCTTTTTGTTTTTTTGGCGGAGAAAATCCACTCCGCGCATACAAAACAGCGGATTATTTTTTGCATAAAAATATACAGGAGAGGGTAATTGCAGAGTTTTTAGCTGATCGCTATTGTGGCCTAACCATTATGCTAAATAGTGAGATTTATCATTATTGTTAAACCACCACATTCACCATTTTTAAACAGAGTTTTACCTTTGAGCACTGAGACACGCTCGACGATCCCTAATACACCAAACCCGCCTTTATAAATTGAGTTTTTATGTTCAGGTAGCCCTATGCCGTTGTCACAAATAATGATCTCAAGCTCACTTTCTTGGTAAGTAATATCTATTGAAAACTCAGTGGCTAGAGAATGCTTAACAGCATTGGTTGATGCTTCTTGGCATATGCGAAAGATGGCGATTTTAAAATCATCATTTAAGCTATCTATCGGTCCACTTATTTTGCATTGATAAGCGATTCCAGTTTCATTTAGGTGCTCAGAGAATAACTCGCTTTTTAATGCTGCTTCTAAACCTAATTCATCTAATAAGCGAGGCCTCAGCCAGTGCATTAATCTGTATACCGAGTCATACATATGGCTTGAAACTGAGCAAACTGAACTTAACTTCGCAAATTCAAATTACTAAACTGGCTCTTGAACAAGGAGAAATTCTTATTGATGACATAGGGTAAATTCATCCCCGTTTTGTATGCTGCTTATCAATTGCTTAAGTTATCAAAAACGGAAATTTCTAGTTTAAACGCTATATTTTCTGAATCGTTGTGATTATTGATCTCGGACAAGGTTGCTGCGTTGACTCTATATGTTGCAGTGGTACAGTGAAATTGAACTTAAATTCTAGCTAAAGGAGTTGCCCATGCTAGGCGAAAAACACTCGTTATTGAATGAATTCCCTGAGTTTAATGAATTAATCCATAGCCTCGCGAAACACGATGCTCATTTCAAGAAAACCATGTAGCGTTATGATGATATGGATAAAGAAATTCGTGAGCTTGAATTGCAAAATTCACCGATTGAAGATGCGGATATGCATGAAAAGAAGCACCAACGCGCCGTGCTAAAAGATGAACTTTATGATTTTTTAAAAGCCAATGCTTAATTATTGAATCGAAGCTAATGCCCCTTGCTCTAATGACTCTCGCTGACAAGGGGCATTATATCAACTCGCAATAATAGTTAACCGTATTGATATTATTTAAAAGCCGATAAACACTGAAACCTGCAATAAAAGCACCGCTAAAACGATATATACCAACCACAATGGGAAAATAAATTTAGCCCACTCTCCCCATCCCACCCGCGCTGTCGCAAGATACGCAAGTAAAGTTCCTGACGTTGGGGTGAGAATATTAGTGATGCCATTACCAAATAAAAACGCCACTATCGTGGTTTGCTCAGAGACACCCGCTAAACTACCCACTGGGCCTAAAATTGGCATACTGACTGCTGCTTGGCCTGACGTTGAGGGGATCAAAAAGTCTAACAATAATTGCGATACAAACATACCTGTGGCAGCTACATAGGCATTGCCTTCGCCAATAAATGACATTAAAAAGTACACAATGGAATCAAGTATCATGCCTTGCTTTAAAACAACAGCAACCGCAGTGGCTACGCCTATCAGTATGCTTGCAAGTAGTACTTTTTTCATGCCATCAACAAATGCTTGAGCCGCTTGGTTTGCCGTTAATCCAGACATGGCGGCAAGCACCATGCTAAGGGCAATATAATAAGCACTTAAGGCATGATGTTTCCAATGCCAATGGGTTGATGCATAAACTAATAATGCAATGCCTCCAGCCAGTGTGAGTAGCATAGAAACATGGCGTGTTGATAATTTCTCGGCATGAAAATGCACTTGGGCATTGTTAAAACCATGACGCTTGATCATTAAGAGTACAAAGCTAATACCAACCGCTAAAAAAGCCAGGTAAAAGAAAAATCGCACACTTGCACCACTAAATATTTGTAAGCCAAGCAGTGGTTGCGCAATTGTGAGTGGTAAAGGGTTCGTCACTGATGATAAATAACCGGCTTTCACGGCAACACAGACAATCGCAAAACCAATGATATTCGGCAGCCCTAAGCGATTAGCCATACCAACCATTAAAGGAATAATCAAAAGGTACTCAGACGCTAAGCCCAAAAAGGTGCTTCCTGCTGAAAAGGCGATCATAAGAATTATCACCAGCACATAAATGTTGCCTTGAACTAGGCTTAATAGCCGCTCAAGGCCCGCATCTACCGTGCCTGCTTTGGTCAAAATACCAAACATACCGCCAATAATAAGCACCATAAATATCAAGCCAGCGCCTTGCTCTAAGCCTGTTGGAATTGCCATAAATGCGCCAATAATACTGACGGGTTCGGCTTTTATTTGATCTGCATTTTCATAATTAAATAAATTGCTGAGGGATTTATCTTTCTCGATAACTTTGTAGCTATTAGCTACAACAACATTGCCTTGTCTATCGTAAGAGCCTGAATCAACAACGTATGTTAGCAACATGGCTAAAAACAAAATACTGAGCAATATAATTATCGGGTTCATGCCCTTTTTACTGGTGCTGGGATTTTGCGTGCTCATTATTATTGTCCTATTTGAGCCGACACATACGCCGCTAATTGTTTTGCGACAAACGCCGCATCCGATTTAAACGTTTGATAGTTTTCGCTCTTTTCAAACGCTTGTTCATTCATATATAACGCTCGGTTGATTTCAATCTGCACCGAATGACGATTTTGCGCTACATCAGCATAGTTACTGACTAGGTAGCCGCCCTTATAAGGGGTATTTTTTACCACTTTATAGCCTTTGCTGGTAAATGCCTTTGCAATCACATCAACAAATTCAGCGCTGGCTGAAGTGCCATCTTTATCGCCCAAAATAATATCAGGACGAGCCACACCTGCATCTATGTTCATCCCATTGCCAACGGATTTCATCGAATGGCAATCAACATGCCACACACCCTGATGTTGATTATATAAATCATCAAGCAATTTATTGAGTTGTTGATGATAGGGGCTGTAATAGTGACTAATTCGGTGAGCAATCTCTTGTTTCGTCAATGCTTTTTCATACATAGGTTTGCCAGGTAAGGCATAGCGACGAATAAGTCCCATACCACGCTCGCTGTACTTTGTTGGTTTACAAAGCTCCCAAGGGGTATCTAATAGTTCGGGATCAATATCTGTCGGGGCACGGTTAGGATCAATATACATCCGCGAGAAGTGTGCATGTAATAAGTACCCACCTTGCTCTACAATGGGTTGCCAAATATCATCAATAAATGCATCCCAACCGGTTTTTATAAATTCAACAGGCACTTGGGTATTAAAATCCGCAGGACAATAAATACCGCTGTGTGGTGAATCAAACACTAACGGTAAGGCTGCTGTTTGGCTTGGGGTTAATAAACTGAAAGCCGGCTCCATAGGTTATTCTCCTAACTACTTCATAAAGTTGCCTGCCACTTCGGCAGGCATCGCGACTTTCATTACAGTGAGTAAGTCAGCTGTAAATACATATAACGGCCCGTTGGGTTATAGGTATTTTGATCAAAGTTAATGTTTAAATTAGTCAATGAAGCGGGTGGCTGCTTATCAGCTAAATTATTAATCCCTAATTTCACCGCTAAGTTATTTTCAAACTGATATCCACCCGAAATATTATGATACGTCACAGAGCCAATATCGCGTGGTTCACCAGATACTTGCTCGGTTGTCGAACCGATATAACGGAGATTATAGTTGGCTGACCAGGCATCATGTTTCCAAGTACTAGAGAAGGTGCCGCGCCACTCAGGATATGATTCCCTCGAAGCCGCTGTGCCAGCTAAATCTTCACGTTCAACAGAACCATCAGACAAGGTCGTGTATTCGGTTAATTCATTTAGTTTAGAAACATTGGCGTTAAACGACCAATCACCATGATCTGTTTGTAAGCTGTAGTAAGTGACAAAATCGACCCCAGAAACGCGAGTTGCGTTTAGGTTGACTGGGCCATCTAAAATATCAAGGATTTCACCACTGCTATCACGGGTTATGGTGTCGCAGTTTTTGTTTTGATAGGCACATAAGTCTAGGTTGTTTTGTGCGCCAAATTCACTGATGGTGTCGTTTATTTTTATTTCGTACCAATCTAAGCTAAAGCTCAGGTTTTCGATTAAATTAGATTCGTAAACCAAGCCAACGGTCTTATTTTTAGAGGTTTCAGGCACTAACTGACGATTGCCGCCCGTGGTTACTTGAACATTCGTAAACGGTTGCGTGTAGCCACTAGGTACACCGCTACAACCAGGTAGGCTGGCATCTGTTGAGCACGGATCTGTGACAGCGCTGTAGGTCAAACGTTCGCCTTCAAACAGCTCTAAAATTGATGGTGCTCTAAAGCCTTCAGCCCAGTTTGCGCGCAGGGTCAGTTGCTCAAAGGGAGTGTAAAGTAAGCCCACTTTGCTGTTAGTTGTTGAGCCAAAGGTGCTGTAGTCTGAGTAACGTGTCGCTAAGCTCAGTTCTAGGTAGTCTGCAAGTGGTAGATCAGCGAGCAACGGGATACTAAATTCAGCATAGGCTTCTTTTAAATCGTACTCACCAATCGTCCCTTCGCGTGGCGAAGAGGTGGTGGTTCTGTAGGTATTAATACGAGGATCAGCGTTAATTGTGCTGTCTGGTGTGTCTTTACCTTTTTCTTTTCGGTATTCAATACCAAAGGCTGCACCAATGTAACCGGCTGGTAGTTCGTAAAGGGTGCCTGTAATATTTGCCGTAAAGTCGACTTGGCTGGCTTCGTTTTTGTCGTGACCGGTAAAGTTAACGTACTCGACCATCTCGTCGGTCAGTGGGTTAAAAATATTTACTGGCACACAACCGACTGCAATATCAGACACATCGCCATCAATTCCACTGGTATCACAGGCACGTAAACCTAGCGCTAGTTTGTCTAAATCCATTTGATTATTAGAGGTAAACTCGCCTTTGTTTTTTGCCCAAGACACAAATGTATCCCAGCTCCAATCATCAAACACTTCGCCTTTAAGCCCCATTGCAAAGCGTGTCGTTTCGACTTTTTGGTCGTTCACACGATAGCCATTGTTCATAAAATATGAGCTATGTTTAAAGTCGCTTCCCGAAAACTCAACCCCGAATGGGTTAACACTTTCGTCATCAACAATGACAAAGCCACGACTGCCACGAATAGATGAAAGAGCAGGTGAAAACTGCTGATCAGACTCTCGTTTGTTATAAAGTGCTTCGGCTTTAAAATTTACCGAGCCAATCGGCATGACAAGCTGCGTATATAAAGATGAGCGCTCACTCGGACCCGTTACATAGTTATTGTAATAGCGGTTAAAGGTGTCATTGCTGTTGACTGCTCGCCAGCTATCTATACTACTGCCATCACTATTTGGATCGCGGGTGATCCCTGCCGATGGAATTGTAAAATCAACAACATCGGCCAAGTTATCTTCAACAAAATAACCTTCAGGTGTTGATGCCGTTAAGCCGTTTAGCGGCACCGCAGTTAATTTACGGTCTTGGGTGTAAATTGGCTTTTGATCCACATAGCTGGCTGCAAACATAAGGTTGGCTTCGCCAATATTTGTGCCTGATAACAAATCAAGACTAAAGGTTTCTTTATCACCTTCAGATGTTTCACCGTAGCTGGTTTTGACTTCAAGGCCTTCGTAATCGTCATAGGTATATAAGTTCACAACCCCTGCAATCGCATCCGCGCCATAAATCGCAGTTGCGCCGTCTTGTAATACTTCTACACGTTTAACAATATTTTGAGGGATGGTATTCATGTCAACAAAATCACGGAAACCACGGGTGCCGGCACCATTTACCCAGCGATGGCCATTCACCAATACTAATGAGCGATTAGCCCCTAAGTTTCTTAAATTTAAGCTTGATGCGCCGTGACTTGTTCCGGCCGAACCATTGCCATTTAGGCTTGAACCTACTGAAGGAAGCTCCTGTAATGCCTCTCCGAGTGATAACGAACCATTTGCCTGCAGGGCTTCTAAGTCGATATTTTGCACTGGGCTTGCTGTTGCTTCTTGGCGCTTAATGCGCGAGCCGGTGACGGCAATAACTTCGACGTTTTTTTCTGCTGATGTTTCTTCTGCGAGTACGTGTTGTGATGTGCTCATACAAGCTGTAGCAACAGCAAGCGATATCACTGAATGCTTAAATCTTGAATATTCCATTTGTTACACTCCGAGAGGTTATAGTTATTTTGTTGTTGTCAGCTAAGCACTTTACTCACTCCTAAAAGCTATGCAATATTATGAAATATCATCATTAAGCTATAACAAATTGTTATGAATGGACCGACGCAAACCACCCAAAAAATAACCTTAAATAGTATGGAAGCCTTTGATGCAGTTATGAAAACTGGCTCAGCAACGGGGGCAGCAAAGCAACTTGGACTCACGCAGCCCGGGATTAGTCGTTTGATTGCTCAGCTTGAAAATAACGTTGGCTTTTCATTGTTTTATAGAGAAAAAGCGCGATTATTTCCGACCGATGAAGCAATTGCATTACATAAACAAATCGAAATTTCGTTAGCCAGTGTGTACCGCGTAGAGCAACTTGCTAAGAACATTCATCAATCACATGTTGGTGAGCTTAATATCGTTGCCCCGAGCAGCTTTGTAGCAGGCCCGTTAGCAGAGGCGGTGGCGTCATTTGTTAAATTACACCCAAATGTAAAAATTAGTTTAGATAGTCATAGTCCAGCCAGAGCATGTGAGCTTGTCGCAAATAAAGCCTTCGATTGTGGCTTTATACAGTTTCCTGAAAATCACGAGGGATTGTGGTGTGAACCCATTGTCACCAGTCATTTAGTATGTGCTGTATCAAGCAGCCATCCATTTGCAGATGCAAAGCAGCTTACAGCGCAAGATTTGCGTGATGAAAGCTTAGTGTTATTAGGTCGAGGCCGCCATTCGCGTAAGCAAATAGAGCATGCTTTTTTACAAAATAATATCCGCGTTAATGTACGTGTTGAAACGCATACCGTGACAACAGCCTGCACCTTGGTAAAGCACAATGTGGGTATATCGATAGTGAATGAGTTGCTAGCTAAGCAGTACCAAGACGACGCGCTGAAGTTAGTGCCATTTATACCAAAAATAGAATTAACCTATGGGTTTATTACGTCGGCATCAACGCCCATGAATCGGTTAACCAATGCGTTTTACAATCATTGCAAAGCACATTTTGATGAATTTGCGGCAGCTAACTAAGCAAGCTGTCGTTAATCGCAATATCCCTTTACTCAAACAAGGTTATGATAGTCTTAGCGCGATTTTTTCAGGCAACAATGGAATAGTGCTTTGCACTGACTAGGATTAACATGATTAAAAAAAATATGATTACAACTTCATTAGCACTCATGGGTGTTGTCGCTGTCGGTAGCGCGCACGCTGATGAAGGGCAGTGGCAACCGCATCAATTAAAACAATTACAAAGCGAGTTTGACCGCGTTGGTATTGAATTACCGGCTTCACAAGTGGCAGATCTTAACCAATATCCACTCAATGCAGTGGTTGGTTTAGGCTATTGCTCTGCGTCATTTGTGTCACCAAAAGGCTTAGCGGTAACTAATCATCACTGTGCTTATGGCGCGATTCAAAATAACAGCACACCAGAAAATAACTTAATCGAAAAAGGCTTTTTAGCGGCCGATTTATCAAAAGAGCTACCAGCAGGCCCGCAAGAGCGTTTGTATGTAACTGAACAAGTGGATGATGTCACTGATCGTGTATTGGGTAACTTACCCGCAGAACTACACGGCAAAGCGCGTTATGAAGCGATTCAAGCAAATCGCAAAGCCTTGATCAGCGAGTGTGAGTCAGATCCTAACTATCGTTGTACAGTCCGTGATTTCCACCATGGCTTAGAGTACTTCATGATCAAACAATTGATGATCAAAGATGTGCGCTTAGTGTATGCCCCAGCAGAAGCGCTGGGTAACTTTGGTGGTGACATCGATAACTTTGAATACCCACGTCACACAGCTGATTTTACCTTTGTACGTGGCTATGTTGGTAAAGATGGTGAGCCTGCAGATTACAGCGAAGATAACGTACCTTACGAGCCAAAGTCGTTCTTAAAAGTGAATGCGAGCGGCGTAAGCTTAGGTGATGGTGTGCTGGTGGCCGGTTATCCGGGTCGTACTAGCCGCTATAAGCTTGCAGACGAAGTAAATTATTCTGCGAGTTGGTATTACCCAACATTGCTTAATACTTACAACATGACTCTCGATGTGATTGCCAAGCAGAGCAAAGGCGATGAGCAAGCACAAGTAAAATATGCCTCTCGTGTGAAAAGCACTAACAACCGTTTAAAGAAACTGGAAGGCTTACAAGATGGCTTTAAAGTAACGGATATTCCGGGTATTAAAGCTGCGCAAGAACAAGAGTATCTCGCTTGGTTTGCGCAAAGTGCTGAACGTAAAGCGTACGCAGATTCATATCACGCATTAAAGTCATTATTAGTTGAAGCGCACGCTCAGCAACAAAGTCATTTTTACTTTGATTATGCAAAACGCGCAGACTTACTAAGCACCGCGATTCGTTTATATCGCTTAGCAAAAGAGAGCGAAAAACCTAATGCAGAGCGCGAAATGGGTTACCAAGAGCGCGATCTTCCTATGCTTAAAGCGCGTTTAGAGCGCTTGCAAAAGCAATTTACACCTGAGGTCGATAAAGCTTTATGGTTAAGCTACTTAGGTAACTATTTAGCGCAAGATAAAGCTGCGCAAGTTGCAGCATTAAACGACGGCTTGGGTATCACTGATACTACTACCCAAGCTGAGCTTGATGCGATTGTAGCTTCTTTTTACGCTAAAACAGAACTTACAGATACAGCAACGCGTGTTAGCTGGATTGGTAAATCAGTAGCCGAATTTGAAGCATCAAACGACCCATTCATAAAGCTTGCTGTTGCTCTATATGATACCAACATGGCACAAGAAGCTGACGAAAAAGAAATGGCGGGGCGTTTAGCTGAAATTCGTCCGCAATATATGCAAGCCGTGATCGCCTTTAATACAGCCAAAGGTAAGCCAGTTTACCCAGATGCAAATGGCACATTACGCGTAAGCTATGCCCAAGTTGATGGTTACCCAGCAGCAGATGCTGTGTATAAAACGCCATTTACATCACTACGTGGTTTAGTGGCTAAACACACTGGCGAAAAGCCATTTGTTGTTACCGATAAAGTACTTGAAGCATACAAAAAGCAAGCGTTTGGTGCGTATTACCGCGGTGACTTAGGTTTGCCAGGTGTAAGCTGTAGCTTATTCAGTTTTGGTTGTGAGCCACAAGCGGCTAAACCTCTTGAAGTTAACTCAGTACCAGTCAACTTTTTAAGTAGCGCTGATACCACTGGGGGTAACTCAGGTTCGCCAGTAATGAATGGTAAAGGTGAATTAGTGGGCCTTAATTTTGACTCGACTTATGAATCAATCACCAAAGATTGGTACTTTAACGCCAAGATCACCCGTGCAATTCACGTTGATATTCGATACATGCTTTGGTTAATGGAAGAAGTTGATAACGCAGGTTATCTACTTGATGAAATGACCCTAGTTAAATAGCTCCGCTATGTTAATAATAACCGCAGCAATCGGCGCGGTTTTTTTATGTCTTTAATTTTTGCCAATCTAACGTTTTTAATTTGTTTATTTTCAATACTTTTGTAATGTACAAAACAGATACTTTTACTTGGGAAAAATAATGAGCGCCAAACAAATAATAAAAGCCATTTCAGTGAGTGTTGTGGCAATAACGGCAAGCTTTAATGCCAGTGCCGCGAATACCGAAGCAATGTGGCCGGGCACGGCTTATAATCAGCAAATACCAACATTTAAACAAGTTCTTGGATACGATGTAGGTGAGCGCATTACCAATTACAACGATATGCGCCGTTATTTAAGCGCCCTTGAACAAGCTGCGCCTGATCGTATTAAAGTGTTTAAGTACGGAAACAGCTGGGAAGGTCGTGAACTGGTTTATGCGGTGGTTGGCACAGCGGAGCATATTCGCTCATTAGAAACCCTCGCCAATAACACCCAAGCTTTGGCTGATCCGCGTATCACCTCTGAAAAAGAAGCTAAGTCGCTAATTAAAAATTTACCGACGTCTGTGTGGCTTCAGTATGCCGTGCACGGCAATGAAATTAGCTCAACCGATGCTGCACTATTCACTGCATATCACTTACTAGCAGCCCCGAATGATGCCGTAAACAGCAAAATTTTAGACAATACCGTGGTGTTTATCGACCCATTGCAAAACCCTGATGGCCGTGAGCGCTTTGTTACTCGTTATTATGCGACCGTGGGTCTTGAGCACAGTGCAGATCGGTTAAGTGCAGAGCATAATGAGCCGTGGCCAAGAGGCAGAACTAATCATTATCTGTTTGATATGAACCGTGATTGGTTAGCGCTTACTCAGCCTGAAAGTAAAGGTAAAGTTGCGGCAATCAATAAATATAAACCACAAGTGGTGATTGATATTCACGAAATGGGCGGCGACCAATCTTACTACTTTGCACCGGCTGCTCAGCCATTTAATCCGCATATGACGAAAACTCAAATCGCAAACATGGATGCAATTGGGCAAAATCATGCGAAGTACTTTGATGAATTTGGTTTTGATTATTTTACCCGTGAAATTTTTGATGCCTTTTACCCAGGCTACGGTGATAGCTGGCCTGTTTTTTATGGTGCATCAGCATCAACTTACGAAGTAGGCTCTGCGCGAGGCCATGTTTTTGAGAAAAATACCGGTGAACTACTGACGTATTTTAATACTGTAAAGCGTCAGTTTGTGGCCTCAATTTCGACTGCCGAAGGGGCTGCCAATCAACGTGAAAAACTACTAGGTGATTTTTATCAATATCAAATTGATGCGATTGACAGTGGTAAGAAAAGCAAAGAGCGTGTTTATATCTTACCTAATCAAAGCAATCGTGAGGGCACGCACAAGCTTGCTACCCTAATGGCTGAACATGGTGTTGAAGTTAAACAAGCAACCGAAGACTTCAAAGCCTGTGGTGTTAAGTACAAAGCGGGTAGTTATATTATTGATACCGCACAGCCGCGTGGTGTCTTTGTGCGTACCACGTTTACAGACCAAGTTGATATGGCTGAGGCATTTGTCAAAGAGCAAGAAAGACGTCGTGCTCGTAACCTAGGTGATGAAATTTACGATGTCACAGGCTGGTCACTGCCGATGATGTTTAATGTTGATAGCGACAGCTGTGGTAAGGCGGTGAGTGCCGACAGTAAAGCCGTTCAGGCCAACGACACATTGCTTGGCAAAGTGAATAACCCAGAAGCCTCTGTGGCTTATATCGTTGCGTGGGGTGATACGGCCGCAGCACGCTTTTTAACTGCAGCGCTTCAAGCAGGCGTTAAACTGAAAAGTGCTGATCAAGCATTTGTATTAGGTGATAAAACTAGCTACCCAGCGGGCAGCTTAGTCATTGAAAAGCGCCTAAACGATAAAGACTTACTGACTAAAATTAGTCAAATTGCCGAGCAAACAGGGGCAATTGTCGATGGTGTTGATTCAAGTTGGGTGATTGAAGGCCCAAGCTTTGGTAGTAACAAAACCGTGCCAATGGTAGCGCCAAAAGTGGCGATTGCATGGGATGCACCAACCAGTGAGCTAAGCGCCGGTAGCACCCGTTTTGTAATCGAAAGACAGCTTGGCTACCCAGTAACCGCCATTCGCACACCAATGCTTGCATGGGCTGACTTAAGTGATTACCAAGTGGTAATTTTACCAGAAGGTAATTACGAGCAAGCATTAGGTAAATCGGGCGCAGCTAATTTAAAAAGCTGGGTTGAGGCAGGCGGCGTATTGATTGCCCTCGGTAATGCTAACCGCTTTACTACTAATGCTGATTACGGCTTATTAGATGTGAAGCGCGAGCAAGCTTATCGAGAAGATAAAGCCGACAGCAGCGATGATAAAAGTAGTAAAGTGGCAGGGCAGTTATTCGCTTCTCGCGATGATTTAAAAGCAGCGAGCATTGAGCCACATACATCGCCAGACTATGTAGCCGGTGTACTTGCTAATGTTGAAGTAGACCAAGAGCATTGGTTAACTGCAGGGGTTGATAAAGACCTTGTTGCAGTGGCTTACGGTAATGATATTTACACGCCTATAAAACTGAACTCAGGTAAAAACCTAGCGTGGTTTACAGGTAAAGACGATGTGCTAGCAAGTGGTTATCTATGGCAGCAAAATAAAGCACAGCTTGCGTATAAGCCATTGCTTGTTCATCAGCCGCAAGGCAAAGGCATGGTAATAGGCTTTACACAATCACCAACCTACCGCGCCTACCTTGAAGGCATGAATGTACTGTTAACTAACACGATTTTCCGCGCAGCAGCACATGCTCAGTAAGGTTAAAGTCTAATCAAAAAGCCCGCCGATGTTGCGGGCTTTTTTGTGTTTAGATATTTATAAAACACAATTCCAAAAAGAGTGGGCAATAAAAAAGCCCGCAGGGCAAAGAGCGGGCTTTTTAGTGTTCCAAGGAGAGAAAGTGTTAAGACACAATCCCTAGTGGCTTACCTGTTTGCCAAGCGCCACGGGTAAAGTCTGGAATTGTTTTGCTGTTACTTCTATCAGCAACTGATGCCATACTTTGCGGGAAGATTGATGACCATGCTGCGGCATCATATACATCTTGATCGAGTGGCTCATTGTTGCGTAAGCAGTAGATCATGCGCCAAAGCATAATGAAGTCCATACCGCCGTGGCCGCCGTTACGTACTGCTTCTTCACCCATGCGTTTCCACAGTGGGTGATCAAACTCAGCACGCCATTTTTCCATATCTTGATCCCAGCTATGGAAGTTTTGCATATGTGGCTTACGGCCCTGTGAACCTGCTTTTTCCCACGCGACGAGCTCTGCTTCATATTGCTGTTGGTAAATTTTCGCAATGGCTGGTGGCACATCTTCAAGAGCAATACGATTAGGGAATCCAGCAAATGTGCCATTAGTACCTTGAATTAGGTTATGGCGGCTGTATGGGCGTGGGCTTGTGGTGTCGTGCTGAACCATAATGCTACGACCTTTCACTGTTTTAATAATGCTGGTGTTCATGTCGCCAGCGGTAAATTTCAGCGAGCGGCGTTCGTGGCCTGCAGGGAATTCGCGCTCTGCATAGGCGGCGCGGCCAAGTGCTGGTGAGCTGACTGAGGTAACAAAGTCAAAGCGGTCACCACGGTTGATGTTCATATACTGAGAAACTGGGCCTAAACCATGGGTTGGGTATAAGTTACCATTTACCTTGGTATGCCAGTAAGTACGCCATGAGCCTGTACTACGGTCAATCTCTTTCATTTGCCAACGCAGATCATGAATATAAGCAGCTTCACCATGCAATAACTCACCAAATACGCCTTTACGAACCATGTTTAAAACCATTAACTCGTCACGGCCGTAGTTAACGTTTTCCATCATCATACAGTTCTTTTGCGTGCGTTCAGCAGTGTTTACTAGTTGCCAACACTCTTCCAACGTGGTTGCTGCAGGTACTTCAACAAAGGCATGTTTACCGCTTTCCATGGTCGCGACGCTCATTGGTGTATGCCAACGCCAAGGTGTTGAAATGATCACAATGTCGATGTCATCGCGAGCAAGCATGTCTAAATAGGCTTTATCAGAACCCGTATAAGCAGTTGGTTTAGGTAAGCCTTTTTCAACAACATAATTAACAGACTTATCTAGCATCAGCTGATCAGTGTCGCAAATAGCTTTAATTTCAACACCTTCAATATGGCAAAGGTGTTTTACATGACCGCTACCACGTTGACCAACCCCAATAAAACCAACACGTACCACATCCATTGCTGGCACAGCTAAGCCCATTACGCTTTTACCTTGTGCTGCAAGTGGTGTGCTTTGATTATCACCTTGTTGGCTTTTCGCACAGCCAGTCACGACTGTCGCGGCGGTAATGGCTGCGGCAGATTTTAAAAAACTACGTCTATCTATTGTCATAACGATACCTAAATCACTGAGATTATTTTAATAGTGGGTTTCAGTTGTTTCTGTTATATCGCAACTCAAAGTCAATTACAATTAAATGCTTTCAAATTCTTTCGTAACTTTGGGTTTTATCATTTTTATCCTTATAAAATACCGTGGAAAGTGTGTTTTCAACTTATTTTGTCACTTTCATTATCTTTCGTTTTGTTGCGCGGCGTTTCGCGCTGTGCTAATGTAATTTCAAATCACGTATCTAACCATTAGCGTAAGCTACTTGGAGAAAACCATGAATGCATTAAAAACGATTATAAATAACAATCGAGTAGAGCAAGCGCAGGGTATTTATTCTGTGTGTTGTGCACACCCGCTCGTTATCGAAGCAGCAATGTTGCAAGCTCTCAATGATGACACCGAAATTTTAATTGAAGCTACAGCGAATCAAGTTAATCAGTTTGGTGGTTACACAGGGATGAAGCCCCATGACTTCGTTGAGTTTGTTCATGCTATAGCCCAAAAAGTAGGGTTAGATACCCAGCGCATTATTTTAGGTGGTGATCATTTAGGCCCAGTGTGTTGGGTAAATGAGCCTGCAGACGTTGCGATGGTAAAAGCTGTTGAACTAGTAAAAGCTTATGCAAGTGCGGGTTTTAAGAAAATTCATTTAGATGCCAGTATGCCATGCGCCGACGATGGAGAGCGTTTAGCTGATGCCGAAATTGCCAAGCGTGCCGCATTGATGTGCCAAGCCGCTGAGTCAGTCTCAAAAGATAACGATATTCTGTATGTAGTGGGCACTGAGGTTCCTCCTCCGGGTGGCGCAACACAAGAGCATGAAATTATTGAGGTATCGCATGTTGAGGGAGTGCAGCAAACAATCGAATTACATCAGGCAGCGTTTGCTAACTTAAACATAAGCGATGTCTGGTCACGTGTTATTGCTGTTGTTGTGCAGCCAGGAGTTGAATTTGATAACCATCAAGTTTTTGATTACCAACGTAATGAAGCGCAAAAACTGAAAGAGTTTATCACCACTGTCGATAATCTTGTTTATGAAGCTCACTCTACCGACTATCAGCCAGATCATTGCTATCACGAGTTGGTGCAAGATCACTTTGCTATATTGAAAGTGGGTCCTCAGCTTACCTATGCACTACGCGAAGGGTTGTTTGCGTTATCTTATATTGAAGATCAATTAGTCGAAGCGGCTAAGCGTTCTAATTTACGTGATGTATGTGATCGCATCATGCTAGAAAAGCCACATTACTGGAATAAGTTTTACCCAACACAAGGTGCTGAAGCTAAGCTGTTTAGAGCTTATAGTTATAGCGACCGTATTCGTTATTACTGGCCTGAAGATGAAATAAAACAAACAGTAGAAACACTGTTTGAAAACTTAGAAGGGCAAATTATTCCACAAACTTTACTTAGCCAATTTATGCCAGCGCAATATAAGGCATTGATCAATGGCCAAATTAACTCATCACCGCGTGAGTTAGTAATTAATAAAATCATGGAAGTCACGAATACCTATTCGCGTGCTTGTAATCAATAAGTGGTGTTGAGAGAGAATTAATTATGACGCAGTTTTTATCATTAAACGAAACAGAGCTTAAGCAGCAAAACGCTTATTGGACAGCAAGAGAAATCTCCCAGCAGCCAGAGTCATGGTGCAATACGGCGGCTATTATTGAAACGCATCGAGCAGAAATAAATGCATTTTTAGCGCCAATTTTGGCATTAAAAGGACTGCAAATCGTATTAACAGGGGCTGGCACATCAGCCTATGTTGGTGAGGCATTAGCACCACACTTAACAGCCAAAACAGATTTAAATGTGCGCGCAGTGAGTACTACCGACATTGTCTCTAACCCTCATGGTTTTTTACAAAAGAGCACACCCACTTTACTTATTTCTTATGCGCGCTCAGGCAATAGCCCTGAAAGTGTCGCGACGGTCGATATCGCAGAGCAAGTTGTTGAAAAGTGCTTTCATTTAGTTATTACCTGTAATGAAAATGGTGAGTTAGCGAAAAGAGCAGCAGCTAAAAAAAATAGTTTTAGTGTACTTATGCCAAAAGAAACCTTAGATGAAAGCTTTGCTATGACCAGTAGTTTCACCTCGATGCTGCTTTCAACATTATGTATTTTTACACCAGATGTTAATCAGCTTGCACAAGTTGCCACGCAGACAGAGCAGCTGCTCGACACGCAACTTGAAGAGATCAAGGGGTTTGCGCAAACTGACATTGAACGTTTGGTATTTTTAGGGGCGGGCTCCTTACTTGGCTACGCGAAAGAAGCGGCCTTAAAGTGCTTAGAGCTGACCAATGGTGATTTAATAAGTTACTTTGAAACCCCACTTGGTTTTCGTCATGGTCCTAAAACCATTATTAATGATAAAACCGCAGTGCTATTAATGGCCTCAAGTGATTTTTATAGTAGTCTGTATGATGCTGATTTATATAACGAACTGTTGAATGACCAACAATGTTCAGCGGTTAAAAAGCTGGCTTTAAATACTGAACTGGTCGAGCTAGATGATGTTTGGCAAGGTCTGTATTATATTGTCTATTGTCAGATTTTTGCATTTTATAAATCAATGTCACTCGGTTTAACACCTGATAACCCTTGTCCTACGGGCGAAGTTAACCGTGTTGTAAAAGGGGTAACTATTTACCCATTAACTTCTCGCTAAGTAGTGTTGGGTAAAGTATGGCTGTTTACGGACTCGATATTGGTGGTACAAAAATAGAGACCGCCATTTTTAATGATAATTTAGAGCAACAGCAAAGTTGGCGTATTACTACGCCAACTGATGACTATCAGCAATTTTTGCATGCAATTTATCAGCAGGTAATTAAAGCCGATGAACTGACAGGTTGCCAAGGTGCGGTGGGCATCGGTATGCCAGGTATCGTTAATGATGAAGGTAAAGTACTGTCGGCTAATGTGCCGTGTGCCACAGGCAAAGTGATTGCCAACGATCTTCAAGCATTATTAAAACGCCCTGTTGCGATATTAAATGACACCCGGTGTTTTGCCTTATCAGAAGCCAATGGCGGAGCTGGTGAAGGTTATAGCCGAGTATTCGGTGCCATTGTTGGCACTGGTGCGGCGGGCGGTATGTGTATTGATGGAACCTTGTTTAACCAAGGTTTGGGTATGTCGGGGGAGTACGGTCATTTACCGCTGTCTGCATATTTGCAGCAAAAATACCAGCTGCCGGTTTTAAAATGTGGCTGTGGTTTAAATGGCTGTGTCGAAAGTTATATTGCGGGGCCTGGTGTACAAACCTTGTATCAGCATATTACGCAATCTCCTAAATCTGCGATTGAATGGGCTAACGATATCAAGCGCTCGGATGAGCAAGCCTTAAAGGTGCTCGCTTGTTACTTAGATATTCTTGGCGAAACCTTTGCTGCTATTAGTAAAAGTTTGCACCCAGAAGTTATCGTGCTGGGGGGCGGGCTGTCGCTCATTGATGCAATAGTAGAAAAACTACCTGACGCGATTCAAACTCATTTATTTTCAGGTTTTGCCGTGCCCGACGTGAAGCGTGCAAAATTTGGTGATTCTAGCGGCGTAAGAGGCGCTGCAATAATAGGAAGTGTTCATGCTAATTCCAACGCATCTTGATCGTTATTACTTAAAAGCTGCAAAAGTGGTGACTGCTGATGCGGTTTTACTCGATCATGTGGTCTTGGTCGAGCAAGGAAAAATTACTGCCATTACCACGCAAATAGCGCCCGAGATCGAGGTAATAGATTTAGGTGAGCACAGTTTATTTCCGGGCTTTATTGATTTACATATTCATGGCCGTGAAGGCTGCGATATTATGGACGGCACCCCAGAATCACTAGAGACTATTTCTCGTTCTTTAGCAAAGCACGGCGTAACGGGTTTTGTTGGCACAACGGTAACCGCAGACTGGGACGTCTCAATTCAAGCTTATAAAAATATGGCGAGTGCGTATCAAAAAGGCTTGGCTGGAGCGCAGTTGCTAGGGGCTTATAACGAAGGTTTATTCTTTGCCGAAGCACATAAGGGCGCGCATAACGAGTCATTTTTTTTAGAGCTTACTAAACAGCGATTTGATGAAATTTATGCCGCATGTGAAGGTTGTTTAAGCTCATTTGCGTTAGCGCCAGAACTACTTAAATCGCCCGACATGATCCGCTATATCACTGATAAAGGTGTGCGTGTAATGCTGGGTCATACAGATGCTAATTTTGAGCAAACAACACAAGCTCTTGCTCATGGTGCCTGCGGTGGTGTGCATATTTTTAATGGTATGCGCGGTATTCATCATCGTGATCCTGGTTGTACAGGCGCACTATTGATGGACAACGATGCCATGGTTGAGCTTATTCCTGATGGTATTCATTTGCACCCGAGCATCATGAACATGGTTTACCGTTTAAAAGGGGCAGATAAAATTGCTCTGATCACAGACTGCGTGAGCGCCGGAGGCTTGCATGATGGTCGCTACCGCTTAGGTGAGCTTCCTATTGTGGTTGAGCAAGGTGTTGCGCGAACTGAGAGCGGCTCTTTAGCGGGCAGTACATTAACCATGGAAGTTGGCGTTGAACGTTTTTATAACCTAACCGACGCAAGCCTAGTTGAAGCAACTAACATGGCCAGTTTAGTACCCGCTGAGTTTTTAAATAAAGCGGAGCAAATAGGCAGTATTGCGGTAGGTAAACAGGCTAATTTTGCCCTGCTCGATAAAGACTTCTCTGTGCAAGCAACGATCTGTGCGGGTAAGCAAATCTTTTAAAAGTTAAGTGAGAATGCAGGCAAAAGTATTCGATGCCATTGTTATTGGCAGTGGCATTACTGGCGGCTGGGCTGCTAAAGAACTGACCGAGAAAGGCCTTAACGTGCTGTTACTTGAGCGCGGCAGGCAGGTTGTGCATGGTACTGACTATATCACTGCCTTTAAAGAAGATTGGCAACTGCCATTTCGTGACAGGCCTAGCCTACTAGAAAAACAGAATCAAGCTAAACAAGCACGCACTGGCTATGCCACCAAGCAATCAATAAAACATTGGTTTGTGAATGATTTGCAGCATCCTTATCTAGAATCGCAACGTTTTGATTGGATCAGAGGGTATCATCTTGGTGGGCGCTCATTAACTTGGGGGCGGCAATGCTTACGCCTCAGTGATATAGATTTTGCAGCCAACAAACAAGATGGTCACGGCGTTGATTGGCCAGTGCGCTACAAAGATATTGCGCCTTGGTACGATAAAGTCGAAGCCTACATCGGGGTTATTGGCGAAGCGCTGAACTTACCTCAGCTACCAGATGGACCTTACTTACCTCCTTTTGCGCTTAATGCTGTAGAGCAGCAGCTTAAACAAAGTTTATTAACTCACTACACTAATCGGCACCTCACCATCGGGCGAGTTGCGCATTTAACTAAGGCAAAGCCTGAGCAAGGTCGTGCTCCATGCAGCAAGCGCAACCGCTGTATGCGAGGTTGTCCAACCGGTAGTTATTTTAGTAGTTTAGCCTCGACCTTACCTGCAGCGATGCGTACTGGGCGACTCACTATTCAGACTCACTCCATTGCCAAAGAGATTATTTACAACCCTGATAGCGGGCAAGCTACGGGCGTGAAAGTAATTGATGCTGAATCTAAAAAAGAGCGTATCGAGAGAGCGAACATCATCTTTTGCTGTGCATCAACGGTGGCAACAACAGCCTTGTTATTAAATTCAACCTCTGCACGTTTTCCTAATGGCTTAGGGAACGATAGTGGAGAGCTTGGTCATAACCTTATGGATCACCATTTTAGGGTTGGCGCAACGGGTGAACCAAAAGGTTTTGCTGATGACTTTAATGATGGCGACAGACCCGTTGGCTTTCATATCCCTCGTTTTCGAAACCTTGATGATAAAGAGCAGCATAGCTTTATTCGCGGCTATGGCTATCAAGGATACGCAACACGCAAAGATTGGCGACGGGGCTTTAAAGAACTTAGCTTTGGTAAGGCTTTTCGAGAAGAGCTTGCCAAACCTGGGCCTTGGCAAGTTGCATTAATAGGCTTTGGTGAATGCCTGCCTTATCATCGTAATAAAATGAGCTTAGATCCGGTATTAAAAGATCAATGGGGATTACCTTTAGTTAATTTTGATTGCCAATTTGCTGAAAACGAGCAGCGCATGCGCGATGATATGAAAGCGCAAGCCGTCGAGATGCTCAGCAAAGCTGGATATCAGAATGTGCAAGCGTACGATAAAGGCTCAGCGCCGGGGCAGGCCATCCACGAAATGGGAACTGCGCGCATGGGATATGATGCTACAACCTCAGTGCTTAATCGTTACAACCAAATTCATAGTGTGCGTAACGTTTATATCACTGACGGCTCGTTTATGTGCTCGTCGGGTTATCAGAACCCTTCGTTAACCTATATGGCATTTACTGCAAGAGCTGCCGATCACGCTGTACGGCATTATCAAAACGGGGTGTTCAATGGCTGATTTACAAAGGCGAAATGCGATTAAATGTTTAGCTGCATTATTCGGTGCGGCTATTACGCCAGTGGCTGCGACTCAGCTATTTGATAGAGTGGATGACAATCATTTTGAGGTGCTTAAAACAGCGGCTCATCGGGATGTGGTCACGCAAATGCAGGCGGTTATTTTAGAGCTAGAGCCAAATGAGCAACTGTATTTTAATTTAGTTGCTTTCACAGATTTAATGCTAGCAAATACACTAACTGTGACTGAACGTACGGCATGCTTAAAAGGCGCTGAGCTGATTGCAGAAGGTGCTGTTTCATCGTCGCAATTAGCAGATAAACTCACTGGCTTATTTACTATCTCTTTGCAGCAGCAACAGCACATAATAGCGCAGCAAGCCTTACCTCTTTCAAAAGTGAGCCTTGATAAGCGTGACGAGTACTTAATTTATAAGTGTATTTTTACTGTGCGTGAATTTTTGCTATTGGGCTATTTCACATCAGAAAAATTGCAGGCTAGTTAAATAGTAAAACAACTAAGCCTGCTCATGTCGTTACTTACACCAACTTGTTAGTTTGTGACCAATCAGTGCGTAATAAAGAATAAACGCATAGCAAGGGATCAACAGATAGTAAGCTTGTTGTGCATTGCCTGTATATTCTGCAAATACACCGTATACCAAAGGCAATAGCGCGCCACCAGAAATCCCCATAATCAGTAATGCCGCGCCGGTTTGGGTTTTATCGCCAAGATTTGCAAGGGCCATAGGCCAAATGGTTGGCCAAACGAGCGCATTCGATAAACCAAGTAATGCAACAAATAACACGGTATCTGGAAAACTGTTTTCAGCAAGCCAAAAGAGCACTACGTTTGCAATCGCTGTTTGTTGCGGTTCAATCAAAATGATGCACAGTGAAAACACACAACCACTTAACGCGGAAAATATCAGCGCCTGTTGCTGACTAAAAAAGCGAGGAATTAACACGATACCTAAAACATAACCTAGCACCATAAAGCCCATGGTGTAAGAGGTGAGTTCTGCGAACTGCAATACCCCTTGTTCTTTGCCGTACAGGCCAATAGTGTCGCCGGCAATAACTTCTGCACCTATGTAAAAGAATAGGGCTATCACGCCTAAAACTAAGTGTGGAAATTGCAGGACTGATTTGCTCTCGCTGTTATTGCTGGCTTTTGGTTGCTCAATATCAGGTAGCGGGGCCAGCATGATTAACGCCGCTAATATCGTTAATGCGATTGCCATTACAAAGTAAGGAGTAATTAAACGATTAGCGAGTTCTTGTAACTGCAACTGCTTTTGAGTGCTATTCAATTGGGCGAGGGCTTCTGGGCTAAAGCTGGCAATGTCGCTAAACACAATCGCAGAGAAAAGTAATGGAGCAACCACGCCTGCGCTCTTATTGAGAATGCCCATAATGCTAATGCGCACGGCTGCCGTGTCTTTAGAGCCTATTAGCACGATGTAAGGATTCGCGACGGTTTGTAATAAGGTGAGGCCGCTACCTAACGTAAATAAGGCAACCAAAAATAACCAATACGCTTGAATTTGTGCTGCAGGAATAAACAACAGTGCACCAAATGCCATGGTGCCTAAACCAAATGACATTCCATGTTTATAGCTGAATATTTGCAAAATCTTAGCGCTTGGCAGTGCCATCACGGTATAGGCGATATAAAACACCAGTGTCACCATGTAAGCTTCAATATGGTTGAGATCGCAGACCATTTGTAAAAATGGGATCAAGGAGCCGTTAAGCCAAGTTATAAAACCAAATAAGAAAAACAAGCCACCTATAATCATCATTGGCAGTAATTGCGTGCGATTGGTGTGTTCTGTTTGCTCTAACAGTGAGCTTTGTGTTGTCATTTTTGTCACCAAGAAATTTATTGTGAAATTATCATAAAACAATTATCGTAAGTTTTGAAAGTTTTATTTTGTTTCGAAACTAAATTTGGCTTTAAAACTGTAAATTGTGTAATATTGATCTACAAATTTGAAAGCAGCTATTAAAACAACAGGCCAGCTATGCTAACCACAATAGAAAGAAGACAAAAAATCGTCCTGATGACCGAGGAAAATGGCAAAGTAAATGTTAAAGATCTTGCAAAGACCTTTGATATTTCGGAGGTTAGCATTCGCCATGATCTTAACGAGCTCGGTAAACGAGGCTTAGTTGTCCGTTCACGTGGTGGGGCAATTGCCTGCGATAAATTGGCAAAAGAGCTTTCGGTAAAAGATAAGCATAACGAAAACTATGCTGTGAAAGTGTTATTAGCGAAAGCTGTGGCAAGTTTGGTTGATGATGGCGATTCATTGATTATTGATTCTGGCACCACCACAGAAGAAGTTGCCAAAGCATTAACCAATAAGCAGGGCCTTACTGTGATGACAAACGGCCTTAATATTGCCCATGTATTGGCTGATATTGAAGATGCAAATGTGTTTATGCTGGGTGGGCAACTACGAAAGAAATCAATGTCTTTCTACTCAAATGAAGTCGAGCAAGCACTTAGCAAATATAACTTTAAAAAGGTTATTTTAGGGGTTGATGGTATCGACTCAGAAGCGGGGATCACCACTCATTATGAGCCCGAGGCAATGTTGAATCGCACCATGTGCACCCGCGCAGATAAAGTCATTGCAGTCACAGATTCAAGTAAATTTGGTAAGCGTGCTTTGTATAATGTATTGCCGCTTAAATCAATTGATGTGCTGGTCACCGACAAAAATATGCCAGCAGAGTTCGTTGAATCATTAACGAGCTTAGGTATCGAGGTGATTACCGTTTAACTCGCTAGTTAAATAGAATTGATGAAAGGTGGCTGTTGCCGCCTTTTTTGTTGTGCAAAATAACCTTACCTGCCCACCGTAAATAAAATCTTTAAAAAAAATCATTATCGTAATTTTCGAAATTAAAACCCTATATTTAAAGGCTTTGAAGGTCATTTTTGTCATATTTAAAACCTAATTCGTAACTATCGAAAGTTTCACAAGGTAATTTATTGTTGCTAGATTGTTTCATTTTGTTATAGATTAAATATAAGGCCTTACTCATTACCATTTTTATGGTGAAGAAATCTGAACATTTAAAAACAGGAAATCATCATGGCAACAACAACTAGAAAAACATATTTGAGCATGCTGATAAGCTCGATTCTGGCCTCATCAGTCAGTTTCGCAGCAACTGCTCAGCAACAACAAAACGATAGTAAGGCCGAAGAGGATGTTGAGGTTATTGAAGTTACAGGGATCCGTAGCAGTATTAAAGAATCAAACTTTCGAAAGAAAGAAGCAACGACGGTTGTTGATGTCGTTGTCGCTGATGACATCGGTAAGTTCCCCGATGAAAACTTAGCGGAAGCATTGCAGCGTATTCCGGGCATCACCATTACTCGTAATGGCGGTGAGGGGCAAAATATCTTAGTCCGTGGTTTAGGTGGTGGCTACAACATTACTACGTTGAATGGTCGTAAACTGGCGTCTGAAAACTCAGGCCGCGACTTTAACTTTGATACGATTGCTTCAGAGTTAGTGGGGGCACTACAAGTGTATAAGTCACCAGAAGCACGCTTAATTGAAGGGGGCATTGGTGCAGTTGTTGATATCGAAACGCGTAAACCACTAGATCAAGATGGCTTTACCTTGAGTGCTTCAGCAAAAGGGATTTATGAATCGCGAACAGGCGATGT
Source organism: Pseudoalteromonas sp. Hal040 (assembly GCF_037162425.1). NCBI lineage: Bacteria > Pseudomonadati > Pseudomonadota > Gammaproteobacteria > Alteromonadales > Pseudoalteromonadaceae > Pseudoalteromonas > Pseudoalteromonas sp. Hal040. The sequence goes on along the minus strand of NZ_JARLUU010000001.1, from coordinate 3,042,870 downwards.
ACACCCGCATGCTTCATTCATCATAGGTGACAACTTTAATGATGATACCTTTGGTGTGCTTTTCTCTGGTGCGTATTCTAAGAAAACCTTACGTGCAGACACATACTCAGCAAGCGGCTTTTTTGACGAAGAAGAAGGTTGGGGAGCAGACAGTGCTGGTGTGCCAGTCGACATGAACGGCAACGGAGAAATTGATGGCCAAAGTGAAATATTTGCCTCAAAAATACCGAGTTACATGTATTTTGCCAACGCGCAGGATGTGCGTGAACGCGTCGGTGCGACGTTAGCAATGCAATGGCGCCCAACAGATACCCTAGATATTAACTTTGATGCTCTTTATTCACGTTACAACACTGATGGTCATCGCTATCAAATCGGTTTTGTTAACTATGATGAAAGCTGGACACCAGGCACGCCAGTGTTTACCGATGCAGAATTTGATGACACAGGCCGTGTAGTTTCAATGACGCAAACCGGTAACACTATGGTGGAGTTACTCAACTTAACCAATCCACGTAAAACCGATACTTATCAGTTTGCCCTTAATGCTAAATGGTATCCAATGGATGGCCTAACACTGGCTGTGGATGTTGCACATTCAAAAGCGAAAAACGATAACGGTGGTGACAACCGCTTTATTGTTGCGCGTGGTTTTATTGATTCGATTGGGATTGATTACACCACGGGTAATATGCTGCCAGATGTGACCTTATCGCCGGGCTTAACTGCGGATCAATCATACGGTGCTCACTATAGCCGTAATACAGGTACTGGGGTTGAAGACACGGTTAATGACTTTAAATTTACCGGTACGTTTGTGCCAGAAAGTGATTTAGTGACCCGTGTTGATTTTGGTTTGACTTACCTTGAGCAGACTAAAAGTCAGCTTCAGTATGCATCAAAAAATGCCAGCCAATTCAGTAATGGTGGTCAATATTTAGAGCGCGATGGTTACGAATTTGATGACAGCACAGTAGTGAATGTTGGTGACTTTAACCTCTTTGAAATTCCAAGCGATGTGTTTGTTGAGGCGAATTTCGATAACTTCTTAGAAGGCGAAAGTAGCATCACACCTGAGCCATGGCCAAGTTTCGATTACGATAAGTTACTTGCTTATTATCGTTCAATTAATGCTGAAGCGACCGATAAGAGCATTGTTGCATCGCTTAATCCATCAGGTTCTTATGAGGTAACCGAAGAAGTCCTTACCGCGTATGCGCAAGTGACGCTCGAAAGCACTCTTGCAAACATGCCGTATATGTTAAACGTCGGTATTCGTGGTTCGCAAACAGAAGTGAGCTCTAAAGGGTCAGTGTATGATCTATCGTTAATTGACTTACAAGAGGATGGTAAACCGCTTGAAAATGGTTGGCGCGAAACCGTTGAGCAATCATTTGAAGGAGACTATAGCAACATTTTACCAAGCATGAACTTCAAGCTCAGTATTACCGATGATTTGATTTATCGTTTCTCTGCGGCACAAGTAATTAGCCGCCCATCGTTAGGCTATTTACGCCCATGGCTTGCGCCAAACTTTGATACGTATCGTGAAGGTTTACCACAACTTTCTATGGGCGATTCATCGTTAACGCCTGAAGAAGCTAATCAAGCCGATATGACCTTAGAGTGGTACTTTGAAGACAGTAGCTCATTAAGTGGTGGAGTGTTTGTCAAAGACCTGAAATCATTTATCGATTACGTAGAAAGCCCAGTTGAAATTGAAGGTGTGCGTTACTTTGCATCTTACCCTGGTAAGAGCAAGTACGGTGCAACTATCAAAGGGGCTGAGTTTGCTTATCAGCAGTCGCTTGAAAACTTACTACCTGAACCATTCAATGGCTTAGGTTTTCAGTTGAACTACACCTACGTTGACAGTAGTTACGATGAGCCAGAGCTTAAAGAGTCAGGCTTGCCATTTAAAGGCATGTCGAAGAACTCATACAACGCCGTGGTTTATTATGAGCAATATGGTTTCCAAGCACGCTTAGCGTATAACTGGCGTAGCAAATTCTTATCGGATCCTGATGCATGGGGCGGTCCATATTGGATCTCTGATTATGGTCAGTTAGATGCCAGCATGAGCTATAACATCAGTGATCAATTCACTGTGTTTGCTGAAGCAACTAACTTAACGAATGAGCGTTATTGGGGTTACACCAAACGCACTGACCAAGTGAGTTACCTTGAGCGCTTTGGTACTCAGGTCGCATTAGGTATACGTGCTAGTTTTTAATCTTTGTATTCCCAGTTGTTAGTGTTGTTCAAGCGCCTGCAAAGGCGCTTTTATTTTTAAAAAAATGAGGTTGTTATGGCAGGAATTAGTGTTTGGCAATTAGTCATTATTGCCGCAATTGTGGTGCTGTTATTTGGCACAAAAAAGCTCTCTCGAATAGGTGGTGATTTAGGGACATCAGTTAAAGGGTTTAAACGCGCTATGCACGATAAACCCAATGATGAAACCTAGTTAGCAATAAATTTTAGATAATATTACTGCCTTGTTCGGGGTCGCGAGATTGATCAGCTTGTTCGCGTATATCATCAGCATCGCTGCTGACATCATCTAAACTATGATCGGTGAGTGTTTTTGATGTTTGGGTAGGCGTGCTCGAATTACTATTTATTTGCTCTGTTTCGGTATTTAAAATAATTCGCTCGCGAGCATCATCAGGCATACTTATTTGCTCTGCTAAATAGGTATTGACCAGCTCTCGCATTAATTGTGAGGCCACTTTAATAGTACTGTGCTCGTTACTATTGACCCAAAAATAAATGGTTAGATTAAGGGTCGCTGAGCCTAATGAATCAATTAACACTTGGCTTGGCGGATCATTAATAACAGCCGAGTTTTGATTAACCACTTTCATCGCTAATTGTTGGGCATAGCGAATGTCATTATCGTAACCAATGCCAACATTAAAGTGACCCCGCATTTTCGGGTTTGCGGTGAGATTTTTAATGACGTTTTTATACACGGTCGCATTGGGAATTTGAATGTGATTGCCATCAAAATCAACCAAGGTGGTGGCGCGAGCCGTAACCTTTTTAACTACCCCTAAACGACCATCAACTTCGATAACATCATCAATACGAAAAGGGCGCTGCACACTAAGTAGCATACTCGAAATAAAGTTTTCGGCGATATCGCGAAAAGCAAAACCTAAAATAAGACCGACTAAGCCAGTACCACTCATAATCGCCACGGCAAAACTGGTGAGCCCTGCAAGACGCAAAAATAAGTACACGCCAAACAAGATGATAATGATGCTAAAAAAGCGCCTAGTCACCACATGTAAAAGTTTACTTTCACTGACAAAGCCAAGCGGTTTGATTAATAAATACGATAAAGGACGAGCTAATAAGTAGCAGATAATGATAGCTACAATACCGAGTGTCAGTGCAGGTAACATTTGCCATGTAGTATGTAAAAACTGCGTAACTTGAGAATTTAAGTCTTGCCAAGATAGACTCTCAGGAATTGCTTGTGACGTTACTGAAACTGTCGGTGTAAACAAACTAGCTAATTGATTTTTAATAAGTAAATAATAACTCATCGCACCGCTCCATGGACCTTTGTACTGTTTTTATAAGCTTAGCTTAATGCAATTCAGACGCCATTATTACTGGCAAGTTGTTTGCAGCTTGAGAGTGTTAAAGGCAATTATTTAGGTCGTTTATGAGTAAGGACAATCGTGGTTACCACGCTCGCTCACCGATGGAGATCCCAATTCGTGGTTGGTGGGATATCAGTAAGCGGGTTTATCACAACCTATCACAAGACAATTTATCTTTCGTGGCGGCAGGTGTGGCATTTTATGCCTTGTTGGCGATTTTCCCTGCGCTGGCGGCCATAGTCTCTGTGTATGCTTATTTTGCGTCGCCAACCGATATTTATGATCAGCTCGATAAAGTGATTGCTATTTTACCTGCAAGTAGCCGCGACATTATTTTGCTGCAAGTGAGTGGCATCACTCAGCAATCACAAAAGGTATTAAGTGTCAGCGCCATAGGGACCTTGTTATTAACGGTTTGGAGTAGTAGTAAAGGCTGCCAAGCACTGATCACTGCCTGCAACATTACTTATCATCAGCGCAATAAGCGCCAGTTTTTTATGGCATTAGTGGTGCGTTTTTTATTTTCGTTAGGTGCTATTGTGGTTGCGCTGGTGGCGTTATTGATCATTGGCATTTTACCGATAGTGCTTAACTTAGTTGGCTTAACTGAGCTTATCGATTTAATGATTAAGCTTGTTACTTGGCCGCTATTAGCCATTATATTTAATTGCGCTTTAGCATTTTTATATCGCTATGCACCTCACCGAACGCCTGCAAAATGGCGCTGGATCACCCCAGGCTCAATGCTTGCCACCTTACTGTGGATCATCGCATCAATAGGCTTTTCATATTATGTATCGCAATTTGCAAGTTATAACGAAACTTACGGATCGTTAGGTGGTGTGGTGATCATGTTGATGTGGCTTTATATCAGCGCATACATCATCATTTTTGGTGCGGCCATTAATGCCAGTGCTGAGCAGCAAACCTTAGTAGATAGCACCATAGGTCCAGAGAAAGAAGTGGGAGATCGCGGGGCAACAGTGGCTGATAGGTTAACCAGACAACAAAATAAGCATTCTCATAAATAGAATGATTAGTGCGAATTTTACTCATGGTTGTTAGTTAAATTAGCGCCTACAATCATTTCATACAATTTACGGGAGTAAAGTTATGAAAGTGATTCAACAATTAAATAGCCATGCCACACAAGATGGTGATGGTGTAAACATCAGCCGTATTCCAGGCTTTGATGGCAAGTATTTAGACCCTTTTTTAATGATCGATGAGCTGAAGTCTGATGATCACAGTGATTTTATGGGCGGCTTTCCTGCGCATCCTCACCGTGGTATTGAAACCTTTACGTACATTATTAAAGGTGGCTTTGAGCACCAAGATCAAATGGGTAACAAAAAAGCGATTCGCGCTGGTGATGTGCAGTGGATGAGTACCGGTTTTGGTGTGATCCACAGTGAAATGCCATTAGCAGATGCCAAAGAAGGTATGCACGGCTTTCAGATTTGGCTCAATATGCCAAGTGCCGAGAAGCTAAGAGCACCGCGATATCAAGATACCACTGAAGCGCCAGCACCAACGACTCAAAATGAGCAAGGTGTTGAGCTTAAAGCGTTGGCAGGAAGCTGGCAGTTTGCCGGTGAAAAGCAGGACTCAAGCCTACAAGACCTCGCCGCTGATGGCATGCTTGCTGATGTGACTTTACCGGCTGGTACGCAGTTTTACCATGCACCATTAGCGCAAACTAAGGTGATGATTTATATCCATACCGGAGAAATCCATACTGAACAGGGCGGTCCAGTTAAAGCGGGCAGCTTATTGATTTTAGAGCCTGGCAGTAACATTGAGTTTAACTCGCAAACTGGTGCTGGGGCGTTGATCCTAGCCGGTGAGCCGCTTAAGCAACCAATCGCTCATATGGGCCCGTTTGTAATGACAACCCAAGCTGAGTTACAGCAAGCAGTACGTGACTATCAGCTAGGTAAATTTGGCACACTATAGGAGGTTATTGTGGGATTACTAGTAAATGGCCAATGGCAAGATAAATGGTACGATACCGATAACAATCAAGGTGAGTTCAAACGTGAGGCAGCCCAGTTACGTAACTGGGTTACCGAAGATGGCAGTGCAGGGCAAAGCGGTGATGCGGGCTTTAAAGCTGAGAAAGGTCGTTACCATCTTTATGTCTCTTTAGCTTGCCCTTGGGCTCATCGCACTTTGATTTTTCGCCATTTAAAAGGCCTTGAAGATTATATCAGTGTGTCGGTTGTGAGCCCTGACATGCTAGAGCATGGCTGGACCTTTGATAAAGACAATCACAGCACCGGTGATGCACTTTTCGATAGCGACTTTATGCATCAAATTTATACGCGTAACAAAGCCGATTATTCAGGTCGTGTTACGGTTCCCGTGCTTTGGGATAAAAAAACGCGGCGTATTGTTAGCAACGAATCTGCTGAAATTATCAGAATGTTTAATAGCGCGTTTAATGCTCTAACAGGTAATGAACGCGACTTTTATCCGCAATCGTTACGTTCTGAAATTGATGAAGTTAATGAGTTTGTTTATCACAACATTAATAATGGGGTGTATCGTGCTGGCTTTGCGACAACGCAAGAAGCTTATACATCAGCCTTTGATAATCTCTTTGCCGCTCTAGATAAGATTGAGCAACGTTTAACAGCTAATCGTTATTTAGTGGGTGACACACTGACAGAGGCCGACTGGCGTTTATTTACTACTTTAATTCGCTTCGACAGTGTTTATGTGGGCCACTTTAAATGTAATTTGCGTACTATTGAGAGCTATCCGGCGATCAGCAACTATTTGCGTGAGTTATATCAAGTTGAAGGTGTAAGTAAGACCGTTGATTTTTATCATATAAAACGTCATTACTATTTTAGCCACACCATGATCAACCCAACTCAAGTTGTGCCAAAAGGGCCTGATATAGACTACGCTCGACCACATAATCGTGGTTAATAGACCTGATAACTAACAGTTTAATGGCTTGATTAAGCTGTTAGTTATAGCTATCCATGACTTTGCGGATGGTGTCGATGCCAAACATCACCTTTTGAATAAATGACTCTGAACTTTTCACTAAATTAAAGTTAGGGTGCTGAGACCAAACAGCTTGTAGTTTGTCATCAAGCAATATGGCTTGTTGATCAGATTCGTTTCTGACTGGGTTATTAGAATGAATACTCTGCCCAGATTTAGCAGCCGTTTCAAAAAAGATCACCGCATCATACTGATTAAGTTCGATTTCTAGGCTGGTTTTTAAGCACTGAAAAAACTCATCTTGTTCACCGGGCCAGTAGGCAAGGCCATCTAAGCTACCACGATCGCAAAGCATTAAACGATCTGGGTGCATGGTTCGCTGAATATGTTCAAGGTGTTTTTGTAAGCTGAAGATAGCTTGTTGATGGGCTTTGATAAGATGAGCTGAATCGCCTCGTTCTATACCACCACTGAAAAGCATGGTCGCAGACTCTGGCACCACGACAATTTGTTTTGAAAACTCACGTCTTAATAAATCGATGGCTGTTGTTTTGCCACCACCAGGTCCGCCTGTTAATACAATCCTTTTTTTCACCTTAGGTTTCCACAAATAGCTAGTGTGTGTTTAAAGTAATGAAAATGGATGGAAAAGAGAAGTAAAATGCACACTTTACATGATAAAGATCACAACAAACGCAGTAACCAGCTAAAGCGACCAATTTGTTTCAGTTTGCTGCTTTTTGGCTGTGGATCATTGAGCGCTTCGTAGCCCATACCCGCCGTAAAGGCACTGGCAATACCCACCTTACTGACAGCAAAACGTTTCAGGCGGTAATTAAATGCTTGATGATGCTGACGTTTAAGCTCATCTTGTAAATCCATTTGATGACTAAGCTCACCGACTTTGTGTTGTGGCTTATTGATAAAATAATCAATTAACATCATTCATCCTTATTAATATTCAGTAATTGACGAACGCTCTTGAGCGTATGATCAAAACCAATTTTACTGCTGACATAACCAATGTTTTTCCAAAGCCATGCAAGACAAAGCAATTGCAAAACAATCAATGAAACAGCAGATAACCACAATGATTGGCTAAAGCTAAATATCGCGATGCCTACAGTGGCAAGTAAGCCAGCCCAAAGTAGCACCAAGCCGCCTGCAAAACAGACGAGTAGAATTATTGTTAAGGCGAGTGAGCGTGTTGATAAGCGCCACTCCGTCGCGGCAAGCTGTTTGCAAAGCCCCGTTTGCTTGCGGTAGTCAATATAAAGCTGTTTGGCATAGTCAGATAATTTGGCAAGATGATCTTGCCACTGATCAGCGTTTAACGGCTGATCAGTGGCATCTTGCGTTTTCTCATCTGTAGATTGAGAAGATTGCATAACGATTACTTACGACGAATAAGTGCGGTTACTAGCATGCCTGCTGCAAATGCAATACCTGCTGTCGCAAGTGGGTTCTCAGATGCAAGCTTACGAGTTTTACCACTGTACTCATTAATTTTAGCGCGTGCTATAGCTTGCTTTTCAGAAAGCGTTTGAGCTGAGTTCGATGCACCTTGACGAACACTGTGCTCAGCACTTGCTGCACGCGATGATAATGCATCTACAGCGTGGTGCGCTGCTTCTGTTGCTTTTTCTGTGAATGGCGCCTCTACTTGAGCCGCGTTCGAGTGTGCACTGCCATTCGTTGCTGTGCTTGAGTTCGATTTTGAAGTTGCGGTAGTCATAATCATTCCTTAAAAATTGCCATTTAATTGGTAGTTAACCTGTCGCAACCTTCATACCAAATAGTAAAAGTTATTTTTTTCAATGCGTTATGTTTTTAAAACAGCTGTTGGTTGGAGAATACTCGTAACTCTTGCAGGGTGATTAAGTAAAAATTACAGAATAAGAAAGATGTGCGACTTATTTGTAATCATTCACTGGCTATTCATTAACCATTTATCCCCAATAGTTCGCCAATAAAATTGAAAAAAATTTTTTTTCGATGTTTACCACTTTTTCCCACGTAATTCATAGGCTTTGCCCGAGCCCTTATTTTTTCTGGCTTCACAAGGCGATTATGATGATCTGCTTACTTGACAAAAAGGCTTGTCAAGCCCTAAACTGGAGCACTGTGGTAAAAAGTGGTTTTTAGTGGATCAAACTGGATCGGAATTAATCATTAACGATTAACAACCTAATTTTTAAGGCAAGCTATGTTTCGGGGTGCGAGCTCTCTGAGTTTGGATGACAAAGGACGCTTTGCGGTACCAACAAAGTACCGAGATGCGATCTTGTCTGAAGATCAGGGAACGGTTATTTGCACTGTGGCCTTAAACGAACCGTGTTTGTGGTTATATCCGTTAGCAGAATGGCTCGAAATTGAAGAACGATTATTAAAAATTTCGAACATGAATCCACGCGCTCGCCGTATGCAACGTATGTTGCTCGGTAATGCTACAGAGTATCAACTAGATAAAAATGGCCGAATTTTGCTGGCGCCGTCGCTACGCGCACATGCAGAACTTGGAAAAAAATCATGTTGGTTGGCTTGATGAACAAATTTGAAATTTGGGATGAAGATCGTTGGCATGAACAAATGCGCCAAGATACTGAAATTGAACGCCTAGGCGATTTTGAGGCGAATCCTGAATTCGATAACTTTTCACTCTAACCACAATAATAAAAAGGCAAAAAATAGCTAATGACAGCGCAATTTGAACATGTCTCTGTACTGATGGACGAAACCATAGATGCTTTGGATATTAAACCCGAAGGCATTTACATGGATGGCACATTTGGTCGCGGTGGACACTCTGGACAAATTCTTGCGCGATTAAGTGAGCAAGGTCGCTTACAAGCGATTGACCAAGATCCACAAGCTATTAAAGCTGCCGAAAAATTTGCTGATGATGCACGCTTCTCGATTGCTCACACTCGCTTTTCAAATCTTAAAACGGTTGCCGAAGATAACGATTTAATCGGCAAGGTTGACGGTATTTTGTTAGATATCGGCGTTTCTTCACCGCAACTTGATGATGCTGAGCGCGGTTTTAGCTTTATGAAAGATGGCCCGCTTGATATGCGTATGGACCCAACCAGTGGTCGCAGTGCGGCACAATGGCTAGCAGAAGCTGAACTTGAAGATATTACTCATGTGATTAAAACCTACGGCGAAGAAAAGTTTGGTCGTCGTATTGCTCATAAAATTATTGAAACACGTGAGCACACACCGATCATCAGCACTAAGCAGCTTGCTGACTTAGTCGATGAAGCGGTGCCAGTGAAAGATAAATATAAACACCCAGCTACAAGAACATTCCAAGCGATCCGTATTTATATCAACAGTGAGCTTGAAGAAATTCAAACTGCACTGCAAGCCGCTGTTGAGGTGTTAAAACCAGGTGGACGTTTAGTCGTTATTTCGTTCCACTCGTTAGAAGATCGCATTGTTAAGCAGTTTATTAAAAAACAGAGTAAGGGAGAGGCGATACCCAGAGGTCTGCCTTTGACTGACGCACAAATAAATAAAAACCTGACGTTAAAGGCAGTGGGTAAAGCCATTAAGCCAAGTAAGGCGGAAATTGAAGCGAACCCGCGCTCACGCAGTTCGGTGTTAAGGATTGCACAGAGGTTGTAATGAAAGCTAAAGCGGTGAATCGCCAACCTAATTTATTTGTAGAGATTTTTAAAGGCCTAGGAGCTAATAAGCTGACCTTGGCCTTGTTGGTTGTGATTCTGGCTTCAAGCTTAAGTGTAGTTCAGGTGACGCACTTAGCTCGTCAACAATTAATAAAGCAAGATAAATTATTGCAAGAGCGCGATGAACTCGATTTAGAGTGGCGTTACTTGCTTGTAGAAGAAGAGTTTTATTCTCAGCATGCGCGCATTGAAGAAGTGGCGACCATGCAATTAGAAATGAAACGGCTAACTAGCAAAGATGAACAAGTGGTGGTGCTGCAATGAGAAGCAGAGGGAAAAAGCCAACAAATACCTTGATCACATGGCGTTTTTCGCTGGTGTGTTCAGTGGTGTTTTTAGTATTCATGTCGCTGGTTGCACGAGCCGCATTTTTACAAGTGATTGAACCAGACAAAGCGCGTTCTGAAAGTGACAAACGCACTGTACGAGTTGAAAAACAACATGTGCAGCGAGGTATGATCTTCGATCGCAATGGTAAAGAATTAGCAGTCAGTGTGCCTGTGGTGAGTGTGTATGCCGATCCTAAAGCTCTGAACAAGTCTCTGATCAGTAAAGTACTTCGTCAAGCCCGCAAAAACGGCGAGGACCAACAAGCGCTTGCTGAAAACACCGCTGAATTAGATAAACGTATTGCCGCTTATTATAACAATGACATCCGTTGGCGTGAGCTTGCGGATGTATTACGTATTGAACCAAGCAAAATTAATTCTCGCCTGCGTGATAACCCAAAACGTCGTTTTGTGTATCTAAAACGTCAGGTTACCCCTGCCGTTGCTAACTATATTGGTGACCTTCGTTTACCTGGTATCCATTTGCTGGATGAGTCGAAACGTTATTACCCTGCTGGTGAAGTGACGGCTCATGTTGTTGGTTTCACCAACATTGATGGTCATGGTATCGAAGGGATTGAAAAGCTGTATGAAAAATCGTTAACCGGTGTTGAAGGGCAACGTACCATCCGTAAAGATGCGCAAGGCCGTGAAGTCGAAGTACTCGATGAACGTGAGCGTGTAGAACCAGAAAACATCCATTTAAGTATCGACCAGCGTATTCAAGCAATTGCCTATAAAGCATTAAAATCTGCGGTATTAACATACAAAGCAACATCGGGTTCAGCCATGGTTGTGGACGTTAAAACCGGTGAAGTGTTAGCCATGGTAAATAGCCCATCTTTTAACCCAAACAATCTTAATGATGCAGCTCCTCATAAGCGTCGTAACCGTGCAATTACCGATTTGTTTGAGCCTGGCTCAACTGTTAAGCCGCTAGCCATTTTGGCTGGTTTAGACTACGGCACAATTCAACCGGATTCAATCGTTGATACTTCCCCAGGCTGGATGCGCGTTGGCGGAAGCCTAGTACAAGATACGCGTAATCACGGCAAGATGACGTTAAGAGAAATCTTAAAGTATTCAAGTAATATGGGTGTAACAAAGGTGAGTCAAGAACTACCAAAAGACTACTTTGTAAGCCTGTATGAAAAAGTCGGATTTGGCAGCGACAGTGGCACGGGCATGGTTGGTGAAAGCAGTGGTTTATTTTATCCAAATCGCCGCTGGTCAGATCATGAAATTGCCGCATTATCATTTGGCTATAACCTCGCTGTAAGTACCGCACAAATGGCGCGCTTTTATGCGATGTTAGGTTCAGGTGGCGTGATGCGTCCGCTTACGGTACTTAAACAAGAGTCAATTCCTGAAGGTGAGCGAGTTTTTCAGCAAAAAGACGTTGAAGCTGTTGTTCACATGATGGAAAGCGTGTTTGAGAAAGGCGGTACCGCACAAAAGGTTCATGTTGATGGCTATCGCGCAGCAGCAAAAACAGGGACTTCTAAAAAAGCCGCGGTAGGTGGTTACGGTGACGAGTACGTCGGCTATATTGCTGGCCTTGCACCAGCGAGTAACCCACGCTTAGCGGTAGTAGTAATGATTAACGAACCAGGTGGAGATGTTTATTACGGCGGTGCGACGGCAGGTCCTGCATTTGCAGAGATTGTCTCCAATGCCTTAAGAATTCTCAACGTTGCACCGGACAAAGATGCGGTTGCGTACGTAGAAGGCAAAGATAACGATGCGTGATTTAAAACCGATTCTTAATCATATTGATGTTGAGGCCAATAGTTTAGTGGTCAATCAACTACGTCTTGATAGCCGAGATGTCAAAGCTGGCGATGTGTTTGTTGCCATAAAAGGCCATCAACTCGATGGCGGACAGTTTATTGAAAAAGCCATTGAAAATGGTGCGGTGGCAGTCATTGCCGACCGTTTATGTGAGTTCGAAAGTGATTTTGAACCACTTTATCTAGTAACCGATTTAGCGAAAAAGCTGCCTGCACTTGCAGCTGCTTTTTACCAACAGCCATCAAAGCAGCTGGATTTAGTGGGTGTGACAGGCACCAATGGTAAATCGACTACCACAGCGATGATCGCGCACTTAGCGCAGCACTGCCATAAACGTGCAGCTGTGATTGGTACGCTCGGTTATGGGCATCCTGATAACCTGACCGAGCTTGCAAACACCACACCATCGAGTGTTGATTTACAACGTATTTTATCTGAGCTTGTTGCAGAGCAGAATGATGTTGTGGCTATGGAAGTTTCATCTCATGGCTTAGTACAACAACGCGTTGATCAGTGTAAATTTAAAGCTGCAGTGTTTACTAATCTTTCACGGGATCACTTAGATTATCATGGCACGATGGATGCCTATGGTGATGCGAAGTTGATGTTAATGCGTGACCATATGCCTGAGCTTGTAGTGCTTAATCAAGACGATGCGCAAGTTGAAGCATGGTTAGATAAATACGACTTTAATAACCTGATTTGTTATGGGCATAAAAATTTACCACCTGAAAACGCACGTTTTGTTTATTTCAGCGATGTAACTTATGATAACGCCGGTATTTCAGCGAAGTTCGATACCAGCTGGGGACAAGCTGAAGTTAACAGTACACTATTTGGTGAATTTAACCTTTATAACTTAGCCGCTGCAATGGCCACTTTATTAGGTATGGGTTACCCGCTTAATTTACTTGTTGAAGGGTGTAAAACATTACAGCCTGTAGCAGGGCGTATGCAGGCATTTAGTGCGCCAGGTCAACCGACTTGTATTGTTGACTATGCCCACACTCCTGATGCATTAGCACTGGCATTACAAGCATTGCAAAAACATGTTCCAGGTGGCGTGAGCTGTGTGTTTGGCTGTGGTGGCGACCGAGATAAAGGCAAGCGCCCGATGATGGCAAAAGCTGCTGAAGGTAATGCAAACCGTATTATTATCACCAGTGATAACCCGAGAAGTGAAGACCCAGACGCTATTATCGCAGATGTGATTGCAGGGCTTGAACAGCCTGAGCGAGCACATTGTGAAGCAGACCGCGCACAAGCTATTAGCTATGCCATCGCACAAGCGGGGGCTGATGATGTCATTCTTATTGCAGGTAAAGGCCACGAAGACTATCAAATTATTGGCGACCAACGAATCGACTTCTGCGATCGTCAATATGTACAACAACAATTAAAAGAAAAATCGCAAGGGGCGCAGTTATGATCCCTATGGATTTTGATTGGCTAGCTAAAGTTCTAGCAACAGATTACCAAGGTGGTAATCAAACGGTAAAAAATATTAACACTGACACCCGTACGTTGTGCGATGGTGAAGTGTTTTTAGCGCTACAAGGGCCTAATTTTGATGGTCATAAATTTGTTGCGCAAGCAAAAGAAAAAGGGGCGATAGCTGCCATTGTAGCTCGTCCTGTTAATGTCGATATTGTGCAGTTTGTGGTCAGTGATACACGTATTGCGCTTGGCCAAATTGGCGCAGCTGTGATGGCACAGGTCGCGCCAAAAACAATCGCTATCACAGGTAGCGTGGGTAAAACGACCGTTAAAGAAATGTGTGCGGCGATTTTATCTGGTCATGGTGAAGTACTGGCCACAAAAGGCAACTTTAATAATGACATTGGTGTACCACTAACATTGTTACGCCTTGAGCCACAGCACCAATATGCAGTGATTGAGTTAGGTGCAAACCACATTGGTGAAATAGCTTACACCGTTGCAATGACAAAACCTGATGTTGCTGTGGTATGTAATGTTGCCGCTTCTCACTTAGAAGGCTTTGGCTCATTACAAGGTGTTGCAACGGCAAAAGGCGAAATCTATGACGGCTTAAAGCCTAATGGGGTTGCTATCGTCAATTGCGATAGCGACTTTGCCGATTTTTGGCTTGATAAACTAACTGATCGCAACGTAAAACGTTTTTCTACTAGCCAACAATTAGATTATTGGGCAGAAGATGTGGTGCTTGATGAACAAGCGCGCGCTTCTTTCATGCTTTGTAATAAAGATAAAAAAATACCTGTCACGCTCGCGTTACCGGGCAAACATAATATTGCTAATGCGTTAATTGCAACTGCCTTAACCACTGAGTTGGGTGTAAGCCTAGAAAGCGTAGCATCAGCGCTGGCAACCATGGGCGAAGTTAAAGGCCGCGTTAACGTCCTTAAAGTGTCAGACACATTGACGGTGATTGACGATACCTACAACGCAAATGTGCAGTCGGTGAAAGCGGCAATTGATTTATTAAGTGATATGCCGGGGCGTCGTATTTTTGCGTTAGGTGATATGGGCGAGCTTGGTGAAGAAGCGCGTTTTTATCATCAACAAGTCGGTGAATATGCACAGCAAAAAGGCATTGATGAACTTTATAGCTTAGGCGTATTAAGTAAATCAGCCAGTGATGTCTTTGAAAAGCCAAACCGCCACTTCTCAAGCCGTGAACAATTATTACAACAATTACAAAGTGAGCTTGCTCAATCGACGCAAAAAACCACAGTTGTTGTAAAAGGTTCGCGCAGTTCTCGTATGGAGCTTGTGGTCACAGATTTAGTAAATAGCCAGCAAAATGGCAACAATGGAGTATCGTCATGTTAGTTTGGCTGGCCGAGTATTTAACACAGTATTACAGTGGTTTTAATGTTTTTTCTTACCTAACAGCGCGCGCAATTTTAGGTATTTTAACAGCGCTGCTTATCTCACTTTATTTTGGCCCTAAGCTAATTCGTGCATTACAAAAAATGCAGATTGGTCAGGTGGTTCGTCACGATGGTCCAGAGTCACACCTATCTAAAAAAGGTACGCCAACTATGGGCGGTATTTTGATTTTAGGAGCGATTTTTACTAGCACATTACTGTGGGCAGACCTTTCAAATAAATATGTTTGGGCAACCTTATTTGTCGTGGGCTCGTTAGGTGTGGTTGGTTTTATTGATGACTACCGTAAAGTGATCCGCAAAGACCCTAAAGGCTTAATTGCGAAGTGGAAATACTTTTGGCAATCAGTGATTGCGTTAGTGGTTGCCAGTGCGCTTTATTTTACCTCGCAGCAAGGCAGCGAAACCTCGTTAGTTGTGCCGTTTTTCAAAGACGTTTTACCACAGCTTGGCTTGTTTTATATCGTGATGACTTATTTTGTAATTGTCGGTACGTCGAACGCGGTAAACCTGACAGATGGCCTTGATGGTTTAGCGATTGTGCCAACCATTTTAGTAGCGGCAGCACTTGCCATTATTGCTTACTTAACTGGTAACGTTAATTTCTCAAGCTACCTACACATTCCTCATTTGCCGCTCGCCAGTGAGCTTGTGGTTGTGTGTACTGCGATTGTCGGGGCTGGGCTTGGTTTCTTATGGTTTAACACCTACCCAGCACAGGTATTTATGGGTGATGTAGGCTCATTAGCACTGGGCGGTGCTTTGGGTATTATTGCGGTGCTGGTTCGCCAAGAACTGGTACTTATCATCATGGGTGGTGTGTTTGTAATGGAAGCATTATCGGTGATTTTACAAGTAGGCTCATACAAATTACGTGGCCAACGTATTTTTAGAATGGCGCCTATTCACCACCATTATGAATTAAAGGGTTGGCCTGAGCCGCGCGTTATTGTGCGCTTTTGGATTATTTCAATCGTGCTAGTACTTGCTGGCCTTGCGACATTAAAGATCAGGTAAATGATTGTAATTAACGAGATTAAAAACAAACAAATTTCAGTGCTCGGACTCGGTGTAACCGGTCTGGGCATTGTGCGTTTTTTATTGTCTCAGAATATTAAGCCAATTGTTGTTGATAGCCGCACAGCGCCGCCGGGGGCTGATTGGCTAAATGAGCATGCCAGTGAGTTAACGACTCACTTTGGTGACTTAGAACAGGCAGACTTAGCCAGCAATGACATTATTATCATCAGCCCTGGTTTAAGCCTCGCTACACCCGCTGTAGCAAAGGCAATTGATGCTGGTGTTGAAGTGATTGGTGATGTTGAGCTTTTTGCTCGATTGACGGATAAGCCGATTGTCGCGGTGACTGGCTCAAATGGTAAGTCGACAGTGGTTACATTGGCGTTTGAAGTGCTTAAAGCGGCTGGTTATAAAGTTGGCCTTGGTGGCAACATTGGTACTGCGGTGCTTGATTTACTCTCGCAAGACTACGATGTATATGTACTTGAGCTGTCGAGTTTTCAACTTGATACCACGCACAGCTTAAAAGCAAAAAGTGCTTGTGTCTTGAATGTGAGTGAAGATCACCTTGATCGTTACCCAAGCTACCAAGCATACATTGACTCTAAGCAAAGTATTTATAACGGCTCTGAGCTTGCGGTAGTCAATGCTATTGATGTGGCAACGCACACTGCAAAGCAACCTCAAGTGAGCTTTGCACTTGCCAATGCAGATTTTGCCTTGGTTGAACATCACGGTGAGCAATACTTTGCAGCACACGGTAAACCAGTGTTGCCTGCAAGCTGTTTGCAAGTTGTTGGCTCGCACAACCAACAAAATGCGCTCGCGGTGATGGCGTTATTGAGTCCGTTTAGCATCTCTACAGCGCATTATCAGCAAGCGTTTAGTGCATTTACTGGACTTGCCCATCGTTGCCAGTTTGTCGCCGAAATTAATGAAGTGAAATACTTTAACGATTCAAAGGCGACCAATGTTGGTGCGACTATCGTCGCGATTGAAAGCTTAGCTGATCAAGCAAAGCAACTAGTTGTGATTGCCGGTGGTGATGCAAAAGGGGCAGATTTAGATGCCTTAAAGCCTTATTTAAATGACAAAGTGAAAGCGCTTATTTGTTTTGGTAAGGATGCTAAAGCACTTGTGGCATTAACCGAAAAAGGCCACCTAACCACCAACATGCATGAAGCTGTGCAGTTAGCTAAACAGCTAAGCAGCAGCGGCGATATCGTTTTATTAGCACCTGCTTGTGCCAGCATCGATATGTATAACAACTATATGCAACGTGGCGATGACTTTGCGCAGTGCGTATTGGCGGAGGCAGTATGATCGCATTTGCTGACATCCGGGAAGCATTAACACCAAAGCAATCGCCACAACTTTATGATGTGCCGTTGCTGTATTGCATGTTGATGTTGATAGGTGTTGGTTTTGTGATGGTAACCAGTGCGTCAATGCCAACTGCCGAGCGAATTTTTGATAATCCGTACCACATTATTATTCGTCATAGCATGTTTTTAATCATGGGCTTTTTCTTGTTTTGGATAGCCACTAATGTGCCTATGGATTGGTGGAAACGCAGTAACGCTTATTTATTATTACTGGGTTTAGGTTTACTCGTTTTGGTGCTGATTGTTGGCCGTGAAGTGAATGGCGCAAAACGTTGGATACCAATCGGCCCAGTTGGTTTTCAGGTAGCCGAGGCTGCGAAGTTGTATTTCTTTAGTTACATTGCCGGTTACTTAGTGCGTAAACGTGAAGAAGTGCAAGAGAACTTAAAAGGTTTCTTTAAGCCATTAGCTGTGTTTGGTGTGTATGCGTTTTTGATTTTAATGCAACCAGATTTAGGCACCGTGGTGGTGTTGTTTGTGACTACTGTAGGCTTACTGTTTTTAGCCGGTGCTAAGTTATGGCAGTTTTTTGGTCTTATCTTAACGGGTATAGCAGCCGTTGTGGTTTTGATTATCGCTGAACCATACCGTATGGCTCGTGTTACAGGCTTTTTAGAGCCATGGGAAGATCCATTCGGTAAAGGTTATCAGTTAGTACAATCGTTAATGGCATACAGCCAAGGTGGCTGGTTTGGTCAAGGCTTAGGTAATAGTGTACAAAAACTACAATATCTTCCAGAAGCACATAATGACTTTATCTTTGCTGTGATTGGTGAAGAGCTCGGCTTTTTTGGCGTAGTGAGTATCTTGATGGTACTCGGTGTGTTTGTATTCAGAGCCTTGTTGATTGGTCAAAAAGCGCTGAAATGTGGCAAAGAGTACGAAGGCTATTTTGCCTTTGCTATTGGTATCTGGTTTGCGTTTCAAACCATGGTAAATATTGGCGCAAGTGCAGGTATTTTACCAACAAAAGGCTTAACGCTACCGTTTATTTCTTACGGTGGTTCAAGCTTATTAATTATGACCATAGCAACAGGTGTACTTTTGCGAATAGATTTTGAAACAAAAATGGCGACTAAGCAGGCTACCTCTCGTGGAGGTAAGCGATGAGTAAAAAATTACTTGTAGTTGCAGGTGGTACCGGTGGCCATATTTTCCCAGGTATTGCTGTTGCTGACTTTTTAAAGCAACAAGGCTGGCAAGTTAGCTGGATTGGTACGCCTGATAGAATGGAAGCAACTGTGGTTCCTAAACACAACATTGAGATTGATTTTATCAATGTGAAAGGTGTGCGTGGTAATGGAATTAAACGCTTGATTAAAGCGCCATTTATGGTGATGAATGCGATTTTTCAAGCACGTAAAATTTTAAAAGCACAAAAGCCTGATGTTGTTCTTGCTATGGGTGGCTATGTGACCGGACCTACTGGGATTGCAGCAAAGAGCTTAGGTATTCCTTTGGTTATTCATGAGCAAAATGCGGTTGCAGGTATGAGTAACCGCTGGTTAGCAAAGTTTGCCAATAAAGTGTTAGCCGCTTTTCCATCGGCTTTTGTAAAAGAACAATGTGAAGTGGTGGGTAATCCGGTCAGAGCCAGTGTTGCAAATGTCACCGCTAAGCAAACAACGACACCGATCAATGTGCTTGTGGTGGGTGGTTCACTTGGTGCGCAGGTACTTAATGAGACTTTACCTGCTGTATTCAGTGAACTTTCAGCGCTAACAACGCTTAATATATGGCACCAAACAGGTAAAAATAATGAACCGAATGTGACTGCGAGCTATCAACAGTTAGGATTAGCTGAAAATAGCAAAGTTGCTGAATTCATTGATGATATGGATAGTGCATATCAATGGGCCGATTTGGTAATTTGCCGCGCTGGTGCGTTAACGGTCAGTGAGATTGCCGCGACGGGTCGAATGGCATTATTTGTGCCTTTCCCACATGCTGTCGACGACCATCAAACTGCCAATGCAAAATATTTAGTGACAGAACATGCCGCGCTGATTATGCAGCAAAGCGAGTTCAACAAAACTGCGGTCGTTGAGTTATTAACACCGTACGTAAACGCACCAGAAAAAATTTCAACAATGGCAAGTAAAGCAAAACAACTTGCTATTTTAGATGCCACAGCCAATGTAGCAAAACGCTGTGAGCAACTAGCAGATAGAAGAGATTAGTAGTGAAAGAAAGCACGATGAAAGAAAACAACACTCGTCCTGCGATGCGTCGTATCGACACCATCCATTTTGTTGGGATTGGTGGTGCAGGCATGGGTGGAATTGCCGAAGTACTTGCTTTTGAAGGCTACCGCATCACAGGCTCAGATATTGCGCACAGTGCAATGACTGAGCGCTTAATTCAAGTGGGTGCAGAAGTATTTATTGGTCATGATGAAAACAATGTAAAAGATGCCAGCGTTGTGGTGGTATCAAGTGCTATAAATGAGCAAAACCCTGAGATTAAAGCGGCTAAAGCGGCGCGTATTCCTATTGTTCGCCGTGCTGAGATGCTGGCTGAACTAATGCGTTTTCGCCACGGAATTGCGGTAGCAGGCACTCATGGTAAAACCACAACCACGAGTTTAATCGCGAGCATTTATGCGCAAGCTGGCCTTGATCCAACATTTATTATTGGTGGCTTGTTAAATAGTGCAGGAAGTAATGCCAAGGTTGGTAAAAGTGACTTTTTAATTGCAGAAGCTGATGAGAGTGATGCGTCATTCTTACATTTACAGCCTATGGTATCGGTGATCACGAATATCGAAGAAGATCACATGGATACGTACGGCGGTAGCTTAGAAAAAATGAAAGACACCTATGTTGATTTCATTCATAACTTACCGTTTTATGGTTTAGCAGTGGTGTGTATTGATTCTGAGGTTGCGGCAGAGCTGATCCCGCGCTTTGGACGTCCTGTTATTACCTATGGTGAATCGGCCGAAGCTGATTACCGTATGCTTGATTTTAGCCAAACAGCGAATACCTGCTCATTTAGTGTAGTGAATAAGCAAGGTGAAAGCTTAGCTGTCACGCTTAATATGCCGGGCAAACACAACGCGCTTAACGCGACAGCGGCGATTGCAGTGGCTAAAGATCAAAACATTGCGAACCATGCAATTTTAGAGGCACTTGCAAAGTTTGAAGGTGTAGGCCGCCGCTTCCAACATTATGGTACGTTTGAAAATGAGCGCGGCAATGTGATGTTAGTTGATGACTATGGCCATCATCCATCTGAAGTTGCAGCGACAATTGCTGCGGTTCGTGAGGGTTGGCCAGATAAACGTTTAGTGATGGTTTACCAGCCGCACCGTTATAGTCGTACTCGCGACTTGTACGAAGATTTTGTCAAAGTGCTTGCTGATGTTGATCAGCTATTACTCCTTGATGTGTACTCAGCGGGCGAAGAGCCAATTGTGGGTGCAGATAGTAAGAGTTTATGTCGTAGTTTACGCCAGCGTGGCAAAGAGCCACTGCATGTTGCTAGTAGCTCTGAGCTTGCCGGTGTCCTTGCTGATACACTGCAAGATAATGATTTAGTTTTAACACAAGGCGCTGGTAACATAGGCCAGTTAGTGAAAAAGTTAGCAGCAACCAACTTGTCTATTGAACAACTAAAGCAGGTAAATGTATGAGCCAGTTAAGCGACAAATTTGGCAAAGTAGCGGTACTTTTTGGTGGCACATCTGCCGAACGAGAAGTTTCTCTTAAATCTGGCCAAGCCGTATTGAACGCTTTGCAAAGTGTTGGCGTTGACGCCATTGCTTTTGATCCAAAAGATCAGCCGTTATGGCAATTAAAAGAATTAAACATTGAACGTGTATTCATTGCCCTTCATGGTCGTGGTGGTGAAGATGGCACCATTCAAGGTGCGCTTGAATTTATGGGTATTCCTTATACCGGTAGTGATGTACTTGGCTCTGCACTTGCGATGGACAAAGTACGTTGTAAACACTTGTTCAAAGCGATGGGCCTAAGCACCTCACCTTATACCGTTGTTGATAGCCGTTATGAATTTGATAGCCAAGCGATTATTAATGAATTTGGCAAAGTGATGGTCAAACCGTCACATGAAGGTTCAAGCATTGGTATGGCAGAAGCAAGTAGCGCAGAGCAACTCGATGCTGCATTAAATGCTGCATTTAAGTTTGATAGCCAAGTGCTTGTAGAGCAGTGGATCACTGGCCGTGAATTTACTGTTGCGGTACTTGGGCAAGATGTTCAACCTGTGATTGAAATGACGACGCCGAATGGTTTTTATGACTATCAAGCTAAGTACCAATCAACTACAACTCAGTACCATTGCCCAGCAGATTTATCTGCGCAAGAAACTGAATTGTTGCAAGATATGGCATTAAAAGCGTTTGATTTAGTCGGTGCAAGTGGTTGGGGCCGTGTTGATGCAATGCGTGATCAGCAAGGAAACTTTTACTTATTAGAAGTAAATACGGTACCAGGCATGACAGAAAAGTCTTTAGTACCAATGGCGGCAAAAGCAAATGGTGCAAGCTTTGAGCAATTAGTTGTTCGCATTTTGGAGCAAACACTTTAATATGCATCCTTTTTTAGAAAAAGCGCAACAATTAAAACAACAGCTAAATTGGTCGTTGATTTTTGGTGTGAGCTTTTTTCTAGTGGTGATTTTTGCATTAGTGAAAATCACCACGGGCGTCTCTGATTGGTTGGTCGAAAATAAAGACGCACAAATAAAGCATTTATCAGTACTTGGTCAGCCCCAATATACTGATGAAAAAGCAATTATTGGTGCAATAAAAAAAGCCGACTTATCGAGTTTTTTTGAATTAGACGTAAAACATGTGCAACGCTTAGTGCAAAGCTTACCTTGGGTGGCAACGGCCTCGGTCAGAAAACAATGGCCAGATACCTTACAGGTCTATGTTGTTGAACACCAAGCTGTAGCGCACTGGAACAGTGATTTACTGCTAAACCAAGCAGGCGAAGTGTTTCAGGCCAGTAGTGAAAAATTACCCACTACTTTGCCGCAGCTTTACGGCCCTGAAGGCAGTGAAATCGAAGCGTGGACTGCATTTCGTCAATTTCAAGAAATGCTTAAAGTGAATAATTTAGAGCTGACAAGTTTAGCGCTATCAGAGCGTTTTTCGTGGCAGTTATGGCTTGATAATGGCATTCGCCTGAATTTAGGCCGCAAAGAAAAAGCAAAGCGTGTACAACGTTTTATTGACGTGTATCCGCGCATGGAACAACGTGCAGATGCACAAATCGATGTTGTTGATTTACGGTATGATACCGGTCTTGCGGTGAGCTGGAAGCCAGTGCAAGAAGAACAATTAGAAAATAAGAGTAAGGCATGACCAAGTCAGCAGAAAGAAACCTAGTGATTGGATTAGACGTTGGCACATCGAAAGTTGTGGCCACCGTTGGTGAAATCACCGCAGATAACAAACTGAGCATTGTGGGTGTTGGCAGCCAAGTATCGCATGGTATGGATAAAGGCGGCGTTAACGACCTTAACCTTGTTTCTGAATCGATTCGTCGCGCAATAGACGAAGCAGAGTTGATGGCTGATTGCCGTATCAGCTCTGTTTATTTAGGTATTTCTGGAAAACACATCCAGTGCCAAAACGAAAGCGGTGTCGTTGCGATTAACAACACTGAAGTAACTGATGAAGATATCGAAAATGTGATTCACATTGCTCGCTCTGTGCCAATTTCGGCAGAGCGCAAAATGCTGCATGCACTGCCACAAGAGTACAGCATTGATATGCAAGAGGGGATTAAGAACCCACTTGGTATGAGTGGTGTACGTATGGAAGCTCGTGCGCACATCATTACTTGCTCAAATGATATGGCAAAGAATATCGAAAAGTGCGTTGAGCGTTGTGGTCTCGAAGTCGATCAGTTGATCTTCACAGCACTGGCATCATGTTATTCAGTCCTTACAGATGATGAAAAAGAACTGGGTGTGGCTGTGTTAGATATTGGTGGCGGCACTATGGATATCACCATTTATATTAATGGTGCGCTTCGTCACTCAGCCGTTATTCCGGTAGCTGGTAACCAAGTGACTGGTGATATTGCAAAAATATTTAGAACACCTATATCACATGCTGAGTCACTCAAAGTACAATACGCGTGTGCGAGTAGCCAAATGGCAAGCAACGAAGACACGATTGAAGTGCCGAGTGTGGGTGGTCGTCCTGCGCGCATTATGTCGCGTCATACCTTATCTGAGGTTGTGGAGCCACGTTTTAGAGAATTATTCGAGTTGGCGATGGAAGAAATACGCCGCTCAGGTTTTGAAGACCAAATTGCTGCAGGTCTCGTCATTACTGGCGGAACAGCAAAAATGACGGGTGCAATGGAAGTGGCAGAAGACATTTTCCAAATGCCGGTCAGAATTGGCAAACCAATCGGGATTGTTGGTTTGACAGATTATGTAGATGATCCTTCGTACGCGACCGCGGTTGGTTTGTTACAATACGGCCGTACAATGCAATCGATGAATGCACAAAAGTCGAAAGCGGAAGGTGATAATAATTGGTGGAACCGTATTACTAAATGGTTCCAAGGTGAGTTTTAAGACTCAAGTCGGAGAGTAAACATGTTTGATATGATGGAACAGCACAGCGAAGAAGCTGTCATTAAAGTAATTGGCGTGGGCGGTGGCGGCGGTAACGCTGTTGAGCACATGGTAAAACAACAAATTGAAGGCGT
This sequence comes from Pseudoalteromonas sp. Hal040, assembly GCF_037162425.1. NCBI lineage: Bacteria > Pseudomonadati > Pseudomonadota > Gammaproteobacteria > Alteromonadales > Pseudoalteromonadaceae > Pseudoalteromonas > Pseudoalteromonas sp. Hal040. Next base: position 3,018,516 of record NZ_JARLUU010000001.1, on the reverse strand, counting down.
ACGTTTCATTGCCGCGAATACAGATGCACAAGCATTACGTAATTCGTCGGCTGATGTGACAGTACAGCTAGGAACACAAATCACCTCTGGTCTAGGTGCGGGTGCAAACCCTGAAGTGGGTCGTAACTCTGCTGAAGAAGACGCTGATACTATCCGTGCCAGCCTTGAAGGCGCTGACATGGTGTTCATCGCTGCAGGTATGGGCGGTGGTACGGGTACCGGTGCTGCACCAGTGGTTGCTAAAATTGCTAAAGAGTTAGGTATTCTAACGGTTGCTGTAGTAACACGCCCATTTGACTTCGAAGGTAAAAAGCGTGCTGCAGCTGCTGAACAAGGCATTAATGAATTGTCAGAAACTGTAGACTCACTTATTACAATTCCGAACAATAAATTGCTTAAAGTTTTAGGTAAAGGGACTACACTATTAGATGCTTTCGCAAAAGCGAATGACGTGTTATTTGGTGCGGTACAAGGTATTGCAGAGCTAATTACACGTTCTGGTCTAATCAACGTGGATTTCGCCGACGTACGTACAGTAATGTCAGCGATGGGCACTGCGATGATGGGAACAGCATCAGCGTCTGGTCCAGACCGCGCGCAAGAAGCAGCTGAAGCGGCTATTTCAAGCCCATTACTTGAAGATGTTGATTTAACAGGTGCTAAAGGTATCCTAGTTAATATCACCGCAGGTATGGATATTGCGATTGAAGAATTTGAAATTGTTGGTAACCACGTTAAAGCACTTGCGTCAGAAAACGCAACAGTGGTTGTAGGTGCGGTAATTGACCCTGAAATGAGCGACGAGTTACGTGTAACGGTTGTTGCAACAGGTTTAGGCGGCGATCGTCGTCCACAGTTTGGTATTGTTGATAATGGCTTTAAAAAAGCATCAGGTTCTGATGTACACAGCTCAATGAACCAAACGACTAGCAGCATGTATGTACCAAGCTTTGCAAGTCAAGGCAGCAGCGATGACGTAAGCATGTCATCTGCGTCTGAAAAGCAAGAGCCAGTACAACAAAGTACAGCGAGCAGCTCAGTATCTAGCAGCACTGAGAGCAGCAAAAAATCTGATAAATCAGAGGGTGGCGATTACTTCGACATTCCTGCTTTCCTAAGAAAGCAAGCTGACTAAGACAGTTTTTGTTGGTAATTTTGTTCGATAAATAAACAAATTGGCAGCTGGATGTATTTATGATACAATTCGCCGTCTAACTGTAACTATAAGTGAGCGAACCTATGATTAAACAGCGTACGATTGCAGAAGTAGTCAAAGCCATAGGAATTGGACTTCATAAAGGTGAGAAGGTCACTATTACTCTCCGACCTGCGAGCGCAAATACTGGGATAGTATTTCGTCGCGTAGACCTTGATCCGGTTGTTGATTTTGAAACAACACCAGAAGCCGTTGGTGATACGCAACTGTGTACCTGTTTAACAAACAAAGATGGCGTTCGTTTATCAACGACTGAGCACCTTATTGCGGCGGTAGCGGCGATGGGTATTGATAATCTAATTGTTGAATTAGATAGCTCAGAAGTACCAATCATGGATGGTAGTGCATTACCATTCATCTACTTGTTACAAAAAGGCGGCATTAAAGAAGTAAATGCAGCTAAACGCTTTATTCGTATTAAAGAAAAAGTACGTATTGAAGAAGGCGATAAATGGGCTGAGATCGAACCATACGATGGTTTTCACATCGATTTTGAAATTGCGTTTGATCACCCAGCAATCAATGAAAGCCGCCAACGTATCGGTTTAGATATCACGGCACAAAGCTTCACTGAAGAAATCAGCCGCGCACGTACTTTCGGCTTTATGAAAGATATCGAGTATATGCACGCTAACAACCTAGCATTAGGTGGTAGCATGGATAACGCAGTTGTATTGGATGAGTTTAAAGTACTGAATCCAAACGGCTTACGTTATAGCGATGAGTTTGTTAAACACAAGATCTTAGACTGTGTGGGCGATATGTTTATGACTGGCCACAACATTCTAGGTAAAATCACGGCTTATAAATCAGGCCATGATTTAAACAATAAACTACTTCGTAAAATTATGGCGACTGAGTCAGCATGGGAATGGGCAACTTTCGATACCCCAGTGACTATGCCAGCACCAGGCTTAGAAGTAGCGACAGCTTAATCGCAAGCATATTACAGTTACAAAAAATGACGCTTTAAGCGTCATTTTTTTGCCAAACTATTATCAAGAATTATAAGCCTAGAATAGCTTCAAGCTCGACCAACTGATTGATTTGATATGTAGGTTTAATATCCTCAGGTAGCTCAACTCCCGGGTGTTGTAACCAACACGTGTCGATACCCACATTGTGACCACCTAAAATATCACTGGCAGCGGTATCACCCACCATTAAAATCTGCTCTTTTGGCGGATTGCCCATTAATTGGAATGTGTGCTGAAAAATCTCTGGGGCAGGCTTTGCTTTACCGACTAACTCTGAAATAACAAGCCAATCGAACATATCCTGTAAACCGGTGTGCTCTAAGCGCTTTTGTTGTAACTTAGCAAACCCATTGGTAATAATGCCTAGCTTGGCGTGTGGCTTCAATTTTGTGAGTAATTCAACTGCACCAGGCAGTGGCACACAAATAGAGGCCATAGCGTCTAAGAAGCCATCGTTAAGTGCTTTTGCTGGTACATCGAGTTTATTTGCCCACTCGGTAAAGCGAGTTATCTGTAGTTCACTGGCAGTAATTTCGTGCTTTTGATATGCAACCCACAGCGGCTTATTAGTTGCTTGGTAATGATGATAATCTGACTCAGTAAATTCTACGCCGTAATGTGCAAACATCACTTTTAAACCTTCAAATGCATTAAAGCTAAAAAGCGTTTCATCTGCATCGAATAATACGTGGCTATACTTCATAGTTATCCTAATTACTGATTGAATAGGGTTGGGTGTAAAAATGGCGCCATGGCCAGTGTCAGCGCTTGTACATAAGTGCTTTCACGCGTAGCAAGGTGATTGGTCAATAAGCCAATAGCACCACCTTGTTGTTTGATATTAACAGTATTGAATGCCTCATCCATGACATCACCCAACTCTTTACCTGCCAGCAATGCATCGTAAAAAGGTTGCGGTAATGGCAGGTTGCTACTGCGACCAACGCTAAATTGTTGCTTGTTTGCAATCACCACAAAGGCAAAGGTTGCTGCGCCATAACTAAATTGTTCTGCGCCACCTTCCATTGCTGCATAAAAGTCGGCGTCAAAGTGATCTTGGCAATACTTAACACGATTCTCAGCACCGATACGGGTTTCATCTTCACCTAGCGGTTGATCAGGCACGCCAGAAGGCGCATGTTCACCTTTGCATTCAATCGTATGATTTGGGAAATAAAGACTAAAGACATGTTTAGCCGCGTTAATTTTAACGGGGTTCTTTGAACCAACCATAACACGTAAAGTTTGTTTCAAGCCGACGACTCCATTGTTTTACCAGAGTCAGCAGTGTACCCGAGTGAATTAAATCGGCAAGTCAACCGGGGCTAAATTTTCAAGAGCGCGTTTTTTCAAAATAATATCTTTGATCAACGGGGTTAGCACAAGCTCCATTGCTAAGCCCATTTTGCCTCCAGGCACCACAAGCGTATTGATACGAGACATAAAGCTGCCTTCAATCATGCTCAAATAGTACGGAAAATCGACGTCATCTATGCCACGAAAGCGAATAACAACAAAGCTTTCGTCTAGCGATGGAATGTCTTTTGCGCTGAATGGGTTTGAGGTATCAACAGTAGGCACTCGCTGGAAGTTGATATGAGTACGTGAAAACTGAGGTGTAATATGATTTATGTAATCGTCCATCGAACGCACAATAGAACCCATTACCGCCTCACGAGAGTGGCCTCGTTCCGAGGTATCGCGAATGAGCTTTTGGATCCACTCAAGGTTAATAATAGGCACCATGCCAATCAATAAATCGACATGCTTAGCAACATCATGATTCTCATCGACAGCACCACCATGTAGACCTTCATAGAACAAGATATCTGTATTTGATTCTAAGTCTTGCCAAGGTGTAAAGGTGCCCGGTAATTGGTTATAAGGAACCGCTTCGTCGAAAGTATGTAAGTAGCGTCTGATTTTACCTTGCCCGGTTTCACCATATTGGTAAAAAAGCTCTTCAAGGGCGCCAAAATCGTTAGCTTCTCGGCCAAAGTAGCTAATATGCTTGCCTTCTTGCTGTGCTTCACGGACTTTTTTATCCATTTCTGGACGTGTATAACGATGAAAGCTATCGCCCTCGATGAAGGCTGCATCAATGCTTAAGCTTCTAAAAATGTGCTTAATTGCATTGGTGGTTGTAGTAGTCCCCGCCCCAGATGAACCGGTAATAGCGATGATAGGGTGTTTAGCTGACATAATTATTCTCGTTATTGTTGATACCTATCGGCTTAAATAGTTAACCATTGTTGTGCTTAATGGTCAGTACCTTAACGCGTTTGGTATTATCGTGCATAAAATCAATCAGTAGAAACTGATAAAAAACGAACACGTCCTAGTTATAAAGGTCGAGCATGGTAAGGTCAAGTGACTGGCGGATTAATTAACGCTATCATGGGCTGATAAAAATTAAAACGAGAGAACAACATGAAATTGATTTCGTCTTTACTTTTCGTCGCAGCAGGGACATTGTTTACCAGTCACGTACATGCAGCGATGCCTAAAAGCGAAATATTACTTGCCGACTTAGATACCCCATATGGTATGCAGGTGTCGCGAGTAACAGATGATAAAGCTTATAATAATCAACCATTTTTAGTTGATACAGGGCTTTACTATACCCATGAGGTTGTTGGCGAAAATGACCAATCGCAAACCGATATTGCGTTTTACGACTATGCAACTAAAAGCAGTGTGAATATTACCAATACGCCCGTCAGTGAATACTCTCCAACCCTGATGCCAAATCAGCAAGCCTTGTCGGCAATCGTGGTTGAAGCAGATGGCAAGCAAAAGTTATGGCAGTATCCATTAGCAGAAGAGTCTGTTGCTAGCCGAATTTTTGAATGGATTGAACCGGTTGGCTACCATGCTTGGGGCGCTGATGAAGAACTCATCATGTTTATCTTAGGTGAGCCGCATACATTGCAATACACTCGCGTTGCAGCTGCTAAACCACGTGTCATTGCCGGTGATATTGGCCGTACTTTAATTTTTGATAAGCACACAAACAGTTATTTATTTAGTTATAACAAAGATAACCAACACTGGGTTGCGCGCTTTATGCCGCAAACAGTGGAAGTAAGTGATTTATTTAGATTACCTGAGTCGGTGCAAGACTTTGCTTTAATTGATAAAGATACTGTGGCCTATGCGGTTAATAACCGAGTGCATAAGCGCAGTTTGTCAGAGCCAGAAGTGGTATCACAGTGGCTTGATTTGAGACGCTTTTGTGAAGGCTCAATCTCGCGTTTAAATTATAAACAGAGCAAACTGGCATTTGTATGTAATAAATGAGTAACGGTTTCAGCCTGATTGCTGTACTGTGGCTAAACTATCCACGTTATATGTAAGGAACGCCTTTGTCTTTTTCTGCCGAGCAAGTGAGTGTACAGCTGGTAAAAGCGGGCTGCCGCAGTAATTTCAAGATTAAAAATATTAACGAATTTATGCCAGCTAGCTCAAAAGAGGCATTTTATGTTCATGAGCAAAGTGGCCAAGCAAAAATTGTTATTAGACCTATTTTTGAAGTATTCAGTGCTGATTTCGAGTCAATTGAGGGCATTACACGTATCAAAGATTATTTTCACAGTAGTGAAATGACTCGTTTTCCAACTCGCATTTATAAAAGTGCACAGCCCATTCATTATGGTATTGCATTTAAAGTCACCTCATCTGAAGCGACTGAGCAATTTATAACTAAATTAAATGCTATTTTAGCGCAATAAAAAAGGGCCACATTGTGGCCCTTTTCGTGTTAGCTTAAATTAGCGTTTAAGGAAGCTATTCACTGAGTTTAACTCACGATTTTTCAGTGCAATACAATCATTGATGCTTTCTTCAAGCTTACTAAGAGAACGTGCATAACCAGGTACTTCAGTGATTTTATCGTTGAAGAAGGTTTTGGTTTTCTCTAAGCTTTTTGCATCACAGCTTGCAGTGGTGAAAAACGGTAAGTTTGGTACAAAGAACGGCGGTAAGTTCTTAGTGATTGCATCGTAATTGTTGTAAATCCACTCAATAAACAGTGCTTCACGCTCTTTACCATAGCCTAAACCACCTAATAACGTACGCATATCAGAGGCTGTTACGTTATCTGTTAAGCTGTATTCTAGAACCGCATTTTGTAGCTCAGGTTTACCAAAGTAACCCATCGCTGCCAGCATCTTAGTACGAACTTGTGGATCTTTGGTCGTTTTAAAGGTTTGCTTGTACTTTTCAAGTAACTTCGCATCGCCATGGTAAGCCGCAAGGTTTAAGTATGTTGAGGCTAAATAAGGGTCAACATTTTCAGGGTTGTTTAAGTACAGTGCCGCTTGTGCTTTTGCTGTATCAATGACTTTTTGGTCATGGCCATCAAAGCCTAAACGAGCAATAACTTGCGCACGTAATTGCGATACCGCCGCGTCTTCACCTGCTTTTGCTGTTAAACCATATTGCTTAGCGGCAGGAGCAATGCTATCACGGATAAACTTAGGCCATAGGTCACGATTGCTGTCGTCTTCGAATACGCGTTTTTGAGAAGCTAGGTAACCTAACGCTGTGTTTGCCACTAGAGGGTGAGCATCACTCACAAAGGCTTCTAAAGTTTGCATTAAGTGAGCCGCAGAGATAACACCCGCATCAAGTAATGAATCAACCGCAGAAAGTAACGCTAAGCGCTCACGCACCGTTAGCTTATCTGCTGCATTCTCTAATAGAGCATTGAACTGTGCATCATTTAATACCCAGCGGTAATAACCCATGGCACCTTGATCTGGGTAGATCCACTCAGGTTCAAAGTCGAGAGTCAATTGCTGTGTTTCTTTGTTCAGCAGAACACTTGCGGTTTTAACTTTGTCGCCCGCACCATACTTAATTGCAACCGGAACATTCCACAGTTGTGCAGGTGCATCAACGCCAGCATTTACAAAGCGGCTTTGACTGATATTAATTTTCTTACCATCTTGCGTTACTTTGATAAGTGGGAAAGATGATTGTTCGATAAATGATTTTAGTACGCTTGCTACATCTTTATTAGACGCTTCGCCTAGTGCTTGCCATAGGTCAGCGGCTTCTGCATTTTTATACGAGAATTTCTTCAAGTAGGCACGAATACCTTGCTGGAATGCCTCTTCGCCAATCCAGTTTTCAACCATAGATAAAACCGCACTCCCTTTACTGTAGGCAAGGCCAAGGCCGTCCATGATGTCAGCTTCAGTTTTGATTGGTTTACGAATAGGTTTAGTACTTAAACGCGCATCCAGTGCCATTACATGGTTTTGCGGCAAGTCTAAGTGCGACTCAAACTCTGGGTTGATTTGTGCAGTGATTTTCGCTGCCATCCAGCTTGCGAATGCTTCGTTTAACCATAAGTCATTCCACCATTTCATGGTCACTAGGTTACCGTACCATTGGTGAGCTAATTCATGGGCAATGATTGATACATTTCGCTCTTTTTTGCTGCGCGTTGCTGTTGCTAGGTCTACCAATAAAATGTCTTCACGGTAAGTCACTAAGCCTGCATTTTCCATCGCGCCAAATGGGAACTCTGGTACAGCAACTGAATCTAGTTTTTTGTAAACGTAAGGAATGCCAAAGTAATCTTCTAGTGCTTTTAACACACGCGGCATATTTTCTTTTGCGTAGTCAGCAAGATGGATTTTGCCTTGTGGAGTCAGAACGCGGCCAGGAATTGGCATGCCTTTAATTTCAAGCTCTTCAAACGGGCCTACAGCCATGGCGACTAAGTAAGAAGGAATAGGAGGCGTTTTGTCAAAAAAGTGCGTTGTCATATCGCCATCAACTTTGGTTTTTAAAACCGGTGTATTGGCATACACTTTTTGTGATGTTGGCGCTGTGATAGTTAGCTGAAATGGAATTTTATAACTAGGCTCGTCAAAAACCGGGAATGCACGACGCGCATCGCTCATTTCAAATTGGGTGAAAAGATAAGGCGTGCCTTGATCTAGCGTTTTATATAAACCAACACTTTGACGGTTATAAGGGGCTGTAAAATCAACTTTTAAAGTGTATTTGCCTGGCTGAATTTTTTCTTCACAAGCGAATTTAACTTTGCCTGTTTTTAGCATTTCAGCACTTAGGTCACAGTTTTCTGCACCTAAAATTTTCGCCATGCTAACCGCATAATCAATACCGTTTAATTCGATATAATTCGTTGCTTTTAAAACCTCTAAAGCAATTTCAGTATGACCAGAAAAATTGTCTTTTGCAGGATCAAGCGTAAGTTCTACTTGTTGTGAGCTAGGCTTGGCAAGCTTTTCGATAACATATTCATTGGCATGGGCAGAGCTAACAGCAAGTGCAACACTTACCGTTAATAGGCTTTTTAAGAACATAAGTATCCCTGATTTTTTGTTGTTAGAAAGGCACCTGCTATGAGGGGCGAATCACCATGCTATCAGGTTTTAATTTGAACAGTAATAAATAGTTAGTAACAAAGTTTGTCAATTAATTATGGCGGTCGATGAAACGTTGCCAATGCAGGTGTGGGTTTATTTGTCGGACGTTTTGTAGCACGGCATTTAATAGTGCCAAATCAGTAAAGCGTTGTTCGTTGAAATCTTTAAAACCAAGTAAGTAGTTAAAGGCGTCTTTGCTATTTGCTTGCAGTGCATGAATACGCACTTGTTGTTCGAAGTTGAGCCGTAAGCTACTAATTGCGGTTTTCATACCTTGTTGATCGACATTAGGAATAGCGCATTTTTGTAAGTAACCAGCACGTTCACCTTCACCAGAAAACCAAATGCGTACTTTTTCGCTATAGCGACCTGATTTTGCAGGTAAATCAAACATTAGCCGTTGTTGATTTTGCTCTGTTAAAAAGTCTAAGTATTGATCAAGTCCAGCATCGAGTAATGCATTATGGATTGGCACATAGCGGGGTTTTATCTTGCCATGCGTATGAAAATCAAAGCAGCGAATACCGTCAAGGGTGACGATGTTATCTAGGGTTAAGTGGCCAATTTCATCGCTATAGGCACCAGTATAATAAGCAAATAAAGGCAGCCAAAAGTGCCAATGCTTAGCTTGTTCACGTGCTAAACGCTGATCACCATAGATGTAACCATTATACAGGGTATGTAATTCCATGGCCGAAAATGGCCTACGACCAAGATGGGACTTCAACCTAATACCTTGATAATAAAGATGTGTCGAAGAGTATACCTGATAAGTATCAAGTTTCCAGCTTAACGACACTGCCACAAATACGGCCGTGTCGTTATAAGCTTAAGGATTGCTATTAATCACAAAGAGCTTTAGCTAAACCAACCGGTTCGATTTCAACGCAAACTTGATCATCGTTCCAGTTTAAACCTACAAGTGCATCATCTTCGTTTAGGTCTTCAACCCATTCATCAAGGAACTCGTCAAGGCCAATTTCAACGGGCGTGTAGTCTTGCCATTCGTCTTTACATTGTGCTTTTGCAGCGTCTTCAGTGCCCCATAGTAATAGCACATCAGTGTCGCTAAATTGGTTTGATTCACAGACAACAAAACCACCATCTTCGGCACCGAGTGCCCACATAGATTCGTTCAAACGAACTTTTTCTACAAAGCTAACTAATTCTGATTCAATTTCGATATCGCTCATTTGCGTAATCCTTATCTTTATTTTCGTGGATCTGTTTGTTGTACCGCCGCTTTATCGGCGAATTTATGATAAAAATCAACTAAGTTATTTAGTTGGCTAAAATCAGTTAATTCGCGGAAGCGGATCCAATCTAGCAAGCAGTATAAACTGATGTTGAGGTATTCACAGCTTTTAAATACTGGCTCCGATAAATGACTATTTAAATAGGCTAATGTTTCAGCAATTCGTTCATTCTGTAAATTAAAAAACAGTTTGTCGGTATTGGTATCAAACCCCGAGCGCTGACAAAGTAGAATTTCTACTAATGAATCATTACAGGCATTGATAATGGTTAAATAGTTCTCTTGCTGCCAGCTAAGTAATGGCTGGTCTGATTGTTCAAGCAAATAGCGAATAATTGAGTTGGAATCACACAAGGTAAAATCATGGTCGATTAATACAGGAATTTTTCTGGCAGGGTTATGAGCAATCATGGTTTGTCTGTCTTGCTCAGAGAAAATATCCAAATTAATAAAATCAATAGGTAGGTTATTCAGTGCCGCCCAAATCCGAATACGGCGCACAAAAGGTGAGGTGGTAGAGCCTAGTAATTGCATGATGGTGTCCTTTGCAAAAAAAAGCCGCTGTGAAGCGGCTTTTTGGATTCAATTGTGAAATTAATCAGTACGGCTTGTTACTTCAAGAAGATGATAACCAAACTGAGTTTGTACCGGGCCTTGTACTTGGTTAATTGGCGCAGAGAAAACGACTTTGTCGAACTCTGGAACCATCATGCCAGGGCCAAACTCACCTAATGCACCACCATCTTGACCTGATGGGCAATTAGAATGAGCACGAGCAAGCTCTGCAAAGTCAGCTCCTTGCTCAATTTGCTGTTTTAAATCCAAACAGTGAGCTTCACTGTCTACGAGAATGTGTCTTGCACTGGCTACTGCCATAACATCTCCCTAATGTGTGTTTTAGTATTAAATTACTAGTCTAGTTCAATATTTACCGAACGAAAAATTAAATTTATTTTGCAGTCAGCTCAGCTTCAATTGCATCGCGTAATGTTTGCGATTCTGGCTTAGTTTTACTGTTGAAGCGTTGTACTGTCTTACGGTCAGCTGACACTAAGTATTTGTAAAAGTTCCAGTTAGGTGAACTGGTTACTTCGTTTAAATGCTTAAATATTGGGTTTACATCACTACCACGAACAGCACTGGTGGCAAACATATCAAAGGTTACACCATAATTGATGAAGCATACTTTAGCAGTGTCTTTTTCATCGTCTTCTTCTTGAAAAAAATCATCTGAAGGAAACCCTAATACGACTAAACCACGGTCTTTGTATTCTTTATGAAGGGCTTCTAAGCCTTCAAATTGCGGTGTAAAACCACAGTTACTGGCGGTATTAACAATTAAAAGCGGCTTATCTTTAAATTCACATAAGTTGATTGACTCTTTCGAGCGTAATTTTCTCATTGTGACATTGGTGAAATCATCGCATTGACTGCTTGCTTTAGCTGCCGGTGTCGCTTCTGTGGTTTGTGCTGCAAGGTTTGTTGTTAGTAGGCCTGCTGCAAGTAACAAAGCATATTTATACATAGTTATTTCCCGCTAGTTATTTGTGATGAATATACGCTAATATGCAGCAAAGTGATCATTTAATTTCAGCTATTTATGACGATTCGCAAAGCAACTCAAAACGATTTAACTGACATAGTCGCTATTTATAACGAGACTATCCCTGGGCGTATGGTAACCGCAGATACCGAAGAAGTGTCGGTTGCAGATAGGCAAGCGTGGTTTGATAGCCATACACAGAAAAGACCAATCTTTGTTTTTGAGCAACAAGGTAAAGTGCTTGCTTGGCTGAGTTATAAGTCGTTTTATGGCCGTCCTGCTTATGATGGTACCGTTGAAATAAGCATTTACATCACTCAACAGGCTCAAGGACAAGGGCTTGGTAAACAATTGCTTACATTTTCAGAGCAACATGCAAAAACACTTGATATCAAGGTGTTATTAGCTTTTATTTTCAGCCATAACCTACCGAGCATAAAACTGTTTAATCGCTTTGATTACAAGGTCTGGGGAGAGCTTCCGGATATTGCGATTATGGATGATAAAGCTTATAGCCTCACTATTTTAGGCAAGCGATTAGACCGTTAATACGTTAAAAAACTAATAAAAAATGCGGTACAAATTGTGACCCACTGTGATTTTAGACTACGCTAAAATAGGTATTTATTATTAAGTGGGTCTAGTCAACGGTGCGAAGAATATTAATTGTTGATAGCAATAGCGTTTTAGCCATGCGGGTCAAGGTGCTGCTGGAGCTGATTGGCTGCAGAGTAGAGCTATTACATTTTGCGATGGTTGATGATGCTGTTTTAGAGCAAGACTTTGATCTTGTTGCAGCTTCTCATGGTGTGCCAACCAGTATTATTAAAAAGCTTATGGAGGTATTTGCTCAAGAGCATTTCTTGCTTTTGGCTCCTAAAGCGCAACGAAGCGATTTACTTGAGCATTTTAGTGAAGTAAATCGCCTGTTACCTAATGCTGTGGTCATTTACCCATTCTTTGCTAATAAAGAAATTAGCTCTTTATTGGAAGGGGTACTTGAGCTCGACAGCGATAATATTCTTCAACTTCCTACCGTGTTACTCGTTGATCATAGTGCTGAACGTTTGGCGCAAATAGCCCTGAATCTCAAAGGTGCACATATTAAAACCTTCACGGCTGGTAGTACGGCGTCAGCATTGGATGTTATCAAAGAGCAAAATATTGATTTACTGATAAGCGACTTTACTTTTGAAGACGGTACTGGACTTGCGCTTTTCAACAAGCTCAAAACACGCCAGCCGAATAGTCGCTGTTTACTTTATACTTCTAAGCCTGATCAAGTCTCCATGGTGGCCGCTATTCGCCAAGGGGTGGAAGATGTGCTCATCAAACCGGTTGATGATAATAGCTTACTGCAATCCGTACATAAACTGTGGCAGACAGAGCTCTTAAGACGCCATAACAGTGAATTAGTTGAGCGTTTACAAAATACTGTTGATGCACTCATTGAAAAAGACAGCTTACTGCGAGTTATCTTTAAACACACACCCGATGCCATTATTTTATTTGAACGCTGTGGCAAGGTAATTGAAACGAATGATGCCTGTGAACAGCTGTTTGAAAAACCGCTAAAAGAGTTTGAAAACTGCTCGGTCTATGAGTTCTTTGATGTTGCATCAACTGAGCGAATCAAAGATAAAATCGCAACCTTAAGTAAAAATCGTCAATTTAGTTGTGATTTACGACTACTTAAGAAAAATGGCACAGAGGTACCTCTTGTTGGATCGTTTAATGAAATCGATCATCATGGCGAAATAGCGTTAGCGGTTATCTTTAAAAATGTGACTCATTTAAAAGAGAAAGAAGACTTGCTGCTTGAAGCAAAAGACATGCTTGAAGAAGAAGTAAAAGCCCGTACTGCCCAGTTAGAGCATGCTAAAAATGTTGCAGAAGCTGCAAATCACAGTAAATCTGAGTTTTTAGCAAACATGTCTCACGAACTTAGAACCCCTATGCATTCTATCTTAAGTTTTGCTCGCTTTGGGCTTGAGAAGGTGGCCAATGACGATTTAAGTAAAGATAAGTTAAACAAATACTTATCTAGAATTGAGCAAAGTGGTGAGCGCTTATTGTCGCTGCTAAATAACTTGCTTGATTTATCAAAGCTCGATGTCGGGAAATTCCCATTCAATCCACACAAACATAATTTAAGCAATATTATAAAAACCAGTATTGATGATGTGTCGGGAACAGCGCTTGAGCGAAATATTGCGATTCGGCCAATAGGCTTTGAGCAAGGCATTGTGCTTGAGTGTGACGAAGAGCAAATAAACCAAATCATGCGCAACTTACTCGGAAATGCACTGAAATTTAGTGAGCCGAATAGCGAGATTGATATTAGTTTAGCTGTGCATGAGGAGATGGCCGAAATCGCTGTTATTGACCGCGGAATAGGGATCCCTGAACAAGAACTTGAAAAGATTTTTGCTAAGTTTGAGCAAAGTAGTAAAACCAACAGTGGTGCGGGAGGCACCGGGCTTGGTCTGGCGATTTGTCGTGAATTCGTGTCCTTGCATCAAGGCACCATTATGGCAAGCAACAATGAATACGGGGGCGCCACTATTTTGGTTCGATTGCCCCTAGAAATAGACTTGCCACAACACTTGGCAAATGAACAACAGTCTATATCGATAAATTGATAAAACGGAAGAAGCAATCATGGCCTTGAAGCGTATTTTAGCGGTTGATGATGAACCATTTAATCTAGAAATTATTGAAGAGATCTTAGAAGATCTCGATTTTGAGCTGAAAATGGTTAATAGCGGCCCAGAATGTTTAGAAGTCGTTGAAGAGTTTGATCCTCAGGTGATTTTACTCGATGTGAGCATGCCACAAATGAGTGGTTATGATGTATGCCGTAAACTCAAAGAAAATCCAATCACACAAAAAATTATAGTGATGTTTGTCTCAGCGAGGGGCACGGTTGAAGAGCGTATGGAAGGCTACTCTGTCGGTGCAGAAGACTACATTGTTAAGCCATTTAGTCATGAAGAACTGAGACTTAAATTACAACATTTGAATCAAGTACTCATTGAAAAAGAGTCGTTAGAGCAACAGGTTGAAGATGCGACTTCAACGGCGTTTAACGCCATGGCAAACAGCAGTGAAATGGGGCAAATCGTTAATTACATCGAACATATTGGTTCGATTGATAATGAGCAAGATCTCGGTAAAGCCTTTTTAAACTGTTTAGGTGCGTTTGATTTACAAAGTAACGTGGAATTTAGGCTAGATGGTGAAGTGTTACATTTCTCTGTGTCGGGGGTGTGTTCACCCATAGTGATCGAGCTGTTTGAAATGCTCAAAAGTAAAGGACGTTTGCACGAGTTCTCAAATCGGATTTTAGTAAACTATGAAATGATTAGTTTGCTTATCTTAAACATGCCGGGACAAGACCCCGATAAGCATGGCCGAATTCGAGACCATATTTGCTTTTTAGTCAGTGTTACAGAGCAGCAGCTTAAAGCGATTCTCACTAAAAAAGAGCTTCTTCAGCAGCAACAACAATTGAATGATGCCGTCGGTAAGGTACATAGTAAATTTACTGGTTTAATTGAGCTTTTAAATGAAAACCGTATCAATAACGAAGCAATTTTTAAGCAGCTTCAAGAAGACTTAGAAAGGCGCATACCGACCATGGGCTTAGATGAAGACCAAGAGGTGTTTATCTATCAAAAGGTCGATGAAACCATTCAAAACTCGGTAGCTCGAGAAGAGTCTGTAAAAGGGGTTAAAACGGCCTTCAAAGAAATTGAAAATGACCTATCGCAATTATTAAAGCAATAGGTACATCGCTTTGATTATGCATTAAGCATCTCTGGGGAGGCCTTTTTCAACAATGCGAATTAAGCGCGCAGTTTTACGAAGCTTTAACTGGCGCTTATTTTTTTGTTGATCAAGTGCCCACTCAATATGCTCTGCGACCAAAGTGCTAGCGGTTGTTAATCTTTGCTCTAAAGCATCGATTATCTGCTCATTGTAATCAGCGTTACCTAATCCGACAGCGAGGTTCCTTAACCAACGCTCATGGCCGATGCGGCGAATAGGGCTGCCTTCGGTATTTTTAAGAAATGTCGCTTCATCCCATGCAAATAAAGCCAGTAAGTCTTGATCTTTAAGCTGTGTTCTTGGGTGAAAGTCAGTTTCATCGGTGATCTGACCATAGCGATTCCATGGACACACTAACTGGCAATCATCACAGCCATAAACGCGATTACCTAGCAGTGGGCGATACTCTTCAGGAATTGCGCCTTGCAGTTCAATAGTAAGGTAAGAGATACATTTACGGGCATCGACTACATAAGGCTCGACAATCGCACCGGTTGGGCACAGCGTCATACAGGCAACGCATTTCCCACAGCCTTCAAAGCTATTTTCTTCATCAATAGGCAGCGGTATATCAACAAATAACTCACCTAAGAAAAACCAAGAGCCCGCTTCTTTATTGATTAATAAACTATGTTTTCCACGCCAACCTAAGCCTGCCTTTTCGGCTAGTTGTCTTTCAAGCACAGGGGCTGAGTCAACAAAAGGACGAAAACCGAGTTGGCCGATATGCTGTTCTATTTGTTGGCCTAATTTTTTCAAACGGTTGCGAATTAACTTGTGATAATCACGACCTAGTGCATAGCGACTGATGTACGCTTTGTCGGTTTGTTTAAGGTTTTTAGCAAAACTTGCATCAGGCGGTAGGTAATTCATTTTTACTGAGATGACTCGTCGCGTACCAGGTACCAACTCAGCGGGGCGCGCTCGCTTCATACCATGGGCTGCCATGTATTCCATTTCACCGTGATAGCCTGAATCTAACCAGCGTTGTAGCTGCGCTTCGTGCTTCGTTAGGTCAATATCAGTGATCCCGACTTCTGCAAAGCCAAGTTCTTTACCCCATTGCTTTATTTGCAGTGCGAGTTGTTCATAATCAATAGAGGGTATTGTCACGGTCAATAAAAAAGTAGCCAAGAAGCGGCTACTTTAACATAGTTTGAGGTAGGCCCTGAACAATATTCACTTATCGTAGGGTAATTCCTTCGTCAGTAATAACAGCGATTAGTAAGCCATACTCGACGTTGTTTTCAGAAAAAGCACGCGATAATCCACCTCTACTGTTTTGCTTCATTGTATTGCTGCTGATTAAATCATCAAGGCTCTGGCTAATAGCATCTGTATTATTGCTTTGCAGAATAATGCCGCATAGTTGATTTGAACATTGCATATCATAAACAGTAATGTCTGCGTGTTCTTCTTGGTATTTCACTGTTTCATCGTAAACTAGTTCTCTAATTTGCGCTTTGTTGGTATCAGTTAAGCCATTCGCTAACTCAGAAACATAATCTTGAATTTGTGTAAATCCCATTTCGTTTAATGGCTGTGTATTAAACACTTTTTGACCGTTTTCTGTGTTTGTTACGAGTTCATCAAATGAGCTTATTGAATCTTTAGAGGCGTTTGTGTTGGCAAATGTACTGCTATAACTTGGAGAATCAGTCTCTTGTGATGATTGCGGGTTTATTTTTGTTTGAAGCGCTGATGACTCAATATTAAGGGGGCGGTTTCTTTTGCTGTTTCTACAGCCATCACATTGTGTGTACTGTTACTCTCAAGCAGGTTAACGACTTTATAAGTAATAAAAAGCGTGCAGAGCGTGAGTACTGCAAAGAAAACATTTTTCATTTAAATTCCCTTTAGATGTTTTCTTATACAGTACTGTAACTAAATGAATTAAGTCAATTTTTACACAAAGCGTTTTAATTGCTCTTGGGTTTGTTGGCTTAGTTTGTGTGATTGTTGGCAATCAGCGAGTGATTCATCAATTTGCTGTTTAGCTTGCTCGCCCAAAGCCACAATTTGCTCTACCGTTTGATGAGTGTGGGTTTGGGTTTGCTCTAGTAAATGCACCGCGCTGACAATCTGCTGCAACTGTTGTTGGTTTTGCTCAAATTCGCCAAGCATATTGCTAAAGCCTGTTGAGGTATTGCTAATTGCTGTTTCAGCCTCACTCGAGTGGCTAATTAGTTGCTCAGATTCTTTATTGGTTTCGCTAACGAGCGTGTTCATTTGGTTAATAAAATCACTGATCTGGCGAGTTGCATCGTTTACTTTAACTGAGAGCGATCTGACTTCATCGGCAACCACAGCAAACCCTCGGCCAGCTTCACCGGCACGTGCCGCCTCAATTGCAGCATTGAGGGCAAGTAAGTTGGTTTGATCCGAAAACTCTTCGACCATTTTCAAAATGGCGCGAATGTTCTCGCTGTTTTCTTTCAGACCTGACACAGTTGCTGAGAAGTTACCCAAAATTTGGCTAATCATCGCGACCTTTTTAACTAATGCCGATAACTCAGTGGCTGAGTGCTTAACAAAGTTTAAGTGCTCACTATTAACATGGTGCACGCTGTCAGTATTTGCTGAGATATTCTCAAGGCTTGAAGTAATTTGGTTGCTTGAATCAGTAATGGTTTGACTGAATTTTATTTGCTGGTGGCTCATTTCTGCGGTTTGCTGCATTGAATGAGTCATCTTTAAGCTACTATCAGCACTGGCTTGTGCACTTTGATACGTGGTGGCTAATAGTTTTGCTAGGTGAACGGTAAAGGTATTGTACTGCTCACTTAAATCACGAAATTCATCGTAGGTAAAATGCGGTAGCTTGGCAGATAAATCAGCATCATGGCGATTTATTTGCTCAAGTGTGTCGCGCATTGCTTGCACCGGGCGCACAATCAAAAAGCGCATGTAGAAAACAGTAAAAATAAAGCTGGCGACTATAACAAAGGTCATTAACCAAAATAGTCCCATACCAGCTTGTTGCTCTGACAGGCTGCTATAAAGCCAGATTAATGTGATAGCTTGAAACGCAAACACAAAACCTAAATTACCGACAATCTTACGTGTAAGAGTGTAAAAGAATGTTTGTTCGATAAAATTATAAATGCGCATATAGCTACTCATTAAGGTGTTGTGTTGATTCATTTTGGCGTATTTTTTATTATTCAATTTCACATAATTCAACAGTATAGCTTAGTTTTGTTGAGTTACAGTGACTGCAGTGTCATTTGTGTATGACACGGAAAATTAGTAAAAATACCATCTACGCCATACTCTAGCATTAATTCGATATCTTCCACTTTATCGACCGTGTAAGCATAAACTTGAAGGCCGCGTTGTTTTGCATCAGCAACAAACTCATGGTTTATAAAGTTTTTATCTACGTGAATGCTATAGGCATGCAGTTTTTGCGCAAACTCGCTGTAATTAATTGGAATAGAAGCGGTGAGTGCGCCAATTTTTACCCAAGGCAGTTTTTGCTTAAGCCACATTAGTTGGTGATGATCGAATGAAGAGACTAACAGGTTATCTCTAGATATCTTTCCTGCACTGACATTTGACTCAATAAGCTCAACAAATTTATCTAGCGAAAAAGTATGTTTAAGTTCTAAATTGAGCAGTGTTTTATCATCAACCCAATCGATTGCCTGCTGTAAAGTCGGTACAACTTCGCCATTGCCTGCATCGTATTGCTGAATTTTTTCTTTTGAGCAGGCGTTTACCTTACCGCGCCCTGAGGTTGTACGATCAAGCCAGGTGTCATGAATAATCATGTAATCATCAAGACAGCTTTGCACATCAATTTCGATACCATCTACTGCCAAATCAACAGCGGCGATAATGGCGCTCTTGGTATTTTCTGGATAGGTACCACTGGCACCTCTGTGAGCGAATACTTTCATCATTGCTTATACCTACGAGTCACTGACCATGTTTCATAAAAAGCGGCACTAATTACCAATGCGCCACCAATAAGAGTGCTAATTGAAGGTTGCTCATGCAAAATTAAAAAAGCGAAAAATGTACCGTATAAAGGCTGCAAACACGATATCAAACCAGCGGTTGAGGCTGATAAGTTTTTTAGGCTTGCTGCAAACAGTGAATGCGGTGCTGCTGTAAAAATAACCCCTACGGTAATTAATAGCAGCCAATTTATTGTATCAACTTGTAATGGCGGTACTTCGACAAAGGCGCACAGCATAATGCAGGCGATCCAGGTTTGATAAAGCATGGTTTGTGGGCCGCTATACTGGCTAAAGTAACGCTTGTGAACGATATTTCGAAACGCAAAAAAGAACGCTGACAAAATACCAATAGCAATACCTAGGGTGACATCATTGCCTAAGCTGGCATCAGGAATAAGTAAATAAATACCAAGCATCACCACCAAGGCGCTAAAAATATCTTTGAGCTGTGGTTTGCTGCCATGAAAAAAAGGTTCTAAAAATACCGTGATAACAGGGTAAGTAAAAAAGGCAATCATACCGACTGCAATACCTGCCAATTGCATACCTGCGAAATAGGTGAGCCAATGTATTCCAACAGTGACACCAAGTAACAAGGCTATGAAGTAGTCGCGACGTGAATGAAGCTTAATCGCTTTGTTTTGAATTGTAAGTAAGATCAGTAAGGCACAGCCTGCAATTGCTGTTCGGTAAACGGTAATATCTAATGCACTTAAGCTGACTAGTTTAGCAAATAATGCAGTACCGCCAAAGAGTAGTACTGCAATGTGTAAGTATATTAGGCTCTGTTTGTGCGCCTGCATTACAAACCTTGTTATTGTTGTTATTAACTCTCTTTGTAACGGTAATCCTTTACTTTGTAAACTCCCCAAATGGGCTAATCCATTCGTTTAGTTCCAATATTTCCATCCCTGTAAGTAATAGTGCAGCACATTTGGCTCATCAAGCGTCGATACTTTTTCGTTGTTAGCGCTAATGTCTGGCGTGAAAATAAACAGTTGTGGGTCATTTTCAGGGCGATAATAGCGAGTGTTAACAGGCAATAACTGGTGGTTGCTACACATCAAGTTGCAAGCCATAACAAAGCCCCACTCACCAAAAGAGGG
The DNA here is from genome assembly GCF_037162425.1 of Pseudoalteromonas sp. Hal040. Lineage (NCBI taxonomy): Bacteria > Pseudomonadati > Pseudomonadota > Gammaproteobacteria > Alteromonadales > Pseudoalteromonadaceae > Pseudoalteromonas > Pseudoalteromonas sp. Hal040. The sequence goes on along the minus strand of NZ_JARLUU010000001.1, from coordinate 2,998,219 downwards.
CACATTCAAATGATAAGGCAAAGTATGAGCAAAGCCTGCTGCACTGAGCGTGTTGTTGATAGACCAAAATGCCTGTTTTGCAAAAAATGGACTGGTGGCTTGGGTGACCACAATTCCGTTATTTGGTAATCGTGTTTTTACTAGTTGATAAAATTGCTGACTGTAAAGCCGTGCAAGATTGATTGCTTTTGGATCCGGTAAATCAATAAAAATAATATCGAACAGCTGTTCGCTTTGCTCAATAAACACATAAGCATCTTGATGAATAACCGTCACTTTAGGGTCGCTGAGTGAGTGCTTGTTAAGTGTTGTGAGGTTGTGATTAGTTTGCGCAAGCCTAGCGACAGCAGGGTCTAAATCAACCAGGGTAATCGACTCTAATTGCGGGTATTTCAAAAGCTCCCTGGCTGCTAAGCCATCGCCACCACCTAAAATTAGAATACGTTTTGCATTGCCATGGCGCACCATAGCTGGGTGAATGAGCGCTTCGTGATAGCGATATTCATCAATCGATGAAAACTGTAAGCCACCGTTTAAATAAAGGCGAATATCATCTTTATGACGAGTGAGTACGATTTGCTGATAGGGGGTTTGCTCTGAATGTACAACACGATCATCGTAAATTTGGCTTTGCCAAAGATACGTGAGTTGTTTACTAGCAAATAAGCAAAGCACCAATATTAAGCAAATTAAAACAAGTGTGAGCCTCAGTACTTTTCGACGGTTTGGGCTGATATGGTCGATAAAGTACCACAGTAATAATAACGCAATACTCAGGTTCATTAAGCCAAAGCTTAGGGCCGTTTTAAAAACCCCAAGCCAAGGTAAAAATAGAAAAGGAAACAGTAAAGTCGCGAGCAGGGCACCAAAGTAGTCAATAGATAACACATTGGCGAGGTTTGCTTTTAGCGCATAATGTTTTTCCATTAGGCGACTTAACAGCGGAATTTCTAAGCCAATCAAAATCCCTATTAGCGTGGTGAGTAAAATACTAATTGCTTGCAGTGGCAAGCCATAGGCATACGAGAAGTACAACAAGGGCACACTCAAACCACCGAGTAACGCAAGCGCTAACTCAAAACCAATAAAATAAGCTAGCAATGGTTTATCGGGCACAAAACGCGAAAAATAAGAGCCTATGCCCATTGCCGCCATATAGACGCCAATCGTCAGAGAAAATTGGGTGATGCTATCACCCAAAAAGTAGGCACCCGTTGTTGCGATCAGCAGCTCATAGATAATAGAGCAAAGACCAGCAACAAAAATACTAAACAGTAAAATGTGGCTTTCGCGAATTGATTTACTTACCACCCGGGCCGCCTCGTGAACGAAAACCAGCACTACCAATACTTTGCTCTCGAAGCTGTTTATCTACATAGATATTACTGTGTCCATAGGCGTAAACTTGCCAGTCAGCTTCATCATCACCCTTGCCATAGGCGAACAGAGATACAAGTAGCACAGGCACAAAAAACAGTAGGGCAATAGGCCAAACAGGAAATGTTGTTTCCATCGCTTGCTTTGCCTGTAAACCTTTTTTGGTGATAGGTTTAAAAGAAATATCTGATTTATTTTTACCTTCCTCTAAGCGATTCAAAATCACAAAAAGGCATAAGCCAGCAATAATGCCTGACATCCACATTAGCGGAATCAGTATTTTACTATTCCCTTTGATTGGGATAATTCGAAACGTATAACTGAAATGTTCGGCACGCTTATTTGGGCCAAACGTACTACTGACGTAGGCGCTATATTGCCCCTTCTTGGGGAAGTGGACATCGTGATAAGTATAATCACGGTATTCAGTCCATTTTCCTTCTGAATCGCGTCCGGTTTCTGCCCATAGCTCATCTGCGTAACTAAATAAATAGTTGCCATCAGGGTCAAATACTTCGAGGTCAATGGCTTTCCACGAATTTAAAGGCAGTCTGCCTTTAATTTCTAAGCGCATCATCTGGCCATCTTCTGGCACTGAAAATAGGTAGGCTTTATCTTGTCCGTCGTAGTCTTTAAAGTTGCCATATTGGCCACTGATAAGTGGCGCTTGTAGATCTGCACGTATTATTATGCAAGCCAAAAACGAGATGGCAGCAATAATAAAAAGCTTATAGATGTTCATCCATTACTCCATATATAAGCTTAAATAGCGATAGTGATGATAACAGCAACACAAATGGCAATGCTGCTTTCGATAACCGCAACAGCGGTGTTTTTATCGTGCATTGCTTGGTCGAGAGAAATTTTACTAAAGATAATCTTATCAACGAGATAACGCACAATTGGTAAAATTAAAAAGCCAAATAATGCGTCAATAAAGAATAAGCTTAAGCTTTGTTGCCAACTATGAAAGCCACCAATAAGCGCATGACATAAGATAATTGCTAATGCCAACATGGTGCCAGAAAAGCTAAGTGCAACAGCTTTATTGCCTTTTTCTAACTGCTCGTGAAGGTTGAATGCAGTAAGGTGATCATAGCCTTTGGCAAAAATGATCAGCATCAGTTGCCCTAAAAAGTAGAACACAATGGCTGATAACCAGGTGCCTTCGCCGGTTAATGCGCCACCAATGATAAGTGCTGCTGCCATATAGTTAGCTGCTTGTACTAAGCCAACAGCCTCGTTTTGTTGGTTAATTAATTGCTCTTGGTTGCAGAACAATCGCAGCAGTAATTTGTCATTTAAAATACGTGAGCAGGTCAGTAGTACCATACCTAACACGCTGTACAGTGATACATTCATCAAGTCGCTAACAAGCCCTTTACTAGGCCCAGCTAAAACAAAGCCGTAAATAATGGTGATAGCACCTAAATAACCGCCAATCGATAAACCTAAAGCACTGTTGGCATTATCGGTTAACTGGCTGGTGGTGTTGTAAGGAGTTGCTAAGTTATACGACAGTTTTGCAAGGGCTATGATAGCAATGAACAGGGCAATATAAGCGCTGTTATAGGCCATAGTCGAAAGGTAATGGGTTAAGTTAATATCCATATAGATTTGTTAGCTTGTTGTTATTTTCCGAAAATATTAACACAGAGTGTTTGTTGCAAAGAATATCAACGCCTCATTTTTTGCCAGAATTAATCAATTTCTTAAAAGTTTCATAGCTTTTGCCTGTCTCATTGTTAGGTTATGGGTTAAAATAACAACATAACCAACTAACAAGATAGTGAATGTCAAAACAGGATCCCAATCTCAGTCGAGAACAAGAAAAGTACGAAAACCCCGTCCCTAGCCGTGAGTTTATACTTACTCACTTAGAATCTCGCGCCAAACCAGCAAACTTCACACAACTTTGTGACGAATTACATGTGAACGATACAGAGCGCCAAATAGCGTTCAAACGTCGTTTACGTGCTATGGAGCGCGATGGTCAACTGTATTTCAATAAGTTTAAATGCTACGCATTGATCGATGAATCTGGCCTCGTTAAAGGTAAGGTCATTGGTCATCGTGACGGATTCGGCTTTTTAGAAGTTGAAGGTGAGAGTAAAGATTGGTTTATCGCGAAGCACCAAATGAATATGGTGTTACACGGTGACATTGTGCTTGCAAAAGGCAATCGTAAAGGCGCTAGTGGCAAATGCGAAGCACGTATCATTAAGGTATTAACCAATGAACGTGCACCGATTGTTGGTCGCTATTTTGTTGAGCATGGTATTGCTGTTGTAGTGGCGGAAGACCCACGCATAACGCAAGACATTATGATACTACCGGGTAGTGAAAATGGTGCGCGCCACAATCAAATGGTGCAGGTGCAAATTACCCAAAACCCTAGCCGACATATGAATGCGGTAGGTAAAGTAACCGAGGTACTGGGTGAGCACTTAGCTCCGGGTATGGAAATTGAAGTAGCACTACGCAATCACGATATTCCCCATGTGTGGCCAGAAGCGGTTGAGAAGCAAGTTGCTCATTTAGGTGAGTTTGTTGATGAACAAGCAAAGCAAGGTCGTGTTGATTTACGTGACTTACCGCTGGTGACCATTGACGGTGAAGATGCTCGTGACTTTGACGATGCCGTTTATTGTGAGCGTAAACCATCGGGTGGTTGGCGTTTATGGGTCGCTATTGCTGATGTGTCGCATTATGTAGGTATGAATACGCCTCTGAATAAAGAAGCGATTGAACGCGGTAATTCGGTGTACTTCCCTGAGCAAGTTATTCCGATGCTGCCAAAAGTGTTATCCAATGGCTTATGCTCACTAAACCCGAAAGTTGACCGCTTATGTATGGTCGCTGAGATGACAGTGTCAGATGCGGGTAAATTGTCTGGGTACAAATTTTACGAAGCGGTGATGAATTCACACGCTCGTTTTACCTACACTAAAGTGAATGCGATTTTACAAGGCGATGAAAAGCTGCGTGAAGAATATGCCGAGATGGTGCCACATTTAACTGATTTACATCAAATGTATATGGCACTAAAAGCAGCACGCCAAGAACGTGGTGCGATTGAGTTTGAAACGTTAGAAACGCGTTTTGTGTTTAATGCACACCGTAAGATTGAATCAATCGTGCCAGTGGTTCGCAATGATGCACACAAACTTATCGAAGAGTGCATGATTCTTGCGAACGTATCAGCTGCCCGTTTATTAGAAAAACACGAAGCAAGTGCGCTTTATCGTGTGCATGATGAGCCTGATGCTGAAAAGCTTGGTTTCTTCAGAAACTTTTTATCAGAGCTTGGTATTGAAACCGCGATTTCTGATGAGCCAACACCAAAAGAAATCACTCAGGTGTTAGCAAAATTAGGCGACCGCCCAGAAGCTGAGCTTATTCAAACCATGTTGCTTCGTTCGATGAAGCAAGCGGTGTATCAGCCAGATAACATTGGTCACTTTGGTTTGGCTTTGCCAGCCTATGCCCACTTTACATCGCCTATTCGTCGTTACCCTGATTTAGTGGTACACCGTGCAATTAAAGCCATGCTTAAAGCGCAAGGTCAGCAAACATCCGGTGAGTACGCCTACACTGATGACGAAGTTGATATTTTAGGTGAGCAGTGTTCAACCACTGAACGCCGTGCTGATGATGCGACACGCGAAGTCGCAGATTGGCTGAAATGTGAATTTATGCAAGATCATGTTGGTGACGAATTTGGTGGGGTGATCTCATCGGTAACTAACTTTGGTTTATTTGTACGCTTAGATGATTTACAAATCGACGGTATGATCCATGTAACTAATTTAGGTAATGAATATTTCCATTATGATGGAGCTAAGCATTGCTTGATTGGTGAACAAACACATACCGTTTATCGTTTAGGCGATAAAGTAACAGTTCAGGTTTCATCTGTAAGTCTTGATGAGCGACGCATAAACCTAGTGTTAGCAGGTGAAGCGCAACAAGACCGTTATGCGCGTCGTCGTGGTCATAGTGCCCCTGCAAAACCAAGTGTTCGTGCCCAGCTTAAGGCCGGTAAAATCCCAGGCAAAAAACCGCAGTCAGGCAGTTTTGAGGCTAAGTCAGGCGATACAGACAACGAAAAACGTGGCAAGTCTTCTCATTCTAAAGGGCGTAAAAAACCTAATGGTAAACAAGCCGATGCTGTAAAAGCCGGCAACAAGAAGAGCAAGAAGAAAGCCACCAAAAAGGCAAAAAGACCGGGTAAGAATGCCCGTAAACGTAATAGCCGAGGAGCAAATAATACGTGAGTAATGAATTAATTTTTGGTTTTCACTCAGTTGAAGCAATTTTAGCAAAAGAGCCAGAGCGCTTTTTAGAAATTTATGCTTTAAAAGGACGTGAAGATAAACGTTTAAACCCGATTATTGATGAAGCACGTAAATTCGGTATTTCTGTACAATTTATGCAGCGTAAAGCGCTTGATAATAAAGCCGACGGTGAGCAGCACCAAGGCATTATTGCCAATGTAAAAGCAGCCCGTATGTATAACGAGAAAGATCTCGATGAGATCATTGCCCGTGAGGAAACGCCTTTCTTACTGGTACTTGATGGCATAACTGATCCGCATAACTTAGGGGCGTGTTTACGTAGTGCTGATGCTGCAGGCGTGCACGCGATTATCGTTCCTAAAGATAAATCAGCAAAACTCAATGGTACAGCGCGTAAAGTCGCATGTGGTGCTGCAGAAACAGTACCACTGGTACAAGTCACTAATCTGGCACGCACATTACGCGAAATTAAAGACGCAGGTGTTTGGGTTGTCGGCACTGCCGGTGAAACAGATACTGAGTTATTCGATGCAAATCTAACAGGGCCAATGGCGATTGTTATGGGTGCAGAAGGGGATGGTATGCGCCGTCTTACTCGCGAGCATTGTGATTTATTAGTTAAAATCCCAATGGCTGGTACGGTATCTAGCTTAAATGTGTCAGTTGCGACGGGGATTTGCTTATTTGAAGTGTTACGCCAGCGTAATGCAACGCAAATCTAACTACCGCGAAAATTTTAGACACAAAAAAGCCGATGTAACATCGGCTTTTTTTGTATCTATTTCGTAAGATTAGATCTTTGCGAAAGCGTCTTGTAGTGGTGGTACTACTTGCTTCTTACGGCTTAATACGCCATCTAACCATACGCGACCGTCTTCTGATTTAACATCATAAGCAGCTTCGATTACAGATACGTCATCAGACGTAATTAGCATTTCTGAGCCTTCTTTCATGATATCAGTTAACAGGAGTAATACTGAGTGGCGATCGCCTTCTTCTTTAAGCTTAGCGATATCAGCTTCAAGATCTGCTTTGATTTCATCAAATACTGCAAGGTCGATAACTTCTAGCTGGCCAATACCTACTAGCTTACCGTTCATGTTGAAGTCTTTGAAATCACGCATTACTAAATCGCGTGCAGGCGTGCCTTCCACTGCTGATTTAACCTTGAACATGTCCATACCAAGTTCTTTGAAATCTTCGATGCCAGCGATTTCAGCAAGTGCTTCAACACACTTGATATCAGCCGTTGTACACGTTGGTGATTTAAAGATTACAGTGTCGCTTAAGATAGCGCATAACATGATGCCTGCGATATCTTTTGGAATCTCTACGTTGTAGAAGTCATACATCATTTTGATGATAGTGTTTGAACAACCAACTGGGCGGATCCAACACTCAAGTGGTGTTGACGATGTTAAATCGCCTAGTTTGTGGTGATCAACAACACCTACAACACGTGCTTCATCGATGTCATCAGGCGCTTGTGTTTTTTCTGTGTGGTCAACGATATAAACGTCTTCGCCTGCGTAGCTAAGTTTTAGCTCAGGTGCTTCGAAACCGAATTTATCTAGGATAAATTGTGTTTCAGGTGATACTTCACCTAAACGCGTCGGGATCGCAGGTTCATTGATCTGGTTTTTTAAGTAAGCAAGCGCAATTGCACCGCAAATTGAATCTGAATCAGGGATCTTATGACCCACTACATACATTGACATTGACGGAACTCCTTTAAATTTGGCGGATATTTTAGCAAAGTATCGACAGATTGATACATAACAGACATGAAATTTTGTTGATCAATTACAACTGCCAATTAATGCCCTTTTTGGTTACACTTTAAGATATTGAAAACTGAGGAAGATACTGATGCGCTTGAGCCGAAAAGCATGGAATAATGTGGTGATTATTTCGATGCTATTGATGATTTTTTCTTCAATGGCCTACATAAAAAGCTCAATACACAGCCCGTTGAAGAAGGAGTGCAAGCGTTACTCCCAGAGCAAAGCTTTATTTTGGCGATGGCATTTCCAGAATTAAAAATCGAGCGTATCGGCACCTCTTGGCGTAGCCAATCCCTGCAAGAAACCACATGGCAAGGCGATGAGCAGCAGCTCGAACAACTCGTTGAACTTTGGCAACATCAAAAGCTGACTATTGCCAGTCTCCCTGTGAGTAAAATTTCACAGACATCGGCTGATTATGTTGCCTCCGTGTGGTTAGCTGGAGAGCAGTTGCCAGCGGTGTACCAGTTGTACAACATAGATCAGCAATACTATTTATTAGATAAGCGGTTACAACGGGTATTTGAGCTTGAACAAGCTGATGCTACTAAGTTATTTCCGTTATATCCGTTTTAAGAGAGCCACAGATGCCTGAATTACCAGAAGTTGAAGTTAGCCGTTTGGGAATAACGCCGCATGTGCTTAACCAAACAGTGACCAAAGTAAATATTCATAACGCCAGTATGCGTTGGCCTGTGCCTGATGATGTATATCAATTACAAGGACTTAAAGTTACTTCAGTGGAGCGCAGAGCAAAATACTTATTACTCGGTTGTGAGCTGGGTAGTGTTATTCTGCACTTGGGAATGTCGGGTAACTTACGGGTTGTGAGCGCAGATGAGCCACTGAAAAAGCACGACCATATCGAGTTTATTTTAGCTTCAGGTAAAGCGCTTAGACTCAACGACGCGCGTCGCTTTGGTGCCTGTTTGTGGCAAGCGCCAGGTGAATGTCATACCTTGTTAACCAAACTCGGGCCTGAGCCGCTCACTGATGAGTTTACTGGTAAGCGAGTCTACGAGCAGTCTAGAAATAAAAAAGTACCAATCAAACAGTTTATTATGGATAACGCTGTGGTGGTTGGCGTAGGTAATATCTATGCCAATGAGTCGTTGTTTAAAGCGGGGATCCATCCAAAGCGAGAAGCCGGCAAGGTGTCTTTAAAGCGTTTTCAGCAATTAGTGCCTATTATTAAAGAAACACTTGCTGCGGCTATCACGCAAGGGGGTACAACATTAAAAGATTTTGCTCAAAGTGATGGTAAGCCCGGTTATTTTGCCCAGCAATTACTAGTTTATGGCCGCAAAGGTGAGCCATGTGTAACGTGTAAAGAGCCATTAAAAGAAATTAGACTAGGACAAAGAAGCACAGTGTACTGTTCTAATTGTCAAAAATAATAAAGAATCCCTCATCTATGTAGTATTGCAACAGATAGCAAGATAGAGACAGGCTTAAGGAATGAGAAGGTTGTATGCTATTAAACAAATACGTCATAGGGTGTGTGTGCTTAGCGGTACTGGTGGGTTGTTCTAAAGAGCAACCTCAAGTTATCGTTGAGGAAGTGGTTACCGCTGAGGTAAAGCAGCTTGATGTGCCGCTGTACGGGAATTACGTGGCACGCACAGATGCATCACTTGATGTTGAAGTACGCGCAAGGATCACCGGCTTTGTACAAAGCGTAGAATTTGTTGAAGGTAGCTGGGTAAATGAAGGAGATTTACTCTACACCATTGATGATAGGCCTTACCGAGCAAAACTTAATCGCGTTAAAGCGGCGCTGCAAAAAGACCAAGCAGCGCTGGCTAAAGCAAAGCGCGATGTAACCCGTTTAAAACCCCTCTACGAGCAAGACGCAGCAAGTCAGCTCGACTACGACAATGCAATTTCGATTCAAGAGCAAGCGCAAGCATCACTATCAGCAACCCAAGCAGAACTTGAAGAAACCAAGCTCGATTTAGAATATACCCGCGTGACGGCGCCAATTAGCGGCATGGTCGGTAGCTCAGAAGCCGATCTTGGTGCTTTGGTCGGCAGTAATGGTATTTCGCTCCTTACCACCATTCAGCAAATAGACCCTATTTTTGTTAATTTTAATATGTCGGCACTTGATTATTTGAATGCCAAGCGGCGTATGACCAGCATGATGGAGCAGCTACAAGCCGAACAACAAGGCAAGGCACTAGAAGGCTTTGTACGTATTTCTTTGCCAGATGGCAGCGAGTATCGATATTGGGGCGATGTGAGTTTTACCGACCCTAAAATTAGCCCGAAAACGGGCACCTTTAAAGTAAGAGCAAAGCTACCTAACCCTAATAGTGAGCTATTACCTGGGCAATATACAAAAGCGCGTATCAAATTATCTGAGCTTACAGATGCCATTGTCGTCCCTGAGGAAGCTACACAAGTGGAGCAGGGTGGTATTTATGTGATGGTGGTACTTGATTCAGGTGAGATAGAGCGGCGCTTTATTGTTGTTGAGCATTACGGTGAACAGGGAATTGTTGCCAGCGGGGGCTTGAGTGCGGGTGAGCAAGTGGTGGTGAAAGGTTTGCATCGCATTCGTCATGGTCAGCAAGTAAAGGCGATTTCGTTAGCCGAGTTTGAAAAACGCCAAGTCGCACCTAACACAGACATTATTCCACTGGCGCCAGATAAACCAAGCAAACAAGATGATGAAAAAAATCAGCAGGGAGCTTAACTATGTTTTCGCATTTTTTTATCAAGCGTCCAGTGTTTGCTATCGTTATTTCGTTAGTTATTTTACTCACAGGCTTGGTTTCGCTCTTTACCCTACCCATTGATCAATACCCAGATATTGCTCCGCCGTCGGTTAAAGTGTCAGCTTCATTCCCTGGCGCAACGGCAGAGACCGCATCGGAGTCGGTAGCCATTCCTCTTGAGCAAGAATTAAATGGCACACCGAATATGTTGTATATGGAGTCAAAGGCAACTAACTCTGGCAGTGTTGGGATCACACTTACCTTTGATGTTGGCACCGACCCTGATCTCGCCCTTGTTGATGTACAAAACACCGCAAGCCAAGCTGGTAGTAATTTACCTGTTGATGTGCAAACTGAAGGGGTGAATGTCTCTAATGAAAGTTCCGTTGAGCTTTTAAAACTGGCACTGACCTCTGATGATCCTCGCTATGACGAAATCTATTTGAGTAACTACGCTAGCATCAATGTTGAGGCGGCTTTAAAGCGTGTTCCGGGGGTTGGTAAGGTGCGTAACACCGGCTCGCGTTCATATGCTATGCGGGTCTGGTTAAAGCCTGATATTTTAGCGGGCTACGAGTTAACAGTGAATGATGTGACCGCAGCAATCAAAGCACAAAATAAAGAGGCCGCTGCTGGGGAGATCGGGGCTCAGCCAATGAGTGATGCAATTAAGCTTAACTTTCCGGTACGAGCACAAGGCCGGCTTAATAAGGTTGATGAGTTTAATAATATTATGCTGCGAGTTAATAGTGATGGCTCGATGATCCGTTTGCGAGATGTCGCAAGGGTTGAGCTAGCTTCCTCTGCGTATACTTTAAATTCAAAACTTAATGAACAGCCAGCCACTATTTTGCAGGTTTACATGTTACCAGGCTCTAATGCATTAGCGGTTACTGAGCGTGTTAAGGCTGAGATGGAACGCCTGAGCGAGGCTTTTCCAAAGGGAGTGAAATGGCAGCTTTTTTATGATGCATCTGAGTTCATTAAGCTGTCGATTAATGAGGTGATCAATACCCTTATTCAAGCGCTTATCTTAGTGATTTTAGTGGTGTATTTATTTTTGCAAAACTGGCGAACAACTTTAATACCCGCTTTAGCTGTGCCGGTGTCGATAGTGGGTACCTTTATCGCCTTGGCTGCATTTGGATTTACCATAAACAATGTCAGTTTATTGGCTATGGTATTGGCAATCGGCATCGTCGTCGATGATGCGATTGTCGTAGTCGAAAGTGTTGAGAGACTGATCAACGAGCAAAATATGGAGGTAGTTGCTGCTACTAAGCAAGCGATGACAGAGCTTTCTGGCGCCATAGTGGCAACCTCTTTAGTACTGGCGGCGGTGTTTGTGCCGGTGTCATTTTTAGCCGGTATTACGGGCATTATGTACCGAGAGTTTGCGATTTCAATCACCGTTGCGGTACTCATTTCAACCTTAGTTGCGCTAACCTTGAGTCCTGCTTTATGTGCGATTTTCTTAAAACCTAGCGCCCCATCAAACAATAAGATTTTTGTTAAATTTAATAGCTGGCTTGAAGGTGTTGGCGAAAAATACACTTGGCTTGTAAAGGCATGCTCCGAAAAAGCGAAACGTAGTTATATCGGCTTTTTTATAATGGTAGGTGGCTGTTACTTTGTGTTTAGCCAATTACCAAGCAGCTTTATGCCGCAAGAAGATCAAGGACGCTTTTTTGTTGATATTACCTTGCCAGATGCGGCAACTGTCTCGCGTACCAATGAGGTGATAAGTAAGGCAAACCTATTTGTTATGAACCATGCAGGGGTGGCTTATTCGTTTACTCTAGCGGGTGAAAACCGTCGTGCTGGTAGTGCGCAATCGCATGGGCAAATGGAGGTGATTTTAAAGCCTTGGCAAGTGCGTGCAGAGCAAGGTTTTACGGTCACAAGTGTGATGAATGATATACGTAAGCAGCTGTATGCCATTCCGGATGCTGAGTTTAATGTGTTTCAACCATCAGCTGTAGCGGGGCTTGGTTCGGGCTCTGGCGTTGAGTTTGCGCTGCAAGAAAAAACAGGAGGTAACTTAACGAGTCTGGTTGAATCGCTTGAGGTACTGTTGGCAAATTTAAATAATCGCCCTGAAGTTGCTAAAGCAAGTAGCTCACTGCGTGGCTCAGTACCTCAGCTGTTTTTGGAATTAGATAGAGAAAAAGCCATGGCATTAGAGGTACCGATTGCCGATGTATACAGCACAATGAAGGTGCTGACTGGCTCATCAACAATTAATGACTTTAATTTATTTGGCCGGGTTTATCGGGTTAAAGTTCAGGCTGAAGATGAATTTAGAGCGCGCCCTGAAAACCTCAATGAATTTTATGTGCGTTCAAAAAATGGCGCTATGGTGCCATCAAATGTGCTTGCTAAGTTGAATTTAACAACCGGTCCGTCGGCGATAAATCGCTTTAATATGTTTACCAGTGCCATGGTGAATGTATCGCCAGCTGAAGGCTATGCATCAGGTGATGTAATTAAGGTAATTAAAGAAGAAATGGCAAAACTACCGCCTAACCTTGGCTATGAATGGACAGGGTTAACCTATCAAGAAATTCGTTCATCGGGTCAGTTAAGTATCGCTATCAGCCTTGCTATCGTGTTTGTATTTTTATTTTTAGCGGCGCTCTATGAAAGTTGGAGCTTGCCGTTTGCGGTTCTACTAATAAGCCCGATTGCTATGTTAGGAGCCGCTGTATTGACCTTAGTGACGGGGCATGAAAACAATTTATTCTTCCAAGTCGCCTTTATTGCCTTGATAGGCCTTGCTGCAAAGAACTCAATTTTGATTGTTGAGGTGGCAAATCAGCTTTATCAAGAAGGTATGGATGCCGCTGATGCAGCAATAGAAGCTGCACGCTCTCGCTTTCGGCCTATCTTAATGACCGCAGCCTCTTTTGTGCTTGGAGTTTTGCCGTTAGTGCTTGCCTCTGGTCCCGGAGCCGTTGGTCGGCAGTCGGTATCTATGCCTATTTTAGGGGGGATGTTACTGGCAAGCTCTATAGGCATTATATTAGTGCCGCTGTTTTTTATTACTGCTGCACGCTTTGTGAAAAAACAGCCAATACTGGCCTCTAAAGCAGTACAGGAGCAAGTTGATGCATAAATTGTTGCCATTGCTTTGTTTCGCTTGTATTCATGGCTGTGCTGTAGGGCCAGATTTTGAAATACCTGATCATAGTGAAGTTGCTAATTTTATGGGCGCAACAGCAACGCCACAGTCGGAGGCTTTAGCGGGCTGGAAGCAAATATATAACGACCCACATTTGCAAAAACTAATTAGCCAAGCGCTTCTTAACAACCAAGATATGCTAATTGCGCAATCGAAAATTATTGTAGCGCGAGCTCAGTATCGGATTACCGATGCCGCTTTATGGCCTGATGTAAGCATAGGGCTTACCTCAGAGCGAGAAGAAGAGCTTAATAGCAGCCCCGAAAATACATTTGATTTAAAAGGTTACTTAAGTTGGGAGCTAGATTTATTTGGCAGTAACCGCCGCGCAAGCGAAGCTGCACTGGCAAATTATTATAGCCAAGAGCAAGCAAGAAACGCGTTGCAGCTCGCCTTGATTGCTGATGTTGCACAGCAGTTTTTTGCCCTCAAAGAAGTGGAAGAGCAATTAAAAATTAGCCTGAGTACGATTAAGCTTCGCGAGAAAGAGCTTGAAATTGCACGTATTCGCAAAAAGGGCGGTATTATTTCAGGGCTAGAGCAGCGCCAAGCTGAGGTTGAATTAGAATCTGCGAAAGTGAAGATCCCGCCATTACAGCACAGTGAAAGGCGGATTATTAATCAGTTAAAGTTTTTGATTGGTGATGCCAATGCTGATGTGCAAGGGGGTAATGAGTTATCTGTACAAACCCTTCCTAAGCAATTACCCACAGGGCTACCTAGCGAGCTTTTAAAACGCAGGCCAGATGTACAGCAAGCAATGTATCAATGGCAAGCGGCCATGGCTGAAATAGGGGTCGCAAAAGCGGCGTTATTTCCAAAACTTAATTTATATGCCGAGCTTGGCAGTGAAAGTGCAGATTTTAGTGATTTGCTCGATAGTAACTCGCAGGTTTGGTTGCTGGGCTCAGAGTTGTTAATGCCCATATTTAATATGGGGCGCAATCAGGCAAATTTAACGGTGGCGGAACAACGAGCATATCAGGCAAGTATTCAATACCAAAAAACAGTGCTGGTGGCACTGCAAGAAGTGAGCAATCAACTTTCGAATTATCAGTCTGCAGAGCAAAGCTATGATGCGCAAAGAAGCCTGGTGCTCAGTAGTCAAGATTACTACCGCTTAGCACGTCTTAGGTATAGCAATGGTGTTGCCAGCTCCCTTGATTTAATGGATGCACAGCGGCAGTTATTTTCGGCAGAAATTGCGTTATCGCAGGCAAAAAATGATCGCTTACAAAGCTTAGCTACGCTTTATAAAGCCTTAGGTGGCGGATGGTATGAATTAAGCGAACAGGAACTGGAAAAAGAACAAGTTATGGATTAGAGCATGCAAAAGCATGCTCTTTAAAACTTATAACTCAAATGGTGCTACACCGACGGCTTTCATTTTATAGCCGACTTGGGCAATTTCACCAGACCAGGTTTCGGTGCTGATAACGCCTGTCACGACAATCGCATCGTAGAGGCTTTCGATTGGAACGCCGTCTTTAATCGTGACATGCACAATTTGATTTGGTGGCGGTGGTGGCACGTGGATACAGGCACCAAAATAAGGAACCAATAAAAACTCGGTGATCACTTCGCTATCACCTTCTAGTGGTACAACAAAACCAGGCAAACTCACTGATTGACCATTAAGCTCTTTTACCACGGGGGCATCAAGGTCTGGTTGCACCCAGTTTTGCTCGCTACCTTCATGGTTTGCTTGCGCTTGGGTGTCGATTTGCACATGACCTTTTGGAATTAAATCTTCCCAGAAGATTTCTTTAGGTGCGCCAGCATTAGCGCTAGCACACACAACTAATGCGACTAAAGCGACGAATTTTCGAAAAAACGGCATAACATTCCTTAAATTTTAATACTCATACCATCAGCAAGAGAGTAGAAATACGCACGGGTTGCAGGAATTAACCCAACAATAAAGCCTGCGACCATTATCGCAGCTAAGAGCATGAGTTCATAGGATGACAGTAAAGCAATATTTAGGCTTATTCCGGCATGGCTTTGCAAGTAATCTGCGCCGAGTAACATTAAAGTATAGAACAGTGCGGTGCCAACAATGCAGCCAAGCCCTGTGATAAGTAACGATTCGACACTGATTAAGGTGAAAATATGCCATGGCCTTGCGCCAACAGAGCGCAAAATAGCAAGCTCTCTACGGCGTTGATTGAGGCTTGAAAGCAGGCTCGTCAACATGCCAAGTAAACTGATCAGCACCACGACGATAGAAAATAACAGCAAGATTTTTTCAACGATAGAGAGCATTTCCCATAGTTCACGCAAGGTAACCCCCGGCATGATGGCTAGCAGTGCTTCATCTTTGTATTGGTTAATATTACGACGCACTTGTAAGGTATAAAGTGGTGAATCAAAACCAAGTAAAAACGCGGTTATTTGTTTTGGTGTGCCAACTAAATCAACATCATCATGCTGGTCGTGGTCGTGGTCGTGGTCGTGGTCGTGGTCATGACCATTTGCATCAGCCTGAGCGGCTTCATGCTGATGAGTCTGACCACCATGAATCGCCTCAATTGCTGCAAGTGGAATATGCAGGGTTTTATCAACTGGCGTGCCCGTTGGTTTTAAAATACCGACCACTTTAAATGGGTTATCGTCATGGTTATGAAAGCTGGTATTGCCCATGCCGTGCGCAATCACCACTTCATCGCCTAGCTGATAGCCTAAGCTGCTGGCAACCTCAGCACCTAAAACAACCTCAAATAAGTGATTAAACTCATGACCTTGTGAAAAGCTCAACGACTGCTTTTTAGCAAAGCGATAGTGCTCAAAATAGTCTTTATTTGTACCAAGTACAGCTAAACCTTTATGGCTGTCGCCAAGTGACATAGGGATAGCCCATTTTACACCTCGCTGCTCAGAGATGTATTGGTAACTTTTCCAGCTCACACCATTGTTAGCATGGCCAATTCGAAATACCGAAGACAGCAGCAACTGGATATCACCGGTACGCGCACCAACAATTAAATCAGTGCCAGAAATTGTATTACTAAAGCTACTTTTAGCATCAACTCGAACCCGTTCAATCGACATGAGTAGCATCACGCTTATGGCTATTGTAAACAAAGTGAGTAGGGCACTGGCCTTACGGTTTAATAAACTTTTTGTGGCGAGTTTAATGAGTAGCATCTGTGCCTCCTTGTAACTCAACAAGGCTGACACTTCGGGTAAATAGTGTTTGTAATGTTTCATCATGACTAACAAAAATTAGCGTGCTATTTGCTGCGCTTGCCTGCTCAAATAACAATTTTACGAAGGCTTGGCGATTTTGCGTGTCGAGTGCTGAGGTAGGTTCATCTGCAATGATAATTTCAGGGCTGCCAATAAAGGCTCGTGCTGCAGCAACTCTTTGTTGCTGACCAATACTCAGCTGTGCAACTGCTTGATGTTGCAAGGCGTTGTTTAGTCCTAAAGCAGTGAGTAAGCGACTTGCTTCAGCGGCTATTGTTGCACTATTTTTTAGAGCGTTGTTTTGCCTTTGTTTTGAAAACTGGCAACCTAAGGTCACGTTTTCAATGGGCGATAAATAGGGCAGTAAATTAAAGTTTTGAAAAATATAACCAATATGGTTGGCACGAAAACGGTCACGTTTACTATTACTCAGTTGGTTTATCGCTTTACCAAGAAGCACGATATTGCCCTGTGTTGGCACTGTGACGCCAGCAAGAAGGGATAATAACGTTGACTTACCACAACCACTCGGACCGTGAAGAAAAACATGTTCGCCTGGATCAATATCTAATTTAGTAATATTGATCGTCGGCTCAGTTTGTTTTGCGTGCCATTTGAAAAGCACATTTTCAAGCGTGATCATAACGACCTATGAATTGTTACCATCGCCAGTAATTTAATTTTCTACGCATTTTAAAATTACGAAGAAAATTACGTGGTTTTGGCTTAAGTGCAGGATTGTTCAATAGTAATTCATTGCTAGCAGCAAGTACACGCTGACTCGATAAGCCGTCTTGGTATGGATGTAACTGTTGGCAGAAGTGTTCAATTTTCGCCATTAATTCAGCGGGTCGTGTAAAGGCATAATCAATCGCCTCAGTTAGCTTATCAGCATTTGTGACATCAATAAGATGTTCGCCAGGTGCTTGGTTGCAGAAAGTCACGACAGGCTTTCTTTGTAAGATAAACATAAGCAAAATAGAAGAGGTATCACACAGCATAACATCCGCTGCTTGCAACAGCGGTAATACATTATCTGTCTCGACAAAGGTGAGATTGTCGTTTTGTAGAGCCTTGTATTGTTCAACAAGCTCGCTTGGCATTTTCGGGTGAAATTGCACCAAAATTCGCCATTTACCTTGCTCACTGTATGCTTTTATTTGTTCGTATAATTTAGGTGCAAGAGAAAGGCGCTTTGAGAAAGTCGAGCAAATCAATAAGGTTTTTCTGTCGTCATCAGGGTTTTTGTATGGATTGTTTTCTATTTTTGAGAATAACGGATCTAGGGTAGGCCAGCCGGTTTCTTTAGCTAAAAAGAAACCATGCTTTTCAGCTAGTTCCTCAAACTTAGAAGTTGTATTAGGACCTTGGGTACAATACAGGTCAAAGCAGCCTCGGATATTAAAATGATCTTCGTATCCTTTTCGATTTAGTTTTCCAGAATTAAAACCGTGAAAAACTGCTACTTTTTTCCTGGAATAAAATTTGGAATCACATTTCCTGGAATGTATGAAATGTCAGGTCGCCACCGAATTACTTCATCTAGTGTTTCTAAACACGATTCATCAGGACGGAGAAAGTTCTGATTAACTTCATTACCAAAGAAGAACCAGCGAACTTCACCACCACGCGCTAAAATCTCCCGTTGTAGTGGGCGTAAGATCGCGTACGAATAGTTCTGTGAAATAAACATTAAATATTTTTTTCTGCGGTAGCTGCTAAGTAATCCAAGAAAACCTCCTATTGCGAGGGCACTAGTATAGCGAAATAATGTTTATGACAGCAAAATTACTGAAAGTTTAAATTTTTATGGTTTTTATCACATCCGCAGGCTGATGATGATAGTGCAATGATTGAGCTTTCAAGGCGTCTAGATTATTATAGGCGGCCATAACCCCAATCCCATACATGTGCTCACAAGAGCATGCCAAATACTATCGGAGATAGCATGACTAGCTATAAAGTTTTAGACGTAAACGATGATTTACCGATCCGTACCAAAGGTGCGGTACATAGTGGTAAAGTGCGTTCAGTTTATTGGTTAACTGATGAAGACAGCGCTCGTTTAATTAATGAAAAAGGTTACCAAGTTCCAAAAGGAACTGAGCTAGCTATTATGGTTATTTCTGACCGTATTTCTGCGTTTGATTGTATTTGGCAAGGTGAAAACGGTTTAAATGGTGTGCCTGGTAAAGGTATCGCGCTTAACTCTGTGGCATCTCATTGGTTTAAGCTATTTGATAAAGCTGGCCTTGCTGGTAACCATATTGTTGATATTCCACACCCTTATGTATGGATTGTACGTAAAGCAAGTACAGTAAAAGTTGAAGCCATTGCGCGCCAATATATTACTGGCAGCATGTGGCGTGATTACGCGAAAGGTACGCGTAATTTCTGTGGTATTGATTTACCAGAAGGCTTAGCTGCGAACCAAAAGCTAGATGACGTGTTAATTACGCCATCAACCAAAGGCATTATCACAGGTGTTGCAGACATTCCTGCAGTCGATGATGTAAATATTACCCGTGAAAACATCACGAATAACTTAGCTGTTTTTAACTTCAAGTCTGAAGATGATGTGGCTAAATATGAGCAATTACTTGTTGAAGGCTTTAAGCTGATCAGTGATGAACTTGCAAAGCTTGATCAAATCTTTGTCGATACTAAATTTGAATTTGGTTATGTTGAAGACGTTGATGGTTCAGATAAGCTTATCTATATCGATGAAGTAGGTACACCTGATTCATCACGTATTTGGGATGGCCCAGCTTACCGTGACGGTAAAATCATTGAAAACTCAAAAGAGGGTTTCCGCCAGTTATTAATTAATAACGTGCCAGACAGCGACGTGTTATTAAATAAAGACCGTATGGGCGAGCGTGAGCAGCTTGCTAAAGACTATACCTTGCCAGAATCAGTGATGCTTGAAGTGTCTGATACCTACGTTGGCATTGCGAGTAAAATTATTGGTCAAGAAATCACGATTCCAAGCGACCCACGTAGTGAAGTGATCGCTATTTTAGATAAAGAATACGGCTTAATTAAGCACAATTAATTGTCGTCTTTTAACTTAGTCATGTGCTAAGTCAATATTATTAAAGCCATGTTAGTTTTCTAGTAAAACTGCTTGGCTTTTTTCTTGCTTTTCATATCCTCTCTCATTAACTTAAGCTAAGATTAATCTATACTTATTAGCAAACTAAGCTAAGCAAGGTCTAATTATGACGTTTTTTTCGCATTGTGCCCGCACTGTATGCTCTTTTGTAGTTCTTTGTTGCTCAGCAAGTACTTTTGCTGGTGATATTTCATTTACCGTTCGTGACCAGTTTGGTAAGCCGTTAGCTGATGCTGTAATCGAATTAGAAAGTAATGCGAACTTACCGAGCACGCAATTACCCATAGCGATAATGGACCAGGTTGATAAACAATTTTCACCTAATGTATTGGTCATACAGCAAGGGCAATCTGTTGATTTTCCAAATAGCGATAATATCCGTCATCATGTTTATTCTTTTTCGAGTGCTAAACCTTTCAATATTAGGCTCTACGCTGACCGTCCAGAGAAACCAGAGTTGTTTGATAACTCTGGGGTTGTAGTCCTTGGCTGTAATATCCACGATTCTATGGTGGGTTATATCTATGTCGCAAACAGCGCTAACACACTAAAAACAGCAGAGGATGGCAAAGTACAATTAAAAGGGGTTACTTTACCGGCCAGTTTAACTATTTGGCACCCAAACCAAGTAAGTGAAATTAACAAAAAATTATCGGTTACTGTAACTGAGCAAGTTGCTGATATTACAATTAATACGAATGAACCTGCACCGCGTAATACGTTTGGTGAGATGTTTAAGGCAGATAATGATTCATAGTTTAAGAGGGCGTATCATAGCTTTATGCGTAAGCTTGGTTTTATTAACTAGTTTAGTCAGTTTAGCGAGCTCTTGGTGGTCGACTAATCGCTTTAATGATCAAAAGTTACGTGAAGATATTAATGTCGCTGAAAATGTTTTTAAGCAATACTTAAGTGCTAAAGAAAGCCTGCTATTAACAGCTGCAAAGGTACTCACCGCAGATTTTGGCTTTAAGCAAGCAATCGCAACTCAAGATGCTGATACTATCAGTAGTGTACTGAATAACCACAGTCGTCGTATCAATGCTGATTTGATGTTACTGATTGATTTATCTGGGCAATTGGTTTCTGCAAATACTGAGTTTAACCATACGCCAGATGAGTTTTCTGCACTGATGAATGAATTACTCATTGATGCAGAACAATCAAATTTCATTGTACTTGACCAAACCCTTTACCAAGTAATTTTACTGCCAGTGCGCGCCCCTCGTACTGTTGCTTACAGCCTTGTGGGATTTGAAATCAACGACTTGGTTGCAGCAGAACTTAAAAAACTCACCACAATGGACGTGAGTTTTATTGGTGAAGAGGATGGTGTTGTAGAGACATCACTCACCAAGCAGCCACAAAGTGATTCGGTGTTAGCGCATTTTAATAACAAAACAACCCAGCGAATTTTTGGCGAAAAACCTGTTTATAGAAACCGATTGGTTGAACTTCCGTCGTTACCAGGTCACTTTGTCTCCGTGTTGTTAAGTGCCGATTTAACGCAAAGTTATCGTGAGTTTGAGCAGTTGTTTTTCACGATTATTGTGCTTGCTGCTATCACGGTTGTCATCGGTGTGCTGGCCAGTGGTATCTTAGCCAAAAACCTGACCACACCGCTTTCAAAGCTTACCTTACTTGCTCAGCAATTTGCGCGAGGTAATTATAAAGCTGAATTTGTAGGTAAAAAACAAAGTAGCGAAATTACTACCTTAGTCGATGCATTTAATAACATGGGTAATGACATACAAGAGCGTGAGCAACAAATTAGTTTTCAAGCCAGCCATGATTCTTTAACTGGCTTTTATACCCGTTCTGCGATGTTAGAGAGCATGGAAAGCTTGTTTGCTGAAGGGGCTGAATACACACTCGTTGCTATTGATATACGCGGTCTTCGTCATATCAATGATAAATTAGGCCCGCGTATTGGTGATGATTGTTTAAAAGCCGTTGCTGAGCGAATTGGCGAATACTCAGCTCATCATAATGGGGTGAATGCTCGGATTGGCGGTGACGAGTTTTTAACTTTATTGCCAGCAGATGAAACGAAACAATTTAAAGATGCAGTAATGAAGCTGGTTACTCAGCTACAAGCAGGCTACTTAATTCAAAGCTTGAATATTACGTTACGCTTTAGCGTTGGGGTAGTGCATTGTCTTTCACAAAATGTCAGCCCTGAGGACTTAATGCGTCGCTCGTTAATTGCCGTTGATACCGCATCTTGTGAGCATAAAACCATTCACTATTATCAAGAAGGTGAAGACGAAGAGCACCTTGAGCGCCTTGCTATTATCGATGAACTTAAGCAAGCCCTTGTCGATGATGATGGTCAGCTGTTTATGACCTATCAGCCAAAACTAAATATTAAAACCAATTGTATTGATAAAGTTGAGTCGTTAATTCGTTGGCAACGCAAAGATGGTCAGTGGGTTTCACCTGAGCTGTTCATTGATTTAGCAGAGCAATCGGGGGTGATTGTTGAGCTAACTTCTTGGGTTGTAAAAACCGTAGTGTCTCAAGTTGCTGCATGGCAACAGCAAGGTATTACTATGCAGGCTGCAATTAATGTCTCTGCACAAGATATTGCATACCCAAGCTTTTACTCACACCTTGCTAAACAACTTGAGAAACATGCTGTTAATGGGCGTTTAATTACGATTGAACTTACAGAGCGAGATATGATTGAGAATGAAGAGCAAGGCATTAAGGCACTCGAAAACCTTAAAACCTTGGGTGTTAAAATCTCGTTGGATGACTATGGTGTAGGGCAAACATCGCTTGGGCGCTTAAAGTCATTACCGATTGATGAGCTAAAGCTTGATAAGTGTTTTATTTTGCAACTAGACCAGTCACGTCAAGATCAATATATAGTGCAATCGACGGTGACTCTAGGTCATCAGTTGGGCTTTTCGGTAGTAGCGGAAGGCGTTGAGAACAAAGATTCACTGGATATTTTAGTGCAAAACAAATGCGATTATGCACAAGGGTATTATTTAAGTAGGCCACTAAAATCAGAGCAGTTTTTGCAGTGGTTAGAGGTGTACAATGAAGCGTCTTAATTGGTTGTTTGGGTTAACATGCCTTGCTTTTGCAAGTTCTGGCTTTGCGGCGTCAGGTAAATTATTAGCAACACCCGGAGTCTCCCAGGTAGAAGGTAGTGCGGGTGGTGGTATTGTCCCTTGGGCGCAGCTTGCAGGCTATGCAAGTGATGATGAAATAGCAATAAATGGTTTTTGCAGCCGTGCAGATGTGAGTGATTATCGCCTAGATGTTTGTGGCGCGCAGCTAAATATTTATGATCGCGTTGAATTTAGTTACGCAGAACAACGCTTCGAAGTTCCGGCATTAAATACCGATATTGAACAATCAATAACAGGGGCAAAAATACGCTTATACGGCGATATCGTTTACAGTAAATGGCCGCAGTTGAGCTTGGGTGTGCAACATAAATCACTGGATGACGGCAGTATCGCAAACCTACTCGGCGCCAAAGACACCAGTGGTACCGATATTTATCTTGCTGCCAGTAAATTACACTTAGGGGCGCTTGCTGGGTATAACTGGTTTTGGAACACCACCTTTCGTTATAGCGATGCTAATCAGCTAGGCTTGTTAGGCTTTGGAGGCCCTGATAGCGATAGAGAATTGTTATTTGAAGCATCGACAGCTATGTTTTTAACCCATCAAATAGCTGTGGGTGTTGAGTATCGTGAAAAGTCCAATAACCTTGGCTTAGGAGAGCAAGATTGGCAAGATGTATTTGTTGCCTGGTTTCCAAATAAGCATGTTAGTGTGACTGCAGCTTGGTTAGACTTAGGAAGTATTGCTGGGGCTGAGGATCAAACTGGTTGGTATCTTTCTGTAACAGGGTATTGGTAATGATGAAAACACTTTTTACATTTGTATTTGCCGCTATGTTAGTTGGTTGTGCGAGTAGCAACAATAGCACCTTGTATCAGCAAATTAATGGTGAGCAAGGAGTTGAAAAACTGGTTGATAGTTTTATTAATCAAATAGGCCGTGACGAACAAATTTTAGCTTATTTTAAACAAACGAATGTTGCTCACTTTCGCCAAGGTTTTATTACTCATCTGTGTAGCGTCACAGACGGCCCTTGTGAATACAAAGGCGACAATATGGTAGATATCCACACGGGAATGAACATCCCTGAAAAAGACTTTAACCGCGTAGTAGAGCTTTTGATTAATGCTATGGACGAACAACAGATCCCGCAAACAGTACAAAATAAGATTCTTAGTCGCTTAGCACCCCTTCGCCCTGAGGTAATTGATATTTAGCTATTGTTTATATTAAATTTTTACTTTATTGCATTCTTTGACTGTAGTCCTTAAACTTCAACAGAATTATTTAATGTATGGCTTAAAGCATGTCTTTTCTATTTATCTCTCGCAATAATGTACACGCCCGCTATTACAAAGAACTAATTGAGAAGTTACCCTTAAATTGCAAAGTGCACACGATGGGGGTACCAAGATTTGGTGCTCTGAAATACATCAAAAATACGACTAAGTATGATTTTAGTAAAATAATTGCGGAGCAACTATTACGTAAACAAGCGCGTAATAGTTTGTGGCATAACCCGCTAATAATCAAAAGTTACTCTGCTTTGATGTATTTAGTAGAGCGATGCCGGTTTGCCAAGTATTATGACTTATTGAAGTCAGAATCCCCACAAGCGTTAGTCATTTGGAATGGTAATAAATTGCCTAATGTTACTGTTTGTATGGCAGCTAAGGCATTAGGAGTGACCACCTATTTCTATGAAAATGGGTTATTGCCTGGAACAACAAGCTTAGATCCTAAAGGTATTAATTTTGCGGCTTCGGTACCGCGAGATAGTCAATTCTATTTAAACTTTGATCCGCAGGGGAAGTTGCCATTTTCTGCGCCTGATTTAATTCCAAGAGCGAATCATAAAAAGCGCTGTAAGTTTGACGCAATCGAGTTACCTAAAAAATACTTATTTGTGCCATTTCAAGTTCCACACGATACCCAAATAGCCTGTTACTCTCCTTGGCTTAAATCAATGGAAGAGTATTACGATGCTGTTGTTTCAGCTGTAAAACAGTTAAATGATCCAGAACTTAAAGTCGTTTTTAAAGAACATCCTTCATGGCATAAGCACTATGAGCACTTGTACGATAGAAATGATGTTGCCATTTTTGCTAACGGAAATTGTACTCGAGAGCTTATCAATGGCGCTGAAGCCGTGATCACAATTAACTCGACCGTTGGCTTAGAATCTTTATTACTTGATAAAAAAGTGATTACCTTAGGGCTTGCTTGTTACAACATTGATGAGCTTGTACTACATGCGAGTGATCAAGCGACTTTGATTAAGTGCTTAGAAAAAATACAAAATGGCTGGCAGTCTAACAGTATTCTGAGAGATAAGTTTTTTACCTACTTAAAGCATGTGTATTGCTTGCCTGGTGTTTGGAAAGAATGTACAACTGAGCATGTTGAAGCGGTCGAAAAGCGCTTAACTCAACAAGATACATTTGCACAGTTATCGCAAAAGGAAAGCTAATGAAGAACATCGTCTCGCCAGAATGGTTAAACGAGCATTTAAGCCACGATAACTTGATTATATTTGATGCAGGAATGGTGCGCCCTGGTTTACCGGGGGAGTATGCACCTAAGGCTATGCTCCCTAATGCACAGCGTTTTGATTTTAAAAAGACGCTAGCAGATAACAGTAACCCTGTACCAAGTATGATGTGCAGTAGCGAGCAGTTTGAAGAGCAAATGCAGTTTGCTGGTGTTAACCAAGACTCTCTAGTTGTGATTTATGAAGACCAAGGCTTGTTCAGTTCTGCCCGTGCGTGGTGGATGTTTAAAGCAATGGGCTTTGATAATGTAAAAGTGTTAAGCGGTGGTTTGGCTAAGTGGCAAGCACTTGGCTTTGCAACACAAGCACGTTATTCAGCTGCTTCTGGTCAAGGCAACTTTGTTGCCAGCCCGCGTGTTGATTACTTCATCAGTGCTGAGCAAGTACTTAACTCACTTGATGAACAAAGCACACTAACACTTGATGCTCGTCCTTATGAGCGCTTTACCGGTGAACACGCTGAGCCGCGCGAAGGCATGCGCAGTGGTCATATTCCAAATAGTCGCAGTTTATCTCTTGCAACAGTGCTAAATAACGGTGAGCTTAAATCGCTAAGCGAGTTGCAGGCATTATTTGAGCAACACATAGCGCCGCATCACACCCAGTTGCAGTTTAGCTGTGGTTCAGGTGTAACCGCTTGCGCAATTGCATTGTGTGCCGATGAATGCGGCTACGCTAACTTACGTGTTTACGATGGCTCATGGAGTGAGTGGGGCGCTCGTCACGACTTACCTATTGAAACAGGCCCGCACCAATAAACTCAGCGTAATTTTGCCAGCTGCCGATACTGTTTTTATTCAGTGGTTGGCGAATTTGCTTTTTACTCGCTGTGGCTGATGCTGCATTGTTTTTATAAAAAGTCAGGCAGTTTTCCTGCCAGCTTAAATCACAAAACGCATAGAGCTTTTGAGTTTGTAGGGTAGGCTCTGCCACCAATTGCTCATAGCTTTGCAAAAAAACGTTCTCAGGATACTTGTTGGCAAAATGACTGACTAATACCGAGTAATCTTGATGGAACGAGGCAATATCTTCAAGTGTAAAACTGTAGTGATGGAACACACTTTGCGGGCTATACATCTGCCTAAAATTGGCAATGCTGCAATCTTGCCAGTCCCGCTGCATACAAACGATTTTAGCATTAGGAAAAGCCGCTAAAATAAAATCAATATAGTAAAAGTTAAATGGCTGTTTATCAGAAATTCTTTGACCACCACTTAGCAGCTGGGCTCTTTGTTGATAGCTAGTCAGTGCTGTCTTTATCGCCTCAGATTCATATGCCTTATTGAGCATTTCGCTGTCAATCACACGCGCTGATTGCGTGGCGTGTTGTATCAATTGCGCAATATCATTTAATTCCCCAATGCCTCGTAGCTTTGAACTTTGATTAAGGATTTTCTCAACTAAGGTTGTACCAGAGCGGGGCATGCCAACGACAAAAACGGGTGAGAACTCAGATTCACTACTTTTAATTGCTTGCTGTTTGCTCTGGGTAATCAGTTTTTGACAAAAGTGGCGATGCTGTGTGGCTTGATAATTAAGTTTACCGGCTATCGCTTGCTTACTTTGTGCAAAGTATTTAAATGCATTTTTGTAGTCATTGAGGTGCTCATAATTAAGAGCAAGACTATGAAAATACACTTGTTGGTCAATAATGCTTTTTTCTCTATCCGCCAAGGCTTGTAGTTTTTGAATATGTAGCTCTGCATCTATAACAGTATTGAGTTCAGCCTGCGAATAGTGGGCTTGATAAAAACTAGCTTGCTTTGTGGTTAGTTGCTGTAACAAGCTTTTAGCTTCATCGAACAGTCCGTGAATTTTATAACACACCGCCAAATTATAGCTAATTTGTAGGTTATCTTTATTGCGTTGGTAGGCTGCTTGTTGAAAGCTAAGGGCGTCGTCATAATGCCCTAAACGGGTCGCAATATTGGCTAATGTATCAAAGTCAGCGGCACCAAAGTCAGCTGTTTGTAGAGCGCTTTGATAATGCACAGCCGCATTACTTACTTTGCCTAACAGTACGTATAACTTGGCAAGTGCTAAATGATAAATCGCAAAAGGGGCTAGGATTAGCGCTTTCTCAAGGAGCTTAATCGCTTTGTTGATATCGCCAGCTGCGGTGTTGACTTCGCTGAGTAAAAAGTAACAAACGTGGTCTTCAGGATTTTGCTTTAGGCGCTGCACGAGTAGGTGATGTGCATCGTTTAGTTGTTTGTTGCTTAACAACTGTTGGATATGAGCGCGAAGCGCTTGTTGGGTATCATTTAGCATAAGCGCATAGTATACCAATTCGCCATAATACTTAATTATTTTGAGGTATTAAAAGCCCTGCCTAAAGGAGGCAAGGCTTTTATGGGGATGTTTAATTACAGCTCAAAGTTGTAGCTAAACTTCATACCGATAGTACGAGGCGCGGTGGTGTAGTGACCATAAACACGCTGTAGCTCAGGTAGCTCTTTATTAAGCTCAGCATATTGCGACATACCTGCCCAAGACCTATCACGACGTACAGAAGTGAATGCATATTTATCGAATAAGTTGTCTACGTAAAGCGTTGCAGACCACATATCGCCAGTAATTTTGGCAGATAAGTTACTTAGTGCATAACCTGGTAATACTTCGCCGTCTGCTTTTAAGCCTACTTTGGTGATCACATCGCTTTGCGCTGTGATACCGTAGTTTACGCTTAATAACTTATCACCTAAGACATCTTGCTCGTAACGAAGACCAAACGAGAATTGATGCTCAGGAGCACCTGGTAAACGGTCGCCTTTAGCACCATCATAGTAGCTTTGGTACTGCGCTAAGTCATCGCCTAACACGCCAAATAAGTACGGCGCATCTTCGGTCAATTCAGCCTTTGCATACGCGTATGTTGCATATGCAGCCCAGTTATCACCAATCATTGCGCGAGTAGAAAGCTCAACACCTTTTGAATTAGCAGAGCCTGCGTTCGAGGTAATTAGCTCTTGACCATTTACAGTACTGCTACCTACTTGCGCATCTTTCCAATCAACATTAAATAGTGCTGCATTGAAGTGTAGGCGGTTACGTAACCATGATGACTTAAAGCCTAGCTCGTAGTTGACCGTTGTATCTGGTTTGTAATCTTCTTCGTTTGGCAGGGCACAAACTATTTGTTGCTCAGGTAATACATCAGGGCAAGGAGCAATGCCGTTACCACCACCAATACGGAAGCCTTCACTCACAGTAAAGTAAGCAAGAATACCGTTATCAAATGTGTAATTAGCATTAAACTTAAATAAGTTACCGCTATCGCTGGCACTAACCGTTTCCATATCTAGATTAGCAAGTGAATCAAAATCCCCTGAGTAAAGCGGTGTAGCAGAACCTGATGTTGTAGAAACATCGTATTCGTAAAAACGTGCACCTAGAGTTACATCAAGCTGATCTGTAATGCTGTAGCCGACTTCACCAAAAAGTGCTTTTTCAGTGGTTTCGCTATCTGAAATTAGAATGTACTCAAGGTCTTGTTCAACATTAGGGATACCGCCACCCCAATATTCAGTCAGACCTGGCGTGTACTCACGGTCATCTGAGTGACTTTCTAATTTGTTATAGAAGCCACCTACGATCCAGTTAAAAGCGCTACTACTATTTGAAACTAAACGAAGTTCTTGCGTGAAGGTATCGCGCTCAGAGGTGTCGTGTGTGTAGCCAACGAATGAAGGGAAGTCAGCATACCCTGACCAAATATCGTAAAGTAGATCGGTTTGATCGCGCTGACCAGATTGCTCATAGCTAGACCAACCTGATGCCGATACCAGCTCAGCAAAACCAAGATCCGCTTTAATTTCTAAGCTTAATAAATCGTTTTCTTCTTCGCCTGGCTCAAGTACACGGGCAACGTTTTCGTACTTTCCTGGGATACCTTGTAGCGCACTGCTATCAGCAAGTGAGCCGTATTGCGATGTTGAGTTACCGCCATTTTCTTGTTTTTGATAGAAGTAGTTAAGCGTTGCATCTACATCTTCGGTTGCAAGCCAACGCAGTGATAAACGTGCTGTGGTGATTTGCTCATCGTTAACATCGCTTACGCTTTTTAAGTTAGCATTTACATCGCTGCTGTCAGAAAAGTCAGGATTCGGATTTGATACACCTGGCTCTTGTACCACGTGCGTGTAGTCAATGTAACCCGGGTTATCGTAATAATTTAAGCTAGCGCGAAGAGCTAGTTTTTCTTCAATTAGCGGAGTGTTGAATACCACGCCAAACTCACCGCCTGTGCCGTCACTTTCGTTAATGCTAAATACATCACCTGTTACCTGACCTTCTGTTAAATCTAGATCGGGTTGCTTAAGCAAATAACGGATCGCACCGCCTAAAGTCCCTGCGCCATACAGTGTACCTTGTGGGCCAATTAGCACTTCAACACGGTCAACATCAGTTAAACGTAAGTCGATGCTAAGTGGAATTTCACCAACATAAGTGGCCACTGTGCCACTATCAGAAATACGGTCAGAGGTATTAGTGTTTAAACCACGAACGATAATCGGAGAGCCTTCACGACCACCTTGATCAGAAATTGTTAAGCCAGGTACCCAGCGCGCGACATCTTCAAGATCACCAATGTTTTGATCGCTAATTACATCGCCGTTTAGCGCTGTAATGTTAAGTGGCGCATCTTGCACTGAGCCTGCACGTCGTGTTGCAGTGATTTGAATAGTTTCAATTGATTTATCAACTTCGATAGCATCTTCAGCTGCAAACGCCATATTGCTATTGAATAAAACCGCAGAAATTGCACTTGCAAGTAGAGCAGGCTTAAAGGTATTCATGATTGATTCCGACTTAGTTACAGTAAATTTATGCTTAAAAAATAGACGTTATTAATAGTTTAAGCTTAAAAATGATTAATTTAGTGAATTTATATCCAATTATAATGTATTTTTATTCTTTTCGTCCATGCAATATTTGCAATTAAATGCAAACTAATTGAATAAATACTCTACTTGGGTGTTAGTTATCGGAATAAGGACAGTGAGAGCAGCCATTACTGCAGCAATGGCCGCGTTTTAAAAAGAACCAGCGGCTAAATACCATGTAATTGTTTTGCATGGTGTAATCAAGATTTTCTATTAAATTTCCTTGAGAAAAATAAGGCTTGGCAAAGGCTAGTTGCTGTTCTAAAGGTTGTTGGTAAAGTTTAGATAAAAATGAATTTATCTTTTTTATAGTACAGTCTCGGCATAAACACTCTGTTGCAGCCTCATCGAGTGGTAAAATGTTGGGCAGCTCGTTACACCAGCAGGCATTAATATTATCGGCTTGGCAGTGAAGGGTTGCTTTGCATTGTGAGCAAGTAAGGGTTGTCATTTATTAAAAAGATGCTTTGAGATTGAAAAGGTAAGCATAGCAAATGGATAAATTAGACGCATTAGATGAGTTTGCCCGTTTTGGTGATAACCGATTTGAGGCAATCTCAGTGATTACAAGCACTCCTGACACACAAGGTGATGTGTATATTCTAACGCAAGACGTTTTCTGTCAGGTTTTACAGCGTGTTATCGATGGCGAAATAGATATCGATGAGTTAGAGCTTTGGGCAAATGTCGTAGAGTCCAGGCAAGACATCGACGAAAGTGCTGTTGAAGGGGCTATATATGCTTTAAGCAATAACGAGCAAATGGGTGAGTTGAATAAAAGTATGCTAGAGAAGTTATTAACGATAATGCAATAGCATGATTGAAGGTAAGCACGAAAGCTTTAAGCAAACCTTAAAGCTTTCGCTCACAAGCCAATGGGTTAGTGAGAAACCACAATTAAACGAATTGCATCCAGTTTAACTTGCGCTTTTTCGATATAAGTAGTGAGTTCACTACGTTGCTTATCAAAGAAGCTCAGCTCTTCATCACGAATATTCGGGTTGATCTGCTTAAGTGCTGTTAAACGAGCTTGCTCTTCACCGAGTGCAGTTTGCATTTTCTCTAGTGATTCAGCGCGTAGTGTTTCAAGCTTGGTTTGTGCCATGCCTTGTGCGCTGGTGATCATTGGGTGAATGGCGCTTTGTAGTGCACTGGCTAACTTACTTGCCGTCTGGCGACCAACCGCAGACAACTGCTGGTTGAAGGCATCAAAGGCAACATTGTCGGCCAAGTTATTGCTGCTCTTATCTAATAAGATACGAATTGGCGTAGGTGGTAAGAAGCGACCAACCTGCAACGCTTTAGGTGCCATCGCCTCAGCAATAAAGATCATTTCAACAAAGAAGGTGCCAGCAGGTAACTTTTTGTTTTTCAGTAACGCCACAGAGGCAGTACCAAAGTCATCATCACAAATCATATCTAAGCTGCCTTGCACCATAGGGTGGTCCCAACTAATGAAATGCGCGTCTTCTTGCGAAAGCGAGGTGCTGCGATCAAACGTTACCGTGATGCCATCATCTTTCAAACATGGGAAAGATGGGTTTAGCATGTGCTCAGTTGGCTTTAAGATAATGGTATTTTCACCTTTATCTTCTTGGCTTACACCGAAGGTGTCGAACACATTGATCATGTAACTTGGCAGCGTGAATTGATCGTCTAATTCTTCGATATCAGCAACAAGACTTTCTGCTCGACCTTGACCACTTGAGTGCAGCTCTAGTAAGCGGTCACGACCACTTTCCATTTGCTTACGAAGCTTGGCATTTTGACCTGCAACTTGTTCTAGTAGTGGGTCTAGCTCTTCTTCGTCGCAATTGTGTGCACCAATAAACTCAAGTAGCTCTTCGCCAAACTCTTTATACAGCATTTGCCCAGTTGTTGAGGTTGTTTCAAACGCATCTAGGCCTTCGTTGTACCAACGTAATAACACTTCTTGTGCCGTGTTTTCGAAATACGGCACGTGAATGTTTACGTCTTGAGTTTGACCAATACGGTCAAGACGGCCAATGCGTTGCTCAAGTAAGTCTGGGTTAAGTGGTAAATCAAACAGTACTAGGTGATGCGAGAATTGGAAGTTACGACCTTCAGAGCCAATTTCAGAACAAAGAAGAATTTGTGCGCTGTCGTACTCATCAGCAAAGTAAGCTGCTGCACGGTCACGTTCTACAATCGACATACCTTCGTGGAAAACTGAGGCTTTAATTGCTTCACGCTCACGTAAAATCTGTTCTAGGCTAAGTGCGGTTTCTGCTTTAGCACAGATAAGCAGTACTTTTTCGTGTTTAAGGGTTTTTAAGGTATCGATTAACCAATCAACACGTGGGTCAAATGCGCCCCAGCTGGCATTTTCACCCTCAAACTCTTGGAAGATTTTTTCTGGGAATAAAGCGCGAAGAGCAGTTAGCTCTGCATTTTGAATCCCAGCCATGTTACCCAGTACTGACATCGCCGTTTTATATTGTTTAGGCATCGCCATAGGGTATGCATGAAGTTTACGGCTTGGGTAGCCATCAATTCCGCTACGGCTATTTCTAAATAAAATACGACCTGTACCATGGCGGTCTAGCAGCATTGATAAAATTTCGTTACGTGCCGTTTCATCACCTTGCTCTGCTTTGGCTAAAAGCTCTGTGATATCGGTTTCTTTTAATAGCTCTTTTAATGTTGCACGAGAAGTATCATCAAGGCCTTTTTGACCCAGTAATTGGTTAGCAGCTTCGGCAACCTCTTTGTAGTTACTTTCTTCTTCAACAAACGCATCGTAGTCATAGAAACGATCTGGATCGAGTAATTGCAAGCGGGCAAAGTGACTGCGGTGACCAAGTTGATCTGGCGTCGCAGTTAATAAGATAAGGCCTGGAATGTCTTGGCTTAATTCTGCCATACGTTGGTATTCAGTGCTTGGCTTACCATTGTTGATACTTAAATGGTGCGCTTCATCAACCACTAATAAATCCCAATCAGCCAGCGTTGCTTGCTCAAACCAGCGTTTTTTCTTGCTTAAGAACTCAAGGCTAGTAAGTACTAACTGTTCTGTTTCGAATACGTTTGGTGAGTCTGCAAATGCTTCATCACAACGCTCTTCATCAAAAATTGAAAAACGTAAGTTAAAGCGGCGTAGCATTTCTACTAACCACTGATGTTGAAGGTTTTCAGGCACAACAATCAATACGCGGCTAGCGCGGCCACTGATGATTTGCTGGTGTAAAATCATACCTGCTTCAATGGTTTTACCTAAACCCACTTCATCAGAAAGTAATACGCGTGGCGCAAAACGTTTACCCACTTCTTGTGCGATATAAAGCTGATGCGGAATAAGGTTTGCACGCTGACCAATTAAACCTTTTAAAGGTGATTGTTGGCGCTCAAACTGGTGCTGCCAAGTTTGGTAGCGAAGCGTGTAGCGGTCAAAACGGTCTACTTGACCTGCAAATAAACGGTCTTGTGGTTTATTGAATTTGATAAAGTGATCTAAAAAGGTTTCTTTTAACTGCGTTTTTTCACCATTATCAACGCGAATGCCGTGATAGCATAGTAACTCGCCTTGCGCTTCAACAGACTCAACTTCTAATTCCCACTCTTCAACAGCCGCGAATAATATCACCTGGATTAAATGCGACACGAGTAACAGGTGCTTCTGTTAAAGAATAAACTCTGTTTTCTCCACTGGCTGGAAATAAAATGCTGACCTGACGGCCTTCAAGGGCAACAACGGTGCCTAATCCTAAATCTGACTCAGTATCACTGATCCAACGCTGACCTAAGGAAAAATTCATGTATGTCTCGTCTATGAAGAAAAAGGCGGCTATGTTACCTGTAACGCCATGCTACTTC
This sequence comes from Pseudoalteromonas sp. Hal040, assembly GCF_037162425.1. Lineage (NCBI taxonomy): Bacteria > Pseudomonadati > Pseudomonadota > Gammaproteobacteria > Alteromonadales > Pseudoalteromonadaceae > Pseudoalteromonas > Pseudoalteromonas sp. Hal040. Next base: position 2,964,200 of record NZ_JARLUU010000001.1, on the reverse strand, counting down.
AAGGCAGTAAACTCGCCGCACACAATTAAATTTAGTCAACCTTTTTAAGTCATTATTAAGGGTAAAAATTGTATGTATTTTAACCAGTTAAATAATTGTATATTTGTTTGTCATAAAAAGGACTTTTGTCGTAAATAGACTAAACTGAGTATATACCTGACAAATAAATCATAGCTTCATCCGCCGCTTGTTTAGTTTATTGGGTATAGCATAAAAATCATAAAACGTAAGGAAAGTGCTATGGAAAAAGCTTCGAACCTTGATAGTAAAATGTATGTGCTCGATACCAATGTATTACTCCACGAACCCCTCGCTTATTTATCTTTCCAAGAACATGATGTTGTTATCCCCATGACAGTATTAGAAGAGCTCGACCACATTAAAGATAGGAAACATGACGTTAGCCGTGACGCCCGTGTTGCTATTCGTGGTTTAGATGAAGTGCTAAAGGACGCTTCGCCAGAGCAAATGTTGCAGGGTGTCGCGCTTCCTAGTAACAAAAAGGCTAAAACAGAATCTCGTGGCCGCTTAATTATCGTTAATGACCATTTATTTGCAGACAGTATTTCGGGGTTACCTGGCAACGAAAACGACCATCGCATTATCAATTGTGCTGTTCATTTGCAGAAGCAACACAGCGATAGCAAGGTGGTGCTTGTGACCAAAGACATAAATATGCGCCTCAAAGCGAAAGGGGCAGGCCTTAAATTTGTTGAAGACTACAGAACAGACCAATTAATTGACGACATTGCTTTGCTTACTAGCGGCTATAAAAAAATTGACGGTGATTTTTGGCAACAGGTTGGAGAATGCGAAACAGAACAGCAAGGCCGAGATACCTATCATCATGTGGCAAAAAGCACGATTAGCGATGTGTTCTGTAATGAATATATTTTAGATGAAAGCGACCACTTTGCGGCTCGAGTAACAAGCTACGATGATAAACAAATTACTTTAAAAGATATCAGTGTTGAGCGTTTGATGAGCCATACCGCGTGGGGAGTTAAGCCTAAAAATGTGTATCAAGGAATGGCACTTGATGCGCTGCTTGACCCAAGCATTGAGTTGGTGATTTTAACTGGCCCCGCTGGCTGTGGTAAAACCTTACTCGCTCTTGCCAGTGCGCTTGAAATGATTATTGAAAAAGGCATTTACGATAAAGTTATTGTCACTCGTAATACCCCAGAGATTGCTGAGTCAATTGGTTTTTTACCGGGCACCGAAGAAGAGAAAATGGCGCCGTGGTTAGCTGCTATCACCGATACGTTAGAAGTGCTGCATAAAGGAGATGAGAATCCGATTTCAAGCCGTAATTACATTATGGAAAAAGCCAACGTACAGTTTAAATCGGTAAACTTTATGCGTGGTCGTAGTATTCAAAATGCTGTTGTTATTTTGGATGAGAGTCAAAACTTAACCGCATCACAGCTGAAGACCATTATTACTCGTCGCGGTGAAGGCACTAAACTAATTTGCTCAGGTAACCTAGCGCAAATTGATAGTAACTACCTCACGCCTGTGACCTCAGGCTTAACCTATATTGTTGAGCGTTTTAAAGATTTTGAGGGTAGTGCCACTGTTAACTTAAACGGTGTAGTACGTAGTCGTTTAGCCAGCTTTGCTGAAGAAAATTTATAACTTGCCAGTATACCTATGCCTCGTTAACCTAGCTGTTACCGAGGTAAGGTACTTATAAGCCAGTGAATTTTTTACCGTTAAAGCATTACTATCGCTCTTTAGCAGTGGCACTTATTGTGCCGCTGCTGGTGGCGTTTTTTTTGTGTTTACACTTATATAATTTAAAACTTGAGCGGGCGATAGAAAGCAGGCAAAACGGTTTTAATAATATCTCAGCTCAACTTAGCCATGCGATGAGTGCCGCAGATGGCCTCATTGACACCATGTTTAAACTCTACGAGCAGCCACTTTCTTATGATTTTGATCCTAGTTGGGCACGTAATGTGAACCAGTTTGATCATTATTACTATCAAATCGTTGGTGATGGAGTGGGCGAGATAGTCGGGCAAGGAAAGTTTGCTTCAACCGCTTATGCAATTAATCAATGGCGACGAGTAATTGCCCTTGGTCCGTCTTTTAATACCACGCTGTCACTTATTCAATCTTTAGAAGCGGTTGCTTATGTTAATGAGCAAGGCTTTGTTTATATTAAGCGCCGTAACACAGCAAAAAGTGAATTTTTGACCAGTGTGCTAGATAACAAGTTTCGGCCTCTATTAGTGAATAGCAACAAGCTTGCTTCGAGCCCCGTGTTGACTATTAATGGCCATGCCTACTTTGCTATTGGTAAGCAACGAGCAGCCAATAGTCGTGATTACATCGTGTTGATTTATGACCTTGAAGCAATTTCTAGTTGGTTAAAAAAAATATCGCCTAACTATGGTGAGTATATTTTTATCAACCAAGATAACCAAGTTATAGCCAGCTCGAAGACACAACTTAACATTGCCGTCAGTGCTAGCGAACATTGGCCGAATGTCGCTGTAGATATGCGCAAAAATAACCACAGTCATTTAGTGCAAGAAGCAACAAACTTACCTATTTACACTCGTTTCTATGAATCAAAGCAAGCCTTGAGTGAACCTGTAGGCTACGACATTTTTTTAGAATTCGCATTTTTGAGTGTGTTTTTAGTGATGATGTTCAGCGCTGTTTTTTGGTTGAGTCAGCGTATTTTTGTAAAACCAATGACGCACTTAATGAATTATCTTGAGCAGCATGATGAAGGCAAACAAGCGTTAGTTCATTATCGTATTCCAGTTGATTGGCAGCCTTGGTTCAGCCGTGTGAAAAAGGTATTTAGCCGTAATGAAGAGCTCGTTCAATCATTACAAGAGGCAAATAAAGCGCTTGATTCGCAAGTACAGGTAAAGTCAAAACAATTGCGTCGAAGTATTGATGCGAAAGAGCGTCACTTAGCGTTATTAAATACCATGCTTAATAACGTACCTGATCTCATTTATTTTAAGAATATTGATGGCTCGTTTTTAGGCTGTAATAAAGCGTATGAGCGCTATATTGGTTTGCCACAAGAGAAGCTTGTAGGGCAGCAATTATGTGATATTAGTGATGATAACGGCGAGTTAAATGAGCTTGAAAAACAAGTCCTCAAAGATCGCCAAGCTTATCAAAAAAGATTGACCACAGAAGATAACAGTTATCTGTTTAGCATCGTGCCATTTTACAACGAGCATCAGCAATTTCTTGGCACCATGGCGATTGGTCGTGATATTACCGAGCAGCATAATGCGCTGAATGCATTACAAAGTTCTGAAGCGAAATTACGCAGTGCCATGGAGTATGCCGCTAATGGGGTGCTGTTGGTATCACTTGACGATCAGGTGCTGCAAGCAAACAAAGCGGCACGTAAAATCTTTGCAATTGAAAACGCCAATGATCTTAAATTAATAGACTTATTTGCCGATACGTCTTATCAGGCGTTAAAAAATACCCTGACAGAGCTGTTGCATGAGAAGAAAAAAGTTTATCACTTTAGTCTTGAACAACAAGAGCAGCAGCGCTGGCTACAAATTAGTGTGTCATTAGTTTGGAATGCTGAGCAAACACCTGATTACTATGTTGTTCATGTGCAGGATGTGACGGATTTAGTTAAAGCAAAAGATGATGCTGAGCGGGCAACATTAGCTAAAAGCCGCTTTATTGCTAACCTCAGTCATGAAATACGCACACCACTTAATGCTGTATTAGGCTTAATTGATGTTATCGCTTTACAAGGTTTAACACAGCCGCAGGCGCAACCATGCCGAACAGGCAAAATCAGCGGCCAATAGCTTGCTTACTTTATTGAATCGTATGCTCGACTTTGCCCGCGCGGAAAGCTCGCAAGTACAACTTAATAAAGCCCCTTTTAGTGTGCCTGATTTAATCGACTATTGTCAGGGAATAACGGCCCCTTTATGCGCAAGTAAAGATATCGAGTTTAAAGTTGAATGCGATCAAAATATTAGCGATAACTTAGTGGGTGACCAAATTTGCTTGCAGCAAGTATTGGCTAATTTACTGACAAACGCTGCCAAATTCACCGAGCAAGGCACAGTGACATTAAACTTAATGTTGGTAGAAGAGTCAGCTGAGCAACAACTCATTTGTTTTACTGTTAAAGATACGGGCATTGGTATTAGCAAGGCAGATCAAAGCCGCTTATTTGATGCATTTACTCAAGGTGATGAATCATTAACGCGCTCTCATCAGGGAGTTGGCTTAGGCTTAGCGATTGTTAAGTACGAAGTTGCGTTAATGGGAGGCGAAATTAAACTTGAAAGCGAAAAAGGCAAAGGCAGTGAATTTTGCTTTTGCTTACAGCTTGATAAAGCCGCGGAGCCTGCGAAAAAAGAGCTGGTTTCACTGCCTTCAAGTACTGACTTATCAGGGCTTTTAGTACTCGCTGTGGATGATAACCCGCTTAATTTAAGCATTATTAAAAGTATTCTAGAGCAAATTGATGTCACCGTTGTGTGTGCAAAAAATGGTGAAAAAGGCATTGAACTGGCAAATAGCTTAAGGCCCGATCTCATTTTTATGGATATTCAGATGCCAGAGATGGATGGTTGCCAGGCAACGCGTATTATTCGTCAGTCATTCACCAAAGAGCAAATGCCGATTTACGCACTCACTGCACACAGTGAAAGTGAGGATATTGAGCATTCAATCGCGGCGGGGATGAATAAGCATTTAACTAAACCGATTGTTGCTAGTAAGTTGTTTTTAGCAATGAGTGAACTTGATAACACAAAAGAAGTCTTTTTTGATCAAGCTTTTATACTGTCTCAGTTTGCAAACAATACTAAGTTAGTATTAACTATGTTATCAAAGTTTGCGACTATGGCAGCAGAGCAGTTATTACAAATCTCCACATTAAAAACTACCGATGAGTTGGTCCGTGTGGTTCATAATGTAAAAGGGTCAGCCGGAAATCTCGGTTTTAAGCGATTGTCAGCGTGCGCTCAGCAATGTGAAGCTAGGCTTAAGGCAGATGGTGAACTGCCCGAACAATTAAATGATGAGTTGCAATGGCAAATAAAACAGGTCATCGCATTTATCATCGAACAAGGATCTACTGATGTTGAAAAGAGCCAAGGTACTGATTGTTGATGACGATCCGTTAAACCGCTTGGTATTAGAGAAAACATTGCAGCAAGACTATGATGTTTTTTGTGTTGAGAGTGGCGAAAAAGCACTGACGTTTTTAAAAACGCAAAGTGTTGATTTGTTGATCTTGGATATTGTAATGCCCGGCATTGACGGCTACGAAGTGCTTACTAAGTTAAAAGAAAGCGCGGCCACCAGTATGCTGCCCGTAATATTTATTTCTGCTAATACCAGTCACGATGATGAAGCAAAGGGCCTTGAATTAGGTGCGATGGATTACATCACTAAACCATTTAGTGCAGCTATCGTGCGTGCCCGAGTGCGTAACCAGCTGCTGATCAAACAAAAAAATGACTTACTCGAAATGCTCGCCTCAATTGATGGCCTAACCGAGATCCCAAACCGACGTTATTTAGATGAAAATTTAGCGCGAGAGTGGCGTCGTTGCCGCCGAGATCAAACCCCGTTATCGGTGTTATTGATGGATGTTGATCACTTCAAGCGTTACAACGATTGCTATGGTCACCGAGCAGGTGATGATTGCTTAAAACAAATTGCTCATGCCTTAGTTGGGGCGTGTGAACGAGGCAGTGACTTTGTTGCTCGTTATGGTGGTGAAGAGTTTGCTGCGGTGTTACCCAATACTTCAGCGAAAGAGGCTATGTCGTTTGCAAATAAACTGCGCAATGCCGTGAATGAGTTAAACATCCCGCACAAAGCGTCGCTAAATGCTGACCATGTCACAATTAGTATTGGTATTGCGACCACTGAAAATGGTCAGGTTTATGCTGAGCAAACCTTACTTGAAGAAGCCGATTTAGGTCTTTATCAGGCTAAGGATGCCGGACGAGATCAGATAGTATCGAGAATGATTGCAGTAAATGAACATGAGTAGGCGATTGCCTACTCACCCGTTTTAAATTTCTTATTAGCCATTGCTAAGTGATTTATAAATAGTATCACCCACACCAATTAACTTATCATTTTTAAATACGAGTGGCGTACACTCGTCTTTAGTCATCTTGCCATCAGAGTGAATGCTATGCGTTGCATAGAATAATACTTGATACACATCATCATCTTGCTTTAATAACTCGGTAAAGTTAGGTGTATTTAGTTTGTTTAATACCGTTTGGTAGCTTGTATCTAATGCAAGATTAGAAATCACTTCACGATTATTTTTATGTTGTTGCTGCCAGCTAGATGAGCTTCCCGCCCAATGTGTATCGGCTTCGCCGTCAGAAACAGCAATGACACAACCAGTTAAAAATGGTGCAGTTAGCGCGGCAATTAGAAGTGCTTTTTTCATGTTCTTTTATCCCGAAGAAATTGTTTTTTAGTTATTCACTTAATAGCAAACTGCTTGCCAAACTTTTAAATCATAACTAAATCAATTGTTTATGTTGTTTTTAGTCAAAAGGCTAAGTTATAAATTACTAACTACTTAGCTCTATTGACTAATAAATTGCGATTTAGACCAACCTGTTACGCATTTCGCCTTGATTAAATGCTTGGATATTTAACGCAATTTCGTTAACTAAGCGCACGATAGATTCTTGGCTGGCCCATGCAATGTGTGGGGTAAGTAATAAGTTTGCACCTTTGTATTGTGCCAGCGGGTTTTCTTGCTCTGCGGGTTCTTTACTGAGTACATCAACACCGGCTCCGGCAATGACATTATTAGCTAATGCATTAGCTAAATCGGCTTCGTTGATAATTCCACCACGAGCTGTATTAATAATAATAGCTGACGGTTTCATCATGCTTAATTCTGCCGCGCCGATTTGGTTGCGTGTTTCATCAGTAAGCGGGCAGTGAACACTAATAATATCAGCTGTGGTTAGGGCATCATTGAAACTAACACGACCTTCACGAGGCGTTTCGCCTTTTCGTTCGCTGATTATAACATTGGCACCAAAAGCGCGCGCTACATCGGCAACGGCTTTACCCAGCGAGCCATAACCAACAATAGCCAGTGTTTTGCTGGCAATTTCATTAAAGCTGTAATCTAAACGGCAAAACATTGGGCTTTGTTGCCATAAGCCTTGCTGGCAATCATTAATGTATCTGTGAGTATTACCCAGTAAATTAGTGATGAGGGTAAAGGTATGCTGCACTACACTCGGCGTTGAATAACCTGCGACATTGGTCACTGCGATGCCATGCTCTTTTGCTGCACCTAAATCAATGTTGTTAGTCCCTGTCGCTGCAACACATATTAATTTTAAATTAGGTAATTTGCTCATAGCGTGCTGATCAATCACCACTTTATTACTGATAACGACATCGGCATCTTGGCTGCGCTCAACAACCTGCTCTTGGGCGGTTAAGTCGTAACAGGTTAATTTACCTAATTGCGCTAGGGCATCTAACGACGTGTTGGCTAATGTCGCTGCATCAAGGACAGTAATATTCATGTGCTTTCCTTTTTTAATTTATTGCTTGACCTTGGGGTGTACTCCAAGGTTTATAGTGAGCATAATAATTAAACGCTTCACAATGGAGACGGTGATGAAAATAGGTGAGTTTGCACGCCAGTTGGGTGTCTCAACAGATACGCTAAGGTACTACGAAAAGCATGGTTTGTTAACGCCAAGTTCGCGCTCAGACGTGGGATATCGTTTTTATTCTGAGAATGACTATAAACAAATGACGTTTATTCTCAGAGCAAAGAATGTTGGCTTTAGCCTGGCTGAGATTAAAGAGCTACTGCAAATTAAGTTTCATAAAGATCAGCATTCTTGTCATGAAGTTAAAGAGATGACATTACAAAAACGCGATCTCGTTGCACAACGAATTGCAGAGCTTACTCGCTTTTATGACTCACTTTCATTATTAGCAGATAAATGTTGTGGCGGCGAAGAGCCTGCTGAAAACTGTTCAATACTAACGACGCTGGAGGATATCGATGGACTTACTCAATAATTTTTGGCATCTATTTTTACTCTCAGCGCCTTGGTTAATGCTGGGCTTATTCATAGCGGGTCTTCTCAATGTGTATTTGCCTGCTAACTTTCTTAACCGGCATTTAGGCAAAGAAGGGTTATGGACCACAGTTAAAGCAGCCTTTATTGGTGCCCCAATGCCATTGTGTTCATGTGGTGTGATCCCTGCGGCCATTGGTTTAAGAAGGGCGGGGGCGTCAAAAAGTGCCACCACCGCATTTTTAGTTTCAACCCCTGAAACTGGGGTCGATTCGGTTTCGGTATCTTATGTGTTGCTTGGCCCATTTATGGCAGTAATACGTCCTATTGCCGCCGTGTGCAGTGCCATTGTGGCCGGTGTCTTAGTGGGGAAAGATAGTGAACTTCATCAACCGCAAAGCACACAATCAGATAAAGAAAGTACTAAAAAAGACTCTTGTTGTAGTAGTAAACAACCTGAGCCTATGACCACAACGAGCTGTTGCAGTAAAGAGGCAACTGCTAAGCCCGCACAAAGTTGTTGTAGTAAGCAAACACCTCAAGAGCTTGAGCCTGTTAAAACAAGTTGTTGTAGTAGCAAGGGATCGCAACCAATTCAGGAGCCGCAAAATAGTTGCGCAACTGAAAAAGCAGCACCTTCGCAGAAAAGCTGTTGCAGCAGTGAGCAGTCAACTAAAGCCATTGAAAGTCGTTTTAGCAAACTGAAACGTGCGGTGAGCTTTAGTTGTAACAAGCTGCTTGAAGACACCATGATTTGGTTAATGATTGGTTTATTTTTTGCTGCTCTGGTACAAACTTATGTTCCAGAATCTTTTTTAAGCCAGTGGGGTAATGGCATTTTTGCGATGCTGGTGGTTATTTTAATCAGTATTCCTATGTATATCTGTGCGACTGCATCGACACCTATTGCGGCAGGCTTATTACTCAGTGGTGTGTCTCCTGGGGCGGTGCTGGTGTTTATGTTGGCAGGGCCGGCAACCAACATTGCAACGCTTGGTGTGGTTGGAAAAGAGCTTGGCAAGCGCGCGGTATTTGCCTACCTAATTGGGGTGATTGGTACGGCGCTGGCATTTGGCTTTTTAACCGATTATTTAGTGGCGCAATATGGTTTTGTGGTGGCGCCGATGATGGGTGAAGAGCATGAAGTTCTACCACATTGGTTAAGCCTGATAGCAGGTATTGTATTGGCAATTTTAATCCTTAGATTAATGCTAAAAATGGTATTAAAAAAGTCATCTCAAACTGGTAAGAGCATTGCGTAATTGTTTGTTGTAAAATAACTTTTTAAAATTTATTGGCATTTAACTTGGTTAACTACCGCGTCTCGGTTCGCATTTAAAATTGCCTGAGTTATAATCCGCCAATTATTTTTAACGGCACGCTCTGCGTGCCGTTTTTTAACTTAAGTAGTTTTTAATGAGTGAAAGTGTGGATAAATACGCCGACATAAGACCTTACAATGATGATGAAGTAGCTGATTCAGTAGCGCGTTTGATTGCTGATAATGCCTTTGTAGATGTAATCGCTAAGTATAATCTACCGCGCTTTTTATCGAACTTCCCATTTATTACTCGCCCATTAGTGCGTAGCCAGCTACGTAAAAAGTGGGGTAACACCACATCAGTTGAGCAAGTTCAGCATGAAGTGGCTGATTACTTAAATAAACTCGTTACCCGTACTACGTCAGAAGTGACGTTTTCAGGTATCGATAAACTAGACCCAAAACAAGCTTACTTATTTATCTCTAATCACCGCGATATTGTGCTTGATCCTGCGTTGGTGAATTGGGGCTTGTTCAAGCACAACATGCCGACAGTTCGCATCGCAATTGGTGATAACTTACTGCAAATTCCGTATATCACAGAGTTAATGCGTTTAAACAAAAGCTTTATTGTGAAGCGCTCAGCGAAAGCACCGAAAGAGATGCTAAAAGCGCTGTCGCAGCTGTCTGCTTATATTTATGACTCACTTGCTGAAGGCCACTCAATTTGGATAGCGCAAAAAGAAGGTCGAGCAAAAGATGGTTTTGATCAAACAGATCCAGCCTTACTTAAAATGTTGCAGTTACAAGGTCGCAAGCAGAAGAAAGAATTTGCTGAGTACGTTCGCGAGTTAAAAATTGTACCAGTGTCTATCTCTTATCAATACGAGCCATGCGCGATTGCTAAAGCGAAAGAGCTTTATCACAAACAGCAACATGGTCAGTATGTGAAACAGCAGGGGGAAGACATTGCTAGTATTGTTGAAGGTTTTAGTACAGCAAAAGGGCATGTACATTTAGCGTTTGGTGAGCCAATTGAGTCTGGCTGTGAATCGCCTGAAGAGCTGGCAAAAACCATTGATCAGCAAATTGTTGATTCGTTTTTCTTACACCCAGGTAACTATATAGCGGGTGGTTGTACGCAAGCTGTGATTGATGAAAAAGATGCTGCAGCTTTTAACGAGCGCATCGCGAAAGTGCCAGAGGAGTTAAAACCTTTGGTATTAGCTATGTATGCTAAGCCTTTTCATCGTAAAGCAGAACTTGCCACAAGCGAATCTGAGTAAGCGAAACAATTATACCAATCCGCAATAATACTTAATCATTTTGAGGGATTAAACCTGTCGCTACCTGCGTTAAAAATTTCTCATTTAGAACAACTAAATAACGAAATTTTTTCCTTGTTATCAACAAGGTTTTCTTGCCTCAAAATAAACTACTTAATTAAGCGAATTGGTATTAGTTTAAGAAGCCACTTTTTAAAGTGGCTTTTTTTATGGTTAATTTTCAGGCTATACTTTTACTATTACTTATTAACTGGCATTTGTGATGCAACAAATTGAAATATTTGAAATTCCAAGCCCTTGCAAAGGGATATGCCAAGTTAATAACCGTGGCTATTGTAAAGGATGCTACCGTAGCCGTGACGAGCGTTTTTATTGGAATAAGTTTACCAATGCAGAAAAACGTAAAGTCATTAGCTTATGCCAACAGCGTTATAAACGTTACCTTCAGAAAAAACAGCAGGTAGAGCAACAACACACAAACCCTGAGCAAGGTGGCTTTGATTTTTAAAATTTACTGAGGTTATATTTCGATTTTAAAAATTGCACCGTGCCGTTTTCATCAAGCTTTTTAAGTACTTTGGTCAGTTGCGGTATTATTGCCGCATGACGCTTATGAACAAAATGAAAGCTCTTCATCGGCATTAAAACTTGTTTATGGAAGGCTGTTTGGTCAAAGCCAGGGTGCTTAGTCGACAATAAAAAGTCTAGCAAGATTGTCCCTTCAACACGTTTTTGCGTCAGTAAGTTAAGCTGCGCAGTGACATTTCTAACCTTGATCACATCGCCTTCAAATGGGTGGTTATCGATATAACTCTGAGCCGCCGGGTAGCTTGACTGAATTGCTAACGATTTAAGTTCTTCATATTGGCATTGTCGGCAATTTTTCAGTAGCACTAAATTAAAATCAAAAAGTGGGTAGTCCACCTTCAATAAATTAGGATAATCATCTTTAACATCAGCAATACGGCCTAGCTGCCCATCGAGCACACCTTGGTTTGCGGCAACAAGCGCATTTTGATGATTAAAATCGATTATATGGATCTCATAGCCAATTTCTTTGTATGCTATTTTCATTAAATCAATAACATAGCGAGCTTGTGGTGTATCGGCGGGGCGATTAAAGATCAGTAAATTGGTGCTGGCACTACTTGAGAAGCAAAAAAACAGCAAAAATAAGGCGAATCTGTGACTCAGATATTTTGACAACATGCGTTCCTTGCGTACATAAATTGCTCGTTAATTTACTGATATGTGTTTCCAAAATCAAGTTTATACGCGGGCTTTTAAACTAATAAAAGGGATTAAAGCCTGTTAATTTTGTTATACTTGCTAAATTAAAATTTTATTGCTGAGAAAGTATGAGTTTCAATCTATGTAAATTGCCACGAGAGCAAAAATATCAAATTCAACTGGATTACGAAGCGTCTTTTTGGGCTTACCAAATAAAGCGAGGTAAAAACACCCGTGAAGGTGTTTATACTGCAATAAATAGTCGTCCAATATCTGAGCAAGCGTTCTTAAAGCAGCAGTTTGAGCATTACCTTTCGCTAATGAGTTAACCATGGCTGCGTTTAGATTTTGTTTACTTGAGCCAATTAAAACGCCGTTAGTAAATAAATTTTATGATAAACACAAGACACGCGGTCGAGCGACCAAAGCTGACCAAGTATGGGTTGCCTACAAAGAGACAGAAATAATTGCCGCTTGCCGAGTTCAAAACCAAGCTGGGCTGTTATTTTTATCAACCCTTTATGTGGATGAAATGTGGCGGGGTCAAAAAATTGCTTCACAATTACTTGCTACCCTAACTGCATCACAAAAAGGGACGGTTTTTACCTTCGTGTACCAAAATCTGATTGATTTTTATCTACAAAATGGGTTTAACTATGCATTAACATTACCCAATTCTTTGCAATCGTTGTTTGAGGTATATGCGCATCGAAACGTAGTTGCGATGCACTTTACGCGTGACACAGTGCCAAGTTAGCAATTTGGAACGTCAATGACTAAGTTCTTCTCCAGTATAACGTTATTTTTTATTTTGACCTGTGGCTTGTTTAGCCATCCCGCTATCTCGCAGGTAAAACGTTTATCAACCAGTGAAGGCTTATCGCAAAGTTATGTAAACACCATGCTTATCGATAACAGTGGCTACTTGTGGTTATCGACTGAAGGTGGCCTCAATCGCTACGATGGTTATCAGGTGGTCCATATTAAAGGCCCTAATGGTGAGCTTGAAGATGCCATCATTGACCGTATATACCAAGATCCACAAGGCTATATTTGGATAGCTTCGCTACAAGCGGGTTTATTCCGTTATGATCCCACTTCTGATACTTATCAGCAGTTTATTGCTAAACCAACCACAGAAGAGCAAATTTTTATTGAGTCGGTGTTTAGTATGGTGGCTGTTGATGACAAAACACTATGGCTAGGGCGTGGCTGGGATTTTGCCAAACTAGACTTAGAAACGAAAAAAATCACCTCTATTTTTGAAATACCTGAACGTGTAAAAAGCAGTGTTATTCGTGAGCTTTTCGCGTACCAGGGTTATATTTTTATGGGTACCAGTAATGGTGCTTATGTCTATGAGCTTGCATCAGGAAAAGTCCGTAAGCTTGATCATCTGCAAAATGAGCCAACTCATATTTATCAAAATTATGTGAAATCATTCGCTATTATCAATGAACAAACATTGCTAGTGGGTGCTGTTAGAGGCCTTTATCAGGTTGATATTAGTAATTTAAAAGCAATGTTTGATACCCCAGACATCGCCTTTAAAAACAAAACACTCATCAGTGAATTAAATATTTGGAAGATTATTCCAGAGGCTAACTCGATTACGCTTGGCACTGACAAAGGGTTATTTGAATATAACCTTGGAACGGGTGAGCTAGCTAAGAATATGCGCTTAAAAGAAAGTGGTTACACACTAGCTGACACCAGCATTATTGATATTGTGAAAGACCGCTCTGGTGGAATGTGGCTGGCAACTAAAAATGATGGGGCGTTTTATCAGTCATACGATAATTACAATTTTATTAATGTGACCGCCAATTCATTAAAAGGCGATGGGCTATCTCATCACTCAATTTGGAGTATTACTGAGTTTCAAAATCGTCTTTGGCTTGCCACCCATAATGGCTTAACAGCGGTTGATTTAGAAACCTACGAAAGTGAAGTGTTTTTGAAAGATTATCAGGTTGACTTAATAACCACTGAATTTAGTGTTTATCAAGTTATGCCCTATAAAGATAAGTTATGGCTGCATACTAATCGCGGCATTTTAAGCTTTGATCCGAAAACCGGGCAGGCCACGCCTGTCAAAGCGGCAAACCCAGATAATCAGGTTTTAATTAACGATTGGGTGCACGGCATATTGTTGATGCCATCGGGCGATCTTTACTATGTTCATCCTGATTACGGCATGTTTGTTTATAATATTGATAGCCAAAAAGTAACCCGATTAGGCGGTAAATTTGATGAATTTGAGCCGTTTTTAGCCTACGGGTTTTTACCAGCGTTATCTTCAAAGCCTGATGCGCCATTATTTTATAATGCGGGTATTCTTTATCAAGTTGATCCCAAAACTTACGAGCTTTCGACGATTTACAAAGTGCCTGAACAGCATGAAAATGTTGCTGTGAATGTGATGTCTTACATCATAGATAACAACAATGTGTTGTGGTTATCGCTTTCAAACTTTGGCTTAATCGGCTTAGACGCCAGCACCTACGAACATATTTATACCATCGACCTTGAGAAGAATAAGTTAGGTACTTTGTTATACGACATGGTGCTTGATGAAGCAGGTATGATCTGGATGAGTAGCCACAAAGGACTTTGGCGACTGAACCCTGATAATTTACATTTTCAGCAATTTACTGGCTCAGAAGGGTTATTCTCAACCGAGTTTAATAGTGGGGCATTTACTAAGCTTGAGTCGGGGCAAATCGTCTATGGTACGCTAAAAGGCTTTACCTATTTTTACCCTATGGATAACCACTATCAGCAAGCTTTAATTGATCACGTAAATATTACCAACCTTGATTTAATGTCTCGTGATTTACCCGCTGAGCTAAAACAGCCAATCGACAATGTTGTCCTTGAGCATGATGATATAGGCCTCGAAGTTGCCTTTTCGGCGATGGCATTTAACTATCAAGAACGTATCATTTATGAATACCAGCTGGGTGATGGCCAAAAAACCTATACCCGCAATAACAACCGAGTGCTGTTCCCAAAACTCAGCGCAGGAAAATACCACCTCAAGGTATGGGCAAAAGATCCACTAACCGGCGATTTAACGCCGCCCGCTATTTTAAATATCGAAGTGAAATACCCCCTTTGGCGTGCGCCACACTTTATTGTTTTATATGTGATTTTGGTTGCACTGTTTGTTGCTGCTTGGGTATTTAGACGTAACCGTATGCAACAAATACTGCTAGCCGCCCATAAAGAAAGTAAAGAGAGTGAAGCGCGATTGAAGCTTGCTCTTGAAGGCAGTCATTCAGGGGTTTGGGATTGGTCATCGCAAAGCCCGGTTATTTATCAGCCGCGTCTTAAAAATGAGTTAGGCTATGAAACTGACAGCGTTAATTTAGATGACTATTTAGCAAAGATTCACCCTCATGATAAGCAAACTTTCCGGTTAGAGTGGTTAGAGTTTTTATCTACGCAAAAAGGCTATTTCAATTGCACCTACAGGCTGCGCCATGCCGATGGTAATTGGCGTTGGTATAAAGACTTTGGCAAAGTGGTTGAGTGGCAAGATAGCGCCCCTGAAAAAGTTGCTGGCACCTACACGAATATGACCCGTGAGCTGGTATTTGAAGAAAATGCCCGCTTGTTTGGTGCAGCATTTGAACAGACTCGTGATTGGGTGTTTATTTTAGATAAAAACCTGCGTATTCGCGCTACCAATAAGTCATTCCAAGATGCTTTTGGTTTTCCTGCAGAGCCTCGCTCTAGCCGCTCGCTTACACTGGGTATGCCTATATCAACTCGTATCCATTACTTACGCATTATGCAAAAGCTTGAGTCGGGTGAGCATTTTTCAGCCGAAGATGTGGTAGAAGTTGCCAGCGGTGAAAAGCGTCAAGTATTGATAAAAATAAGTGCGGTTGCAGGTAATAATCGCCAACTTGATAGCTATGTAATTATAGTTACTGATATTAGCGCGCAAAAGCTGGCTGAAAGCGAGCTGCATTTACTGGCCAATTACGACGCTTTGACGGGGCTGCCAAATAAAACCTTATTCAATGATCGGGTTATTCATGCCATTGAACAAGCTGATTACCATCAAACAAAAGTCGCCTTATTAAACGTTAATATTAAGCGCTTTAAGCACTTTAATGACTCGCTTGGGCGTGAAGAGTCAGATGAATTAATTAAGCGTGTGGCTAAGCGTTTAAAGCTCGTATTGCGCCCACAAGATAGCGTGGCTCGTTTCGATGGCGACGAGTTTGTGATCCTTGCTGAAGATTTTAAGCAGCTTGATGAGCTACTGCTGTTATGTGCAAAAGTGATGGATTGTGTCGATACCCATATTGAACTGAGCCAGCAAGCTGTAAAAGTGAACCTTAGCGTTGGTGTTGCTGTTTACCCAGATGATGCAAAGGATACCAAAGCATTGCTGAAAGCCTCTAATGTGGCACTGTATCACGCGAAAAGTCATGTCGAGAGTTGTTATCAATTCTATAAGCAAGAAATGAACTTGCAAGTGCAGCGTACTTTGCATCTTGAATCTCAGCTAAGCAAAGCCTATCAAGAGCACGAGTTTTGTAATTTTTATCAGCCAATCGTGAGTGCACAAACTGGTAAAGTCGCAGGACTTGAAGTGTTACTACGTTGGCCTAGTAATGATGAATATAAACCAGAAGACTTTGCAAATGCTGCAGAGAGCTCAGGGCTAATTACCAAAATTATGTTGCAAACCCTTTCAAGAGCATTGATTGAGCTGCGCCAGTGGCGTATCACGCATCCTGATTTATATGTTTCTATAAATCTCTCTGCCCTCGATTTTGAAAGCGAGAATCTAGTTGAGAAAATACATCTATCAATAAGTGCAATTAAAGTGCCTGCAAGCGCATTAGTGTTTGAGATCACCGAATCAGTAATGATGCATGATTCAGATAAAGCGCAGCAGAGTATGGAAAAACTCAAAGCTCTAGGCTGTCGTATTTACATGGATGACTTTGGTACAGGCTATGCGTCACTGACCTACTTGAAGCGTTTTCCGGTTGATGTGCTGAAAATAGACAAGAGTTTTGTCAACGACATCGGGGTCGATAAAGGTGATGAAGCGATTATCAACTCAACGCTTACCTTGGCAAAAAGCTTAGGGAAAGAGTGTGTAGCCGAAGGGGTCGAAAACCACACGCAATTGCAATTCTTACGCACTTTAGGTTGTGAATATTTCCAAGGTTATCTGTTTAGCAAACCTGTGGCAGGTGATGAAGTAAAAGCGCTTTTAGATACTCAATGGGATGAGGGATTTTTAGGGTAAAGCCAAAGCTTTACCCTTTTCGTTAATCTTGGCGTTTTCCGCAGTGGCGGCAATATAAGTTACGATTGCGGTTTTTAAGTTCGTTATGAATCGCTTTATTCGCCTCTTGCTGACTTAAACCCAGTTTGTAACGTAAGTTTTCTAAGTGTTCTTCTTCAACCGGCGATAAATGCCCATCTTCAACGGCTTCGTGGACTGCATCGGTAAATACTTGTCTGCGTTTACGTAACTGCTCAGAAAAGCTTGAGGCCAACAAACCGGTTGGAATAGCCACCATGCCCATACTCACTAGTGTGATGGCACCACCAAATAAGCGACCAAGGGGAGTCACAGGTACGACATCGCCATAACCAACGGTTGTCAGTGTTACCATGGCCCACCACATCGCAGCAGGAATAGAGCCAAATTTATCGGGCTGCACATCGTGTTCAATTAAATAAATACCGCATGAGGCAATGATCAAGACCACAGCCATAATAAAAAATGCCGCAAGCAGTGAGCTGCTTTCTTCTTTGAACGAGTTTAATAATAGCTGCATCGCCCTTGAATAGCGGGTCAGCTTAAAGATACGCATTAACCTAAGCACTCGTAAGAAGCGTAAATCAACACTCACAAAGACCATCAGAATGGTGGGTAAAATCGCGATCAGATCAATCAGCGCCAACGGCGAAAAGAAATATCTAATGCGAATTTTTGAGTTTGTTAACGGGCTTTCTTTATGCACGCTTTTATCTACACAAGACCAAAGCCTGAGCACATATTCTAAGGTGAAGATACCGACAGAAATCAGCTCAATCATTAAAAATTCGTGATGATATTGCTTTGCTAAAGGGCCAACCGACTCCAGCACAATTGCCACCACATTGACCATGATCAGCGACATCAAAAATACGTCGAGTGCGCGTCCTATACGTCGATATTTACCGTTACCTTCAAAAACTCGTGCAGTGTAATTTCTTAAACGATGCAAAATAGTGATCCAGTTTTAGTTAAGTTTTAGCACCATATTTATGCTGCCTTCTTCAAAGTCGCGGGTGATCTTAAACCCGAGTTTTCGTGCCAGTTCAATCATGCCGGTGTTTTCTGGCAAGGTGATACCAGCAATTTGTTTTACGCCTTGGTTCTTACAATGCTCAATCGCCGCGTTCATTAATATTGTGCCAAGCCCTAAACCTTGGCAATCAGAGCGCACCACAATTGCAAATTCCGCATCGAGCTTGTCTGGATCCATCAATACACGAGATACCCCTAATGTACAGGCTGAACCATTTTGCTCTTGGCTGACAATAAACGCCATTTCTCGGTCATAATCAATTTGCGTCATTTTCGCGAGCTGATCATGGTTAAATTGCGGTAATTCACCGAAAAAACGCTTATATCTGTCTTCTTTACTCAATGATTGATCAAACTCTAAGTGTGCTTGCTCATCTTCCGGTTTGATAGGTCTTAGCTGTGCTTGGGTATTATTTTTAAGCGTTACTTCTTTCACCAATTCAATTGGGTAGGGGCGAATACACAAGCGTTTACGGTTCGCTTTTGCTTTATAACGGCTAAGGCCAATGGTTGCATCAAGTACCAAAAACTGCCCGTTGCTGGCTAAAATAGGGTTTAGCTCAACACTAGTGATATCAGGTTGGTCGATAACCAGCTGCGAGATGCGGGTGAGTAGGGCACATAAACGGTATTTATCGACTTTTTCTGGTAGTACGCGGTCTTTAAGTACGCCTTTATCGTGCGCCGCAGCAATCAGGTATTTTGCCAAGTTCATATTTAGTGGTGGTAATGCCACTGCTGCTTGAGCGAATTCAAGTCCGGTGCCTGCTTCACCCAGTAAGATCACCGGGCCAAAGTTAGGCTCTGTTTTTATAGCGATACGTAGCTCATTAGCACCTGCTCGCGGCGCCATCTTTTGCAGTGAAAAACCTTCTATATGGGCATCAGGGTAGGTGTTTTTGATTCGTAGCAGCATGGCAAAGGCTGTTTGTTCAACTTCTTGCGCATCATTTAAATTAAGGACCACACCACCGACTTCTGATTTTGAAGGAATACTTGGGCTAATTAATTTTAATGCTACAGGAAAACCCAGTTCAATAGCTTGCTCTTTGGCTTCTGTTGGTGTGTAAGCAACCTCAGTTTGAATACAATCAATACCATAATGAGTGAGAATTTGGCTTGCTTCATGGGTTGATAGATAGCTTTGCTCTTCGGCTAAAAACTCATTCACTACAGTGCGTGCTGCGTCTTTATTTATTTTTGCATCATCGGTGTTCGATTCTGGCGTTTGCGTTAAATGTTTTTGGTTACGACGATAACTTACCAAGTGCATAAACGCACCAACCGCACCTTCAGGTGTACGGTAGGTCGGAATGGCATTATTAGCGCAGACCTTACGCGCGGCATACGCGGCATCTTCACCCATAAAGTTTGTCATAACATAAGGGCGAGCCATCTTCGGGATTTTTTCTAAGGTTTCAACAATGATCTCTGCATAATCTTCACTCGGTGCAAGCGCAGAAGGGGTATGAATGATCAGCAGGTTTTTAACTTCTTTGGCTTGCAGCAAGATTTCTAAGGCTTGTTGATAGCGTCTTGGCGCTGAGTCACCAAAAATATCCACCGGATTCGAGGTCATTTCTGATTGCGGAATCACTTTATTAAGCGCAGCTCTGGTCTCGTCGCTAAGCTCTGCCAGCTTTCCTGAGCTTTGCAAGAGCGTATCCACAGCCATGACACCTGGGCCGCCGCCATTGGTTAAAATAGTCAGTTGTTCGACTTTAAGTAGTTTGGGGTGCATTGCCAGCGTTTGTGTTGCTGCAAAAAGCTCTCGTAAGTCATTTACCCTTAGCATACCCGCTCGCTGAAACAGCGCATCATAGACTGCATCAGAGCTTTGTTTGCCACCAGTGTGTATTTCTGCTGCAAGGGCACCGGCACTGGTTTTACCGGTTTTAATGGCAATAACAGGTTTACTAAACGCAGCAGCTCGCGCCGCGGAAATAAAGCTGCGAATATCTTCAATATTATCGATATACAACAAGATAGCCTTGGTTTTTGCATCTCGGCCTAAAAAGTCGAGTAACTCATCAAAGTCGATATCAAGGCAATCACCCACAGACACAAAATATGAAAAGCCAATCTCTTTGTTTTTCGCCCAATCAAGAATCGTTGAGCAAACCGCGGCCGATTGCGACACAAAAGCGAGCTTTCCAGGGCTTGCAACTGTGTGCGAAAAACTAGCATTTAAGCCAATGTGAGGAATAAGCAAGCCCAAGCAATTAGGCCCAAGTAAAGAGACATTTGCCTCAGCAGCCGCTTCTTTTAATGCGTGCTTTTGCTCGGCGTTTAAACCCGCAGCTATCACTACCGCATGTTTACAGCCAAGTTCTCCAAGCTCATTTATGATGTTGATTAAGGTGTTTTTATTAGTACAAATAACCGCAAGGTCGGGCACTTTTGGTAGTGCAGCAATGCTCGGGTAGGCTAATACGCCGTGTACAGCGCTGTGATTTAAGCTAACAGGCATGATTGGGCCTTTAAAGCCCCCTTGTAAAAGGTTGCGCATAACCACAAAGCCCGCTCGGTTAGGGGAATTTGAGGCGCCAATGACCGCGACTGATTTAGGGTTAAAAAATTGGCTAATACGTTTAACGCTCATGCTGTTTCCTTCGCTTGCGCTGTTTGTTAAAACTTCAGGGTCTGTTAAGTTTAATACACCCAAACTAGAACCGACACGCTTCTAAAGTATTAAAAGTTATACTCATAAGATAACCTGTTTATAACTACTTTTCGAGTCAAAAACAGTGACCTACATCAAGGAGAAAAGCATGAATAAAGCGCAACCATTTAATATCGTTATTGCAGCGTGTGCATTGGCGGTTGGTTTGCTTGGATTAGGTTTTATTTTGAAAAGTGCAGCCCTTGATGTGAAAGGCATGGAGCGCACTGTTCATGTAAAAGGGTTAGCCGAAATGGAAGTGCCAGCCGACACCGTTATTTGGCCACTGCAGTTTTCTGATGCCGATAACAACCTTGAAAAATTAGTGGAGCGGGTTGAAGAGAAAAGTGATGCAGTCGTCGCCTTTTTAAAGCTGCATGGCTTTAGTGACGAAGAAATCAGTCTTGGCAGTCAGTCAATTATTGATAAACAAGCCCGTGAATATGGCGGCGAGAATCAGCAGTTTCGTTATATTGCTCGCAGCAATGTGATTGTTTATTCAAATGATATTGAAAAAGTACAGCATGCGTTAGGCGAAGTAAGCCAATTAGCCAAGCAAGGTATCGCGATAGTGCAAGATAACTACGAAACGCGTATTCAGTATTTATTTAATGGCTTAAATGAAATCAAGCCAAATATGATTCAAGAGGCAACCGAAAAAGCCCGTGAAGTAGCAATGAAATTTGCTAAAGATTCACAGTCGAAGCTGGGTAAAATTAAAACCGCCCACCAAGGCCAGTTTTCAATTTCTGATAGAGACTCAAATACACCTCAGCTGAAAAAAGTACGTGTTGTTACCAGTGTCGAATATTATTTATCTGACTAAACCCAATACCACAGGTAAAGGCAGCCGCATGCGTGTACACACAATCACCATGCGGCATAGCGCACCAAGCATAAAGCCACCACTAAACGCAACAGCCACGCCCATTAAGCCAAACTGATCTTTTAAAATTATAGCCATCAATACGGTGACACTGGTTGCGCCTAGTAATACGTACAAGTTGATGAGTGGGTTGCCTTTTAATTTGATCATACTACTAGCTAAAATTCTCGCTGGTAGTAACAATTGCCCGAGTAACAGCAGCATTAAAATCCAAAACCCTTCTTGTAATTGGCTTTCGCCATAGAGGCTGAGTAGTGGTTTTGCGAGCAAGGCGAGTAGCAAGATAGCGGCAAAGTTAAAGCGCCACACTACTTTCATTAACTCGCTCAGTTGCTGTTCGGTATTTTCGTTAGCCATTAAAATGGGTTTTAAATATTGGTTGGCCGCATTGCCTAAAATCGTCAGTAAGCCGGCGATCACTACCGCAGGAAAGAAGATACTCACGCCTTGTGCACCAAACCAGTGATGCACCAATAATACATCGAGTTTTGCTACTAATACGGTGCCTGCGCCACTGGCGAGCATGATCAAGGAGTCTTTACACCATTGCTTAGTTTGGTAGCGGGCAGTCCCTGCGACGATCATTTTTTTGATTAGCCAATATTGATAGCTGACTACACACAAGATACTACAAAACAACAAGATACAAATCTCGACTAACGATAAGTCCCCACGTATCAAATAAACTAAGAAACAAAACCCTGCGGTTAATAATTCAAAGATACATTGCTGTGTTATTAGGCCTATTTTAGGTTTATTTAACGCTACTAAAAAAGCTGATTGGCTTTGCATAATAGCGCCAACCGGCACCAGTAACAGTAAATAAACTACATGCTCTTTGGCACTTTGATGCGGTGAAATAGCCTGAAAGCTAATCACCACCGCGACGACAAAAATCACCCCGAATAAACACGATGCAGCTAAATATACGTGTTTTAATCCCCGCAATAACTCATGTTGCTGAGCCTTGTAGAGCGGATAGCTAATACGCATTAAAGACGATGCAAAGCCCATACTCGCGGGTAATAACAGAATTTCACAAAGTGCGAGTAACGCCGCAAAAGTACCAAATTCATCACTACTTAATAATCTTGCAAGGCACAAGGTGAGCACAATACGGCTACCATGATTAAGAGCGGTAAAACTACTGAGCGATAAAAACGCTTTAACAACATCCTTATTCATCGGGTTATTGATTAAGCGCGTTTAATAACTGCGCCGTTGGCACTTGCAAATAGGCCGCGCAAAGCAGCACTTTGCTGTCGGCACTCGTTGGTTGATTGGCACCATAGAATTGCTTAAGGCTATTTACCAAGGCGCTGACTGCACTAGGGCTGTGGCTTTGGTCGACTTCCATCATGGCTAATAACGCAGAGAACTCATGTTTGGCTAACATTTGAGTCGTGCTGTTTAGTGCTACAAAGCAACCAATTGGAGAGAGCAGCTGTTTATTTAATGTTTTTAACGCAACGCCTAAGCTTTCGTTGCTTTCAAATAACATTAACGAACGCAAGTAATTAAAGGGAAGTTTATCTGCTTGGCACTGCGTAAATAAATGATGTAGTAGGGTATTGCCCAGATTGTCTGTTACACAAAAAGCATTTTGAAACTTAAGCCCAGGCGTGAAAAAGCTTAGCTTATCGATATCATCAATCAAGGCAACCGCTTCACTTGGCAGCGGGCTGGCTTCGAGTAAATGCGCTGCCACATTTTGTAAAAACAAGTATTTAACTTCACTACTGCACGCTAATTGATAGATGTGTTGTAATTGTGCCGCTTGCAAAACCCCGGAAACACTTTGGTAATCGGCAATGAGTTCTTTTAATTGGTGATGCTGAAGTCGGCTGTTCAATTGCTCTATAGCGCTTTGCATGAAAATACTCGTTTTTTATTATTTATACATTTATAGCTCAACTACTTGTTTAAATAAATAAAAAAGGCCGCTGAGCGGCCTTTTTCAAGTCTTTATTGTTTAAGCTGCTTGTTTCTTAGCAACCCATTGGTCAACAAATTCCTCAAGTACGTTTAATGGTACAGCACCATTTTTAAGTACGACGTCGTGGAATTCACGAATATCGAATTTATCACCTAGTTTTGCTTTAGCCGCTTCACGAAGCTCTAAAATTTTCAACATACCTACTTTGTATGCCGTTGCTTGTGAAGGCATTACAATGTGACGCTCAACCATTTTAACGCCATCAGAGGTTGCGTTAGGTGTGTTATTTACGTAGTAGTCGATACCCTGTTGACGCGTCCACTTCATAGCGTGGATACCGGTATCTACAACTAAGCGACATGCACGCCATAATTCCATTGAAAGACGACCAAAATCTGAATAAGGGTCTTCGTATAAGCCCATTTCTTTTGGTACTAGCTCAGAGTATAAACCCCAGCCTTCAACATACGCTGTGTAGCCACCAAACTTACGGAACTTAGGCACACCTTCAAGTTCTTGCGCGATAGCAATTTGCATGTGGTGACCCGGAATACCTTCGTGGTATGCAAGTGCTTCCATTTGGTATGTTGGCATTGCTTCCATATCGTATAGGTTTGCGTAATAAATACCTGGGCGAGAACCATCTGGTGCAGGTTGTTGGTAGAACGCTTTACCTGCTGCTTTTTCGCGGAATGCTTCTACAGCTTTAACTTTAAGGTCAGCTTTTGGCTTAACAATGAATAACTCATCTAGGCGAGATTTCATGTTATCGATAAGGGCCGTAGCTTCATCAAGGTAACGTTGTTTACCTTCAGCGGTATTCGGGTAGTAGAACTGCTTATCAGTTTTCATGAATTGCATGAATGCTTTAAGGTCACCTTTAAAGCCAACTTTGTCTTTGATTGCACGCATTTCGTCGTGAATACGCGCAACTTCAGCTAACCCGATAGAGTGAATTTCTTTCGCTGTTAAATCAGTTGTTGTGGTACGTGCTAGCGCATTGTTATAGAACGCTTCACCGTCAGGGAATTTCCAAGCACCGTCACGGTCATCTGCGCGTTTTTCTAACTGAGCTAAAAAGTTAATTAGCTTAGTGTAAGAAGGTTTAAGAGCCGCTTTTAGGGCTTTTTCAGCATCGCTGATAAGTGCTGATTTTTCGCTATCTGCAATCTCTAGAGCGTTAACTTTACGTTTAAAGTCAGCAAGTAATGTTGAATCTTCACCATCATTAAACGGTGCGCCTCGTAAGATGTTTTTGCTTGAATCAATCACGTGTGGGAATACAAACTTAGGCGCGATGATACCTTCATCTGCACGTACTTCTAAATCAGTGATTAATTGATCAATGACCGCTGGTACACCATTTAAACGCGAGATATACGCTTTTGCATCAGATACATCAGCAATCTGATGTTGGTTGATTAAAAACGCAGGGATCATCGAGTGAACACCAAACATTTGGTTCACAGGGTAGTTGTAATGACGCCATTTGAAATCAGCAATTTCGTTTTCTAAGTCTTGCTTTTTAAGGTCGTAGCTTACTTTTGTTGCGTCATCTAATAAATCACGATTAATTGCATTCAACGCAACTAAGTCCGCTTTAGTTTGTTCAAAGTCAGCTAAAACGCGCTCTTCGCTACCATCATCCCATTTATCGTAATCTTTTTTGATACCCATGTATGTTTGGTAGACAGGGCTTTTCATTACGTCACGGTTAAAAGTATCTTCGAAGAAAGCATTTGCTTTATCGATTTCACTTTGAACAGGTTGGCTTTGTACGCTTGGCGCTGGCGTTGGTTGCTCTTGCATTTGTTGGCAGCCACCAAGTAATGCAACGCTTACCGCCGCAGCCGATGAAGGTCAATTTACGCATTTTAGTTCCTTTGTTGTTGTTAGAAATATAATTATTAAACGAATAATTCTAGCAGGTCATTCAAAAAACGATGGCCTTTTTGGCTGACTTGCCAGTTATCTTTATCATCAATTAGTAAGCCTTTTGTAATTGCTTCGGTCAAGGCTTGTTCCTGACTTTGCAGTGACAAACTTGTAAGCAAAGGTAAATCTGCTTTCGGACAAGGTTCGACTAAGCGAAAGCGATTCATAAAGAATTCAAAGGCTAAATCGTCTTCGGTTACTTGCCATTGTTCGTATAAATAAGGTTTGGCAAGGTCCATATAGCCCCGCGGGTGCTTAACTTTCACGGTGCGGGTGATGACTTTATTTTCATCAGTAATTTTACCATGAGCACCACAGCCGATACCGAGATAATCGCCAAATCGCCAATAATTCAAGTTATGACGGCATTGGTAGCCGGGCTTGGCGTAGCCTGAGATCTCGTATTGCTCATAACCTGCTGCGGCTAGTAAGGCTTGACCTTGTTCTTGAATATCCCAAAGGATGTCATCATGAGGTAAGGTCGGTGGCTTTGAAGCAAATTGCGTATTTGGCTCAATCGTTAGCTGATACCAAGAGATATGGGGAGGATTAAGGGCAATGATTTTTTCAAGGTCACCCAAGGCATCTTCAAGAGATTGTCCGGGTAAGCCATGCATTAAATCAAGGTTAAAACTGTTTAGCCCCGCTTGATGCGCTTGCTTAGCAGCGTAGCTTGCTTCATCAGCACCATGAATGCGGCCAAGGGCTTTTAGCTTGTCGTTTTGCATGCTTTGCACACCAATCGAAATACGATTAATGCCAGCGGCTACATATTCTTTAAAGCGACCGGTTTCGACGGTGCCTGGGTTTGCCTCTAAGGTAATTTCACAGTCATCGCTTAAGCCAATTAATTTGTCGACTTCGCCAAGTAGGCGAGTATAAGCGTCACCGGTTAATAAGCTCGGGGTACCGCCACCAATAAAGATGCTGTGGATTTTACGCCCTTGTACTAGGTGTAAATCGGCCTTGAGATCATCAATAAGATGCTGAACGTATTCTTTTTCGGGGATCGTGCCTTTTTGGCCATGGCTATTAAAGTCACAGTATGGGCACTTTTGCACGCACCAAGGCACGTGCACATATAAACTTAAAGGCGGTAAACTCACAGGCCGCCTTTTTGCTGCAATTGCGCAAGTAGTTGTTTTAAAGCTTGGCCGCGATGGCTAAGGGCATTTTTTTGCTCTTTAGTTAACTGAGCGCTAGTACATTGCTCAGACGGCACATAAAACACCGGATCATAACCAAAACCACCCTGACCATCTTGGCTATGGGTGATTTCGCCTTCCCAACTGGCACTACAAATAAGCGGTGTTGGGTCGTCGGCGTGGCGCATTAATACTAACACACACCAAAAGCGTGCACTGCGAACAGGATTATCAGCAAGCTCTTTTAATAACTTATCGATATTATCTTGATCGCTAGCACCCGCTCCGGCAAAGCGTGCAGAGTACACTCCCGGTGCACCATTCAGGCCGTCGACTTCAAGGCCTGAGTCATCGGCTATCGCAGGTAAACCTGTGATCTTTGCTGCATGGCGCGCTTTAATAATCGCGTTTTCAACAAATGTGGTGCCTGTTTCTGGCACATCTGGCACTTGAAAATCGCTTTGTGGAACCACGTTAATATTAAGAGGGCTAAGCATACTTGCCAGCTCTTTTACTTTGCCAGGATTACCCGTGGCTAAAACCAAGGTGTTGTTCATAGGTCTATTAATCTACGTAAAATTTTTGCTGAAATTTCAGCGTCTGTACTTGGCCATTTTGATTAATTTCGATATCAAAACGGTAAATTTCTTCGTTGCTGTAATCGATTTGTGCAAGGTAATAAATTGCATCACCTTCAACAACTTCTTTAAATGTAAGCTGTTTTTTATTGCCAAGCAGATTACGAGCTGTGCCTGTTAAGCTAGCTGTTTGTGCTGATTTGTCGCTATTTTTTAATACCGAAATATTGATAATCCCTTTGTTAGGGCTACGGTCTAAGTCGTAGTTTTTGGCGATATTTGGCTGAATGAAGGTCGATGGAAATGCAATGTAGTGAACTTCCCAAGGACCAAGTACCTTGTACTGAGCGCCTGCTTGTTCATCTGCTTTGGCATAGCTTGTAAATAAACTTAATAAAATCAAAGAAAAATAAATAAATTGCTTCATGGTATATCTCACTTAACAAAAGAGGCCTTTCGGCCCCTTACTGCTTCACGTTAAACGCTTAGCCAATAAAATCCATTAATAGAATTTG
Organism: Pseudoalteromonas sp. Hal040; assembly: GCF_037162425.1. NCBI lineage: Bacteria > Pseudomonadati > Pseudomonadota > Gammaproteobacteria > Alteromonadales > Pseudoalteromonadaceae > Pseudoalteromonas > Pseudoalteromonas sp. Hal040. The sequence continues at coordinate 2,936,384 of NZ_JARLUU010000001.1, read as the reverse complement.
TAAAAACTGTAGACCAATAATCAACACTAAGATTGATAAGTCCAGACCACCGAGTGGCGGAATAACCTTACGAATTGGGCGTAACATTGGCTCAGTTAGCTGGTGGAATACAGCTTCAATTGGGTTGTAGCCTTGACTTACCCAACTAAGTAAAGCACGAATAATTAATACCCAAAATAATAAGTTTAAACCTTCTTTGATCACTGTCATAAATGCTTGAATGAATACTGGACCCGGCGCCCAAGCATTATAAAACATCAGAAAAATAACACTGAGTTTTGCTACAGCAACTAAATAAGCAAGCACTAATGAAGCAATATCAAAGCCACCCACTCCAGGGATGATTTTACGTAGAGGGTTCACTGCGAACGAAGTGGCTTTCACCACAAACTGGCTCATAGGATTGTAAAAGTCAGCTTTTGCCGCTTGTAACCAAAAGCGTAAAAGGACCACCATTAAAAAGAGATCAAAAATAATCCCAACTAAAAAGTGCATGGCTTGCATAGTTTTACCTTCAAAAAGTAAGCTTAAAGTTCTTTTTCCATCGCTTCAGCGCGAGCGATACAGGCATCCATTGCATCTGCAACAGTACCGACTAAACCTTGTGATTTCAGATGTTCTACCGCTTCGTGAGTTGTACCCCCTTTAGAGGTTACGTTTGCACGTAGCTGAGAAATACTGATGTCTTGTTGCGACAGCGCCATTTCGGCTGCACCCAGTGCGGTTTGTTGTACTAAACGGCGTGCATCTTCATCGCTAAAACCAAGTGCTTTGGCTTTTTCTTCAATAGCTTCCATAAATAAGAAGAAGTAAGCAGGTGATGAGCCTGTTACAGCAATGATATCGTTGATTTGTGACTCTTGCTCAACCCACACAACAATGCCTGTACACTCAAAAACTTGTTGCACAAACTCGTGTTCTTCAGCGGTTTCACCCGCGCCATAAAGGCCAGAAACACCGCGCCCAAGTAATGAAGGGGTATTTGGCATGCAACGTACCATTTTTACATCTTGGCCTAGCATTTCACGTAATCGTTTAACGGTAAGACCGGCAGCCACTGAAATAAATAGTTTGTTGCTAAAATCAACGCCAGAATCTTGGAATGATTGACAAAGCTCGCCCATCATTTGTGGTTTAACAGATAAGACAATCACATCTGCATCGCGAAGTGCCGCGTTGTTATCCGCGGTAGTTTGCACCCCGAAATCAGCAGCAACCTTAGCTAATTTGTCTTGGTTGCGATTGGTTGCAATGATGTTTTTAGCTGCAAAACCGTTCTTTACCATGCCGCCAATGATGGCGTAGCTCATGTTACCCGTGCCTATAAATGCGATTTTTTTGTCTGACATATGTCTGTTATCACCTTTTAATTTCGTTGGCCAAATATATCCGTGCCAATGCGTACCATGGTTGAACCTGCTGCAATCGCCGCTTCAACATCGTTACTCATACCCATCGACAAGGTGTCTACTTGGGGATATTGGGCCTTTAGTTTATCAAAGCAAGCGCTTAATTGCTCAAAATATTGTAATTGTAGCTGGGCATCTTCGGTTTTGGCAGGAATCGCCATCACACCACGCAGGCACAAATTAGGGCATTGATTGACGAATTCGGCCAATGCCATTAGCTCGTCTGGGTGGCAGCCTGACTTCGCCTCTTCTAAACTAATATTAACTTGAATTAATACATTGAGCGGGGCTTTGTCGGCTGGTCGTTGCTCATTAAGACGTTTTGCAATTTTAGTGCGGTCAACACTTTGTACCCAATCGAAATGTGTGGCTACTTGTGCACTTTTATTTGATTGAATAGGGCCAATAAAGTGCCAAATAATGTCTGTGTAATCAGCCAATGCTGTGACCTTTGTGACTGCTTCTTGAACGTATGATTCGCCAAACTGGCGTTGACCATGCGTATAGGCGGCAATCACATCGTCTGCAGGTTTTGTTTTTGAAACAGCCAATAGGCTGATTGATTGCTCATCGCGATGATTATTTTTTGCAGCTTGAGCAATTCTTGCGTAGGCGGATGTAAGTCGTTCTGCTATTGTAACCATATAATTATCAGTTGGTTGTGGAGTCATAAATGGATATTACCGAATTATTGGCCTTTAGTGTGCAACACAAAGCCTCGGATTTACACTTGTCATCGGGCGTATCACCTATGATACGTGTTGATGGTGATGTGCGTCGTATTAATATTCCAGCATTAGAACAAAAAGATGTAAATAGTCTGGTATACGATATTATGAACGATAATCAGCGTAAGGACTACGAACAAAATCTTGAAGTGGATTTTTCATTTGAAGTACCAAACCTTGCGCGTTTTCGTGTTAACGCATTTAACTCAAACCGTGGCCCGGCTGCGGTGTTTCGTACTATCCCAAGCGATGTATTAACACTGGATGATTTAGGTGCCCCAGATATTTTTAAAACCATTGCCGACAACCCACGTGGTTTAGTGTTGGTTACAGGCCCTACGGGGTCGGGTAAATCAACGACCTTAGCGGCGATGGTTGATTATATTAATCAAACTAAACATCACCATATTTTAACTATCGAAGATCCAATCGAATTCGTACACGATAATAAGCTGAGCCTTATTAACCAACGTGAAGTTCATCGTGACACGCATAGTTTCTCCAATGCACTTCGAAGCGCACTTCGTGAAGACCCGGATGTTATCTTAGTCGGTGAGCTTCGAGACCTTGAAACAATCCGTCTTGCGATGACCGCAGCAGAAACAGGTCACTTAGTGTTTGGCACATTGCATACTACCTCGGCACCAAAAACCATTGACCGTATCATTGACGTATTCCCAGGTGAAGAAAAAGACATGGTACGTTCAATGTTGTCAGAATCATTACGCGCTGTAATCTCGCAAACCTTACTTAAAAAAGTGGGCGGTGGCCGAGTTGCAGCACACGAAATTATGATTGGTGTGCCGGCTATCCGAAATCTGATCCGTGAAGATAAAATTGCACAAATGTATTCATCAATTCAAACCGGTGCATCGCATGGTATGCAAACCATGGATCAATGTTTAGCAAGCTTAGTTAACTACGGTATTATTACAACTAATGATGCGCGTGCTAAAGCGCAAGATAAAACCCAGTTTGGTGGTTAACGGAGCTATTTAAAATGTCTTTACCTTTAAATCATTTTTTACAAGTTATGATCGATAAAAAAGCGTCTGACTTGTTTGTTTCTAGCCAACTGCCAGTCAGTGCAAAAATCAACGGTGAGCTAGTACACCTTACCGACGAAAGACTGTCGGATGATGCTTCCCTTGCGTTAGTTGAGTCGGCTATGAATGATAAGCAACGCAAAGAGTTTCATGACACTAAAGAGTGTAACTTTGCAATTGCAACTGATGAAGGCCGTTTCCGTGTTTCAGCTTTTTGGCAACGTGATAGAGCCGGTATGGTTATCCGCCGTATCGTGACGCAAATTCCTGATGTAAATGAGTTAGGTTTGCCATCAACATTAACCGATGTGATCATGGCAAAACGTGGTTTAGTGCTATTTGTAGGTGGTACAGGTACTGGTAAATCAACATCATTAGCAGCGCTTTTGGGCTATCGTAACCGCAATCAACGTGGTCATATTCTTACTATTGAAGATCCTATTGAATTTGTTCACGAACATCGTAAAAGTATCATCACTCAACGCGAGGTTGGTTTAGATACAGAAAGCTTTGAATCAGCCCTGAAAAGCTCGTTACGTCAAGCACCTGATGTGATCTTAATTGGTGAGATCCGTTCACAAGAAACCATGGAATACGCACTTAGCTTTGCTGAAACAGGTCACTTGTGTGTGGCAACACTGCATGCAAATAATGCCAATCAAGCTATTGACCGTATCATGCACTTAGTACCTAAAGAAAAGCACGACAAGTTAAAGTACGACCTTGCACTTAACCTTCGTGCCATTGTTGCTCAGCAGTTAGTGCCAACTGCCGATGGGGAAGGGCGTGTCGCTGCTATCGAAATTCTACTAAATTCACCGATGGTGGCAGAGCTCATCAAACGTGGCGATATTGGCTCTATCAAAGAAACCATGGCTAAATCGAAAGAAATGGGCATGCAGACCTTTGACCAAGCGTTATTTGAGCTTTATAAACAGCGTCGTATTAACTACGCTGATGCGCTGCACCATGCTGACTCGCCAAATGACTTACGTCTCATGATTAAGCTGCAAAACAATGAACAAAGTGGTGCAGGCTTCTTACAAGGCGTGACTATCGATGGCCTTGATGGTAAGAGTGATATATAAATGCTGCTGGGAGTAAATTTAATCGGCTGGTTATTTTTATTATTGAGTACGTTTCATGTATACGGTAATGACAATAAAAGTGTGGTTATTTTTATTCGCGATGATGTTTATGACGATTACAGTCGCTTTTTGAATGGTCGTAAGCCCATTGAAGTTAAAGACTTCAGTGGTGCTTACATTCGCCGCGATGTCGTTGATATGATCATCGCTCAACAAGCGTTAAGTTTAGGTGGTTTTACAAAGCCATTTCTCTATCACAAAGGGAATGTTAATTACCGTAATACCAAGCTGCTAGAAGATGGCCAACTACTATTAAGCTTCGATAGTGTTTGGTCTGTTGATGCAAAGCAGCTTACTGAGTCAGTGTATATCTCAGATCCTGTCATTAGAAATGGTGAGTATTTTGCGGGCATATTTACTTCGCCGAACAACAAAAAAGTGCTTAAAGTAAAACAGCTTGCTGACTTTAAACAATTAACTGCGGTATCAACGCCACGCTGGCAAACTGATTGGCAAACGTTATCGGCTCTGCCACTAAAAGAGCTGCTCAGAGAAGATGAGTGGCTTGGGCAAGTCCGCACTGTATCGATGCAGTGGGTTGATTTTATGATGATGCCCCTGATGCCGAGTCTCAATAACCGTTATAGCTTAGAAAACATTGAACTGGTTGCAGTGCCAAACCTTGTACTCCAGCTCAATGATAGCCGTCATTTTATTATTTCGAAGAGTCACCCCGATGGCAAAGTGGCTTTTGCTGCAATTCAAAAGGGGCTTTCGCAACTACGTAAAACAGGCGCAATTGAAAAAGCCTACCGAGAGGCAGGCTTTATTCCAAATTTAAACAGCTATACTGTGATTAACAAAGCCCGTTAGTCACCATAAAACTGCTCAAAGAAACTTTCTAAAATGATTACCGCAGACATGTTATCAACGTTACCTTTGCCAAGGTTTCGATAACCGCCTTGTTCGAATAAACGTGCTTTGGCATCAGCAGTCGTCAAGCGTTCATCTTGTGTTTCAACCGGAATACCAAAGTGATTGTGTAAGCGATTAGCGAATTTTTTGGCTTTGAAAGTCACTTCTTGATTGGTGCCATCCATATTGAGCGGTAAACCAACCACCATTAAATCGGGTTGCCACTCGTCCACCTGTTTTTTAATTAGTTGCCAATCAGGAATACCATCTTTCGCTTTCACTGCGTGTAAGCTTGAAGCCGTTCCTGTGAGTTCTTGACCAATGGCAATACCAATGCTTTTGGTGCCAAAATCAAAGCCCATAACGGTGCGTTCACCGAGCGGCTTAAAAGTACGTTTTGTCATAGTCTTAAAAATTTATTAAGTTAGGCGTGGCCGGCTTCAGAGCTTAATTGGCTAACATCAAAGCCCAGCATAGAGACCGCTTTTTCCCAGCGTTTTTCAACGGGAGTGTTAAAGATGATCTCAGGGTCTGCTTTAATAATTAACCACGAATTCTCTAACAGTTCTTGCTCTAATTGACCTTGATCCCAACCTGCATAGCCCAGTGTGATAATAAACTGATCTGGGGCCTCATTAGTGGTTAGGCTTGCTAACACATCTTTTGAGGTCGTGATCATGATGTCACTGCTGAGTTTTTGGCTTGACGCATAACCTGGCTTAGGCGAATGCAATACAAACCCACGATCGGTTTTTACAGGTCCGCCTGCATACACAGCAAAGCCCGCGGCTTGCTTGCTTTTGTCGTTATCAATTTCGATTTTATCGAGTAGCTCGCCCACAGTGATGTTGATAGGCTGGTTGATCACCAAGCCCATCGCACCATCTTGATTGTGCTCACAAATATAAGTGACTGCACGTTTAAAAAAGGGTCTTGCATGCTCGGCATTGCGATTAAGAAATGATTCTCTAATGACTGCATAGGTCGCCCCTTTTGCTGTTTAAATTAAGTATGGCTCAGTTTTCTTTCAATGGCATCAAATAAGTGGCCAGTGATTGAAATGTCGTATGCCGCTTCAATTTCTTTTACGCAGGTTGGTGCAGTCACATTGATTTCAGTTAAGCGGTCGCCAATGATATCTAGGCCAACAAAAATAAGGCCTTTTTCTTTAAGGGTTGGTGCAACAGCCTCTGCAATTTTACGGTCTGAATCGCTAATTGGGCGTGCTTCACCACGACCACCTGCTGCTAAGTTACCGCGTGTTTCGCCATTTTGTGGGATACGCGCTAGGCAATACGGCATTACTTCACCATCAACCACAAGTACGCGTTTATCGCCTTGTTTGATTTCAGGAATATAATTTTGTGCCATCGCAAAGCGGCTACCATGCTCGGTTAATGTTTCGCAGATCACACCGATATTTGAGTCGTCTTCTTTAATGCGGAAAATTGATGCTCCACCCATACCATCAAGCGGCTTTAAGATAATATCTTTATGCTCAGCTAAAAATGCACGAATGTCTGCTTGGCTACGCGTGACCAAAGTATCGGGTGTATGTTCACTAAACCAAGCAGTGAATAGTTTTTCGTTCGCATCACGTAAGCTCTGTGGTTTATTGATAACCAGTGTGCCAGCTTGTTCAGCTCGCTCTAAAATGTAGGTTGCGTAGATATACTCAGTATCAAAAGGCGGATCTTTACGCATTAAAATGACGTCCAAATCAGCTAAAGCAATGGTGGCTTTTTCTTCTAATTCATACCAGTGATTTACATCATCAAATACACGGGCTTTGGCAGCTGTTGCATAGCTTTGACCTTGACGCAGAGACAGGTCATCCATTTCCATGTAGTAAATTTCGTAGCCGCGTTTTTGTGCTTCCATCATCATTGCAAAACCAGTGTCTTTTTTAATATTAAAGCCACTAATTGGATCAGAGATTATGCCTAACTTAATTGCCATGTTTTTGCCTTAGAGTCGTATGCCATACTGTGTTTTGTTACTTTGATATATGGGTGTTTTTACGGTTTTCAATTCGCTAAATCGCCAAACTGCAATTGCAATGCACTCAATACTGTTAGAGCGGCTGTTTCTGTTCGCAGAACACGTGGCCCTAAGCGAATATCAACAAAGTGTTGCTGTTTAGCAATGTCAATTTCTTCATCGGTAAAGCCACCTTCAGGACCGACTAAAAAGCGCACGCCTTCGCTGGGTACTTGAATCGTTTTAATGCTGTGCTCAGCACGTGGATGCAGAGTAAGTTTAATCGCATCACTTGCTTGCTCTAGCCACTCTTTTATATCGATAGGCGGGTGCACAACAGGCACAAAGTTACGGCCTGATTGCTCTGCAGCTGCAATCGCAATTTTTTGCCATTGTTGGTGTTTTTTCTGTAATCGTTCGCCGCTTAGTTTGACGCCACAGCGTTGACTAAAAATAGGCGTGATTTCAGTGATACCAAGCTCGACTGACTTTTGAATTGTAAAATCCATTTTATCGCCGCGAGAAATACCTTGCCCTAAGTGAATTTTTAACGGTGATTCCACATCATGATCAATAAACTCTTGTGGCTCAACCAGCACATTTTTTTTGCTTACTTCAATAATTTCACTGAGGTATTCACCTCCTTCACCATTAAAAATGGAAACTTTATCACCGACTTGCATACGCAATACACGGCCAACATGACCTGCGGCATCATCATCAAGTGCTATCGGGGTGTTTAAAGAAATCGCTGAAGGTTGGTAAATATGAGGAACTCGCATGGCTGTCACTTATCAATAATTTTAGCAATATGGTAAGTATACAGCGGCTTAGGTGCAATTATTTATTTGTTATTTAAATTCGTCTTTGGCAGTTAAAGCATGAGCGGTGGTTTCAGCAATCTCAGATTGACACGAAAGGTGATTAATATGAGCAGGATCAGGGCAGGGAATAAAACTAAAGCTATGCCCATCTTGTTGCACTAAGTAACGTATTTTGTGTAGCGAATTATAAATAAACTTTTGTGCATCATTCGCCAGTTGATAGTCGGTCTGATTGATCAGCACACCTTGAATATCATGATGTTCGTGTAGATAACTGGCGAGCTCTGAAACGCTAATTTCGTTACTAAAATCGCAATAGCAATAATCTTTAACGAGTTGATCGAACATGAGTTTAACCATGTGGCGGCTATTAGCGCCAGCCACAACTAGAGTCGAATTTTCGGCATTTGCAAAGTAGTGCTGAGCAAATGCGCGGCTAAACTCATCATCTATATCAACTAATAAATAATTATTAACTTTAAAGGGCATAATGCCTCACGATTCAAATACTTCCGTATCAAATTGAAAACATACTTATTAGTAAATAGCCTATTGCACCGAAAACGGCAAACTCAATACAAGCTATACCAATGTTATCTTGGTGATCTACTTCTAAGGATGTGTCTATATTAGGTAGCGAGATATATTTAATAATGTAGCTCAAAACATACAACAATACCCACATCGCCCCGCAATGAGATACGAGAGTGAATAAATTTTCTACCATCTTACCACTAATAAATGATGCACTGGCAAGACCAGCATAACCCGCAAGTGCTAAGCCAATAGACTTACCTGCATAGCGAATCCCAATAGAAGTATTTTCGAGATTAAAATTACTTTGCAGTGATGCGCCTTGGTTGGCTTTTGCAAAACGATACTCACGAATTTTACTATCAAGAGCAAACATTCCTTGCAGTACAAAGAAGCTCACTGTGGCGATAAGTAAGCTACTGTAGCCTTGGGTATGACACCAGTTATAAAGACCTAAAGATATTATGCAGTTCGCGATTAACATACCTGAATCGACCAAAGCGGCACACACATTTTGCTTGAGTATGGCTGCTTCTTCGTTAAAGCGATGCAAAATCCATTTACGGTGAATTAAGTGACCGACCTTGATAAAGGTAAACAAAAGTACAATGAGTAAAAGAACTTTGAGTGGATTAGACTGTGCGGCGCTTAAGCTGATTTCATCAAAAATATAGGCGATGGTGGTAATGACCACCAGGATCTCGCTGGCAAAGCTGATCCCCATGGCAAAATTATCATGTTGCGCAAGCTCTTCTTTAAGCGCTTGTTTTGCTTTAATTTGCGTTAGAATACGTAGCAGCACTATGGTGACGCAAATTACAGCGAAACTAATAGCAATCGCGACTAAACTAGTGTTAGATAATGATAAATATGACATGCAGGTCCCTGCTAAATAATTCTTTGATAATCATTCTAGTACGGTTATTGGCAAGTTAAAAGAGAGTATTTAATGAGTAATTTACACGCGCTTCCCGAGTCCCTTTATCAATTAGGGCAAACCCGCTTTGCGAGCTTGTATGAGGGGCAAGCTGAACAACATAAAATTATTAACTTGTTGTCTTTAAGTGACTTTGCGTGGAATTGCTTACAATCTCAACCTGACTTAAAAGACTGGCTACTTGATGACAATGAACTTGCTAACCGGACTGTTGAACTGCCTCTAAACAGTACTGAGATTAACGAGCTGGACGACAGTGCCGCAATGGCAAAGTTGCGCTTATATCGAGAAAAGTATTGGTTGAAAGTGGCTTACCTTGACCTGTGTTGTGCAAACCCAATTGCCGATAGCATTACTTATATCTCGGCCCTTGCAAGCCAGCTCATTGATAGTGCAAACCAGTGGGCGTTTGCGCAGGTCGCAAAAGTCAGTGGTATGCCACTTGATAATGAAGGCAATGCAATTCCCATGTTAGTGCTAGGGATGGGCAAACTTGGTGGGGGAGAGCTCAATTACTCATCAGACATTGATTTAATTTTTTCTTATCCTCGCGATGTTGCAACGCAAGGCGGTCGTCGCTCAGTAGAAGCCCAAGTGTTTTATACCAAAGTGGCGCAAAAGCTCATAATGGCGCTTAACCAAACCACAGTGAATGGCCAAGTTTTTCGCGTTGATATGCGTTTGCGCCCGTTTGGTGAAAGCGGACCTTTGGTAATGAGTTTTCATGCAATGGAAGATTATTACCAAGAGCAAGGGCGTGAATGGGAACGTTATGCGATGCTCAAAGGGCGCTTAATTGGCACTGAAAACCTTTACTGGAAGGAGTTTTATGAATTGCTACGCCCGTTTGTTTACCGACGTTATATTGATTTTTCGGTGATTGAATCGGCGCGTAAGATGAAGCAAATGATCGCCCAAGAGGTACGCCGAAAACGCCTCACAAACAATATTAAATTAGGTGCAGGTGGCATTCGAGAAGTAGAGTTTGTGGTGCAAGCGCTACAAATGGTTCGAGGTGGCCGTGAAGCTAACTTGCAAACTCAGTCACTGCTAATTGCTTTAAAAGAGCTGGTTAATAATCAAGTGATGTCGAGTAAAGAGGCCGATGTATTAACACAGAACTATTTAGACCTTCGTAAAATAGAGCAATACTTACAAATTTTTGCAGATAAACAAACGCAAACGCTACCTGATGACGAATTAAACCAACAACGCTTATGTTATTTGCTCAACAAAGATGACTTTAAACAGTGTTTAACGAGTATTGAGCAGACCATGGCGCAAGTGCATGGTGAATTCGAGCAAGTGATTGGCTTTGAAAGTGAAACGGCGGATCCGTGTGAGAGTGAGTACATTAGCGCTTGGGAAATGACTGATGTTAGCTTGATGTGTGAACCTAACCTTGATTGGCAAGCTGCGCTTGAAGACTTTAAAGCGCGTCTAACAAAAGCGAAAATTGGCAGCCGCGGTCGTGATATCCTCGATAAATTAATGCCACTTTTACTTAAACAGTTAACCGTGACGAAAGCGAGCAGTGATGCCTTTACGATGATTTGCCAAGTGTTAAATAAAATCATCTCACGTACCGCCTACCTAGAGCTGTTATATGAAAATCCTGGGGCCTTAAATCAGCTAGTTGCACTTTGTTGTCATAGTAAATGGATTGGCGAGCATATCTCTCGTTATCCAATTTTACTTGATGAGCTGATCGATCCGCAGGTGCTCTATAAACCGACACCTTTATCCGCTTACAAAGATGAAATCAGGCAGTATTTCTTGCGTATCGAACATGGCGATTTAGAGCTGCAAATGGAAGCACTTCGTCAGTTTAAACAAACGCATCAGTTACGCATTGCCGCAGCCGATGCAACAGGTGTGTTGAGTGTGATGAAGGTAAGCGATCACCTCACTGCACTTGCTGAGGCTATTGTAGAGCAAGCGGTCAATATTGCATGGCATGCGTGTGTTGAGCGCTTTGGCCAACCTGCCAATACGACAGAGCAAGAAAAGGGCTTTGCGGTTATTGCTTACGGGAAAACGGGTGGCTTTGAAGTAGGTTATGATTCAGACTTAGATCTGGTATTTGTGCATAACCACGATGGCAGCAGTTATACCGATGGTGATAAGTCGATTGATTCTAGGCAGTTTTATTTAAAACTTGCGCAGCGTTTAATGCACTTATTCAATACCCGCACTGCGTCAGGTATTTTGTATGAACTTGATACTCGCTTGCGTCCTGAAGGGGCGTCGGGCTTATTGGCTATTAATTTAGAAAGTTACTACCACTATCAGCAAACTCAAGCATGGACCTGGGAGCATCAAGCCTTGGTTCGCTCACGCATGATTTACGGACAAGACTCGTTGAGTGAGCGCTTTGCTCAAATTCGCAAAGACGTTTTATGCCAACCTCGCGATAACGAAAAATTGAAAACCGATGTCGTTGAAATGCGAGAAAAAATGCGTGCACACCTTGCTAAAGGTGATGATGAGCTGTTTGATTTAAAACAAGATAGAGGTGGTATCACAGATATTGAATTTATCACTCAATATTTGGTGTTGAACAATGCAGTGCAGTACCCTGAGCTAACGACATGGTCTGATAATGTGCGCATTTTAGCTGATGCTGCCCGTTTAGGCTGTATTACTGTGCAAATGCAGCAAGAGTTAGTGGCTGCGTATATTGCCTATCGTTCACGTTATCACGTAATGAGTTTGAATCAGCAGGGACGTTGTGCGCCACGTGCTGAGTTAACTCAGCACATCGACTTAGTAAGTCAGGCGTGGCAACAGGTGTTTTAGAGATTCGCTAGCTTTTTAAGCGACGGCAGTTTTCGCGCACATAAGCAGAGGGCAGCTCAGTGATAACCGCTGCTCTTTGCTTAAAGCAAAAATAGGTGTAAACCTCATTTTCGAAATCATCGTTGATGGCGCGGCCAACCTGGTAAAGTGTTGAAACAAAGTTACTATCAACGCGAAAATGGTCTTTTACTACATAGTCTTTGCTTAAATACCAGTACAACACGATGTCTTCGTGACGGGCATAGTCAGACAGTACATCTTTTAAAGTATTGCCATTTTCAAAGCGGCGAGGTTGGATGTCACCAGTCCAGTTGGGTGATGAAGGCTCTACGACTTTTTCGCGTTCAAAAAGCGCGACATCTAAGCTTGTTTCTGGCGTAGGCAATTTTAGAACGTATTTATCACGCTCATTATTTTTGTCATTCACTTGGTTACGTAGCGCTGCATAAAAGCGTGATAAACCTTGTGCTGCAGCATTTTTGGTATCTTTCATGTCCATTACAGGACCACTACCAAATAAAAAGTAAATAGCAGCAGCAATTAAAATAACAGCTAATGATAAATGCTTAACCCAAAACCACATTTCTAATACTCTTGTTGTTAATTAGCTTAATAAAACCATACAAACAGTAAAATGTCACTCTACTTGTAATAAGAAGGTGCGTTCTTGTCAGGGCGAGTTTTAAAGCGGCGGTGAAGCCACATATATTGCTCAGGTGCTAAATCGATGGCTTGTTCCATGCGTTGATTTACTCGGGTAACGTCAGCAAGGTCATCGCCACTTGGGAAGTTTTCAAGAGCAGGTAACACTTCTAAGTGGTAGCGGCCCTTTTCATCACGACGACTTGTTAGGCTTACCGTTTCACAGTTACGGCTACTTGAAAATAACAGCGTTCCCGTTGTTGTGGCTGCTTCTTTTACTGCATAAAAAGGGGCAAACTCACAGCGGTTACGGCCGTAATCTTGATCTGGCAGATAATAACAAACCTTTTTATTTTTAAGTGCTTGCAATAAGCCTTTGACATCTTTTTTGCCAATTAAATATTCGTTTGAACGAAGGCGGCCGTTAGTCGTGAAATATTCCATCAAAGGGTTGTTATGAGGACGGTAAAAGCCAATGCCTTGGTGTTTTACGCCCATAATGCGGCTCGCCATTTCTAAGTGTAAAAAGTGTGGCACAAGTAACAGCACGCCTTTACCTGATTGCTGAGCTTTTTCAAAGTGCTCCAAGCCTTTAACTGAACCAAATACTTTATTGATACGCCAATTTGGCCACCACCAAGCCATGCCAGTTTCCATCATTGCAATACCGGTATTTTCCATGTTTTTGCGGACTAATTCGCGTTGTTCATGTTCAGGCATATCAGGAAAACATAAGCGAATGTTGACCTCTGCAATATGACGGCGGCGCTTCATAAAGCGATGTACTAAACGGCCCAGCAGTTTTCCAAGTGCAAGTTGTAATTTATGTGGTAACCAAGAGATAAGGTATAAAAAGAACACGCCAATCCAAGTTAACCAGTAACGAGGACCTAAAAAAGACGCTTTAAAAGGAGATGAACTAACCACAAAAAAATCTCTAAAAATAAAAAAGCTAGTTTAACTGTATGTCTTTAAAAATACAAAAAAGCCAGCACGAGGCTGGCTTTACAATAAGGACTTTATAGAAGAAATGCTTAGATTTCTTTTAAACCTTGGTTAATTGCAACAAGGTCTTCGCTAGTTAGTGTACCAGCAGCTTGTTTCAAGCGAAGTGTTGAAACAACATAGCGGTAACGAACGTTTGCTAAATTACTTTTTGCATTGTAAAGGTTTTGCGTGCTGATCAGTACGTCTACGATAGTACGTGTACCCACTTCAAAGCCTGCTTCAGTTGCTTTAAGCGCACTTTCAGCAGAAACAACAGCTTGTTGTAGCGCTTTATAAGTAGCAATGTCAGACACTACTTGGTTGTACGATGTGATAACCGAGCGAGTTACTGCACGTAAGCTTGCTTCTAAATCTTCACTTGCAGCAACATAGTATGCGCGTGCTTGGTCAGTCGCTGCTGTAGTCGCGCCACCTGAGTAGATAGGTAGGCTGAAGTTTACACCAATACTCGCACTGTCTTCACGAGGCTGATGTGAGTTGCTGTTTAGATCCGTTAGGCTGTCACCGTATGAAGCGCTTAACGTTAACTTCGGATAGTGGCCAGCTTTTGCTAAGTCGATTTGATCTTTAGCAATATCAACCGTTACTTTTGACACTTGCAGGTTTAAGTTGTTGTCTTTTGCAATTTCAATGTAGTCAGTTGATTGTTTGTTAGGTGCAACAGTTGAAAACGTATCTGTATTCAACATGTCTAGTTTTGCGTGGTATTTGCCTGTGATTTCACGAAGTTGCTCACGGGCTGTTTCAACGCTGTTTTTAGCAACGATTTCTTGTGCTACTGAGTTATCGTACTGCGCCTGCGCTTCATGTACGTCAGTGATTGCAGTTAAACCTACCGCATAACGCTCTTTAGTTTGTTGTAATTGACGCTCGATAGCGCGTTTTTCAGCTTGAACAAACTCAAGGTTATCGATTGCACTTAAAACGTTGAAGTAACCATCTGCAACACGAACGATTAAGTCTTGGCGAGCATAATCATATTGTGCATTTGCTTGTAATGCTTGTTTATCTGCAATACCCAGTGAATTCCATGCACCTAAATCAAACAGTGTTTGATTTAGGCTAATACCACGGCTGAATTCATCAGGGTCATAGTCATAACCGGTATAACCCGTTGCATCAGTACCGTCATAAAGATCTGATTTGGTTGATTGGTAACCAAGGCTTAAGCCAATTTGTGGTAATAGTGCACTTAACGCGCGATCGCTCTCAAAGGCTTGCGCATCTGCTTGGGCTTTTGCTTTAAGTACGGTAGGATCGTTTGCTGTCGCAATCTCGTAAACTTGTAGTAAGTCTTCAGCGTAACTTGCTGTTGCAGTCAGTGCGCTTGAAAAACCAATCAGCGCGACGAGTAGTGTTTTTTTCATTGTTCGTTCAGTCCTTAGACAATTTTGTACTGTGACCATGGTACTCTTTTTTAATGAATAACCAAAAAAAATTACGTAAATCTGCATGTCCAAGTGTAACAGAATATAATTGGCCGTAACATTTACTTAAAACGTGAAGGAAATAGTGAATGAAAATATCAGCAATCTCACAATTTAGCCATGATGACATAGAGTTAAAGCCAATTGAGCGTGTTTATGATGGTTTCTTTAAAATTAACACCTATCGCTTTCATCATGCGTTGTTTGCAGGTGGTAAATCGGTTGAAGTTAAACGCGAAATTTTAGAGCGCGGCCATGCTGTTGCTGTACTTCCTTATGACCCGGCGACAGACCACGTTTTGTTAATCGAACAAATTAGAATCGGAGCACTCGCATCTAAGCAGTCGCCTTGGTTACTTGAGTGTATTGCTGGTATGGCAGATGGCAGTACTGATTATGAAGAGGTTGCTAAGCGTGAAGCATTCGAAGAAGCGGGTATTGAGCTTAACGAGCTGGAATTTATGATGTCGTATCTTTCAAGCCCCGGCGGTACAACTGAGCGTTTGTATTTATATTTAGCGCGCACTGACCTAGCAGGGTATCAAGGCGGTATTTTTGGCCTTGATAATGAAGATGAAGATATCAAAACCCATGTAATGTCATACGATGAAGCTATGCTGCGCCTAGAACAGGGTGAAATAGACAATGCAGCGACAGTTATCTCATTACAGTGGTTAGCACTGAATAAGCAACGTATACTGTCTGATTGGAAAAACTCATAGGGGATTATTTTGTCGTACGTCAGTGCCCAGCAGCGTTATATTCAAAGTTTACCTAAGTACTTAACTTTATGTGAGCATAATTACGTGCGTGCGCTTAAGCTCTTACCTCATGAGCGCCGTGTCGGTCAGGAGCGTAAAGTGCAATTAGGTCACAGTACTTTTACGGTTAAAGTTGACGATACAGCAAAATACACCACAGATATTTCTATCAAACAAGATGCCGGTAATTTACCTTCGGTTAAGCCTTTGTATTTAACTGTACGCATGTATCATGATGCGAAAGTCGCTGAGATTGTGCATCATGATTTTCACCAGCGTATTAAGCCTTCCTATGCTTACCCCAATCCGAATATGCATCAAAAAGATGAAAAATATCAGCTTAACGCCTTTTTATATGACTGGCTGGTGGCCTGTGTTGAAAACGGCCGTGCAGTTTTAAATTGGGATGTAAATAATGGCTTGGTTTAGGAACGCCTACCATTTTGATAAAACAGTATTGAAAGTTGCCCATATCACTGACTGCCATTTATCAAAAGACACAACGGGCAAATACTTTAGCGTGAATACGGCAGCGTATTTTGCGCGTTGCTTACAAGCTATTACTAAGTTAGATGTAGATTGTGTGGTGTTTGGTGGTGACTTAACACAAGATCACAGCACTGAGTCATATCAACTTTTTGCTAAATTAATTGATGACTCAGCGCTCAGTTGTCCGGTGTTTTGGCTACCAGGCAATCATGATGAACTCGCGGAATATGAAAAGCTTACGAGTCCGCAAATTTTAAGCAATAAATGTATTACTTTTTTAGGTGGGCAGTTGCTGTTGGTAAACTCAAAAGGCCCGACGCCAGCTGGTTGGGTAACACACACGCATTTAGATGAATTAAACCAAGCAATTGGTCAGGTGCCTAGCGTGGTGTTTTGTCATCATAATCCGCTACCTATTCAAGCCTACTTAGATAAACATATGCTAGAAAATGGCCCGCAGTTTTTAAATATATGCGTCAATACTGAGCATTGCCTTGGCGTATTCCACGGTCATGTGCATCATGAGTACAGGCAAACCTACCGTGACCTTAGTGTGTATGCGACTCCAGCCAGCTCAATCCAATTTACCAAACACACTATGGCGTGGCAGCAAGACGATTTAGGCCCCGCATTTAGAGTTATTAACTTAACAATTGATGAGCAACAAAACTTACGCTTAAGCACGGATGTAGTATGGCTAAACGAGTAATTTATATTCATGGCTTTAATAGCTCAGAGAAGTCTTATAAAGCCGTTCGTTTTGGTGAGCATATGGCACAATTTGATGTTGATTATCTGGTGCCAAGATTAACTCATGAACCATTACATGCAATTTTACAATTAGAACAACTGCTAAATGATGATACTGTATTACTAGGAAGTTCATTAGGCGGTTTTTATGCGACCTATTTGTCGCAACGTTATTCAATACCTGCGGTGGTAATAAACCCTGCGGTTCGCCCATTTGAGTTACTCGATAACTATTTAGGGCCAAATTACAATCCGTATCAAGATAGTCATTACGAACTTGATACTCGTCACATGGATGCATTGCGCAGTTTATATTTGCCGCAATTAGACACACCTTCATTGCTTTATTTGTTACAGCAAACGGGCGATGAAGTACTGCCTTTTCAACAGGCGGTTAACTATTATTCTCAGTGTAAGCAACACGTTGAATTTGGAGGCGATCATAGTTTTATCGGCTTCGAACAAACCTTTGCAAGTATTGTAGATTTTCTTAAAATCACGTAAAACATAGCTAAGCGCATAAAAGATATAAAAACTATGAGTCAGCAAAATTATAACGCCGAAGCAATTGAAGTCTTAAACGGGTTAGAACCCGTAAAACGCCGCCCAGGTATGTACACCGACACGGTTCGTCCTAACCACTTAGGTCAAGAGGTTATCGATAACAGTGTCGATGAAGCAATGGCAGGTCATGCAACAAAAATAGATGTCATTCTTCATGAAGATAATTCCCTTGAAGTTATCGATGACGGCCGTGGTATGCCGATTGATATTCACCCTGAAGAAGGTATTCCGGGTGTGGAACTTATTTTTACCAAGCTGCACGCCGGTGGTAAATTCTCAAATAAAAACTATCAATTCTCGGGTGGCTTACACGGAGTAGGTATTTCGGTTGTAAATGCGCTATCGACTCGTGTTGAAGTCACTGTGCGCCGTGATGCACAGCAATTTCGCATGGCCTTTGAGAACGGCGATAAGGTTGAAGACTTAAACGTCATTGGCTCTGTGGGCAAACGTAACACAGGTACAACCGTGCGCTTTTGGCCTGATGCCAGCTATTTCGACTCAGCTAATTTTTCGATTACTAAGCTTAATCATTTATTAAAAGCCAAAGCGGTATTATGCCCAGGCTTACGTATCAAGTTTACCAACAAGCAAACCAAAGAAAGCCAAGAATGGTATTACGAAACTGGCTTAAAAGACTATTTAACAGAAGCCGTTAAAGGTTTTGAAATACTACCAAAAGAACCATTTATTGGTGAGTTTTCAAGCTCAACAGAAGGTGCTGACTGGGCTGTAGTGTGGTTGCCTGAAGGCGGTGAGTCCATTGCAGAAAGCTATGTAAACTTAATCCCTACTGCACAAGGTGGCACACACGTTAATGGTTTACGCCAAGGTTTACTTGAAGCAATGCGTGAATTCTGTGAATTCAGAAACCTACTACCGCGTGGTGTAAAGCTAACACCTGATGATATTTGGGAACGCTGTAGCTATGTGTTGTCGGTAAAAATGCAAGATCCGCAGTTTGCAGGCCAAACAAAAGAGAAATTATCATCTCGTTCTTGCGCGGCGTTTGTATCTGGTGTGGTGAAAGACTCATTTAGCTTATGGTTAAACGAGCACACTGAGACTGCTGAATTATTAGCTGAGCTATGTATCTCAAATGCACAGCGCCGCTTACGTGCTGCCAAAAAAGTTGTCCGTAAGCGCATTACCTCAGGCCCTGCGTTACCTGGTAAATTAACTGACTGTAGCGCTCAAGATAATGACCGCACTGAACTGTTTTTAGTAGAGGGTGACTCTGCGGGTGGTTCAGCAAAACAAGCACGCGATCGTGAATTCCAAGCAATCATGCCGGCGCGCGGTAAGATTTTAAATACGTGGGAAGTTGAGTCAGGGCAGATTTTAGCATCGCAAGAGGTGCATGATATTTCAGTGGCTCTAGGCATTGACCCAGACTCAAGTGATTTATCTGGCCTACGCTACAACAAGATTTGTATTTTGGCCGATGCTGACTCGGATGGATTACACATTGCTACCTTGTTATGCGCACTGTTCGTTCGCCATTTCCCTGCGCTTGTAAAAGAAGGTCACGTCTATGTGGCGATGCCACCGTTATTTCGTATCGACATCGGTAAAGAGGTGTATTACGCCCTTGATGAAGATGAAAAGAACGGTATTTTAGCGCGCATTGAAGCAGAGAAAAAACGCGGCAAAGTGAACGTGCAACGCTTCAAAGGGTTAGGTGAAATGAACCCATTACAACTGCGTGAAACGACCATGGACCCTAATACTCGTCGGTTAGTACAGCTTACTTTGGATGAAGAAGAGCAAACCATGGAGATGATGGACATGCTACTTGCGAAAAAGCGTTCGTCAGACCGTCGCCAGTGGTTAGAAGATCACGGTAACCGCGCAGAAGTTTAATAAAGGGTGTAGCAACCTAATTGCTAGCAACGAATTAAAGGGCAAGACAAAAATGAAAAAATTACTGACCTCATTATTATCGCTGAGTTTGTTATCAGCGCCTGTAATGGCAAAAGATATTCTTGATAAGTTAACTGTTGCTGATGGCTTTTCTATCAGCTTATTCGCTGATGATGTCGAAAATGCACGCCAAATTGCGGTATCAAAAAAAGGCATTGTTTACGCAGGTTCACGTAAAGCAGGTAACGTGTATGCATTAATTGATCACAACAGTGATGGTATCGCAGATAAAAAGATTGTGATTGCCACAGGTCTTGAAATGCCATCCGGTTTAGCTGTTAAAGATGGTGATTTATATGTGGCTGAAGTGTCACGTATTATTCGTTTTAAAGACATTGATAAAAATCTAAAAGATCCTAAATTCGAGGTGGTATACGATAAGTTCCCAACCGATCGTCACCACGGCTGGAAGTTCATAAGCTTTGCACCAACAGGTGAATTAATTGTGCCAGTGGGTGTGCCATGTAACATTTGCGCTGAAGACGACAAATACGGTCGTATCTTTTCTTTAAATGTTGATACCAAAGAAATTAAAACGATCGCCAAAGGTGTACGTAACTCAGTTGGTTTTGACTATCATCCTACAACAAATGCATTTTGGTTCAGTGATAACGGCCGTGACATGATGGGTGATGACATCCCTCCTTGCGAAATTAACCGTGTTGGTGAAGGCGAAGAGGGCGCACATTATGGTTTCCCTTATGTTCACGCCGGTGCGATTTTAGATCCTGAATTTGGCGCAGGCAAAAGCATTGCTGACTATAAATCGCCAGCCCTTGCATTAGGTGCCCATGTTGCACCACTGGGTATCCATTTCTATAACGGCAAGCAGTTCCCTGCTAAGTACAAAGAGCAATTATTTGTTGCCGAGCATGGCTCTTGGAACCGTAGTAAAAAGTCAGGTTATAAAGTAATGCTAGCGAATGTTGATCAAGGTCGTATTACTAAATACACCCCATTCATCACTGGTTTCATGCAAAACGAAGAAACATTTGGTCGCCCAGTTGCATTTGCAGAGCTTGCAGATGGCAGCTTATTGATCTCAGACGACTTTGCTAACGTGATCTATCGTGTTAGTGCTAAGAAAAAATAGGTAAGCGTTAATGAGTGATACAGATACCTTGCTGATGCAAGGCATAGAACAACAAACAATGGGGCGTTTTACCGAAGACGCCTACTTAAACTACTCAATGTACGTCATCATGGATCGCGCCTTACCTCATGTAGGTGACGGTCTTAAGCCTGTACAGCGTCGTATCATTTATGCAATGAGCGAACTGGGGTTATCGGCGCAAGCAAAATATAAAAAATCAGCGCGTACCGTGGGTGATGTACTGGGTAAATACCACCCTCATGGTGATAGTGCCTGTTACGAAGCAATGGTGTTAATGGCGCAGCCGTTTTCTTACCGCTACCCGCTGGTGGACGGTCAAGGTAACTGGGGTGCTGCGGATGATCCTAAGTCATTTGCTGCGATGCGTTATACCGAAGCGCGTTTATCTAAGTTCTCTGAAGTTTTATTAAAAGAGCTTGGTCAAGGTACAGTTGACTGGACCTCAAACTTTGATGGCACACTTGATGAGCCAATGGTGTTACCTGCGCGTTTACCACACATCTTACTGAATGGTGTAACCGGTATTGCGGTAGGTATGGCGACCGATATTCCACCGCATAATGTGCGTGAAGTCGCCAGTGCCTGTTGTTTACTTCTAGATAAACCAAAAGCTGAAATCGAAGAGTTGCTTGAGTTAGTGCATGCGCCTGACTACCCAACAGAAGCTGAGATCATCACACCGAAAGACGATATTCGTAAGATTTATCAGACCGGACGTGGCTCTATCAAGATGCGTGCAATTTACACTGAAGAGCAAGGTGACATAGTGATCACAGCGCTGCCTCATCAGTGTTCAGGTGCAAAAGTACTTGAGCAAATTGCTGCGCAAATGAATGCTAAAAAGCTGCCAATGGTTGCTGATTTACGTGACGAATCAGATCACGAAAACCCAACTCGTATCGTGATTGTTCCGCGTTCTAACCGTATCAAGGCTGAGCCATTAATGGCGCATCTATTTGCAACGACAGACTTAGAAAAGAACTACCGCGTAAACTTAAACATGCTTGGTCTCGATGGTCGTCCGCAAGTTAAAGACTTACGTAGTATCTTAACTGAGTGGTTAACGTTTCGCCGTGAAACAGTTCGCCGTCGTTTACAATACCGCTTAGATAAAGTGTTAGCACGCTTACATATTTTAGAAGGTTTATTAACGGCTTTCTTAAATATTGACGAAGTCATTGAAATTATTCGTACTGAAGATAAACCGAAGCCTGTATTAATGGAGCGCTTTGGTATTACCGATATTCAAGCCGAAGCAATTTTAGAATTAAAACTACGTCATTTAGCAAAACTTGAAGAGTTCAAGATTAAAGGTGAGCAAGATGAGCTTGCGCTTGAACGTGACAAGTTAGAGCAAATTTTGGGTTCTGAGCGTCGTATGTCGACGTTGATGAAAAAAGAAATCCAAGAAGCGGCTGAAATGTATGGTGATGATCGTCGCTCACCTGTTGTAGAACGTTTAGAAGCAAAAGCACTAAGCGAAAAAGATCTTATTCCTTCTGAGTCAGTGACCGTTGTGTTATCTGAAAAAGGCTGGGCACGTGTCGGTAAAGGTCATGATTTAGATGTTGAAGGGCTGAGTTATAAGTCAGGCGACAGTTATAAAGCTTCTGCGCGAGGTAAGAGTAATCAGCCTGCGGTGTTCTTAGACTCAAGTGGTCGCGCTTTTGCTACCGATGCCCACAGTTTACCTTCAGCACGTAGTCAAGGCGAGCCAATGACCGGGCGCTTTAACTTAAGCGCTGGTGCTAACTTTGAGCATGTCGTGATGGCTGAAGACAACCAAGTGTTGTTAATGGCTTCAGATGCAGGTTATGGCTTTATAAGCGACTTTAAAGATCTGGTGAGTAAGAACAAAAACGGTAAAGCGCTGGTCAGTGTTCCTAAAGGGGGTGAGTTACTCACGCCAATTAGAGTGACTGATGTAGCGACTGACTACTGTATGGCAATCTCTAACGAAGGCCGAATGTTGCTATTCCCACTGCGAGACTTACCTAAGCTAAGTAAAGGTAAAGGCAATAAGATTATTTCTATACCAAGTGCGAAAGTACAAGCTCGTGAAGAGTTTGTAAAAGTACTGGCTGTGGTGCCTGAGGGCAGTAGCGTAACCCTGCATGCAGGTAAACGAAAACTGACACTCAAACCGTCTGATCTTGAGCATTATCATGGTGAACGTGGTAGACGAGGTAATAAATTACCCCGTGGCTTGCAGCGTGTTGATGAAGCTGTAGTCGAAGTAACTCAAACAGATGAGAGTGATGAGTCGCCAAGCGAAGTAACAGAGTAAAAACCAGAGGCCTGCAATTGCAGGCCTTTTTATTGTTAAAACGTTATGAAATTTTAAGCGTACACATGTGCGCTTAAAGCTATGGAAATGGTATTTTTCACGTTATAATGCGCGCTGATTAGTACGAGGAGAATTCGTTTGTTAGCTATTTTTCGCATAATTTTCATGGCGTTATTTATTATTTTAAGCTGTGTTTTTGGGCTGCTTTTATGCATAGTGAAGCCGTTTCATACTAATAACGTGCATATTATTTCAGGTTGGTTTTGCAAGGTAGCTAAAATTTTAGGTGTCAAACTAGAGCTTAAATATCACGAGACTCCAAAAAATATTGGCCCTGCTGTCTATGTAGCAAATCATCAAAATAACTATGACTTATTCACTTTGCCTGCCATGGTGCCAGAAAACTGTGTAAGCCTTGGTAAAAAAAGCCTTAAATGGATCCCATTTTTTGGTCAACTATATTGGTTATCGGGTAATATTTTAATTGACCGTGCTAACCGCTCAAAAGCGGCTGGCACAATTTCTAAATCAGCTGAGAAAATAAAACAAAAAGGCCTATCGGTTTGGATGTTTCCTGAGGGTACGCGAAGCTATGGCCGTGGTTTATTACCCTTCAAAACAGGTGCTTTTCACACGGCAATGAGTGCAGATGTGCCAGTCGTGCCAGTTTGTATGAGTACAACACACAAAACTATTAAGCTAAATCGCTGGGATAATGGTACAATTTACCTCGAAATGTTAGCGCCAATTTATCTTGATAAAGACGTATCTGCTCGTGACCATGCTTCACATGTTCATCAGATTATGGCTGCTAAAATAACTGAATTAGATGCTCAAGTGAGAAACAAATAATGGAAAATTGGCGCGAAATTACTGAAGACATCGTTACTTCATTGCTTGAAGATGGCTCAGATCCTGAAGTACTTTATGAAGTGGAACACCACTTTGTTAGCGAAAATTTTGAAAAACTAGAGCAGGCCGCTTTAGCCGCTTTTAAACTAGGTTACGATGTTGAAGAACCTGCAGAACTTGAGCTAGAAGACGGCGAGAAAGTGTGGAGCTTTGACGTGGTTGTTGAGTGTGAACTTGACGTAGAAGCCATTATGGAAGATGTAGACAAGCTAGAAGCACTTGCTCAGCAAACAGATGTTGAATACGACGGCTGGGGCACTTACTTTCAGGAATAAAGTTAGCGAGTTACTAGGGGAAAGAGTAAAGTAAGCTGCTGACACATAAAGTGGTGATTCTAGGCTTTCTAACTTTCCCCTTTCTAACTTTCCCCTTTTAAGCTAATACCTATTTCGTATTCGCCACTCAATCTATAGACATTTGTAATCAATTAGCGATAATAAAAAACTCGATGTTTTTATGCGCTAAGCTCACATATGCTTATTACCTTACCCATTGCCGAACTTGTACCAGGGATGTTTGTTGACAGTGTCAGTAAGCAACAAGAGCATGTAAATAGTATTAAAATCAAAACACGTGGTTTAGTACGTGACAAAACCATTATTCAGCGCCTGATCTCTGAAGGGGTTGAAGAGCTACTCATTGACTTTACACAAAGCGATGTTGCACTCCCTAAAAAATACCAACCAAAACCTGAACCGGCTAAACCGAAAGTTGAACAAAAGCCTGCCGCTAACGAAGCACCGCAAGGGGTTACGGTTCAGCAAGAGTTTCTAAAAGCCAGCGTACATTACGAGCAGCACAGCCGGAAACTGCAAGGTTTCTACTCAGACATTACATCGGGTTTGAAGATGAATGTATCGGTGCTCGATGATATCGCCGTTGATATAGTCAGCTCGGTATTTCGTAACCACAATGCCTTAACTATTTTAACTCGCCTTAAAGATAAGCATATCTATAACTGGCGTCATATGATCAACACCGCTATTTTGGTGAGTGTGTTTGCTAAGTACTTAGGTTACAAAGAAAAAACAATTAAAGAACTGGCAATGGGTGCATTGATGCACGATATTGGCCAGGCGAAAATGCCACAAGGAGTATTGTCTAAACCAAGCGCTTTAAACGACAACGAAATGCAAGTTGTTAAAAAGCATGTGGCGCAGAGTTTAGGTTTAGTGAAAGGCGAAAAGGGCATTACGCCGTTAATGCTCGATATGATAGTGAATCACCATGAGCGTTTAGATGGTACAGGTTACCCTCGCGGTATTGCAGCTGAAAAGCTGAGCCGTGCAGCCCGTATCATGGCAATTGTTGATGTGTATGATGCCATGACGGCAGATAGGCCTCATCAAATGGGTGAAGAGCCAATCTCAGCGGCGCGTTATTTACTCGCTAATAAACACATGTTCGATTCTGAATTGGTGCAACGCTTTATTAAATGCCTAGGTGTGCACCCGGTTGGAACTATTGTGAAGTTAAACAATGAGCGTTTGGCATTAGTGATGGAAGGTAACCATGAAAACCCAATCAAACCAAAGATAAAGATTTTCTATAATGCCAAGCATAAGCATCATATTACTGCCAAAGACGTCGATTTAAGCGCAGAAAAAGAGCTAAAAATTATCGCCAGTATTAAGCCTCTAGATTATCAACTTAATTTGGCTCGTTTGTTAAAAGAGCATCTGCTTGTTTAGACTTAATGCAGCGTTTTTTGGCGCTGCGTTTTGCTGATATAAATGCACCACTAAAGCAACTTGTCATTAATACCAACCACAATAACGTGCCTTTTTCGACATGTAATGCCACGCAGCATAATAACAGCGACAACACCGCACTTAGCATAGCGCCTAACCAATAATGATTCACTGGATTATCGCAATCACCCGCTTTAGTACAGGCACAGTAGTTTGCTTTACAAAAATAATGAACACTCACACCGCATAACATCAGTGCCGCAATAATCAATGCGATTTCCATACTCACACTCAACAGAAAAACCTTTATTTTTAGTCTAAAGGGACAAGAAATAGATGTCAATGCAAATGATAATTACTACTGTTTGTTGTTTTTGTAATCAGAGCTCTGATGAGTTTTAATAAGTTGTTATCTTGTTGTTAAAATACGGGTTTTTTACCTATTTCTAACGAAAAATTACAGTTTTTTGATCTTAATTAAGGTAATGTTCGAAAGTTTGTAATCATTAGAATAAAACATCTAATACCAACATACAGCGCTAATCTTTTATGCTTAACTAATAGGTTGCCCTCATTGTTGGATTAGTTTTCGCACAAGTTTGCAAGAGGACACAGATTTATGAAGTTCACTAAAACACTAATTGCAGCATCACTTGCTGTTGTTTCTGCTGACAGCTTTGCTGCAGCTTTCCAATTAGCAGAGCAAAACGTTTCAGGTTTAGGTCGCGCATACGCTGGTGAAGCCGCTGTTGCAGATGACGCATCAGTTGTTGCTCGTAACCCTGCACTTATGTCTTTATTCAAAGGCAAGCAAATTTCAGTAGCAGGTATTGCTGTCATTCCAGATGTAAGCTTAAAAGGTGAAAGTGCAGCATACGGCTTAGATGAAAGCTCTATCGATGACGATAGCATCGCGCCATCTGCATTTATTCCTGCAGGTTACTTCACAATGCCTTTAAACGACAAAGTGTCTTTAGGTTTTGGTGCTTTTTCAAACTTTGGTCTTTCAACTGAGTTTAAAGATGACTACGCGGCAGGCTCTATCGCGGGTGAAACTGAAATCGTAACAGTTAACATGAATGCAAGCGCTTCATACAAAATCAACGAACAGTTCAGCCTAGGTCTTGGTTTAAACTATGTTTATGCTGATGCGAAAGTTGTTCGTAATGCCGGTACTAACCCATTTGGTTTACCAGCGAGCACGCAAATCGCTCACCTTGAAGGTGACGACTACGGCTTTGGTTGGAACATTGGTGCAATGTATCAGTTAGACGAAAACAACCGTTTTGGTTTTAACTACCGCGACGAAACAGATATCGACTTTGAAGGTGAGTACTCAAATCAATTACCAGCTGCAGTTGGCGGTTTAGCGGGCACTGTAGTACCGGGTGAGTTAAAACTGACTTTACCAGCAATTGCTGAGTTCTCTGGTTCACATCAACTTGATAAGAAGCTTGGTGTGCACTACAGCATCTTATGGACTGGCTGGGACAGCTTCCAAAAATTAGAAGCTTACGTACCAGGTGTTGAATCTCCAGTATTCTCTAAAGAAGAGAACTTCTCAGATTCAATGCGTTACTCTATCGGTACTGACTACCAGTATAGCGATGCACTTTTACTTCGTGCAGGTATTGCATACGATGAGTCACCAGCAGACCAATCACATCTTTCGATCTCTATCCCTGATACAGATCGTTTCTGGTTCTCGTTTGGTGGTAACTACGCATTCAGCGAAAACTCAAATGTTGACTTAGGTGTAAGTATCCTTCGTGGTAAAACACAAAACTTCTCTGAAAAAGACAGCCTAGCAGCTTCTTTAGGCCAAGATGTTTCATGGGAATTTGAATCAAAAGGTCACGCAGTTCTAGTTGGTGCTCAGTACAACTACAAATTTTAATACCAATTCGCTTAATAAAGTGGTCTATTTTGAGGCAATAAAACCTGTTGATAACAAGGCAAAAATTTCGTTATTTAGTTGTTCTAAATCAGAAATTTTTAACGCAGGTAGCAACAGGTTTAATCCCTCAAAATGATTAAGTATTATTGCGGATTGGTATAATTGTGATGCGACGTAAAGTCGCTGTTACAGAGCATTAAAAAGCCGCGCTATAACATTGTTATAGCGCGGCTTTTTTGTAAGCGCGAATAAATCGCGCTTTATATATGCTGTTATAGACTTTCGATTTTCGCTTTTTGCGCTAATAGTTTGTCTTTCGCATCTGTAAACTCAGCCAGCTTAGCATGTTCTTTAGCAAGCACAGCTTCTGGCGCGTTATTTACGAACTTCTCGTTAGCTAATTTGTTTTGAACCTGAGCTAAGCCTTTTTCTGCTTTTTCAAGCTGCTTCGCGATACGCGCTAATTCAGCTTCAACATCGATTAGGCCAGCCATTGGGATCATGATCTCAAGGTTACCAACATACGATGTTGCACACGCAGGTGCATCGTCTTTGTTATCAAGAAGCGTGAACTCTTCAAGCTTAGCAAGAGACGCTAAGAAAGCTTCGTTTTCCGTTAAGCGACGCTTGTCTTCGTCAGACGCATTAGCAAGCAATACCGATAATGGTTTGCTTGGGCTGATATCCATTTCACCACGGATGTTACGAATAGCAAGAATGAATTGTTTAACCCATTCTAGGTCGTCCATCGCTTGGCTATCAACATTTGCTTCATTGTATACAGGGAAACCTTGAACCATGATGCTAGTGCCCGCAGTTTCGATACCTGCAAGTGGTGCAACACGTTGCCAAATCGTTTCTGTGATGTATGGCATTAACGGGTGCATTAAGCGAAGTAGGCTTTCTAATACCGTGATTAGGGTATGACGAGTACCACGTTGCTGTGCTTCGTTACCTTTAAACAATACTGGTTTAGTCAGTTCTAGGTACCAGTCACAGAATTGGTTCCAAGTGAACTCATAAATGGTGTTTGCAGCTAGGTCAAAACGGTAGTTTTCTAGATGCTCAGTATAGGTTTTAACAGTTGCTTCAAACTGGCCTAAAATCCAACGATCAGCGAGTGAGTACTGTTTTTCAGCATCTGTAGCGAAACCACAGTCTTGCTCTTCTGTGTTCATCAATACGTAACGACTTGCGTTCCATAGTTTGTTACAGAAGTTACGGTAACCTTCAAGACGGTTCATATCCCAGTTGATATCACGACCTGTTGAAGCCATTGCTGCAAGGGTGAAACGCAGTGCATCTGTACCGTGTGCTTCGATACCGTTTTCGAATGTTTTACGAGTGTTCTTCTCAATCTTCTTCGCTAGTTGTGGCTGCATCATGTTACCAGTGCGCTTTTCAACTAGGCTTTCAAGATCGATACCGTCAATCATGTCGATAGGATCAAGTACGTTACCTTTCGATTTAGACATCTTATCGCCGTTTTCATCGCGGATAAGGCCAGTTACGTAAACGGTTTTAAATGGTACTTGTGGTTTGCCGTCTTCATCTTTGATGAAGTGCATGGTCATCATGATCATACGAGCAACCCAGAAGAAGATGATGTCGAAACCTGTTACCAATACGTCAGACGGGTGGAACGTTTTTAAATCATCAGTGTTTGCAGGCCAGCCTTGCGTTGAGAAAGTCCAAAGCGCAGATGAGAACCAGGTATCTAAAACGTCTTCGTCTTGCTTAAGTGCAACATCATCAGCAAGGTTATTATCGCGGCGAACTTCAGCTTCGTCACGACCAACGTATACATTGCCTTCGTTGTCGTACCAAGCTGGGATACGATGACCCCACCAAAGCTGACGTGAAATACACCAGTCTTGTACGTCGTTCATCCACGAGAAGTACATGTTCTCGTATTGTTGAGGTACGAACTTAATGTCGCCATTTTTAACTGCTTCTTTTGCAGGCTCAGCAAGTGGTGCTACGCGCACGTACCACTGATCTGTAAGAAGAGGCTCAATCACTACGCCAGAACGGTCACCGTAAGGTACAGTTAGGCTATGATCTTCAATTTTTTCTAATAGGCCAAGTTCTTCAAATTCGCTCACAATCGCTTTACGTGCATCAAAGCGGTCAAGGCCGTGTAGGCGCTCAGGGATTGGCGCATCTAATTCAAGCTCTTTACCGTCGAATGTGTAGCTTTCGCCTTCGCTTAATACCGCAGCATCTTTGTTGAAGATGTTGATCATAGGAAGCTGGTGACGTTTACCTACTTCGTTATCGTTAAAGTCGTGGGCAGGCGTGATTTTCACACAACCTGTGCCTTTTTCCATGTCTGCATGTTCATCGGCAACAATTGGAATACGACGGTTTACGATAGGCAGTAAAATGTCTTTACCGATCAGGTCTTGGTAACGCTCATCATCAGGGTTAACCGCAACACCTGTATCACCTAGCATTGTTTCAGGACGTGTTGTGGCAACAACGATATAGTCTTTGCCGTCTTGTGTTTTTACGCCATCAGCAAGTGGGTAACGCAAGTTCCACATGTGACCTTGTTTGTCTTTGTTTTCAACTTCAAGATCAGAAATAGCCGTGTGAAGTTTAGGGTCCCAGTTAACTAGACGCTTACCACGGTAGATTAAATCTTCTTTGTGAAGACGTACGAATACTTCTTTAACCGCTTCAGAAAGACCTTCGTCCATAGTGAAACGCTCACGGTCCCAATCTACAGAAGCACCTAAACGACGTAGTTGTTTAGTGATCGTGCCGCCAGAGTGGTTTTTCCACTCCCAGATTTTATCGATAAATGCTTCACGGCCAAGGTCGTGACGTGTTTTACCTTCTTCAGCAGCAAGCTTACGCTCAACAAGCATTTGTGTTGCGATACCCGCGTGGTCAGTACCTACTTGCCATAATGTGTTGTTGCCTTGCATACGTTTTAAACGCGTTAGCGTATCCATGATGGTATCTTGGAACGCGTGGCCCATGTGTAAGCTACCCGTGACGTTTGGTGGCGGGATCATAATTGAGTATGCGTCACCTTGGCCAGACGGTTTAAAGTAGCCATTTTCTTCCCAGCCTTGGTATAAAGACTGTTCAATATCTTGCGGATTATAGGTTTTATCCATTACACAGAACCTTAAATAAATGCTTAAATGTCAATTTCTTGCGTTGCAATATGGGCGCCCAGTTGGCGAAGCTTTTTAAACCGCTCACGGGCGGCTTGTTTAGCATTTGGCTCAACGGGTACGAAATCATAAACCTGCTGAAAACGGCGAATAAAATCCGGTAGGTGTTCAGCTAAGTTGATTAATATTTTTCTGTTGCCGACAGGCGGAGTCATACCAATTTCAACCGGTGCGCCACCTTTAGGGCCTTCACCTTGTAAGTTGTGAGGTACAAAACTATCTGGTTCAAATGACCAAATGATGTCGTCGATTGTGTGGGCCGTGTCGGTGTTATCGGCGTAAATAAATACGCGATGACCTAGACGATACTGATCCGCAGCAATTTTAGCTGCAAGATCGAAAACTGCGCCAGCCGATTGGAGGGCATTATCATCTTGTTTTAGAACGTAAAATTGTGCGTTCATATTCATAGTGACTTTCGTCCCCACAGATACACAGATCAAAGCAGGGATTTTGACATAGAACGCGAATTGCTTCAATTAATAAGGCGCCATTTGGCGCCTTATTTAGGGTTAGTTTTAAGCTTGCAATAAGGCTTAATCGTGACTTGCTTCGCTTACACCCGCGCGGTTTAGTAAATACTGAGTCAACATAGGGACCGGACGACCCGTTGCACCTTTGTTTTTACCGCCAGCGCGCCATGCTGTACCTGCGATATCTAAATGCGCCCAGTTATATTTTTTGGTGAATTTAGATAAGAAGCATGCCGCTGTAATCGTACCTGCAGCACGGCCACCTAAGTTGGTGAAATCTGCGAATGGGCTTTCAAGTTGCTCTTGATAGTCATCCCACAGTGGTAGTTGCCAAGCACGGTCGCCACTTTGCTCAGACGCTTTTAGTAGGTCATGGGCAAGCGGGTTGTGGTTTGATAGTAAACCAGTGGCATGCGAACCCAGCGCGATAATACATGCGCCAGTCAGTGTTGCTACGTCGACAACAGTATCTGGTTCAAAGCGCTCAACATAAGTGAGTGCATCACACAGTACTAAACGGCCTTCAGCGTCGGTATTTAACACTTCAACTGTTTGACCCGACATAGTGGTTAAGATATCACCAGGGCGATAAGCGTTTGAGCCAGGCATGTTCTCACAACCCGCTAAAACACCGACAACGTTAATCGGTAATTGCATTTGCACTAAAGCGCGCATCGTACCAATAACACCCGCTGCACCACCCATGTCGTATTTCATTTCATCCATGGCTTCGCCAGGCTTAATTGAAATACCACCTGAGTCAAAGGTTAAGCCTTTACCCACTAACACGATTGGCGCTTGGTCTTTGTCGCCACCTTGGTAGTTGATCACCGACATAACCGATTCATTCGCGCTGCCACGACCAACTGCCAGGTATGAATTCATGCCCAGCTCTGCCATTTTTTCTTCGCCAATAATCTCAACGCTAACGTTCTCAAAGTTTTCAGCAAGCTCTTGAGCTTGTTCACCTAAATATGCCGGGTTACAGATATTTGGCGGCATGTTGGCAACGTCTTTACATAATTTGCTACCCGCGACGATTGCTAAGCCATGCTCAATTGCGCTTTCGCCAATGGTTAACTCGCGTCGCGTAGGTACGTTGAAAACAATTTTACGCAGTGGACGGCGAGGGTCGCTCTTTTTGCTTTTCAGTTGGTTGAAGGTGTACAAGCAGTCTTGAGTTGTTTCAACTGCTTGACGCACTTTCCAATAGGTGTCGCGGCTTTTAACGTGCTGCTCAGTTAAAAAGCATACGGCTTCCATCGAACCCGTTTCGTTTAGCGTGTTAATCGTTTTGGAGATGATTTGTTTATATTGTTTGTCATCAAGCTCACGCTCTTTACCACAACCTACTAGTAGTACACGCTCGCTCAGCACATTAGGCACATGATGCAATAGCAGTACTTGGCCTGGTTTACCTTCAAGGTCACCGCGGCGTAGCAAGTTAGAAATATAACCGTCACTGATCTTATCTAATTGTTCACCAATGGGGGATAAACGACGTGGCTCATAAACGCCTACTACAATACATGCGCTACGTTGCTTTTCTGGACTACCACTTTTTACGCTAAATTCCATTGTTACTCCTGATATTGAGTCATATAACCTTAGTTAATAAGGGTAAGAAATTCTTTTTCGAGTCCTTTCTTACATTTTTAAGTTTAATAGCACTAATCTTAGTACATAAACTATGACTCTATTTATGTGTTTTTGAACTTTATCTTAATGTGACTATCAATATCACATAATAGACGCCATCTGCACCATTTATGCAAGATTATATGTTCTTGCTAGGTATGATATTTAACTGTGATGGCATATAATAAAGTGAGTAAAATAACTAGTTTACTCAAAATTCCTTACTATTCCAGTGAAACTCGATGTTTAACAGGGGCGAGCATTGCTAATTTTTCGTTATTTGACCACTGAAGTTCTCAAGTCGCAGGTCGCCGTATTTTTAACTTTGATGACTATTTTTGTGTCTCAAAAGTTTGTTGTTATTTTAGGAGACGCCTCTGAAGGGGGTCTTCCTGCTAAACTTGTGCTTTCGATGATTGCACTAAAACTTCCTCAGCTGGCTTCTCTTATCTTACCTTTGAGTATCTTCTTAGGGATTATTCTGGCGTACAGTCGCATTTATGCCGACAGCGAAATGACCGTATTCAGAGCTTGCGGTGTCAGTGAATGGTATGTGGTTCGGGTAACCCTTATTTCAAGCACTGCGATGGCTGTTTTAGCAGGGGCATTGACACTTTATATTGCGCCATGGGCCAGTGAACAAGAATATCAATTAAAAGAGCAAGCCAAAGCTGATGCTGGCTTATCGGCATTACGTGCCGGGCGTTTCCAAGAAACCGGTAACGAAAAAGCCGTGGTCTTTATTCACAATATTGAAAATGGTGGCAAAGAGCTACACAAGGTATTTGTTGCTCAGCTACCCGATCGTGAAAAAGGTGACTTAGCACGTTTGGTGTATGCAGAACGTGGTGTGGTGATTGAGCAAGAAAACGGTGAACAGCAACTTGTTCTTAACGATGGTAAGCGCTACGAAACAGATGGCGAGTCTGCTGCGTTAAACTTAACAGAGTTCGATGGTTACAGTGTGCAAATTCAAGATCAAGAAATTGAACACCAGCGCCGTAAGTTAGAAGCTATTCCAACGCTTGATTTATTCAAAATGAAAACCTCTGAAGCCATTGCGCAGTGGCAATGGCGTCTTGCTATTCCGCTGTCAATTCCATTACTAACATTACTAGCAGTCCCTTTAAGTGTGGTAAATCCACGCCAAGGCAAATTTGCTAAATTAGTGCCTGCAATCAGCTTGTATTTAGGGTATTTCATATTACTCAATGCCGCTAAATTTGCAGTTGAAGATGGCAAAATTCCTCCTTCAATTGGTTTATGGTGGATCCATTTGTCAGCCTTATTTATTGGTGGATTCTTGATTATTAAAGGTCGTCCGCTCGGCGCATGGTTAAAAGCAGTTGTGACTAAGCGGGAGTTAAACGCATGATGAAAACACTCGACTGGTATTTAGGTCGCAGCATAATTCAAACCACCGGTTTTGCTTTAATGGTACTGGTAGGTATTAGTACCCTAATCAAGTTTATTGAGCAGTTAAAATCGGTTGGCCGTGGTAGTTATGACATTGCTACTGCGCTTATTTACACTGTATATAGCATGCCGGGTGATTTAGTTATCTTCTTCCCAATGGCAGCCTTGATTGGTGGCTTAACAGGCTTAGGTGCATTGGCATCAAACAGTGAGCTGGTAGTCATGCAAGCGGCGGGTATGTCACGTTTACAAATTATTGCATCAGTAATGAAAACCGCGATGTTTATGGCGATTTGTATGATGGCGCTTGGTGAATGGGGAGCCCCAGAAGCACAGCTCAAGGCAAAAGAGATCCGTAACCAAGCAATTAATGGTGGGGATATTTTTAATGCCAAGCGCGGTGTTTGGGCTAAAGATGGCAGTAACTTCATTAATATTGAAGATGTCGATCAGCAGGGCACTTTACGCGGTGTTCACATATATCACTTTGATAAATCGTTGCAACTTACTCAAATTACGAAAGCAAAAGAAGCCGTAAACCGCAAAGATGGTTGGTTGTTGCGTGATGTAAACAAAGTAATGATCACGCCAGAGCAAATTAGTACAGAGCAGCAAAAAGAAGAGTTTTACGACTCGCAACTGACCGCCGAGAAATTAGGGGTGGTGTCGGTTAAGCCGGAAGCACTGTCGTTTACTGGGCTTTGGTCATATTTAAGTTACTTAAAACAGAATGAGCAAGATACTAGCACCTATGAATTAGCGCTTTGGCGCAAAATAATGCAACCGGTGTCTGTGGCTGTGATGTTGCTGGTTGCTTTATCGTTTATATTCGGCCCACTTCGCACCGTGACGATGGGAGCACGTATTATAATGGGTGTAATAACCGGTATTACTTTCCACTTAACCAATGAGATTTTCGGTCCTGTGGTGATGGTTTATCAAATTCCAGCTGTGGTTGGTGCTGTGTTACCAAGCCTGTTGTTTATTGGTTTTGCGACTTATCTCTTAAATAAACGAGTTTAATAGTCGTTTAAAAAGCACAAAAAAAGCGTGGTTGAGCCATGCTTTTTTTGTGCTTAATGTGTTGCTTAATTACTTAATCAAGTGAGCGATAAATACGTTTATTTTCTTCTTTGGTGAGGGTGATCACTTCCGTTTTTGTGATGTAATCTTGCAATGCGCGCTTATTTTTAAAATCGACCAACACCACTAAATTACCTAAACCTAATAGCGCAGTAATGGCTCTAAGTGCACCTTGTTGCCAGCTAATTAATTGACCATCGAGGGTTTGCACCTTTAAACGCCATGCACGCATACCAATTGTTTGGCCGCTCTTAGCCCAGAAGTAGCTAAAGAAACTAATACTCACTATCACCAATAACGCACTACGGATGCCATACAATAATGGTGAATTTTGAATGAAAGCAGATACATCTTCAGCGTCACCAATACTTAGCAACTCCAGAGAAATAAGCCCTTGAACAGCTAATAAATAGAGTACGGTTGTCAGCATCGCAAAAGCAATGATAACCAAGGTATCGTAAATTAAAGAGGCAAAGCGGCGCCAAAAACCGGCACGTGGAAACTCAGCTGACATAAACAATCTCATCCAATTAAATTGCGCAGTAGTTTAGCAAAGTCCTGAGCAAACAAGAAATAGTTAGCGGTTGTTTAGTAAGTCGACAAACAGGTCTGACCTGCTATAGTTGAGAAAATAATAAAAATGAGCACACAGTTATGGCCGTTTCTCAAAGCGAAACTCACCAAGTATTTAATCAACCCAAACCACTTGAAAACTACAACGCCTATGAGGCCGACATGGTACTTCAATATTGGCAAAACTGTTTTGCAGGGCAATGGGGAACTGCGAACTTAACAGCGTTTGGGGAGCAAGTGGGTGGTGCATTACTGCAAGCAGGGTTTTTAGCAAACAAACACTTACCAGAATTAACCACTCACAGCCGCTTTGGCGAACGTATAGACCAAGTTGATTATCATCCAAGTTACCATCAGCTAATGCAGCATGCTATAGAGCAAGGGCACTGCGCATTGCCTTGGCAGCAAAAGAAAGCCGGTAGCCATGTTGTAAGAGCGGTAATGGCGGTGCTACACAATCATGCTGATCCGGGCTCTGGTTGCCCATTAACCATGACGTTTGCTAGTGTGCCTGCCATTGCGAGTCAAGAAAATGTAGCGGCTATGTGGCTACCTAAAATACTGGCAAATCATTACGATTCAGACAATAAGCCTTGGACAGAGAAAAAAGGTGTCACCATAGGTATGGCGATGACCGAAAAACAAGGCGGCTCTGATGTTCGGGCGAACACCACCAAAGCAGACGCCATCAATGAGAGTGGTGCAGGGCAATTATATGCTTTAACTGGGCATAAATGGTTTTGCTCAGCACCTATGAGCGACGCATTTTTAGTCCTCGCTAATACCGATGAAAAGCAATTATCTTGCTTTTTAGTGCCGCGTTGGCTCGAAACTGGCGAGAAAAATGCCATGTATATTCAGCGCTTAAAAAGTAAATTAGGGAATCAATCAAATGCGAGTTCTGAAATTGAATTTAGAGGCGCGCATGGCTGGTTACTCGGTGAGCCGGGGCGAGGCATTGCCACTATCATTCAAATGGTCGCTTTAACTCGTTATGATTGCATGCTGGGTTCAAGCTCGCTGATGTTACAAGCAGTAAAAGAAGCAATATGGCATACAGCTGGGCGCAGTGTATTTGGTAAAAACTTACATCAACAGCCACTCATGCTCAATGTATTGGCTGATTTAGCTATCGAGGCAGAAGCTGCACTTGCCATTTCAATGCGTATTGCTCATGCCCTTGATAACCAAGATGATAGCAATGAAGTGGCATTAGTACGCAGTGCCACAGCAATCGGTAAATATTGGATCTGTAAGCGGGCAGTGCAGCACACTTATGAGGCTATGGAATGTATTGGTGGCGTGGGTTATGTTCAAGACAACATTACCAGTCGACTTTATAGAGAAGCACCAGTTAACTCTATCTGGGAAGGCTCTGGTAATGTGCAATGCCTTGATCTTTTACGCGTGTTCAGCCGTGAACCTGAATCACTTAAGGTGCTTATCAATGAGCTCGAAAAAGCGCGCAGTTTGCACCCTAATTTTGCAATAAAACTCGATGAGCTTAAAGGTATGCTGACAGATACTGCAAACCTCGAAATGCATGCTCGGCGTATAATTGAAAAGCTTGCACTGCTTTGGCAAGCAGCAACACTATTACAATTTGGCGAGCCACTTATTGCCGATGCGTTTGTAAAAAGTCGTTTAAGTGACGCAGGGTTTAGTCAGTACGGCTGCCTTAGTCATGATATCGATTGTCAGGCGATTGTTTCGCGAATGATGCCAAAACTCTAAAGTTAACAACTTGTTTAATTATTGTGCGGTTGAGCAGTGGCGCCGCACAAAACGCTTGCCGCCTTACCCATTCTTTGTATAATGCTTGGCATAGAGACAAAAGCAGTTAAAAAAGCTTCTTGCTCTAAAGTGGTTTTTCTTTATCTTCTCGTGTTTAGAAGGTTAAAGAAAAATGAAGCCAGTATGATGGAATTGGTAGACATGACGGATTCAAAATCCGTTGCCTTCGGGCGTGGCGGTTCAAGTCCGCCTACTGGTACCACTTTTGAACCCTAGCCAATTGGTTAGGGTTTTTTTATGCCTGAAAAGCTTTCAGCCATCAGATATCAGCCATCAGCTATCAGCTGTCAGTTTTTAGCCGAGCGGTGCGGTTGTTGGGTTTTGAAACCACCCTTAGCAATTTAATTCGTAAAAGCATTGTAGGAGGTAGTTTACTGCCGAACCAGCAATGCTGAAAAATATAATTCATGGCTAAAGCCATTCCTACGGGTACATTTTGCCTAGCGCCTAGCGCCTAGCGCCTAGCACCCAGAACCTATAACTCAAATCTAAGTACCAATTCAGGCTCTATTAAAGCAACTTTTGTTCTATTTATAAGCGGTCAAGTTCAAACTATGCTTAGTCTACAAATAACCACGAAAAATGTGTGCTTATTTGTTTGAAAATTAACCATTTAAGACTAGAGTACGATGGTGTTTGAATGCATCTTATAATACAATTTGTGGTCTGAACTATAAGTGAAGTCAATCACTTAGTGCACAATGAAGTAGGATAGCTTAGCGTGGGTACATACGACTTAAAGCGTATTGTTGAAAGTATTTCAAGTCTTAAAAGTGAGAACTTTTATAATGCAATATGCCTGTCTTTATCAGAAGTGCTTGGTGCTTCTCATGTTTTTTTAGCTCAAGTTGATGAGTTAACTCAACATGCGACGACTATCGCTTTGGCTGCGCATGACGAAATCATTGAAAATATCAGCTACGATATTCGTAGCACGCCATGTAATGATGTCAGTTGTGGCAGTATCTCTAGTTACAGCGCAGGAGTTCAGCAGCTATTCCCAGATGATCAGCTACTTGTCGATATGGGTATCGAAGCCTATGTGGGTGTTCCACTACAAAGTATTTCAGGCAAAACCGATACCATCCTTGTCGCGCTATTTCAGCATGAAATAGGCGATGCACTTCAGATTGAATCATTCTTTTCGCTCTTTACTGGCCTTATCCAGCGTGAAATCGAAAAAGACCGTTTTATTGCTAAATTAGATTTCTCAAACCAACTGATTGAGCAAAGTCACGAGGCGATTTTTATTTGCGACCACAATGTGCAAATTACTTACGCAAATACCGCATTTACTAAAATGACGGGCTATTCGTTAGCTGAAGTCTTAGGGCAAAACCCAAAGATTTTAAGCTCAAATCAGTATGATCCGCATTTTTATAAAGCAATGTGGCATCAAATTAATACTGAGGGAAAGTGGTCTGGTGAAATCACCAATAAAACCAAACAAGGTAAGTTGTACACGCAGTTTTTATCAATAACCAAAATGCAAAATAATGGTGAAGATTGCTATGTGGCGTTTATTTTAGATATCACCGAGAAAAAAGAAGCCGAGCAGAAAATTTATTTTCACGCAAACCACGACCAACTTACCGGCTTAACTAACCGTTTTTACTTTAAAGAGTATTTGTGCAAGCTAATATCGTCTTTGTCGTACCAAGACGATGCAAATACTAACCTAGCCGTGATCTACTTTGATGTTGATAAGTTTCAAGATATCAACACCGTTTATGGCTTAACCTTTGGTGATAAGGTTTTATGTGAGCTTGCAGAACGCCTCGACGGTAGCTTTAAAGAATCGGCTTTTTCACGTATCGATGGTGATAGTTTTGCTATCTTACAAACTTATCAGCATGTCAGTGAACTAGAGCATGTTTGCAAACAAATTACCGCGTTACTTGTTGAGCCTGTTTCTATAGGTGGCATTAGTCAGCAGGTTTCAGTTACGCTGGGCATTAGTCAATTTGAGCAAGCTGGAACGGCGACTTCACAAGAAAAAATCGAAAAAATAGCCCGTCGCTTAGTTCGCCAAGCTGAGCTTGCCACCTTGAATGCAAAACAAACAGGCGATGAATATCTGTTTTTCTGCAAAGAGATGGATAACAAGGTTAAAAAGCACAACTTATTAGTTGAGCAGCTTACACAAGCCGTGAAGAACAACGATATTGAAGTGTATTTTCAACCAATTATTGATATTGAAAATAACACGGTCGCTAAATTCGAAAGTTTAGTGCGTTGGAACAATCAAGGACAATGGGTATCGCCTGCCGAGTTTATTCCGCTTGCAGAAGAGTCGCGGGTGATTATTCCCCTCGGTGAGCTTGTGTTGATTAAAACCTGTCAGCAAATAAAAGCGTTAGAAGCACAAGGATATGAAAACTTTGTTTTTAACGTAAACCGTTCTTTATTTGAGTTTACTGAATTTAATCCAGAGCGTAATGCATGGCTTGAAACCATTAAAAGCCAAGGGGTTAAGCCATCGCAAATTTCATTTGAATTAACCGAGAGTGTTTTAGCGCCAGAAAATACTAACCACCTAGACGTGCTTACGCAGTTGAAGCAAGCTGGGTGTTTAATTTCGCTAGATGATTTTGGTACCGGTTATTCGTCTCTTAGCTACTTGCGTCGTTTTCCGGTTGATGTACTTAAACTTGATAAGTCATTTATTGATGAAGTACATGTTGATTTAGGCGACGAAGCGCTGGTTAAATCGATTATTCAAATGAGTCGTGTATTAGGTATTAAAGTCGTTGCTGAAGGGGTTGAAGAGCGCGAGCAATTAGCTGTGTTAACTGAAGCCGGTTGTGACTATATTCAAGGCTATTACTTTTCAAAGCCATTGCCAGCAAATGATGTAATACCATTTTTAACGCAATTTTCTCGAGAGCAATAGATAATTTCGGTATGATTTAGATATCAAACAGTTAGCAAAGCTTGTGATGTCAGAATTAACCGCAAAGCAAAACATAAAGGCGATTGTTACAGCGATAAAAGCCGAAGAGCAATCGCTTAGAGCGCGTTTCCCTATACTCAACCAGCAAAATACACTTGCGATGATTATTCTGCTGGTGTCGTTGTGCTCACTAATCGGTGCTGCAACACTTTATTACTTAGCGATTATTCCCTCGTGGCTGTGTATCATTCTGGCTGCTTTCATTACCTCGATATCACATGAGCTTGAGCATGACCTTATCCATAAGCAGTATTTTAGTAATCGTCCTTTTATACATAACTTTATGATGTTAACTGTGTGGCTTATGCGGCCGAATACGGTGAACCCTTGGTATCGCAGAAAGATTCACCTACATCACCATAAAGTATCCGGCACCTCACAAGATTTAGAAGAGCGATTAGTGGGCAATGGCATTAAATCGCCATTTTTAAGAGCCTTGGTCATTACTGATGGTCTGCTAGGTTTGCTAGTTAACACCAAGCGATTTAGTAAAGAAATTAGCGGTTTTAAGTTTTTAAGCGTGTTTAATGCGGGCTTTCCGGTTGCAACCGCGTATTTTGCGATTCTTTATGGGGTAATTGCTTATTACGCGGTGCAGTTTGTACAGCCATTTACATTGCCGCCGTGGGGAGCTGAGTTATTGGCGATGGCAGAGTTTTTAATGGTGGTACTTATTGTGCCTAATATTATTCGTTCGAGTTCTCTTAACTTAGTGACATCGTCAATGCATTATTATGGCGGTGTAAATAATTTACTTGAGCAAACGCATGTGATCACCAGCCGTTGGTTTTTACCGTTTCAGCTATTTTGTTTTGATTTTGGTCGCACCCACACAATCCATCATTTTGTGCCGAATCAGCCCTTTTATATTAGACAATTGATCAGCAAAAAAATACGTCCTATTATGGCCCAGCATGGGGTACGTTTTAATGATTTTCAAAGCTTAAAACATGCCAATCACTACCCTGTAAAAGGGCAATCATCTCAACAAGGAATTTAATATGAAGGTCACCGGTCGTTGTCATTGTGGTGAGGTAACTTACCACGCAGAAGTGGATGAAAATAAAGTGATTAACTGTCACTGTACTGACTGTCAAATTATCTCGGGTGCGCCATTTCGCACTGTTGTGGTGTCTATGCCTGATGGGGTTACCTTTACAGGTGCAGAGCCAAAAGAATATATAAAAATTGCCGAGAGTGGTAATCAGCGTGCGCAAGGGTTTTGTGGTAACTGTGGAACGGCCTTATACGCGACTTCTGTAGGTGCAGGTGAACGTATTTATGGCTTACGTATTGGCGCCGTAGAGCAAGCTGATGAACTTATCCCTAAAGCGCATATTTGGTATCGCTCACATAAACCTTGGCTCGATAACCTTAATAATATGAATGCTTTTGAAACCGCACCTAAATAGCTGCGGTTTCATATTTATTGTTGGCCGATGGTGATATTGCGGCCACTTAAGTAACCAAATAAAGCACACAATAGGCTTGATGCAATACACAGCCAAAGTGCTCCCGCCCAGTTATTAAAATAACTATGTAAGGCGCCCGCAATAATAGGGCCTGTTGCAGCCAATAAATACCCGATACATTGCGCCATACCCGATAACGCCGCGGCTTGCATTGAGTCATGAGTTCGCAGGCTTACAAATGATAAGCCCAAGATGAAACAGGCTCCTGAGCAAAAACCTAAGGTGACTGACCAAAGCATCGCAAAACTAGGCGCAACTAATAATCCAACAGAACAAAGCGCGCCAAGTAATGCCAAGCTTAGCGTTAAGATGCGTTGATCTTTTAATTTGGCAAGTAGTGGAATAAGCACAATTCCTGGCAGCGCAGAGGCAACTTGAAAGGCGCCTTGCAAAGCACCCGCATGCTGCGCACTATGGCCGCCTTCTATTAAAATGCTGGGTAGCCAACCTAGCATGATATAAGTGAAAAATGAGTTAAAGCCGAGCAATAAGGTGATTTGCCAAGCAAGTGTAGAGTGCCAAATTTTGCTTTGTGTACTGTTTGAAACGGATGCCTGTTTTGGCATGGTATGTTGCTTAAGTTGTGGTAACCACACCACAATAGCCAGCACAACCAATAAGGCATAACTGGCAAGCGCCAATTGCCAACCAAGTTCTTTATACTCAGCCAGCGGAATGATGAGTGCTGAATAGCTGCCACCAAATATGCCCATTGCCAAAACATAACTAGACGTCATTACTGCCACTTTGTGTGGAAAGTCTCGTTTTATCAGGCTTGGCAATAACACATTACCAATCGCGATACCGACACCAATCACTGCAGTGCCAATAAATAATACGGTGGCAGAATCAATAACACGAGACACAACCCCTATGCCTATTAATACAAGGGCAATGAAAAGTGATACTTCAAGGCCACATTTTTTAGCAAGGCTTGCTGCCATAGGCGAGGCAATAGCAAACGCGATTAAAGGTAAAGTCGTCAACATGCCTGCTTGTGATGCATTTAACTTAAATTGATCAATGATCTGTTCAAGTACTGGAGCAATACCAGTGATAGGGGCTCGCAAACTGGCTGCAATAAGAAAAATGCCCAGCACTAAAAGAAGGTTACGAATTAGATTTTGAGAAGATGACACGCTGTTTAGAAACTATAGCAATAGGTACATTTATCATACCAAAACACTAAGCAGCGTGGGTGAACTATGAGATAGCTCACCAAATAATGCGGTTACTTAAAACTGAT
Source organism: Pseudoalteromonas sp. Hal040 (assembly GCF_037162425.1). Taxonomy (NCBI): domain Bacteria; kingdom Pseudomonadati; phylum Pseudomonadota; class Gammaproteobacteria; order Alteromonadales; family Pseudoalteromonadaceae; genus Pseudoalteromonas; species Pseudoalteromonas sp. Hal040. The sequence goes on along the minus strand of NZ_JARLUU010000001.1, from coordinate 2,892,823 downwards.
AACTTGCTGATAACATGGCGTTGCGCGGTCTACCCGGAAAGTAGCGGTCGCCACTAAATGTGGTGTAGTCAGCGCGTTCAGCATAGCGTTCGTCGGTTAAATTGTTTATTCGCGCAGTCACAGTAAAGTTAGCTGCTAGCTGCCACGCCGCTCTTAAATTTACTAATGAATGACCTTCGTAGCTATGCTGGTTTTCAGGATCTGTAAAGTAGCTGCTGGTGGTATGTAGCTCAAGGCCAACACGCGTTATGTTGTTTGCTTGCCATAGTAGCTGTAAGTTAGCGATGTTACGTGGTGCAGTATCAATGAGATTACCATTGATATTAACTGTGCTGAGTACTTGGTCATAACTGTATGTATGCTTGGCGTGACTCGCGGCTAACTGCATCGATAAGCTTGGCGTAATGGCATAAGCTAACTCTAGCTCAACACCACGGTGCTGAGTTTGGCCATCGTTGACGTAATAAAAATCACTGTCGCGGAAAATCGTGTTCTTTTTATTCATTGCATAAATGCTAACTACATAATGCAGTTGTGCTTGTTGACCTTTTAAACCTAGCTCGAGGTTTTTAGCTGTTTCAGATTTCAGGTCTGCGACATTTTGTTCGCGTTGTAACTGATAAAGCTCAGCCGCTTGCGGTGCTCGATAACCTTCTGAAGCATTGGCGTAGATAAACTGGTTATCAGCATATTGATAGCTTAAACCTAGCTTAGGCGAAAAATTAGTAAAGCGGTTTACACCGCTTTCTGGTCGAGAATAGCGACATCCGCCCATTGCGCATGCTGTGCCATCTTCTTTTGTACGGCCAGCCAACATATGGTTGTCGTAGTCATAACGCATACGCTCGTATCGACCACCAAGGCTGATGAGTAACTCATCAAGTTGCCAATCAAGGTTCACAAACGGTGCTAATAGGGTGCTTGTTACTTGATAATCATAATGTTTCCCTTGAGGCACGGTGGCGACTAAAAACGCTGAGCCTTCAGTTGGGCTATCCTGATATTGTAAAAAGTCAGCATCTGTAAGCTCACCATCAAAGCCAACAGTTAACAGGCTAGAACCGGTCAACGTATGCTGCCAGCTTGATTGAAGGCCAACACCTTGCTGAGCATTTTCTTCAAGGGGAGTACCCGGTAAAAAATGCTTAAAGAAGGTCATTTCTTGGTCGCGGATATAAGGCGTTAAAGTAAAGCTGTTAGCCTCATCTTGTGTCCAATTTAGCTTTGACCAAACACGCAAAGAGCGGGCTTTACGAAATGCATCAGGGTCAAAATTAGACTGAGCTATTTGCTCATCTTTATAGCTTTCAAAGCCTTCAATAAAACCAGCCGTTTGTTGATCTAAATGGGTGTAAGTTAGGCCTGTACTTACGTTTAGTTTTTTGCCATCAAAACGGTGACGTAGCGAGAGCTTTTCTTGGTCAACACTTTCATCATCACGATAACCCGTATCTCGGGTGATCGTGGCATTAATGCCTAAACCTTGTTGGCCAAAGTCACGCCCCGTACCTAGTTTGTAGCGGGTGTAGCCAAACGAGCCGTAATCAAAACCAAGTTGGTTATGGTCGTAGGTTGTATCTGGGGTGATTACGTTGATCACACCATGCACTGCGTTTGAACCATAAAGTGCAGAGCCCGGACCTTTCAGTACTTCGATGCGTTCAGCCATTTCAGTGTGGGCTTCGAATAATTCATTGATGTTGCAAAAACCGGCTGCGCGAAGTGGAATACCGTCTTCGGCAGTGAGTAAGCCGCCGCAGGCACCTGCGCCAGAAAGTACAGGTGAACGTAAAGCGGGTAAATACTCTTGTCCGTTACCATGTTGAAGATTCGCACCGGCCACTTGCTTTAGGGCTTGTTCAATGTGAGTTGGAGCGATAAGAGCCAGTTGCTTTTGTGAAATACTGCTGACGACAACAGGCAATGGATCTGCCAACACTTCGTCGCGTGATGCGGTCGTTGTAATATGTTCTAGCTCATTATTAGCGAAAGCTTGATAGTTAAATAATGAGGTGCTCACAAGCACTGAGAGTATCGACAACTTCATGAAAACCCTTTGGTTAGGTACAACAAAAACCAAAGGGTATCTGCTTTTTAGGATGGGTAAAAGCTTTCGCGATTAATAACTTTGTCTGTTATGCACTGCGGCGATGTACGGCAAAACCTGCCAGTACTGCCACTAACCAGAATAAGCTACTGCCGCCAGTACCATTTCTGTGCGTGACATTAGCCACTTTTTCTTCTTTTACGCGGGTTTTAAATTGCGCCAATTCAGCATCGAGATTCGTGATCATGTCATCAACTGCACCATTAAAGCTTGCTAGTGACTGCTCTTTAGCGACTTCATCGATGCCAATCGCTGTGCTGCGTTGCTCTGCTTTATGAATACCTGGCGCGCGAAACAGCATTTTTCGGCTTTTTACGTCAAATACGGCGGTATCTACAAAGGTTTGTACTGAGTTTTCATTGCCTGGAATCACATATAAACCAACAATCGTTAGATATAAAAACGCGACGTTATTTTCTAAGCTTTGCGACACTTGGTCGTACGAAACAAGCGCCATAATATCCACATCATATAAACGAGAAACTTGCTCTAATGCGGTAAATCCTTCACTACCTTTTAAGTAAGTGCTTGGGATCACTTCAATACGGTCTATGTAGTCATATTGCATAAACTGCTTTTTAACTTTATTAAGCAGTGCGACTTCATCACCATGATGCAAGCCATCATTGTACTTGTTAGGAATAAAGGCAATCCCTACTGTGGCAGGTAAGTTCAAGGTTGGAATCGTTGCTTGGTGTGCAGCTCTGTCTTGTTGGTCAGGGTAAAGGTACTCAACTAATGAACTTGATTGCGTATTTTGATTGCCATATTGGCTCATCATGGCACTACAACCCGTTAGTGCAGCAATACTAATTATCAAACACCATTTTAGTACATTCATAAATTATCCTTATTATGGAGTGAAGAAGCGTTTGTTTATGTTGCAAATATAAATACAAACACTGCAACTGGAACTGTAACTCAGACTTGATTTTTCGTAAATAGTGCCAAAGAAGTTTAAAGAAATGTAAAGATTGGCTTTCTAATGTGTTGATATGTAAACAGTTGCGTTTTTAAATCGTAACCCTTCATCTATGATTCAGGCTAAAACGTTAGGCTTTTTATCAAGAGCAAACGTTGAGGGTCTCTATTATGAATAAATTAATTACTATCTCAGTTGCCGTTTTAGGTTTGAGTTTGATACCTATGGAAGCAAACGCGAAACATGATCGTGACCATGATAGATACGAACAAAAACACGAACGCAAAAAGCATAAACATAAAAAACATCACAAGCACTACCATCATGACAGACATGATCGTCATGACCGATATGACCATTACAGCTACCGTGATTTACCACCCGGTTTATACAAAAAAATAGGGCATGGTGGTGGCTTACCACCAGGTTGGTATAAGCGTTATCACCATGGTGATATTCTTGACCGAGATATATATCGCCATGGTCGAGTGATTAAACGTCGCGACCGAAATGGCATTATTGCCATCGAAATCGATGACCGTCTTATTCATTTAGTACACGATACGCGAGAGATTTTATCAATCGTTACTCGCCATCGTTAATCCTGTCAAAAGCCGCTTAGCGGCTTTTTTTAGCTGGTTTCATACCCAGTTCAGAAAAACTTGCTACGCTTAATTGGGACTAATAAAAGGAGCACTCGCATGAAAGCATTGTTAACAGTTGCAGTGATAGGTTTAAGCCTAGTGACGGCTGGCGCACTTGCAAAAGACAAAGACAAGGATAAGGATAAAGATAAAAGTCTACCACCTGGCCTTGAAAAGAAACTTGATAATGGTGGCGATTTACCACCCGGTTGGCAAAAAAATTACGTAAAGGCGATATTCTTGACCGTGATATTTACCGCCGCGGTAAAGTGATTAAATCACGAGACAGAGATGGTCTAATTTCAATTCAAGTTGACGATACTGTCGTGCGTTTAGTGGAAGACACCCGAGAAATTATTTCTATTCTGAGCCGCTAGTTTTGCTTGAATCGATTATGACTTATGGATTGGGTTCACTATTGGCCATGCTGCTAGTGGTCTCAATCTTGCCATTTTCATATTCCCAACATTATTTAATTCGCAGTTGTGACTTTGTACGCTTGCAAGTGGTTTACCTTGCTTGTGGAAGTTTAATTGCTGCAAGCTATTTAATCAGTCGAACGGGATCAATGCTTTTTATTGGTTGCGCTCTGGCGAGTATCGTCGTGCTGCTATTACAAGTTGGCTGGATTTACCCCTACACAAGGCTTGCTAACAAAGAAGTTGCCTCAAGTAATAAAAGCGATAAGCACAGTATTCGTATTATGTCGGCAAATGTACTGATGTCGAACACTGAATATGACAAACTCATTGGATTAGTTAAAACGCACCAACCTGACTTACTCATTACGTTAGAGTCTGATCAAACTTGGCAAAATAAACTGAGCAGTTTAGAACAAGAGTACCCATATCGAGTGTACTGCCCAAAAGATAATCGTTATGGTATGCACTTGTACAGCAAGTTCAAAATTAGACAACAGCAAGTTTGTGAGCTTATTGAAAGCGATATCCCCTCAATCCATATTTTGTTTGAAGATGCAGATGGCGTAGAAGTACAAGGGCACTTTATTCATCCTGCTCCTCCGAGTCCTACAGAAGAAGATAGCTCACGACCGCGTGATACTGAGCTGATTTTCTTAGCGAAAGCACTTAAAAACAGACAGCGACCTTGTATTGTTGCCGGTGATCTAAATGATGTTGCATGGTCGCGTAGTACCCGCTTGTTTATGCGTATTAGCGGTTTGTTAGACCCACGTAAAGGGAGAGGTTTTTTTAATACCTTTCATGCCAGCTATTTCTTTATGCGCTGGCCGCTTGATCACCTTTTTCATAGTAATGAGTTTAGTGTTAAGCGTATTGAGCGTTTGGCAAAGTATGGTTCTGATCACTTTGCACTGCTTAATGAGCTTGTTTATAACCCCGACTCTGACAATCAAAAACAACAAGAGCAGATTGATAAAGAAAAAGCCGTGGATGAGTTAAAAATGCCATCAGCCTCAAAGCAGCAAGTGCCCATGTTTGAAAACTGATAACTTTATTCAGGATTGCACAATCAGATATTAAAAAGGGCTCTAATGAGCCCTTTTTGTGGTTAGTCGTTGACCATAATAGTTTTGATATTAACAAATTCTCGTAGTCCAAAGCCGCCGTGTTCACGGCCATAGCCACTGTCTTTTACACCACCAAATGGTAAGTTCGGCTCTGCAAGGCCATAGCCATTGATATTCACCATACCGGTATCAAAGTGGCGTTTTGCAAGTTCAATGGCTGCTTGTTCATCTTTTGAGAAAATACCGCCACCAAGACCATAGCGTGAATCATTAGCAATTTGCATTGCTTCAGCGTTATCTTTAGCCCTGATAAGCGATGCTACAGGGCCAAATAATTCATCATCGTAAGCGGGCATGCCCGGTTTTATATTTTCAAGTAGAGTCGGGGTGTAATAAAAGCCTGTGTGTTCGGCAACTTTACCGCCGGTAATTATGCTCGCACCTGCATTTACTGATTCAGTCACTTGCTGATGAAGCTTATCTCGTAGATCTTTACGGGCCATTGGGCCGAGCGTGGTTTTTTCATCATTCGGATCACCAAGAACAACCTGTTCAAATTGCTCTTTAATTAAGGCTTTAAAGTCATCGTATAAGGCATCAACCACAATAAAGCGTTTTGCTGCAACACAGGTTTGCCCGTTATTGATTAAGCGCCCTTGTGTACATGCGGTAATCGCCGTATTTAAGTCAGCATCATCGAGTACAACATAGGCATCGTTACTGCCAAGTTCGAGTACCGTTTTCTTAACTTGTTTACCCGCAAGCTCAGCCACTTTTTTGCCTGTTTCGTCGCTACCAGTAAATGTCACGCCACGAATAGCTGAGTGCTCAATAAGCTTGCTTGCGGTTTTGCCGTCAATCAGTAAGTTTTTAAAGCAATAGTCATCAAAACCTGCTTGAGTAAATAACTGCTCAATTTTTTCGGCCATGCCAAATACATTACCAGCATGTTTTAGTACCGTGGTATTACCCGCCATGATATTCGCGCAAGCATAGCGAATAACTTGATAAAGCGGGAAGTTCCAAGGTTGGATACCTAAAATGACACCGATTGGTTGATAGCTAATAATTGCGTGCCCGTCTTGCATATCACGGCTTTCATCAGCAAGCACTTTGGGCCCTTGTTCAGCAGTATAGCGACAAATTGCAGCGCATAATTCAACTTCTTGTAGACCTTGTTGATATAACTTGCCCATTTCATCGGTCATCAGTTGGGCTAATTCTTGTTGATTAGACTCAATCACTTGTGCAAGTTGGTTGAGTAATTTAGCGCGCTGTTCATGTGATGTGGTGCGCCACTTTAAAAAGCTTGATGACATTGGTCAACTTCACTCTGTGCTTGTTGCAATGACAATAAATTATACGTATTTAAGGTTTGCTCATCGGCTGGATTGATTGTAGTAACAGTATCAGTCATCATTATCTCCTTACAAAATTGTAGGAAAAGGTTTGCAAGGCTAATACCTAATTTTCGATATTCTATCTATATGATTTAACTGCCTTTTATTTTATTTAATCTTAACTAGGCACTCTTTTTTCTGTAAAAACTGCAACAGGCTGCAAAACTTACAAGGAATACGTAATGACAAACTCAGTGTTAAATACCGAACTTGCGATTATTCAAGCACCGATGGCGGGTGTGCAAAATGCCAAGCTGGCAGTGGCAGTGTGTGAAGCTGGGGGGCTTGGCTCGTTACCTTGCGCTATGCTCTCGGCTGAGCAGCTAGTTTCAGAGCTTGATTACATTAGTCAGCAGACGGATAAGCCGTTCAATCTTAATTTCTTTTGCCATCAAACACCTGACTATTCACTGGCTCAGCAAACTGCTTGGCATAATGCGCTTACACCTTATTTTGATGAGTTTGCTGTCGATGTCTCACAATTTACCCGTAACGCCTCACGCCAGCCAATTAATCAGCAAGTGATCGATATTATCGCCCCTTATAAGCCTGCTGTTGTGAGCTTTCACTTTGGTCTGCCAAGTAAAGAGATTGTTTCTCAAATAAAAGCATGGGGCGGGGTCGTTCTTTCATCAGCCACAACGTTAGATGAAGCGCGTTGGTTACAAGCAAATGGTGCCGATGCGGTTATCGCACAAGGGATTGAAGCAGGCGGCCACCGCGGCCATTTTTTATCGATGGATTTATCGCTGCAACCAACCACAGCGCAATTGGTGCGAGAGTGTGTAAAGCTTGATATACCCGTTATTGCAGCTGGTGGAATTTGTACAGCAGAAGATGTAGCACACTATCAAGCATTAGGTGTAGCAGCAGTGCAGGTAGGGAGCGCTTACTTACTTTGTGAAGAAGCGACAACAAGTGCTTTGCATCGTGAAGTATTAAAAACAGCTGCACCAAACTCAACCGAATTGACGACATTGTTTTCTGGCCGCCCGGCACGAGGAATACGCAACAGAGTGATGCAAGAGTTAGGCGCGATGCCAGAGCAAGCGCCGCCTTTTCCGTATGCGTCGATTGCGATGACGGCATTACGTGCAAAAGCAGAGGCTAAAGGTGAGAGTGGTTTTTCACCGCTTTGGTGTGGTGAGCGCTTTGTGGTTCGAGAAGGTATAAACGCCCAGCAAATGACTGAACTACTAATGCAAGGTTGGCAATCTTGATAGATACCCAGTTACTTCCGCTCGGTGATAGTTACCATCAACTAGCCTGTGAATTTCGTAACAAGCTTGCTGGGCAATGCGCTATAAAGCGTTACGCTAAAGGTGGTGTTTTATTGCAGCAAGGCGACGAACAAGATGCAGGTTACTTAATTATATCTGGGGTGCTTGGGGCATTACATGCATCATCGCAAGGTGCGCAAAAGTGTAAAGAGTTCTACTTTCAAGATGAATTTGCACTGCTATATGGTAACTGGTTAACCAAAACCCCAGCGCTTTACCAGCTCAAAGTGATACGTGATGCTGAGCTTATTAAGGTGCCTTTGGCTTTACTTGATAGTGCCGACTGGCAAGCAATTAAACATCAGTTAATTAGTCAGCAATTATTGTTTAAAGAAGCAAAAGAAGCGTTTTTATTACTCAATACCCCTGAGCAGCGTTACCAATATTTACTGGAACAAAAACCGCATTGGCTTGAACAACTGAGTTTAAACGAGGTTGCTATGTATTTAGGGATCTCTGCGATTTCTTTATCGCGAATTAGACGGCGTCTTAACTTAAGTTAAGGCGTAGCAAAACAGTGAACATTACACTGCTGATTTTTCAGGAGTCGTTATGTTTATTTTATCTCAGTGTCTAGTTGCCATTGCCACATTACTCGATTTAGCATCTTTTCAATTTAAACAAAGACAGGCAATTTTGGCTTGTTTGTTTAGCTCGGTTTTACTGACATCTGTGCACTTTATGTTGCTCGAAAACTTTAGTGCAGCAAGCTTAATGCTGATTGCTGCACTGCGTTATGGCTATTGTATTTTTGCCCGCAAAAGCTGGGTGATGATAGCTTTTATGCTTTTGAGTATTAGCGCAGTACTATTTACTTGGCAAAGCTGGGTTAGCTTTATCGCGCTGTCGGCAACATTACTGCAAACCTACGCTTCATTCCAAGGCAAAGACTTTACCTTACGTATACTGATGATTGTTGGCACGATTGGCTGGATAGTCCATAACATCTTGGTTTTTTCACCATTGGCAGTGCTTATGGAGACGGTTTTTTTAATAAGTAATTTAGTGGGCTTATGGCGCTTTTATGCTCACCCTAAGCCCGCTTAAATTTGATTTAAGACTTACCTAGCATGCGGCTCAGCATGGCATCTTTGTCAACAAACTGGTGTTTAAGTGCTGCGGCAATGTGCAAGGCTAAAATCACCACGATAATAAGCACTGAACTGTGATGCACAAAGCTGCCTGCATCAGCAAGCCAAGGTGTTTTCTCTGGTGCGCTTAATAATTCAAACTCAAAGAAGCTAATTGCACGACCACCCGCATAGCTCATGATAAAACCAGATAACGGCATAGCTAGAGTTGCAAGTAATAATAAGCCATGAGTGAGGTGAGCAACTGCTGTTTGCCATTTAGGCATTGCAGATGTTGCAGGTAATACGCCTTCTTTAATACGCCAAATAAGCCTTGCAATGGCAAAAACTAATACCATTAAGCCCATTGATTTATGCCAACCCATATAAGTAAATTTAGCGGGGGGCTCGGCAAAATCAGCAACATAAATGCCCATCGCGAATACGCCGATAAACAAAATGGCAACGGTCCAATGTAAAAGGATGGTTGGCTTTGAAAGGGGGCTACTTTACTCATGGTTTACTCTCATAATTGGCTTTAACTATAAGTATAGACTGCCACAATATCTGATGGTTGCGTAAAGTTATGTAAAATAACTTAAAGAATGTCAGCAATCAGCTTTAATAAAAAGGTTTCGCGCTGAATCGATAGGCCCTGTTTCTCACTCATTGCCATGGTGGTTTCGTTATGTGCGATGGCATCAAAAATATTCACCCACTTAGGGTGCATGCCATTTTGCACTTCGTAATGCTCCATTTTAGGGTCTGCAAATTCATCGCTGATTTCACAGTAGTAGCAATAGGATTTGATATGAACACAATCAAAGTCGTCTTTATACCAAGGCCTAATTTCTTCGTATAACCCTAGTGGCTGCTTTATTTGAATTTGTAATGCGCCTGTTTCTTCATGTAGTTCTCGCAGGAGTCCTTGTTCAATGCTTTCGCCTTCATCAACGCCACCGCCAGGTAGGCTGTAGTCATCATAACGGGCGGTGTATAAAAGTAGTATTTGTTCACCTTTTAAAACGATGGCGCGAGCAGTGTTACGAATAAACACCGTGCCATAGTCATTACTTAAACTTGGGTGAATTACTTTTCTTAATAACTTCATAGGATTACAACTTTAAATTAATGCGAGTACAGCTTAGCTTAATATTGAACGTGCCATAATAACCTTTTTTCCGCATTTAATTCATTATGCTTACCCCAAATTGAAACTAATAAGGTAATATAACTGGAATTAAGAACTATTTAGGTATCTAGCGCATATAGTTTTCATTTGCTTATAACTGTGCGTAGAATGATTAAAAAAGCTTAGGGAATGAATATGTTAAACGTACTTTTGGTCGATGACGACAGTGAATTTAGTGATGTAGTTTGTCACATAGTCGAGTTCCTCGGGCACAATATAAATACCGCGCCGAACCTTGCTGAAGCGGAGCAATGGTTTGAAAACAATACGTTTGACCATGTTTTTTTAGATTTCATGTTGCCTGATGGCAGCGGCCTTCATTTACTTGAACACTTAAAAACTATCGGTCAATCGCCTCGTGTTACGTTAATTTCAGGGCACCCTTCCGTAAAAGGTAAGCTGGCTGAAATGTGTGAACCAAATGTAGGCCACCTAGTTAAGCCACTGCAACGCGAAGACATCGAGCGTGTTCTTAACCCTAAAAAAGCAAGTCCTAAGAAAAAAGCAACGCCAGCGATTAAACGCCACTTTGGCACTTTAATTGGTGAATCTGAGGTGATGCAAAAGCTTTACACTATGATCGAACGCGTCGCTGCCACTTCTGCCAATGTAATGTTGATGGGTGAAAGTGGCGCAGGTAAAGAAGTCGTTGCGCAGGCGATTCATAATGCGACTGACTGTGATGGTCCGTTAGTAGCAACCAACTGTGGTGCATTTTCAAAAGAGCTGATCGGTAGCGAATTGTTCGGTCATGAAAAGGGGGCGTTCACTGGGGCTATTGCGCGTAAAGAAGGTGTATTTGAGCAAGCTGCGGGTGGCACTTTGTTTTTAGATGAAGTCACCGAAATGCCGATTGATATGCAGCCAAACTTACTGCGCGTACTCGAAAGCAAAAAAGTAACCCGCGTGGGTGGTACCAAAGAGCAAGCGGTGAACTGCCGCGTTATTTCTGCAACCAACCGCACCTTGACTGACCTTGCGCAAAACAATGTTATACGTGAAGACATTTACTTTCGTTTAGCGGTATTCCCCATTGATATTCCACCGCTTCGTGAACGCAAAGAAGATATTCCACTGCTTGCCAATGCCTTTTTAGAGCAACTCAATGAAGAAAATGGCACCGACTTTAAATGGCAAGCGGCGCAAATCAAAGAGCTTGAAGCCCATGATTGGCCAGGTAACGTGCGTGAGCTTCGTCACGCTATTCACCGCGCCTTTATTATGAGTGACCCTAAGGGCACTGCTATTACTTTGCCTGATTCATTAGAGTCGCCATTTTCTAAAGTGAATAAAGAGAGCCAAGCAAACCAAGTTGTTGCAGGGCAAACCATTGAAGAAGTTGAAAAAGAATTGATCCACGCCACTTTAGATAAAGTACAAGGTAACAAGACGATTGCGGCACAAATGCTGGGGATCAGTACGAAAACACTCTATAACCGTTTAAATGCTTATGGAGGCATTGGCGAATATAAATAAAAGGATAGCTATGAATAATAACGAGTCTTTACGAAAAATGGTGCATGATGCTCGTGCGCCACTAAACCGTATTTCGATGAATGCAGAGTTAGTTAAGCTCGTATTAGAAAATGATATGCCAAAACAAAAAGCACTTGAGGCATTGAATAAAATTATTGCTAATTGTCAGCAGTGTAGTGAGCACTTACAGGAAATAAGCGACACTCACGCAGCTGATTAAGCACTCATAGATTGGGAAGTAAATGCAAAAACAAAAAGGAAAAATAGCAGTCAGTTGGGCTGGCTTTATTGCCGTGGTGCTTTGTATTGTGGTGGCTAATGCGTTTTTAGCCCTTAATAGCATTCGCTCACTCACTGAAACACAAAGTAGCCTTGATAATACCAACTCACTAAACACTGCGATTGAGCGTTTGCACTTATCTGTGGTGCAAGCTGAGTCTGGTCAGCGTGGTTATCTATTAACCGATCGAAAAGACTATTTACTCCCTTACAATGATGCGATTGCATCGATGCAAGCGCAAATCATGCTTGTGAAAAGTTTGCATTCCGAAATACCCGGTCAGGCAGACCGCATTGCGCGGTTAATTTATCTAGTAAACGACAAAGTGGCGGTGATGACTAAAACCACCGATCTGGCCCTTGCAAATAAAGACCTTAAAGCACGCCAACTGTTGCTAACAGACCAAGGTCGCGAATTATATAAAGACATCCGTGTAGCGGTTGATGAAATTCAAATGCGTGAGCTCAACTTTAAAATCGAGCAGTTCGCGAAGCTCTCTCAAATCAAAAACGAAGCTAAGCTAACATTTGCGATTACGGCTGTGACCAGTACCTTATTGCTTATAGGTATGTTTGTGTTAACCCGTATCAACTTACGCAACCAAGCTAAGTACAGAGCTGAGCTTGAAGAACAAAACGAAAACTTGGCAGCAAAGGTAGCAGAGCGCACTCAAGAGCTAACCATCTATTCAGACGAACTAAGCCGTTCAAACAGAGAGCTTGAAGACTTTGCCTTTGTTGCAAGTCATGATCTACAAGAGCCACTACGTAAGATTCAAGCTTTCAGTGACCGCCTTGAAAAGATGTTTAAAGATGAACTTGGCGAAAAAGGTATTGACTATATTAGTCGTATGAAAAATGCCGCTCAGCGTATGTCTAATTTAATCAATGACCTGCTTGAGTTCTCACGAGTAACAACCCGTGGCAAAGACTTTACTGATACAGATTTAAATGAAGTTGTTGCAGAAGTTCTCGATGACCTTGAAATCGCAATAAAAGAATCTGAGACCACAGTGAATCTTGATACTTTACCGCACATTCAAGCGGATCCTAGCCAAATGCTGCAATTGTTCTTAAACATACTTTCTAATGCGGTGAAGTTTAGACGTGAAAATGTGCCGCCTGTAATCAATATTAGTTACCAGCGAACCAAAGAGTTTAGTCAAGTTCATAATGCTGATGTGGAGTGGGAAATTATTACGATTTCAGATAACGGTATCGGCTTTTCTGAAGAGTATCTAGAAAAAATATTTGTTCCGTTTCAGCGATTGCATGGTCGTTCTCAATATAAAGGCACAGGCATTGGTTTATCGGTTTGCCGCCGTATTGTGGAGCGTCACGGCGGAGAAATAACAGCAAGTAGTCGCGTTGGTGAGGGTGCAAGCTTCACTCTTAAATTACCCGTGGAAGCATCGCTTTTCACATTACAAGGAGAGGCGTAATGCCACTTACTAAAGTTAAACCAATTACTATTTTAATGGCTGATGACGACGAAGATGATCGTTTATTAACCCAAGATGCATTGGCCGAAAGCCGTGTATTGAACGAGCTATTTTTTGTTGAAGACGGTGTAGAGCTGCTTGAGTATCTTGAGCGTAAAGGCAAATTTAGTGAAAAAGAAAAATCGCCTCGTCCGGGCTTGATTTTACTTGATTTAAATATGCCGCGCATGGACGGCCGAGAGGCTTTACAAGCAATCAAAGCCAACCCTAACTTAAAGGGGATCCCGGTTGTAATTTTAACCACATCAAAACAAGAAGAAGATATGGTTAAAGGCTACGATTTAGGCGCTGCATCTTATATTACTAAACCGGTTACTTTTGAAGGTTTAGTCGAGTTAATGCAAACATTAGGAAAATACTGGGTAGAGTTTGTAGAGCTGCCAACATCACAGAACGATTAATTCCAATTTGCAAAAGTACTAATTTAAGCAAATAGGTATAAGGAACAAGAATGTTAGATAAGGTAACCCGATTACTCTTAGTAGAAGACGATGAAGACGATTATATTCTTACTTGCGACTACCTAGATCAGTTAGGTTCCCATACATTCGATGTAGAATGGTTAAGTTGCCCAGAACAAGCCATTAGTGTGCTGAGCGAAAACAAGCATGATATTTGTTTGTTAGACTATCGTTTAGGTGCCTCTGATGGCTTAGAAGTACTGAAACGGGCCGTGGCGAATGGCTTTCGCGGCCCAATTATCATGCTAACAGGGCAATCTGATGACGCCCTAGATTCTGCTGCACTCGATGCCGGTGCGGTTGATTACCTCGTTAAAAATGAAATGAGCACCGGGCGCTTTGCGCGTGCTATACGTTACGCGTTAGCTCGTCGAGATGTTGAAGATGAGCGTGTTGAGCGCTTAAAGGCCGAAGCTGAAAACCGCTCTAAAGACCGCTTTTTGGCCCATTTAAGCCATGAGCTACGCACACCGCTGTCATCTATCTTGGGTTACACCGAGTTACTTATGCAAAGCGGCAAGAACCAGCATGCCCAAAATGAGCTAGGAGTGATTTACCGAAATGGTAAGCACTTACTGAGTTTACTCAATGATGTGCTCGACCTCTCAAAAATTGCTGCTGATAAACTTGAGCTCAATTGCAGTGATGTCAATTTAGATAGCCTAATGGCTGACGTTTATACCTTAATGCGCGTCTCAGCCATAGATAAAGGCTTAACACTTAAATTTGAGTCACAGCAAGCCTTACCTTTAGTGATAAACACAGACGCGACGCGGTTACGCCAAATCCTGATTAACATCATTAATAATGCAATTAAGTTTACCAACCAAGGCGAGATCACCGTGCGTGCTTGGACTGCTTGGGTCAATGAGCGGGAAATGCTGTTTTTTAGCATTAAAGACACAGGCCTTGGGATCCCTGCCGAAAAACAAGCTTTGATCTTTAAGCCATTTGAACAAATTGCCGATGTAGAATCTCGAGATGTCGGTGGTGCAGGGCTTGGCCTTGCTATTTGTTCAGAGCTACTTAGCCGTATGCAAGGCGCTATTGAGCTTGAGTCAACCCAAGGGGTGGGCTCTGAATTTACCCTGTCGATATACCCTGGCAACATTCGCGATGTTGAGCGCCAAGTGCTGCGCTTTGATTCAAACCCAGATTGCCAGCAAAAATTAGCCACCCTCGAAACCAGTGGTCGAGTATTAGTGGTCGATGACTTAAAAGATTTACGTACCCTCGTTGGTCATATGATCAGCATGACCGGGGCTGAAGTGGAATACGCAGAGCACGGTAAACAAGCCATAGAAAAAGTAGCCGGTGCCGAGCAAGCAGGTAAACCTTTTGATATTGTATTTATTGATTTGCATATGCCGGTGATGGGCGGTAAAGAGGCCACCATCGAGCTTCGTAAAATGGGCTATCAAGGGCCAATCATCGCGCTTACCGCCGCCACCATGAAAGGGGTGAAAACTGAGTTAAGCGCGCTTGGCTTTAACGATATGATTGCCAAGCCGGTTGATTCTGGGCTGCTTTACCGAGTGCTCAATCATTATATATGCGAGGGCAATACGGCACCTGTGGTTGAGCAAGACGACAGCCCTGAAATGACATTACAAAGTACACGTTATTTACTGGTCGAAGACGACAGTGATGCGGCGCAAATCACTCAGTTATTGCTTGAAAGCTTAGGTGTTGAAACTGTTATAGCGCCAAGTTGTGCTGCATGTCTTGCGACGCTGAGTGACGATCAAAATTTTGCTAAAGTATTACTGGATATGCATTTGCCTGATGGTGAAGGACTTGATTTAGCAAGAGAAATTAAACAGCGCCACCCCGACTTAAAGTTAGTCATTGTTAGTGGCGCCGAGCCAGAACCAGAAAAAATCAAGCAACTTGAGATTGAACAAGTGCTGTTAAAGCCGATTAATCTTGGTTTATTATCTGAGCTTATTGGCGGCTAATTGAATGCCTAATTACAAGTTCAGGTTCAAATAGCGTTTGTAACGGCGGCGTTTGTTTTTGATAAACATGGCTTAACACCCAATCTGCGGCCATGCGACCCATTTCATTTATTGGATAATTAACAGTACTCAATTGTGGGTAAACGTGACGAGTGAAAAACACGTTATCGTAACCCATAATCGACAATTGCTTAGGTAAAGTTAGCCCTAAATCGCGCGCGCTTGCCATGGCGCCCACTGCCATTTCATCATTGGCACAGATTAGCGCCGTGAATGGATGCGTTTGTTGATGCAGCGCCTTTAACCCTTCATAACCGCTCGCTTCCATGAAATCACCTTGGAATAAGAGGTTTTCATCAAACTCAAGATTAAACTCAGCCAGTGCTTGTTTATGACCTTCTAGGCGGTCTTTGGCATCTTGCTTCCATAGCGGCCCGCTGATGTAGGCAATATTTTTATGACCTTGCTCCAACACATGTTTCGCCGCTAAATAGCCACCTTTAATGTTGTTAAGCAAAATACAGCGGTCACTGAGTTCGCTGATATAGCGGTTGATCAAAACAAACGGCGTCCGACCTTTACTGAGCTTAATAAGGTAGTCGTCGCTGACCGCTTCAACATGTAAAATAAGGCCATCGCAGTTACGGCTAATTAAAAATTCAATCCCTTGTTTTTCGCGTTCTTCATCACTGTGACCTGCAGCAATAATCAGATGTTTGCCTTGATTACGAAAGGTATTTTCAATGCCGCTCATCATAGGCCCGTAAAACGGACCTTGTAATTCAGAGACCAGTAGGCCAACACTGTTCGAGCAATTTGATGCCAATGATTGAGCAATTGAGTTAGGTCGATAGCCAAGCTCATCCATTGCGGCAGTGACTTTTTTACGCGTTGCATCACTGACATTTGCATTGTTGTTCATTACTCGTGAAACGGTTGCAAGAGAAACACCTGCAAGTTTCGACACCTCGTAAATGGTGGCCATGTTATTCCTTTTTAAACAAAGTTATGGATGCTGCTTTAACGATAAATCGGCACTGATCTGCTCAACCGTTTGATTATCAAGAATATACCTTTTCATGATAAATGCGACAAGCATACTACCTATTGCTGGATAAAGGGTAAATGAAATTAAGATACCCGAAAGCGTGTGTTCACTGAGTTCGGTATTGGCTTCATAGCCATAAAATGCCAGTAACCAACCTGCAATGGCACCGCCAAGGGCAAGACCAAGCTTAATAAAAAAGACCACGCTTGCGTAAACTAGGCCTGTGAGTCTTTCACCGGTTTTCCATTGCCCGTAATCTATGGTGTCGGCCATTTTTGCCCACAGTAGCGGGGTTGCCATTTGCGTGAAGAAACACCATAAAAAGTACACCGCAAAGGCAAGTATCAATTGTTCGCCCGGCAACCAAAATGCCACACAACTAATTGCCGCAGAGATATATTGCAAACGAATATAAGCGGTTTTCTTATCAACGCGTTTACTAAGAGGGTTTGCACAGGCGCAGCCCAAAATATTACCTATCATGCCGATGGTAACAAAGTAGGTGACCAGCTCGGCTTCACCAAGTACATATTTTACATAGTAAATGGCAAGGGTGGTGCGTAGTACCATACTGGTTAACAGCATAAATGCGGCAAAGCACAATACTTTAAATGGGCCATTTTGCCATAGCGTATTCATGCGGGTTTTCCAGCTCAACGATGAGCTGTTATGAGCAGCTACGCGCTCTTTGGTAAAGCGAAAACAAATTAGAAATAAGATCACACCTAAGCCGCTCATCAGGGCCATAGTGAGTTGGTAGCCCGTAGCGTTATCACCTTTGCCAAGCCAGTTTACCAAAGGCAAGGTACAGGCACTGACAATTAAGCCGCCCAGCATACCAAACACAAAGCGATAAGATTGAATGGATACTCGCTCTTTAGGGTCGCCACTTAATACCCCACCTAAGGCTGAGTAAGGAATATTGATCGCGGTGTAAACCAGCATTAGCAAAGTGTAAGTGACAAACGCGTAAATGACTTTGCCTGATTCAGGCAAGTCTGGCGTGGTGAAGGTGATCATGCTGATCACCCCAAATGGTAAAGCAAGCCAGAGTAAGTAGGGACGATAGCTTCCCCACTTAGTGCGGGTTGAATCGGTTAAGGCTCCCATTAATGGGTCGGTAATTGCATCAACGACTCTCACCACCAAAAACAAGGTGCCAACAATCGCGGGTGAAATACCAAAGATATCAGTATAGAAAAAAGTTAAAAATAACATCACCGTTTGAAAGATGATATTACTTGCTGTGTCGCCTAATCCGTAGGCTATTTTTTCTCTTTTTGTCAGCATGTGTGTTCTCGATTGTTGTTATTTTTATCGCTGTTTGAGCAGCGCGCGATATTGTTTTGCGCTTTCTTTTAAAATGCGTTGTTGGCTTTGATAATCAATATAAACTAACCCAAAGCGCTTTTCGTAGCCATACGCCCATTCAAAGTTGTCCATTAAGCTCCACGCAAAGTAGCCTTGAATATCAACACCTTGACGAATTGCATCACATACTGCATTTAAGTGAGTGTGATAATAATCTACGCGTTCTATGTCGTTCACTTCACCATTTTCTAGCGTGTCGGCCATGGCTGCGCCATTTTCAGTAATATACATTTTTGGTAAATCATATTGCTGATGAAGTGATACTAAAAGCTCTGTTAAACCTTGTGGGTAAACTTCCCAGCCCATATCGGTAACACGAACATCAGTAAGGCTTGCTTCTTCAAACCAGCCATCAGCAGTATTTTTGTAGTGTATGCGGGTATAATAGTTAACGCCAATAAAGTCGACGGCTTGACTAATAATCGCCATATCGCCAGCAATAATAGTTGGCTTTACTTCATCAGCTAAATCATCCAGTAAAGAAGGGTAAGCCCCCTCTAAAACCGCTTTGATATACCATTGATTATGATATTGATCGGCAAGTACTGCGGCTTTTTTATCATCGGCTGTTAAAGGATACGTTGGGCTGAAGTTTAATACGATACCCGCTTCTGTGTCTGGGCAGTTTTTACGTAATACTTGCATAGCAAGGCCGTGGGCGAGTAGTAAGTGGTGCGCTGCTTGTCGGCCAGCTTGTTGTGATTTTATGCCAGGTGCATGTACACCCACTTCATAACCTAAGTAAGCACTACAAAATGGTTCGTTCAAGGTGGCGAATGAATCAACCAAATGGCCTAAATGTTGAGTAACAAGTTCGGTATATTCTTTGAATTTATAGGCCGTATCGCGGTTTAACCAACCGCCATTATCTTCAAGGTATTGAGGTAAATCCCAGTGATATAAGGTGACATAGGTCTTAATGTTACGTGCTTTTAACGCCGATAATAGCTGGGCATAAAACGCCATACCTTGCTCGTTAACCGAGCCATCTTGCAGCATGACCCTCGGCCACGAAATAGATAAGCGGTAAGCATCGACAGCCAAATCTGCAATCATCTCGACATCTTGCTGCCAACGCGCAATATGCTCACAAGCTACATCGCCATGGCTTTGGTCTGCGATAGCGCCAGGCTTTTCGCAAAATGTATCCCAGATACAATCGAGGCGCTTATCGCGTGCCCCTTCAATCTGGAATGAGGCTGTTGCCACACCGAACGTGAACTCGGGCTTGAGTAAAGATGAATCTGGTAACAGTGAAATTGATTTATACACAGTTGATACTCGTCCTTCGGGTTAAGTGTAAGGCTTGGCTAATTAGAGCTTAAACTCGACTGTAAGCGCTTACAATTTTTCTGCAAATAAATTGCTAAATATGATTTATATGTTATAAATGTAAGCGCTTACATTTAATGTTGCAACATATTTCGCTATTTGTTGTTAGTGATTAAGTACCAAACGTTGCTGTAACAAACTGATAAATATAATTAACTAGAGAAGAAAAATTATGGCTCATGTTTCAACCCCTGTGTCGGCTGCTGCAAGCCAAGCAGATATGCCTAAGCAGCACTTTGCGCTGGCATCATTGACCACATTATTTTTTATGTGGGGATTCATCACCTGTCTGAATGACATTTTAATCCCTTATTTAAAAGGTATGTTTTCACTTAACTATACGCAGGCTATGCTCATTCAATTTTGCTTCTTTGGTGCGTATTTTGTGATGTCGATCCCCGCAGGTAAGTTGGTCAGTCGTATTGGCTACCAATTTGGTATTGTGGTTGGCTTAGTCGTTGCAGCCGTTGGGTGTGCACTGTTTTACCCCGCTGCAGTTGCCCATGTATATGAATTATTTTTACTCGCCTTGTTTGTACTTGCCTCGGGTATCACGATTTTGCAAGTATCTGCCAATCCTTATGTAAGTGTACTTGGTCCGCAAAAAACGGCGTCTTCGCGTTTGACCATGACACAAGCGTTTAACTCGTTAGGCACGACAGTTGCGCCAATTTTTGGTGGCTGGTTAATTCTATCTGAAATTAGCCAAGCAACAGCAGAACAAGTGAAACTGCCTTATTTAATGTTGTCGTTAAGCTTGTTGGTACTAGCGGTTATCTTTGCGTTTTTAAAACTGCCAAAACTAGGTAAAGAAAGTGATAGCGAAGCCGCACATCAAGATTTAGAAGACTTTGTTGATTTGGGCAGTGTTTGGCGCTATCGCCACCTTATTTTAGGTGCTGTTGGTATTTTTGTGTATGTGGGTGCAGAAGTGGCAATAGGTAGCTTTTTAGTCGGCTTTTTGACTCTAGATAACATTGCGGGCCTCGCTGAAAAAGAAGCCGCTCATTACATTAGTTACTACTTTGCAGGCGCTATGGTTGGCCGCTTTATTGGCGCTGCTGTAATGCAAAAATTTAATGCAGGTAAGGTATTGGCGTGCCATGCCTTATTGGCAGTACTGCTGGTTGTGATTGCAATGACAGGTGAGGGTAGCCTTGCTATGTGGGCAATTTTACTCGTGGGGTTATGTAACTCTATTATGTTCCCAACGATTTTCAGCCTTGCTCTACATGGCCTTGGTAAATATACCTCTAAAGGCTCAGGCATTTTATGTTTAGCGATTGTAGGTGGTGCGATTATTCCATTACTACAAGGCGTGTTAGCAGATTCTATTGGCGTGCAAATGGCGTTGTTTTTACCTATCGCATGTTACTTATACATTACTTACTTTGCGCTGGTTGGCTCAAAGGTATCGACTCAGACTCAGCAATCTTCATAGGTGTAAAAATGAAATTGAAAAAAACATTCACACTCTTCTCGTTAATGATGGCAGGCGCCAGCATGACAGCTTGCACTGGGCAAGATAAGGTGGCAACCGTGAGCGCTGAGCAAGAAATTTGGCCAAACATCGAAACGGGTATTGCTGCAAACCCAGAAATGGAAGCAAAAATTGCGAAAATGCTGGCAAATATGACCCTTGAGCAAAAAATTGCGCAAATGATCCAACCAGAAATTCGCGATATTACCGTTGAAGATATGCGTAAGTACGGCTTTGGTTCTTACCTTAATGGTGGTGGTGCATTCCCAAATAATGATAAACATGCCAGTGCCGCAGATTGGATTGAGCTTGCTGAGAAAATGTATCAAGCCTCAATTGATGACTCGCTTGATGGCAGCTCAATTCCGACAATGTGGGGTACTGATGCCGTACATGGTCACAATAATGTTATTGGTGCGACATTATTTCCACATAACATTGGTTTAGGTGCAACAAACAACCCAGAGTTAATCGAAAAAATTGCAGCTGCTACCGCGCAAGAAGTGATGGTAACCGGCATCGACTGGGTGTTCGCACCAACAGTCGCAGTTGTTCGTGACGACCGTTGGGGTCGTACTTATGAAGGCTATTCTGAAGACCCTGAAATTGTGAAAGCATACTCGGCAGCCATTGTTAAAGGGTTGCAAGGTGCGGTTGATGAAGACTTTTTATCTGATAAGCGCGTGATAAGTACAGTGAAACACTTTTTAGGTGATGGCGGCACAGAAGGCGGTGATGACCAAGGTAATAACACGGCATCTGAGCAAGAATTATTTGATATTCATGCGCAAGGTTATGTTGGCGGTTTAGGTGCAGGTGCTCAGACCGTGATGGCGTCATTTAATAGCTGGAATGGCGAAAAAATTCATGGTAGCAAATACCTACTTACCGACGTACTTAAAGGCAAAATGGGCTTTGATGGTTTTGTTGTTGGTGACTGGAACGGCCACGGTCAAATTCCGGGTTGTACTAATGGCAACTGTGCGCAAGCAGCAAATGCCGGTCTTGATGTGTACATGGTACCGACAGATGCATGGAAACCTCTTTACGAAAACCTTATTAAGCAAGTTAAAAGTGGCGAAATTGCACAAAGTCGCATCGATGATGCAGTAACGCGTATCTTACGTGTGAAAATGCGCGCAGGTTTGTTTGATAAGCCAAGCCCTGCTAAGCGTCCGCTTTCAGGTAAAACAGAGATCATTGGTAGTGCAGAACATCGCGCAGTTGCAAAACAAGCAGTCCGTGAATCACTGGTACTACTTAAAAATAAACAACAGTTGTTACCGCTATCAGCAAATGCAAACGTATTAGTTGCCGGTCAAGGCGCTGATAACATCGGTATGCAGTCAGGTGGTTGGACAATCACATGGCAGGGTACAGGTAATGAGAATAGTGACTTCCCGGGTGGTTCTTCAATTTTTGATGGCATCAAAAATACAGTTGAGCAAGCAGGTGGTCAGGTTCAATACAATGTGAATGGCGAATTTGAATCTAAACCAGATGTCGCGATTGTGGTGTTCGGTGAACAACCATATGCAGAAGGTAATGGTGATTTAGATAACCTTGAATACCAACGCGGTAATAAAACTGATTTAGCCCTACTTAAAAAGCTAAAAGATGCCGGTATTCCTGTGGTGTCGCTATTTATTAGTGGTCGCCCAATGTGGGTGAATGCAGAGCTGAATGCCAGTGATGCGTTTGTCGCAACTTGGTTACCAGGCAGTGAAGGTGATGCAATCAGCGATGTTATCTTTAAAAAGCAAGATGGCTCTATCAATCATGACTTTAAAGGTAAGTTATCGTTCTCATGGCCGAATAACCCGGTAGGTAACCAAAACCGTGGTGATAAAGATTACGCGCCACTATTACCTTATGGCTTTGGTTTAACTTACCAAGATAAAAACACCTTGGCGGATAACCTTAGCGAAAAATCACAAGTCGCGGCTAAATTAGAAGACTTAGTATTATTTGAACGTGCCGTAAAAGCACCGTGGTCACTGCAACTACAAAGTGGTTCTGAGCTACAGGCCATGACCAGTAGCCGTGCAGCACTTAACGCTGTTAGCGTAAAAACCTTTGATAAAGACGTACAAGAAGATGCGCGCGCAATCAGCTTTAATGGTAAAGAAGCGGCTGCGGTACGTTTAATGGCGGCGTTCCCATCGGATTTACGTTCATACGTTGAAAAAGCGGGTCAACTGCAAATGCAGATTAAGGTAGACCAAGCTGCTGATGCGCCGCTAATGCTGGGTATGCAATGTGGTGAAAACTGTGATGGCCAATTTGATATTAGCAAACAGGTTAAAGTAGCAAATGATTGGCAAACACTGACCGTAGATTTGAGCTGCTTTGCAGAGCAAGGTGTGCAGCTTGGGCAAGTATTCTCGCCTTGGCAATTAGCCACTGAAGGTGCATGGCAAGTATCAATTGCTAAACTATCAGTAACGAGCGCGCACACCGAGGACGCAACAGTCTCATGTCAGTAAAATCGTATGCTGTTATTTTGCTAACAGGTGCGCTTAGTGCCTGTCAGCAAACCCCTGCGCCTGTCAAAGCCAGCCTAGGAGAAGGCTGGCAGTTAGTTTGGCAAGACGAATTTTCGCAAAATGATCTCGACCTAACTAAGTGGCAACACGAAGTAAATTGTCGAGGTGGCGGTAATGATGAGCTGCAATGTTATACCGCGCGTAGCGAAAACAGTTTTGTTAAAGATGGCCTATTGCATATTGTTGCTCGCCAAGAGCAATACACTGGGCCATTGCATAATAGCGATGAAGTGACTAGCGATGTTGAGCGAGAAAAACAAGCGACTCAGCCGTTCACTTCTGCACGTTTACGCACTAAAAACTTAGCTGATTGGCGATACGGCCGGTTTGAAATTCGCGCTAAATTGCCAGCAGGACAAGGTGCGTGGCCAGCAATTTGGATGTTACCGACTGATTGGCGTTATGGTCGCTGGGCATCATCAGGCGAAATAGACATCATGGAAGCAGTTAATCTAAAGACTCTCACTGATGACAAAACAGCGCCAGCTGGCAGCCTTGAAACGCGCGTACACGGCACCTTGCATTACGGTGGTCCTGCACCCAAAAATGTTTACAGCGGTACGCCGTACCGTTTCAGCGAAGCTAATAACCCGGCTGATAACTTTCATGTTTATGCCCTTGAATGGCAGCAAGATGAAATTCGTTGGTATGTTGATGATGTTCACTATGCGACATTTCGCCACGACCAGTGGTATTCAACATCACAACAACAAGACGGCTCGTTTATAGAAAATACCGGCTTTGCTCCGTTTGATCAGCGTTTTCATTTACTGCTTAACTTTGCTGTAGGCGGAAACTGGCCAGCAAATGTGAATGATAAAGGCGTTGATTTTGCAGGTTATCCTAAGCAAATGCTGGTGGATTACGTACGTGTTTTTCAATGCAGTAAAAATAGTGAAACAGGTATCGGCTGTGCAACAACACAGCCATCAGCAGTACAAATAAAGGGTAAGACCAATCCGCAATAATACTTAATTAAGCAGATTGCTATAAGTGAATTATGAACCAAGAGCCTGCAGATGCTTCGCCGAACTCGTTGCATCCGCTGGCTTTTGGTTCATTCTATCGGTTGAGCTTTTGTAGTAATAGCTGTCTTATTCTTCTGGCTGTTAGTTCGTCGATATCCGCTAATATCCCTTGCGCAGGCTCAGCAACGTGGCTTGCTAAATCCACATCATCAGCAAACACATAATGATTAAATAGTTGCTGCCATTTCTGTTTATGCTCGTTTGGCAAGTCTTTAATTGCCAGCATACTGTGCAGCATGGCATCAAATGGGTTTGCTAAATACTCTGGGGCTTGTCGCCACCAATAGTTCACCAACACATTAAACGGACTGGTTGCGCTAACCTGATGCCACCAAAGCGCTGGAATATAAATAGCATCGCCAGGGCCAAGAGTTGCCGATTGCGTCTTTGCTATAGCCTCTTTAAAGCGTGGAAAGCGGCTGAAATCGGGGTTATTAAAATCAACCAAGCTAACCGCTTGCCCAGCGGGTGTAAATTCGAGTGGACCAACGTAAAGGTTATTGACCTGATCAGTTGGCAATAGAGTAAACGTACGCTCACCTGCAGCAACACAAGCTAGGTTGTCGGCGTTGTCATAGTGAGCCGCAATCTGACTATGATTTCCCACCCAGAGGCTGGTTAGGCAGTTATAGTCGGTCACTGTTAATGGGTTTTCAACACTAAAGCTCGGAGCGCAATACTCCACAGCAGTAGAGCCCATATACAGTGAATCACTGTCGGTTTGTGTGAGTGTTAGTGCTAATTTTTGCAGCACAGAAAGTAGGTTATCGGCGTGCTGTGAAAAATTAAGCCCCGAGAAATCAGTGTTATAAAAGTAGCGCCCCTGATGAATTGCTTGGCTGCTAAAACTACGTACAGGGGCGTTATTGGCAAACCCTAAAAGATAGTCTAAAGCGTTTTTAGAACCTTGTTTAGCGGCAATGACTTGGGGCCAATCAGCGCAGAGACCTCTTATGACCAGTGGCTCAGTTAGCTCAGCTAAAAATGCTTTTAGATCAGCAATGCTTGAAGCCTGGCATTCTTTTATTGGCGCAGCCGCAAACATTACTGCTGAGCCCATTTTTTATTGAGCAAATGAGGAATGTGCTCCATTGATGCCAGCACCATATAAACAGCTTGTAGGTCACCTTGCTGTTGTAACTGCTTAAGTTGTTCAGCGGTTAAGCCATTGAGTACCTGTTGGTTAATAGTATAAAAGCCGCTCACTGTGACTTTTTCGCCATTTTTATCTGCATATTCAATATTGAAAGCTTCGAGTAAATTAACACTAAGCAAACGCTCAAAAAATTGATTAATTGTTTGGTGTTCTTGATGTAACGCGTTAAGTACTTGAGCAATATGATTTAAGTATTCGCTATTTCCACCATGTTCAAGGAAAATGGCTTCGCCATCACGTGTGCTTATGCGTGGGCTGTCTAAATCAATATGTACCACCAGTGATTGCTCAGGAATACCATTGTTATACTGGGTTTGTTGGCCAATTAAAAATGGCTGGCGCTGCATACTTAGTGGTAAGTAACTCAGTTGTAATTCGCCTTGCTCGTTTAGCAGCAAGTTCTCGCCATTTTCAAAACCAAATAAAGCGAGGGCTTCGAATTGACCTGTTTGCGGGTGCTTACGAAATACGATAGGTTGATTTGCTTGAACTTTAGCAAACTCACTTGGAAATACGGTAGCGCAGCTAATATTGTCGCCCCAGTTAGCACCGCGTGTGGTGATCACTTTTAGGTCTTTATGGCTGATGTTATCAAGTAAGACATGATTGGCCATTGGGCCTCCTAATACTGAGATTAAATAGGTTGTATACCAAATTGCTGAATATGATTTAACAGCTCGCGGTTAGTGGGTAGTTGTTGTAATCCGCGTTTGGCTTGTTGTTGGTTAGCACTAAAATGCTCAATAATAGCCGTTGGCATTGCAAGTACAGGAAATTGTGGCAATTGCTTCATTCCATAAAGTACATACTGGTAACTGGCTGCAGAGAAGACCTCTTGAGCGCGGTCAAAGTCGTTTAACCACGGACTTTGATATTGCCAAAGTGCTAAGTTTTCTTGAAGTTGCAGAGGGATTGAGTTTGCCTCTTTATGGGCTTGCCAATAGGGGCTAGTGCGCTTTGACAACACATAATGCAGCTTTAAAAATTCAATGATACGTTGCCAGCGATAATGGCACTGCTCATCAAACCGCTTTGCCAGTGTCGGCATTGCAGCACGATGTGTTGGGAAATTAGCAAGTAAGTTATTCAAGCCAAGCTCCACCATGACTAACGCTGAGGCTTCAAGTGGTTCAATAAAGCCTGCAGACATACCAATAGCTAAACAGTTTTTATACCAAAAACGGCGTCTATAGCCGGGCGTAAAACTGATTTCACGAAATGTCAGTTCATTTTGCGCGGTTCCAGGCTGGGTTTTTGCAATGTACTGGCTAAGCGCCTGTTTCGCATCTTCGCTGCTGGCAAAACGACTTGAGTACACCATACCTAGACCACGGCGGCTTTGTAAGCCGATATCCCAAATCCAACCGGCATCTTGCGCAGTGGCTTTGGTATAAGAAAGGATCTCTTGCTGCGGGTTTAAATAGGACACCTGTACGGCAACGGCTCGATCGTTAAATAACACATCGTGTTGCTCAATTAGCTCTATCCCGTAATGTTGATGTAACAGCTTTGCGTGGGTGCCAGAGCAATCAATAAATAAATCACCCGCAATAGTGCCATGATCGCGGGTTTGCAATGAACTAATATAGCCATCTTCATCACTATTGATACATTCAACATGACTGACGATATGCTCAACGTTTAGTTTGGTCGTGCAGTGCTGTTGTAGCAGCATGGCAAACTTACCAGCATCTAAATGATAGCCATAATTTGCTTCACCTTGATAGGCGCTATGTAAGTGGTTTTTCGGTGCTTTATGGTGATCGCATAAGTAGGTTTGGCTTGCCACTGCGTGGCTGAAACTCACGGCATCTTTGTTGGCAAACCAGTAAGGTGCAATATTTAATTGCTGATATGCCACCGGTAAGCTGAACGGGTGGTAATAATGTGCGTCGCCTTCATCGTCGCACCAGCCATCAAAGCGTGAACCTTGTTTAAAAGACGCATCACAACGTTGAATAAATTCACTTTCGCTAATGCCGATGGTTTTTAAGGTTTGTCGCATGGTTGGCCAAGTGCCTTCACCAACACCAATGGTGGCAATATCGGGCGACTCAATCAGGGTGATCTGTGCGTTGTGAGTTAAATGGGGCTGGGCAGCAATTAAACCTGCAGACAACCAACCTGCAGTTCCACCACCTAAAATGACGACTTTTTTTACTTCATTCTGTTGCATGTTTAAGGCCATCTCAAATGCTATGTAGACAAACTAGCATAAATACGAAAAAAAGCCGCTGTTGAGCGGCTTTTTTGACAACAAAATGCTAGAACGAGTAGCGGAAGCCGATGTTGTAGCGCGCACCATATTGGTTTGCACGTAACAGCTGCTCAGAGTAACGAACATAAGTACGTTGCGTTTCATCTGTCAGATTTAGACCTTCAACAAACACCGTTAAGTTCTCGTTAACTGAATAGTTCACGTTGATATCCCACTGGCCATAAGACTCAGTAAAGATTGGTGAAGCATGTTGGTCAAAGCCTGTTAAGAACTCATCACGCCAGTTATAAGAAATACGAGCAGATAAACCGTTTAAATCATAAATCGCAGAGAAGTTAGCTGAATCACTTAAACCCGGTAGGGCAAATTGATAGCCAATAGCATCTCGGTCTGCTTCAACATCACCAAATACGAAAGTCGCGTTAGCGGCAATACCAAAGCCAGAATCACCAAACATATGTTGCGCTGCTAGTTCCCAGCCCCATAGGTTTGCTGTTTCAACGTTGTTATCACGCGATACGAAGAAGCTTGCCAGCGGATCTGTATCGTTACCAACGATAGGCGTGCCTTCTTCAGTGCCTTGGTTTTCGTTGATCTTATCGTGGATTGCTTGGTCAGATGGTTGTTCACCTGCTGCTGCTAAATCTTCACGCGCTTGCTCTGCACGATCACCAATGAATGGGTCTGTAATACCATCAATCGTTTCTTCGGTTGTGATATTTACAAGGAAGTTATCAACTTGCTTACGATAGTAACCCGCAGACACATAGCTGCCTTCACCGTAGTAGTATTCAAGTGACAGGTCGATATTATCTGAAGTATAAGGTTTTAAGTTCGGGTTACCCACAGCCACTTTACGTTGACCCACTTTCGGGTTACCTAAGAATGACGTTGTTGAGCGAAGCGCGCCAACAGGAGGACGAGCAAGGCTGCGGCTGTAAGAGAAACGTGCAATAACGTCTTCAACTACTTCGATGTTCATATCGATGCTAGGTAAAAACTCTTTGCTGCTACCTTCACCGTTTGAGAATGAACGTTCATCAGCGTAAATGTATGACCACTCGTTACCGTTAACCCACTCCATTGCAACAGCAGGACGCTCTAAGCTGTTTGCTGTAACATCTGTTGATTCGTAACGTAAACCCGCAGTGATGTTCACTGGCATACCGTTAAATTCTGTTTCGAAGTTAGCTTGTGCGTATACCGCAGTTGTTTCTTCGCTTACGCGGTGGTCGTTATCGATTGGACCCGCTTGCACCATACCGTTTACATCAGCAGGCCAGCTACATGCGCCAACACCGCCATCAGGGTGATCACAGTCAATGCTTTCGGCAATCGCGACAATGTCATCGAAATCAGCATCGTAGTAGTAATTTAATAGCTTATCGCTACCACCACCAGAGAAGCCATCAAGTAAACCTGAGCTGTCTACACGAGTGAACATGCTGTCATCGTACCAATCAGCTGACATTAACCACCAACCAGCAGCAAGCTGACCTGAGTAGGCTGTTGTCGTACGGAAATCGATTTTAGTGTGTGATACACCAAAGTTAATGCTCGATAGGGCACCGCTGTCTTCGTTATACCACGTACCCTTTAACTGGTATTGATCAAGGTCGTTGGTGTTAGTGTCTTTGTTTACACCGGCGAAAAGAGTCCCTATGTCGCTTGGTAAAATTTCTGCTTGGCCATTGGTTAAGGTCATATCAATAAGCGGAATTTCGCCTTGGCTAAAGTCAGCCATTTTTTCATCGATATTAACCGTTGGGTTTTCACACCATGAACATGATGTGTTACCAATAATCATAAACGCATCGTGACCGATACCTACACCGGCACTTTCAGCCGATGAGTTATGCGCATCAAACTCAATGTTTAAATTGTCTGTTACTTGCCAATCAATGTTTAAACCAAGAGATTTATTTTCGTTAGTTGTCGCACCGCGGTTTAAGTTTGTTGAGTAGTCACCACCAATTTCAGTTACTTGCGTGTAAGTACCGTTTTCATTGATAGTTGCTGCGCTAACATTACCACCATTGTTGAACCACACGCCAAAGCTACGGCCATCTTTTTCAAACTCAAGTTTTGAGTAAGTGTAATCAACGGTTGCAGTAATGCGGTCATTCGGTGCGTATTGCAGCACAAGTTGACCATTGGTACGTTTACGTGAATTATCTGAAAACGCATAACCAGCATTTTGCGGATACCAGGTTGCGCCATCAGCGCGTTGGTTATTATCTGTCAGTGCTAAATTAGGAGACGATGAAATATCAACATTTGGGATCCAGTTATCAACCGCCATTGATTGTTCGCGGTTGTCACGCTCTTGAACTGAGCCTGAGATTAAAATACCGAATTTGTCATCGTTGAATGTGTTGCTGTAGATACCTGATAACTCAGGCGTTACATCATCACCTGTTTCGTTTGATGTGTCGTGAACTGCTTTTGCACCAATCGAAGCGTGTAAACCAGGGTTAGAAAGAGGTTTAGCTGTGTTGATATTAACTGTTGCACCAATACCCCCGCTAGGGATATCAGAACGCGCTGTTTTATATACTTCAACACCGCTTACACTTTCTGTTGCGATGTCGCCAAAATCAAATGAACGACCGCCAGTTGTTGGCATTTGACGATTGTTAAGGGTTACTAAGTTAAATTCAGGACCAAAACCACGAACCGTAATTTTGCTACCTTCACCATTACTACGGTCAATAGACACACCGGTAATACGTTGTAAAGATTCAGCTAGGTTGGTATCAGGGAATTTACCAATGTCTTCAGAGGTAATTGCATCAACAACACCCGCAGATTGACGTTTGATATCCATTGATTTTACTAGGCTTCCGCGAATACCTGATACTTGTATTACTTCAATATCACTTGCTTTGTCGGGCTGCTCTTCGGCGACAGCTGAGTGAGGAACTAGCGCGCTTAGACCCATTGCCATAGACAGGCTAATAGCAAGCTGCTTTTTCTTGAAAAGTGTGTGGTTCATGCAAATCTCCAGATTTGGTTTTATTTTATGTTGTTGTCTATTTTTGTAAGCGCTTACATTTTCTTTCAAAAAAATCGCCGAACCCGATTTTATAAATGTAACCGCTTACATTAAGTTATTAGAAAGTAAAACAATCGTCAACACAAATAACGGTTTAAGATCAGAGGTAATATCTATGTTTATGTTATTATGGGAAATATTTTATCAAAAAGTTTTTGTTTTTTAGGTACAAAGGCAACGCCTTTCAGCTAAAATTAGAAAATTAGAGTCTTTTACATTTGTTAAAACAAGAGGTGCTTTCGTGCAAACAGTGAAATGGAATGAAGGTGTATTCACCCCAAGCAAAATCATTTGCGTTGGTCGTAATTATGCTGCACATATTGCAGAGCTTAACAATGAAACACCAACAAATATGGTGCTGTTTGCAAAACCAAATAGCGCAATCACAGAGTCTCTTAAAAGTGAGCATTTAGCTGAGGCACTCCACTTCGAAACTGAGCTCTGCTTTTTATTTAAAAACAAACAATTGGCTGCGGTTGGGCTAGGGCTTGATTTAACCAAACGAGGCCTACAAAGCACGCTTAAAGAAAAAGGCCTACCTTGGGAGCGCGCAAAAGCATTTAATGGTTCTGCACTTTTTACTGAATTTGTCACGGTGAATGACAGTTACCATTATCAATTTAGTCTGAAGATTGATGGTCAAGAGACCCAATTTGGCGATACAAAGTTAATGCTGCATAACGCTGAGCAAATCTTAGCTGAAATCAGTGAATTTATGGACCTAGAAGATGGCGATATCATTATGACTGGCACGCCTGAAGGAGTAGGGAAGGTTGTCGCTAATTCAACCTTTGCTGTAACTCTTATGGATGATCAACAGGCGTTGCTATCTCATCAGTGGCAGGCTCTTTAAGCGGGTCTAAAATGTAGCGCTGATAATATGTTGAAAACTCAGGAAAGCTTTGTTCGAGCCAAACTCGTTGGCTTTGCTGATATCTTTCACTTGGTAATACCTTGTTCTTCAGCGCCTCATTAATTTCTGCTAGCACTTTTTCGGCATAGTTATTAGGCGCGTTCGTTGAGCAACCAATGGCACCAAAAACCACATTCTGAGCCGGATTAACAATGGTGAGCTTTTGAATATTCTGTTGGTTTTGTTGATTGTAATAATCAGCAACGTAGGGATAATCAATAGTGTAATCAATGTAGCCATGCTCTAACTGCGAGAGCAAAGCAAAATTTGGACTACTGCCAGTGCCACTTAATGCTGCACTTTCATAGAGCTTGGTATTTTTCGCTATAGTATCAAGCTTACTGCCAAACTTTCGCGCATCATTTTGCCCAAACATAAAATTTGCATCAGTCAATAATGAGATTAATGACACTGGGTTACCGTGTTTTTGCTTAATCTTCAGTGCTTTTTCTTTGGTACTTAATACGCTAAACGGTGGGTACACTGTGGTTGGGATTGAGTAAGTAGCACGGTTGGTTTTTTTATCACGATGGATCATGCAGGCATAGCACGCCATTTGTCCGTCATCGAGATATTTACTGCCACGTTTTTGCGGCAACATCACTTTGTTGTGGTTAATGTTGGGTAAGGCTTCAATCAACATATCGGTAATTTCATTGCATAGCCCACCATGGGGATAAGCGTTACTTTTCTCGATAAAGAAGGGCTTACCATCATTTTCAAGCCAGGTAATTGAGAGCTGCTCAGAGGCATGAGTAATGGTGGCAAACAACGACCCTGCAACCACGCATAATACTTGTTTTACGTATTTACTCATCAACACCCTACAAAGTTAAATGCTATGAGTAACTATACACTAAAGTATGGATAAACCTGTAGGTGAAACATAAAAATGATGAATTAGTGCTAGTGAGCCTACAGAAGGTAGACTCACTCATATTTTCGAAGGTTACCTAGAAAGGCATAGGATAGCGGGTAAATACGTCAGCGATTTTATCGTTAGCTTCATCGCTTAATTGCACCGAGAAAGCATCGATATTTTCTTTTAACTGCGCCATTGATGTTGCGCCTATGATTGTTGAGCTTACGCCATCTACTTGATCACACCAAGCAAGCGCGAGTTGTGAAGGTGTTAAATTAAAGGCGTTAGCAATTTCAACATATTCAGCAATCGCAGCACGTGATTGTGCTGTGTCTCTAAATAGGCCATTACGTTGCACTAGCGTCCAACGGCTACCTTCAGGGCGAGCACCATTTAAGTACTTACCACTTAGCATGCCGCCACCTAGCGGTGACCAAGGTAGGTAAGCAATATCTTCATGAATACATTGTTCAATCAAATAGGGCCAATCTTTGGCGTGCAATAAACTAAATTCGTTTTGAATCGATACCATGCGCGGAAGGTTATGCTGCTCACTTAAGCGTAAGTACTGGCTGATGCCCCAAGGTGTATCGTCTGATAAACCACAGTGCTTAATTTTACCAGCCTGGATACAGTCATTCAGCCCTTCAAGAATATCTAACATACCCGCGATATTTTGCTCGGTGTCAGCCTCTGAGAAGCACACTTTACCTGGCCATTGTTTACCAAAGTGCGGTGATGTACGGTTAGGCCAATGTAATTGGTATAAATCGATAACATCAGTTTGTAAGCGTTTAAGAGATGCATCAACGGCTTCAATCACTGCTTGGCGAGTAATATCGCCGGCATCGCGTACCCAAGGTAAGCCGTTACCCGCAATTTTAGTGGCAATGACAAGATCATCGCGTTTGTCTTTATTACGCGCTAACCAATTACCGATGATCTCTTCTGTCTTGCCGTAGGTGTCTGGAGAAGGTGGAACGGCATACATTTCTGCGGTATCAATAAAGTTAACGCCTTTATCTAATGCATAGGCGATTTGTTCATCGGCATCAGCTTGGTTGTTTTGCATACCCCATGTCATGCTACCTAAGCAGACACGAGATACATCAATACCACTTCGACCAAGTGGGCTATAAAGCATAATAGATCCTTGTTAATCGCTAGAATGGGCTTTAAGTGCAGTTAATAACTCATAATTTAACTGCGCTTTTTTACCCGTTTTAAAATTAAACATAACCACTTGTGATGAGCCAATGGTTGTTACTGCGTCTTGGCTTTCACTAAATACAGTGTAATGCATCATAAAACGATCTTGTTCAATGTCACTAATCTTTACACCAACATGCACCGTATCAGGAAATGTCACTGGGCGTTTATAGCGAGCATTGTTTTCGCTGATCACCGGACCCACACCTGTTACTTGTAAATCTTTAAGAAAGCCGAGTTGAGTAAAAAAATCAATACGGGCTGATTCAAAGTAGCGAAAATACACCACATTATTGACGTGCTGCAGGGCATCCATTTCACCCCATGCAACATTAATTTTTGTTCTGATAGGGTGTTGTTCTATAAACGATTGCATAGTAAATCTTCGTTGATTGTGAGAAAACTTAGGTTAGCAATATGCTGCTTTTAGCTCAAGGAAATTAGAAAACTCAGTAGATTGTGCTAGATTTATAAGTTCATGCTTACGTAAAGTGTGAGCAAAATGAACACACATTAAAGGACCTTAATTATGCAGCAACTAACCTTGAGGGTGATAAAGTGGATTGCACTTTTCATCTTACTCGCTCTAGCTTTGCTCTGTTATAGCATGGGCACAATGTCAGGATTTATCGCTTTAATTGTCGTGGGCTTGTTATTCGAAGCCGCGTTTTGGTTATTTGGCGCACGGCTTATCAGTCGCAAAAAACCAAACCAACAAACAAGCCAAACCTCTTAGCTTGCACTCTCAGGAAGTTTAAATATAATAACTGTATATATAAACAGTTGTTGTATTCCTGATGAAAAAATTCATTCACATCGATATGGACTGCTTTTATGCAGCCGTTGAGATGCGTGATAACCCCGCGCTTGCCAATGTGCCACTGGCCATAGGTGGTAATAGTCGTCGCGGGGTGTTATCAACAGCTAATTATATTGCCCGTAAATATGGTGTGCGCTCGGCGATGTCGAACTATCACGCCAAACAAATGTGCCCCGATCTGGTTATCGTCCCCGGACGCATGCAGGTTTACAAAGAAATCTCCACGCAAATTCGCGCCATTTTTGCAAAGTACACTGACCTTATTGAGCCGTTATCGTTAGATGAAGCCTACCTTGATGTAACCGACAGTACCGCATGCAAAGGCAGTGCAACTCTGATGGCAAAGCAAATCCGCCAAGAAATCTATGACACCACCGGACTAACAGCCTCAGCGGGCGTTGCGCCAATTAAGTTTATTGCCAAAATAGCCAGCGATGAAAACAAGCCTAATGGTCAGTTTGTGGTATTGCCCGATCAAGTTGATGACTTTTTGGCGAGTTTACCGCTTGGCAAAATTCCCGGCGTAGGCAAGGTGACATTAGAAAAGCTGCAACTTAAAGGGCTTTACACAGGGGCTGATGTGCGCGCAAAAGGGGTTAATTGGATGCAGCAGCATATTGGTAATTTTGGCGTGTCTTTATATCAAAAGTGTGCAGGCGAGTACGTTGGCAAAGTGTCAACAGAGCGAGTACGAAAGTCGCTCAGTGTTGAGCACACCTATGAATACAACAAAAATAATTTAGACGAGTGTTTAAGCCAGTTACCCCGATTGATGGATGAATTAACTCGTCGTCTTGATAGACAACAATTAAACAACCGCATCAATAAATTATCGGTGAAGGTCAAGTTTGCCAATTTTGTTGTGACCAGTGCCGATCAAAGCCACCACCAATTAGACGAACGCATTTTTGCTGAGTTAATGAGCAAAGCCTATGAGCGAGGTAACAACCAGCCAGTACGTCTGCTAGGGATAGGTGTCGGAATAAAGAGTCAGGCTCACGAGCATTTTCAGCTGAGTATATTAGACTAAAGGTTAACACCTTGGTGCTTGAAAGTTTGTTAGTGTCTAGTTGGGGTGCTAGGCCTGCCTAGTTCAACACCTTAGACAACATTATAACTTAATAAGAGAGATGACTATGCAATCGGTCGTAATCGTGCTGCTCGGAATAGTCGGTATGTTGTTCGGATGGTTCTTTTATTCGAAATTCATCGCCGAAAAAATATTTAAAATGGATGATAATTTTGTCACACCTGCTCATGAACTTGAGGATGGTGTGGATTATGTGCCAACCAACAAAGTTGTGTTATGGGGTCACCATTTCACCTCTGTTGCAGGTGCTGCGCCAATTGTTGGCCCTGCCATTGCCGTTTATTGGGGCTGGGTGCCTGCGGTACTTTGGGTGGTATTTGGTACTATCTTTTTTGCTGGTGTTCACGACATGGGGGCTCTATGGGCCAGTGCGCGTAACAAAGGCAAATCAATGGGCGCTTTATCTGAAAGCGTAATTGGTAAACGCACCCGTGCGTTATTTATGATTGTGGTTTTCTTAGTACTGCTGATGGTGAATGCGGTATTTGGTGTGGTCATTGCCAAATCATTTGTATCTCAACCTAACGCGGTATTTCCTGCTTGGTCAGCGATTGTGGTGGCTTTAGTCATCGGTCAATTGTTACGCCGTAAAGTGTCGTTAATTCCACTGTGTTTAATTGGTGTCGCCATTCTTTACTACACAATTTACCTAGGTAGTAGCATGCCAATCGCATTACCTGATGAAATGTTCGGATTGAGTGCGAATGCGAACTGGATCATCATCTTATTTATTTATGCTGCCATTGCTTCATTATTGCCGGTATGGATGCTGTTACAGCCACGTGACTTCATCAACGGTATGCAGTTATTAGTGGGATTAGTACTACTTTATGGTGCGGTATTTATTTCAATGCCAGATATCACAGCGCCTGCGTTTAATACCCAAACGGCGGTAGATACACCAAGTATTATTCCATTGTTATTTGTGACCATAGCCTGTGGTGCGGTATCTGGTTTCCACGGTATTGTGTCTTCAGGTACGAGCTCTAAGCAGCTTAACAAAGAAACTGATGGTCGCTTTGTTGGTTACTTAGGTGCGGTAGGCGAAGGTATGCTTGCGCTTATTACATTGGTTGCAGTAAGTGGTGTTGCGCTTGCGGTATCTCCAGAAGAATGGCATGAAATTTACAGCCACTTAGGTGCCGGTAGTGTGAGTGCCTTTATTAATGGTGGCGCTAATCTAATTGAAAACGGCTGGGGTATTTCGCAAGAAGTCGCCTCAACATTACTTGCCGTAATGGTGGTACTGTTTGCAGGGACTACGATGGACTCTGGTGTTCGTCTGCAGCGTTATATCATCCAAGAATGGGGCGATATTTATAATATCAGCATTATACGAAACGGTGTGGTTGCGACGTTAGTTGCTGTACTTTGCTGTTTACTGCTTGCTTTTGGTGCTGGTGGCGCTGATGGTAGTGGCGGTATGATCATTTGGCCGTTATTCGGCTCGACTAACCAAATCCTTGCAAGTTTAACCTTGTTGGTTATTTCAGTGATGCTAATTAAGGCAAATCGTCCTGCAAAATACACACTGATCCCAATGAGTTTTGTATTGATAATGGCGTTCTTTGCTGGGGTTATTAAACTGGGCGAGTACTATCACCAAGGTAACTGGTTACTGGTGACACTTGATTTGTTAGTACTGGTGGTGAGCGTACTGGTTATGCTTGAAGCTTGGTCTGTAATTGTTAAGCATCGCAAAGACTCAGCAGACATTACAGAGCAGTAAACTTAGCTTGCCAGCCTTATCGTAAGCTATCTTACTTGGCTGGCAATAGCGCTTTAAATCAATGATAATAAGGTCCTATGTTTCTAACAGCAGGACCTTTTTTATGGCATACCCTCATGCAGTTGCAGCCCCTCAATTAGCGGATGCAAATCACGATGCATTGATTATTATCGGTGATGATTTTTCTTCTTTAGCAGACGCAAGCTTAAGCCAAGCTATTAGCGCTCAACAAGCCGTAGACGCACGTATTGGTAAACAAGTGACATTACTTGTAATTGACTCTAAACGCGTTATTTTGGCGCCTACAGGCCCTCTGAACCGTGATTATGATGATGTACGTCGTTACTTTGATGCGGCAAAGCAAGGTGTACTAGAAGCGAAAGCATCGGGTAGCACTCAGCCTGCAATTTTACTTGCTAATGTAAATCAAGATAGCCGTTACAAGCACGCCCTCGAAGTGGCTTATTTAGGTGCTTGCCAAGCGCTTTGGCAACCACTTGAGGCTCGTGAGTACCATGGTCAAGCGATTGAACCAGTTAGCCAAATTAGCCTAGTTGGCGCAGACGAGACAATGAGCAAAGCGCTTAATGCTATTGCTGCGGGTCAATACGCTGCACGTGATTTATGTGGTACAGAACCTGAGCGTATGGCACCACCACGTTTTGCTGATTACTGCGTTGAGTTATTTGCGGGTAGCAAGGTGTCTGTTGAAGTGATTTCAGATATCAACACTATCGATAAAGATTACCCAATGATGAGCACTGTAGCGCGCGCATCTTACGCTGTTGAACGTCATCACCCACGTGTTGTAAAACTAGAATACGTGCCTGAAGGCGACGTTGAGCGTACCTTAATGTTTGTTGGTAAAGGTTTAGTTTACGATACCGGTGGTGCAGACCTTAAAGTAGGTGGCTTTATGGCAGGCATGAGCCGCGATAAAGGCGGTGCGGCTTCGGTTGCTGGCTTTATGAAATCTGTGGCTGACTTTGCACCAAAAGGCGTAAAAGTAATTGCCTATTTAGCCGTGGTTCGTAACTCAATTGGTTCTGATTGTTTTGTTCCTGATGAAATCATCACTTGCCGTGAAGGTGTACGTGTTCGTATCGGTAACACCGATGCTGAAGGTCGTTTAGCAATGGGTGACTTACTAAGTGAAATGAAAGATCGCGCTTTAAACGAAGTGAACCCAGAGCTATTCACTGTTGCTACGCTAACAGGCCACGCAGCACGTGCGATGGGTCCTTACAGTGCGTATGTTGAAAATGGTCCAGCTCGTGCAGCGAATGTTTCACGCCAAATTGCTGATTTAGGTGATTTATGGGCAGATGGCGCAGAAGTATCTCGTAGCCGCCGTGAAGATTACGATTTCGTAAAACCACGTACACTGGCAGATGACGTACTTTCAAGCAACAA
Organism: Pseudoalteromonas sp. Hal040; assembly: GCF_037162425.1. Lineage (NCBI taxonomy): Bacteria > Pseudomonadati > Pseudomonadota > Gammaproteobacteria > Alteromonadales > Pseudoalteromonadaceae > Pseudoalteromonas > Pseudoalteromonas sp. Hal040. The sequence goes on along the minus strand of NZ_JARLUU010000001.1, from coordinate 2,853,773 downwards.
TGCACCATCAGCTGTAACTGCACGTGGTCACCAGTTCCCAATGGCATTCTTAGCGATTGTTGGTGGCTTAGATAAGCATGGCACTGAATCTGAAAAGCCATTACCGTATGTTCATATGGATATCGCAGGTAGCGGTGTAGAAGGTGGTGATTGGCAACATGGTAAGCCTACCGCAGCAACAGTAAGCAGCTTATTCGCTCGTTATTGTTTATAAGCTAAAAGCTATAAGTTTTAAGTTTGAAAAGCCCCGCACAGCAGTGCGGGGCTTTTTTGTGGTGTTAGTCGAGCTTGAAGCGGTTAACGACATCACTTAACGCTTGCGAGCTTTGTTTTAAGTTTTCACTGGCGTTCGAAAGCCCTTCGGTATTCGACAGTGATTGTTCGGTTGATTGTGAAAGCTCATTAATCCGTAAATTAACCTCATCTGCGGCGCTGGTTTGTTGCTCGGTAGCGCGGGCGATTTGACTGTTCATATCTTTGATAATAGTGACAAGTCGCTCAATCTCACTCAGTGAACTATTTGCTTCACCAGCCTGTGAAACTGTTTCAGTTGATAGCTGTTGGCTTGCCGATACAGCATCAACAGCAGCTTGTGCGCCGGTTTGTAGTTTACTGATCATGGCTTGAATTTCGTCAGTACTTTTACCTGTGCGACTTGCTAATGTACGTACTTCGTCAGCTACAACGGCAAAGCCTCGGCCTTGCTCACCAGCACGTGCCGCTTCAATAGCAGCATTGAGTGCCAGTAAGTTGGTTTGCTCAGCAATACTGCGAATAACATCAAGTACTGAACCAATGTTGTTACTCTCTGCAGCAAGGTCGGCAGTAACCTTACTCACTTGTTCAATATTATGCGACAGGGTCTCAATGGCGGTAATGGTCTTGTTAAGAACCTGCTTGCCTGCTTCGGCATTTTGCGCCGCTTCATTGGCAGCATGTTCAGCTTGGTCAGCATTTTGACTAACATCGTGAATTTGATGAGTCATTTGTTCCATCGCGGTTGCTACTTGAGTTGAGCTATCGTTTTGTAATTCAATAAAAGAGTGATTGGTTTTACTCGCATCATCTACGCTATGAGCAAACTGATTTACTTGCTCGGCATTGTGGGCAACATGTTTCAGTGACTCACGCATTTTTGCGGTGTACAAATTAAAGTAGCGCGACAAACGAGACACTTCATCATTGCCATTTTCATCAAGCTTTTGGGTTAAATCCCCTTCGCCTTGTGAAATGTCTTTCATCATGTCGGCGGCAAGTTGGGTCGGGCGTAGAATACTATTGGCAATTAGGTAGCTAAGTGCAACCAGTAGGGCTATGAGCACCACTGCGGTGATAATGACATGGGTGCGAAGCGAAGAGAACGCTTCTTCAATGGTATCAATGTAGACACCAGAGCCAACAATCCATTGCCATTTGTCAAAACCTTTTACGTAGGCAATTTTATCAACCGGCTTATCTTTACCAGGTTTTGGCCACTTGTAGGGAATAAAGCCTTTACCTTGTTTTTTGACAATATTAACCATATCGACAAATAACAACACGCCATCTGGATCTTTACTGCCCGCTAGCGATTTACCATTTAATTCGGGCTTAAACGGGTGCATGACCATCACGGGTTGATAATCGTTGATCCAAAAGTAATTGTTGTTGTCATAACGTAGTGCAGAAATTGTTTCGAGGGCTGCTTGTTTGGCCTGTTGCTCACTTAGCTTACCTTGCTCAAACAATTCATAGTTATGCTCAATAATAGAGTAAGCAGACTCAACAAGGTTTTGGGTTTTTATGTATTGCTCATGTTTTAGCGAGCTGTATTGCTGCGTTAAACTCGAGACGCTCAAAAATATCAGCCCTATCACGACCACACTCACTAACATGGCGAGGCGCTGAAAAATTGTAAAACGGCGTAAGTAATTCATGTGTGTTCCTTCGTCATGCTCATAGGAGCAATGTATTAAGCGTAGCCAAAATAGGTCGAAAATCTAGTTAAATAGTAGAATACATTGGGACAAAAAAAGGCTGATTTAACAATCAGCCTTTTGTCTAAGTTACCGAAATTGAACGTGATTATTCAACGTTAAAGTGTCGGTTGAAGAAACTTGTGATAGTTTGGTGTAAGTGCGTTTGTACGCTCTTGCCACGTAAACTGTGTTTTGACCCCGGGTAAGTCATCATTTCGAACTGTTTTTCTTGATCTTGCAGTTGTTTGAATAACTTAGTGGCGTGAGTGAATAACACGTTATCATCAGCCATACCGTGATAAATCATCAGCGGCCCTTTTAAGCCTTCAGCATACGGGAAAACTGCACTTGCTTCGTAACCTTTCGCGTTAGTTGCAGGGTGACCTACATAACGCTCAGTGTAGTGAGTGTCGTAAAGTTCCCAATCAGTAACTGGCGCACCAGAAACACCGGCTTTGAAGTAGTCGCCCGCTTTAAACATGGTCATAAGCGCCATGTAACCACCGTAGCTGTGGCCATAAATACCAATACGCTCAGGGTCAACGTAATCAAGGGTGCGTAAGAACTCGACACCTTTGATTTGGTCTGCCACTTCAGCAACACCTAAGTGCTTATAAATCACGTCTTCAAACTTTTTACCACGGTTGTATGAACCACGGTTATCAAGTTGGAAAATAACATAGCCTTGTTGTGCCATGTACTGGAAGTATAAGTTTTTACTACGCCAACTGTTCGTTACGCGCTGAGCATGAGGGCCGCCATACACGTTAACAATAACCGGGTGCTTTTTACCGTCTTGGTAATTAGTTGGCTTGAATAAACGGTAATGCATGATTTGCCCGTCTTCAGCCGTTAACGTGCCGTATTCTGGGGTGATCAAATCAGCTAGGTAAGGCGTTAATGGGTGTGACTTATCTAACTTGTTTTCTTCAAGCCAAGTGATAAATTCGCCATTAATTTTACGTAATGCTGCTGAGCCTGGCTTATTAACTGATGAGCTGTTATCGATAAAGGTTTTGTTATCTTTAGCAATCACCACATTATGGTAAGCACCTAGTTCAGTTACGCGTTTAATTTCGCCTTTCTTGAATAGCGGTACGCTATAAAGGTGGCTCTCAAGTGCTGTATCTTTACGACCTGCAAAATAAACGATGCCTTTTTTCTCATCGATACCTTTTAAGCTATCAACAACCCATTCACCTTGGGTGATTTGACGGATCATTTCGCCGTTTGTACGGTATAAATAAAGATGCTTAAAACCGTCGCGCTCAGATGCCCAAACGAAATGTTTTTTATCGTTTAAGAACTGCAAATCAAAGTGCAGGTTAATCCAAGTATCACTGGTTTCTGTTAGGGCAACGGTTTGCTTTTTCGTTTCACTATTATAAAAACGTAACTCTAAATTGTGTTGCGATCGGTCTTGCCACTGGTAAGAAAGCGTTTTGTTATCTTTTAACCAGTTAGCACGAGCGATATAGATATCTTGCTCGTCGCCTAAATCAACCCAGTCAGTTTTTTGATTGTTGATGCTCACAACACCTAACTGAATTTTAACATTGTCGGTACCTGTAAACGGGTAGCGTTGGTTAAAAAGCTTTACTTCATCCGCGTAAATTTCATTACGGATCGCTTCTTTTACTGGGCTTTCATCAACACGGGTATAAGCAATTTTAGACTCATCACCTGACCACCAGTAGCCAGTCATACGGCCCATTTCTTCTTGCGCAACAAACTCAGCCATACCGTTTTTAATTACGCCGCCACCATCTTTACTTAATTGGATTTCTTGACCCGTTTTTAAGTTAAGTGCGTAGAGGTTTTGCTCACGAATAAACGACACAAAGTGGCCTTTAGGTGAGAAACGTGCATCGGTTTCAAATGCGTCTGTGTCGGTTAATTTACGGCTTTTAGCTGAAGCAAGCTCATAATAGTAAAGGTCGCCATTAAGCGGGAATAAAAGCGCTTTACCGTCTTTTGACCATTTATATTCTAAGATCCCTTTACCAAAAATACGCTGGCGCTCACGGCGTGCTTTTTCTTCATCAGATAAGTTTTCTGGACCAGAAAATAGCGCAGCAGAGTCAACTAATAAGCGGTTTTTGTTATCTTTTAAGTTGTATTCCCATAAGTCGTAACGGTTGTAATCATCGGTTTTACCTTGCAGGTAAGTAACACGACTTCCGTCTGGAGAGAATTTAAGTTGTACAGGCGCTTTGCCTGCTAAGCTTGGATCGTCAAAAATACGCTCAAGAGTAAGGGGGTCAGCGGTCACACTGAATGCTGTTGCCAGCACTGGCAAAGCAAGTGAGAGAGATTTAATTTTTTTAGCACAGGAGTACCTTCGCTCGAATAAAAACTGCCACGATGGTAATGGTAAGCTTAGGCAACTGCAACAAAATGCTATAAAGTAGGGGATGTTTACCCAATATCAAAGGATTTATTGATGAAAAATACTGATACGCCGTTTTCTCTGGCCCCAGAACTACAACGCGACTGCATTGAGCTTGCGGATTGGCCACTGTGTAAAGTATTACTGATGAATGATAGCCAATACCCTTGGTTTATTTTAGTGCCACGCGTCGCTGGTGTTAAAGAAATTATCGACCTTTCTGAAGAGCTACAAATTACCTTATTACAAGAGTCGGGCAAACTGAGTAAACTATTACAACAGGTATTCAACCCTGACAAACTTAATGTGGCAGCTCTGGGGAATATGGTACCGCAATTACATGTTCATCATATTGCGCGTTTCACAACTGATGCAACTTGGCCAACACCAATCTGGGGTAAATTACCTGCAGTGCCTTATACAGACGAGCAAATTGCGGTATTAAAAGCGCACTTTTAAACTGTTTGTTCTACCAAGATTGGACTAAGCTAAATGGATGATGCACGAAGGGGTACAGAATAAATGAAACACACAGTGTTTGCCGTGTTGCTTATTCTGAGCTCTTTTTCTTGTTTAGCAAAAAGTTATTACTTTGTTGGTAGTCACTTTCCTGCCATTTTAGAACAAGATCAGCAGGGAATAGTGGTCGGCTTAGGTGCCGATATCGCACACGAAATTTGCAGACGTTTAGGGCATGAGTTAGTTATTGATATCATGCCACTAAAACGCGCACTAAAAATGGTAGAGCAAGGTCACGCTGATGCCATTATCGGTCCTTACAAATCCCTCATGCGTCAGCAGTATATGCAATTTAGTGACTTGCCCTTTTACGAAGACCCAATCGTTTTTTATACCAAGAAGAACAATGATGTGACCTGGGTTGGTAATTTTGCTAGTTTACGAAAAGATATTATTGGTACCATTCGAGGCTGGAACTATGGCCCTGAATTTAAACGTAATGAAACAAGTCTATCGCTATCTGAAGTGGGCAATGTGCGGGCTAGTTTTTTACAGCTGATGTATAACCGAGTTGACTTAATTCTCACCCATCCTCGGGCAGCAAAGCCTGTGATCGATAGTTTAGATATAGCAGATAAAGTGATTATGTTATCGCCGCCGGTGACGGTTAATCAGGGCTACTATGGCTTTAGTAAACAACGCGAACTCGATGAATTTATTGATGCTTTTAATGCCGAGTTTCAAAAAATGCTGATCGACGGGGATATTGTAGAATTGAATTCTAAATACGGCCTCAATTTTGTAGCACACTAGCAGTGCTTTACTCGATTTCAGGCAATAAAAAACGCTGCAATTGCAGCGTTTTTTATTGTCAAAGAATGGTAAACCTTAAAGGCCTAATACTTCTTTACCTTGTTTGAAAGTAACATCAACAGGGATGTTAGCTTGGCTTAGTTTTTCTAAGTCTTTAGCTAGTTCAGCTTTGATATCGCCATGGGTTGCGATTAGCTGATCAACTTTTTGGTAATCACCGTTACCTTGAATTGTTAAGATTAAGCGTGATAGTTTTTCCATTGCTTGGCTCATCTTCTCCATGTTAACGCTGTATAAGCCGTCAGCATTTTTAGAGAAGGCACCTTCTTCAGCAAAGAAGTTAAAGCGGATCATATTCGCTTTACCGTGTGCACTTGATGCACCAAAACGCACTGAGCGGAAGATACCAGCCATAAAGGTAATGTAGTAATCTTCTAATGTACCGTCAGTGATCTCGCCTTTCTTAAGTAATTGCTCAACCATGTAAAGACCTAAGATATCCGCTTTACCTTCTTCAAGGGCACTAGCATGCTCTTGCAATGATTGGCGAACAGTTCCTTTACCAGTAATGGTGTTTTTAATACCTAAACCGTGCGCTACTTCGTGGAACATCGTGTTTGCGAAGAACGCGTCAAAGGTGATGTGTTTACGTTGCTCAGGAACAATTAACTGCTCTGAAATTGGCACTAAGATTTTATCGAACTTAGCACGCATTGCATTTTTAAGCTGTAAACGACGCGTGCCTTTTTCTAGCTGTACTTGCTCATCATTTGGCAGGTTGATAGCTATTGTTTTACTACCTGCATTTGAGTGACCTGCGTAATAAACAACATCATAAGCATTTAGGTCAGCATCAGAGCCAGGTACTTCTTGCTTGTATTTTTCGTCTACAGGTAAACCTTTTTGTAGTTCAGGTAAGAAAGCGGCAAATTTAGCTAAACGCTCGCTCCAAGCTAAATCTTTGATTAGTACATAGGCTTCATACGTCGCGCGGTAACCAAATAATTGATCTTCATAGGTTTCGATAGGGCCAATAACCACGTCAATTGGGTTATTTTTCATATCCATCCAAGCAAAATCAGAAGGTTGGAAGTCATCACTTACCAATGCGTCTGCGCGCATACTTAGGTAGTTAGCGAACTCTTTATCATCAGCAAGAGTGCTTGCTTCACGTAATAAGTTAGCTGCTTTTTCTAGTTCTTGTGCGTACTCAACCGAGTAAGCTACGCTATAAAGAAGACCTTTTTCATCGCGTTTGATCACCGAGTAAAGACCGGTTTTGTCATCCACGGTTGCGTTGTTTAATTCTTCTTTTGTGATATCGCTTGGGTAAAACTCAGCGCCTAGTGGCTTTTCTTCATAACCCGATAAGAATACTTGGTCGCCGTTTAAGCGATCCCAAGGGCCATAGTTGATATCTGCAAACTTCTGAACTTTTTCATCATTAATTTTTGCTAAAAATGCGTCTTTATTCTCACCAAATGCTTGGCGCCAGAATAGCTCATCCATAATTTTTGAGGCTTCGATCAACTTACCAACCATTTGTTTTTGGTTGTCACTTAAGTGACTAAGATCAGAAGTAAGCGTGAAGTCTGTGTAAATGTCTAAACGGCTTTTCTCTGCATTGATAAGTTGTGGGTTGTTTTGTTCAGTACTTTGCTTTGTTTGCTCTGCAGCAGGCTTAGTTTGAGAAGTGGTTGCTTGCTGATCAGAACATGCACCAAGAAAAACAGCACCTGATAAGATAAGTGCTTGGCTAATTTTATTTAATGTCATTTTTTTGCCCGTTAAAAAGTGAGAGTCATTGCTTAGAAAACAAAAAGTCTATGCATTAAAGCAAACCTGACATATATATGGCAAGTTTACAGCGCTAGAAGCAATATTTATTTATGAGTTAGGGAGTTAAAAAATATAAAAAAAGATAATTTCTGTGAATTTCTTAACTTTAGCGCTAAGTTAGACAATACTAAAACTATAACTAATCTAATAATGTCAGTCATTAGTTTGTCTTTATTTTGACAAACTAACCCAAGAGGATGGCACACATATGTCAACAGAGAATGCATTACTGACCATATTGGTCGACAGAATAAATAATGACACGTTAGTGTTACCTACCTTACCCGAAGTTGCAGTGAAGGTGAGGCAAGCCGCGGATAACCCCGAGGTAAACTTGATGGATATGGCAGATGTCATTTCGCATGACCCTGCATTGTCGGCACGGATGATCAAAGTCGCGAATAGTGCATTTATGGGGCGCTCAGTTAAAGTCACAAACCTACACCAAGCTGTAACACGAATTGGCCTGCGTCAAATCAAGAACATTGCGACGGCAATGGCAATGGAGCAGCTGTTTGTATCACATAATGAGCTGATTAAAGGCTATATGGACAAGGCATGGCAGAAAACCCTTAAAGTAGCGTGCCATTCAATTACCTTGATGGACTTCTTCTTACGTCGAAATAAGCATACATCATTGAATCGTGACACAATTACTTTGGCTGCATTAGTTTATAACATTGGCGTGCTGCCAATTTTAACTGAAGCTGAGAAGCACCCAGAAGTGTTTGCAAACCCTAGTTTCCTTGCTCATGCTATCCAAAAGCTGGGCGGTAAAGTGGGTGGCGCAATTATGCGTGCTTGGGGATTTACTGATGAGTTTGTAGAAGTTGCTGAAAGTTGGGCAAATCCAAACTATCGACCAGAGCATATTTGTTATGTCGATTTCATTCGTATTGGTGCGATATTAGAAGGCATCTTACAGGTTTCTGATAAGTCAGCGGCATTACAAACCTATATGGACAAAGGCGTGATTGAATCACTTGATATGTTCAGTGACGATGAATATAACGATATGCTTAACGAAGTAAAAGCAATTTTTACTGAATAACTTTAACAAAAAGCGCGACTTAGTCGCGCTTTAAATTAATTAACTCTCAGATTAATTTTATAAATCTTCTGCGTCGCCTAAACCTTGGGTCAGTTCTTCTAGCAACTGTTTAATTTCTTCTGACGCTAAAATAAAGTCAGCATCAAGTTTGACCGCCATATCTTCTTTTGGAATGTCGGCGTTTTCTTCTTTTAACGTTTCTGAATAGCTTAGACGCTTAATTGAACCATCATTTTGTAGCATGAACTTAACGCGTTCTTGCCAATCAAGGGCCAGTTTAGTTACGCGCTTACCATTTTCTAAGTGTGATTTTACTTCGTCACACGATAAGTCATGGCCTTTTAATTTAACCTGAGCGCCACTGTCATCTGCTTCCTCAAGCTCTGCATCGTTACCGATAGAAAAGCCTTCAGGGGTACTGAAATTAGTTAACCAGTCAGTTAAAAATACATCTAAATCGTAATTCGCAAATGCAGGTACGACAGGAAGCGTACCAAGTGATTTACGAAGTAGAGCTAAAAGCTCTTCTGCTTTATTAAAGCTTGCGCTGTTAACCACAACCCAGCCATTCTTTTGATCAATAAATGCAAACTGCAGGCTCGATTTTTTAAATGCTTGAGGCAGTAAAGTGTGCAGAATATTTTCTTTTAGTTCGTCTTTTTCTTTTTTCTTTACTGGGCGGTTTTCTTCGGCTTCGATTTGCTCAACTTTCTCTGCAACCATCTCGTTGATAACAGCGGCTGGTAACACTTTTTCTTCACGCTTTGCGCATACTAAAATGCTGTCTTGAGAGAAATGAGACAGAGTTTGACCGTGCTTACCAAAGGCTTTTGTCCAACCGAAAGTTGAAAGCTCTTGGCCTGTACATGAGCGGAACAGGTCTTGTTCTAGGGCTTTGTCGAAGTCTTCTTGAGCATATGAAACGTCTTGTTTAAAACGGTAACAGATAAGGTTACTAAACCACATAATTAGGCTAATCCTTTCAATAAATTTGCCCAATCATAACAATAAAAAACTGATGCCGAAATGAATCATTTCGCCATCAGTGCTAATTGCTTATGAGTTAAACATTGAAAGTGGTTTTGGCATGTTTTTCGGAAAATTAATATGGTAGTGCAAGCCTTTACCAACTTCGCTTGATACCTCAATATCGCCACTCAGGGTTTGCTTAACGAGGTTAAAAGTAATATGCGTGCCCAAGCCACTGCCGCCTTGGTCGCGCTTGGTTGTAAAGAATGGGTCAAATAGCTTTTCTAGCTGGTCTTTTGATACGCCATTACCATTGTCTTTAAAGTCGATAACGACTTCGTCATCTTCTTCTTTGATAACGATATCGATGATGCCACTTTCAATCCCTTCGAAACCATGAATGAGAGAGTTCATAATCAAGTTTGTGAAAATCTGACTAATCGCTCCCGCAGGCAGGTTAAGTGTTAAATCGTCAGGGCAATCTAAATTAATATGATGCGACGTTTTCTTTAGTTTTGGATGGAGTGAGCGGATCACTTCACCTAAGTACTCTTTAAAGTTAATCGTTCTTACCGCTTCACTGGCTTGGTCCACTGCAATTTGCTTAAAGCTTGCAACCAGCTCAGAAGCTCTATCTAGGTTACTAGTAAGTAGGCTAGTACTTTGCTTGGCGTCATTAATAAACTCTTCAAGCGCTTTTGGTGACAGGGTTTTATCCTTGTAAGCCGCTTCAATTTGGTCCAAGCGTTCTTGTAAGAATGACGTCGCAGTAACACCAATCCCGATAGGTGTATTCACATCATGCGTAATACCCGCTACTAAACCGCCTAATGCAGCCATTTTTTCTGAGCCAACTAAGCGTTCTTGCGCCATATTTAGTTCATCAAGGTAGCGTTGTAACTCTGTTTGTTTGGTGATGAGCTCTTGTTCAGTTTGCTTACGTAAATCGATTTCTTCAGTCAGTGTTAACTTTTGTTTTTCAAGCTCATATTTTTGCTGCTGCAAGTCCATCATTGCTTGGCTTAAGTTTGATGTTTTGCGCGCCACTTCTTGTTCTAACTGTAAGTTATGTTGGTCGAGCTTTTCATTGCTTATCAATAATTCTTTTTGTGTATGTTCGAGCTCTTCACGGTAAAGTACCACCTTATCGATTAGGCGGTTGAAAGACTCTTCCATTACTTTAAGCTCGTTGTGCTCAACGGTATGGATCTGAATATGGCGACCTTCTAAGTCGTTTAATTCAAGATCTTCAATTTGTTCTGTAAATTGTGCTAATGGCTCGGTTAAGCGCTTTCTAAATGCCAATAAGAAAAGAATGATCAAAAAGGTGGTTTTGATCATCGCATTACCAATTAAAAAGTAGATAGAAATCATGATGCGGCTAAATACCACTTCACGACTTGAGAATAAGGTTACGTCACCGACTTGGGTTGTTTTACCAGAGAATTCAAAAATGAGTGGGAATGTATAACCGAATAAACCTGATGGCGTATCTTCGATAATCGCTTCTTCTTGCACTAACTGCTGACTGTAAAGCTCATGGATATCTAGTGAACGGCCTAATTGTGAGAGCACTTCACCACTGTCATCACGTACAATAATGCCTTCAATCATAGGGATCGCTAATAGGCCTTCAGCTGTTGTAATGGTTTGTTTATCGTTCAACTCCCAAATAGCGCGGGTTAAACTACGGCTAAATGTTTTTTGTAAAGTCGTTAACTCGTCACGAATGTAATCTTTGGTATTAACGTACTCAGCAATAACTTGTCCACAGGTCACTACAAAAGTAAGTAAAAAGTAGACTGAGAGTACATTTGTTAATAATTCTTTTGACAGGCTTTTTTGTAGCATGGAATATCCATAGCTCCTTGGTGACAATTGTAATACATTCAGCTAGTTCTAAAGTTAGCTAATAAATGGTTAAAAAGAAATAAATATATCCTTTTTTACTGGAACATTTATAAATTGTTAGTATTTTTTGAAAAAACTTAACCTTACTGCGCTTGAAAAAGTGTGTTATAAATTTATTTCATCTTTAATTTAGCCTTTTTTAATGTTGTATTTGCTACAGCGAAGATTTTTATTTCATGAATAATCCTAATTTTTCAGTACTAGTCTGTGATGATTCAAATATTGCCCGTAAGCAGGTAGTACGCTGTTTAGGTGATTGCTTGGATGCAGATATTCAGCAAGCTACCAATGGCCGAGAAGCTCTTGCGCTACTTCGTGAGCAAAATTTTGATCTATTGTGCTTAGATTTAACCATGCCTGAAATTGATGGCGTTGCAGTGCTCGAAACGATTAAAGCAGAGAAAATAGAGTGCTTCGTAATAGTGATTTCGGCTGATATTCAGGCCGAAATGAAACAAAGAGTAGTAAAATTGGGTGCGATTGACTTCATTGATAAACCGATAGATCTTGTGCGTCTTAAAGCAACTTTGCATAAATTTGGTATTCATTAATCTTTTATATAACGCAAACGCATAATTTATCTTTTCTTTAAGGGTTGACAGGCTGGCTATAATTAAGGCAGTCTACAGACTATGAAAACATTTAATCACGCAACGACCATTATTATTACAACCATCATCCTTACTGGATAGTGGCATAGGTCGGTGCAACAAATTTATAGGCCTGTGTTCACTAGAACACAGGCCTTTTTCGTTTATGGAATGAGGAAACATAAATAATGCGAGTATTAAAATTTGGTGGGTCATCCTTGGCCGACTACGCATGTTTGCAACAGGTAGCTCAGTTAGTTAAAGAAGAATTACGCGATGAAATGCTGTTAGTGCTGTCTGCACCAGGTGGTATGACAGATTCATTAGTCGCATTAGCAAGCGCTGCAGAGCAGGGGCAAGAGTTTAGTGAGCAATGGCAAGCTTTGGTTGCACGTTGTGAACAATTAAAAGCTGCTGTCGAAGCTGATTTTGGTCAGGTAGCAAGTTGGCCTAATCTTAGTGAACTTAAGAATAAACTAGATGGTGTTGCACTTTTAAAGTGTTGTCCAGACCAAGTGCGTGCTTATGTTATCAGCTTCGGTGAACGCGTTAGTGTTGCTTTAATGGAGTGCATGCTTAAAGAAAGTAATGCTCGTTATTTAGAAGCAACAGACTGTATTGCATCAGTGGGTGGCTACATTGATGCTGAAGCAGACTTGAATGCTAGTAAGCTACGTTTTCAAGAAGCCTTAAAAGCTGCACCGAGTACTATTTATATCATGCCGGGTTTCACTGCTGCTAATGAGCAAGGTGAGCTAACAACACTTGGTCGTAATGGCTCAGATTACTCAGCTGCGATTGCTGCAGCGTGTTTAGAAGCTGATGTATGCCAGATCTGGACTGATGTAGATGGCGTTTACAATGCGGATCCGCGCTATATCAAAAAAGCCTCTAAAGTTGATTCATTATCCTATAAAGAAGCAATGGAGCTTTCTTATTTTGGTGCGAAAGTACTGCATCCAAAAACGATTTTACCTTGTGCTAAAGCAGGCGTGCCATGTGAGATCAAAAATACTCATAACCCACGCGCTGAAGGTTCTGTGATCAGCAACGACAGTGTATCGAACGAACCTGTTAAAGCGCTATCAAGCTTACAAAACCTGGCTATGTTAACGGTGTCTGGTCCAGGTATGAAAGGCAAAGTGGGCATGGCGTCAAAAGTATTTAATGCGCTGGCACACGACAATGTTTCAATTGTGCTAATCACTCAATCTTCGTGTGAGTTTAGTATCAGTTTTTGTGTTCACGAAAGTGATTTAACGCTCGCGCTTGAAGCGCTTCAAGTTGCTTTTGAATTGGAATCACAAGCCGGTTTAATCGAACCAGTTCAAGTACAACGTAACCTTGCTATTGTCACTTTAGTGGGTGATAACATGCGTGCGCACAAAGGTTTAGCGGCTAAGTTCTTTGCCTCATTAGCACAAGCCCAAGTTAACATTGTTGCTATTGCACAGGATTCAACAGAAAGCGCCATTTCAGCGGTTATCGACGGTGAGTTATGCAACGACGCGGTGAAAGTGTGCCATGAGAACTTCTTTACTCACATTCCTTCAATCGATGTGTTTTTACTTGGTTGTGGCTTAGTAGGCCAAGAACTTATTCAGCAGTTAAAGCGTCAACAAGCATGGCTTGAAAAACGTAACATTAAACTGAACTTATACGGTGTTGCTAACTCAAGACAACTTTATCTAGATAGCGAAGGCATTGCATTTGATGGCTGGCAAGACAAACTAGCCGAGTCAGAGCAGGCATTTGATTTAAATCTGGTTGAGCAATTTGTTAAACAAAATCACTTAATCAATCCAGTGATCGTAGATTGTAGCTCAGCCGATAAACTTGCTGCGCAATATGTTGATTTCTTGAATGCTGGTTTCCATGTCGTTGCGGCAAATAAAAAAGCTAATACTAGCTCGTATGCTTACTATCAAGATTTAGTTGCAGCGACACAAAAGAATAATCGTAAATTTTTATACGAAACAAACGTAGGTGCAGGCTTACCGGTTCTAGATAACCTGAAATCGCTATTTGGTGCCGGTGATGAACTTATTAAGTTCAGCGGTATCTTGTCTGGTTCATTATCGTATATGTTTGGTGCGCTACAAGATGGTTTATCACTTAGCGAAGCAACGTTAAAAGCAAAAGAAAGTGGATTTACAGAGCCAGATCCGCGTGATGATTTATCAGGCACTGATGTGGCTCGAAAACTACTGATCATTGCTCGTGAATCGGGTCTTGAGTTAGAACTAAGCGATATCGAAGTTGAATCTGTTTTACCAAAAGGGTTTGCAGAAGGTGATTCTGTAGCTGATTTCATGGCAAAACTACCATCACTTGATGCACAGTTTAACGACCGCATTCAAAGCGCTGCAAGTGAAGGTAAAGTACTTCGTTATGTGGGCACTATTGAAAACGGTCAATGTAAAGTAGGCATTGAAGCTGTAGATAGTAGCCATGCTCTTTACGATATCCGTGACGGTGAAAATGCACTGGCCATCTTAAGTCAATATTATCAACCACGTCCGTTCGTGATCCGTGGTTATGGCGCAGGTGCTGAAGTAACGGCTGCAGGCGTATTTGCCGACATTTTAAAAACGTTAACACGTTAGGAGCTGGTCATGATCCGTGTATATGCACCCGCTTCAATCGGGAATTTTGCTGTCGGCTTTGATGCGCTAGGTGCTGCGCTAGCACCTATTGATGGCACGTTATTAGGTGATGTTGTTGAGGTGAGTGCCGCTGAGCAAGATACTTTTGTTTGCTCTGGCGACTATGCCTATAAACTGCCTGCTAATGCTGAAGAAAACTTGGCTTATCAATGTTTAATTCATTTTAAAGAACACGTTGCGCCGACTATGTCTGCGGTAAAACTTGAACTGAAAAAGAACTTACCAATTGGTTCTGGTTTAGGTTCAAGTGCTTGTTCTGTGGTGGCTGCGTTTGCAGCCCTTGATAAGTTCGCTGAAACGAATTTATCTCAAGAGCAACTTATCGAGTTGATGGCTGATTTTGAAGCTATTGTTAGTGGCGGCCGTCATTACGATAACATCACACCATGTTACTTGGGTGGCTTGCAATTAACTGGTGAACTTATTCCGAACAAGTCAATTTCGTTACCCGTGGATAATCAATGGTATTACGTAGCGGCTTTTCCAGGTTTTTCACTGAATACCGCAAAAGCGCGCTCAGTACTGCCAAAGCAATTATCAATGCATGACAGTGTTGAGTTTGCACAGCGACTTTCTGCGTTTAGTAGTTTATTACTAACAGGTCGCTTTGATGCAGCGCTCTCCATTATGAGTGATGAAATAGCCGAGCCACATCGTGCACCGCTTATTCAAGGCTTTGCAGAAGCTAAAAGTGCTTTACCTGAGTTTGGCGCAGAGATAGTCAGCATTTCGGGGGCTGGGCCAACATTATTTACCGTGTGTAAGAGCCTTGAAGCTGCACAAAAGTGTGCAGCGTGGCTGAATGATAATTACATCAATGAGCAGGGTTTCTGCCACATCTGTCAACTAGATCAGCTTGGCACACGACAGCTTTAAAGAATTTAAGGAATAAACATGCAATTACATAATTTAAAAGATGAAACACAACAGGTGTCGTTTGTTGAAGCGGTAAAAACGGGTTTAGGGCGTAATCAAGGTGTATTCTTCCCTAATAGCCTTACGCCAATTCAAGACATTGATGCGTTACTTGATTTAGACTTTGTTAGCCGTAGCAGCAAGATTTTATCGCACCTTATTGGTGACGAGCTTCCTGCCGATACCGTTGCACAGATGGTGCAAAATGCCTTTAACTTTGATGTGAAATTAGTTGAAGTAGAAAAAGACATTTATTGCCTTGAACTATTTCATGGCCCAACGCTTGCGTTTAAAGACTTTGGCGGCCGTTTTATGGCTGAGTGTCTTGCGCAATTTAATCAGGGCGAAAAAGTCACGATTTTAACGGCTACATCAGGCGATACAGGGGCGGCGGTTGCCCATGCCTTTTATAATAAGCCTAATATCGATGTCGTGATCTTATACCCGAAAGGTAAAATTTCATTAGCGCAGCAAAAACTATTCACTACTTTAGGTAATAACATTCACTGCTATGCGGTTGATGGCAGCTTTGATGATTGCCAAAGTATGGTAAAGCAAGCCTTTTTAGACGATGAAGTTAAACAAAAGCTTGGTCTAAACTCTGCAAACTCAATCAATATTAGTCGTTTAGTTGCACAGGTGTGCTATTACTTTGAAGCGATTGCTCAATTACCAAAAGAGCAACGCAGTAAAGCGCATATCTCAGTACCTAGTGGTAACTTTGGTAATGTGTGCGCTGCAATGATTGGTGCTGTGATTGGTATGCCAGTAGCGAAATTAAGTGCTACAACTAACCAAAACGACACAGTGCCACGTTTCTTACAAAGCAAAGAGTGGGCGCCAAATGACACGCTTGAGTCGTTATCGAACGCTATGGATGTGAGTAAACCGAATAACTGGCCTCGTGTACAATTTATGCTAGATAACGAGTGGTTTAGCTATGATGACTTTTATTCGAGCTGTGTAGGTGAAGAAGAAACAAAAGAGGTGATGAAAAAAATTCATCAAACCGGTTACATCGCAGAGCCTCATACTGCAATTGCTTATCAGGGCTTGAAAGAAAATCTAGCTGGTGGCAGTGCAGGTATCTTTTTAGCGACTGCACACCCAGCTAAATTCAAAGACAGCGTAGAGCAAATTTTAGACATCGAATTGCCTATGCCGAAACCACTGGCAGATGCATTAGCAAAACAGTGTTTAGCAGAAGATATTAAGTTTGATTATCAATTGCTTCGCACTGAGCTGTTAAATAAATTGGCATAACAGCAAGTAAAGAGCGGCTAAGCCGCTCTTTTTAATGAAGCCTTTAATGAAGTAACGAATGACTATGACGGTTTAAAACCCGCATACTTAGAATGACCCCAGCCGCAATACACAGCAAAATGCTGATCACAGAGACGAGTTCATTTTGTGTCCATTGCATCAAAGTGAATGCCGAAATAAAAATGATAAAAGGTTTAAATTCATAGTAATAGCGAAGTTTTTTTTGTTTAACTCGCTGGCTTGAATGATCGGTTCTTCTGGCTTCAGAACGCATCCGCCAAATGTTAGCACCTAATAAAAATAAGATGACACCGATTAATGTAGGCACATAATCATTGGCTAATGTGATACAACTGATGCCGAGAAAGAAGTATCCGTAGGGGACTAATTCGTATATTGGTTTAGCTAACATGAACTTATACCATCCTTGATATTGACCAGTCCTATAAGCTTAGTTTGCCCCTATAAAAACGCAATGTAACAGGGCTATTTTTTGTTGAAATAACATTTTAAAAAGCTATGAAATGTTTTAAATTTATAAATTTTTGTTATGTATCAATAAAAAAATATCATTATTAAAACACTGTGAAATAAATTCAATCCCTGTTTAAATATGTTCATCTTTACAAGATAGGCAAAAGTGCGTTTTAAGCGTACAATACAGCCTTCAAAAAAACACCATACACGTTGCCTTAGGAGACCCCATGTTAGAACGTAGCATGAATATTTCGGATTTCGATCCAGAGTTATTTGCAGCCATCACTAAAGAGACGGCTCGTCAAGAAGAGCACATCGAACTGATCGCGTCTGAAAACTACTGTAGCCCACGCGTACTTGAAGCGCAGGGTTCTCAGCTTACCAACAAATACGCTGAAGGTTACCCAGGCAAACGTTACTATGGCGGTTGTGAGCATGTTGACGTTGTTGAACAACTAGCTATTGACCGTGCAAACGAGTTATTCGGCACTGACTACGCTAACGTTCAACCACATGCGGGTTCACAAGCAAACGCAGCTGTTTTCCAAGCACTTCTTCAGCCACACGATACAGTACTAGGTATGAGCTTAGCTCATGGTGGTCACTTAACTCACGGTTCACACGTTAACTTTTCTGGTAAAACGTACAATGCAATTCAATACGGCCTAAATGAAGAAACAGGCGAAATTGATTACGCTCAAGTTGAAGCACTTGCATTAGAGCACAAGCCAAAAATGATCATCGCTGGTTTCTCAGCATATTCAGGCGTTGTTGACTGGGCTAAATTCCGTGAAATCGCTGATAAAGTAGGTGCATACTTATTCGTAGATATGGCTCACGTTGCTGGTCTTATCGCGGCTGGTGTATACCCAAGCCCAATCCCTCACGCACACGTTGTTACAACAACAACTCACAAAACTTTAGCGGGTCCTCGTGGCGGTCTAATCGTTTCTGCATGTGGTGATGAAGAGATTTACAAAAAGCTAAACAGCGCTGTATTCCCTGGTGGTCAAGGTGGTCCTTTATGCCACATCATCGCTGCTAAAGCGGTTGCTTTCAAAGAAGCATTACAACCAGAATTCAAAGCGTACCAAGCACAAGTTGTTAAGAACGCACAAGCGATGGTTGAAGTACTACAAGAGCGCGGCTACAAGGTTGTTTCTGGTAAAACAGACAACCACTTATTCCTTCTTGACCTAATCGATAAAGATATCACAGGTAAAGATGCTGACGCTGCACTAGGTAACGCAAACATCACTGTTAACAAAAACTCAGTACCAAACGACCCTCGTTCACCGTTCGTAACGTCTGGTCTTCGTATTGGTTCTCCGGCTATTACTCGCCGTGGTTTCAAAGAAGCTGAGTCAAAAGAGCTTGCTGGCTGGATCTGTGACGTACTAGACAACATCAACGATGAGTCTGTACAAGCAGAAGTAAAAGAGAAAGTTAAAGCTATCTGTAAAAAATTACCAGTTTACGCTTAATTACTGGTTAAACCGTAATTAAGATAACAATAGCGTTGTTTTTTGCTATTATAAAGGCCGCTTACTAAGCGGCCTTTTTTTGTTTTTTATAAACGGAAGTTGAACCTTATGCATTGCCCTTTTTGCACAGCAAAAGATACCAAAGTAATTGATTCTCGACTTGTTGGCGGTGGTCATCAAGTGAGACGTCGACGTGAATGTAACGAATGCCATGAGCGCTTTACCACCTTTGAAGGCGCTGAACTTGTGATGCCAAGAGTCATCAAGCAAGATGGTAGCCGCGAACCATTCAATGAAGACAAGTTACTGAATGGCTTGCATCGCGCTTTAGAGAAACGCCCAGTCAGCACAGAGCAGGTCGACGAAGTCGTTAACATCATTAAATCTCAACTTCGTGCCACGGGTGAACGTGAAATCTCTAGCCATTTGATTGGTGAGTGCATCATGGAATCTCTGAAGAAACTCGACAAAGTGGCCTACGTACGCTTTGCTTCGGTTTATCGTTCATTTGAAGATATTCGCGAGTTTGGTGAAGAAATCGCTCGTTTAGGTGATTAATCATGTCATTCACAGAGCTTGATACTGCTTATATGGCGCGTGCCATTGAGCTTGCTAAACACGGCCGTTTTACTACGACACCAAATCCGAATGTTGGCTGTGTACTGGTTAAAGATGGCGAAATAGTCGGTGAAGGCTTTCATCAAATCGCAGGGCAGGGCCATGCTGAAGTGAATGCCTTGGCTGTAGCTGGCGACAACGCAAAAGGCGCCACTGCCTATGTGACTTTAGAGCCTTGTAGTCATTATGGGCGAACTCCGCCTTGTGCCGAAGGTTTAAAAGCCGCGGGTGTTAGCAAGGTGATTGCTGCTATGGTTGACCCAAACCCTGCTGTGAGTGGTCGTGGCCTACAAATTTTAGCCGATGCTGGCATTGAGGTGGCATCTGGTTTACTTGAGCAACAAGCGCGTGATTTAAACAAAGGCTTTTTAAAGCGTATGGAAACTGGATTGCCATATGTAACTTGTAAAATGGCGTGCAGTTTAGATGGTAAAACCGCACTCAATAATGGCCAAAGTAAATGGATAACAGGCCCTAAAGCGCGCCAAGATGTGCAAGCATTTCGTGCGCAAAGCTGTGCTATCTTAACCGGTGCAGACACCGTTATTAGCGATAATGCCAAACTTAATGTTCGTGTTGATGAGTTGCCATTTAGCATGCCAACCTCGTTACCTTTACGCCAACCTACCCGAATCATTATTGACTCACAAAATAGGTTAACGCCTGAGCTTGCGTTATTCAGCATCGAGGGCCCTGTGATAATTTTTACCACGTCGCTTGATAATCAAACTAAGTGGCCTCACTTTGTTAAACACGAAGTAGTGCCAGCAGTTAATAATAAAGTTGATTTATCGGCGGTTTTAAAGCGTCTTGCTGAACTACAATTTAATCATGTTTGGCTCGAAGCAGGTGCGACCCTAGCTGGCGTGTTTGCTGAGCAAGATTTAATTGACGAATACATTGTTTATATTGCCCCTAAGTTAATAGGTGATATGGGCAAAAGCTTACTAAACTTTGCAGAAGTCACCATGATGAGTGATATCACTGAACTGACCTTTACTGATACAGTGATGATTGGTGACGACATCCGCCTAACAGCGGTAAAAGCAAAGCAAGCCACACACATTGAAAATAAAGAGTAGCACTATGTTTACTGGAATTATTGAAGCAACAGGTAAAATTGTTGAACTAACACAAAAGCAAGGTGATCTAGCTATTCGTATTCAAAGCGCTAATTTGGATATGAAAGACGTCAAGCTCGGTGACAGTATTGCCACCAACGGTGTGTGTTTAACGGTTGTCGCTAAACATAGCGATGGTTTTAGTGCTGACTTATCAAACGAAACCATCAGCTTAACTGGGTTTGCTCATTACAAAAAAGGGCAAACAGTTAATCTTGAAAAAGCCATGCAACCTATTTCTCGTTTAGGTGGACACTTAGTGTCAGGCCATGTTGATGGTATTGCGACCGTTGAAAGTATCAGCCCGAATGCTCGTGCAACAGAGTACTGGCTAAGTACAGATAGCGATTTAATGAAATATATTCCGTACAAAGGTTCGGTGTGTATTGATGGCATTAGCTTAACGGTCAACGAGGTCGAGCAAAATCGCTTTAAGTTGACGATTGTTCCGCATACTGCTGAGCAAACTACGATTGCAGAATTTCAGGTGGGGACTCAGGTGAACTTAGAAGTTGACCAGATTGCTCGCTATTTAGAGCGCCTAATAAAAGGGGCCGAACAACCTTCCCGTTCAGACATATCAATGAGCTTGCTCGCACAAGCTGGCTTTATTAAATAAGTAAAGATACGTCACTATTAATCATACTCTCATGGGCACATTATGAATTTACACAGCGCGCAAGAAATTATCGATGACATTAAAGCCGGTAAAATGGTTATTTTAATGGACGATGAAGACAGAGAAAATGAAGGCGATTTAATCATCGCTGCAGAGCACATTAGTGCTGATGCCATCAACTTTATGGCAACACACGGTCGTGGTTTAATTTGTTTAACAATGACACAAGAGCGTTGTCAGCAGTTAGATTTGCCGTTAATGGTGAAAAATAACGGGGCTGCTTTTTCAACTAACTTCACCATGTCGATTGAAGCAGCGAAAGGCGTAACAACGGGTATTTCAGCAGCTGACCGTGCTCGTACAGTGCAAGCGGCCATTGCTAAAGGTGCCGTGCCGAGCGATATTGTACAACCAGGGCATATTTTCCCTATCATGGCGCAGCCAGGTGGCGTGTTAACACGTGCTGGTCATACCGAAGCGGGTTGTGATTTAGCGCGTTTAGCAGGTCTTGAGCCTTCATCTGTGATTGTTGAAATCTTAAATGCAGATGGCACCATGGCTCGTCGCCCAGATCTTGAAATATTTGCTAAAGAGCATGACTTAAAGATTGGCACTATTGCAGATTTAATCGAATACCGAAACTTAAACGAAACCACCATTGAGCGCGTTGCTAAATGTAAACTGCCAACAGATCACGGTGAGTTTGATTTAGTGACCTACAAAGACACTATTGATGGTCAGCTTCACTATGTTTTACAAAAAGGTGAAGTATCGAAAGATGAACCTACGCTAGTACGTGTTCACTTACAAAGCACCTTTAACGACATTTTATTATCAGATAGAAGTGCTGATCGTAGCTGGGGCTTATCAGATGCAATGGCTTATATCGCTGAGCACAGCGGCGTGCTGGTTATTTTAGGTAAGCAAGAATCAACTGAAGACTTAGAAGCAACCGTTAAAGCGTTTGCTGCTGAAGATGCGGGCGAAAATGTCAGTCATCGTAAGTTCCAAGGTACATCGCGTACAGTGGGCGTGGGGTCTCAGATTTTGGCTGATTTAGGTATTGAAAAGATGCGCTTAATGAGCCGTCCTAAGAAGTACCATGCGCTATCTGGTTTCCACTTAGAAGTGGTTGACTACGTTGAGCCGCGCTCTTAATTAGGGAAAACAGATTTTCTAGGCTACTTTTATATTTTTGTGGTATTATGCGCCGTAATTTTTGCGCAATCGCAACCGCTTAAACTTATTTTTTAGGGTTATTAAATGAAAATTATTGAAGGTAACAAATACGCACCGGGCAAAAAATTTGCCATTGTCATTTCTCGCTTTAATGACTTTATTGGTAGCAGCCTATTAGCAGGTGCTGTTGATGAGCTTAAGCGCACAGGTGGCGTATCTGATGACGACATTACTGTTGTTTACGTACCAGGTGCCGTTGAATTACCTTTAGCAGCGAAACGCGTTGCAGCAAAGAAAGAACACGATGCAATCATCGCTTTAGGCGTAGTGATCAGAGGTGGTACCCCACACTTTGATTTAGTCGCTGGCGAATCAAACAAAGGTCTTGCGCAAGTATCTCTTGAGTATGATATCCCGGTTGCATTTGGCGTATTAACCACTGAAAGCATTGAGCAAGCAATTGAGCGCGCAGGTACCAAAATGGGTAATAAAGGCGGCGAAGCTGCTTTAGGCGCGCTTGAAATGGTTAATGTGTTAGACAAAATTTAAGTTTAAGGAATCTCTGTGAAACCAGCAGCAAGACGTAAAGCACGTATCTTAGCACTTCAAGCCGTATACTCTTGGCAGTTAAGCGGTAACCCAATTGCTGATATTGAACAGCAAATGTTAATTGAAAATGATGTGACTAAGATCGACGTCGAATATTTCAAAGACCTAGCACGCGGTGTTGTTGTTAACTGTAAGCAATTAGATGAAATCGTTGCGCCACATTTAGCACGCCCAGCAGATGAGTTAGACATGGTCGAAAAAGCAATTTTACGTCTGTCTGCCTATGAGCTGAAATTCCGTGAAGACGTACCTTACAAAGTGGCAATCAATGAAGGCATTGAGCTTGCGAAGATGTTTGGTGCTGAAGACAGCCATAAGTTTGTCAACGGTGTACTTGATAAAGCAGTGAAAGACCTGCGTAAGTAAGTAGCCCCGTAAAGGAGAGCCGGCTTGGGCCGGCTTTTTTGTGTATGAAGGAATTTGAATTAATCAATCGTTACTTTAAGGGGCGTGGCATTATTCGCCGTGATGTGAACCTAGGTATTGGTGACGATTGTGCCTTAGTAACTGTGCCTGAAAACTGTCAATTGGCGGTAACAACAGACACCTTAGTTGCGGGCGTACACTTTTTTGATGACATCTCTGCGCGTGCCCTTGGGCATCGGGCGTTAGCTGTTAATTTAAGTGATCTTGCGGCAATGGGCGCTGAACCTACGTGGATTTCGGTTGGCTTAACCTTGCCTGAGGTAAATATAGAGTGGCTTGAAGAGTTCACTGAAGGTATGCATGAAATTGCAGAGTACTTCAATGTGCAAATCATTGGTGGTGATACCACCCAAGGCCCTTTAACCATTACAATCTGCGCTAAAGGCATTGTGCCTGAAGGCAAAGCACTACGCCGTAGCGGTGCTAAAGTTGGCGATTGGATTTATGTAACAGGCCCATTAGGTGATGCTGGTGTAGCTATTGAAGCCCGTAAACAAGACCTTGATATTGCCCCTGAACATTTAAGCTATTTAAATAATCGCTTTGATTATCCGACGCCACGTGTAGCTGCGGGTCAGGTTTTGCGAGGCGCGGCCTCTGCGGCTATCGATATTTCTGATGGCTTGTTGGCAGATTTAGGCCATATTTTAGCGCTATCGCAAGTTAGTGCGGTGATCAATGTCGATAAAGTGCCTGTTTCTGATGCATTAAATTCGTCGATTCCACGTGCTGAGCAATTTGACTATATCCTAAATTATGGTGACGACTATGAGTTGCTGTTTACTGTGCCTGAAAGCAATAAAAGCATGGTTGATATGAAATTACGCCAATATGGTGTTGAAGCAAGTTGTGTTGGGCAAATTAAAAGTGGCGAAGGTGAGATTGAGCTATTACTTGATGGTGAAAAGTTTAACTATCAAGGTAAGGGCTTTCAGCACTTCGCGAAGGAGCCGGTTTGAGCAGTAACCGTTTATTCAATTTAAAACGCCCGCACCAATTTTTTGGTTTGGGTTTTGGCTTAGGCCTTGCCCCTAAAGCGCCTGGCACCTTTGGTACTTTTGCTGCTTTGCCATTTATTTTCACCACGATGTACTTTCCACTGTGGTTACAGATTGTGTTTGCAATCGTGATCAGCGTGTTTGGTATTTGGGCATGTGGTAAAACAGCAGATGACTTAGGGGTACATGATCATCCAGCCATTGTTTGGGATGAAGTTGCTGGTTATTATATCACCATGATTGGTGCTGCATTGAGTTGGCAGTCACTGTTGGTGGGTTTTTTATTGTTCCGCTTTTTTGATATCGCTAAACCAGGTCCTATCCGAATTTTAGATAGACGCTTACACGGTGGCTTGGGCATCATGGCTGATGATATTTTAGCAGGTATTTTTTCATTAATTTGTGTTCAAGCCTTGTTTAAAGCAGGCTATTTGCCTTTTTAAACGATGAGTTAAGTGTTACTTGGTGGCAAGTATATGATGCGATTTCTAGTTGTCTGTTTGTTGGTGTTTTGCAGCATGCCTGCGTTTGCATCTATCACAGAGTATGTGGTCAAACAGTGGAACATCCAAAATGGCTTGCCATCGCAATCTTTAAAAAGCATTGCTCAAGATGAGCAAGGCTATATGTGGCTGGGTACTCAGTTTGGCTTAAGCCGTTTTGATGGTAACACCTTCACTAACTTCAATACGCAAAACAGCGACTTCCTACCAAGTAATGGTATTAATAAACTATTAGTCGATAGCACAGGGTTACTGTGGGTTGGTACCAAAAATGGCTTGGTTACCCTTGATCCTAAAACCATGATGTCGCAAACCTTTAACGTTAAAGGTCCGGTTCGCGATATTCTCGAAGACTCCAAAGGCAGCATCTGGATTGCGGCCAACGGCCTTTATTATGTTGCTCGAAATCAAGTCACACTCAATCAAAACTCAGCGTTAATCGTACCGGTATCTAATGCCACTGCAATTACGCAAATTGTTGGTTCGGTGAGTCAAATGGCATTGTCACCAGAAGGCATTTGGCTGGTCAATGAGCGCCATTTATTGCGTTTAACCAATACTTCATCTGACTTTGCTAAATTACGATTAGAGCTTACTGCCAAGGTTTCATTACCTGAGCGTTTAGCACAAACCATTATTCATGATATGGCGTGGCTTGAAGGTAACTTATACCTTGCCTCAGAGCTGGGTGCCTACTTTCTTGATTTAGATGACGAGCTGCGTCCATTCCCACTGCCCAATGCGAGTAACTCTGCCGTTTATAAATTTATGAGTGACTCCGATGGGGCGCTATGGATTTCGACCTACGGCCGACTGTTATTTCGTGATAACTCAGGGGATTGGCAATGGGTTGAGCCAAGCCAGCTCGATCAAAGCATTTGGTTTGCCGATATTTTCCGTGACAATCAAAATAACATTTGGCTGGCAAGCTTCAGTGAAGGCTTATGGCTTGCTCACGAGGGGCGTATTGAACGTCACTCAGCTATCTCAAATATGACCGAAGCGGTGATGGCGATTAGCCAAGCACCTGATGGCAAATTATGGGTAGCTAACCGCGCCGGTGTTGGCTACTTCGATTACAACAAGAATTTTGTAAATCAAATTCCGAGTAATCAATTTGGTCGAGCTGCGGTACACGACTTACAATTTGATGGTGATCGTTTGTACATCGCAACAGGCCGCGGTGTGTTTTATTACGAAAACCAAAACTTGTATACGGTGCCAGGGCGAGCACTGCGCGATAACCCAGTATTCGCAATTAGCCGTTCTAGCAAAGGCGGTTTTTGGCTCGGTACAGGCCGCGGAATGTATCGCTTAAGTTATGGTGGTTTAACACCTTTTGCATACAATGCCTTCTTAAGTAGTAAATTTATTACCTACGTTCTGGATGAGCAAAACTTTGGCCTAATTGGTACCAGTAAAGGGGCGTATTACTTTACCGACCGCGGTATTGAAAAAATTGGCGACCAAACCAGCTTAGAAAGTGCTTACGTCACCAGTATTTTGAATATTGAAGGGGTGGGAATATTAATTGGCTCACTTAACGATGGTTTATTTTATCGCAGTACCAAAGGCCAATGGCGTCAGTTAGATGCGACCGATGGTCTACCTTATGGCTCTATTTTTAGTCTGGTTTACGATAAGCAATTAAAACGTATCTGGGTCAGCACCATGAAAGGCGTATACCGCATGCCGGTAGAGCAGTTTGGTACAGATATCGAGAGCTTAAAAGTAGAACAAGTGATTTCATCGTTTGACCGCCAACTAGATGGTAAAGCCAGTCAGTGTTGTGCCGGCCTTGGCCACGATGCTGTAGCAGACACGGGTAACTCTATTTGGTACCCAAGCTTACAAGGTGTGGTAGAAATACCTAAGAGCGTTGAGCTTTTTGGTGTTCAAGCACTTAAGCCACGTATTGAAAGCTTGATCACGCCGCTTCGTCATTTAAGTACCGCAACCTTAGGTGATAAACCACAGCTGCAAATTGATGAACGCGATGTAACGTTAAAATACACCGCGATTGACTATTATGCCCCTTCAAGTATCGAGTTCCGCTACCGTTTAAGTGGCTTAGACAGTGATTGGCGTTATGCCAATACTCGTCGTGAGGCAATTTATACTAACTTACCGCCGGGGTCGTTTTTATTCCAACTTGAAGCAAAGCGTCGTGGTGAAGATTGGCAAAAAGCACGTCGTACTGAGTACAGCTTTGTAGTACCGCGCCGTTTTGATGAGACTATTTATTTTAGACTCTTGATCACCAGTAGCTTTATTTTACTGTTCTACCTTGTATTTTGGGTATTTAGAGCGCAAGAGAAACGTAAGCAATTAGCGCTTGAAAGCTTAGTAACAGAACGAACCGTAGAGCTTCGAGAAGCCAACGATAAGCTTAACCAAGTGAATTCACAGCTTAAGTTAGTTAGTCACTCAGATGAGCTTACAGGGTTACGTAGTCGCCGCTTCTTGTTTGATCAGCTCCCTAAAGATATCGAACACTTCCAGCGTAACTCGCAGTCATTGCAAGCGCAGGGTAAGTCGCTAGTGCTATTAATAATTAACTTTGATAACTTCAGCCGCATTAATGATGCGTATGGCCCCCTTGCTGGCGATAGCTGTTTACAACAAATGGCGACTTTATTGAATAGTCGTACTCAAGGTTCTGACTATGTTGCGCGTTGGAGTGGTGATGAGTTTTTACTCTTACTACGTGACTTCAAACGCACAGCGATAGACAATTATGTGGCCGATTTATGTGAAGCAATTGCAGCAAACCCATTTAGATTACCGAATGGAGAATCGACCACCATTACTGCGTCGATTGGCTGGTCTTTCTACCCATTACCTTTACTGGGTGGCCAAGTTATTGGTTGGGAAACCTCAGTTAACCTAGCTGATATTGCACTGCATCAAGTGAAAAAGCGCGGTGGCGATGGTGTAGCAAACATTACCTTTGACGAGCAATTAGATGCCTTTGAGTTCGAGCAAAGCAACAATGTTGACCAGCAGCTTAGTGCACTACAAGCTAATGGCCTAGCCGATATTAAAATTTGGATGCGCTAGCGTTTCTATTGGTATTAAAAAAGGAGCCTTAAGGCTCCTTTTTTGTGAATGCTGTTTGGCTTAAGCCATGAACTCTTTGATGCGAGTTAAGATACCATTTGCATCTAGGCCCATTTCGGCGTGCATTTCATCTTGCGTACCATGCTTAATGAACTCATCTGGAATACCTAAGTTTAAGATAGTCACATCCGCTTTGATTGCAGCTAAGTATTCATTAACAGCAGAACCTGCACCGCCTGCAATGGCGTTGTCTTCTAAGGTAACAATCACATTATGGCTGCCGAGTAAGTCACTGATAGCGTCAGTATCAAGAGGTTTGATAAAGCGCATATCAATGACTGTTGCGTTAAGCGCTTCTGCAGCTACTTTGGCGTTCTCTAGCAGCGTACCGAACGACAAGATCGCCACTTTGCTACCTTGTTTGATGCTTCTCGCTTTACCAATTTCAATCGCACTCATGGTTGATTCAACCTCACATGTGCCTGCACTACCACGCGGGTAACGAACAGCGACAGGTTGATTGCATTGGTAACCAGTGTAAAGCATTTGACGGCACTCGTTCGTGTCGCTTGGTGCCATGATAACCATATTAGGAATACAGCGCATAAAGCTTAAGTCATAAGCACCTTGGTGAGTTTCACCATCAGCACCAACAATACCAGCACGGTCAATAGCAAATAAAACAGGTAAGTTTTGTAATGCTACATCGTGGATAAGTTGATCGTACGCACGTTGTAAAAAGCTTGAATAAATAGCAACAACAGGCTTCAAACCTTCACATGCAAAGCCAGCAGCAAGCGTTACAGCATGTTGCTCTGCAATCGCCACATCAAAGTATTGCGCAGGGTACTCTTTAGAAAAACGTACCATGCCTGAGCCTTCACGCATCGCTGGGGTAATTGCCATTAGCTTGTCGTCTTGTGCTGCCATATCACATAACCAGTCACCAAACACATTTGAGAATGTGGCAGCGCCTGGTTTTGATTTTGGTAATTTTGACATGCTCGGATCAAATTTTGGTACGCCATGGTAACCAATTGGATCCGCTTCAGCTGGTTTATAACCTTTACCTTTTTGCGTTTTAATATGCAGTAACTGCGGGCCTTTAAGGTTACGCATATTACGTAAGGTATCAACCAACATATTTACATCATGACCATCAATTGGGCCGATGTAGTTTAGGCCTAATTCTTCAAAGAACGTGCCTGGAATGACCATACCTTTTAAGTGTTCTTCCATGCGGCTAGCAAGTTCTTTCACTGGCGGTAAACCTGAAAGCAGCTTTTTACTGCCTTCACGAATATTGGTGTAGAAACTACCAGATAAAATACGAGCAAAGTGATTATTTAGTGCACCTACGTTTTCTGAAATCGACATTTCATTATCGTTTAAGATAATTAACACGTTAGGGTTTACATCACCCATGTGATTCATCGCTTCAAATGCCATACCCGCCGTAATCGCACCATCGCCAATAACCGCTACAGTTTTACGATCTTTACCTTCTTTTTCAGCGGCAATGGCCATGCCTAAGGCAGCCGAAATAGAGGTGCTCGAATGGCCTACACTGAAAGTGTCGTAAGGGCTTTCTTCACGGAATGGGAAAGGGTGCAAACCGTCTTTTTGACGAATAGTATGCATTTGGTCACGGCGACCCGTTAAGATTTTGTGCGGGTATGCTTGATGACCCACATCCCATACTAAACGATCTTCAGGAGTGTTATAAACATAATGCAACGCAACGGTTAGTTCAACAGTGCCTAAACCTGATGCTAAGTGACCACTACTTTGCGAAACCGAGTTAAGTAGGTATTCGCGTAACTCTTTACTAAACGCAGGTAACTTGTCTTGCGCTAAATCACGCAGTTGTGCTGGTTCGTCAACCAAACTTAATAATGGATACTTGCTACTATCAAGTGTCATGATTTTTTATACATCCTTCGCTAACCAGAGTGCATTATAGCCCATTGCTGCTCTGATTTTTTAGTTATTTTGTCTTTCTTTTGTAGGCATTAATAATTACGTTCAACGATATAGCTTGCAAGGCTCGCCAGTTCGCTGGTGTCGTAATCAATTGCCTCAAGAGCTTGATGAGCTTGAGCCAGTAAATCTTGTGCTTTTTGCTTTGCGCCAGCCATACCTAATAATGCAGGGTAAGTTGCTTTATTAGCTGCAATATCTGAACCTTGTGGTTTACCCAATGTTTCAGTATCAGCTTCTACATCAAGGATATCGTCTTGTACCTGAAAAGCCAGTCCTATTGCTTGGCCAAATAGGTTTAATTGCGCGAGGGTATGCTCATCGCAATTTTTAGCACACAACGCACCAAGTGTAATTGCGCAATTAAGTAATGCGCCTGTTTTTAGCTGGTGAATGCGCTCCAGCTGTTCAACAGTAATTTGTTTATCGGTCGCTTCGATATCCAGTGCTTGTCCACCTACCATACCCTCAATACCTGAGGCTTTGCTTAACGAGGCTATCATTTTTACTTGTTGCGTAGCTGAAACTGCAAATTGATGGTTGGCGATTAAATCAAATGCCAGTGTTTGTAATGCATCTCCGGCAAGTATTGCTTGCGCTTCCCCGTAAACAATATGACAGGTAGGACGGCCACGTCTTAAGTCATCATCATCCATGGCAGGTAGGTCATCATGGACTAATGAGTAGCTATGAATACACTCAATAGCAGCGGCAAGAATATCAAGATCGGCTTTGTCTGCGCCCATCATTCGGCCAGTTGCATAAACAAGGTAAGGACGTAAGCGCTTACCACCATTTAAAACCCCATAATGCGTGGCTTCTTTGATGGTTTTTTCGGTATTAAGTGGTCGTTCGAAATAGCGATTTAAATGTGCTTCAACGTCTTCTCGAGCGCGTTGTAGTTGTTCTTTTAATTGCACTTAATTAGTCCAGATTTGAATCAAAATTGCTAAGAGGCGCTTGGCTATCGTTGCCCATTAATATGGCAACCTTTTGTTCGGCTTGTTGTAACTTACCAGATGAAGCATTTGCCAACGCAATGCCGCGTTCAAACTGTTTGAGTGACTGCTCTAGCGACAGTTCACCTTGCTCCATTTGTGCAACAATTTGAGATAATTCATCCAGTGCTTCTTCAAAGCTTAAGTTTTCTGGTTTCTTTGTTGCCATTGTGGCCTCGATAGCTGTTAGAAAGTGAGGCCAATTTTAGGGGGAATGCTAAACTAGGTCAAAGAATGATGTGTTTTTTTACGCATAATCCATTTTCAATATGCTATTTTTACGGTTTTAGATACAGCTTAAACTTGTAGCTTAAAAATCTTACATTAAAATAAAATTAATTCATTTAATGATTTAAGTATTTCAATTGCTTGCCGATAAGCAGTTAATAATAAAAATTTGATGCCTATGGGTGTCGTGTAATTGTTGCTCTGGAGGGGTATGTGGATTTAGCAACCATAATAGGTATTCTTGGTGCCATAGGCTTAATTGCTATGTCGATGGTGTTAAGTAGTGACGGCCAAGTTGCAATGTTTTACAACACGCCTTCGGTGGTCATTGTATTTGGTGGTTCGATTTTTATCGTATTATCGAATTTCACTATGGGGCAATTTTTGGGCATTGGTAAGGTCGCTGCAAAAGCCTTTATGTTCAAAATTGAATCGCCAGAAGAATTAATCGAAAAAGCAGTAGAATTAGCTGACTCAGCACGTAAAGGTGGTTTCTTAGCATTAGAAGAAGCCGAAATCCCAAACGGCTTTATGCGTAAAGGGGTTGATATGTTAGTGGATGGCCATGATGCTGATGTGGTACGAGCTACACTGCAAAAAGATATTTCCCTTACTGCTACTCGCCATGAAATTGGTGCAGGCTTATTTAAGTCCCTCGCCGATATCGCTCCAGCGATGGGGATGATCGGTACACTGATCGGTCTGGTTGCTATGTTATCAAACATGGATGACCCAAAAGCAATCGGTCCTGCAATGGCGGTTGCTCTTTTAACAACACTTTATGGTGCTTTCTTAGCAAACGTTGTTGCTATTCCTATTCAGGTAAAACTAGAGCTGCGTAAAGACGAGGAAGCGCTTAACCAACGCTTAATTCTCGACGCAGTACTGGGTATTCAAGATGGTCAAAACCCGAAAGTGATTGAAGGTATCTTGAAAAACTACTTAGCCGAATCAAAACGTAAAGTTGATACCGAGGAGTAGGGTATGTCTGATCAAGAGTGCAAATGCCCACCTCCTGGCTTACCTGCTTGGATGGGAACTTTCGCAGATTTAATGTCACTATTAATGTGCTTCTTTGTACTCTTACTAGCCTTCTCGGAAATGGATGTACTGAAGTTCAAGCAAATTGCCGGCTCTATGAAGTTTGCTTTCGGTGTACAAAATAAAATAGAAGTAAAAGATATTCCTAAAGGAACCTCAGTCATTGCCATGGAGTTCACGCCTGGTAAGCCTGAACCCACTCCAATTGAAACGATTCAACAACAAACCGTAGAAATGACGCAGCAAATGCTTGAGTTTCAGGCCGGCGACGAAAGCTCTGCCGGTGGTCGACAAGAACAGCGCGGTAACAAGCGTGGTGGTGAGTCTCAAAGTACGGCTCAGCAACAAGCCTTGGAACAGTCAATTTCTGCGGCTGATCAAGAACAAACAAATGAACTTGTTAAGAAAATTGCCCAGCAGCTAGAACAGCAAATAATGGATGGGGCGATTGAGCTTGAGTCATTAGGTCAACAAATTATTATTCGCATTCGAGAAAATGGTTCGTTCCCGTCTGGCAGTGCATTTTTACAACCAAAATTTAAACCGATTATTCGTGATATTGCCACGTTGTTAAAAGATGTGCCGGGCGAAATTACCGTGTCAGGACACACTGATGATTTCCAAGTATCGAATGAGCTTTACACGAATAACTGGGATTTATCATCAAAACGCGCAGTGGCAGTCGCCAGTGAAATGGAAAAAGCCCCGGGCTTTGATAAGTCACGAATGGTCGTGGTAGGGCATGCTGAAACACGGCCCCTTGTACCTAATGTGACTGATGAAGATCGTAAACGAAATCGCCGTGTTGAAATCTCTATCATGCAAGGTAAAGCACACGAATCTGACCCTATTGATGTAAGGCCGTAAATCAATTAAAGTGAAACTTCATTAACACATGTAATGGAGTATAAAAATGAAAAAAGTTGATAAGTACAGCTATATGCCAGGTAATGGCGGCGGTGGCGATGACAATGATGATGGTAAAACACAAGGCGATTAACTTTGCCTCATTGGATTGACTCTGTCATTGTGACATTGGATCATAGCTGGGTGTTCATTCTGAGCCCGGCTATTTTTGTATTTTATCTTCGCAAAGATTGGCCTGCATTTTACTTTGCTGTTATCACAGCCGCTTTCTTCCTATACGGAACTCTTATTTATTCAGCTTTAAAAGCATTTGATGATATTTATGTGTGGCGCTATGTTGTTTGGGCGTTTAATGATATTGCTTGGATGGCTGTGATTGCCTACTTAGGTATTAAAGATAAAGTCTATTTATGGCAAAGTGCTTTGGGGCAACTTGTTGTTATAATGGCGCCCATTTTGCAATTGTTTCGTTTAGTCGACCGCCACCTATGGGATTTATCGTACAGCACTTATATGTATAAAACGCTATTGCCTTTAATCAACGTTGGTACAGTGGTTGTCTGTTATCTACCCCTCATTTACCTTTTTACTCGACGTAGCCCGCAGACGTAAGTCATTCCTTAGTTAAAATTCTTGTGCTAGACTACTGTTTATAAAAACAGTATTTAGTGTTGCGTTATGAAACTTTACATTGCCGAAAAACCGTCCTTGGCGCGAGCCATTGCAGATGCATTGCCTAAACCACAAAAAAAACAGGATGGTTATATAGAGCTTGCTAATGGTGATTGTGTTTCTTGGTGTATTGGTCATTTGCTTGAACAAGCAGAGCCAGATGATTACGATGCAAGTTTTAAAAAGTGGCAATTTGAGCACTTACCTATCGTGCCAGAACAATGGCAATTAAAACCTAAAGCAAAAACACGCAAACAACTTACTGTATTAAAAAAGCTAATTAAGCAGGCAAACATAATTGTTCATGCTGGCGACCCTGATCGCGAAGGCCAGTTATTGGTTGATGAGGTAATTGAACAGGTCAGATTAAGCCAAGCTAAAAAACAGCAAATTCAACGACTATTAATCAGCGACTTAAACTTAAGTGCAGTGAAAAAAGCACTGAATAACTTAAAGTCGAATCGCGATTTTATTCCCTTGAGTGTATCTGCTTTAGCTCGCTCACGTGCAGATTGGCTATTTGGCATGAATTTAACTCGCGCTTATACGCTTGCTGGGCAAAAAGCTGGATTTGGTAATGTGTTATCAGTAGGTCGTGTCCAAACACCTATTTTAGGTTTAGTCGTTAATCGTGATAATGAAATAGCTAACTTTGTAGCGAAACCTTTTTATGAAGTATTAGCTCATCTTGAAACTCAGCATCAAGCATTTTCTGCAAAGTGGCAGCCAAGTAAAGCATGTGAACCTTATCAAGATGAGGAAGGGCGGGTATTACATAGAGGGCTTGCTGAAAATGTTGTGTCACGCATAACTAATCAACCAGCTAAAGTGGTTGAGCTTGAACAAAAGCAAAAAAAGCAACAAGCGCCACTGCCTTATAACTTATCAGCTTTACAAATTGATGCGGCAAAGGCGTTTTCAATGCCAGCACAAAAGGTGCTAGATACCTGTCAAAGCTTGTATGAGCGTCATAAGTTAATTACGTATCCTCGTTCAGATAACCGCTATTTACCAAAAGAGCATCATAGAGATGCAGCGAGGATTATTGCCGCCATCACTAATAATGAAGGTCAAGTAAGTGAAGCTTGCAAGCAAGCCGATATGAGTAAGCGGAGTAAATGTTTTAATGACAGCAAGGTTGCAGCTCACCACGCTATTGTTCCTACCGAAAAACAACTTCGCTCAGCATCATTAAATAGTGATGAACAAAAAATCTATCGGTTGATCTGTCGTCATTATTTAATTCAGTTTTATCCAGACTATGTATTTAACGAAACCAAAGTCACAGTCGAAATTGCGGGTGGGCTTTTTAAAGCTGCGGCTAAGCAAGATGTTAGCTTAGGCTTCAAAACATTAATGGGTAAAACCGAGTTAAAAGATGAGCAGACCTTACCGCCACTTGAAAAAGGTCAGCAGCTGCATTGTAATCAAGGTGACGTGGTAGATAAAATGACAACACCGCCAGCACACTTTACTGATGCGACCTTATTAAGTGCTATGACAGGCATCAGCCGCTATGTGAAAGACCCTGAAATTAAAAAGATCCTTAAAGAAACTGATGGCTTAGGCACTGAGGCTACACGGGCAGGTATTCTTGAGCTTTTATTCAAGCGCCGCTTTTTGGAACGTCAGGGTAAAAACATTCTAGCTACCGCAACAGGTAAAGCTCTCATAAGTACATTACCAGAGCAGCTTGCTAGCCCCGACTTAACAGCTAAGTGGGAAGCGTCGTTAGGGAATATAGCTGAGCAACATATGAGTTATCAGCAGTTTTTAACGCCATTACTAGCAGAGCTGCATGCTTTAGTTGAGCAAGCCAAGCAGTGCGACAGCCAAGTATTCGGCCAATTACCAAAAACGCCGCAAAAGCGACGTTTTAAAAGAAAAGCAAAGCCTAGAGCCAAGTCAGCCTAAACTATTTTTTGTTGAATAGGGCAACCGCGGCATTACTCATTGCTGTAATCCCAGTAGGGAGCGCCTTCTTGTAATCAGGCGCAAACTTACTTGAGTGTAATGAAGGTAATGTTGCGCCTGATTGCATTGCTGCATCATATTGACTCGGTTCAACACCACCTAACCAAAACAAAGTAATTGGTACGTGCTGCTCTGTACGACCATAAAGACCAAAGTCTTCACCAGCCATTACAGCTTCAGTTTCAAGTACATTCTCTTCACCAATAGCGTTAGCAATTGCTGAACGCACTAGGTTGGTTTGAGCTGGATTATTATAAGTTGAAGGAATTGATTCGTCTTCATGTACATAGACTTCAGGTGCTAAGCTTTCATCAAGGCCAGCACTTAATGCTATGCCTTTAGAAATTCGTTTAATCGCCGCGATTTGTTGTAAACGAACTTCAGGGTTATAACTGCGCAGTGTAAGTTGTAGTTTTACTTCATCCGAAATGACATTGTGTTTAGAGCCACCGTGAATTGAGCCAACAGTAATAACTGACGGTTCTAATGGTGACAATTCGCGGCTCGTAATTGTTTGTAGTGCTAATACAATGCGCGAAGCAATCACAACAGGGTCTATTGTTGTATGAGGATAGGCACCGTGACCGCCTTTACCCTTTACAGTAATATCAACAGAGTCAACACTTGCCATCGTATATTCAGTTTTCATACTGACTTTACCAGCTTGAACACTCGCACTTACATGTAACCCAATAACATGGTCTGGGGTAGGGTACTTAGTAAAGAGCCCTTCTCTAAGCATTGCTTTTGCACCACCGCCTACTTCCTCTGCGGGTTGTGCGACCATCATTAGTGTACCTTGCCACTGATCTTTGTGGGTCATTAACTGTTGTGCTGTGCCAATAAATGAACTCATGTGAATATCATGACCACAACCATGCATTACGCCAACAGTTGCACCCGTATCATTAGTGACTGTTACTTTAGAAGCGTAAGGCTTACCGGTTTGTTCAACAATTGGTAATCCGTCAGTATCAGTGCGGATCATAATTGTAGGGCCATCACCATTTTCATAAATCCCAACAACGCCGTAACCCCCTACATTATCTGTAACAGTAAAGCCTAGTTGTTTTAATTGCTTTGCTATCTTTTGGCCTGTTTGTTTTTCGTGGTACGACAGTTCAGGAGATTGATGCAAGTCTAAATAGAGCTTTTCAATCTCAGGCATAGTTTGTTGAAGGTTTAAATCTAGTGTTGTTGCTTGTGCGAATGGACTAAGAAGTAATAAAGCTGCAGAAATAGCAGATAATTTCATAATGACCTCGACCTGTGGGACTTGTAATTGTTATGTTTGCCACTATATAAAAACCTAAATACTTATATAGTGCAATCAATCAAATGAATAATATGATAAATCTTACCCCGCAAAATTTGCAGCAAGCTTTGGGTGAAACATCCGCTGAAAAATTAGTGTTACTTACTTTTTACTCTGCGCAAAACCCTGAGTGTCATCAACAAGCTGCTATTTTAGAAAAAATCGCACATGAATATGGTGAGCATTTATTGGTAGCAACATTAGATTGTGATATTGAGCAAGCTCTTGCTGGGCAACTTGCTCAACAAATTGGTTTGCAAGCATTACCAACGCTTGTGATGTTAAAAGATTCTGCACCTGTCGATATGTTACCGGGTGCTCAAACAGAACAGCAAATTCGTGATGCCCTTGCAAAACATTTACCAGCACAGCACGAGTTATTATTAGAGCAAGCTAAACAAGCGTTAATTAATCAAGATTTAAATAATGCCTTTAATTATGCAAAGCAAGCTTACGAGTTAGATCCAAGCCATACGCGTGTAAAGTTAGTTTTAGCTGATATCTGTATTCAAATTCATAAATTAGAAGATGCACAAGCATTATTAGATTCGGTTGCAGAAAATGAACGTGATGCGTATTTCACAAATATTCAAGCAAAATGTGAACAAGCATTAGCTGCAACAGATTCACCAGAAATAAAAGCACTGCAAGATAAAGTTGAAAAATACCCAAATGATTTAGAGATAAAAGTAGAACTAAGTAATGCGCTTAATAGTGCGGGTCGTAAAGAAGAAGCTTTAGAGATGTTATTTAATATACTTAAAAAAGATCTTAACTACGCAGATGCAAAACCAACCTATCTAGAGATTATCGCTTCTTTACCTGATGGCGATGCCTTGGCATCTAAGTATCGCCGTAAGTTATATAGTATCTTGTACTAATTCAGAGTTGATTGATAAAAGCGCCATTAAAAATAGTGGCGCTTTTTTTATTTAAAAACTTGCGTATTACCTAATTTCGATAATACTTAAGATCCTCTCGAGAAAAGTTGACTGTATTTTGTACAGTAAACTGTGTTTTTTACTGCTTTTAGCTTGTTTTTTGCGCGAAAGGTAAGTTTTTAGTAGTTTTCTACAAAAAGTGCTTGCGTTAATTCTTCGCATCCCTATAATGCGCATCCACTGACACGGCGGGCAGCAATGAAAAGCGCTGAACAAAGTGACAGAGAGTTAAGTAAAACTTCGGTTTAAAACGGTCTAAAAAGAAAGTTTGAAATTAAGTGTTGACTCGAAAAATTAAGGATGTATTATACGCATCCCTAGCGACAACGTCGCAACGTTCTTTAACAATATAAAGCAATCATCTGTGTGGGCACTCGTGCAGATTGAGTTCTAACAGCGAAGCTTAGTTTACTAAGTAACGCAAACAAATTTAGAGTCTCAATTGAACTGAGTGACCAACGGAAACAAGTTTACTTGTTTCAGCACAGTCAATTCGATATCGAAAGATATCAAAATTCAGAATTCATTGAGCACGAAACTTCGGTTTCAAAAAAACTTTTAATTGAAGAGTTTGATCATGGCTCAGATTGAACGCTGGCGGCAGGCCTAACACATGCAAGTCGAGCGGTAACAGAGAGTAGCTTGCTACTCTGCTGACGAGCGGCGGACGGGTGAGTAATGCTTGGGAATATGCCTTATGGTGGGGGACAACAGTTGGAAACGACTGCTAATACCGCATGATGTCTACGGACCAAAGTGGGGGACCTTCGGGCCTCACGCCATAAGATTAGCCCAAGTGGGATTAGCTAGTTGGTGAGGTAATGGCTCACCAAGGCGACG